>CAVTHV010000017.1:0-133131 GCA_963734595.1 uncultured beta proteobacterium
AATTCTTGATGTTAAATACATTTAACCGCCAAGGCCGCCAAGACCGCCAAGAAAAACTTGATCGGACCGGGCATCGCTCACGCAAATGCCGAAGTCTTTAAGACCCTGCTGTTTGAGTACGGATCTGATTTTTGAGCTCCATCTTTCTTTTTTGGGTTTCCTTGGCGGCCTTGGCGGTTATAAATGAAGTCTTTTTCCGACGCTCTGCAGTCCATCGCCGTCACCCTCTGGGTCGGCGGCATGTGGGTCGCCGGCTTTGTCGTCGCGCCGCTGCTGTTTGCGCGACTGCCCGACCGCGCGCTCGCCGGCATGCTGGCCGGCCGGCTTTTTGCCATTATCGCCTTCATCGGCATCGCCTGCGCCGCGTACCTGCTGATCTACCGGCTCATGCGCTACGGCGCGGCGGGGTTCAGGCAGGGTTTCTTCTGGGTCGTGCTGCTGATGCTGGTGCTGATTCTCGTCGGGGAATTCGGCGTGCAGCCGATTCTCGAGAGCCTGAAGGCGCAGGCGTTGCCGAAGGAAGTGATGGCCTCGGTGTTCCGCAAGCGCTTCGACACCTGGCACGGGGTTGCCAGCGGCCTGTACGTGATCGAAAGCCTGCTGGGTATCGCGCTGGTCGTGCTGCAGAACAGGGCGCGTTGAGGGTTGAAAGTTTAGCGTCGAGAGTTGCGCGTTGCCCCCCGGTCCAGCGCCAAACTCTTTCCGCTCAACTCTGAACGGTCATTGCATCTGGTAGCTGCGCTTGGTCCGGCGCGGCGGTTTCCGGGCGTTGCGGCGGGGCGCGGTCTTTTTTTCCTCCGTCGCCGGCCTGGGCCTGAAGATGACGAGGATTTTGCCGATGCACTGTACCGGGCTCGCATCGAGCGCATTGCAGATTTCGTCGTTCAGGTTTTGGCGCTGCTGACGATCATCTCCCAGCACCCTGATCTTGATCAGTTCATGGCTGCTGAGATTGACGTCGATTTCTTTGACGACTGAAGGCGTGAGACCGGCGTCGCCGATCATCACGACCGGCTGCAGGTGGTGGGCGCGTGCCCTGAGCGCTCGGCGCTCGGCGGAAGTCAATTGCGGCATTGAACAGGCATTACTGAAGAGGTGCGAGAGCAGCATTCTAAGCCATGAAGCGTACCAAAACCAGCAAAGCCTGGATGCGCGAGCACGTCAACGATCCGTACGTGAAACGCGCGCAAAGTGAAGGCTATCGTTCGCGCGCCGCTTACAAACTCGCGCAGATCGCCGGGCGCGACAAGCTGCTCAGGCCCGGGATGATCGTGGTCGATCTGGGGGCGGCACCCGGCGGCTGGTCGCAGGTTGCCGCGCAAGGCGTGGCGCCCGGCGGGCGGGTATTTGCCGTCGATCTGCTCGAAATGCCGGCGTTGCCCGGCGTCACGTTCATTCGCGGCGACTTTCAAGGCAGCGATGCCCTGGCCGAACTGGAGCGGCTGCTGGCGGGAAAGACGGTCGACCTTGTGCTTTCCGATATGGCCCCCAATATCAGTGGTATTGCCAGTGTGGATCAGGCGCGTGCGGTCGGGCTTGCCGAGCTCGCGCTCGATTTTGCGATAAACCATTTGAAACCACAGGGGAATTTCCTGGTCAAAGTCTTTCAGGGCGCGGGTTTCGAGGAATTCGTCAAAGCATTGCGCGGGCATTTCGGGCAGGTGATGACGCGTAAACCGGAGGCATCCCGCAGCCGGTCGAACGAGGTTTATTTGCTGGGCAGGGGTCTGAAACGTGGTTAGAAAGACCCTGCGCCGGGACGGGTTGCCTGCTGCACTGCGGGCAAAATGAGATTAGAATTGAACCAGTTAGCGCCTGTGATGGCAGCTTAAGGAGCATCCTTGAACAATCTGTTTAAAAATGTCGCGGTCTGGCTGGTGATCGCGTTGGTCCTGATGACGGTTTTCAACCAGTTCAGCACGCGGCAGAGCACGCAGAAGCCGATGGAGTACTCGCAATTCATCGACGAGGTGAAGCAGGGTCACATCGCCAAGGTCACGATCGAGGGGCGCGTGCTGAAGGGCATCAAGTCCAGCGGCGAGCGTTTCACCACTTATTCGCCGTCCGATCCGTGGCTGGTCAGCGATCTGCTCAAGAACGGCGTGATCATCGAGGCCAAGCCCGAGGAAGAGCCCTCGCTGCTGATGAATATTTTCGTGTCGTGGTTCCCGATGCTGCTGCTGATCGGCGTGTGGGTCTTCTTCATGCGCCAGATGCAGGGCGGCGGCCGCGGCGGCGCGTTCTCGTTCGGCAAGAGCCGCGCGCGCATGCTCGACGAATCGACCAACACCGTGACCTTTGCCGATGTCGCCGGGTGCGAAGAGGCGAAAGAGGAAGTATCGGAGCTGGTGGAATTCCTGCGCGATCCCGGCAAGTTCCAGAAACTCGGCGGGCGCATTCCGAAGGGCGTGCTGATGGTCGGCAATCCGGGCACCGGCAAGACGCTGCTGGCCCGGGCGATCGCCGGCGAGGCGAAAGTGCCGTTTTTCAGCATTTCCGGTTCCGATTTCGTCGAAATGTTCGTCGGCGTCGGCGCGGCGCGCGTGCGCGACATGTTCGAGCAGGCGAAGAAGCACGCGCCGTGCATCGTGTTCATCGACGAAATCGACGCGGTCGGACGCCAGCGCGGCGCGGGTCTCGGCGGCGGCAACGACGAACGCGAGCAGACGCTGAACCAGCTGCTGGTGGAGATGGACGGGTTCGAGGCCACCGCCGGCGTGATCGTGATCGCCGCGACCAACCGCCCCGACGTGCTCGACCCGGCGCTGCTGCAGGCCCGGCCGCTTCGACCGCCAGGTCGTGGTGCCGCTGCCGGATATCCGCGGCCGCGAGCAGATCCTGATGGTGCACATGCGCAAGGTGCCGATCGCGCCCGACGTCAAGGCCGACATCATCGCGCGCGGCACGCCCGGTTTCTCCGGCGCCGATCTGGCGAACCTGGTCAACGAGGCGGCGCTGTTCGCGGCGCGCGGCAGCAAGCGCCTGGTCGACATGGACGATTTCGAGCGCGCCAAGGACAAGATCATGATGGGCGCCGAGCGCCGCTCCATGGTGATGCCCGAGGAAGAGCGCAAGAACACCGCTTACCACGAGTCCGGCCACGCCGTGGTGGCGAGGATGCTGCCCAAGACCGATCCGGTGCACAAGGTCACGATCATCCCGCGCGGCCGCGCGCTGGGCGTGACCATGCAGTTGCCGGTCGAAGACCGCTACAGCATGGACCGCGAGCGCATCTTGTCGACTATTTGCGTGCTGTTCGGCGGCCGCATCGCCGAAGAGATTTTCATGAATCAGATGACGACCGGCGCGTCCAACGACTTCGAGCGCGCGACCCAGCTCGCGCGCGACATGATTACGCGCTATGGCATGTCCGATACGATGGGGCCGATGGTGTACGGCGAGAACGAGGGCGAGGTGTTCCTCGGCCGTTCGGTTACCACGCACAAGAACATGTCGGAAGCGACGCTGCAGAAAGTGGATGCTGAAATCCGCCGCATCATCGACGAGCAGTATGCGCGGGCGCGCAAGCTGATCGAGGACAATCGCGACAAGGTCGAGTTGATGGCGAAAACGCTGCTCGAGTGGGAAACCATCGACGCCGACCAGATCAGCGACATCATGGAAGGCCGGCCGCCGCGGCCGCCGAAACCGCCGCAGACCCCGGCGCCGGCACCCAAGGATCCGCCGCCCAGCGCCGCGGCAACGACGACGCCGGCACAGGAAGCCTGAACTTTCAAGGATGAAGGATGAGGGATGAGGGACTGAATGACGCCGCACGCCGTTGCGTGATCCGATTTCGTCTTTCATCCTTTTGCCTTTATCCTCATGTCGCAATTCCTCCATTGCGGTAAGTTTTCTCTCGCGTTGTCGCGCCCGCTGATCATGGGCGTCATCAACGTCACGCCCGATTCGTTTTCCGACGGCGGCAAATATGCGCTGACGGCACAGGCGCGTCGCGCGCGCCACGGCCCTGATCGACGAGGGCGCGGACATCCTCGACATCGGCGGCGAGTCGACGCGCCCCGGGGCGCAGCCGGTAACGCTCGACGAAGAGCGGCGGCGTGTGCTGCCGCTGGTCGAGCGGCTCGCGGATTGCGGCGTCCCGGTTTCGGTGGATACGCAAAAGCCCGAATTGATGCGGGAAGCGATCGCCGCGGGCGCCTCCATGATCAACGACATCAATGCGCTGGCCGCGCCGGGCGCGCTCGAAGCCGTCGCGGCCACGTCGGCTGCGGCGTGCCTGATGCACAAGCAGGGCGACCCGCAAACCATGCAGCAGGATCCGCATTACGCCGACGTCGTCAGCTGAAGTGCGGGGCTTCCTGGCCGCGCGCCTCGAGGCCGCGCAGCGCGGCGGCATCAGCCGCGACCGGCTGGTGATCGATCCGGGCTTCGGTTTCGGCAAGACCCTTGAGCACAATCTCGCGCTGCTGCGCGGGCTCATGCAGCTTGCCGATCTCGGCGTGCCGGTGCTGGCCGGACTGTCGCGCAAATCGATGCTGGGCAAAATCACCGGGCGCGAAGCCGAAGGGCGGGTGTTCGCGAGCGTCGCCGCGGCGCTGATCGCGGTCGAAAAGGGCGCGAGCATCGTCCGCGTTCACGACGTCGCGGCAACGCGCGACGCGCTCGCGGTGTGGAATGCGGTCAAAAACAACGATTAACCGCCAAGACGCCAAGCACACCAAGAACAACAATTAGCCGCCAAGGCCGCCAAGCACGCCAAGAAGAACAAGAACAGAAATAAATCATCGGGATTCTCTAGAATTCACCAGGATGAAATACCGGCTGTGGCTCGGCAGCGCAGGACTGGGTTACCATAGCGTGTTGTTTTAATTTATTTGTTTTGGCTTTCTTGGCGTGCTTGGCGGCCTTGGCGGCTAATTAAGGGTTTATGACCAGAAAATACTTCGGCACGGACGGCGTGCGCGGCAGGGTCGGCACGGCGCCGATCACGCCCGATTTCGTGATGCGCCTGGGCTATGCCGCGGGCAAGGTGCTGCGCGCGCTTCGGGCAAAGCAGGCGCAGAGAAGCCCGCGGTGCTGATCGGAAAGGACACGCGCGTATCCGGTTACATGCTCGAGTCCGCGCTGGAGGCGGGCTTGTCGGCGGCGGGCGTGGACGTGCTGCTGGTCGGGCCGATGCCGACGCCGGCCGTCGCTTATCTGACGCGGGCGCTGCGCCTGTCGGCGGGCATCGTGATCAGCGCCTCGCACAACCCCTACGACGACAACGGCATCAAGTTCTTTTCGGGCGACGGCGCCAAGCTGCCGGACAAGATCGAGAGCGGCGATCGAGGACGAGATCGCGCGGCCGCTGAAGTGCATGAGCTCGGCCAGGCTCGGCAAGGCGCGCCGCATCGACGATGCGGCCGGGCGCTACATCGAGTTCTGCAAAAATACCTTTCCGGCGCGTTTCGATCTGCGCGGCATGCGCATCGTGGTGGATTGCGCCAACGGCGCCGCCTACCATATCGCGCCGCACGTATTTCACGAACTGGGCGCGGACGTCGTCACGATCGGCACCGATCCCGACGGCTTCAACATCAATGAACGGGTCGGCGCGACGAGTCCGCAGGCGCTGCAGAAAGCAGTCAGGCGCAACAAGGCGGACCTTGGCATTGCGCTCGACGGCGACGGCGACCGCCTGGTGATGGTCGACGCCGCAGGCCGGCTGTTCGACGGCGACCAGTTGCTTTACATCATCGCGCGTCATCGCCATGAGCTCGGCGAGCTCAAGGGCGGCGTCGTCGGCACGCTGATGACCAACCTCGGTTTCGAGCATGCGCTGGCCAGGCTCAAGGTGCCGTTCGCGCGGGCCGGCGTCGGCGACCGCTATGTGCTCGAGATGCTGCAGGAGCGCGGCTGGCAACTCGGCGGCGAGAACTCCGGCCACATCATCTGTCTCGACAGGCACACCACCGGCGACGGCATCGTTTCGGCGCTGCAGGTGTTGCACGCTCTGGTCGAGAGCGGGACCACGTTGTCCAAAGCGGCTGCCGCGGTGACGCTTTACCCGCAGGTGCTGATCAACGTCAAAGTCAAAAAGCGTTTCGATTTTCTCCGGCATCGCGGCGTCAAACAGGCCGTCGCCGAGGCCGAGAAGGAACTCGACGGCACCGGCCGCGTGCTGCTTCGCGCTTCCGGCACCGAGCCGCTGATCCGTGTCATGGTCGAGGGTCAAACCGCATCCAGGGTCAAGCATTGGGCGGCCACGATCGCGAAAGCAGTAGAGCGCGCCATCTGAATATAATCCGTTGAATTAATTGAATTAAATATCTTATTGACGCATGATCATTATTTCCATAGTATTGGAAATATGAAAACGAAGGCGGTGGTGGAGGCGCTCTCGGCGCTGGCGCAGGAATCGCGGCTCGGCGTCTATCGGCTGCTGGTTCAGACCGGACCGGCGGGGATGGCCGCGGGCGCCATCGCCGACAAGCTCGGGCTGCCGCCGGCGACCCTGTCGTTTCACCTGAAGGCATTGAGCCACGCCGGCCTGGTCACGTCGCGCCAGGACGGGCGCTTCGTCATCTATGCGGCGAATTTCCAGGCCGTGAACGGGTTGGTCGCGTTTCTGACCGAGAACTGTTGCGGCGGCAATCCCTGCACGAGCGAACCCGCGTGTCCGGCCGCCGGCGACGTCAAACAAGGAGAAGCAGCATGAAACGGTTTCATTTGCATCTTGCAGTCGATGATATCGAAAAGAACATAAGTTTTTATTCGGCGTTGTTTGGCGCCGAACCGGCGGTGCGCAAACCCGACTACGCGAAGTGGATGCTGGACGATCCGCGCATCAATTTTGCGATCTCGGCGCGCGGCGCCAGGACCGGGGTCGATCACCTCGGCATCCAGGTCGACGACGCAAGCGAACTCGACGGGATGCGTACGCAGATGGTGGCCGCGGACGCGGCAACGGTCGAGCATGAGGACGCGGAATGCTGTTACGCCGCGTCGAACAAATACTGGGTGCAGGATCCGCAGGGCATCGCATGGGAGGCCTATCACACGCTGGGCACGATACCGGTGTTCGGGCGCAGCAAGGTTCCCGGGATCAGGATCGGCGCGGCAGATGCGGGCGCGTGCTGCGCGCCGCGGGCGAGGTGATCGTGGCGGACAAAGTCTTCAATGTGCTGTTTCTGTGCACGCACAATTCGGCGCGCAGCATCATGGCCGAGGCGATACTCAACAATCCCGCGATCAGCCGGGGACGCTTCAAGGCCTACAGCGCCGGCAGCCATCCGTCGGGCAAACCCAATCCGTTTGCGCTCGAGCAGATCCGGCAGCGTCGGATTGCCGCTCGACGGCTTGCGCAGCAAGGATTGGGATGAATTCGCCCAACCCGGCGCGCCGAAAATGGATTTCGTGTTCACCGTCTGCGACAACGCCGCGAACGAGGTGTGCCCGGTATGGCCCGGCCAGCCGATGACCGCGCACTGGGGGCTGCCGGACCCGGCGGCCGTTGGCGGCAGCGACGAGCAGAAACGCCGCGCGTTCGCCGAGGCGTTCCGGCATTTGGCCCATCGCATCAATATTTTCACCTGTCTGCCGCTCGACAAGCTCGACCGGCTGAGCCTGCAGCAGAAGCTCAAAGAGATCGGCAAGACCGGAAGCGAAGAGCCGCAGGCATGACCGCGGGCATGCAAGCCGCCGCCCGGCCGGCGCTCGGCATATTCGAGCGCTGGCTCACGCTGTGGGTTTTTCTGTGCATCGTCGCCGGCATCCTCCTCGGCCAGTTTTTCCCGCCGCTGTTCCAGGCCCTGGGCCGGATCGAAATCGCCCGCGTCAATCTGCCGGTCGGCATGCTGATCTGGGTGATGATCATTCCGATGCTGATCCGGATCGACTTCGGCGCTTTGCACCAGGTGCGCCAGCACGCGCGCGGCATCGGCGTCACGCTGTTCGTCAACTGGCTGGTCAAGCCGTTCTCGATGGCGCTGCTCGCCTGGATTTTCATCCGCCACCTGTTCGCGCCGTATCTGCCGCCGGAGCAGATCGACAGCTACATCGCCGGGCTGATCCTGCTGGCGGCCGCGCCCTGCACGGCGATGGTCTTTGTCTGGAGCAGGCTGACCGGTGGCGATCCGTATTTCACGCTGTCGCAGGTCGCGCTCAACGACACCATCATGGTGTTCGCGTTCGCGCCCATCGTCGCGTTGCTGCTGGGCGTCGCCTCGATCGCCGTGCCCTGGGACACCCTTCTCACTTCGGTGGTGCTCTACATCGTAATTCCGCTGATCCTCGCGCAATTGTGGCGCCGCCGCCTGCTTGCACGCGGGCAGCAGGTGCTCGATTCTGCGCTGGCGCGCATCCAGCCCTGGTCGGTGGCCGCGCTGCTCGCGACGCTGGTGCTGCTGTTCGCGTTCCAGGGCAACGCCATACTCGAGCAGCCGCTGGTCATCGCGCTGCTCGCCGTGCCGATCCTGATCCAGGTGTTCTTCAACTCGGCGCTGGCCTATCTGCTGAACCGGGCATTGGGAGAAAAACACAGCGTGGCCTGTCCGTCCGCGCTGATCGGCGCTTCGAATTTCTTCGAACTGGCCGTGGCGGCGGCGATCAGCCTGTTCGGCTTCAAGTCCGGCGCGGCGCTGGCGACCGTGGTCGGCGTCCTGATCGAAGTGCCGGTGATGCTGGCGGTGGTGCGGATCGTGAACGCCAGCAAGACGTGGTACGAAGCGGGCTCCACGTCCAAGGTTTGACTCAAAGTAAGTCGGTGCTTGCGTGCCAGCCGGGCACGACATCGACGGTTGTCAAAAAACTGCAATCTCCGTGTCGTAAATTCCTGATACGCCCCGCCTCGCTGAACCGCGTCACATTCGATCACCTGAGACGCAGCCGGGATAGGTCAACCAACGGAGAATCCATATGCATGGCAGGTTAAATCGCGCAGTGCTCACAGCGCTCGCGTCCGCAATCCTGGTGATTGCAAATGCAGCTTTTGCGCAGGGTGTTACACGTAACGGCCCTTCGGATTACCCGGCGAAACCGGTGCGCATGATCGTGCCGCTTGCCCCCGGTGGCGGCAGCGATATCGTGGGCCGCATTGTCGCCTTGGGGCTCAGCGACTACTGGGGCCAGCCGGTCGTTGTCGACAACCGACCGGGTGCCGGCAGCACCGTCGGCACCTCGATCGCCGCAAGGGCGCCTGCCGATGGTTACACGCTGCTGGTTTCAAGTTCGTCGATGGCGATTTCTCCGGCCCTCTATAAAAACCTGAATTTCGATATCAGGCGCGACTTCGACGAGGTCACCCTGATCGCGAGCCAACCCAGCATTCTTGCGGTGCATCCGTCGGTCCCGGCGAGTTCGGTCAAGGAATTGATTGCTCTTGCCAGGTCGCAGCCCGGAAGGCTGAGTTTTGCATCGGCCGGGGCAGGAAGCGCGACCCACCTTGGCACGGAATTGCTGCAGCACGCCGCCGGGATCAGCATGCTGCATGTCCCGTACAAGAGCGCCGGCCTGGCCACGTCCGCCCTTTTGTCGGGCGAGGTCCAGGTGCTGCTGACCAACATGGCGAGCACGCTGCCGTATGTAAAGTCGGGGAAAATCAAGGCACTGGGCGTGAGCAGTCGTCAAGCGTTCGCCGCTGGCGCCCGAACTGCCGACGATTGCAGAAGCAGGCATTGCGGGTTTCGAATACGCGACCTGGTACGGAATGCTGGTCCCGGACGGCACGCCCAAGCCGATTATTGCCCGTATCCAGACCGATACTGCGAAGATCATCAGCAATGCACAAGTGCAGGAACGGTTTGCCAAGCTGGGCCTGACGGCATATGGAACCTCTCCCGCGGACTTCCAAACCTACCTGGGTACGGAAATCGCGAAGTGGGACAGGCTGGTGCGCGTAGCGGGGGTGCGCACCCAATAGCTTGTCCCCGGCGCGGGCATGGATCGAACCGGAGTGGCGCGGCATTTACTCGGGCTGCTGCAGCGGCGCTTCGGCGATGCGTTCGACGCGCGGCAACCCGGCCTCCGCCTGGTCCGTCCAGCGCACGAGCTGCATGCGCCCATCGTAATGCTCGACGATTGCAGTGCAACTATCCACCCAGTCGCCGCAGTTGATGTAGGTGACGCCATCGATCTTCTTGATGGCCGGCGTGTGAATGTGGCCGCAGATCACGCCGTCGAGGCCGAGGCGCCTGACGCTGTGCACGACGGAATTCTCGAAGTCGCTGATGAAGCTCACCGCCCGCAGCACGTTGCGCTTGGCGTAGTCTGCAAGCGACCAGTGGCCGCTGACCCCGAGTTTGCGCCGGATCAGGGACAGGACCCGGTTCAGGTGCACGAGCAGGTTATAGGACACGTCGCCGAGAATCGACACCCATCTGTGATAAGTCGTCACCTGGTCGTATTCGTCCCCGTGCAGCAGCACGTAACGCCTGCCATCGGCGGCGGTATAGATGTAATCGCGCACCAGCGTGATGCCCCCGAATGAGTTGCCGATGTATTCACGCAGCGCTTCATCGTGATTTCCGGGAATCAGAAACACGTTGACGTGGCGGCGCGCCATCTTGAGGATTTTCTGCACCACGGTATTGTGCGGTTCCGGCCAGTACATGCTGCGGCTCATCGCCCAGAAATCCACGATATCGCCGATCAGAAAAATATATTGGGGGTCGTAATCCCTGAGGAAGGACAGCAACTGCCCGGCGCGGCATGCCCGCGAGCCGAGATGAATGTCCGACAGGAACAGGGCGCGTACTTTGTGCGGCGCCGCCCCGGAGTCGGTCATGAATCGCAGCCCGTGGTGGCCGCTTTGTCAGCCGGAAGCTTCAACGGACAGGCAGACTTCATCTTTGCCGCTGGTGATGCGGTCCTGTGTCGTGACGATATCCAGCAGCGCCGCCTCGAAATCATCATGCACGTACTCCCAGTCGATGCGCTCGGCGGTTTCCCGCGCGTGGCGGCCGAGCCGGGCGATGCGCTCGGGGGCGTTGACCAGATTCGCGGCGAGACTGGCGAATTCCCGGGGGTTGTCGAAGCCGGCGAGCAGGCCGTTTTTGGCGTGTTCGATATGCTCGGCGGCGGCGGCGTAGTCGTAGGCGATCACCGCGAGCCCGCTCGCCATGGCCTCGACCGTCACGTTGCCGAAGGTTTCCGTGGTGCTCGGGAAAAGGAACAGGTCTCCCGAGGCGTAGTGCATGGCGAGGTCTTCCCCGACGCGCATTCCGGCGAAAATGAGGGCGGGGTTGCCGGCCTGCAGCGAGGCGCGCGCCGGGCCGTCGCCGACCAGCACCAGGCGGGCTTCCGGGCAGGTCGCTTGCATCGCTCGAGAATGCCTGCAACACGACAGGCAGATTTTTCTCCGGCGCCAGGCGCCCGACATACATCGCCACCGGTTGCTGCGGCCTGACGCCCCACTGCTGCCGCAATGCCGCGCTGCGCCGGCCGGGGTGGAACAGCCGCGTGTCGACACCGCGCGAGACGACGCGCAGATTGCGATAGCCGTGCTGCTCGAGGTCATCGCGCATCGATGCGGTCGGCACCAGCGTGGATTGCGTCCGGTTGTGAAATTTGCGCAGGTAGGCTCCGATCGGCCGTTTGAGCCAGCCGATGCCGTAATGCCTGCTGTAGCTGTGA
This sequence comes from uncultured beta proteobacterium, assembly GCA_963734595.1. GTDB lineage: Bacteria > Pseudomonadota > Gammaproteobacteria > Burkholderiales > SG8-41 > CAKKQX01. The sequence goes on from CAVTHV010000017.1 coordinate 11,578, forward strand.
AAGTTGGTGTGGAAATCGCTGCTGCAGGGAATCCTGAGCTTGACCGCGGCGGACAGCGCCGACCACCCGAGCGGGCCTTCGGTCACGATATGCACGATATCCGGGCGCTTGAGCGACCATAAGCGCAACAGCGCCTGCTTCGCCGGCAGCCCCATTTTCAGGCTGTCGTAGCGCGGGATCGACACTCCGCGTTGCAGGACCTCCTCGAAATTGGGCTCGCTTGCCGCATTGTCCTGCCGGTTTTGCCGCGGCCGTATCAACTGGATCTGATGCTGCCGTTGCTGCAGGCCGGCAACCATGCGGCTGATGGTCATCGAGACGCCGTTGATTTCAGGGGGGTAAGTTTCGGTCACCACCGCGATGCGCAGCGTCTTGCGCTCGGTCGGCAGTTGCTGGCAGATGATCTGCTGGCTGTCCATGGCGCGCATCATCGCGCGCGACGAAGACAGTTTGATTAAGATTTGATTATGATTTTGTGACGCTCGTGATGAGGCAGGCGATGCGATTGCGAATCAGCCCAGGATCACGAGCAGCCAGACTACGGGAACATTGATCAGCGACAACATCACCGCGGCGCTGCCCATGTCCTTGGCGCGCTTGGCAAGCCTGTGGTCTTCGAGGGAAACGCGATCCGTCACGGCCTCGATGGCGGAGTTGAGGAGTTCCGTGATCAGCACCAGCAGTACGCTGGCCACCATCAATGCCTTGCCGACGCCGCTGACCGGCATATAACAGCGCGATGGGGATCAGCACCAGCGCGAGCAGCATTTCCTGGCGGAATGCGTCCTCGTGTCTGAACGCGGCCGCCAGCCCGTCGAGCGAATAAAAAAACGCATTCCAGATGCGTTGCGGCCCGGTCTTGCCTTTGTAGGGACTTTCCATTCGCCGTCAGGGCGGTCTGCAGGCTAGGCGTCGATATTGGCCAACTGCCGCTGCTTTTCCCAGGCGAGGAATTGCAGGCGGTTGAATGCCGCGCTGAAGATGCCGGTGGCCTCGTCGAGCATATCGTTATACCTGCCGTTCTGGTTCAGCAACGGGTCGCAGGCCAGCAGTTTGAGTTCGTCGAGCCGCGCCCTGATGTCATCCATGCCGCCCAGGGGCAAATGCATCAACCGCTCGAACCCGTCGTTTTGCCCGACATAGAAACGCGTCGCTTCGATGTAGGCTGTCAACAACAAGCAGATCGACTCGGCGGCATCGGCTTCCAGAATTACGCGTCTGATCGTCATGAATTCCTCTTTGTCAGTCTTCATCAAGTCGCTTCAACGTGCCGGTGACAACCGGGGCAGGCCTCCGGATGACCCGCAATCGACGGCGGAATATCGCAGGCGAATATGTGCAGGTTCATTTCAACGCCAGCAAGTCTTGGTACGAAGCAGGCATCACGCTAAAAGGCGGTGAGCTGATACGGGGTTTCCGGCTTTGCGTTGGCCAATCATTGGGCCGCGCATCCTGCTGTAACATTCCTGTAACCTCGGCCACCTATCATGGCGCCTGTTGTTCTCAGTAGCCTGTAGTTTCAACCTGTAAAGGAGCCATCCATGAAGTTTAATATTTCCCTTTTAAAACAAGCGGTAACGGTAGCCGCGCTGGCGTTGCCGTCGGTGGTGTTTGCTGCCGATATCACCGGCGCGGGCGCGACATTTCCCTATCCGGTGTATTCCAAATGGGCGGAGGCCTACAAGGCCAAGGCCGGCGTGGGCATGAATTATCAATCGATCGGTTCCGGCGGCGGCATCAAGCAGATCCGCGCCAAGACCGTCGACTTCGGCGCCTCCGACATGCCGCTCAAGGCCGACGAGCTGCGAAAAGGACGGCATGGTCCAGTTCCCGACCGTGATGGGCGGCGTGGTGCCGGTGGTCAACCTGCAGGGCGTCGCGCCGGGGCAGATGAAGCTCGACGGCAAGACGCTCGCCGATATTTATCTCGGCAAGATCACGAAATGGAACGACCCCAGGCTCGTGGCGCTCAACAAGGGCGTGAAGCTGCCGGCCCAGGACATCACCGTGGTGAACCGTTCCGACGGATCGGGCACGACGTTCATTTTCACCAACTACCTGTCCAAGGTCAGCACCGAGTGGAAAGACAAAGTCGGCAACAACACTTCGGTGCAGTGGCCGGCGCCGACCGCCACCGGCGGCAAGGGCAACGAAGGCGTCGCCTCGTTCGTGCTGCGCATCAAGGGTTCGATCGGCTATGTCGAATACGCTTATGCCAAGCAGAACAAGATGACCTATACGCTGCTCGAGAACCGCGAGGGCAATTTCGTTGCGCCGACGGCGGAAGCGTTCCAGGCTGCGGCTGCGGGCGCCGATTGGAAATCCGCGCCTGCCATGTACATGATCCTCACCGATGCCCCCGGCAAGGCGAGCTGGCCGATCGCCGGCGCGACGTTCATCCTGTTCCATAAAGTGCAGGCGAATCCGGAGCGTGCGAAAACCGCGCTGCAATTCTTTGATTGGGCATACAAAGACGGCGACAAGATGGCGCTCGATCTCGATTACATCCCGATGCCGGATCCCGTTGTGAAACTCATCCATGCTGAGTGGAAAGGCCAGATCAAGGACAGCAGCGGCAAGGCGGTCTGGCAATAAGGCGGGTCCATCGTTGGTAGATGACACGCGGGACCGGGACAGGGTAGGATGAACGCTTTCCAAAATACAATAACTGAAGGCGTGCAAACCGCGGCTTATCAGCAGGCCCAGGCGAAAGCCATCCCCGTCGCAAGCCTCAAACGGCAATATTTCTACGATCTGCTGTTCAGGAATGCGACGGGTTTTTTCGCCTTACTGGTCCTTGTTCTTCTGCTGGGCATCATCGCCTCGCTGGTCTGGGGCGGATGGCTGTCGATCAAGACCTTCGGGTTCGGTTTTTTTACGAGTTCCGCATGGAACCCCGTAACCGGCGAGTTCGGCGCCGTGGTTCCCATCTACGGCACGCTCGTTACCTCGTTCATCGCGCTGTTGATCGGCGTCCCGGTGAGTTTCGGCATCGCGCTGTTCCTGACCGAGCTCTCGCCGGCATGGCTGCGCCGGCCGCTGGGCATCGCGATCGAACTGCTGGCCGGCATACCCAGCATCATTTACGGCATGTGGGGCCTGTTCGTGTTCGCGCCGGTCTTCGCCGATCACATCCAGCCGTGGTTCCTCGACAATCTCGGACCCTTGCCGGTCATCGGGTTTCTGTTCAAAGGCGCGCCGCAGGGCATCGGTGTGCTGACGGCGGGGATCATCCTGTCGGTCATGATCATTCCCTTCATGGCGTCGGTCATGCGCGACGTGTTCGAGCTGGTGCCGCCGCTGTTGAAGGAGTCGGCCTACGGTCTCGGGGCGACGACATGGGAAGTCATGCGGCACGTCGTGCTGCCGTTTACCAAAGTCGGCGTGATGGGCGGCATTCTTCTGGGCCTGGGGCGCGCGCTGGGGGAAACCATGGCGGTGACCTTCGTCATCGGCAACGCCCACAGGCTGAATTTTTCGCTGTTTGCGCCGGGCAACAGTATCGCATCCGCGCTGGCCAACGAATTCACGGAGGCGGTCGAGGACATCTATTCCTCGGCGCTGATCGAACTGGGCCTGATCCTGTTCTTCATCACGTTCTGCGTGCTGGCGCTGTCCAAAATACTGTTGCTGCGCCTCGCCCGCATGGAAGGCAGGCAGACTTAGAATGGAATCAATGACCGCGCTCTACAGAAAACGCCGGATCATCAATGCGTTCAACCTCACGGTGTCGATGTTCACCGTGTTGTTCGGCCTGTTCTGGCTCGCGTGGATCCTGCTGGACGCTGATTCACGCCGGGATCGGCGCCATCGACATCGCGCTGTTCACCAAAATGACGCCCCCTCCCGGAAGCGATGGCGGGCTGTTGAATGCGATATTGGGCAGTCTGATCATGAGCGTCCTGGCGACGCTGATCGGCACGCCGATCGGCGTGCTGGCGGGAACCTATCTCGCGGAATTCGGCCAGCACGGGTGGCTGGGCGCCACAACCCGCTTCATCAACGACATTCTGCTCAGCGCGCCCTCGATCGTGATCGGTCTGTTCATCTATGCCGTTTATGTCGCGCAGATCAGGCACTTTTCCGGCTGGGCGGGAACGTTCGCGCTTTCGCTGCTGGTGATTCCCGTGGTGCTCAAGACCACCGAAAACATGCTGCGGCTGGTTCCGAACAGTCTGCGCGAAGCCGCGGCCGCGCTCGGCGCACCGCAGTGGCGCGTGGTCACGTTGGTGACCTGGCGGGCGGGGCGGGCCGGGATCATTACCGGGATACTGCTGGCGGTGGCGAGGATCAGCGGGGAAACGGCGCCGTTGCTGTTCACGGCGCTCAACAATCAATTCTGGTCCGCGAACATGAATGCGCCGATGGCCAACCTGCCGGTCGTCATCTTCCAGTTTGCCATGAGCCCGTATGCGGATTGGCAACACCTCGCCTGGGGCGGCGCGCTGCTGATCACGTTTACGGTGCTGGGCCTCAACATTCTGGCGCGGGTTCTGTTCCGCGAAAAAAATCCGCTGAGCTGACAAGAATCCGAAACGACATGAATATCACCGAGCCCATGCAGCCTTCGCCCAAGATCTCGATGCGCGAGCTGAGTTTTTTCTACGGCGCGTACCAGGCGCTGAAGCCGCTCACGATGGATATTCCGGACAGGAAAGTCACCGCGTTCATCGGCCCGTCGGGTTGCGGGAAATCCACGCTGCTGCGCACGATGAACCGGATGTACGAGCTGTATCCGGCGCAGAAGGCGACGGGAAAAATATTCCTCGACGGCGAGAACATCCTGGATCCCAAGCAGGACCTCAATCTGCTGCGCGCCAAGGTCGGCATGGTGTTTCAGAAACCGACCCCGTTTCCGATGTCGATATTCGACAACATCGCGTTTGGCGTGAAGCTCTACGAACGGCTGCCGCAGGGCATGCTCGAGGAGCGCGTCGAATGGGCGTTGCGAAAAGCCGCGCTGTGGGACGAGGTCAAGGACAAGCTCAACCAGGCGGGCATGAGTCTTTCGGGCGGCCAGCAGCAGCGCCTGTGCATCGCAAGGGCGATCGCGGTGAGGCCCGAAGTGGTATTGCTCGACGAACCCTGTTCCGCGCTCGACCCGATTTCGACGGCGCGCATCGAAGAGCTGATCAGCGACCTGAAGCAGGACTATACGATCGTGATCGTCACCCACAACATGCAGCAGGCGGCGCGGGTGTCGGACTTTACCGCCTACATGTATCTCGGCGAGCTGATCGAATTCGACGTCACCGACACCATATTCATCAAGCCCAAGAACAAGCAGACCGAGGATTACATCACGGGCCGCTTCGGCTGATTTTTCCGCGATGTAACGGCGGAGGCTAACGTTTGCGCGCAGCGCCGACGTTAAGCGCCGCAAGGTGCGGCCGCAGCCATTGCATTACCGGCCGTTTCGGGTAAACTGCGACGCGCCAGCGGCAGGTATCATCCGGAAGCCGCCTGCCGCGCGTCGCGGCAGCGGGCCGATCAGTCCATCAAATCGATTTTTCCCCCTGAAATCAATGTGCTTTTGTGGCGTCCGATGCGGCGTTCACATTGACCCTCCCGGGCTTCGCCTGTAAAATCTGCAGGTTTTATCGACCGGGTCGGCAATGCGGACCAAGCTGGTAGCGGGTAACTGGAAAATGAACGGCAACCTGGCCTCGAACCAGGCATTGCTCGAAGCCATGGTTCCCGCGCTTGCTTCCGTTGCCGGCATGGCGTGCGCGGTTTGCGTGCCTTTCCCGTATTTAGCCCAGGTGCGGCAGATGTTGCGCCCCACGGGTATTGCCTGGGGCGCCCAGGACGTGTGCCAGTTCGACAACGGTGCTTATACCGGTGGCGTATCGGCGGCGATGCTGGCTGATTTCGGGTGTCGTTACGTGATCGTCGGCCATTCCGAGCGGCGCAGCGTATTTGGCGAAGCGGACGCGGTGGTCGCCGCCAAGTTCGAAGCCGCGCTGAAGGCCGGGCTGACGCCGATCCTGTGCGTCGGCGAAACGCTGGCCGAACGCGAGGCCGGGGTGATGGAGAAGGTGGTTGCGCGACAGCTCGATGCCGTGGTGGCCAGATCGGGCGTGAAGGCGCTGGCGAAAGCCGTGGTCGCATACGAACCGGTATGGGCAATCGGCACCGGCAAGACTGCGACGCCGGATCAGGCGCAGGCGGTGCACGCGTTTATCCGCGGCCGTATCGCGGCGGCGGATCAGGCGGTCGCCGCGGCGCTGTTGATTCTTTACGGCGGCAGCGTGAAAGCGGCCAACTCGGCGCAGTTGTTCGGGATGCCGGACATCGACGGCGGTCTGATCGGCGGCGCGGCGCTGGTAGCCGATGAATTTATTGCAATCTGCCGTGCTGCACAGACGGCAGCATAAGTGAGAGACAGATGCAAACACTGGTATTGGTGATACATGTCATTGCGGCGCTGAGCGTCATCGGCCTGGTGCTGCTGCAGCACGGCAAGGGCGCCGATGTCGGCGCCGCGTTCGGCAGCGGAGCGTCGGGCAGCGTTTTCGGGTCGGCCGGCTCGGCGAATTTCCTGAGCCGCGCGACGGCCGTTCTGGCGCTTATTTTCTTCCTGACCAGCATGGGGCTGACTTATTTCTCGACTCGCAAAACGGATCAGGCGGGCGTGATGAAATCCCAGGCCGCACCCCAGAAGTCGGTGCCATCTGATGTGCCGGTGCCGAGCGTTCCGGTGCCGAGCGTTCCGGCGCGGCAGACTGCGCCGGCCGACAGCGGTTCGAAGTCGGGAGAAGTGCCGAAGTAATCGCTGTTTAGTTGATTTAACTCAAACCAGGGGCTCGATGCCTTAGTTTAATATGCCGACGTGGTGGAATTGGTAGACACGCCGTCTTGAGGGGGCGGTGGCGAAAGCCGTGAGAGTTCGAGTCTCTCCGCCGGCACCATTTAATAATAAGGATTAAAATAAGACGCTGGGACTGAACTTTGCGGGTGGTCTGGAGTGATCCGGGTTTTCTCCAGCCCTCGGCCTACAGGAAACATGCTAGAGAATTATATTCCGATTTTGATGTTCGTCTTCGTCGGGTTGGCGTTCGGCGTGATGCCGATCGTGACGGGGGCCATCGTCACCCGGCTGCTCGGCGTGCACCGGCCGGACAGCGAAAAACTCACCCCATACGAATGCGGTTTCGAGGCTTTTGAAGATGCGCGCATGAAGTTCGACGTGCGCTACTACCTCGTCGCCATCCTCTTTATCCTGTTCGACCTCGAGATCGCGTTCCTGTTTCCATGGGCCGTGGTGCTGCGCGAGATCGGCTTCTTCGGCTTCATGGCCATGGTCGTGTTCCTCGCCATCCTCGTCGTCGGATTCATTTACGAGTGGAAGAAAGGGGCGCTCGAGTGGGAGTGAAACTGTGAGCTACCCGGCGAGGGGCCCCGTCTTGACGGGGATCGACGGCAAGGCGAACGGTTTCGGGCGCCGACGCGATAACGTGAGCATTACGCACGATCGTATCGGAGGCGCCGCTGTGAGCCCCATTTTCCCGAGTGAGAGGTGACCATGGGTGCACCAGAAAACATCACCGAGAAGGGTTTTGTCACCACCACTGCGGACAATCTCATCAACTGGACGCGCACCGGTTCGATGTGGCCGATGACTTTCGGCCTGGCGTGCTGCGCGGTGGAAATGATGCAGGCGGGCGCTTCGCGTTACGACCTCGACCGCTTCGGCATCGTGTTCCGTCCAAGCCCGCGGCAGTCCGACGTAATGATCGTGGCCGGCACGTTGTGCAACAAGATGGCACCCGCGATGCGCAAGGTCTATGACCAGATGTCGGAGCCACGCTGGGTGATCTCGATGGGCTCGTGTGCCAACGGCGGCGGCTATTACCATTATTCGTATTCGGTGGTGCGCGGCTGTGACCGCATCGTGCCGGTCGACATCTATGTGCCGGGCTGCCCGCCGACCGCCGAAGCGCTGCTCTACGGCATCATCCAGCTGCAGAACAAGATCAAACGCACCAATACGATCGCCCGCTAGACATCCCACTCAGCCGATTGCCGCTAAATGTCTTCCCGAACTGAATCCCTGACCGCTGCCCTGAATACCGCACTGGGCGACAAGCTGGTCAGCGCCACAGTTGCGATCGATGAGGTCACCATTGTCGTCAAGCCGGAGAACCTCACGGCAGTCGCGACGACATTGCGCGATGCGCCGGAACTCAGATTCGAGCAATTGACCGATCTCGCCGGCGTCGATTACAGCACGTATGGAAAAGAGGCGGGGGACGATGTGGCGGCAGGCCCGCGTTTTGCGGTGGTTTATCACCTGCTGAGCATTACCCACAACCGGCGCCTGCGTTTGCGCGTGTTTGCCGCCGATGACGAGATGCCGGCAATCGACTCCGTGATCGGAATCTGGCCGTCCGCCAACTGGTACGAGCGGGAAGCGTTCGATTTCTTCGGCATCATGTTCATGGGGCACCCGGACCTGCGCCGCATCCTCACCGATTACGGTTTCGTGGGCCATCCGTTCCGCAAGGATTTCCCGCTTTCGGGCAACGTGGAAATGCGCTACGACCCCGACCAGCAGCGCGTGATCTACCAGCCGGTGACCATAGAGCCGCGCGAGATCACTCCGCGCACGGTGCGCGAAGAGAACTACGCTGATTCGGAAGGGTTCCGCAAGGGATGAGTTATGGTTGCCACAAAAACCTACAGCATTTGCCACAGAGAACACAGAGATCACAGAGTTTTTGGTCTGACGATTTTCTCTGTGTCCTCTGTGCTCTCTGTGGCTGATCGGGTTTCACATGGCTGAGATTCGTAACTACACGATGAACTTTGGGCCTCAGCATCCGGCGGCCCATGGTGTATTGCGGCTGGTGCTCGAGCTCGACGGCGAAGTGATCGAGCGCGCCGACCCGCACATCGGGCTGCTGCATCGCGCGACCGAAAAGCTCGCCGAGCACAAGACCTACCTGCAGTCGGTGCCGTACATGGACCGGCTCGATTACATGTCGATGATGTGCAACGAGCATGCCTACGTGATGGCGGTCGAGAAGCTGCTCGGCATGGAAGTGCCGTTGCGCGCGCAGTATATCCGCGTCATGTTCGACGAGATCACGCGCATCCTCAACCACCTGCTGGGGCTGGGCGCGCATGCGCTCGACATCGGCGCGATGACCGTGTTCCTCTACGCGTTCCGCGAGCGCGAGGATTTGCTGGACTGCTACGAAGCGGTTTCCGGGGCGCGCATGCATGCCGCGTACTACCGGCCGGGCGGCGTTTACCGCGATCTGCCGGACAGCATGCCGCAATATGCCGCCTCACGCGTCCACGGCGCGGCGGCGGTGCGCGATATGAACAGCAACCGCCAGGGTTCGCTGCTTGATTTCATCGAGGATTTCACCGACCGCTTCCCGCATTACGTCGACGAGTACGAAACGCTGCTGACCGACAACCGCATCTGGAAACAGCGCACCGTCGGCATCGGCGTCGTTTCCCCGGAGCGCGCGATGGCGCTGGGTTTCACCGGGCCGATGCTGCGCGGCTCGGGCGTCGAGTGGGACGTGCGCAAGAAACAGCCGTACGAGGTCTACGACCGGATGGAGTTCGACATTCCGGTGGGGGTCAACGGCGACTGCTACGACCGGTATCTGGTGCGCATCGAGGAGCTGCGCCAGGCCAACCGCATCGTCAGGCAGTGCGTCGACTGGCTGCGCCACAATCCCGGGCCGGTGATGGCCGAAAGCCACAAGGTGACGCCGCCGTCGCGCGTCGCGATGAAGACCAGCATGGAAGAGCTGATCCACCATTTCAAGCTGTTCACCGAGGGCATGCACGTGCCGGCCGGCGAGACTTACACCGCGGTCGAGGCGCCGAAAGGGGAGTTCGGGATCTACCTGATTTCCGACGGCGCCAACAAGCCCTATCGCATGAAAATCCGCGCGCCGGGGTTTGCGCACCTGTCGGCGCTCGACGAGATGTCGCGCGGCCACATGATCGCGGACGTGGTGGCGATCATCGGCACCCAGGACATCGTGTTCGGCGAAGTGGATCGATGAAAAGCGAAAAGTCATGAATGCACCAATGATGCTGTCGCCGGAAGCGCTGGCGAAAATCGACAAGGCGGTCGCCAAGTATCCGCCCGACCAGAAGCAGTCGGCGGTGATGGCGGCGCTGGCCGTCGCCCAGGACGAAAAGGGCTGGCTGTCCACCGAGACCATGGATTTCGTCGCGCAGTACCTGGAGATGCCGCCGGTCGCGGTCTATGAGGTCGCGACGTTCTACACCATGTACAACCTGAAGCCGGTCGGCAGGAACAAGCTGACGATCTGCACCAATCTGCCGTGCGCGCTGCAGGGCGCGACGGCCGCCGCCGAGCACCTCAAGCACAAACTCGGCATCGGTTTCAACGAAACCACCGCCGACGGCTGCGTCACGCTGAAAGAAGGCGAGTGCATGGGCGCGTGCGGCGATGCGCCGGTGCTGCTCGCACAACAACAAGCGCATGCTGTGCGCGATGAATGCGGAAAAACTGGACGCGCTGATCAAGGAGCTCAAATAATGGGCCTGCCGCAGCCTCCGTTCGCCACCGATCTGTTCGGGCCCGACGCCGTCATCATGAAGGGCCTCGACGGCCTCAACTGGCGGCTCAAGGATTACGAGGCGCGCGGCGGCTATCAGGCGCTGAAGAAAATCCTCAGCGAAAAAATCACGCCCGAGAACGTCATCGCCGAAGTCAAGAAATCGGCCTTGCGCGGCCGCGGCGGCGCGGGATTCCCGGCAGGGCTGAAATGGAGCTTCATGCCGAAGCAGTATCAGGGCGAAAAATACCTGGTGTGCAATTCGGACGAGGGCGAGCCCGGCACGTTCAAGGACCGCGACATCCTGCGCTACAACCCGCACGTCGTGATCGAGGGCATGGCGATTGCCGCGTACGCGACCGGGTGCGCGGTCGGCTACAACTATATCCACGGCGAAATCTGGGATATCTACGAGCGTTTCGAAGAGGCGCTCGACGAAGCGCGCGCCGCCGGGTACCTGGGCAAGAACATCGTCGGCTCCGATTTCAGCTTCCAACTGCATGCGCATCACGGCTTCGGTGCCTATATCTGCGGCGAGGAAACCGCGCTGCTCGAATCGATGGAGGGCAAGAAAGGCCAGCCGCGGTTCAAGCCGCCGTTCCCGGCGAGCTACGGCCTCTACGGCAAGCCGACCACCATCAACAATACCGAAACCTTCGCGGCGGTGCCGTGGATCATCACCAACGGCGGCGAGGCCTTCCTCAATCTCGGCCGGCCCAACAACGGCGGCACCAAGATCTTCTCGGTCTCGGGCGACGTCGCGCGGCCCGGCAACTACGAAGTGAAGCTCGGCACGCCGTTCGCGAAACTGCTGGAAATGGCGGGCGGCATGCGCGGCGGCAGGAAGCTGAAGGCCGTGATCCCCGGCGGCTCGAGCATGCCGGTGCTGCCGGCCGACATCATGATGGCGACCGACATGGATTTCGACTCGATCGCCAAGGCGGGTTCGATGCTGGGCTCGGGCGCGGTGATCGTGATGGACGAGACGCGCTGCATGGTGAAGAGCCTGCTGCGGCTGTCGTACTTCTATTACGAGGAGTCCTGCGGCCAGTGCACGCCGTGCCGCGAGGGCACCGGCTGGCTCTACCGCATGGTGCACCGGATCGAGCACGGCCAGGGCAAGCCCGAGGACCTCGACCTGCTGAACAACGTCGCCGACAACATCCAGGGCCGCACCATTTGCGCGCTGGGCGACGCGGCGGCGATGCCGGTGCGCGCCTTCATCAAGCATTACCGCGACGAGTTCCAGTACCACATCGACCACAAGAAATGCCTGGTCGCACCTTATATCTGATGCGCTGACGCCATGCTAGAGATCGAAATCGACGGCAACAAGCTTCAAGTCTCCGAAGGGGGCACGGTGATGGATGCGGCCAACCAGGCCGGCATCTTCATCCCGCATTTCTGCTATCACAAGAAGCTGTCGATCGCCGCCAACTGCCGCATGTGCCTGGTGCAGGTCGAGAAGGCGCCGAAGCCGCTGCCGGCGTGCGCGACACCGGTGACCAACGGCATGAAGGTCTGGACGCACTCCGAGCAGGCCGTCACCGCGCAGAAGGGCGTGATGGAATTTCTCCTTATAAATCATCCGCTTGACTGCCCGATCTGCGACCAGGGCGGCGAATGCCAGCTGCAGGATCTCGCGGTCGGTTATGGCGCGAGCGGTTCGCGCTACGAGGAAGACAAGCGCGTCGTGGTCAACAAGAATCTGGGGCCGCTGATCTCGACCGACATGACGCGCTGCATCCATTGCACGCGCTGCGTGCGCTTCGGCCAGGAGATCGCCGGCATCATGGAACTCGGCATGATCGGCCGCGGCGAGCATTCCGAAATCATCACGTTCGTCGGCAAGACCGTGGATTCCGAACTCTCGGGCAACGTCATCGATCTCTGTCCGGTCGGCGCGCTGACCTCCAAGCCGTTCCGCTACAGCGCGCGCACCTGGGAACTCACGCGCAAGCCCTCGGTGAGCCCGCACTGCGGCCTGGGTTCCAATCTCACGCTGCAGATCAAGCAGAACCGCGTGATGCGGGCGCTGCCGCGCGCGAACGAGGCGATCAACGAATGCTGGCTTTCCGACAAGGACCGCTTTTCCTACGAAGGCCTCAATTCCGAGCAGCGGCTGGCGAAGCCGATGCTGAAGCGTGGCGGCCAGTGGCAGGAAGTGGAATGGCCGGTCGCGCTCGAGTTCATCGCGAAAGAATTGAAGCGCATCCGCGACCAGCACGGCGCGGAGACGATCGGCGCGCTCGCTACGCCGCATCAGACCCTGGAAGAACTGCATCTGCTGGCCAAGCTCACGCGCGGCCTGGGTTCGGGCAATGTCGATTTCCGTCTGCGCCAGTCCGATTTCAGCGCCGACAACACCAGCGCAGGCGCACCCTGGCTCGGCATGAAGATCGCCGACATCAACCAGCTCGACCGCGTGCTGGTCGTCGGCAGCACGCTGAGAAAAGACCATCCGCTGATCGCACAACGGCTGCGCCAGGCGACCAAGCGCGCCACCCAGTTGAATCTCGTCAACCCGGTCGACGACGATCTGCTGATGCGCGTTGCCCACAAGGCGATTGTCGCGCCGGCCGCCATGCCCGCCATGCTGGCGCAGGTGCTGAAAGCGGCCGCGCAGGCGAAAAGCGCCGCGATCCCGGCGGGCGTGCGCAATGCCGTAGAGCAGGTGACCGTGTCCGATGCCGCGCAGCGCATCGCCGGCAGCCTGGCATCCGGCAAGAACACCGCGATTTTCCTCGGCAATATCGCCCAGCATCATCCGCACGCCGCGCAATTGCAGGCGCTGGCGCAGGCGCTGGCCGAAATCACCGGCGCGCGTTTCGGTTTTCTGGGAGAGGCGGCGAACAGTGTCGGCGGTTATATTGCCGGCGCGTTTCCTGCGTCCTCCGGGAAGAATGCGCTGCAGATGCTCGCGCAGCCGCTCAAGGCCTATCTGTTGCTCGGCGTCGAGGCCGAGCTCGATACGGCGGATTCGCGCCAGGCGCTGGCGGCGATGCGCGGCGCCGAACTGGTGGTGGCCATGAGCCCGTACCAGCACAAGGCCGTCGATTACGCGCATGTTCTGCTGCCGATCGCGCCCTTTACCGAAACGGCCGGCACCTTCATCAGCACCGAGGGCACGCGTGCAAAGCTTCAACGGCGTCGTCAAGCCGCTGGGCGAGACGCGTCCGGCGTGGAAAGTATTGCGCGTGCTGGGCAACCTGCTCGGGGTGCCCGGTTTCGATTACGACAGCAGCGAGGAAGTGCGGCGCGACGTCCTGGGCGAGACCAGCGATGTTTCGGGCAAGCTCGACAACCGCCTGCAGTCACCGGCCGTCGCTGTCATCGCAGCGGCGCAGCCCGGCGGGTTGCAGCGCATCGCCGAGGTGCCGATCTATGCGGCGGATGCCATCGTGCGCCGCGCGCCGGCGCTGCAGAAAACACGCGATGCGGCGCCGCCCGCGGCGTCGATGAATCGCGCGCTGTTCGACAAACTGGGTTTGCGCGAGGGTGACCAGGTGAAGGTGGTGCAGGGCGCAGGCGCGGCCATCGTTGCGGCCGTGGTCGACGACAGGCTGCCGGCGGATTGCATCCGGCTCGCTGCCGCATGCCCGGAGACGGCGGAACTTGGCGCGATGTTCGGCGCGGTCAGTGCCGAACGCGTCGCCCAACAGCAGAAGGTGGCGGTGTGAACGCAGTCCTCCAACCGTTGATCAACATGGGCACTTGGGCGTGGGGCCTGCTTGCCGGGGTCGTGGTCGGGGTTTTCGGCCAGGAACTCGCGCCTTCAGTACTGTTCGGAATCAAGACGCTGCTGCTGATCGTGTGCATCATCGCGCCGCTGATGGGCGCGGTGGCCTACCTTACGCTGTGGGAGCGCAAGCTGATCGGCTGGATGCAGGTGCGCATCGGCCCCAACCGCGTCACCTTCTTCGGCATCCGCTGGCTCGGCGGGCTGGCGCAGCCGATCGCCGACGGCGTGAAGCTGCTGCTCAAGGAAATCATCGTTCCGGCGGGCGCCAACAAGTTTCTGTTCGTGCTGGCGCCGATCATGGTCATCATGCCGGCGCTCGCGGCATGGGCGGTGGTGCCGTTCAATCCCGAAATGGTGCTTGCGAACGTCGATGCGGGCCTGCTCTACATCATGGCCATCACGTCGATGGGCGTCTACGGCGTGATCGTCGCCGGCTGGGCGTCGAATTCGAAATACGCGTTTCTCGGCGCGCTGCGCTCGGCGGCGCAGATCGTGTCCTACGAATTCGCGATGGGTTTCGCGCTGGTCGGCGTGCTGATGGCGGCGCAGAGCCTCAACCTGGTGGACATCGTCAACGGGCAGAAGGGCAACTGGGGCGTCTTCAACTGGTTCTGGATTCCGCTGTTTCCGATGTTTCTCGTCTACTTCATTTCCAGCTGTGGCGGAAACCAACCGCGCGCCGTTCGACGTCGCCGAGGGCGAATCCGAAATCGTCGCCGGCTTTCACGTCGAATATTCGGGCATGGCGTTCGCGGTATTCTTCCTCGCCGAATACGCCAACATGATCCTGGTGTCGACGCTGTGCTCGATCATGTTTCTCGGCGGCTGGCTGTCGCCGGTGCCGGCGGTGCTCGCCAATGCGATCGGGCTGCCGTGGCTCGCCGCGGGCAGCTTCGGCTGGCTGTTCGCCAAGCTGTTCTTCGTGGTGTCGGTGATCATATGGCTCCGCGCCACCTTCCCGCGCTACCGCTATGATCAGATCATGCGTCTCGGCTGGAAAGTATTCATCCCGGTGACGCTGGTGTGGATCATGGTGCTCGGCGCGTGGATGCAGACCCCGCTGTGGGTGTGGTGGAGGGCGTCATGATCAAGCGCATCCAGGGCTTTTTCCGGACCTTCCTGCTGATCGAGCTGCTGAAGGGCATGATGCTGACCGGCAAGTATCTTTTTGCGCGCAAGATCACGGTGCAGTATCCCGATGAAAAGACGCCGCAGAGCCCGCGCTTCCGGGGGCTGCACGCGCTGCGCCGCTACCCCAACGGCGAAGAGCGCTGCATCGCCTGCAAACTGTGCGAGGCGGTGTGCCCGGCGCTGGCCATCACCATCGAGTCCGAGCAGCGCGACGACGGCACGCGCCGCACGACGCGCTACGACATCGACCTGACCAAGTGCATTTTCTGCGGCTTCTGCGAAGAGTCGTGCCCGGTCGATTCGATCGTCGAGACGCACATCCAGGAATTTCACGGCGAGGAGCGCGGCGACCTGATATACACCAAGCCGATGCTGCTCGCGGTCGGCGACGCATACGAAGAACAGATTGCAAAAGACCGCGCCGCCGATGCGGCGTACCGTTAAAACCTATTGGCCACAGAGGACACCGAGAACACGGAGAAAATACAAGATAAACATGGGGTTACGGTTTTACCTCGGTGATCTCTGTGTTCTCTGTGGCTGAGAATTTATGACATTCCAGGCATTCATTTTTTATTTCTTCTCGGCGGTGCTGATCCTCGCCGCGATCGGCGTGATCACCGCGCGCAATCCGGTGCACTCGGCGCTGCTGCTGGTGCTCGCCTTTTTCACCTCGGCCGGAATCTGGATGCTGCTGCAGGCCGAGTTTCTGGCCATTGCGCTGGTGCTGGTCTACGTCGGCGCGGTGATGGTGCTGTTCCTGTTCGTGGTCATGATGCTCGATATCAATCTGGCGCGGTTGCGCGAGGGGTTCTGGAGCTACCTGCCGCTGGGCGGGATCGTCGCGCTGCTGCTGGTGGCCGAGATGGTGCTGGTGCTGGCCAGCCGCTACGCGGGACTTTCCAGCATGCCGGCGCCGCCGCCGCTGCCGACCGGCTACAGCAATACCAAGGAGCTGGGCCGGCTGCTCTACACCGATTACGTCTATCCGTTCGAAATTGCGGCGGTGATTCTGCTGGTCGCGATCGTGGCGGCAATCGCGATCACATTGCGCCGCCGCAAGCAGAGCAAGTACCTCGACCCGCAAAAACAGATCCACGTGCGGCGCGAGGACCGTGTGCGCATCGTCGCGATGCCGTCGGAGAAGAAAGAGCAATGATGATGGAAGACGGAAAGATGCGGGAAATGGATAAAGCGCTGAATTCTTGCACGGGACGCCTTTATTCATCCCTCATCCCTCATCCCTCATCCCTCGAACGAGGGGAAGCCGAGTGATTACGCTGTCGCATTACCTGGTGTTGGGCGCCATCCTGTTCGCGATCAGCGTGATCGGGATTTTCCTCAACCGCAAGAACCTGATCGTGCTGCTGATGGCGATCGAGCTGATGCTGCTCGCCGTCAACATGAATTTCATCGCGTTCTCGCATTACCTCGACGATCCGGCGGGGCAGGTGTTCGTGTTTTTCATCCTGACGGTGGCGGCGGCGGAGTCGGCGATCGGGCTGGCGATCCTGGTGGCGCTGTTCCGCAACCTGAAGTACCGATCAATGTCGAAGACCTCGACAGCCTGAAGGGATGAGCGCCGGATGACGTCAATGCAAAAACTTTACCTGCTGGTGCCGCTGGCGCCGCTCTTCGGGGCGCTCATCGCGGGACTCTTCGGCTGGGCGATCGGCCGCCGCGCCGCGCACCGGGTGACCATCATCGGCATGCTGGTCTGCACCGCCGCCGCGGGCATGGTGTTCTACGACGTGATGCAGGGCCACCTCTACAACGGCCCGGTCTATACCTGGCTCTTGTCCGGCAGCACGCGCTTCGAGATCGGTTTCCTGATCGACCAGCTGTCGGCGACCATGATGGTCGTCGTGTCCTTCGTGTCGCTGATGGTGCACATCTACACCATCGGCTACATGGCGGACGACCCCGGTTATCAGCGCTTTTTCAGCTACATCTCGCTCTTCACCTTCTCGATGCTGATGCTGGTGATGAGCAACAACTTCCTGCAGCTGTTTTTCGGCTGGGAGGCGGTGGGGCTGGTGTCCTACCTGCTGATCGGCTTCTGGTACACGCGGCCGACGGCGATCTACGCCAACCTCAAGGCGTTTCTGGTCAACCGCGTCGGCGACTTCGGCTTCCTGCTCGGCATCGCGCTGGTGCTGACGTATTTCGGCACGCTCGACTATGCGGCGGTGTTCGCCAACGCGCGGCAATCTGGCCGGCAACACCATCGAAATCTTCCCGGGCGCGGTGTGGTCGCTGATGACGGTGATCTGCATCCTGCTGTTCGTCGGCGCCATGGGCAAGTCGGCGCAGTTTCCGCTGCACGTCTGGCTGCCCGATTCGATGGAAGGCCCGACGCCGATCTCGGCGTTGATCCACGCCGCGACCATGGTGACGGCGGGCATTTTCATGGTGGCGCGCATGTCGCCGCTGTTCGAGCTGTCGGATACGGCGCTGTCGTTCGTGATGGTGATCGGCGCCATCACCGCCTTCTTCATGGCGCTGATCGCGACCGTGCAGTACGACATCAAGCGCGTGATCGCCTATTCGACGCTGTCGCAACTGGGTTACATGACCGTGGCGCTGGGCGCCTCGGCCTATTCGGTGGCGATTTTCCATCTGATGACGCACGCCTTCTTCAAGGCGGTGCTGTTCCTCGGCGCGGGCTCGGTGATCATCGCGATGCACCACGAGCAGGACATGCGCAAGATGGGCGGACTGCGCAAGTACATGCCGATCACCTATCTCACCATGCTGATCGGCGCGTTTGCCAACGCGGGTTTCCCGCCGTTCGCCGGGTTCTTCTCCAAGGACACCATCATCGAAGCGGTCCATGCCTCGCACGTCCCGGGCGCGGGGTTCGCCTATCTCGCCACGCTGCTCGGCGTGTTCGTGGGCGGCTTCTACTCGTTCCGGCTGGTGTTCTACGCGTTCCACGGCAAGGAACGTTTCGCCGACCCGCATGACCCCGCGGTCGAGGCGGCAAACGCCGAGCGCGCGGGCCAGCACGACGACCATGGCCATGGTGCGGCGCATCCGCCCCACGAGTCGCCCTGGGTCATCACCCTGCCGCTGGTCCTGCTGGCGATCCCGTCGATCTGCGCCGGCTGGGTGATCGGCACCTTCCTCTATGGCGGCTATTTCGGAAACGCGATCTATTTTTCGCCCGGGCATCCGGTCATGGCCGAACTGGCGCACGAGTTTCACGGCGTGCTGCCGATGATGCTGCACGGGCTGACCAGCGCTGCCGTTCTGGCTTGCGTTCGCCGGGCTGGCGAGCGCCTGGTTCCTGTATATCGTCCGTCCCGATCTGCCGGCGGTGCTGCGCAAGAAGGCGGGCGTGCTGGTGACGATACTCATGGAAAAATACGGCTTCGACCGCTTCAACGACTGGTTCTTCGCCGGCGGCGCGCGCTGGATCGGCAACGGTCTCTGGAAAGGCGGCGACGTGGCGGTGATCGACAACCTGTTCGTCAACGGCAGTGCGCGCCTGATCGGCTGGTTCGCAACGGTGAGCCGCCAGCTGCAGTCCGGGTTACATCTACCACTATGCGTTCACCATGATCATCGGCGTCCTGTTGCTGCTGACCATGATGTTCATGGCATGATAGATAAATAACTGTAAAAACAACGAATTGGCATATAAATGCTGTCTGACCTCCCGCTTCTGAGTCTGGCCATCTGGGTGCCTATCGCATCCGGCATGGTGGTGCTCGCCACCGGCTCCGACCGCAATGCCCCCCTCGCGCGCAAGATCGCGCTGATCGGCGCGCTGCTCGGTTTCCTGGTGACGCTGCCGCTGTACTTCCGCTTCAATCCGCTCAGCGGCGACTTCCAGTTCGTCGAGCTCGCGCCCTGGATCGAGAGTTTCAACGTCAACTATCACCTCGGCATCGACGGCATGTCGCTGCTGCTGATCCTGCTCAACAGCTTCACCACGGTGCTGGTGGTGATTGCCGGCTGGCAGGTGATCGAGAGCCGCGTCGCCCAGTACATGGCGGCGTTCCTGTTCCTGTCGGGCTTCATGAACGGCGTGTTCTGCGCGCTCGACGCGCTGCTGTTCTACGTGTTCTTCGAAGCGACGCTGATCCCGATGTTCATCATCATCGGCGTGTGGGGCGGGCCCAACCGGGTCTATGCCGCGGTCAAGTTCTTCCTCTACACGCTGCTGGGCTCGCTGCTGTCGCTGGTCGCGCTGATCTATCTCTACAACGTTTCCGGCGGCAGCTTCTCGCTGCTCGACTTTTACCGCCTGCCGCTGACGCTGCCGGCGCAGATCCTGATCTTCATCGCGTTTTTCATGGCGTTCGCGGTCAAGGTGCCGATGTGGCCGGTGCATACCTGGCTGCCGGATGCCCACGTCGAGGCGCCCACCGGCGGTTCGGTGGTGCTGGCGGCGATCATGCTGAAGCTCGGCGGTTACGGTTTCCTGCGGCTGTCGCTGCCGATCGTGCCGGACGCGAGCCAGCGCGCTGCGCCGGCTTCGTCATCGCGCTGTCGCTGATCGCGGTGGTCTACATCGGCCTGGTGGCGCTGGTGCAGTCCGACATGAAGAAGCTGATCGCCTATTCGTCGATCTCGCACATGGGCTTCGTCACGCTGGGAATTTTCATTTTCAACGCGCAGGGCATGGAAGGCGCGATCCTGCAGATGATTTCGCACGGTTTCGTGTCGGGCGCGATGTTCCTGTGCGTCGGCGTGCTTTACGAGCGCCTGCACTCGCGCCAGATCGCCGATTACGGCGGGGTGGTCAACACCATGCCGGTGTTCGCGGCGCTGTTCATGCTGTTCGCGATGGCGAATTCGGGGCTGCCCGGCACCAGCGGCTTCGTCGGCGAATTCATGGTGATCATGGGCGCGATGCAAGGTCAATTTCTGGTACGCGGCGCTGGCGGCGACGACGCTGATCTTCGGCGCCGCCTACACGCTGTGGATGTACAAGCGCGTGATCTTCGGCGCGGTCGCCAACGCCCATGTCGCGCAGCTCAAGGACATCAGCCTGCGCGAATTCCTGGTGCTCGGGCTGCTCGCCGTCGCGGTGCTGGCAATGGGGGTGTGGCCGAACCCGTTCGCCGAAGTGCTGCACACCTCGGTCAACGAACTGCTCACGCAGGTGATGCAGACGCAAGCTGGTGCTGCAGTGAGAGACACGAGATGACCTATATCCTACCCTTGTGGCCCGCGTACCCCGAGCTGTTCCTGCTGGGGATGGTGTGCGTGATCCTGGTCGCCGATCTCTTCATCAGCGACGACAACCGCATCATCACCTATGCGCTGACGCAGATCGACGCTTGCCGGCTGCTTCGCGGTCACCTGGTTCACCTCCAGCGTCGGGCCGGCCTACACCTTCAGCGGCATGTTCGTCGACGACCTGATGTCCGACGTGCTGAAGCTCCTGGTCTATGTCAGCGTGATGGCGATGCTGGTCTACTCGCGCGCCTACAATGCCTCGCGCGGCATGTTCCGCGGCGAATTTTTCGTGCTGGTGCTGTTCGCCACGCTCGGCATGATGGTCATGATTTCCGCCAACCATCTGCTTACGCTGTATATGGGGCTGGAGCTGCTTACGCTTTCGCTCTACGCGCTGGTGGCGCTGCAGCGCGACTCGGCGGTGGCGACCGAGGCGGCGATGAAGTATTTCGTGCTGGGCGCGCTGGCCTCCGGCATGCTGCTCTACGGCATGTCGATGGTGTACGGCGCGACCGGCACGCTTGAAATCACGCGCCTGGGCGATGTCATATTCGAGGGCGGCGGCAAGGACATGGTGCTCGTCTTCGGGCTGGTGTTCGTCGTCGCCGGTCTCGGCTTCAAGCTCGGGGCGGTGCCGTTTCACATGTGGGTGCCCGATGTCTACCACGGCGCGCCCACCTCGGTGACGCTGTTCGTCGGCTCCGCGCCCAAGCTCGCCGCGTTCGCTTTCATCATGCGCCTGCTGGTGCAGGGCCTGGGCGCCGACCACCTGCTCGATCGAATGGCGGCAAATGCTGATCGTGATGGCGGTGCTGTCGATGGCGATCGGCAACATCACGGCGATCGCCCAGACCAATCTGAAACGCATGCTCGCGTATTCGACGATCTCGCACATGGGGTTCCTGCTGCTCGGCATCCTCTCGGGCGACCTGACCGGCTACAGCGTCGGGCATGTTCTACGTGGTGGTCTATGTGCTGATGAATCTCGGCACCTTCGGCATGATCATGGTGCTCTCGCGCAGCGGCTTCGAGGCCGACAAGATCGACGACTTCAAGGGCCTCAACCAGCGCAGCCCGTGGCTTGCGTTCCTGATGCTGCTGCTGATGTTTTCGATGGCCGGCGTGCCGCCGACCGTCGGCTTCTATGCCAAGCTGTCGGTGCTGCAGGCGGTGGTCAACGCCGGCTACCTGTGGCTGGCGGTGATCGCGGTGCTGTTCTCCCTGATCGGCGCGTTCTATTATCTGCGGCTGGTGAAGCTCATGTATTTCGACGCGCCCGCGGACACCTCGCCGATAACGCCTCACGCCGACGTGCGCACGCTGATGACGCTGAACGGGCTGGCGATTCTCGTTTTCGGCATCATGCCGGAGCCGCTGATGGCGTTGTGCCTGTATTCGATCCAGGTGTCCCTGTAAAAGACTTTACAGAAAAGCAGCTCGACTCGAAGCTGGTGTACGAAGGCAAGCTGCTCACGGTGCGAGAAGACCGTGTGTTGCTGCCCGACGGCAGGCACGCTACCCGCGAATACATCCAGCATCTGGGGGCGGTGATGGTCATTGCGATGCTGGACAAGGACACGCTGCTGCTCGAGCACCAGTTCCGCTATCCGCTGCGCCGCCATTTCTACGAGCTGCCGGCGGGGAAAATCGACGTCGGAGAGGAACCGCTGGCGACCGCCAGGCGCGAACTGATCGAGGAGTGCGGCTACGAGGCCGGTTCCTGGCGCCACCTCGCCACGCTGCATCCCTGCATCGGCTACTCCGACGAGCGCATCGAGCTCTTCCTCGCGCGCGATCTGACCTACGTCGGCCATGCGCCGGAAGACGGCGAATTCCTTGAAGTGATCCCGACCAGGGTTTCCGAGGCGCTCGAGTGGCTCAGATCGGGCAAGATCACCGAAGTCAAAACGGCAATCGGCCTGCTATGGCTGGAAAAAATCGCGCAGGCAGGGTGGTAGTCCGCAGCTGAGGATTTGTGCGGCGGCCGCGCCGGATTTCAGACGGCCGTTTTTTGGGGCCGCTCGGCAAGCAACGGTTCGCCGGTGCTGCCGAGCAATTCCGGTTGCTGGAAAAGGTATCCCTGGCCGAACTGCACGCCCATCCCGAGCAGCAGCTTCACCACCTCGGGTTTTTCCACCCATTCGGCGATCACCTGTTTGTCCAGCCCGCGCGCGACGTCGTTCAGCGCCTTGACGAAAATGCGGCTGCCTTCGTCGGTGGCGAGATCGCGGATGAAACTGCCGTCGATCTTCAGGTAATCGACTTCGAAGCGCTTCAGATAGTAGAACGAACTGAAGCCGGCGCCGAAATCGTCGAGCGCAAAGCGGCAGCCCATGCTCTTCAGCTTGCGGATGAAGGTGAGCGTGACGTCGATTTCCGACATTGCCGCCGTTTCCGTGATCTCGAATACCAGCTGGCCGGGATTGACGCCACTCGTGCGCAGCAGCTTGATGAAGCGCTGGATCCAGTGCTGGTCGGAAATGGAAACACGCGAGAGGTTGACAAAATAACGCAGCTTTTTCCCGATCTGCCCGCTTTCGCTCATGAACTGGAGCAGCTTTTCGATCACCCGCATGTCGATTTCCTGCACCATGCCCATCGATTCGGCAAACTCGATGAAATTCTCGGGCTGGATGTACTTGCCGTTATGGTCGCGGATGCGCACCAGGATCTCCTGGTGCACGGGTTTCTGGTCCTTGAGGCGCACCACCGGCTGGGAGAACAGAACCAGGCGGTCTTCGTCGAGCGCGTCGCGCAGTTTCTTGGCCCAGTGGATGCGCTTGTGGGTGCTGCGCAGGGAATCGGAAGCCTGGTCGAACAGCGTGTAGCGGTTGCGGCCGAGATCCTTGGCCTGGTACATCGCGATGTCGACATTGGACAGCAGGGCGGGCAGGTCGCTGCCGTGGAACGGATAGAGCGCGATGCCGATGGAGGCGCTCAGGTTGGAGATGACTTTCTGCCCGCCGGCCTGGAAGCGGTAGTGGCGGATGGCATTAAGCGCGGTTTCAGCGGTATCGACCGCCTCCTTGCGCAGGCCTTCGGGCAGATGCACCGCGAATTCGTCTCCGCCCAGCCGGTAGACCTCGCCGTTGCGCGTGCGCATCATTTCGCGCAGCACGCTGCCCATGCCGATGATGAGCTGATCGCCGGTGCGGTGGCCGAAATTGTCGTTCACGTACTTGAAGTGGTCGATGTCGAGGAACAGCAGCGCCCCGACGCCCCCTTCCTCCATCGCCGATTCGATGCGTTGCTGCAGGCTGTGGCGGTTGGGCAACTCGGTCAGCGCGTCGTGCATCGCCAGATGCTCGATGCGCCGGGTCGCGAGATGCTGCTCGGTCACGTCGCGCGCCGTGCCGCGGATGCCGAGCATCTCGCCATTGTCGTCGTTGGTGATGCGCGCGTTGATCCCGATCCAGCGGTCCTCGCCATGTGCCGTGGCGAGGTGGGTGACGTAATTCTTGATTTCTCCGGCGCGCTTGAGCGTGGCCAGAAACCGCCGGTTGGAGATGTACGACGGCCCGGTTTCGAAGTTGAAGAAACAGCGCCCGATGAGGTCTTTCGGCGCCAGGCCGAAAATATCGTGCGCGGCGTTGTTGAGATATACGAAGCGCCCCTGTGCGTCGGTGGCCCAGATCAGGTCATGGGAGGTTTCGACCAGGTCGCGGTAGCGGTTTTCGCTTTCGAGCAGGAGCTGGATGATGCGGCGTTTCTCCGCGAGCGAGCGCTTGACCGTCGCCAGTTCCTGGGAATTCTTGTCGCTGCCCGTGGCGGGCGCGGAAACCGCGAGGCGGTCGATCAGCTCTTTGGCGTAGCGGCGGTGCCCGCCGCTGGTACGCAGCGCGACGAGTATCCCCTGTTCGTCCCAGCGCCGCAATTTCTGTATCGGGATACCCAGCATTTCGGACGCTTCCTGAATGCTGTATTCCATATCTGGTATAGAAGACACCCGGCTCCCCTGTTGCGAGTGATTTTTCCCGTCCGCATGGCACGGACAGGCGTTGGATGCGTTGGTGATGAGCAGTTTACCAAAGTCGCTGCTGCCCGGCTAAACAACTTCTCACCTGTATTGCCGCACGCTGATTCCGCTCTAAATCCCTTGATTTTAAAAGCTATTTAATTCCGACTCGACACGTTTCCGCGGCCCGGGCGCCAGCCCAGCCTGGCCGCAATTCAGTACACGCTCTCCGCCCATGTTGGTACAACAAACATTGCCGGCCGCGCCGATGCGCAGCCGCCGATCGGTCGTCGACTTCAGATCGCGACCGCGTCCGCCGGTCCTCGGCCGGATTTCTAATGGATCTGGTGAGGTTCCCCCAATCCGTTTTAGTTTCGGCTAACGCGCTGGGCGCATTACCCTTCACTGAAACTTGTGGTGCTTGGCCCCATCCATGCATCCTCCAGGGTCGAATTTCTAATGGATCTGGTGAGGTTCCCCCAATCCGTTTTGCCGCGACACCAGACGATTCATGAGTTTCAGGTCGCGGGTGTTCAGGCGCAGCGCGCTGTCGACCCAGATTTGCACGATGTCGAGCAGCTCGGAAAACTCGATCTTGTGCACGCGCCGCCGTACTGCCGCGAGGCCCGCGAGGCCGTTGCGGGCCCGGCTCCGGCGTTTGATCAGCGCGGCGACTTCGGTCTCTCCCTGTCCATTCTCGGCCAGAACGTCGACCACGCCGTGGGCGAGCATTTCTTCGGCGCTGTAAATCTTGCCGCTGGTAATCAGTTCCTCGGCGCCTTTCTGGCCGATCTTGCGTTCGAGGAAAGAGTAGGCACCCATGCCGGGGAAAAGGTTGAACAGGATTTCGGGAAACCCGAAACGCGCGTTTTTCTCGGCGACGATCACGTCGCCGGACAACGCGGCTTCGAATCCGCCGCCCAGGCATTCGCCCTGGACCAGGGAAATCGTGGTCACCGGCAGATCGTGGCCGACGTAGTTGCGGTAAAGCACGTCGATGCAGGCGCGGCCGTAGCGCAGCAGGCCCTGGCGGTCCTGGGCGTCGATCAATTGCTTGAACAGATCGAGGTCGCCGCCGAGGTTGAAGACGCCGGGTATGGCAGAGGCCAGGACAACGTATTCGATCGCATGTTCCTCGCCGTAGCAGTTCACGCGTGCTTCGCTGTGAGTGAGAAAATCATAGTAAGCGCGGATGTCGGCGAGCAGACCGGGATTGAAACATGGGCGCGGCTCGGGAGACCAGCGCGACCAGAAAGCATTGGTCTGCCTGTCGAAATGCGCATGCAGTTGCGGCGAAAAGCTGAAGTCGGCGCCGGTGAGGGGCTGGATTACCGGATGCTGGCGTACTTCGAGTACAGCGGCAGGAACATGCATTTCCATGATGCGTTTCCCCTTATCAAATATTGAAGCGATGAATTGTTGATTGGATAAACCAAATGTGACCAAAGTCACGACGAAGATTTAAAGTTAATAAATCTGAAAAAGCAAATCTAACGTTTTGATAGATTTTGTATTTCCTATTTAAAAACAGTAGTTAACATTATCCTATTCAGGCTATTCCGCCAAGAAATCTATCAACGGATGTTTGCAGATTTATTGTGGTATCCCATATATGGTGGCGAGCAACCCGTGGCTTACCAGATATGGTGGCAGGCATGCCGCTCACACAAATTTGACTCCGGTGGCAAGAGCGGATAAAAGCTAGCAAACCAACTTATTTAATCGATGTGATCAGAGCAGCATTACGTTTGATTTTGCGCGTGCTGTTGCGCGTCAAAGTGGAAGGAGACGCGCAGCAACTGCTTCGCGGCAGGCCGCTCGTCGTTGCCAACCACGATTCGTTACTCGATGGCGTATTGCTCGGGCTGTTCCTGCCGGGCGCGCCGACCGTTGTTCTGACGCGCGATGTGCTCAAGTCCCGGTTTGCGCGCAGCCTGATGGCGGCAGTGCCGTTCGTCGTGATCGATCCCCTGCAACCGCTCGGCGTCAAGCACCTGATCCGCCAGATCAAGAGTGGCCGCATGGTGGCCCTCTTTCCGCAAGGGCGCCTGTCCACGACCGGCGGCGTGATGAAGGTTTACGATTCCGCCGGCGTCATCGCTTTCCGCTGCGACGCCGACATCATCCCGGTCAGGATCCACGGTACGCTTTATTCCCGGTTCGCAGACGCGGGCGGGCATTTTCCGCGGCGGTGGTTTCCGCGCGTCACGCTGTCGATCCAGCCGGCCGTCAAGCTGCCGCCGATTCCCGCGCTGCCGGCACGCGAGCGCCGGCGCCGTCTCGCCGACGAAATGCTCGGGATCATGCAGCACATGATGTTTGCGACGCGGCCGCGGCGGTCGCTGTTCGAGGCTTTGATCGACTCTGCCGGATTGTTCGGCCGCCGCACCAAAATCATCGAGGATGCGCGCGAGCAGCCGGAATCGTACGGTGATTTGCTCAAGGTGAGCCTGGCGCTGGGGCGGCTCAGCACGCGGATCACCAGGGAAGGTGAGATCGTGGGCATACTGATGCCCAATTTGAGCACCACGGTGTGCCTGGTCATGGGGCTGTCCGCGATGGGCCGTATCCCGGCCATGCTCAATTACACCTCGGGCGTGGAGGCGATGCGGGGGGCATGCGTTGCGGCCGGCATCAAAACCGTGATGACCTCCCGCCAGTTTCTGGAAAGGGCCAGGCTCGGGTCGAGTATCAAAGGGTTGTCCGGCATCAACCTGGTCTATCTGGAGGATTTGCGCGCGGGGCTGGGCCTGGGCGACAAGCTGTGGCTCATCGGGGCGCTGCTGCGGCCGCGCGCCGCGATCAGAAGGACTGATCCCGGAGAAACGGCAGTGGTACTGTTTACCTCGGGCTCGGAAGGGCGTCCCAAGGGCGTTGCGTTAAGCCACGATGCGTTGCTTGCCAACATGGCGCAGATGCAGGCGGTGATCGACTTCGGGCCGAACGACAAATACCTCAACGCGCTGCCGATGTATCACACCTATGGTCTTACCGCGTGCACGCTGATGCCGCTTATTTCCGGAACCCGCCTGTTTCTCTACACCTCTCCGCTGCGCTATCGCGCGATCCCGGAGCTCGCTTATACGCGCGACTGCACCTACATTTTCGGCACCAGCACCTTCCTCGGCCATTACGCGCGTCAGGCGCATCCCTACGATTTCTACAAGGTGAGGGTGGTGGTTTCCGGCGGGGAAAAACTCAATCCGGAGGTGGCCGATCTGTGGCTGAGGAAGTTCGGCCTGCGCATCATGGAAGGCTACGGCGCGACCGAATGCGGGCCGGCGATGACATTGAATACGCCGCTGCGCTACCGCGAGGGAACGGTGGGCCGTTTTCTGCCGGGCATCGAATATCGCCGGGTTGCGGTGCCCGGCATCAAGCAGGGCGTCGCCCTGCATGTGCGCAGCGCCAACCTGATGAGCGGGTATTACTTTTTCGAAGAGCCGGGCGTGCTGCATCCGCCGCGCTCCGAAGTCGGTGCCGGCTGGTACAACACCGGTGACGTGGTCGAAGTCGATGACGACGGATTTGTCACCATCGTGGGCCGCGTCAAGCGTTTTGCCAAGATTGCCGGTGAAATGGTATCGCTGGAACTGGTCGAGCACATCGCCTATCTGGCCGCGCCCGAATACAAGCACGCAGCAACGGTGGAGCAGATCGCCGGCCGCGGCGAGAGCACGGTGCTGTTTACCACCGATCCCGGACTCGACCGTATCATGCTGCAAAAAGCGGCCCACCAGTTGGGCGCTCAGGATATGGCGGCAGCGCGCCGCGTTGTGCACGTCGCTTCGCTGCCGCTGCTCGGCAGCGGCAAGACCGATTACGTGACGCTGGCGACACATTGCGCGGGAGGCCTGATGCTGATTGCGCAGATTTCCGATCTGCATGTCATGCCGGCGGGCGAGCTTGCCTTCGGCCGTTTCGACACTTCCGCCAGCCTCGCTGCGTTGCGTAAGCCATATCATGCAGCTCGAGCCGTTGCCCGACGCGGTGCTCGCCACCGGCGATCTGGTCGAGGGCGGCAGCGCCGGCGAGTATCGGCGTCTGCGCGATCTGCTCGCGCCGCTCGGCATGCCGGTATACGTGATTCCCGGCAATCACGATAAGCGCGAGGTGCTGTGCGCGGAATTCGGCGATCACCTTTATCTGCCGCGTCCGGGCCAGATGGTGCGTTATGTCCTCGAGAATCATGGCACGCGCCTGGTTGCGCTCGATACCGCGGTCGCCGGTGAAGACGGCGGCGCGCTCGGCGCCGATCAACTCGACTGGCTGGAGACAACGCTCGGCGGCTGAACCGCACAAACGTACGCTGGTATTCATGCATCATCCGCCGGTCAAGACCGGGACCGGCTACATGGACGAAATTGCGCTCGATCAGCCGAGCGCCGGGCGGCTGGCCCGGATCATCGGACGCCATCCGCAGGTGGAGCGCATCGCCTGCGGCCACGTGCACCGCGGCATGCAGGCCCGCTGGCATGGCACGACGGTTTCGATTTGCCCAAGCACGGCGTTCCAGTACAGTCTCGACTTTCGACCGGGCGCATCCGCGACCGTTACCGGCGAGCCGCCGGCATATCAACTGCATTACTGGAACGGGGCGGAACTCGTTACCCACACAGTAGTGGTGACGTAGTGACGGTGAGCCAGGATTCGGTATTCAGGATTCAGGAAATGAGTCAGCGTGGTTCGTCGGGAAGCGGCGGGAGCGAGCGCAGGTAGGCGATCATTGCCGCGAGATCCTCGGGCGTGAGCTGGCTGGTGGTGTTGCGGATCACCTCATCCATCACTTCATTCGCGGACGTCGCCGTCCGGAGTCAGTCCGGTCAGCAGGAATTCCTTCAAGTCTCCGTCGCTCCATTTCTTGAGCCTCGTCGGCGTCAGGTTCGGCACGTTCTTGCCGTCAGGTCCCTTGCCCCCGGCGAGAAAGCGGTTTTGTTTCGTCCCGCCGAAGAAGTTGCGCGGCGTGTGGCATTCGCCGCAATGGCCGAGGGCCTGGACCAGGTAAGCCCCGCGATTGACGGCCGGCGTGAGCCGTGTGTCGGCTGTAAATGGGCCGGGCGTGAAGAACAGCCATTTCCAGACGACAAGCAGGGAACGCCAGCCGAAGGGAAAATGCAGGTCGTGTTTCCTGCTGGGTTGGGCGCTCGGCGGGAGCGTGCGCAGGTAAGCCCACAGGTCGCGCAAATCGCTGTCGGCGATCCGCGTAAACGAGGTGTAGGGAAACGCCGGGAAGAGGTGGGCGCCATCGGGGCGCATGCCCAGGCGCATCGCGCGGACGAAATCAGCCTCGTTCCAGCGTCCGATTCCCGCCTGCGGATCCGGCGTGATGTTCGGCCCGTAGAATGTTCCGAAAGGCGTCTTGAGCGCGCGCCCGCCGGCAAAGGGAACGGCGTCCTTCTTGTCTTCCGTATGACAGGCGAGGCAGCCGCCGGCTTTCGCCAGGTACTGTCCGTGCTTTGCATCGCCTTGGGCGGATGCGCTGTCTTAACGCCGTGCCCGAGCAGCAGGGCTATCAGCCCGTCCGCAGCGCACGTCGCATGCGAGTCAGCTCGATTTCACGGCCGATCAAAAGCGAAAGCCCCGCGCAGCGGGGCTGTTTTGGAGAAGCGAGGTTCGTTACTGCTTTTCGCGGAAGTCTTCGTGGCAGCCTGCCGCAGGCCTTGTCGACCGCGCCATTATGGCGCTTTCACGGCGGCCTCATCACCGCCCTTGCTTGAGGGAGACGAGCTTGGCGATTTCGCGCTGCAACCGGTCCTGGGCTTCCTTGAATTTGGCGGTGTCCGTGAAGACCGCCGGCAGTGCTGCGCTTTTCACGTCTTTGGTGCTGGGCGCGAAGCCGTCCCAGGGCATCTTGCTCAAAGCCTCGAGATAACCTGCATTGCGCGCGACGCACGCTTCGCGTCGTACGGAACCTTGCCTTGGGCCATGCCGCCCAGCGGACCTAGAAGTACTTGCCCTGCAAGGTCATTGCCGCCTGGCGTTGCTTGACCAGGGTTTCGGGCTTGACCTGCGCCTGCGCAATGCGGGTCATGGACAGTCCGATGGCGACCAATACGCTGCCGGAAATGATTTTCTTCACTGCGGTATCTCCCAGATGGATGAACAAAAAAGCCGGTAAACCTGACAAACAGATAGACAGGCGAAGACTATATATTTGTTCCGCGCGTTGCCGTTGCGCGGCAGCTGGACCGAACCGGTTGCGAGCCGATCACTGTTCCATCATGTGGAATCCGGTGCAGCTTGCGCGCGCGTTTGAGTTCGCCCTGGTGCCGTTTGTCGGCCAGCCGCCGCATTTTTGACGCGCGGGTCGGGCGCGTGGCTTTGCGCTTTTTCGGCGGAACCGCCGCGGCGCGTATCAGATCGACCAGCCGCTGCAACGCATCGGCGCGATTGCGGATCTGGGTGCGGAAGCGCTGGGCGGTGATCACCAGCACGCCGTCTTCGGTGATCCGTCTGCCGGCAAGGGCGATGAGCCGCTCCCGCACCGGGGCAGGCAAAGATCGGGAATGGGCGACGTCGAAGCGCAATTGCACCGCGGTGGCGACCTTGTTCACATTCTGCCCGCCGGGACCGGAGGCGCGGATGAAGCGCTCCTCGAGTTCGGCTTCGTCGAGCGCGATTTGGCGCGTGACGGTAATCATAGGATCAGTGTACGGAATTCGGTAAACTTACGCCATCGATTGCGTGCTTACCTCGATTTTGGAGAAAACATGACCGGAAGGCTGTCTTGCCCATGAACAAGTTCATCGCTGCACGGCTCGGCTACTTCATCGGCTTTCTGGTGTGCGCCGGGCTGCTCGCATTTGCGCTTTATTTGCAGTACGTCGAGAAACAGGATCCCTGTCCGCTGTGCATTCTGCAGCGCGTTGCTTTTATCGTGCTGATGGTCGTGTTTCTGATCGCGACGCTGCACGGCCCGGGCCGGGTCGGCGGCATCATTTACGGCGGCGTGGTGTTTGTGGCGGCAAGTCTCGGCGCGGCAGTCGCAACCCGGCATGTGTGGCTGCAGCACCTGCCGCGAGACCAGGTGCCGGAATGCGGGCCTGGGTTAGAATACATGCTCAAGAGATTTCCGCTGTCCCGTGCGCTCGACAAAATCCTGTCGGGTTCCGGCGAGTGCGCTGAAACCGGATGGACCTTTCTTGGTCTGAGCACGGCCGGCTGGGCGCTGGTCTGGTTTGTATTGCTGGCCGTGTTGGCCGTCTATCTGGCCCGGGCCGGGATGAAGCGGGCCGCGGGAAGGTGAGCTGACGTTTCAGACCGGGATGCGCTATGGCGCCAGGACACGCGCCAAAACGCGATGCAGCGCCAGGCGCGAACGGCTGTGGATGAAGGATGTCAGGCCCGGATATCCGGCGTGAGCTGACGCTCAAGCATGGAAATCTGGTCTTTCAGGTATAGTTTTCTTTTTTTGAGGCGCTGCAGCTGGAGTTGATCCTGCGCGTTGCTGTGTGACAGTTGCGAGATTACGTCGTCGAGGTCGCGGTGCTCTGTATGAAGTTGATTGATGCGTTGTTTCAGAGCTTCGACGTCTGCGGTGATCATCATGGGCGGAACCCTCCATGTCAGCGGTCGAATAGGTTTTCAGTATAGACCGAAAAAAAGCAAAAAACGAGACTGCGGGCATCGGCCCGGGACCACTTCCCGGGGCCGGGCTGGCGGCAAGGCCATTAACCTGTTGTTTTTTTATATGAGTTTTTATTAACCCGATGATCCTTCTGCCCGCGCTGCTGCGGCGCGGGCGGCGGCATCCTGCAAACCCATGACGCTAACCATTACAGTGAACGGTACACCCCACGAAGTCGCGGCTGATGCGGAGACGCCGCTGCTCTACGTGTTGCGCAACGATCTCAAGCTCAAAGGCACGCGCTTCGGCTGCGGCACCGGTCTGTGCGGTGCGTGCATGGTCATCATCGACGGCAAAGCGGTGCAATCGTGCGACGTTTCGGTGTCCGCGGTGGCCGGCAAATCGGTTACGACCATCGAGGCTCTGGGCAACATCGAGAACCCGCACCCGCTGCAGCAGGCGTTCATCGCCGAGCAGGCGGCCCAGTGCGGTTATTGCGCAAGCGGCATCATCATGTCGGCGAAGGCGCTGCTCGACGCCAACCCCAGACCCGGCGACACCGAGATCCGGGAGGCGCTCGCGGGCAACCTGTGCCGCTGCGGCACGCACCATCGCATCCTGCGCGCCATCCGGCGTGTGGTCGGGGAGGCGGCATGAGCGCTCCTGCTTCTTCGCCCCGCAAGCTGCCGGGCAGCCTCGAGAATAACCGCATGCTCGACCGCTGGCTGCGGTTCAACGCCGACGGCACGGTCACCATTTTCCCGGGCAAGGTCGAGATCGGCCAGGGCATACTCACGGTGCTGGTGCAGATGGTCGCCGATGAACTCGACATCGCACTCGAACGCGTGCGACTTGCGCCTGCCGATACTTCGCGCAGTCCCAACGAGGGCATGACTTCGGGCAGCCGCTCGATCCAGGAATCCGGCATCGCGCTGCGCTATGCGGCGGCGGAAGTGCGCGATCTGCTGTTGCAGCGCGCCGCCGCGAAGCTGGGCAGCTCGCTCGAGCAACTTTCGGTCAAGAACGGCACGATCACGGCACGCAGCGGCGGCAGCGTCACTTACTGGGAACTGGCGGGCGACGATCTGCTGGCGCGCGAAGCGACCGCCGAGGTCGCGCCCAAAACGCCGGAACTGCATGCCTTGGTCGGCAAGGCCGTGCCGCGCATCGATATTCCGGCGAAAGTCACCGGCGTGCCGAGTTACGTGCAGGATATGGAATTGCCGGGAATGCTCCACGGCCGCATCGCGCGTCCACCCGGGCCCGCTGCCCGGCTCGTCTGCCCTGGATACCGCCGAAGTGCAGGCGATGCCGGGCGTGACTGCAGTCGTGCGCGACGGCAGCTTTGTCGGCGTCGTTGCGGAGCGCGAGGAGCAGGCGATTCGCGCGCAACGCCGGATCGCGCGCAGCGCGCAGTGGCGCGAGCAGTCCACACTGCCGGAGAACAGCGATCCGCGTTATCTGCTGCAGTGCGCATCGCGATGATGAAGTGATCAGCAAAAAAGGCGATGCGGCGGCAGGCATGCCAGGGGCGAGCCGGTTTGAAGCGGAATACTCGCGCCCGCATATCGCGCATGCGTCGATCGGCCCGTCCTGCGCCGTCGCCCAGTTCCAGAACGGCAAATACACGGTGTGGACGCACAGCCAGGGCATATTCCCGCTGCGCGGCGATCTCGCCAGGGTGCTGAATATCGCGCCGGAAAATATCGTCGTGATCCATGCCGAAGGCGCGGGCTGCTATGGCCATAACGGCGCCGACGATGCGGCGCTCGACGCGGTGCTGCTGGCGCGCGCCGTGCCGGGCCGGCCGGTGAGAGTGCAGTGGATGCGCGAAGACGAATTTGCGTGGGAACCGTACGGCTCGCCGATGGTGGTGAAAATGAGTGCCGCGCTCGACGCGCAAGGCAACATTACCAAGCTGGACGCATGACGTGTGGAGCCACGGCCACAGCTCGCGCCCCGGCGTCAAAGCCGGAGTCAACCTGCTGGCCAACGGGCATCTCGAGAAACCGGCGCCGATGGCGCCGCCCGGCGGCAACCCGCCGCTGCCGGGCGGCGGCAGCCATCGCAACGCGGTCCCGCTCTACGAGTTTCCCAACCAGCGCGTGACCAATCACCTGGTCAGGGAAACGCCGCTGCGGGTGTCGGCATTAAGGTCGCTCGGCGCCCACGTCAATGTGTTTGCCCTCGAGTCGTTCATGGATGAGCTTGCGATTGCCAGCGCTGCCGACCCGGTCGAATTCAGGCTGCGCCACCTCAAGGATCCGCGGGCACGCGCCGTGATCGAGACCGTCGCCGCCAAGGCGGGATGGCGGCCGCGCGAGCAGGGCGATGGCACGCGCGGGCGTGGCGTAGCCTTCGCGCGCTACAAGAATCTCGGCTGCTATGTCGCGGTGATCGTGGAAGTCGACGTCGAAAACGAAGTACGGGTGAAACGCGCGTGGGCCGCGGTCGACGCCGGCCAGACGATCAATCCCGACGGCATCCTCAATCAGACCGAAGGCGGCATCATCCAGACCGTGAGCTGGACCCTCAAAGAGCGCGTCCGTTTCGACCGCGAGCGCGTGACGACGCTGACATGGGACGATTATCCGATCCTGAAGTTCACCGAGGCGCCGGAGGTCGACGTTACGCTGATCAACCGGCCCGAACTGCCGCCGCTCGGCGCGGGCGAAGGCGCGCAGGGGCCCACCGGCGCGGCGATCGGCAACGCGATTTACAACGCGCTGGGCGTTCGATTGCGCGACATGCCGTTCACCAGGGAGCGCATTGTTGCGGCGCTCGCTTAGCGCTGTGCCGCGTGTGGCGCGAAGCTGGAGGGGAAATAAAAAAAGCGGACCGCCAAGGAGGTAAAGCGCGGTCCGCTTACGGGAGATCGGAAGAGCGTATCTAGATCTGGCTTGCCAGGGCGTAGACGCGGCCGAGTAACGCTTCGACGTCGACCCGGCTGAAATCTTCGGGCAACTCCGGGCTCATATCGTTGGTATGCTGAATGCCCGACATGGCAATGACGCCTGATGCAGGGTTCCCGTTGACGCAGAGTTTTTCCTCGGCATAACGACGAGCAGGGATCGCATTCGCTGCTTTGGCATTCCGGTATTGGTCCAGGTAAACCACCATGGCAACCTCCATTTCGGTTATTTCCTGGCCATATCCCTGCAGGTTCTGTGCCAGCAAAGCGCTCTGGAGGGTTCCGAGAGGGTTAAACTATCATATCTCGTTGAATATAAAGTATAATAGTATTATAATTTGGGCCAAATTACTGGCCCGCCTGGACCCGGTAGAGGTGTCGAACGGATGACAGTAGGCGGGGATATCGACAGCCCGATAACGAGATTTCAACAGGATTTCGCTTATCCTGACCGGGGTGCCGGTTTCAGCCATCGGCTATGTTTTGAACGTCAGGTGAACGGCAACATCATCAGGGAAACAATGCGCGGCGGGGACACGGCGCCGCGCGCCAACAGGACGGCTTCATGACCAGTTTCGCAGCACTCCACAGCGCGCAGGCGCTGCCAGTCACATACGACGACATCGCCGCAGCGGCGCACACGCTCGCCGGCATAGCCCATCGCACGCCGGTGCTGACTTCGCGCACCGTCGATGAGCGCACCGGCGCCAGCGTGTTTTTCAAAGGCGAGAACCTGCAGCGCGGCGGCGCGTTCAAGTTCCGCGGCGCCTACAACGCGCTCGCCCGCCTGTCGCCCGAGCAAAAGCGGCGCGGCGTGGTCGCCTATTCCTCGGGCAACCACGCGCAGGCGGTGGCGCTCGCCGGCAGACTGCTCGGCATCGCGGCCGTCATCGTCATGCCCGACGATGCGCCGGCGGTGAAGGCCGAGGGCGCGCGCGGCTATGGCGCCGAGGTGGTGCTCTACAACCGCGAGCGCGATTCGCGCGAGGCGATCGCCGACGAATTCGCGCGCAGCCGCGGCATGGCGGTGATTCCGCCGTTCGATCATCCTCACGTCGTCGCCGGGCAGGGTACGGCGGCGAAGGAGTTGATCGAGGACGCCGGCCCGCTCGATTATCTGCTGGTGCCATGCGGCGGCGGCGGGCTGCTGACCGGTTGCGCGATCGCCGCCAGCCATCTGTCGCCGGGCGTCGAAGGTGATCGGCGTCGAACCCGCGGCCGGCGACGACGTTACCCGCTCGTTCCGGACCGGAACCATCCAGAGCGTGCACAATCCCCAAACCATCGCAGACGGCGCGCGCACTGCCTCTCCCGGAGAAGTGACGTTTCCGCTGCTCCTCAAATACGTGCACGACATGCTGACGGTGAGCGACGAGGAACTGCTGCGCGCGATGTTTTATTTGTGGGAGCGCATGAAAATCGTCGTCGAACCCACCGGCGCGCTCGGCGCCGCCGCGCTGCTCGAAGGCAAGCTCGACGCCCGCGGCAAGCGGGTGGGCGTGATCCTCTCCGGCGGCAACGTCGACCTCAGGCAACTGGCTGCGTACCTTTAAGACATCGCCATGCCGATCCGTGTAGCCGGCATTTACCGCTACCCGGTCAAGGGGCTCAGTCCCGAGCGATTGGAGCGGGTGACGCTCACACCCGGCGAATGCCTGCCGCATGATCGACGCTTCGCTATCGCAAAAGCGTCCACGCGGTTTGATCCGGAGCGGCCCGAATGGTTGCCCAAGACGGATTTTTTCATGCTCATGCGCGACGCGGCCCTCGCGCAGCTCCGGACGCGCTTCGACGGGCAGAGCGGGTTTTTCGCAATCGAGCGCGATGGCGAGACGCTGCTTCATGCGCGCATTACCGATGACGCGGGGCGCGCCCGCGATCAACGCGTTCTTCGCCGAGTTCCTCCGGGATGCTCCGGGCAACCCGCCCAGGATAGTGGAGGCGCCGGGCCACACGTTCTCGGACGCGCAGCAGAAGCCAAATTCGACGACTTACCAATATGTCTCGCTCGTCAACCTGGCGAGCATCGAAGAGCTCGAAAAGGTCGTGCGGATTGCGGTCGATCCGCTGCGGTTTCGCGCGAACTTTTACGTTTCGGGACTCCCCGCGTGGAACGAAGCCGGACTGGGTCGGTTCCGAGATCATGGCAGGCAGAGCGCGCCTGCGCGTCGTTTCTTCCATCACCCGTTGCGCGGCGACTGGCGTCAATCCAGCGACGGCCATCCGTGATCTGAACATTCCCGCCATTCTTCAGAAAGAATTCGGGCATAACATCATGGGCGTTTACGCCGAGGTCATCGGCAGCGGTGAAGTTGCCGCAGGCGATCCGATTTGCGCTTGTGCGCCGCCGCACGCTGCCCGGTGATTATTTTTTAGGCGTGACAAAGACCGGCGTGGAAGGATGGGCTGAATCGACTTCGTTTTAACGGTTACTCACAAAGCTTATCCACAAAATTTGTGAATTGTTTTTGTAGCGGCGACACGCGATGCACGCGCGGCTTCGTTTGCCGAGCCTGTCGCGGGCTCGCGCCGCATACAGACACGGGCGGGACCTTTTGCGGGGCGCTGGAAGTCGATGCCAATATTTAATAATAAATAATAAAAACAACGAGATATATTAAACGTCCGAGTCTCTGTCTAATATCCGGCGCGGCGCAGCGGTCCGATTGCTTCAGGTGGCAGTCCCAGCGGAGGGCGGGCAACATGAGCGCGAAGACGTCCCACCGTGGGGCGGCGGGATTACCGCGCTTGCAAGGATATCAACACCTTACGTAGACATTCTGACTCATGCTTGATTCGGGGCCCCGTGCATGCGATCAGAAACTGTAGTGCTGACGCTCATCCGCCCGCGGGCGTGGGCGGCAGATCGGGAGCCCGTGCAGGTAAACTTGGAGCGATGAACCCGAGGTCCTTGTTGCTCGTCGCTTTGCTTCTGCCCGCAATACCGGCCGCGGCCGACGAGCGCGTTGCGAGCGTGCTGGGCGAAGATATCATGCGCGGGCAGTTAGCCCAGGATGACCGGGAGCCTGCGCAGCAGTTCGCGGCGCTGATCTGGCCGCGTATTGCCCGGCATTACGTTGATAAGCATGGACTTAACGCCACGGCGGAAGAGCTCGCCGAACTCGAAGCTTATGACGACGCGTTCGAGAAAAAGGACCGTGCCCAGCGCAAGCGCAAGCTTGCCGAGCTCGAGCAGCGGCTTGAGTCCAATGACCTGAGCCCGGGGGAGCGGGCACACACCGAAGACTTCCGTAACACCCTGCGGCGCCTCGAGCAGTACGACGCCGAGGCCGACGCGCTGCCCAAACCGGATCCCGCCGGGTACGCGGCCAGCTACTCGCCATGGATCGAGATGTGGAAAATGAACAAGGCGCTCTATGAGCGGTATGGAGGGGTGGTGGCGCTTACCGAGTCCGGCCCCGACCCGCGCGGCGCCCGAGCCGCGCTGTTCGCCGATTACGAGAAGCAGGGCGCGCTCGTCTTTTACGACGAGCCGTTGCGCGAGCAGTTTTTCACGATGCTGGCGGCAAAGCCCCGAATAGTGGTGAAGCCCGCCGACGTGGATTTCACGCCGTACTGGAAAAAACCGATCCCGTCCTCGTACTACAGCGATTGACGGTCGCTACAGCTGGTGCACGAAGGCCTCGATGCCCCGCAGCAGCATTTCCACGGCAATCGCGGTCAGGATCAATCCCATCAGCCGCTCGAATGCGAGCAGGCCGCGTTCGCCAACGAGTTTGCTGATACGTTCGGAAAAAAGCAGTAATGCCAGGGTCACCAGCATCGCAACGGTCAGCGCGACGATCGACTCGAACATGCGATCCGGCGCGCGCGAGACCATGAGTATCACGGTCGCCAGCGCGGTCGGTCCGGCGATCGAGGGAATCGCGAGCGGCACGATGAACGGCTCGCCGGCGACCGTGCCGGCATCGCCGAAAATGCCTGCCTCGTTCTTGAAGATCATCCTGAGCGCGATCAGGAACAGGATCACGCCGCCGGCGATATTGAGCGAGGAGTCCGACAGCCCGAACAGGTCGAGCATCGGCTTGCCGAAAAAAACAAAGGCGACCAGAACGGCAAACGCGATCGCGCATTCGCGCACGATCACCGGCACCCGCCGCTTCGGCTCGACGTTGCGCAACAGCGACACGAACAGCGGAATGTTGCCGATCGGGTCCATCACCAGCAGCAGGATCACGACGGTGGAGGTGAAGGATATGTTCATCAGAAGCCGAACAGGTTGCGGCGGGCGTGCTGCAGATGCGCGATGATGAAGGCGCGGGCGCGCTCGGCATCGCGCTCTTTGAGCGCGCGCACGATATGGCGATGCTCTTCCTGGTAGTTGAGGCGCCGCTCGGGCGTGACGATACGGTCTTTCAGCTTGCCCCATTCCGCCTGTTGCCGCGCCGTGGTCACCATGTCGAGCACGCGGATCACGAAGTGGTTATGGGTTGCGGAGGCGAGCGCCTGATGCAGCGCGGCGTCCCACAGTTCGAATTCGTCGAGCGTGGCAGCCCGCTCCGCCTTGTCGAGGCAGGTTTCCATGCGCTCGAAGTCGGCCGGCGTGGCGTTGGTCGCGATCAGTTCGGCAAACGCCGGCTCGATGCGCAGGCGCGCCTCCATCAGTTCCGCCGGACTGGTGTGCGTGTCGAAGGGAAAATCACTGTTGCCGGAGCCGGGGTGGCCGGCGAGAAATGTCCCGCGGCCGACATGGCGGGTGATCGAGCCCTCGGCCTCGAGCTGGGCGAGCATTTTGCGCACCGCGTTGCGCGGTACCGCAAAGCGCCTGGTCAGCTCGCGCTCGGTCGGCAGCCTGGCGCCGGGCACAAGCGTGCCGTCCGCCGCGGCGTTGATGATGAATTCACGAATGCGCTGCGCGCTTTCGCGCGATGGCGCACGGCTGGCTGTAGCCATGGTGGTGTCCCTGTTCCTGACCCGAAACGCGATAAGAAGAGCGTGTCGCCCGCTTAGTTTAGCGCATAGTCCATGAATAAACCAATATGGAAATTGGTTTGTTTCTGCCTGAAATGCAGACGAGCGGATTTTCGTGTGCCCGCGCAGGAACCACTCGACAGCGATGCTGCAATGCGGCGAATTTCATCTATGAACCAAGTATGGCCATTCATGAACCAATATCCAGATACTCATTGACAATTGGTCTGACGCTGCATAGCATGAACGGGTTTCAGCGCACCTGGAAAATACCGTGATCACCGCGAGCGGTGTGCGGTCCCCGAGGCTGGTTCTGTTGATTCCCGGAGGAATGCGTGTCGCAGCAGGGATTGTCGTTTTTTCGCTTTTTTTCCGCATGGTTCGCGCCGCGTGTCGCCGAAGCGGCGCCGCAGTTCAGTGCCCAGACGGTAAAACTTGCCGTCATTTCCGAAGGTTTGAATTCGTGGCCGCTGTATGTGGCCAAGGAAAAGAAACTGTTCGAGAAGGAGGGCATCAACGTCGAGGTGACGCTGACCGGCTCGTCCGTGATGCAGCTCGAGCAACTGACCGCGGGCGGATTCGATATCGGTTTTCAGCAATCCGACCACGTCGTGCGCGGCGTCGAGCAGGGCTCCGATCTCTTCATTTTCATGGCGCAGAGCCACGCGCCCGACCTGTCCGTGGTGGTGGCGCCGGACATCAAAACCTTCGCCGACCTCAAAGGCCGGGACATCGCGGTGGACGGCGCGCGCACCGGTTATGCGCCGCTGCTGAGGAAGCTTCTGCTGAACAACGGTCTGAAAGACGGCGACTTCACGTTCAGGGAATTCGGCGGCTCGCGGGAACGGTTCGATGCGCTGAAGCGCGGCGCGGCTTTCGCCAGCCTGCTTAATCCGCCGTTCGACCGCAATCTGTTTGCCGCCGGTTTCGGCAGTCTCGGTTCCATCAACGATTTCTTCCCGGCTTATCCCGGCGCGATCGCCGCGACGCGGCGGTCGTGGGCACAGCGCCACGAGAGCCAGCTGATCGCATTCATCCGCGCCTTCAATGCGGGTTATGCGTGGCTGCAGAACCCTGACCACAAGGCAGAGGCGATCCGGATGCTGCCGGCGCGGCTCGGCATCCAGCCCGAGGCGGCGGCAAAGGCGTTCGAGCGGTTCGCCAGGCGGCCGCGCCCCGAAATTTCTTTGGAGGGTCTGCGCCAGGTGATCGATGTGGTATGGGATGCAGAAGGCTACAAGCCACCCAAGGGCGCGCCTGAAAAATATCTCGACCTCTCCTACCTCAAGAAAGCATCACAGCAGTAATGCGGAGCCTGCAATGACCGATCCCAGAGTCCAGTCCGCCATCGCGCACTGGGCGCCGCGCTTTGTCGCCAACGGCATCGCGCTGACCGATTTTCAGGAAGTGTCCGGAAGCGTCGAGCGCTGGGAAGACTGGTGCGCCGCGTGGTGCCGGCGCGCCGGGCTGCACGAAAAACTCGGACGCAAGGCGCTGGCCGAAGGTTTCAACCTGTCGGCCGGCGAGCATCTGACGCGCGCGGCCGTGTGCTATCACTTCGCGAAGTTCGTGTTCGTCGTCGATACCGGACAGATGCGCGCCGCCCATTTGAAAGCAGTCGAGTGCCGCAAGATGGCGCTGCCGCTGCTGCGCCCGGCCGGAGAGCGCGTCGAAATTCCGTATGAGGGCGTGAACCTTGCCGGCATACTGCGCAAGCCCGATGGCGCGGCCAGGCCGCCGATCGTGGTGATGTGCATGGGACTCGATTCGACGAAAGAGGAGATGGACGCGTACGAAAGCGCGTTTCTTGCGCGCGGCATGGCCACGCTGTCGTTCGACGGCCCGGGCCAGGGCGAGGCGGAATACGCATTGCCGATCCGCGGCGATTACGAAACGCCGGTGAAAGCCGTGATCGACTGGGTGGAGAAGCGTGCCGATATCGACACCGGGCGCATCGGGTTGTGGGGGGTGTCGCTCGGCGGCTATTACGCGCCGCGCGCGGCGGCGTTCGAGAAACGCATCAAGGCCTGCATCGCGCTGTCGGGTCCCTACGACTTCGGCGATGTCTGGGACGGACTGCCGGACCTGACGCGCGAAACCTTCCGCGTGCGGGCGAAGTGCGGAACGCAGGAAGAGGCACGCCGGCACGCTTCGACGCTGAGCCTCAAAGGCGTTGCCGGAAAGATCACCTGCCCGCTGTTCATCGTTGCCGGCAAGCAGGATCGCATCGTGCCGTGGCAGGATGCCGAGCGCCTGGCGCGCGAGGCCGCAGGGCCGGTGGAATTCCTGCTGATCGAGGATGGCAACCACGTCGCCAACAACCGCGCTTACAAATATCGCCTGCAGTCGGCGGACTGGATGGCGCAGCAACTCGGGCTGCCCAAGTGCTGATGCCGGCGTTAGCCCGCTTTAACAATTCAATGCAATGACATCACCCATGGATACCACTGCTGCAAAAGACAAGCGGATCGAGATTGCGATCCGCAACTGGGCGCCGCGTTTTGTCGCGAGCGGCGTGCCGCTCACCGACTTCCAGGAAGTGACCGCGGGCATCGCGCACTGGGATGACTGGTGCGCGGCGTGGTCGGCGCGCGCCGCCATCCACGAGGGTCTTGCGCGCAAGGCGCTGGCCGAAGGCTTCAAGTTGTCGGCAGGCGAACATTTCACGCGCGCCGCGCTGTGCTATCACTTCGGCAAGTTCATGTTCGTGCACAAGTACGAAGAGATGCGGGCCGCACACCAGAAGGTGGTCGAGTGCCGCAACCTCGCGCTGCCGCTGATCGAACCGCCCGGGGAGCGCGTAAAAATACCGTTTGAAAACAACGCGTTATATGGAATCCTGCGCAGGCCCGCCAAGGCCGCCCGAGCGCCCGTGGTGGTGATGTGCGTGGGACTCGATTCGACCAAGGAAGAGCTCGATGTCTACGAGAACATCTTTCTCGCGCGCGGCATGGCGACGCTGGTGTTCGACGGGCCGGGGCAGGGCGAGGCCGAATACGACCTCCCGATCCGCGGCGACTACGAGGTGCCGGTGAAAGCGGTGATCGATTACATCGGGACGCGCGCCGATCTCGACGCGGGCAGGGTCGGCATCATGGGCGTCTCGCTCGGCGGCTACTATTCGGCGCGCGCGGCGGCGTTCGAAAAGCGCATCAAGGCCTGCCTGTCGTTTTCGGGGCCGTACAGCTGGGTGGAAATCTTCGATGCCCGCAACGAATTGTCGCGCGATGCGTTCCGCGTGCGCTCGCACTGCAAGACCATGGAAGAAGCGCGCGAGAACGCGAGGACGCTGACTTTGCAGGGCGTGGCGAAGAACATCACCTGTCCGATCTACATCGTCGGCGGCGAACTGGATAACCTGACGCCGCCGGCCAACGCCGAGCGCATTGCGGCCGAGGTATCGGGTCCCAAGGTGCTCGACATCGTGAAGGGCGGCAATCACGTGGTGAACAACCGCCGCTATATGTATCAGACCCAGGCCGCCGACTGGATGGCGCAGCAGCTCGGTTTGCCCAAGGTCTGAGGGCGGCGGGGGCAACAACGCAGTACCGGCAATGAAATTGATGACAGGATTGACGGGAAGTTAGAGCAGGACCTACGGGATTTCCCTGATGTTATTCTGGTGTTTATCCCGAATAATCCTGTAAATTCCGTCCATTTGCATTTGGTAAATCAAGCTGGAGAAGAACATGGCACGCAAACCGAAAAAGGCCGAACCGAAAGTCGTCAAGGCCGCGAGCATTGACCGCAAGCGCGGTGTTTCTTCAGGCCCCGACGGGCTGTACGATCCCGCCAATCCCGGCCATCGCTGGGACCGGCCGCTGCAGGCGCCGGGCCGCATGCAGGTCGATTTCGAGGAGCGCGTCGATTTCCGGCGCCTGCACGAATACCGCCTCGCGCGCACGCGCAATGCGCTGGCCAAGTCCAAGCTGGGCGCGATGCTCGTGTTCGACCAGATCAACATGCGCTACATCTCGAGCACGGTGATCGGCGAGTGGGCGCGCGACAAGCTGACGCGCTGGACGCTGCTGACCGGCAACGGCGAGCCGTACGTGTGGGACTTCGGCTCGGCGGCGCGCCATCACAAGATCTACGCGCCGTGGCTGCCGAAGAACCACTGCCTCGCCGGCAATGTGGGCTTGCGCGGCGCGGTCTCGCCGCAGGGTGGGACTGTTCGAGGACGCGGCGAAGGAGATCAAGGACATCCTGGAGCGGGAGGGCGTCGCCGACATGCCGCTGGGCGTCGACGTCGTCGAGCCGCCGTTCCTGTTCGCGCTGCAGAAGCTCGGCATCAGGGTGCAGGACGGCCAGCAGGTGATGCTGGACGCGCGCGAGATCAAGAGCCACGACGAGATCACGCTGCTCAACATGGCGGCCTCGATGGGCGACGGCGTGTACCAGGACATTTACGAGGCGCTGAAGCCCGGCGTGCGCGAGAGCGAAATCGTGGCGCTGGCGACCAAGCGGCTCTACGAGATGGGCTCGGATTGCGTCGAGGCGATCAACGCCATCGCCGGCGAGCGCTGCAGCCCGCACCCGCACAACTTCACCGACCGCCTGATCCGCCCCGGCGACCAGGCCTATTTCGACATCATCCA
Organism: uncultured beta proteobacterium; assembly: GCA_963734595.1. Classification (GTDB taxonomy): domain Bacteria; phylum Pseudomonadota; class Gammaproteobacteria; order Burkholderiales; family SG8-41; genus CAKKQX01. The sequence goes on from CAVTHV010000017.1 coordinate 56,157, forward strand.
GAGCTACATGGGCTACAAGACCTGCTACTACCGGACGTTCACGGTGGGCTCGGCGACGGCGGCGCAGCACGACGCCTACCGCAAGGCGCGCGAATGGATGGACAGCGCGATCGACTCGCTGAAGCCGGGCGTTTCCACCGACCGCGTGGTGCAGGCGTTTCCCAAGGCGCAGGAGATCGGTTTCGAGAGCGAGATGGCGGCGTTCGGCCTCAATTTCTGCCACGGCCTGGGACTGGGCCTGCACGAGCGGCCGCTGATCTCGCGGCTCAATTCGTTCAAGGACCCGTACGAACTGAAGGCGGGCATGGTGTTCGCGGTCGAGACCTTCTGCCCGGCGAAGGACGGCATTTCCGCGGCCCGCATCGAGGAAGAGGTGGTGCTCACGCCGACGGGCGCGAAGGTCATCACGCTGTTCCCGGCGCAGGAATTGCCGATTGCGAACAAGTACTGACATCTTGAACCGCCAAGGCCGCCAAGCACGCCAAGAAGAACCAGAACACAAGATAACAGTCAATATAATCGCGTGAAGTTGCCAGAGTATGCTGAGAATCGGGATCTGATACGTCATTGCTGATTCTTGATTTGTTTTCCTTGGCGTGCTTGGCGGCCTTGGCGGTGAAAGATTTTGATTTTTGGAGTTAACGTGGATACGAATGTAAAACGCAAGAAGAAGGAAGCGCCCGGCGATCGACATCGGGCAGGAGACGCGGCTCGAGCTTTACCGCATGCAGGTCGAGCTGCGCTATTGCGAAAAGCGCGCCTACGATCTGTTTCTGCAGAACCTGGTGAAAGGCACCAGCCATCTCTCGCTCGGCCAGGAGGCGATCGCCGCGGGATTCGGCGTGGCGATGCGTCCCGACGACTGGACGTTCTGCACGTATCGCGGCCACGCCCACACGCTGGCGCGCGGCGCATCGATGGCCGGCGTGCTGGGCGAGTTGATGGGGCGCCAGTGCGGCCTGCTGGGCGGCAAGGGCGGCTCGATGCACCTGACCGACGTCACGAAAGGCGCGATGGGTTCGTATGCGATCATCGGCGCGCATCTGCCGGTCGCGGCCGGCGCGGCATGGCGCGCGCAGTATCGCGGCACCGAGCAGGTCGCGGTGTGCTTCTTCGGCGACGGCACCACCAACATCGGCGCGTTCCACGAAGCGCTCAATTTCTCCGCGGTGTGGAAGCTGCCGGTGATTTTCGTGTGCGAGAACAATCTCTACATGGAATACACGCCGATCCATACGGTGACCGCGGTCGATCATCCGGCTGCCGACCGCGCGTCCGCCTACGGCCTGCGCATCGATCATCGTCGACGGCAACGACGCCGACGAGGTTTATCTCACCGCGATGAAATACATCGAACGCGCGCGCAAAGGCGGCGGGCCGTCGCTGATCGAGGCCAAGACCTACCGCCACAGCGGGCATTCGCGCGCCGATCCCGCCAAGTACCGGCCGGAAGGCGAGCTCGACAAATGGCTGGAGCGCGATCCGATCAAGGTCTATCGCGAACGGCTGCTCGGGCTCGGTTTCGCGGCGGGCACGCTCGACGACATCGAGGCCGAGTCGATGCGCCAGGTCGATGCCGCAACCGCCACGGCCAAGGCTTCGCCGGTGCCGTCCATAGACGATATAGAGAAAAACGTGTGGGCCGACGGAGGTGCAGCATGGCGGAACTGACCTATCGCGACGCGGTCGCGGCGGGCATCGCGCAGGAGATGGAGCGCGACGAGCGCGTGGTGTTCCTGGGCGAGGACGTGGCCGCCGCCGGCGGCGTGTTCAAGGCAACGGTCGGCCTGCTCGAAAAATTCGGGCCGAAGCGCGTGCGCGACTGCCCGATCTCGGAGCAGGCGATCCTGGGCGCCGCCATGGGCGCGGCGATGACCGGCCTGCGGCCGATCGCCGAGATCATGTTCTCGGATTTTCTGGCGGTGTGCTGGGACATCGTCGCCAACGAGATCGCCAAGACGCGCTACATGACCAACGGCCAGATCACGCTGCCGCTGGTGATCCGCACCGCCAACGGCGCGGGTTCGCGCTTCGGCGCGCAGCACTCGCAGGCGGTCGAGAACTGGGCGATGGCGGTGCCGGGCCTCAAGGTCGTCGCGCCGGCGTTTCCCCGCGGACGTGAAAGGGCTGCTCGCCGCGGCGGTGCGCGATCCGGATCCGGTGCTGTTTTTCGAGCAGAAATCGCTCTACTCGATGAAGGGCGAAGTGCCCGACGGCGAATATGTCGACGAACTCGGCAAGGCGACGGGTGCTGCGCCACGGCACGCGACTGCACCATCGTCGCGCTCGCCTCCATGGTGCATCGCTCGCTGGAAGCGGCGAACTATCTGGAAAAAGAGCACGGAATTTCGTGCACCGTGGTCGACGTGCGCTCGCTGGTGCCGCTCGATACGCAGACCATACTGGCCGAGGTGGCAAAAACCGGACAGGCTGGTCACGGTCGAGGAAAACCCGCGGCTGTGCGGCTGGGGCGCGGAGATCGCCTCGATCGTCGCCGACGAATGCTTCTGGGACCTCGACGGGCCGATCCTGCGCATCACCACGCCGCATGTCCCGCTGCCCTCGGCCGATCTGCTCGAGGACAATACGATTCCGTCGGTGGAGCGTATCGTGCGCGAGATCCGGGATAAAATCGATTGAAACTGCAGTAATGCTTAGACGCTGTTAAACAAAACCAAGTGACTGACAAGGGAGGGGTGGACATGAGCATGCATCGGGTTGCAGGCAGGGCTTTATGGGCATTGGCATTGTTCCTGTTTTCCGTGGCGGGGGTTCTCGCCGCGGAGCAGGCCGACACGATCCTGGTCAACGGCAAGATCGTGACGGTGGACGCCCGTTTTACCATCGTGCAGGCGGCCGCCATCAAGGGGCAGCGCTTCGTCGCAGTCGGGAAAAACGCCGACATCCGCAAACTCGCGGGCAAGGAAACCAAAGTCATCGACCTCAAGGGCCGCACCGTGATCCCGGGATTGATCGACAACCACGCCCACTTTATCCGGGCGGCGGAGCATGACGAGTTGCGGCTTCGACGGCGTCACGTCGCGCAAGCAGGCGCTGAAGATGCTGGCCGACAGAGTCAAGGCCTCCCGTCCCGGCGAATGGATCGCCACGCTCGGCGGCTGGTCGGAAGAACAGTTCACCGACGATCCGCGCGGCTTCCCGCTGGCGGAACTCGACAAAATCGCTCCGGACAATCCGGTGGTGATCCAGGCCGTCTACCGGCACAGCTATCTGAACACCGCCGCGCTCAAGGCGGCCAAGATCGACGAGAGCACGCCGAATCCGAAGGGCGGCAAGATCGAGAAAGATGCGAACGGCAAACTGACCGGCGTCATCAACGGCGCCGGCGGCGTGGCTTTCGTCGCGGCCAAGATTCCGCTTTTTGATAAAGAGGACTGGCTGGCGAACACGCGCAAGCTGGTGACGACGCTCAACTCCATGGGCATCACCGCATGGCTGGATGCCGGCGGCCGCGGCATGGATGCCAAGCACTATGAGCCGTTCAAATACCTGGCCGATCACGACGAGCTGAATATCCGCGCGTTCTATACCACCATCCGCCAGCCCGGCACCCCGGCGCAGGTCGACAAGGTGCTGGCCGAGATCCCGACGCTCAAGCCGTTCCAGGGCAACGATTATTTTGAAAATGTCGGATACGGCGAGTCGGTGTACGGCCCGGCGACCAGCCGGCTGCTGAGCAAGGAATTCGATCCGAAGCCCGAGAACATGAAGGAAGTGCACCGCATCGCGCAGGCATTGGCCGACCGCGGCCTGTTCCTCAACGCGCATGCCGAACTTACCGCGGCGATCGACGGTTTCCTCGACATCTTCGAGGACGTCAACAAGGTCAAACCGATCAAAGGCCTGCGCTGGACGTTCTCCCATCTCGACCAGGTCAATGAAACCGAACTCGGGCGCATGAAGAAGCTGGACATGTACGCCGAGATCCACAGCCGCCCGCTGATCCAGGGCGCGTTGATGCACAAGGTGCACGGCGACCTCGCCTGGGACATGCCGCCTTTCCGCCGGGTGCAGGACAGCGGCATCCACTGGGGGCTGGGTTCCGACGCCACCGCGGTGACGACGTCCGATCCGTTCAACACGCTGTGGTTTGCGGTGACCGGCAAAATGATCGGCGGGAAAAAAGTGAACCGCCAGACCATCACGCGCGAGGAAGCGCTGATCGCGCACACCCGCAGCAACGCCTATTTCCTGTTCCAGGAGAGCAATCTCGGCTCGATCCAGGACGGAAAATATGCCGACCTGCTGGTGCTCGACCGGGATTACCTGAAGGTGCCGGCCGACCAGATCAAGGACATCAAGCCGCTCATCACGATGGTCGGCGGCAAAATTGTGTATGAGGCGAAGAGCAATACGCAGGAAAATAGCCACAGAGGTCACAGGGAACACGAAGGAGTTCTGCGACTGGAGCTTTATCTTTCTCTGTGAACTCTGTGTTCTCTGTGGGCAAGTAGCTTTTAAGGAGAAGTTGATGGATGTAATCATGCCGCAGCTCGGCGAAACCGTTGCCGAAGGTGTCGTCACCAGGTGGTACAAGAAGGTTGGTGATGCGGTCAAGGCGGACGAGACGCTGTTTGACGTCGAAACCGACAAGGTCAGCACCGAGATTCCGGCGCCGGTCGCCGGTGTGTTGACGGAAATCCTGGTCGAAGAGGGCGTGACGGCCAAGGTCGGCGTGCGGCTCGCGGTGATTCGCGAAAGCGGTGCGGCGGCAGTCGCCGCTTCACCGGTGGCCGCGCCGGCCGCCGCGGCAGTTCCTTCCGCCAGTCCGGCAGCGGCGCGCCGCGCGGCGCCGGAAGCGCTGCAGGCCAATGCGGCGCAGCGCCTGTCGCCGGTGGTGAGGAAACTCGTCGCCGAGCACGGTCTTGATCCCGCGCAGATTCCCGGCACCGGCCGCGACGGGCGCATCACGCGCGAGGACGTGACCGGCTTTATCGCGGGGAGCGGCGCCGCGAAACGTGCGGCTGCTTCGCCGGCAATGCCGGTTGCCGTTGCGGGGGATCAAACCATCGTGCCGCTTGGCAGCGTGCGCAAGCGCGTGGCCGAAAACATGCTCAGGTCGTGGACGACCGCACCGCATGTGCTGCAGGTGGTGGAGGCGGATTTTTATCGTATCGAGCAGGCGCGGCGGGAACTGGGTGCGAAGTGGAAGCAGCGCGAGGGATTTTCTCTGACCTACCTGCCGTTCATCGTGCGCGCGGTGTCGATCGCGCTCGCCAAATTTCCGCGGCTGAACGCGACCTTCAACGGCGACAGTCTCACGCTCCATCGCGGCATCAATATCGGAATCGCGGTCGACCTCAATTCCGAAGGGCTGGTGGTGCCGGTGATCAAGGACGTGCCCGGCAAGTCGCTTCACAAAATAGCTAATGAAATCAACGAACTATCAAACCGTGCGCGCGCCGGGAAGCTCAAGCCCGACGAGCTGGCCGGGGGCACCTATACGATCACCAACAACGGCGCGTTCGGCACCGTGATCACCGCACCCATCATCAACCAGCCGCAGGTGGCCATCCTGTCCACGGATGCGATCCGCAAAAAGCCCGTGGTGATCGAGGGACCGGAAGGCGACAGCATCGCGATCCGGCCGGTCGGCGTGCTGGCGCAGACGTTCGATCACCGCGCCATCGACGGCGCCTACTCGGCTTCTTTTCTGCGCGAGGTGAAAGCCGCGATCGAGACCCGGCACTGGGCGCAGGATTTACAGGCGTGAACAGCCGCTTAAGACTGCGATCGGAAATCGACGCGGGATTTTCAGCAACGTGTACGTGAGTATGCAGGATGAGCGAAACGCAAACTCCAGCATTGGTGGATCCCGGCATGGCTGGCCGCCCGCAAGGACGATCCCAAAGTACGGCTGATCGAGATCGCCGGCACCGGGCAGGAGCAGATGCAGGCCTATCGCGCCGGCCATGTGCCGGGCGCAGTGTGCTGGCCGTGGCTGCAGACGTTGTGGGACGAATACAAGCGTGATTTTCCCGCGCCCGATGATTTCGCGCGCCGGCTGGGTGCCGCCGGCATCGGCAACGACACCACGGTGGTGTTTTACGGCGAAGGCGTGCAGTTCGGCGTTTATGCCTGGTGGACGTTCAAATATTGCGGCCACGACAAGGTGTACATGCTCGACGGCGCGCGCGACCGCTGGGCCAACGAAGGCCGGCCGCTGACCACCGACGTGCCGCCGCCCGCGAAGCCGGTGCAGTACCGGCCGGTCGCGCGCAACGAGGGCATGCGCATGGGCTACAAGGAGGTGCTGGCGGGACTTGGCCGGTCGGAGCCCGTGCTGCTCGATGCGCGCTCGCCGGAGGAATACCGCGGCGAGCGCGTCAACGGCCCGGGCAGCCCGGATGTCGGCGCCTTGCGCTACGGGCGCATTCCGGGGGCCAAACATCTTTATTTCGAAGACCTGCTGAACCCGGACAAAAGCTTCAAGCCGGTCGCCGAATTGCGCCGTCTGGTCGAAGCGCGCGGCGCCTCCGCCGACAAGGATGTGGTGCTCTATTGCCGCATGAGTCACCGCGCGACCCTGGTTTATTTCGCGCTGACGCAGCTCCTCGGCTATCGCAAGGTGCGAATCTATGACGGTTCGTGGACCGAGTGGGGCAACATGGTGGGCATGCCGGTCGAGCGTTAAGGATTCCGCAGATGCCCGGAGCGGAAACCGGATTTGTTGAATTGAAACCATAAGGAACAGTAATGACGGCAGCGAACGATCAGTCCTCTCTCGTAACCCCGGCGTGGCTCGAAGCCCACAAGGACGATCCCAAGGTATGTCTGATCGAGGTCGCGGGTCTTGGCCAGGACCAGATGCAGACCTACAAGGCCGGCCATGTGCCCGGCGCCATGGGCTGGAAATGGAAAGAGATGCTGTGGGATTCCCGCACGCGCGACTTTCCCGATCCCGATGAGTTTGCGCGCCGGCTGGGCGCCGCCGGCATCGGCAATGACACCACGGTGGTGTTTTACGGCGAGGGGATGCAGTTCGGCATCTATGCCTGGTGGACGTTCAAGTACTGCGGCCACGACAAGGTGCGCGTGCTCGACGGCGCGCGCGACCGCTGGGCCAACGAAGGCCGGCCGCTCTCCACCGAAGTGCCGCCGCCCGCGAAGCCGGTGCAGTACCGGCCGGTCGCGCGCAACGAGGGCATGCGCATCCGCCGCGACGAGGTGCTTGCGGCGCTGGGACGCCCCGGCCAGGTCATACTCGATGGGCGTTCTCCCGAAGAATACACAGGCCAGCGCGTCGGCGGGCCCGGCGGCCCGGATGTCGGCGCGCTGCGCTACGGGCGGATTCCCGGCGCAAAGCATCTGTTCTATTCCGATCTCATGAATGCCGACAAGAGCTTCAAGACCGCGGACGAGATCAAACGCGCTGCGGCAGAACGCGGTGCGGCCCCGGACAAGAACGTCATTGCCTACTGCCGCATGAGCCACAGGGCCACGGTCATCTATTTTGCGCTGACCGAACTGCTCGGATACAGGAACGTGCGGGTCTACGACGGTTCCTGGACCGAGTGGGGCAATCTGGTAGGGGTGCCGGTAGAACGATAAGCATTTTCCGCCGCCGCAATTGCGGGACGGAGTTCACGATCATTGTCAAACGGAAGTCATGCACACAAAGGGTAAATGATGGCAACTGCAGATTTGAAGAAGCACAAGCTCGGCTGGATCGGCATCGGCCGCATGGGTTACGCGATGGCCGAGCGGCTGGCCAAGGCCGGCTGCGACATTTCGGTATGGAACCGCACCAAGTCCAAAGCCGAACCGCTCGCCAAAAGCGGCGCCAAAGTCGTCGATGCGCTCACCGATCTGGCGGGCTGCGACATCGTGTTCACGATGGTGTCGACCGGCAAGGACGTGAAGGAAGTGCTGTTCGGGCCGAGCGGCGTGATGTCCAAGGGCGGCGCGCCGAAAATCATCGTCGACAGCACCTCGATTTCGCTCGAGGAATCCGCCGAGATCCGCGCCAAGCTGGCCGAAAAGAAAATAAAACTGCTGGCCGCGCCGGTATCGGGCAACGCCAAGGTGATCAAGGCCGGCAAGCTCACGGTGGTCGCCTCGGGGCCGAAGGATGCATTCGACGCGGTCGCGCCTTATCTCGAGGCGATCGGCCAGGGCGTCTCCTACGTCGGCGACGGCGAACTCTCGCGCATCGCCAAGATCTGCCACAACGTGATGCTCGGCGTCGTCATCCAGAACCTGTGCGAAATCACGGTGCTTGCGGAGAAAGCCGGCATGCAGCGCCACGCCTTTCTCGATTTTCTCAACAAGAGCGTGATGGGCTCGATGTTCACGCGCTACAAGACGCCGGCGCTCAGCAATCTCGATTTCCACGTCACGTTCACGCCGGAGCTGCTGCGCAAGGACATCGATCTCGGGCCTCAGCGCCGGCAAGAAATACGGCGTGCCGATGCCGCTGACTTCGATCACGCGCGACATGGTGCAGACCCTGATCGGCAACGGCTACGCCGACCAGGATTTCTCGACGCTGCTGCTGCTCCAGGCCAAAGCCTCGGGCATCGAGTTGAAGTCCGAGAACGTGGACGTCAGCGACGGATTGTCTTGAAAACGGTGAATGCGCGCAGAGGGCGCAGAGGACACAGAGAAGACGCAAAGACTCCATCCACGCGAAGCGACGGAAGAAGATCAGTGATGTTTCTTCGTCTTGGCGTCTTGACTTCACGCTCTTTTCTCTTCGACCTCTGTGCTCTCTGTGGCGAATGGGTTTTAGGCACGACATGGGTGACAAGTATCCGGTAGTCAAAGTCGCCGCGGTGCAGGCGGCGTCGGTGTTCCTCGACCGCGAGGGTTCGACCGCGAAAGCCTGCCGCCTGATCCGCGAAGCCGGCAAAAACGGCGCGCGCGTGATTGCGTTTCCGGAAAGCTTCATCCCGGCCCACCCGGTGTGGTATCACCATCATCCGGCGACCAGCGCGATCGCCAACCGGCTGGCCGTGGAGCTGTTCAAGAACTCGATCGAGATCCCGGGGCCGGAGACCGCGGCATTATGCGCCGCGGCGCGCGAGGCGAACGCCTACGTGGTGATCGGGGTGTGCGAGAAGATTCCGCAGACGCTCGGCACCATGTTCAATACCCAGCTCTACATCGGCGCCGACGGCGCCATCATCCGCAAGCATCAGAAAATCATGCCCACGGGCGGCGAGCGGCTGGTGCACATGGGCGGATTCGGCGACACGTTTGGCGCGTTTCCCACCGAGTTTGGCCCGATGAGCGGCGCTGATCTGCGGCGAAAATTCCAACCCGCTCGCGGTATTTGCGCTGACTGCGGAGGGCACGCGCATTCACGTCATGAGCTGGCCGAGCTACCTGGGACGCGCGCCTCTGGGCAACCGCGTGGCGGTCGATTCCCAGGCCTTTGCCCAGATGAGCAAGGCGTTCGTGATTTCCGCCTGCGGCGTGATCGACCAGGGACAGATCGACCGGCTCGAGCTCGATGCCGCGGACGAAAAAGCTTCTGGGCGAGCCGGGTCGCTGCGGCGGCAGCGTGATCGTCGCGCCCAACAGCCGCATCATCGCCGGGCCGCTGGGCGCGGAAGAGGGCATCCTCTACGCGGAGTGCGACATCGAGACCGGCATCCAGATGAAGCTCAGGCACGATTTTGCGGGACACTACAACCGGCCGGATATTTTCCAGCTTCGCGTCAATAACGCGCAGGCCGCACATCTACGACATCCATGGCACGCGGCAGCCGGAGGCGCTGCCCGACGCGCAAAGAGCCGCGCTCGAATCTTACGACGACGCGGGCCAGGCATACGTGTTGCCATCGAACGTGAAAAAACTGGTGCAGTAATCGATCATGGGCGATCAATATCCAATAGTCAAAGTGGCCGCGGTGCAGGCGGCATCGGTGTTCCTCGACCGCGAGGGATCGACCGCGAAAGCCTGCCGCCTGATCCGCGAGGCCGGCAAAAACGGCGCGCGCGTGATTGCGTTTCCCGAGGGATTTATCCCCACGCATCCGGTGTGGTATCACCACCATCCCGCGACCAGCGCGATCGCCAACAAGCTGGCCGTGGAGCTGTTCAAGAACTCGGTCGAGATTCCCGGGCCTGAGATCGATGCGCTGTGCGCCGCGGCGCGCGAGGCCAACGCCTACGTCATCATGGGCGTGTGCGAGAAACTGCCGCAGACGCTCGGCACCATGTTCAACAGCCAGGTCTGGATCGGGCCCGACGGCAAGCTGCTCGGCAAGCACCAGAAGATCATGCCCACCGTCGGCGAGCGGCTGGTGCACACGGGCGGTTTCGGCGACACCTTCGGCGCGTTTCAGACCGAGTTCGGGCCGGCAAGCGGACTCATCTGCGGCGAGAATTCGAATCCGCTCGCGATATTTGCGCTGACCGCCGAAGGCTCGCGCCTGCATGTGATGAGCTGGCCCAATCATTTCCCGACCAGCGGCGACCCCATGCGCAACCGGGTTGCGATCGACTCGCAGGCTTTCGCCCAGATGAGCAAGGCATGGGTGATCTCGGCGTGCGGCACCGTGGACGAGGACATGATCCGCAAGCTCGAGGTCGGACCCGAAGGCGAGAAGTTCCTGCGCAATCCGGACTGCTGCGGCGGCAGCGTGATCGTTGCGCCCAACAGCCGCGTCGTGGCGGGGCCGATGGGCGCCGAGGAAGGCATCCTCTACGCCGAGTGCAACCTCGAGGTCGGGATCAGCATGAAGCTGCGCCACGATTTCGCCGGCCATTACAATCGCCCGGACATTTTCCAGCTGCATGTAAACCGCAGCGCGCCGCGCCTGTACACGGTGTACGGCAGTGCCGGGGCACCGGCGCTGGGCGCACCGGATGCGGTGCCGCAGCTTCCGGACGCGGCGACGCAAGCGCTGGAATCGAAGGGTGCAGCCGTGCAGCCTGACGAGCAAGTCGCGGTGAAGCGACCGGAGCCCGGCACAGCCGATCTGCCGCCGGTGAAGAAAAAATGAGCATGAAAACGCCCATCTGCCGCGACAAATTGCCCGCCGACTCGGGTCCGGCGATCAGCGGTCGCTACAACGCCGGCTTGGCTGCATGCGTGCGGTTGACTACCGGGGACGGAGCGCCTAACCTGTTGAAAAAAATCGGTGTTGAATGAAATGCGGAGCCGCACGAAGCAGGATGCCGGCTGGGAAAATAATGCGGCCTGAAGGAAAACGGAGGAGCGGGAATTGAGCAACGAAGTGCAACAGGGGCAGCCGCGCATCACGATGTCCGGCGCGGGCAAACGCTATGACAAGCTGCAGGTTTTTCGCGATGTCGATCTCACGGTCGGTGAACGCGAGGTGCTGGCGATCATCGGCCCTTCGGGCTGCGGCAAGACGACGCTTCTCAGGTGCATCGACGGTCTGATTCCGCTCACCGAGGGCGAGATCACGGTGGAGGGCGATCGCGTCACCGGCCCGCGCGAGGGCGTGGCGATGGTGTTCCAGCATTTCGGACTGTTTCCCTGGAAGACCGTGTTCCATAACGTCGCCTACGGTCTCAAGCTCGCCGGCGCATCGCGCGCGCAGATCGAGGAAAAGGTTCCGGAATTCATCAAACTGGTGGGGCTTTCCGGTTTCGAGCACTATTATCCCTATCAGATTTCCGGCGGCATGCAGCAGCGCTGCGGGCTGGCGCGCGCGCTGGCGGTGGAACCGCGCGTGCTGCTGATGGACGAGCCGTTCGGCGCGGTCGATGCGCAGACGCGCGAAATCCTGCAGTTCGAGATGCTGCGCATCTGGGAAATGCGCCCGACCACGATGGTGTTCGTCACGCACGCCATCGACGAGGCGGTGCTGATGGGCGATCGCGTGCTGGTGCTCAAAGGGCGGCCGAGCAGCGTGCACGAAATCGTCAAAGTGGATCTGCCGAGGCCGCGTGACCGCGCTACGCTGCTGCTCCCGCGTTTTGCCGAGTTGCGCGAGCATGTCTGGAACACGCTGATGGCAGATGCACGGCAGGCAGAATTGGAAGTGATCCGCTGAAGTCCGTTTTTTTGTCAACAACAATGGAGGAGCAGGCCATGAAGCATAGCAACGTTGCACGCATCAGAACCCTTCGCGCCGTGTGCGCGATGCTGGTGTTGTCCCTGTTTCCCGCGCTGAGCTCGGCGCAGGAAAAACTCACGCTCGGCATTCCCGGCATTCCCGCGATCTTCGGCACGTCGATCGCGCTGGTGGCGGACAAGGAAGGCTTCTTCAAGAAGCGCGGGGTCGACGTGACGGTACGCCAGTTCGAGACCGGTGCTTTCGCTTCACGCGCCGCCGTTTCGGGGGAGATCGACGCCGCGCTGCCGCCGACGCCGCTGGTCGTCAGCCAGGTTTCGAATACCGACGTGCCTCTCGTGGGCATCTGGGGCATGGAAAACCCCGACTGGCTGATCGGTTCGACCGATCCGAGCAGCTGACTGCGCCAGCATGAAGGGGCAGGCGGTCGGCGTGGATTCGGTGGGCGGTGCGCGGTCGATCGCGCTCAAGACCATGCTCATCGGCGGCTGCAAGATGAAAATCGAGGACGTGCAGCAGGTGGCGCTGGGCTCCAACGTCGGCACGGCGATGGTCGCGGGCCAGCTCAAGTTCGGCGTGCTGCATCTCGACGACGTTCCCGTCATCGAGCACGAGACGAAGAAGCCGCTGAAGACGATCGTCACGCAGAAGGCTTCGCGTCCCGTCGACCATTACCTGCTGCTGGTCGCAACCAAGGACAATCTGGCGAAGAAGCGCGACGCCTTTGTGCGCATGGTGGCCGGGTTGATCGACGCGGAGCGTTTCATGCGCGACCCCGCCAACGCCGCCAAATTCGCGCAGGATGCGGCCGCGACCGGGCGCACCCCGGATTTCGCGGAGAAGGCGCTGAAGATGTACCTCGACATGGATTTCTGGCCGCATGATACCGACGGGCTGACCCGGAAAAATCTCGAACTGGTCGGCAAGATCCAGAAAGCGGTCGGCAACATCAAGGCCGACAAGACGCCGGCGACGTACGAACGCCTCGTCGATCCCACCATCTGGCGCGACGCCTTCGCGATGGTCAACAAGAAGTAAGCGGCAAACCAATCCCGCGGGCCGCGGCCCGCGGGAGATTTTCCGGATTTTCCATGGAACAACAGAAGAACTGGGTGCGCTACGCGACGATCACCCTGAGCCTCGCGCTCGGCGCGGCGGTGTGGGAAGTATCCGGCCACCTGACCTCGGAGGCATTCTGGGTGCCGCTTTCCGCCACGCTCAAGAGCCTGTGGGAGGCGGCGCGCAGCGGCGTGCTGGCGCGCCAGGGGCTGAATTCCCTCGAGCTTTATATCACCGGCCTGCTGCTCTCGATAGCGGTGGGGGCGCCGCTGGGCGTGCTGCTGGCGCGCCTGTCGTGGCTGCGGATAGCGCTCGAGGATTACATCATGATGCTCTACGCCACGCCGATGGTCGCGCTGGTTCCGTTCATCCTGTCGATGATGGGTTTCGGATTTGCGCCCAAGGTGCTGGTGGTGTTCCTGTTCGCGGTTTTCCCCGTGCTCTACAACACGGTCGAAGGCGCGCGCAGCATCAAGCCGGAACTGGTCGAAGTCGCGCATTCCTTCCGCTCCGGCGAATGGCCGTTGTGGCGGGACGTGATCATTCCTTTTACGCTGCCGTTCACGATGACCGGGATCCGGCAGGCGATCGCGCGCGGCCTGGTCGGCATGATCGTGGCGGAATTTTTCCTGAGCTCGTCCGGGCTCGGCCAGATGATCATGACGGGGTCGCAGAATTTCGATACTGCCGCCATGATGGCGGCGATTCTGATCATCGTTTTGCTGGGCGTCGCCCTGATGGATCTCGGCCGCTACCTCGAAAAGCGCTTCGCGGCCTGGAAAGGTTATAACCCATGAGCCGTGAAAGCACAGTGTCGCTGCGCGCCGGCAATCGCCCCGCGGCGCCGCTTTCGCCGTTTATGCTCAAGACGGTGGCCGGCCTGGTGCTGCTCGCGCTGTGGGAGATCGTGGTGCGCATGCTGGCGCCGGCATATGTTGCGCGGCCGAGCGGCATCGCCATGGTGTTTTTCTCCGTCATCACGGATGCGCAGTTCCTCGCGGCGGCGGGCGCGACGCTGTGGGCGGTGGTGCAGGGTCTCGTCGTTTCCCTGATCGCGGGCACGGTGATCGGATTCGTGATGGGACGGGTGGCGGTGGTCGAACAGGGGCTGAGATATTACGTGAACAGCCTGTTCGCCACGCCGATGGTCGCGATCCTGCCGCTGGTGACGCTGTGGTTCGGTTACAACGCCGACGCCCGCCTTGCGGTCGTCGTGTTTGCCTCGTTCTTTTCCGTGGTCATCAGCGCCTGCGACGGCGCGCGCTCGGTGCCGCTCGAGTACATCGAAGTGGCCCGGTCGTTCCGGGCCCGGCCGCTGTCCACGCTGCTCGACATCGTGCTGCCTTCGTCGCTGCCTTATCTGCTCGCGGGGATCCGGCTTGCCGCGGGGCGCGCGCTGATCGGGGCGGTCGTCGCCGAGTTTTTCGTTTCCATTCCCGGGCTTGGCTACTACATTCTCTACAATTCGCGCACCTTCAAGCACAATGAAGCGTTCGTGGCGGTGATCCTGCTGGTGGCGACCGGCGTCGGTTTCGAGGCGCTGGTCAAGTGGCTGACGCGGCGTTACCTGCCGTGGTCCAGAAGGGATTGAAATGAAGTATCGCCGGCTGGGCCGCAACGGCCCGCAGGTTTCCGCGGTCGGCATGGGGCGGGGCAGCAAGCCGATCAAATTCGGCGATCCGCTGGAGGCGGATTTCAATGCGACGATCCGGCGCGCGCTCGAACTCGGCATCAATTTTTTCGACAGTTCCGATGCCTACTGGGGCAGCCGCCACGAGGTGCTGCTCGGCCGCGCCCTCAAAGAGCACCGCAACCAGGTGCTGATCGCAAGCAAATTCGGCAACATCGATCTGCCCGACGGCAGGAAGGGGACCAACGGCCGCCCGGATTACGTGTTCGGGTGCTGCGAAGCGAGCCTCAGGCGTCTCGGCGTCGACGTGATCGATTTGTATTATCTGCATCGCGTCGATCCCGGCGTGCCGATCGAGGAGACGATCGGCGCGATGGCGCAGTTGATTTCGCAGGGGAAAGTCCGCTTCCTGGGAATCTGCGAAGCCGGCGCGCGCACGCTCAAGCGCGCGCATCGCGAACATCCGATCACGGTGCTGCAGACCGAATATTCGCTGTGGTCCCGCGACGTCGAACGCGGCATTCTGCCGGCCTGCCGCGAACTCGGCGTCGGCTATGTCGCCTACGCGCCGCTCGGCCGCGGCCTGCTCACCGGCGCGATCAAGACTGTCGACGATCTGCCGCCGGACGACAGGCGGCGGCGGCACCCGCGTTTTCTCCCGGAGAATCTCGCGCGCAACGTCGGCCTGGTGCAACAGCTCGAGGCGATTGCTGCGCGCCACCACATGTCGCCGGCGCAGGTGGCGCTGGCCTGGATCCTCGCCCAGGGGGAGGACATCGTGCCGATCCCCGGCACCAATCATGTGAACAATCTCGAGCAGAACGTCGCGGCGGTCGAATTGCGGTTGACCACAGGGGAACTAGAAGACCTAAGCCGGATTTTTGCCATCGGCGCCGGTGCGGGAGAGCGTTATCCCGAAAATGTACTGAAGGGGGTCGGGCTCTAACTTCAGGGACTAGGGACTAGGGCGGGCGAGGGACTAAGGCGAGGGATGAGGAGGTCAGGATGAATGCGCCAGTGATGACGACCGAGCAGAAGGGTTGTCTTGCGTTCTATTATCATCGTCGTGACCGCGGCGGCGTGAACGAGCATCGGCACCGCAGCCATCAAATCAGCATCACTATCGGAAAATCGGTCGACGTGCGCTGGTGGACCGCGAATGGCGGCAGGACCCGGCTTACCGCGATCGATGGCAACGTCATCGTCAATCCCGCAGAGGAACCTCATGCGGGCAACTGGGATGGGGCCTGGGAGAGCATCGGTTTTTACGTCGATGCCGGCCTGACCGCGGCCGTGGCCGAAGACATCGGCTTGACCAGGGAAGCGGCCGTGCGGACAAGTTGCGGCGGCAAAGACGCCGCAACCTATGGGCTTGCGCGCACCCTGTTGCAGGAGCTCGATTCAGACCCGTTGTCGTGCCGGCTCTATGCCGAAAGCCTCGCGAATGTTCTGGCGGTACGCCTGCTGCGCGGCTGCATGCGCGGCGAAGTCACTACGCGCGGAGCGCTGATGCTGTCGGCTGCAGCCATGCGCCGGGTTCAGACATTCGTGGCGGACAATCTCGAGAATAATCTTTCGGTTTCGGACATCGCCGCCATCGCCCGTCTGAGCCCCTTTCATTTTTCAAGGTGTTTCAAGGCCCGCACCGGCATGGGACCGTATGAATACGTTACCCGCCAGCGGGTGGAACGCGCCTGCCAGCTGCTTTCCGCTACGGCACTGCCGATCACCGAGATCGCCTATCGATCAGGCTTTGCGGGCCAGAGCCATCTCTGCACGCGCTTTCGCCGCATCATGGGCACGAGCCCCGCGCGGTATCGGCAGACACTCAGCTGACCGCAGGAATAGACAAATCCGCGCAATTTCCTGATAGCACTGCGCCTCGCGGCGTGCTGAAATAACCGGTGGTCTGGCCGGTGGCCGCGGCATGCAGCCGATGGCGGCCTGGAAATGTCCTTTTCCCGGCCGTCGCGCCACACCCGACAGTGTTGCCTCTGCCCGGCAATCCGATGGAACACACTGAAAGGAAAGTGCGATGAACTATCTCAAAAGCGAGGCCAAGGAGGCCTCCCGCGCCCAGTTCCACGGTATCTGGGCGGCCATCACCACGCCGTTTACGCCGGACGACAGACTGGACGAAGCGGGTCTGCGGCGCAACATGCGCTACTACACGGACGGCCTTGGCGTCGACGGGATTTTCTGCACGGGAACGATGGGAGAATTCTGGGCGCTTACCAAGGAAGAAAGAAACCGCGCCGTCGAAATCGTGGTCGAGGAAGCGCGCGGCAAGTGCAAGGTCATCGCCCATACCGGCCATCACTCGCCCAACGAGACCGTGGACCTGACCCGCCACGCGCAGGAGGTCGGCGCCGACTTTGCCATCGTCATCAATCCCTACTATCCCTGGGCGAGCGAGGACCGCATCTACGAGTGGTTC
Source organism: uncultured beta proteobacterium (assembly GCA_963734595.1). GTDB lineage: Bacteria > Pseudomonadota > Gammaproteobacteria > Burkholderiales > SG8-41 > CAKKQX01. Next base: position 73,297 of record CAVTHV010000017.1, read on the forward strand.
GAGCACGTCGCCGCGCGCGTGGACATCGGGATCTGGATGTTCGACACGCGGTTTTCGGGGGTGGAGCTGTCGCCGCAGCTGACAGCACGCATCGCCGGGATCGAGAACATCTGCGGCATCAAGTGCTCGCGCCCGCTCGGGCATTATGCGGAGGTGAAGAAGCTGTGCGGCGACAAAATCGTCATGAGCCACCCCGGCGAGTCGGAGTGGCTGACGCTGATGCGCGATCATGGCGCGCGGGTGCACATGTCTTCGGCCACGCCGTTTCTGGTCCAGACCCCATCCTGGCTGCCGATGCGGAAGTACACCGAACTCGGCCTCGCAGGCCGTTTCGAGGAGGCGGAGGCGGCATCCCGGGAACTCGATCCGTTGCGCAAGGTGCATGATCGCTGGATGCGCGAGCCCTGGGTCAAGGACAAGATCATTCCGATCCACTACCTCAAGGCATGGAGCGAGTTGCTGGGCATGGCCGGCGGGCACGTCAGGCCGCCGCTGCCCCAGGTCACGGAGCAGGAGCGCGCGGCCTTGCGGGCCGAACTCGAGCAGACCGGTTTGCTGGCCCGGGTTGCGGCCGGTCATCGGGCGCGCGCGGCGTGATGAGTGACGGGGTTGCTGAATCACCTGATCACCTGGTGGAAATTGCGGCAGGGCCGCATGGGCGAAAAATGGAGGGAGCTATGAAGCGACACCTGATTTGGTTATGCATCGCGGCCGCAACCTGCCTGACGCAGGGCGCGGGCGCGCAGTCCTACCCGAGCAAGCCGGTACGGTTCATCGTGCCCTGGACCGCCGGCAGCGGAACCGATCTCATGGCGCGGGCGCTGTCGCAGAAGCTGACCGAGGCGCTGGGCCAGCAGGTGGTGCTGGACAATCGCGGCGGCGCCGGGGCGATTATCGGCACCGAGGCCGCCGCCCGGTCGGCACCCGACGGCTACACCATCTATGTCGGGGGCTCGGTGTCGATGGCCACCAGCCCCGCGCTGTACCCGAAGGTTGGCTACGATCCGGTCAAGGATTTCGCGCCGGTGTCGCTGGTTTCGAAATTCTACAATGCGCTGTCCGTGCATCCTTCGGTGCCGGCGAAATCGGTGAAGGAACTGATCGCGCTGGCGAGGGCCCGGCCGGGCGAATTGCTGATGGGTTCGGCGGGCAACGGTTCGACCAGTCACCTGGCGGGAGAGCTCTTCAAGAAACTTGCCAAGGTCAACATCGTGCATGTGCCCTACAAGAGCGGCGGACAACTGGTCATCGGCCTGCTGAGCGGCGAGACGCATCTGGCATTCTCGCCGGTATCGACGTCGATCACGCATGTCAAAGCCGGCAAACTGCGCATGCTCGGCGTCTCCAGTCAAAAGCGGCTTAGCAACTCTGCCCGACATGCCGACCATCGCCGAAACGCTGCCGGGATACGAGTTCGGCGGCTGGCAGGGCATCCTGGTTCCCGCAGGCACGCCGCAGGCTGTCATCGCCCGGCTGCACGCTGCGATCCTGAAGGCGATCAATACCCAGGAGTTCAAGGATTACCTGGCCCGCGAAGGGTCGGTGCTGGTAGGCAGCACCCCCGACGAGTTTGCCGCCTTCATCCGCGCCGAGGTCGTGAAAAATGCCGAACTGATCAAAATATCCGGTGCAAAAGCCGGATAAGCATCGACGAAACCAAGGGAGATAAAAGTGGCTGACCGCAACGTCGCAGTGGCACTCGATCGATTCACCTGGCGCATGCTCTCGCAGTACGTGTCGCCATGGGAGTTCGAGCAGCTCAAGCAGAAAATCCAGACCTGGGACCAGTGGTGCGGGGAGTGGTGCAAAGCTGCGCGCAATCATGCCGAAATCGGCGACAAGGCCGTCGCGGAGGGACACATCGCTCACGGCCGGGACCGCGTATATCCGCGCCGCGCTCTATTACCACTGGGCGAGTTTCCTGTTCGTGCATGACCAGAAGCAGTGGCGCGCCGCGATGGAGGCGATGGACGAATGCTGGCGCAAGGCCGCGCCGCGGGTCGACCCGCCGATGGAACTGATGGAAATTCCATTCGAGGGTGTTTCCCTGCCGGGCTATTTCCGCAAGCCGGCCGGTGTCGCCAAGGCGCCGCTCGTCATCCTGGTGCCGGGCGGGGATTCGACCAAGGAGGAGCTTTACGATTTCGGCGAGCACATCCTCAGGCGCGGCATGGCGGTGTTCGCCTTCGATGGCCCGGGACAGGGACTGGTCAGCGCCAGGCTCAAGCTGCGCCCCGATTTCGAAGTGCCGATCCGCGCCGTCACCGATCATGTGCTGAAGCGCGGCGACGTGGACGGCAAGCGGCTCGCGATCGGCGGGATTTCCTATGGCGGATTGTTTGCCTGCCGCGCCGCGGCGTTCGACGACCGCTTCAAGGCGGTGTTTTCGGCGAGCAGCTGGTATACGCCGGCCGGGCGTTTCCCGAGCATGGATCCGCTGTCGCAGACCGGGCTCAGGCAGTACATGGGCGAGGACGCGCAGGGCGTGCAGGACAGCATCACCATGGCCGGCGCCGCCGAACGCCTCAAGGTGCCGCTGCTGCAGATCTACGGCGGGCTCGACAAGGCGTCGCCGCCCGAGCATGCCTACCGCGTGGAAAAAGAAGTGAAAGGGCCGGTGACGACGCTGGTGTTCGACGACGGCGTGCATGTGTGCAACAACCTGCACCACATCGTCCGCCCTTTGATCGCCGACTGGCTGGCGGACAGACTGCAGGGTAATGAGTGATGAGTAATGAGGATACAGGGATGATGGGATAAAATGAAATGGGCTTCTTTCATTCTCTTGACTCTACTCGTTACTCTGTCACTCATCACTCGATGACCCATTACCTGAAAGAAACGGCATGACAATCATGCTCGGGCAGGATGCCCTCGAAGGCGCGCTTGGCATGCGCGACGCCATCGATTTGCTGGAGGAAGTCTCGCGGCATGAAGCGGCCGGAAAGACATTCCTGTCGCCGCGGCTCAACACGGCGTTCGAAGGCGGCTGGATGCGCATGATGTTCGCGGCCGACTACGAAGCGGGCTACGCCGCGACCAAGGCGTACCACATGGTGTTCGGCACGGGCGTGCGCTATGTCGTGTCGCTCTATCGGCTGAAGGACGGCGAGCTGCTCGCGGTGCTCGACGGCAAGCGCATCACCGATCTCAGGACCGGCGCGGCGAGCGGCGTGCTCGCGCGGCGCGTGCCGCTGGAACAACCGGTGACCGTCGGGCTGCTCGGCGCGGGCCATCAGTCGCGCATGCAGCTCGAATGCCTGGCATCGGTGTATGCCGTTGAATCTGCTTCTGTTTTCAGTCCGACCGCGGCGAATCGCGAAACGTTTGCGCGCGAGATGACGGCGAGGCTCGGTTTTCCCGTCACGGCCGCGCGCTCGGCCGAAGAGGCGGTCAGAGGGCGTGTGGCGGTAGTGGCCGCAACCAGTTCGCGCAGCAGCGAGCCGGTGTTGCGGGCAGCATGGCTCGACCGCTGCCGGCTGTTGTGCGGGGTCGGCAGCACCCGGCCGGAATCGGTGGAATTGGACGTGCAGTGCTTCCGCGACGCCAGCCTGGTGGTGGTGGATTCGCCGCGCGCCGTCGAAGAAGCCGGTGATTTGCAGCAGGCAGTGAAAAACGGCGCGCTCGCCGAAGGCAGGCAGGCGACGCTGGCGCAAATCGTCAGCGGCGGCGTTTCCGTGCCGCGCGCGGGCATGATCGTCTTCAAGTCGGTGGGCTCGGGACTGCAGGACCTCGCGCTTGCCCGGCGCTATTACGAATTGCTCGGGGCTGCCGCAGGAGTGCCCGCCGCGTCCGATCTTGCGAGCCTGAAGCAGCCGGTGAGCGCGGCGGCGATGGCGAAGCACTGAGCGCCAATCTCCTTAAAGTATCTATCCGCTAAAGGATTGCCATGGACAACGACTGGAACAAAGTGCGCCGCGAGCTCGACGTATCGGACCATTTTGAAGCGATCTGCAATTCGCCATGGTACATCGACGCGGTTTACGACAAATTCTCCGACGAGGAATTTGCGCGGCGCCACGAGGCGGCGCGCAAGCTGATGGCCCGCGACGGGCTGGACGCGCTGATCCTGACCGGCGGCCCCGACATCTACAGCCACGGCAGCGGCGTGACCTGGGGCTCGGGGCTGTTCGATGAACGCGGCATGTGCCAGTACATGATCCTGCCCATGAAGGGCGAGCCGACGCTCATCTATCCGCATTACGGCTGTCACATCGAGGCCGCGCGCAAGCAGGTGTCGGTGCGCGACGTGCGCAGCGGCCAGCACGGCAAGTATGGCAAGGCGGTTGCCGAGCGGCTGATCGAACTCAACCTGCAGAAAGGCCGCGTCGGCATCACTGCGGCCGACCGCACCGGGCCGGAATACATGGGCGTGCAGGCCTACCTCGACCTGCAGAAACTCATGCCGCAGGCCACCTTCGTCTTTTGCCCGAACATGCTGCACGAACTGACTTACCGCAAGAGTCCGGAAGAGATACGTGCAATGGCAAAGGCGGGGCAGATCGCGATCAAGGCACTGGAAGCAGTCAAGGCAACCGCCAAACCCGGCGTGCGCGAATACCAGCTCGCCGGGGCGGTCGCCAATGCGGTGTTGAGCGCGGGCGGCCGCTACCACCTGCTGATGATCGGCTCGACCTCGATGCACGATCCGAAAATCATTTTTCCCAATCCCAATCCGTCGGGACGCGTGCTCAAGGAAGGCGACATCGTGCTCTCGGAGCTGGCGATGTCGTACATGGGCTACTCGGCGAAGATCGGCCATCCGGTCAGCGTCGGCCGGCCGACGGACAAGTACCAGACTTTTTTCAAGGACGTGGTGATCGGCGGCTTCAAGGAAATCAGGGCGCAGTTGAAGCCCGGGTCCACGCTCGAAGACGTGCGCAAGACGGGCAGCCAGGCGTTCCGCAAACGGGGCGCGCAGTCGCGGCCGACCATCATGCACGGGCTCGACCTGATCACTTCCGTGCCGTTCGTCCGGGCCGACCGGGTGCGGGCGGAGCCGTACGAGACCACGATGCAGCCGGGCATGACCTACAACATCGAGATCACGCCGGTGGACGCCGAGGGCATTTATGGCATTTTTTACTCGCGGTCGTTCGCAATTACCGAGACCGGCGCGCAGGATCTCACGCCGTATCCGGTCGACGAGATTCTTGTCGCGGGGTGAAGAGAAGAGAGGATGAAGGATGCGGATGGGTGACTAGGATAGGGTATTCGGTCACTCACATTGATCATGGAGGGCGCAATGAAAACCAGGAAATTTCTTTTTCTCGGCGCAGCACTGGTGGTTGCGTGCAGCGCGGCTGTTGCACAGGCGGCAGATGCGGCCAAAAATTATCCGAGCCGGCCGATCCGCCTCATCATGCCCAACGCGCCGGGCAGCTCGGCCGACACCATAGGACGCATCGTCGCCGCCAAGCTCGGCGATGCGCTCGGTCAGCAGATCGTGGTGGACAACCGGGCGGGCGCGGGCGGGGTCCTGGGGCTGGAAATCGGCAAGAATGCAAATCCGGACGGCTACACGCTGATCACGACCTCGCTTTCCGCGCTGACCGTATCGCCGCACATCCGCAAGAATATGCCGTACGATCCGATCAAGGATTTCGAATACGTTGCGCTTGTATTCGCGCCAGGGCAATGTACTGGTGGTTAATCCCGGCCTGCCGATCAAAAGCGTGAAAGAGTTGATCGATTACGCGCGGGCCAAGCAAGGGAAGATCAACATGGCCTCGGCGGGATCGGGCTCGCAGAGCCATCTCAACGGCACGGCCCTGATGATGGCGGCCGGCTTCACTTCGCTGCACGTGCCGTACAAGGGCGGCGGCCCCTCGATGGCGGCGGTGGTGGCAGGGGAGTCGCAATGGGCCATTGCACCGGCCGCGGCCATGATGACGCTGGTCCGGGGCGGGCGGCTGCGCGCTCTCGGGCACAGCCTGCCCCAGCGTACGCCGCTGCTGGGCGACATGCCGGCGATCGCGGAAACGGTGCCGGGTTTCCATTACGTCGCTTTTTCGGGATTTCTCGCGCCGAAGGGGGTGCCCAAGTCCGTCCTCGAGAAGATACGCGCGACCGTGGCCAAGGTTGTCAGCACCCAGGAAATCCGGGAACAGTTTGCATTGCAGGGCTCGGAACCGGCGACCGGCACTCCCGAGGAGTTCCGCAAAGCGGTGCAGCAGGAACTCATCGAGACGGGCAAGCTCGTCAAGGCGATTGGGCTCAAATCCGAATGACCAGCCGGGTGTAGCGCGCGGCCGGAGCAGGTGACAAATGCTATACGCGATCCTCACCGAGGATGTCCCGGATTCCTCATCGAAGCGGGCAGCGGCCCGCGCCGCGCATATGAAACGGATGTCGGAGATGCAGGACGCGGGCAGGATCGTCATATCGGGACCCTGTCTCGCGACCGACAGCCCCGATTCCCTTTCCGCCGGTTTCTGGGGCAGCGTCATCATCGCGGAATTCGAGTCGCTGGAAGCAGCCAGGGCCTGGGCCGACGCTGATCCGTATGTTGCCGGAGGCGTGTGGTCCAAGGTCACGGTCAAGCCGTTTCACAAGGGATTTCCGAAGTGACTCGAACGCTATCGGAGGAATGCCGCGTTCTGCGGCCCCGGTTTTCGCAATCGAGTTGTGCATTTTGAGTTCTGGTGCAGGATCCGTGACCGATGTGTACCCGTTGAAGCCGGTGCGCTATATCGTGCCGTTCGGCGACGGGCCTACCGCGACGCAGGCACACTGGCTGGCCCGGCGCCTCGGTCCGGTGCTGGGCCAGCCGGTGGTGGTAGAGACGCATCCGGGCGCGAGTGGCATGACCGGTACCGCGCTGGTGGCCGCGGCAGCGCCGGACGGTTACACGCTGCTCGCTGCCAATCCTGGCCCGCTCACTGTCGCGCCCAATCTCCGCCGCAATGTCGCCTACGATTCCCTGCGGGATTTTTCTCCGGTCGTGCTGATGGCGACGGTTGCGAGTGTTGTTGCCGTGCACGCCCGTGTGCCGGCACACGATCTCAACGAATTCATCGCGCTGGCCCGCGCACAGCCCGGCAGATTGCGTTACGGTTCGCCCGGCGTGGGCACCGTCGGCCATCTCGCGCTCGAACTGTTTCAGCATCTTGGCGGGATCCGGATGACACACCTGCCGCGGGAAGGCTTGTCCGAGGCGATTCCCGATCTGATCGCGGGTCTGTTCGAGGTGCTGGTCATACCGGTGCCGGACGCGCGCCCGCTGGCGCAGGACGGCAGGATACGCGCGCTGGCCGTCACCAAACGCGCGCGTTGCGCATCGTGGCCCGAACTGCCAACCGTGGAGGAAGCGGGTGTGGCCGGCTTCGAATCGTTCAACTGGAACGGGGTGGCGGCGCCCGCGGGGACGCCGCCGCATATCGTGGAGCGCATCAACGCCGGGATCAATGGCGTTCTGCAGTCAGCTGAGGGCCGAGAATACTTTGCCGGCAATGGTTACGACATCTCTGGAGGCACGCCCGGGGCATTCGGCGCGTTTCTCCGATCCGAATATGAAAAATGGGGCAAGGTGGCGCACCTTGCCGGAATTGCGACGAAGTGATTGAAAGGGGAACAACAAAACGCAGACGCAACGGCATGGCCGCATCGTCAGGTCCAGAATGCGAACGTTAACAATCCGGAAAAGATTCACGCATCAGCCGGTGCGCGGAGTAAAATTTTGGTTCGCTGCAGGAGCGCGCGTCTGCAACAATTTGCAGGATAAGACCCGACCGCCGCTCGCGGCCTGGCTGGTTGAAACACTGAGACGATAAGGATAGAAAAATGGCACAAAAAGCAAAAAAACGCATTCCGGTGAAAAAAGCGAAACGTGCCGCGCCAGCGCGACGCGCGCGCGCCAAGGCGCCGGCGCAGGAGTTCGTGAGCCTGCAGGAGATCGTTCTGGCGGCGCGCCGCAAGCTGCCGCAGGATCTGTGGAACCATCTGTCGGGCGGGGCCGACTCCGAGACGACGCTGCTCAGGAACCGGCTCGGCGCTCGACAGCCTGGCGCTGCGCCAGCGCGTGCTGGTGGACGTGCGGCACATCGACATTTCCACGACCCTGCTGGGCCAGAAGCTGACCAGCCCGGTATTCCTCGCGCCGGTCGGCGGATTCGTGGGTTTTGTGGATCCGGTGGAGGGCGCGTGCCCGGTCGCCCGCGCCGCCGTCGCGCATGGCACGACGGCTTTTATCAGCACGGCGGCCAAGCCGGGCCTCGAGGCGATTGCGGCATCGGTCAATGAACCGCTCATTTTCCAGCTGTACGTGCGGGCCGACCGCAAGTGGGTCGAGGACATTCTCGACCGCGTGAAGGCGGCCGGTTATCGCGCGCTCTGCGTGTGCGTGGACCGCAATTACTACGGACGCCGCGAGCGCGACATCATCAGCCGCGCCAACGTGCGCGAGGGTTTCGGCGATCCGCAGCTACCAGATGGGCCTCAAGTGGAGCGATCTCGTCTGGATGAAGGAACGCATCAAGCTGCCGCTCATCGTCAAGGGCGTCGCCACCGCGGAGGACGCGAAGCTGTCGATCGAGCACGGCGCCGATGTCGTCTACGTCTCGAACCACGGCGGGCGCCAGCTCGATCACGCGCAGGGCACCATCGAAGTGCTGCCGGAAGTCGTGGAAGCGGTGGACGGCCGCGCCGAGATCCTGTGGGACGGCGGGGTGCTGCGCGGCACCGACGTCGTGAAGGCGCTCAGCCTCGGCGCGCGCGCGGTCGGCGTGGGCAAGATGCTCGGCTGGGCGCTCGCGGCGAATGGCGAGGCGGGCCTGAAACGGATGCTCGAACTGATGGACCTCGAGGTTCGCACCGCGATGGGATTGATGGGCGTCACTTCGCTTTCGCAGCTCAACCCGTCCTGGGTGCGCCCCGCGCAGCCGGTGCGCCCGGCAAGCCAGACCAACAGCTATCCGTGGTTTGAAAATCAAGTGATTAAGTGAATGGTGATGAGGTAATTCAGTTGCCGACCACGTTGCTGCACAATTCCCAATCACTCAATCACTCAATCACTCAATCACATCATCAATCCCTCATGACCAATAACGCCAACCCGTTACAGCTGGATCCCAAACTCGCCGCCATTCTGGCTCAGGAATATCCGCGGTTTTCCGAAGCGGAATACGCGCGCCGGCACAAGCTGCTTGGCGAGGTGATGGCGAAAGCCGGCGTCGATCACCTGCTGGTGGTGACCGATCATCGCACCGGCAACGCGCCACAATGGGTCACCGGCTGGCCCGGCACGGTCGAGGCTTACGTCATATTCAAGCCGGGCGAGAAGATGGTCATGCACATGGAGTGGTACAACCACTTCCCGCTCGGCAAAAAGATCGCGAAGACGACGGACGTGCGCTGGGGCGAGCACAAGGGGCTGGCCAAGACCATCGAGGAACTCAAGCGCCGCGGCGCGAAGCGCGTCGGCATCATGGGGCCGCTGGTGGTCGGCAAGTACCGCCAGCTCGAGGAGCATTTTCAGATGGTCGGGCTCGACGCGGAATACGTGAAGCTGCGCATGATCAAGTCCGAAGAGGAGATCGACTGGCTCAGGATCGGCGCCGCATTCAGCGACGCCGGTTTCGCCGCGCTGCTCGCCGGCACGCGTCCCGGCCTCACCGAGCGCGAGCTCGGCAACATCGTCGAGCGCGCCTACGTCGGCCATGGCGGCACGACCATGATCCACTACATCGGCCGCACTTCGATGGCGAATCCGCATATCTTCGTGCCGCCGCAGCACCATTCGCCGCGCAAGGTGGAGAACGGCGACGTGATTTTCTGCGAGCTGTCCGCGTTTTTCTGGGATTACCCGGGGCAGGTGCTGCGCACGTTCACGGTCGGGGCCGATCCGACGCCGCTCTACCGCGACCTGCACGCGACGGCGGAGGCCGCGTTCGATGCGGTCACCAAAGTGGTGCGCCACGGCACGACGATGCCGGAGATCATCGAGGCCGCGGGCGTGATCGAAAACAACGGCTTCACCGTGTGCGACGACCTGATGCACGGTTTCGGCGGCGGCTACTGGCCGCCGGTGCTGGGCGCGAAAAGCCGGCCGGCGGGGCCGCTGCCGGACATGACGCTGCAGGAGAACATGACGGTGGTGGTGCAGCCCAACGTGATCACGAAGGAACAGACGGCGGGCGTGCAGGTGGGGGAACTGATCCGGATTACGAAGACCGGGTTCGAGAAACTGCATAACACGCCGCGCGGGTTTTTCCGCGCGGGCTGAACTTCAAAAAAAGCATGAACGCGAAGGACGCAAAGGTTCGCAAAGGCGCGAAGGAAAGCCAAAAGCTGAGACACAGAGGACACAGAGGACACGAAGGAAAAGCGAATTACTAAAAAATATAATAAAAACAACGTATTACGATGATATTCAAGAGGGATTGGGTTGCTGGATCTCTGAACAGTTCTTCGTGCAAATTCCGTTTCGCAGGCCGTGCACGGAGGTAAATTCATCCTGTTCGTTTAACATACAGGGGCAAAGTTTCAAGTGGGGAATAATCGATAACGCTGATCACGTTCCAAGGAGGAGTATAAAAATGAGTTACGCTGCGCAAATCCTGTCGATTGCTGTCCGTTCTGGTTGGCATGGCTCTGTGTCCCGCTGTATCTTTCGGTCAGGCGTCCGCCCTGCCGAACAAACCCGTGCGTATCGTCGTTCCCAATGCGGCCGCCGGACCCAACGACCTGGTAGGCCGTCTGATCGCGCCCAAATTGAGCGAAACGATCGGCCAGAACGTGATCGTGGACAATCGTCCGAGCGCCAACGGCGTGATCGGCGCGGAATACGTCGCGCGCGCGGTGGCGGACGGCACGGTTCTCGCCGTGGGCAACTCCGGCACCCACGCCGTCAACTTCACGCTCTACAAGAAGCCGAGTTACGATCCCGTCAAGGATTTCGCGCCGATCACCGAGGTCATCTTCAGCGGCCTGGTGCTGGTCGCCAACCCCTCGGTCAAGGCCAATAACGTCAGGGAACTCATCGACGAAGCCAAGCGCGCGCCGGGCAAGCTCAATATCGCGGTCGCCGGCGCGACGGGCGAGATCGCCGGCAACCTGATCAAGCTGCAGGGGAAAGTCGATCTGAACAACATTCCGTACAAGGGCGGCGCGCCCGCGGTGACCGCCGTGCTCTCGAATGAATCGCAGCTGGTGCTGACCCTCTATTCGAGCCTCAAAGGGCCGATCGACGCCGGCAAGTTGAAGCCGATCGGCGTGACCAGCTCGCAGCGCGATCCGCAATCTTCCCAACGTGCCGACGGTGGCCGAGAGCGGGCTCGACGGCTACCAGGTCGAATTCTGGGTCGGATTCTTCGCGCCCGCGAAGACGCCCGCGGCGACCGTGCAGGCGCTGAACCGGGAAATCGTGCGCATCGTCAATCTGCCTGAAATCAAGAATCGCCTGACCAGCCTCGGCTACGAAGTCGTGGGGAGCACGCCGGAGCAGTTCGCCGAGCGCGTGCGGCGCGATACCGAGAAGTATCGCAAGATCATCCTCGACTCCGGAATGCAGCAGCTGGATTGATCGCGCGGCCGGGGGAGGGCGCTCCCCCGGCCATGAATGGATCGAATTACCCGCCGACCCCCGGCGAGCAGTGCGCCCTGGCGGATCTTGTGTGCCGGCTTACGAAATCCCTGCCTTCCTGCAAACCCGGTCGCGCGATCCGGTATTAGGGTTTTCCCTAATAGCGACTCGAATCGGTTGCTGTATCGTCACCCCAAGAAATGGGGGCGGTTTCGAACCCCGCGGCACGACGAAAAAGAATACATTCGCTGGTTGCAAAAAAGGGAGGGGGCACATGAGTCAGTCCGTCATCACGACGCTTACCATCAACGGCAAGCATCACATCGTCAACGCGCAACCCGATACGCCGCTGTTGTGGGTGCTGCGCGAGCAACTCAAGCTCACGGGCACCAAGTATGGCTGCGGCGTCGGACAATGCGGCGCCTGCACCGTGCACATCGACGGCAAGCCCAATTACGCGTGCCTGAATCCGATCAAGGATCTCGAGGGGCGCAGCGTCACCACCATCGAGGGCCTGTCGCCCGATTCCAGCCATCCGCTGCAGAAGGCGTGGCTCGCCGAACAGACGTGCCGCAGTGCGGCTACTGCCAGTCGGGGCAGATCATGCGCGCCGCCGGCCTGCTCAAGGAAAATTCCAATCCGACGCCGGCAGGAAATCGTCGAGTACATGACTCCGAACATCTGCCGCTGCGGGACTTATGTGCGGATCGCGCGCGCCATCGAACGCGCGGCGAAGGAAGGGGGAGCGGCATGAGCTACCTGACGAGGGGCCCCAGCATGGGGATCGGCAGCAAAGCGAGTGCCGCTTGCCACCGACACGCATCGGCTGGATATACCAATCCGTAACGGAGGTGGCAGAGCACTGACAAGCCGCGGCAGGCTGAGGCGGCAGTTTCCAACCCAGGCCGGCGCCGTTTCATGGTCGGCGCGGCCGGTTTCACTTTCGGTATCGCGGCGGGTCTTCCCGGCGTGCTGAAGCTGGCAGGCGGCGAAGCGCAGGCCGCATCGAAAGACGTCGTAGTCAATGCGTGGGTCACGCTGTCGACCGACGGCACGGTTGCCATCATGGCGCCGGCCGTCGAGATGGGGCAGGGCTCGCTCACTTCGCTGCCGCTGATCCTGGCGGAGGAACTCGACGCCGACTGGAGCAGGGTCCGCATCGTGCCCTCGCCCGCGAGCGACAAGATCTACGGCAATCCGATGTTTCGGCGGTCTGCAATATACGGCGGGCAGCGCCGCCGTCAACGGCTATTACAATAATCTCCGCAAGTTCGGCGCGCAGGTGCGGTATGTGCTGCTCGACAACGCGGCGCGCCACTGGAACGTGCCGTTCGAGGAGTTGGCGACGCTCCCCGGCGTGGTGGTGCACGAAAAATCCGGGCGGCGCCTGACCTACGGCGAGATCGCGGCGTTCGCGAAGGTTCCGGCAACCGCGCCGGAGATCACTCCGGACATGCTCAAGAAAACCAGCGACTTCCGCCTGATCGGCAAGGACGTGATGCGGGTCGAATTGCCGACCAAGGTCAACGGCACCGCGCAGTACAGCATCGACGTGCAGGTGCCGGGCATGCTTTACGGCGCGATTCTGCGTCCCCCGGTCGAAGGCGGCTGCAATCGACAAGCTCGACGATTCCGCCGCGCGCGCGGTCGAAGGCGTGGTCGAGATCGTGCGGCTGCCCTATGGCGTCGGCGTGCTCGCCGAGACGCCGTGGGCCGCGTTCAAGGCCAAGAACGCGCTGAAGGTCACGTGGTCGCGCAATGCCAAGGGCTGGGGCTTTTCCAACGAAAAGGGATTCAAAACCTTCCGGGCCGCGCGTACGATCTTTCGCGCAAGGGCGTGGCATGGGAAAGCAAAGGCAATGCGCTGGGCGCGATGAGCAAGGCGAAAATGGTGATCGAGGGCGAGTACCGCAGCGATTACGCCTATCACGCGCAGATGGAGCCGCTGAACTCGGTGGCCTCGGTATCGGCGGCTGGTGACAGCGTGGAAATCTGGTGCGGCACCCAGAGCCAGACCATGGCGGTCACCGCGGCGGCCAAGGCGGCCGGCGTAGCGCCCGAACGCGTTATTTTCCACGGCATGCTGCTCGGCGGCGGCTTCGGGCGCCGCGGCAACCGCGACGAGGAATTCGTCGTCGACTCGGTGCTGCTGTCGAAGGCGGTGAAGAAGCCGGTCAAGGTGCTGTGGACGCGCGAGGACGACGTGCACAACGGCCGCTTCCGCCCGCTCTACGTGAACTACATGCGCGCGGGGCTGGACGAATCGGGGCATGTCGTGGCCTGGCACCACCGCGTGGCGTGCGACACGGTGCTGGCGTTACCAGGATCCCGGTGCGCTACGCCAAGTCGAAGGGCAAGGACAACATCGCGATGCGCGGCACCGAGCTGCCGACCTACAACATCCCGGACCGCCTGAGCGAAGCGGTGCAGGTGGATACCGGCATGCGCACTTGCGTCGCTGCGCGGGATCGGCGTCGGCCCGAACAAGTTCGCGATCGAGTCTTTTCTCGACGAGGTTGCCGTCAAGCGCGGCATCGATCCGGTGGCGTTCCGCCTCGAGCTGCTGAAGAATTCGCCGCGCGGCCGCCATGTCGTCGAGGAGGTGGCGAAGATGGCGGACTGGGGCAGGAAGCGCGAGGGCCGCGGGCTCGGTTTTGCCTACATCGATTACTCGGGCACCCAGCTTGCCGCGGTGGCCGAGGTCTCGGTCGATCGCGGCACCGGACGAATCCACGTGCACAATTTCTGGACCACCATCGATCCGGGCATCGCGGTGCAGCCGGACAACGTCATCGCGCAGACCGAGAGCTCGATCGTCACCGGGCTCGGCCTGGCCCTGACCGAGCACATCACGATAGAGGATGGCGCGGTGAAGGAATCGAACTTCTACGATTACCAGGTCATGCGCATGAGCGACATGCCGGAAATCCACATCAAGCTCATGCCGACCGACAATCATCCGACCGGCGCCGGGCAGATGGCGACGCCGCTCGTCGCGCCGGCGATCGCCAACGCCGTGTTCCAGCTCACCGGCGCGCGCGTGCGCCAGACGCCGATGCTGCCCGGGCAGGTGAAGCTCGCATTGCAGGAGGAGGAAACCAGGACCGCGTAAGAACAATCCTGGCGCAGCGATGTGTGCCGCAGACCCGGAAGGGCTGCGGCATTTTTTTTGCTGAAAGAAATGTAAAATGAAGTCCGCATGAACAGAGACGGCGTTTTGTTTGCAGCAGGTCTGCTGTTATTCGTTGCGGCAGCCGGGGTTCCGGCACAACAGCAGGCCGAGAAGAAGGACCTGGAGCTCGCGGGCTACCACGACCTGCAGGGGCGCGGGGCGTATCAGCCTGTCATCATCGAACAGGGCGGCCGCTGGATCGCCTATATCGGCCATCACGGCGGAGCGCTGCGCAATCCGCTCACGGGGGCGATGGAAGACAACGGCACCTCGATCGTCGACGTGACCGATCCCCGGGCGCCGCGCTATCTGCATCACATACCCGGCGAGCGCGGCAGCGGCGCGCAGATGGTGCGGGTGTGCAAGGGCAGGGATCTGCCCAGGGCCGACCGCGGCAAAGTCTACATGCTGCGCACACTGGGCGATTCCGCGCACGAAATCTGGGACGTCACACGGCCGGAACAACCCTTGCGTCTGGTCACGGTGGTCAGCGGTCTGCACGGCACGCACAAGAACTGGTGGGAATGCGACACCGGCATCGCCTACCTGGTGTCGGGCGTGCCGGGCTGGCGCACCGGCCGCATGACCCAGATCTATGATCTGAGCGATCCGGCGCAACCGGTAGTTCATCCGCAATTTCGGGTTGCCGGGACAGCAGCCGGGCGCCGGCGGCGAGGTGCCGACCGGATTGCACGGGGCGATTTCCACCGGTCCGCAAGGCAACCGCGTTTATTTCGGACACGGCACGAACAGTGACGGCATCCTGCAGATCGTCGATCGCGACAAGCTGCTCAATGGTCCGAGGCAACCGACAGCGGAAAATCTGCTGTACCCGCAAATCGCGCGTTTCGATCTGCCGCATGATTACGGCGCGCATACGGTGTTTCCGGTGCTGGGCATGGAACTGCCCGGGTCGGGCGGACGCAAAGGCGGGCGCGACTTTGTCGTCGTGACGAACGAAGCGCTGGGCAACGGTTGCGGGGGGCCGCGCCAGAAAGTGTGGATTATCGACGTCACCGACGAGGCACGGCCGGAAGTGGCGTCGACCTGGGAGCTCGATGACAGGATCGGCAACTTCTGCGCGCGGCCCGGACGGGTGGGCGCGCATTCCTCGCATGAAAACTTCACGCCGGTCTATTACCGCCGCATCATGTTCATCGCGCATTTCAACGCCGGCGTGCGCGCGGTCGATATCCGCGATCCCTATCACCCGAAAGAGATCGCGTACTACGTGCCGGCGGGCGGCGGTCGCGCGGTGCACACCAACAACGTCGAAGTCGACGATCGCGGCTATGTCTACATTGTCGACCGCGCCGGCGCCGGCATGCACATCCTCGAACTGTCCGGCGCCGCGAGGAAAGTCGCGAATTTCCGCTGAGGCTGCGCGCGGCCAGACGCGGTAGAATTCAGCGATGCCGACCATAAAGGCGAAAAAGAACAACTGCGAGGTCGCGCTGCTGGTCGATCAGGAAACCGGCGGACGCCTGCAATCCGGGCGTTTCGTTCCCGACCGCGGCAGCATGGAGGCGCACCTGCTGAAATGCCTGCAGGCGCAGTATCGCAACGTCGCCGTGGTGCCGTTCGCTTCCGGCGTGGTCGCGACGATCGAGGCGCTGCGCGCGCTCAGGCCCGGCATCGTATTCAATGCGACGGAATGGGTCGACGGCGACCGCAGTCTGGACGCGGCCATCGCCGGGCTGCTGGACATGTTGAAACTGCGCTATACCGGCAGCGGGCCGGCGGGGTTGCAGATCGCGCGCGACAAGGTGTTGTCCAAGCGCATCGTGGCGGAGCTGGATGTTGCCGTGCCACGCCATTTCGTGCTCGAACGCGGCGATCGCGTCCGCAGCCACGGCTTCCCGTATCCGCTCATCGTCAAGCCGCAGTACGGCGACGGCTCGGAGGAAATCAATCGCAATTCCGTGGTGGGCAGCGAGCGGGCGTTGAAGGCGCGGGTGCGCGCATTGCGCGCGCGCATCGATGGCCCGCTGTTATGCGAGGAGTTCATCGAAGGGCGCGATCTCTTCGTCGCGCTGCTCGGCAACGAGCCGCGGGCCATGCCGCCGCTGGAACTGGTGGTCGGAAAAGCCGGTGCGACCGCGCCGCGCCTCGCGACATACCGCGTCAAGCACGACAGTCGCTACCAGCGCAAATGGGACGTGCGCTTTCGCCGCGCGCGGCTCGGCCGCGAAGTGGCCGCCAGGATCGACGAGGCGAGCCGGCGCATTTTCCACGCGCTCAAGCTGCGCGATTACGCGCGCATCGACTACCGGCTCACGCCTGAGAATAAGCTGGTTTTTCTCGAAGCAAATCCCAATCCCGATCTCGCGCCGCACACCTTCGGCCGCGACCAGTGTTTCGCGGGCGTCAAATATCCGGACCTGATCTGCGCCATTGTCGAAGCGGCGCGGCGCAGGCCGAAATATTGAATATGCGTTCCGCATATGTGCTGTTTTTACATATTCCGTAAAAGCGGTATATGCTCGATGAGTTGGCTGGCATCAAACTTGCATTCACTTTGTGCAGTTGATTGTCATAACATGAAAACGACAACGGGGGGTGTATCTCAATAACTATTTGAAATATAACAGAAAATAGGTAATTATTCTATAAGAACCTTGCCGTAATGAATTCAGGGCTTGTGTGGGTTGGACGCATGCGCTGACAGCAAATGCCGACGATTTGCAGTCAAACGTCGAACGATCGTCGTTTTTGATCGGGTGTTTGATATGAATAATTGTGGATTGCACAGGGTATTCGAAGGTTCTGGCCAATTGCGCCGGGCCGGCGCGCGGCCTGCTGGTTTCACGCTGGTCGAAATCTCGATCGCGCTGATCATCGTGGCGCTGCTCGCGGGAATCGCGTTGCCTTCCTACACCGATTCCCGTAACAAAGCCGCGATCGCACAGGCGAAAGGGGATATCGCGGACATGGCGATCCGGATCAACCAGTACTATGCCGATCACAGGGCCTTTCCGGCGACCCTGGCGGATATCGGCAAGGCCACGCTGCTCGATCCCTGGAAACACCCCTATCAATATCTGGACGTCACGGATATCAAGAAGACCAAAGGGAAGGCCCGCAAAGACAAGAATCTGGTCCCGATCAACTCGGACTTCGACCTCTACAGCATGGGCAAGGACGGCAAGACCGCCGCGCCGCTGACTGCGAAGGCCAGTCAGGACGACATCATCCGCGCGAACGACGGGCGGTTCATCGGGCTCGGCTCGGAATACTGATTCCTGCCATGAACCTAAAAGACACATTCCTGCGCAGCAAGGTCGGACGGCGGATGTTTTTGTATTTTGTGCTGTCTGCCTTGATTCCCATCCTGTTTCTTGCCGTGCTGTATTTCGAGGAGATCAGCCGGCTGCTGGACAAACAGGTCTACGCCCAGCTCGGCAACGCGGCGACGAGCTATCGGGCGTCGGTTTACGAAAGATTATTGCTGGTCGATGAGTTGCTTCGCACCAGCGCCAGCCAGTTGAGCGGCGATAAAATCCCGAGCGCGGAGAAGATCAGGGGCAGGACGTTGGAGAATTTCGGCCTGATGTCGCCCGCGGCCCGCGCATTCCGCAGCCTGGCCCTGGAGTTGCCGTCGGGTGAAATGGTGTCCGTGATCGGCCACGGCGTCGCAGTCCTTCCCTTGAGCGCGGATAAAATGGAGCACCTCGGGCGGGGCGAGCCGCTGCTGCTGAGCAATGCGGCTTCGGGACGCGCCATCATTCTGATGAGCCGCGCGATAAATCCGCTGGCTCCGGAACGGGGTGTCGTGACGGCCGAAATCAATCCGGATTATCTGTGGGGCGACCCGGAGACTTTTCCGTACATGACCCTGTATTGCGTGCTCGATGAGCGCTACGAGCCGCTGTTTTGCCCGGAGCCGCACCAAACCGGACTGATCAAGAAAAAGATTGCCGCATCTGCGACTCCATCGAAGGGGCAATTTACATGGGACAAGGAGGGCGACGATTACCTCGCCAGCTTCGGCGAACTGTTCCTCCAGCCCAAATTTTCCGAGACCCGCTGGCTGGTCGTCGCCAGTCAATCCGAATCCGTCGCGCTTAATCCCATCGAGACATTTAGCCGGGTTTTCTGGGGCAGCCTCGTTCTTTCCCTGTTTGTCGCCGTGCTCCTGAGCATGACCCAGATCCGGCGCATCCTGGTTCCGCTCACCCGGCTCACGGATGGCACGCGCAGCCTCGGCGGCAAGGATTTCGCGGCCAAGGTGGACGTGACCAGCCAGGATGAATTCGGCGAGCTTGCCGAGTCGTTCAATACGATGTCGTCGCAGCTCGGACGCCAGTTCGATGTGCAGGCGGCGCTGTCGAAGATCGACCAGGAGATCCTGTCGGAACTGAACATCAACACCATCATTCAAAATGTGCTGCTGCACCTGCGCAAAGCCTACGCGGCCGAATACACCAGCGTTGTCATTTTCGACCAGGATTCCCCCGAGAAAACGACAGTCCATGTGGCGGCAGAGGGCGGGGCCAAACTGCTGGCAGAACGCGCCGCGGTGTCAGGCGCCATTCTTGCCACGCTCCTTGCCTCTCCCAATGGCAAGTGGATCGAGGACAAAACGGCGCAACAGGCGTTGCAGGAGGGTCTCGATGATATCCGCACGCCCCATGTCTTCGCTTTGCCCATCATCTGGAAGAATCAGCTTGCCGGGCTGATCACCTTTGGTTACGAGGTGCCTCCGGTGCTGGCAACGGCCGACTTGAATCACATCCGCGACTTTGCGGACCGGGTCGGTGTCGCGCTTTCGGCTGCGGCAAGGGAAAAGCAGCTGTTCCAGCAGGCGCGGATCGACGTTCTGACCGGATTGCCAAACCGCTTCTTTTTCTGGACCGGCTGAAGCAGGAGATTGCGCAGGCCCACCGGGCGGGCGAAAAGCTGGCGGTGCTGTTCGTCGATCTCGACCGGTTCAAGATCATCAATGACAGCCTCGGCCATACCGTGGGAGACGAGCTGTTGCGGGAGACCGGCGTCCGCCTGCGCCAGTGCGTGCGCGAAGGCGATACGGTAGGCCGCCTCGGCGGCGACGAATTTGTCGTTCTCCTCAGCCGGCTCGCCTCAACCAAGGATGCGGCGATTGCGGCCGGCCATATCATCGCGGCATTGGCAAAGCCTTTTCTGATCAATCAGATCGAGAACTTCGTGACCGCCAGCGTCGGGATCACCCTGTATCCCAATGACGGCACTACCGCTGCGGAACTGTTGCGCGATGCCGACATGGCCATGTACCGCGCCAAGAAAAGCGGCCGCGGCACCTACGCGTTTTTTGAGGAGGGCATGAACGAGGAGGTCGTCCGGCGCGGCCAGCTCGAGCGCGAATTGCGGCGGGCGATTACCCAGCAGGAGTTCATCGTGCATTATCAGCCGCAGATCAATCCCCATTCCGGGCGCGTGCGGAGCGTCGAAGCGCTGGTGCGCTGGAACCACCCGGAACTGGGAATGCTTGCTCCGCTCAGTTTCATACAGGTCGCGGAAGATACGGGTTTGATCGAGGCGATCGGGCAGATCGTCCTGGGCCAGGCCTGCGCCCAGTTCCGCGCGTGGCAGGATGAGGGCATTCAGCTGGATTACATGGCGGTCAATCTGTCGACCCGGCAATTCCGCCAGACGAATCTGGTCGAGCTGGTGGAAGCCGAACTCAAGAAGAATGCGATGCCCGGTAAATACCTTGAACTGGAAATCACGGAGAGCGTCCTGCTCGAGAGCAACGAATCCGTCATGGACATGCTCGGCCGGTTGAAGGCGCTCGGCATCAAGATCGCGATCGACGATTTCGGGACGGGTTATTCCTCGATGGCCTACCTGGAGCGGCTGCCGCTCGATACCCTGAAAATCGACCAGGGGTTCATCAGCAATATCGATGACCAGGGCGAAGGCGGCGCCATCGCGGAGACCATCGTGGCGATGGCCAAGGCATTGAAGAAAAGAGTGGTCGCCGAAGGGGTGGAGACGCAGGGCCAGGCCAATTTCCTGCGCAAACTGGATTGCCATCTGCTGCAGGGCTTTTTCTTCTGCCGTGCGTTGCCCGCGGAGAGGATCGCGGCGTACATCAGGGAAACGGATTTGCGCCCGCGGGTCATGGCAGTCAAATAGGTTTTCGAGCCCGCCTGGCGGCGCGCATGGTTCCAGGGCCGTCGGCCTGGCGGGCACCGCGCCGGCTTCGCACTATGTCATAAAATAATCAATAAAAACAACGGATTATATCTGAATCATCCGCTTCAGACCGCCGCGGCATTGCCGTGGTTTTCCCGCCAGTGCCTGAGCCAGCCGGCATTGCCGCCGAGTTCGATGATTTCCTGCAGGGAATCCGGCACCGGCGGGTATTCGCGCCGGATGTCACGCGTGTGGTTGATGAAGAACCCGTTCCTGGAAATCGATTTCGAGTTCGTCGCCGCTGTCGCAGATGTCGGTGGCGTTGACGCAATCGGTCATCACGCGCAGCCCGCAGCCGATGGCGGCGCGGTAGGCGAGAAACGGCATCGATTCGCACACCAGCCCGAGCCCCAGCGCCTGCATCGCGATGTAGCCGTTCATCTTCGGCCCCATGCCGAAGTTGCGGCCGGCGACGATGATGTCGCCGGGTTTGCAGCGCTGGTGAAACCCCGGGTCGGTTTCGGCGAACAGATGCGGAATGATGTCCTGCGCCTCGAAGTGGCGCCCGGCGATCACCCAGCCGGGAACGACGCCGCCGGCGTGGGGCACGTCGTGGCCGAGCTTGTAGCAGCGGCCTTTCAGCAGCCACTGAAATTCAGAACTCATGTCTCAACTCCAAATTCATGGCCACCGAGAACACAGAGAACGCGAAAACAGAAACATACATCAGCCAAATAATTTTTCATTAGCGTAGCTTTAAGTAATCGTCGGTCAGTTCGAATCTGACCCGGTTCCGGGTTTTCTCTGTGTCCTCTGTGTTCTCTGTGGCTAAATGGTTCTTGCATCAGTGATCTTGCCGGCAACCGCGGATGCGGCGACGGTCGCCGGGCTGCCGAGATAGAGCTCGGCATCCTTCGCGCCGAAGCGCCCGGCGTTGTTGTTGGCGGCGGTGGAGATCGACACTTCGCCGCTGTGCAGCGGGCCGACCACCGCATCGTTGCACGGGCCGCAGCCGGCGGGCAGCAGCACCGCGCCGGCCTCGACGAAAATCTGCATCAGGCCTTCGCGCGCCATGCGCTTCACCGAGGCTTCCGATCCCGGCGCGATGAACAGGCGCACGCCGGGCGCGATCTGCCGGCCCTTGAGCACGGCTGCGGCATCGAGCAGGTCGTCGTAGAGGCCTGAACCGCACGAGCCGATGAACGCATGATCGATGCGCTTGCCGGCCGCCTGCGACAGGTTCACCGCGTGGTGCACGCCGCCCGGCAGCGCCACCTGCGGCTCGAGCGCGCTCACGTCGAGTTCGAGATCGGTTTCGTATCGCGCGTCGACATCGGGATAGACCGGCGCGAAAGGCCGTTGCGCCACCGCGGTCGCGTGCGCGAGGATTGCCGCCGACGGCGGGAAGAACACGCCATAGGCGCGCATTTCGGTCGGGCTCGAGCACAGCGCGGCGCGCGCGGCGAGGCCGAACTGGTCGAGCTCGCCCGCGTATTCGAGCACGCGGTAATCGAGATCGACGTCGAGCGTGCCCTGTCCGATCAGCGTCGCAATATGGAAACCGAGATCGCGCGCGTGCACGCCGGGCCCGAGCTTCCCCTTTATCTTGAGGCGCACCGATTGCGGCACCATCACCCAGTTGGTGCCGGTGGCGAGCACGCGGCTGATTTCCGTGCCCATGCGGAAGCCGAACGCGCCGATCGCGCCGGCGTTGGTCGCATGGCGGTCGTTGTCGAAGTAGAACATGCCGGGCAGCAGCATGCCGGATTCCATCGGGAAAATATGGCCGTGGCCGCCGCGGCCGACGTCGAAGAAGTTTTTCACTCCCCATTGCCGCGCGGCCTCGCGGTTGAACGCGCCGCGTTCGGCGGCGCGCGCGCTGCCGTAGATCACGTCGTGGTCGGTGACCATCATCACTTTTTCCGGCGCGGCGAGACGGTCGATGCCGATGCGCGTCGAGTTCGCGCTTGGCGCCCATCACCACCCCGTCGTGGATCATGATGAAATCGGGATCGGGATAGACGACGTCGCCCGGGCGCACCTGTGCCGCGCCGCTTTTCTGCGCGAGCACTTTTTCGACCGCCGTCATGCCCATGTATCGTTCCCCGTCGATCTTTGCGGTAAAAACAAAAAATAACAGTTTATCGAATAGCTACGTATTGTATGGGAATGAGGGCCGGGATGGCGCTCCCATCCCGCCCAATCGGTGTTGTCGGGATCAGTGTTTGGGCGTCTGCTGCTGTGCCTGCTGTTGCTCGTTCTGCAGCGCCGCAATGACGCGCTGGCGCTTTTCTTCGACGTCCCTGGCGAAGCCGGATTTTTCTGCTCGACGAAGCCGGTGGCCAAGCCGAGTTTCAGCAGGGCGACGGCAAAGGTCGCGGCAAGATCGTCCAAGTCAGGGCTGGCTTTGGCAAGCTGGATCACTTCGATGGTTTCGTCGAAGAGCTGCTGCATCGCCTGGTTCAATTCATCATCGAAAAGCTGGGACATGCGGACTCTCGCAACAGGGAAAACCCGTATTCTAACGCGCAGTACGGACTTCGTGCCCGCGCAACATGCTCATGTGGCGCTACAACATCGCTCTATCGGAAAACAGGCAAACGAACGCTTTGCGGAAAATAGATGCGAAATGTTGTTGCGCTGATGGCGCTGGCCTGCACGCTTTCCGTCGCTCACGCCAGATAATATTAATATTTTTTATGCTGCGCTTGCTGTTGTTCTTTCTGCAGCGCCGCAATGACGCGCTGGCGCTTATTTCTTCGACGTCCCTGGCGAAGCCGGGATTTTTCTGCTCGACGAAGCCGGTGGCCAACCCGAGTTTCAGCAGGGCGACGGCAAAGGTCGCGGCAAGGTCGTCGAGGTCAGGGCTGACTTTGGCAAGCTGGATCACTTCAATGGTTTCGTCGAAGAGCTGCTGCATTGCCTGGTTCAATTCATCATCGAAAAGCTGGGGCATGCGGATTCTCACGTCAGGGTAAATCCGTATTCTAACGCGCAGTACGGACTTCATGCCCGCGCAACGATCCGCCGGCGCTACAATACCGCCCTTGGAAAACCGGCAAACGTTCCCGAGCGAAAAATAATGCGAACTCTGGTTGCGCTGATCGGCGATGGCGTGCGCGCTTTCCGTCGCGCACGCCCAGAACTATCCGAGCCGCGTGGTCCGCATCGTCGTGCCGATCGCCGCGGGCGGCGCCACGGACATCCTGAGCCGCATGATCGCGCAGAGACTGTATGAATCATGGGGCCAGGTGGTGCAGGTCGACAACCGGCCGGGCGCGAGCGGCATCATCGGCAGCGAGATCGTCGCGAAGTCGCCGCCCGACGGCCATACCCTGCTGATGGCGTTCACCTCCCACGTCACCAATCCCAGCCTGCAGCCCAGGCTGCCTTACGATACGCTCAACGATTTCGCGCCGGTGTCCATGATCGCCGTCGTGCCGAGCGTGCTGCTGGTGCACCCGTCGCTGCCGGCGCGCTCGGTGAGGGAGTTGATCGCGTTCGCCAAGCCGCGTCCCGGCGAGCTGAATTACGGGTCGTCCGGTACCGGCACGGCCACCCACCTGGCGGCGTTGCTGTTCAGTTCGATGACGGGCGTCATCATCGAACATGTGCCGTACCGGGGCGGCGCGCCTGCATTCTATGACCTGCTCAGCGGCCGGGTGTCGCTGATGTTCGGCAACATGGCGTCCGGCATGCCGCACATCCGTTCCGGCCGGCTGCGCGCGCTGGCAGTGACCAGCCCCGGCCGTTCCCGCGTGCTGCCGCAGTTGCCGACGATGGCGGAAGCGGGGCTGCCCGGATTCGAGGCGATGGCGTGGTTTGCGCTGCTTGCGCCCGCCAGGACGTCCGGCACCGTGATCAACAAGCTCAATGCCGAGGTCGTGGTGATTCTGCAGCAGCCGGATATCAGGGAACGGCTGGAAGCGCTGGGCGTGGAAGTCAGGCCGAGCAGTCCCGCCGAGCTCGACGACTACATCCGGGCCGAGATGGCGAAGTGGGGCAAAATCATCCGGCGAAATGGGCGTGACCATCCAGTAAAACGCGGTCAACGGTTCTGTAGAATCTGCGGGTTGAGGAGGTTGACCGGTTTGCCGGCCGCGAAGGCGAGCACCTGATCGAACGCTTCGCCGAAGTAAAGTTCGTAAGTGTCTTTCTCGAGCCACGCGCTGTGCGGCGTGCACAGCGCGTTGTCCAGCCTGAGCAGCGGGTGGTCGCCGCCCACCACCGGTTCGTGGTCGTAGACGTCGACCGCGGCGAATCCCGGGCGGCCCCGTTTCAGCGCTTCGACCAGCGCGCCGGGCGCGATCAGTTCGGCGCGCGCGGTATTCACCAGCAGCGCGGACGGTTTCATGCGCGCGAGATCTTCGGCGGTCACGCTGCCGCGCGTGGCGTCGGTCAGGCGCAGCATCAGGCTCAGCACGTCGGATTGCTCGAAGAGTTCATTCTTGCCGGCCGCGATGGCGTAGCCCGCCGCTTTGGCGCGCGCCAGCGTCGAATCCCGCCCCCATACCAGCACGCGCATGCCGAAGCTCGCGCCGGTGGCGGCAATCAGGCTGCCGATCTTGCCGAAGCCATAGACACCGAGCGTGCGCCCGTGCAGGCCCAGGCTCAGCGATTCGCGCCATTGTCCGCGCTTCATCAGCGCGGTTTCCTCGGGAATGCGGCGCAGTGCGGCGAGGATCAGCGCCCAGGTCTGCTCGGAGACGGTGTAAGGGGACGCGTGCGTGCCCGAGCAGACCGCGATGCCGCGCTCGGTGCAGGCGGCGATATCGACGTGGTGCGCGCTGCGCCCGGTCTGGCTGATGAGCTTCAGCCGCGGCAGCTGCGCGATCAGCTCGCGCGTGAAACGGCTGCGCTCCCGGATCGGCACGATGACTTCGGCGTCGCGCAGGTTGCCGGACCATCACGTCCAATGTGGGCGCCACGTCGCGGAAAACGCGCACCTCATGTCCCGCGAGCCTGCGGAAACAGTCGAGTTTCGGAACCAGTCCGTGGTAATCGTCGGGGATGGCGATGATCATGGTCCGGCAAGTTTAGCAAACCTCGCCGGCCGGCTGTCCGGGAAAAGGATCGCTGCGGGCGGCGTGCGCTGCCGCGATGTGTCACAATTTCGCTTTAAACAGGGTTCACAAGGAGAAAAGCACATGGAACTGGGATTGCGCGGCAAAGTGGCTGCAGTAACCGGCGGCAGCGAAGGCATAGGACGCGCGACGGTGCTGCGGCTGGTTGCGGAAGGCGTCAAGGTCGCGCTGTGCGCGCGGCGCCCGGAAGTGCTCAATGCGTTCGCGGAGGAGCTCAGGAAATCCGGCGGCGAGGTGTTGCCGGTCATCGCCGATGCCGCCAAGCCGGGAGACGCGGAGCGGTTCATCGAGGAGACGGTGAAGCATTTCGGGCGCATCGACATCGTCGTCAACAATGCCGGCGCCACGGGACAGGATCCATTCGAGAAAGTCGACGATGCGGCGTGGCAGAAAGACCTCGATATCAAGCTGTTCGCGCACATCCGCACCGCGCGCGCCGCGATCCCGCACATGAAGAAACAGGGCGGGGGGCGCATCATCAGTCTCAACATGGTCGCTGCCAAGCAACCTGCGGAAAAAACCTTTCCGACCACGATCAGCCGCGCCGCGGGTCTGGCGCTGACCAAAGCGCTGTCCAAGGAATACGCGCGGGACAACATCCTGGTCAACGCGGTGGCGGTGGGCAAGATCAAGTCGAAACAGCAGGAGCGGCGCGGAACGCAGCTGGGGATCAGCGTCGAAGAGCATTACGAGAAGACCGGCAAGACCATCCCGTTGGGGCGCGTGGGTGAAGCCGAGGAGGTCGCGAACGTGATCGCCTTCCTGGCTTCGGATGCCGCGAGCTACGTCACCGGCTGCTGCATCAACGTCGACGGCGGATTGTCGGGGACGCTGTAGAGCACATCCCTCTCCCTGCCCGCCGGGGAGAGGGAAAATTCCGCTGGACCGCATTCCCTTGCCCGAGTCTTCTCCTCAACCCGCGCGCTACACGCTCGCCGCCTGGCTGTTCGTCACGGTGGTGCTGCTGGTCATCTTCGGCGAGATGATTCCGCATTTCCCGCGCTGGCTGTCCGGGATCATCGGGTGGGGCGCCTGCGCGCTGCTCTGGCCGCGCCTGTCGCGCACGCAGGTGCAGATCGTGCTGGCGCTGGTCGCGTTCGGTGTCGCGGGTGTGGCCTGGGGCATGGCGAGCGGCAAGGCAGGGTTGATCCAGCGCGCGCTGGAGCAGAACATTCCGCTGGTCGGCATGCTGATCGCGGTGTCGTTCCTGCAGTTGATCAGCACCGCGGGCGGCGCGGACGAGCGGCAACCCGATACCGGGCGCTTCGCGCTGCTGCGCACGCTTCTCGGCGTGCACCTGTTCGGCGCGGTGATCAATTTCTCGGCGGTCGCGATTTTCGCCGACCGGCTGGCCACCCGCAACAGGCTCACGCTGGAGCAGGCGATCGGGCTGTCGCAGGCCTTCATCATCGGCGCGCTGTGGTCGCCGTTCTACGGCGCGATGGCGGTGGCGCTGACCGCGGCGCCGGGCGCCAGCATCACGCGCCTGATGGGCATGGGCATCCCGCTGACGGTGATCGCGCTGCTGCTGACGTGGCTGATGCTGTCGTCACGGCGCTTCGACTATGCGCGCGGCTTCGTCGGTTACCCGGTGCATTTCGAGGCGCTGTGGGTGCCGGCGGCGCTCGCGCTCGGCGTGCTCGCCGTGCACGAAATCAAGCCGGCGTGGTCGGTGCTGGCGGTCATTGCCGCGATGGCGCCGCTGATCACCACGGTCACGCTGCTGGTCCGCGAGGGCAACCGCGCCGCGGCTTCGCTGCGGCGGCTCGTCACCGTGCGGCTGCCGGAGATGGGCGGCGAGATGTCGCTGTTTCTCGCGGCGGGCGTGCTCTCCGCCGGCATGGCGGGGATGATCGCGGCGCTCGACCTCGCCGTGCCGTTCACGCACTTCGGCGGCATCGAGGCGAGCATCGTGCTGGTGGTGATCACGCTGCTCGCCTGGGTCGGGTTCCATCCGGTCATCCTGGTCTCGGTGGTGGGGCCGTGGCTCGCGCCGCTCAATCCCGATCCCAACCTGCTGGCGATGACCTTTCTGATGACCTGGGGCATCGGTCTCATCGGCTGCCCGATGTCCAATACCATGCTGGCGATGCAGGGACGCTATCAGGCGCCGTTCCGCGAATTGCTGCGCGAGAACCGTGCCTTCAGCCTGAAGAATGACGCTGCTGTGCGTGGGGGCGCTCAATCTCTACGCCCGCATCGCGGTCATAACGATCCGTTAACAGCTCAGAACTTCTCGACGTACGGCCGCAGATCGAGTTCGAGCGTCCACGCGCTCGGCGGCTGCAGATGAAGCTGACAGTACGTTTCCGCGATGGCGTTGGGATCGAGCACTGCATCCTCGCCGCGCTCGGCGGCGCTGTAGCCGGGGCGCGCGTCGTTGCGGATCTGGCCGTCGATGATGACGTGCGCGACGTGTATGCCTTTGGGCTGGAATTCGCGCGCCATGCTCTGCGCCAGCGCGCGCAGGCCGAATTTGCCGACCGCGAGGTTGTGGAACGTCGCGCCGCCGCGCAGGGACGCGGTGGCACCGGTGAAAATGATCGTGCCGCGGTGTTTGTCCTCTGTCTTGGCGTCGAGCATGGCACGGACCGCTTCGCGGCCGACCAGAAAGCCGCCGAAGCAGGCGGTGCGCCAGCAGCGCTCGAATTCTTCGGCGGTGGTGTCGAGCAGGCCCTTGCGCACGAACGCGCCGGCATTGAACACCACCAGCCGCGGCGCGCCGAAATCCCGCGTGACGTCCGCGAACAGTTTTGCGACGGCGTGCTCGTCGGTGGCGTCGCAGGCATAGGCGCGGGCTTTGAGTTCCGCAACCAGTCCCGCAAGTTTGTCGGTGTTGCGCGCGGCCATCGCCACGTTCATCCCGGCGCGGGCGAAGCGGCGCGCGAGCGCGGCCCCGAGACCGGGGCCGGTGCCAACGACGAGGGCGGTTTCGTTAGTCATGATGTTCGGGCTCTTAGAGTTCGTAACAAAATACATTAGCCACAGAGATCACAGAGAATCACGATGAGGTCAAAAAAACCGATAACGGCACACGTTTCGTATCCGGTTGTTTTAAATAATAATTTTAATTCTCTCTGTGAGCTCTGTGTTCTCTGTGGCTTCGTCTGCCTTGGTTTTTTTGAAATGTGTTTTAAAGGCGGCAGAGAATTTCCGCGCCTTTCGCCAGCGTTTCTTCGGACTTGGCGAAACAGAAGCGCAGCACTTTATGCGGCGGCGGCTCGCGGTAGAACACCGACACCGGGATGGCGGCGATGCCGTGTTCCTTGGTCAGCCGGATCGCGAGATCGGTGTCTTTTTCGTCGCTGATCGCGTCGTAGCGCAGGTTCTGGAAAAAAGTGCCGCGCGAGGGCAGCGGCTGGAACCGCGAGGCCCTGACGCCTTCGAGGAAGAAGTCGCGCTTTTTCTGGTAGAACGCGGCGAGCGAGAGATAGGCGTCCCTGTTCTTCATGTATTCGGCGAGCGCGTACTGGACCGGGCCGTTGGTGACGAACGCGTTGAACTGGTGCACCTTGCGGAATTCCGCCATCAGTTCCTTCGGCGCCAGCACGTAGCCGGTTTTCCAGCCGGTGATGTGATAGGTCTTGCCGAACGAGGACACCACGAAGCTCCTCGCGGCGAGCCCCGGAAAGTGCGCGATGCTCTGATGTTTGTGCCCGTCGAACACGATGTGCTCGTAGACCTCGTCGCTGACCACGACGATGCCGGTGCCGGCGAGCATGCCTTCGAGCAGGCGCAGGTCTTCGCCCGAGAACACGCTTGCGGTCGGATTGTTCGGCGTGTTGATGATGATCATGCGCGTCCTGGGCGTGATCGCGTCCTGCACCTCCTGCCAGTCGATGCTGTAATCGGGGAACTTCAGCTGCACGTAGACCGGCTTGCCGCCGTTGACCTCGACCGCCGGGCGCGTAACTGTCGTAGGCGGGCTCGAACAGGATGACCTCGTCGCCCGGGCGGATCAGCGCCGTCACCGCCGTGAAAATGGCATAGGTCGCCCCGGGCACGACGGTGATTTCATGCTCGGGGTCGTAGGTCGCGCCGTAGAGTTCGGCGACTTTCCCGGCGATCGCCTCGCGCAACGGCGCCACGCCGGCCATCGGCGGATACTGGTTGAGCCCGGAATTCACGTATTTGGCGAGCAGCGCGCGCAATTCGGGCGCGCAGTCGAAATCGGGAAAGCCCTGCGACAGGTTGATCGCATGGTGTTCGGCGGCGAGCCGCGACATCACGGTAAATATCGTGGTGCCGACGTTCGGCAGCTTGGAGTCTATGGCGTTTGGAAACTTTGGCATCGGGACGCGACCGGCGGAGGTGCCGGGCTGTGTGGGATGGCGCTTATTCTAGCAGGCCTTCATTGGGTGACGGCGACGCGGCCACTGCGTTGCGACAGGCTTTGAAAATCCTCGATGTAGTCCTGCAGGCGGTGCAGGGCGATTGCGCGCTGGGCCGGCGTCAGCAGGCGGTACACCGCGAGGTAGAACGCTACCCGGCGTTCCCACCACCGGGCGAGCAGGCGGTCGTATTGCGGCGAGCGGCCCTGTTCCCAGTCGAGCAGCCAGTG
Source organism: uncultured beta proteobacterium (assembly GCA_963734595.1). Taxonomy (GTDB): domain Bacteria; phylum Pseudomonadota; class Gammaproteobacteria; order Burkholderiales; family SG8-41; genus CAKKQX01. The sequence continues at coordinate 103,749 of CAVTHV010000017.1, forward strand.
GCGCAGACTTGCCGTGAATTCGCTCTTGTCGCCGCGCAGTTCGAGCAGTTGCAGAAACTCGCGCTGGCGCCGCCGCCGGTCTTCAAGGCGCAGCGAGTCGATGAGCGGCAGGCCGTCGAGCATGGCGGTGATTTTCTGCTCCTGCGCGCGGGTGAGGCTGCCGGCCCAATCCGTGATCTGCTTCAGATTGCGGTTTGCGCGGGCCTCCTTTTGATCTTCGATGCCGTCTTCGAGCTGGTATTTGCGGACGAACTTGCGGTTGTCCTTGTCCAGTTGGCGCTGCAGGGCATCGAGCTGTGCCGGCGCAAGCGTGGCCAGGATGTCCGCGGCGTCGCCAGCGGCGCGGCTGGCGATGAGACGGTAGCGCGCTTTCAGCCCCTCGATGAACCAGAGGACGTCTTCGCGCCCGGGGTCGCCTTGCAGTCTTTTCTTTGTGGCGTTGAGGAAGGATACATATTCCGGCAATTGCTCGTAACGGTGCCATTCATGAAGGCGCTCGAAACGCGCGAGAAATTCCTGTTTTTGCCGGGCGTCGAGGTCGAAATATTCGTCGGCCATCCACACCGCGATGGTGTCGGCCTGGCCGTAACCCAGGCGGATCGCGCTGCAGCCCGATAGCAATAATGCGGCCAGGACAAAAGCCAAAACCATTGTGCCACAGAGAGCACGGGGAAGGAACCTTCATCGGGTGGCCTCTATGCACCCTGCGGTCACGGCGGCGGATATTTTCAATACCGCCGGGTCATAGCGACTGCAGGTATTCGACCATGCGGCGGCGCATCGCCGCATCCGGCAGCCGGCCGGCACCGGCCTGGAGATTGTCCTTGAGGTGGGCAACGCGGCGCGTGCCGGGAATCACGCAGGTTACCGCCGGATGCGCGAGGATGTATTTGAGGAAAAACTGCGCCCAGCTGGCGCAATCGAAATCCTTCGCCCACGGCGGCAGCGGCCTGCCCCGGACTTTGCCGAACAGGCCGGCCTGCGAGAACGGGCGGTTGATGAGCACCGCGGTGCCGCTGTCGGCACACAACGGCAGCAGCCGCGCTTCGGCTTCGCGCTCGTCCATCGAATAGTTGAACTGCACGAAATCGTATTCTTTGGTCTTGATCAGGCGCTCGAGATCGGCATAGGCGCCGGAGTGATAGTGGGTGATGCCGAGATAGCGGATTTTGCCGGCGGCTTTCCATTCGCGCAGCGTCTTGAGATGGGTGCCGAGGTCGAGCAGGTTGTGCACCTGCATCAGATCCATGCGCTTGGTGCGCATCAGCCGGAACGAGTCCTCCATCTGCCGGATGCCGGCTTCGCGTCCGCTGGTCCAGACCTTGGTCGCGAGAAACAGCCGGTCGCGAATGCCGAGATCGGCGGTCAGGTCGCCGACCACGCGTTCGGACTCGCCGTACATCGGCGAGGAATCCACCACGCTGCCGCCGAGTGCGACGAGTTGCCGCAGCACTTCTTTCAGTTCGGCGCGCGCCGGGTCGTTGGCTCCGACATCGAAGGTCTGCCAGGTGCCGAGGCCCACCGCCGGCAGCAGCTCGCCGCTGCGCGGAATCGGGCGCTTCAGCATTTCCGCAGGTGCGGCGGCCGCAGTCCGGCCCGGTTCAGGCATCGCAAGCAGGGCGGCCATGCCGCCGATCAGCTGCAGCACGCGGCGCCGCGGGTTCGGGAGTGAGGTATTCATGCTGGTCCATTGATGACTATCATAGCCGGATTAATTATTGCGTGGATGGCTGTTTGCGTTTCCCTTCCGGGCTACAATCGAAGCCCGTTCCACTTCGCGGCGAATCATGATGCTCAATCTCACTGACGGTCTTGCGCTGTTTGCCAAGCGCGCCTGCCCCACCTGCACGCTGATCGAGCCGGTGATCCGGCGCATGGCGCGCGGCATGCGGGGCTTCCAGGTGGTTTCCCAGGACGATCCCGCCTTTCCCGCGAACGTCGAACACATCGTCGATGATACCGCACTCGATCATTCTTTCGTTCATGGCATCGAGGCGGTGCCGACGCTGATCCGCTTCGAAGGCGGGCGCGAGGTCGAGCGCATCGTCGGCTGGGACCGCGACGCCTGGCGCAGGCTCTCGGGCATCGCGGACCTGGGCGAGGGGCTGCCGGTATTCCGGCCGGGGTGAGGGTCGCTGACACTCGAGCCCGGGGTGGCCGAGAAACTGGAAGCCAGGCACCGCGGCGAAGCGCTGCTCGCCGCGCGCAAGATCGAGTACGGCGAGCACGACGATCCGGTCGAAATGTGCTTCGAGCGCGGCTGGAGCGACGGCCTGCCGGTCACGCCGCCGACCGACGCGCGCGTGTTGCGGATGCTGAAGGGCACGCAGCGGCGTCCCGATGACATCGTCGGTAAAATCCCGCCCAATCTCGCCGACTGCACGGTGGAGAAAGTCGCGATCAACGCGGTGATGGCGGGCTGCAAGCCGGAATACATGCCGGTGCTGCTTGCGGCGCTGGAAGCGGCGCTCGAGCCGCTGTTCACGCTGCACGGCGTGCTGGCGACCACTTATTTCTCGAGCCCCATCATCATCGTCAACGGCCCGGTCGCGCAGCGCATCGGCATGAACTCGGGCATCAACGCGCTCGGGCAGGGCAACCGCGCCAACGCCACCATAGGGCGCGCGCTGAATCTCATCGTGCGCAACGTCGGCGGCGGACGGCCGGGCGAAGCCGACCGCGCGACGCTCGGCGCGCCGAGCAAATTCACGCTGTGTTTCGCCGAGGACGAATCGGATCCCGCGTGGGAGCCGCTGTCGGTGGCGCGCGGCTTTGCGCGAGGCGTGTCGACGGTGACGCTGTTCCAGGGACATGGCGTGGAAGCGTTCGTCGATCAGAAGTCGCGCACGCCCGAGCAGCTCACGCGCTCGCTGGCGATGTCGCTCGTCAAGCTCGGGACATCCGAAGCTGGTGCAGGCGAGCGCGCGCCGTGCTGGTGCTCTCGCCCGAGCATTATGCGATCTACCGCGAGGCCGGCTGGGACCGCAAACGCATCGAGCGCGCGCTCTACGAGGCGACGATCCGTCCTGGAAAGGACCTGGTGGCGGGCGCCGACGGCGTGGGCGAGGGCATCCCCGCAAGCCGCGCCGGGGAAATGGTGCCCAAGTTTCACGAGGACGGATTGATGGTGGTGCGCGCGGGCGGAGCGGCGGGATTGTTTTCGGCCATCCTTCCCGGCTGGCTGGCCGGCCGCAAGCGCGAGGAACTGCAGCCGGTGACGAAGGAAGTTCGTGAATCGTGAATCGTGAATCGTGAATCGTCAGAACCCTGACCCCTGAGCCCCTAGCCCCTAGTCCCTAGCCCCTTAAATTGGAGGTATGTGATGAACTGGATGCGTGACCCCACGGCCGAAACTTCGCCGCTCAAGCGCGCGCGCGTGAAGCCGCCGGCTTCGCTCGACGGGCTGACCATCGGGCTGTTCGACATCGGCAAGGCGCGCAGCGACGAGTTTCTCGACCAGGTCGAGAAGCGCTTCGCGGAGCGCGGCCTGAAGACCCGGCGCTATGCGAAGCCGACGAACGCCAAGGTGGCGCCGGCCGAGGTGATGCAGAAGGTCGCGACCGAAGCCGATGTGGTGCTGATCGCGCTGTCCGACTGAGGGTCATGCACGTCGTGCAGTCTGCACGACCTCATGAATCTCGACGGACGCGGCATTCCCGGCATTTCGATCGTGACCACCGGATTCACGGACGCGATCGAAGCCCAGTCCAAAGCGCTCGGCTTCGAGCCGGCGGTCGTTTACGTGCCGCATCCGATCCAGAACCGCACGGCCGACGAGCTCAAAAAGATCGCCGACGATATCGTCGAGCCGGCGCTGAAGATGCTGCAGTCCGGGTGATGACCATTTTCGGCGAACCGCTGCCGCACTTTTGCCACGCCGCAGGAAATGTTAATCTGGAACAGTTCGATAAACATATCGACTGAACAATCAAGAACACCGGAGGAAACAAATGAAAAATCGCTTCACAGGGATCGTTCATCACGTCGCACTGGCCTCGGCGGCCGCAATTGCCTGCCTGTCATGGCAGGGCGCGTGGGCGCAGGCCTATCCCAACAAGACGGTGCGCATCGTGGTGCCGTTCGGCGCCGGCGGACCGGCCGACATCTACGCGCGCTATCTGGGCCAGCGGCTGCAGGAGACACTGGGCCAGTCGTTCGTGGTCGAGGACCGTCCCGGCGCGGGCTCGATCATCGGCACCGATTCCGTGGCGAAGTCGCCCGCGGACGGCTATACGCTGCTGCTGATGTCCAACACGCATACCGTCAACGAAACGCTGGTTCATAAAAAGCCATTCGCGCTGATGAAGGATTTTGCGCCGATCGCGCCGATCAATTCCTCGGACCTGCTGCTCGTGGTGCATCCGTCGGTTCCTGCCAAGTCGGTGAAGGAACTTCTCGCGCTCGCGAAAGCCAGACCCGGTGTCCTGAACTATGCTTCCTCCGGTACCGGGACCCCGTACCACATGGCCGGCGAGTTGTTCAAGGCGATGGCGCACGTGAATATTGCGCACATCCCGCACAAGAGCAGCGGCGAGGCGCGCACCAGCGTGATGAGCGGGCAGGTGGAAATGATGATGGATGCGATCACCACCATGTGGCCGATCGCGAAGAGCGGACGGGTCAGGGCGCTGGCAACGACCGGCGCGCATCGCTCGCCGATCACACCCGAATTGCCGACCGTATCCGAAGCCGGCGTGCCGGGCTATGTGGCTCCCATCTGGCTCGGTATCATGGCGCCCGCCGGTACGCCCAAGTCCGTGATCGACAAGCTCAATGCGGAAATTACAAAAATCGTCCAGCGCCCCGATGTGAAAAAGGCCTGGATCGCCCAGGGTGCCGAACCGATGACGATGACGCCTGCCGAATTCGAGAAATACCTGAACGGCGACATCGCCAAGTGGGCGAAAGTGATCAAAACCGCCGGTATCCGGGTCGATTAGCGCGGGGCTCTACGACGCGAGGCGGATGCCGCTCAGCAGGTCCTGCGCCAGATACTGGCGGCGGAAGGCTTCGAACGGCATGCTGTCCGCGGCTTCGATCTGGCGCTGTTTGGCCAGCGACTCCGCGGCCATGCGTGCAAAGCGGGCGTCCGTCTCAGGAGCCAGGGGCAGTTTCAGCAGCAAGTCGCGGTGCCGCGTCGATTGCGCCAGGGCAAAGCTGAGGTAGGAGTTGTCGTAGTTCTGCGCCATCTCCCGCAGGATGCGGGCGGAAGGCGTTGCCGCAGGATCAGCGAGCAGCGCGCCGGCGGCCGACACTGCATCCCGGTACGCGGTGCCGCGGTGCGCGTGGTCGAGCGCGGCGGCAATCGGTTCGTACTCGCGCAGTAGTTCCGCGCCCCATTCGGCCGGGGTGAGTTCTTCCGTTCGTCTTGCCAGCCGGAGGCCGGGATCCCGGCCTCTTCCAGCGGCCTGGTGCAGATTGCGGGCCAGGATCCCGAGTTCCTGCGGCGTGTCGGCGGGACTTTCGCGCAACAGGCAGTGCAGCAGGAACACGTCGAGAAAGCGGATCGTGGCGGCGGTGATGCCGATCGGGCAGAACGGGTCGAGGTCCATGCAGCGCACTTCGATGTATTCGACGCCGCGCTCGCCCAGCGCATGCAGCGGCCGTTCGCCGGGACGGATCGTGCCGTTTCGGCCTGACGGTGCCGTAGAACTCGTTTTCGATCTGCAGCAGGGTGGTGCCGAGCTGCCGGTAGTTGTCGCCGTCGCCGATGCCGATGGCCGCGTACGGCGGATAGGGCTCGGTGAGCGCGCCATAGAGCGAGCGGGCGTAGCTTTCGAGGCTGTTGTAGCTCACCGCCAGCGAGGCTTGCGCATCGCTCTGGTAGCCCAACGGGCCCATGCGCAGCGAGGTGCCGTCAGGAAGATACAGGGTGCCCGATTTCAGCTGCTGCAGCCGGTGCGTGCGGCCGGCGACGAAGGTCGCGCACACCGCGGGCGACGCTCCGAACAGATAAAGCAGCAGCCAGGAATGACGCCGGAAGTTGCGGATCAGCGAGAAGTACGCGTCGTTCTGATAGTCCTGCAGCGCGCCGCTGCGCGCGTCGATTTGCTGCAGCACCGGCCAGGCGCTCTCCGGCATCGAAAAGTTGTAGTGGATGCCGGAAATGGTCTGCATGCGCCGGCCGTAGCGATGCGAGAGGCCCTGGCGGTACACGGTCTTGGCTTTGCCGATGTTGGAGCTGCCGTATTGACCGAGGGGAATGTCGTCATCGGCGGGCAGTCTGCAGGGCATGCTGGTGCACCACAGCATCTCGTCGCCGATGTGCCGGTAGACGACCTGATGGATCGCGGTGAGTTCATCGAGGCACGCGTCCACGCCGGCGTGGACGCCGGTGATCAGCTCGAGCTGGGATTCGCTGAAATCCGTGGTGATGTGCGGATGGGTGAGCGCCGAGCCGAGCGCCGCCGGGTGCGGCGTATTGGCAAGCGTGCCGTCCGGCCTGACGCGAAGGCTTTCCTTTTCGATTCCGCGCCGGATGCCCCTGAGTACTTCAGGCGCGAGTGCGCTCAGCCGTTTGTGCAGCGCATCAGTTGCGGAAGTTCGATCGATGTCGTTCACACTGTTTTCCGGTGGTGGAAGTTGAATATCGCGACGAGCCGTTGACGACGATGGGCGGAAAGGGAGTTTACCGTCAAACGGCTTTTTTAAGAATATAACAGATGGACCGATTTAATTTATTCCGCGCGGATTCATTTGGAAATCCTGGCGCCCGCGGCGACGAGAAATGCGCCCCAGCGCGAACGATCACCGGCAAGACGTTCGCCCGCGTTGCCGAGCCATCCGCCGCCGGGAAACTGGATCGCCGTCCGCAGCGTCAAGTCCCGTACCGGCAAGGTAGAAAACAGCGACTCGACTTCGCGCATCGTGTGCCAGTGCGCGCCGCGATAACCGCCGTGGCCGCCACCCCGCCCTTTTTCGAGAAACAACAGACTGTGTCTGTTGAGCAGCCCGATCGCGAAGCGCCTCCGCGTCACGCGCAGCATTTCGGAAAGTGCCCGCGCCTGTTCGGAAATAAAGCATAGCGCCGTGACTGAAATGCAGAGATCGAAAGATCGATCCGGGAACGGCAATGCTCGCGCGTCTCCAAGTACGAAGCGTTCACCGGCGAGCGCATGTGCCCTGGCGAAACCAAGCATCGTTGGGCTCGGGTCCACGCCGGTTACCGCAAGACCGCTCTCCGCAAATCGCCGGGTGAAATAACCGGTGCCGCACCCAATGTCCAGCAGGCTCTCACCGGGCGCGGGCTTGAGCAGCTTCATCAGCAACTGATATTCGGTTTCGCCTGCCCATTTTCCGCGGGGCGACCGATACCATGCGTCATATTCTTCGGGGGTCATGGATTTGGATTGCGCTTCCAGATTAACCGGCCGCGGTTCAGCATGAAGCCGAGTGTAGCGGAGACGGGCTGCAGGGACCCGGAGCGGTATGGGTGCAAGCGTAAGGCGGGTGGCCTGATTGAAGGCTGAAATTCTCATGCATCACGTAAGTATTTTTCAATTAAAACAATGAAATATATTGCGGAACCGTGACCAAATGGGCTTGTCAGATAGTATGTTGCAGTGCAATATACATATCGTTGACAGAAAGTGGATGGAACGCATGAGCCCTACCGGAGTCGTGGTGCAAAAAGTGGTCGCCTTCCAGCGCGGAGAAATTACGCGCCATTTGCAGCGGCTGTCGCCGCAGGACCGGCGGCGCCGCTTCGGCACGTATATGAGCGATGAAGCGATCGAGCACTACGTGACGGGCATCGACTTCGCCCGCGACAAGGTATTCGGTATTTTCGATCCCGGCCTCGCGCTCACGGGCGTGGTGCATCTCGCGCTCGGGCCCGACGGCGGCACGGCGGAACTCGGCCTGAGCGTCGATCCCGAGCATCGCGGCAAGGGTTACGGTTACGCGCTGCTGAACCGCGGCAAGCTGCATGCGCAGAATCTCGGCTACAAGAAACTCTACATGCACTGCCTGGCCGAGAACCAGATCATGATCCATCTCGCGCGCAAGGCCGGCATGCAGGTGGTCACGGAGTCCGGCGAAGCGGACGCGCACGTGGCGCTCAGCGAAGCCACGTACGGAGATCTGGCGCAGGAATTCATCGGCGACCAGGTTGCGCTGATCGACTATCTGCTCAAACGCCAGGCACGCTGGCTTAACTCCTGACCGATTCCATAGCGGTTGCGATTTGCCGGAAGCGAGCGCCCGAAGTCAAGGGCGCTTTTTTCGGTGCGATCGTCCGGGCGATTGACACCCGTCATTCAAATGGTCAAAAATCCGTTTTTAATCCATCTCGTGCGCCTTCCTTGAGCTCGCGTCGACTGTCGGCGCGAAGTGCGCGGCACGTCTTGTTGAACGAACCTAAAACCAACCGAGGAGCCAGTAAATGCGTTTAGTGACTTTTTCCGATGCCAAAGGTGCGCGCGTCGGAGTGCTTGATCCTGCGACCAACGAAATAGTGGACCTTTCCGCGACGACGCGGCTGCCGCGCGACATGACGGCGTTCGTCGCGCTCGGGAAAAAGGGCCTGCAGCGCGCGCGCCGCGCGGTGAAAAGCGGCGAAGGCCGCGTTCCCGTTCGCGAGCGTGAAGCTGCTCGCGCCGTTTCCGCGTCCGGCGAAAAACATCCTGTGCGTCGGCCGGAATTACCACGATCACGCGCATGAATTCCACTCGAGCGGCTTCGATGCGAGCGCCGGCAAGGACGCGATTCCCGACGTGCCGATCATGTTCACCAAGTGGCCGAACTCGGTGATCGGGCCGGGCGAGCCGATCCCGAGCGCCAACGACTACACCGATTCCACCGACTACGAGGGCGAACTCACCGTGGTCATCGGCGAAGGCGGACGCAACATCAGCAAGGCGGATGCGTTCGATCACGTCTATGGCTACACCATCGTCAACGACGTGACGGCGCGCACGCTGCAGCAGCGCCATCGCCAGTGGTTCCTCGGCAAGAGCCTCGACGGCTACTGCCCGATGGGGCCGTGCATCGTCACCGCCGACGAGATCAAGGCCAAGGACGTGGGCAAGATGCACCTGCTGACCAAGGTGAACGGCGAAGTGCGCCAGGACGCGCTGGTGAGCCAGTTGATATTCGACATCCCGACGCTGATCGAGGACCTGTCGCGCGTGATGACGCTCGAACCCGGCGACCTGATCGCGACCGGCACCTGCGCGGGCGTGGGCATCGGCTTCAACCCGCCGAAATTCCTGAAGAAGGGCGACGTGGTGACGATCACCATCGAGCCGATCGGGACGCTGGAGAATCCTGTCGGTTAACGACAAAAGCATGAACGCGAAGGACGCAAAGGTTCGCGAAGTAAGATCAAAAACTGCAAAGCGATGACACAGAGGACACAGAGGATAGGAAGCGTTAAAACAAATTGACCAAGGGATTCACACGGAGCCTGATTCGTAATTGTTTATCTTGTGTTTTGTTTTGTCCTTCGTGTCCTTTGTGTCCTCTGTGTCTAAGCTTTTGAAGTTGGGGAACAACTGAAACTCGTGCGGTATGACCGGAACGGCACGGCGTACCCCGGCGGGTAATCGCTGGTAGAATCCGGCACTGCTGCACCATAACAAGATTCATCCGGGGGAGGGGGCATGGGAAGACCGTTGCGGGTGGCCGGCTGCGCGTCATGCATGCCGGTATCGCTGCCCGGTTTTTGCGCAACAGCATCTGTTGCGGCCAATCACCATGGACAAGCCCAGGTCAGCCGGCGCATCGGCAAGGTTACCGACAACCAAGCGAATACTTCAGGGGAGACGACCATGAAAACCAGGATCCTTTTTGCCGCAACACTGTTGGTGCTGGCCGCCGCGCCGGCAATGGCGCAGGACGCATTTCCCAGCCATCCGATCACGATGATCGTGCCGTTTCCGCCCGGGGGCGTGGCCGATATCACCGGCCGCCCGACCGCTGCCGCGATGGAAAAAGTGCTCAAGCAGCCCGTTGCCATCGTCAACCGTCCCGGCGCCGGGGGCGCGGTGGGCAACGCCGCGGTCGCCAACGCCAAGCCCGATGGCTACACCATCCTGATGGCGCTCTCCAGCATTTCAGTGATCCCGGCGGCCGATGAATTGTTCAACCGCAAACCGGCTTACGCGCTCGACCAGTTCGCCCCGATTGCGCTGATATCGGCCGACCCGACGATCCTGGTGGTGCATCCGTCGCTGCCGGTCAAGTCGCTGAAGGAACTGGTGGCGCTCGCCAAATCGAAGCCCGGCCAGATGTCGTTTTCCTCGTCCGGCGTCTACGGCGCGCTGCACATGCCGATGGTGATGTTCCTGCACGCGACCAATCTGAAAATGCGCCACGTGCCGACCACCGGCGGCGGCCCCGCGATCACCGCGGTGCTCGGCGGTCACGTCGAGATGACCGCAGGCGGTCCGGCGGCGATCAGCGCCCACGTCAAGGCCGGGAAACTTCGCCCGATCGTGAGCTGGGGCGCGAGCCGGCACCCCGCGTTCCCCGACGTGCCGACCTTCAAGGAACTCGGTTACAAGGACGTCGAGTATTACATCTGGGCCGGCATGTTCGCGCCCAAGGCCACGCCGGAGCCGGTGATGAAGGTGCTGCGCGACGCCGCGCGCAAGGCGGTCGAAGCCCCGGACTTCAAGGCGATGATGGTCAAGCTCGATTCGCCGATCCAGTACATGGACGCGCCCGAATTCAACAAGTACTGGCAGGCCGATGCCACGCGTCTCGCGGCGCTGGTGAAGGTCGTCGGCAAGGGCGAAGCCAAGAAGTAATCCACCCTTTCACGGGCATTCGACGACATGGCACAGGATATCCAGACATCGGGAAAGAAAGGCCTGCGCAGCGACCAGTTTTCCGGCTTGGTGCTGCTCGTGCTCGCGCTGTACGTGGGATGGGAGAACCGCGCCTATCCGCTCGGTTCGGTGCAGGAGCCCGGGCCGGGCTACATGCCGCTGCTGCTGGCCGTTTTCCTCGGGGTAATGGGGCTGGTGATTGCGCTATGGGGCAGCAAATCGACGCCGCTGGCCGCCATCCGCTGGCCCGAGGCGAAGCGCGCGGTCGCGATCATGATCGCATGCGCGGTCGCCGCTTTTGCGCTGGAGCGCCTCGGCTACCGGATCACCATCATCGCATTCCTGATTTTTTTCCTGGGCGTGCTTGAGCGCAGGCGGCCGCTGGCGGTAATTCTGGTCTCGTTCGGTTTCGGCCTGATTACCTTTTACGTGATGGGACTGCTCGACGTATCGCTGCCGCGCAGCCCGTGGGGGTTCTAGTGCTCGAGACTTTCCACAACCTGATGCTCGGTTTTTCCGTCGCGCTCACGCCGTCGATCCTGATGTATGCGTTCATAGGCTGCATCATCGGCACGCTGGTCGGCATGATGCCGGGGCTGGGACCGCTCGCGGGCATCAGCCTGCTGCTGCCGGCGACCTTCGGCCTCAATCCCATCATCGCCATCGTGCTGCTGTCCGGGGTCTATTACGGCGCGATGTACGGCGGTTCCACCACCTCGATCCTGATGCGCATTCCGGGAGAAGCGGCGTCGGTGATGACCTGCGTCGACGGCTATGCGATGACGCAGAACGGACGCGCCGGCCCGGCGCTGGCGATTGCGGCGATCGGCTCGTTCGTGGCGGGGACCGCGGGCGTGATCGGCCTCATGCTGCTCGCGCCGACGCTCGCCGACTTCGCGCTGCGTTTCGGCCCGCCCGAATATACCGCGCTGCTGATGATGGGGCTGTTCATCCTCGCCTACATGAGCGGCGGGTCGATGTCGAAGACGCTCGCGATGGCCGGGCTCGGATTGATGATCGGCATGATCGGCATCGACGCCATGACCGGCTATACGCGCTTCAGCTTCGACGTGGTCGAACTGGGCGACGGCGTGGGCATCGTGCCGGTGGCGGTGGGCCTGTTCGGCATCTCGGAAATCCTGCTCACCGCGGGCCAGACGGAGATGCCCAAGGTGCAACAGCCCAAGTTGCGCGACCTGATCCCCTCGCGCGAGGAATTCCGGCTGTCGGTCGGCCCGATCGCGCGCGGCAGCCTGCTCGGTTTTCTGATCGGCATCATCCCGGGCTCCGCGCACATCATCTCCTCGTTCGTTTCTTACGGCATCGAGCGGCGCATATCGAAGCATCCCGAGCGTTTCGGCAAGGGTGCGATCGAGGGGGTGGCGGGGCCGGAGTCGGCCAACAACGCCGCGGCCACCGGCGCTTTCGTGCCCATGCTGGCGCTCGGCATTCCGACGAGCCCGGTCACGGCGGTGATGATTGCCGCGATCATGGTGCACGGCATCTCGCCGGGCCCGATGCTGATCCAGGAGCAGCCGGAACTGTTCTGGGGTTTCGTCGCCAGCATGTACGTGGGCAACGTCGTGCTGCTGATTCTCAACCTGCCGCTGGTGGGGGTGTTCGTCAATCTGCTGCGCATTCCCTACGCCTATCTTTATCCGTGCATTCTCGCCTTCTGCATCCTCGGCACGTATTCGGTCGCCGACAGCATGGTCGACGTCTGGATCATGCTGGTCATGGGCGGGCTGGGTTATGTGCTGCGCAAGTTCGAATTCGACCTTGCGCCGGTGGCGCTGGGGCTCGTGCTGTCGCCGATGCTGGAGCTCAGCCTGCGCCAGTCGCTCGCGATGAGCGCGGGCGACTATCGTATTTTTCTCGAACGCCCGATCGCGACCACCATGTTCGGTTTGGGACTGCTGTTGTTCCTGCTCAGCATCAAGCCGCTCTTTTTCAAGGGCAAGGACTGGCGCGCGAAGGTGGGGCTCGAAGAGCAGTGATGAGGGATGAGGGATGAAGTGATGAAGGATGAGGAAGCAGAACCCACTTACCCACTTACCCATTCTCAACCCGAAGTCATAGAGTTTCGCCGGATTGTCCACCAGCACCTTGCGGCGAATGGTTTCGTCCGGCACCCAGTCGCAGCAGCAGGTCGCACAGCGCGCCGTCGTTCGGCATCGCGCTTTTCACCATCACGTGCGGCCAGTCGGTTCCCCAGATCACGCGTTGTGGCGCCGCATCGATCAGCGCGTGCGCGAACGGCGTGACGTCGGAATAGGGTATCCCGCCGACCGAAATCCGGTACGGCCCGGTGAGCTTGACCCAGCAGCGCCCGGTGCGCATCAGGCGCAGCAGGGCCTGGAAGCCCGGTGCGCCAGGGCCCTTGTCGGTGCGCATGTAGCCGAGATGGCCGAGCACGATGTCCACCGGGAAGTCCGCGAACTGCGCATCGAGGTCCGGAAATTCGTCGGCGTGCATCAGGAATTCGACATGCCAGCCGAGCGGCTTGATGCGTTCGGCAAGGCGCCTGAGCGGCGCCATCGGGATCACGCCCTTGTCTTCCGCGACGTCGACCACGTTGATGCGCACGCCGCGCACGCCGGCCGCGTGCATTTTTTCGAGCTCGGCATCCGGCACCGCATCGTCCACCACCGCAACGCCGCGAAACCGGTCTCCGGCTTTCGCCATCGCATCGAGCATGGCGCGGTTGTCGGTGCCGTAGACGCTGGGCTGGATCAGCACCGCGCGTTCGACGCCGAGGATGCCGAGCATGTCGAGGTAGGCGGGCAGCAGCGCGTCCGGCGGCGTGTAGATGCGCCGGGGCGAATAGGGATAGACCGATTTCGGGCCGGCGATATGGGCATGGCAGTCGCAGGCGAGCGGCGGCAAACGGACTTTCGGCCGGCGCGGGGCGGGATCGGGGCCGGCGCACAACGGCGGTTCCGCCATGCCCGGCAGCGTGGATGAGCTCATAGTGTGGATTTTCCTGACGGTACGGACGAATGAAACGGCTTGGGCTTTGTTTTATCAGCACTTCGCGAAATAGTCTACAGCCATTTTCCGGCCGGGCGCTGCGTTCCGCTTCCCGAAATTCATGTTGCGGCGCGTTCATTACCGTTTCCTGTTTTCAGCGCCGCCTGAGGTAAGATATGCGGCCGCGGCCATAAGGCCAACAGGGAAGGACGGAAAATGATGCGAACGAATGGATTACGCCGGATCGTGCTGCTGGCCGCGCTCGCGATGGGCGGTTGCGCCGGCCTGATGCCCGAGCAACCGCTGCCGGACGACTACTATTTCTGGCTGGTGCACAGCCAGGACCGCAGCGACGCGGACCGGGTCATCGACCAGCGCCGCCAGCCGGAGAAGCTGCTGGAGTTTTACGGCGTGCGGCCGGGAATGCGCGTTCTCGACCTGGGAGCGGGCGCAGGCTACAACACCGAGCTTCTGGCGCGCGTGGTGGGACCGCAGGGCGTGGTGTACGCCCAGAACAACCGCTATGCCCTCGAGCATTTCGTCAAGGGACGTTTGGACGAGCGCCTGAAAAAGCCGGTGATGCGCAACGTCGTGCCCGTGGTGCGCGAGTTCGACGATCCGGTGCCGCCGGAGGCGCGCAACCTCGATCTCGTGACGTTCGATTTCGCTTATCACGACACGGTCTGGATGGGCGCCGACCGGACTAAAATGAACCGGGCGGTGTTTGCCGCATTGAAGCCGGGCGGCGTTTACATCGTGGCCGATCACTCGGCGCGGCCGGGCGCGGGGATCGGCGTGGTCAAGACGCTGCATCGCATCGACGAGAGCGTGGTGATCGGAGACGTGGTGGCCGCGGGATTCCAGCCGGTTGCCGAAGGCGGGTTTTTGCGCAATCCCGACGACCCGCGCAACGCCCCGGTGTTCAAGCCGAAGGTTCCGAATGACGAGTTTGTGCTGAAGTTTGTCAAACCTAAACCGTAACTGTTGCCAGGGAGGAGTCATGAAAACACTGTATCGCAGTCTTTTGGCGTTGCTTGCCGGTGCGTCGCTGCTGCTCGCCGCCGGCGTTTCGTTCGCGCAGAACGGGAAAACCGAGGTCCTGTGGCTGGGGCAGGCGGCGATGCGCATCACCTCGCCCGGCGGCAAGGTGATCATGATCGATCCGTGGCTCACGACCAATCCGAAGACGCCCGCGCAATTCAAGAATCTGGATGCGCTCGGCAAGATCGACCTGATCCTGGTCACCCACGCGCATGGCGATCATCTCGGCGATGCGCCGGCGCTGGCGAAGAAGTGGAATGTGCCGTTATACTCGGCGGCCGGCATGGGCAATACGCTCGTCACGCTGGGCATCGTGCCGGCCAAGCTCGCGCCGCGCATGGGCAAGAGCGGCACGATCAATCCGTTTCCCGGCATCAAGATCACCATGGTCCATGCCGAACACAGTTCCGAGCTGGTATGGAAAAACCCGGCAACCGGCAAGGAAGAGACCCACTTCGGCGGCGAGCCGGTCGGCTTCATCATCGAGCTGGAAAACGGATTCAAGATCTACCACATGGGGGACACCGGCCTGTTCGGCGACATGAAACTGATCGGCGAATATTACAAGCCCGATCTCATCATGATCCCGATCGGCGGGCATTTCACGATGGGCCCCAAGGACGCGGCGTATGCGACCAACAAGTGGCTGAAGCCGAAATACGCGATCCCGATGCATTACGCCACCAACCCGTTCCTGAAGGGCACGCCCAAGGAATACATCGAAGCGCTCGGCAACACCGATACCAAGGTGTTGCCGATCAATCCCGGCGAGCAGGTGGAATTCTAGACTCACGGGAACCGGAGAATGCATATGCTGGCTGGTTTGAAGCACACAGCGCGCGGCGCGGCGATTTGCGCCGCGCTGCTCGCGTCAGAGGCGTTTGCGGCGGAAGTCGAAAGATCGGGCGGGCCGTACGTGCCGACGCCGCAGATCGTCGTCGAGCAGATGCTGAAAATGGCAAAAGTCGGGCCGGATGATTTCGTCGTCGATCTCGGCTCCGGCGACGGCGTGATCGTGCTGACGGCGGCGCAAGAGTACAAGGCGCGCGGCTTCGGCGTCGACATCGATCCCGACCTGGTCAAGCTGAGCAACGACAAGGCGAAACGCATGGGGATCGCCGACCGCGCGCAGTTCTACGTGCAGGACGTGTTCAAGGCCGATCTCAGCCGCGCCACGGTGCTCACGCTCTACCTGCTGCCGGAAATGATGGAAAGCCTGCGCGACAAGGTCTTTTCCGAGATGCAGCCCGGCGCGCGCGTGGTGTCGCACGACTACCATTTCGGCGACTGGCAGAACGACGATGCGATCACGTTCGCCGTGCCGGAGAAGGAGGACATCAACGGCGTGCCGGAGGCGACGATCTATCTGTGGATCGTGCCGGCGAAGGTCGCCGGCGACTGGCGCATCGCGGTGGGCGGCAAACAGTACGACGCCAAGCTGGAGCAGGAGTATCGCTACTTCGGCGGCACGATGAAACTGGGCGGCAGGAAGATCGAATTCCAGCAGCAGACGCTGCACGGCGTGGACATCAACTTTACGGTCGTCTCGGGTAATTTGCGCGAGACGTTCAAAGGCCGCGTGGATGGCGACAGGATGGAAGGCATGGTCGATCTGGGCGGCGGCAAGAAGGCGCACTGGACGGCGACGCGGGTGGCGAAGACGGCGTTGCATTAAGCGTATAACTTTACTGCTCTTGAACCGCCAAGCGCCAAGTCGCAAGAGACAAAAGCGGGACGCGAAGGACGCGAAGGACCGAAGGAATAACCGAAGGAAAACTATAATAAAAACAATGGATTGTGGTTGTGTGCTTCGGGAATTGCTGCGCTGCTTTGTGCGAACCGTGATTTCTCCGGATTCTTGTCTCCTTCACAGACCCGATATGTCTGACCCTCGCGTCTTCTTCGCTGCCGAACGAACGCTCCTTGCGTGGGTGCGCACCGGTCTCACCATCATGGGCTTCGGGTTCGTGGTGGCGCGCTTCGGTCTTTTTCTGACCCTGCTGGCTGCGCAGCATGTGCCGATCGAATACTCCGGTTGCGTCATCCTCGCATTTTTCCAGCGCTATCGGAATCGCGCTCGTATTGCTCGGCGCCGGGTCCATGATTTTCGCCGCGATCCAGCACCGCCGCCTGGTCCTGACTCTGCCAGTAGGCCGATCTTCCGCCGTTTCACAACCGCGCTTTCCCGATGGTGCTGGCGTTCATTCTCGGTGCGCTCGGCCTGCTCCTGGCGATCTATCTCGCCCTGTAGTTCTAGAGCCCGTCGAATAATGAGATAATCTGGCCATGGACGAACCGCAACCGACTTCCCCCCGGCAGCGCCTGCAGGAGCTGCTGGCGATCCCGGACAGGCAGCGGACCGAGGCCGAATGGGACGAGCTCAACGAGCTCGAGATCATGCTGGCTTCAGGAAACCGCGAGGGCGCGCCGGAGCAGGGCGGGCGGCGCAACGGCACTCCACCCGCCGGTCATTCCAAACCCGGCGGCGGTGGCGGCGTGCACGGCAAGCGGTCGGCGAAGAAGTTCCACAAAAGGCCCAAGCGCAACGCGCCGTGACGGCGTCGTCAGCCGCTTCGGGAGCAACCAAACCGGAACGCTGATCGGGTCAGGTGCCCAGCGTCTCCTGGTAATGTTTCCGCCGCTGGGCTTCGGATATGAACTCTTCCATGTCGGGATCCAGCGCATTGCGGGACGAGACGATCCCGATAGGCTTGCCGTTCTCGATCACCGGCACGTGGCGGAAGCCGTTCGTATGCATCATGAGCAGCGCGTAACCGAACGTCTTGTCGGGATCGACAGTCTGCGGCTCACTCGTCATCACATCGGCCAGCCGCGTGGTCTGCACATCACGCCCTTGCGCAATGACGCGAAACACGACATCGCGCTCAGTAAAAATCCCGACCAGCCGCTCGTCTTCGACGACCATGACCGCGCCGACGTTCCTGGTTGCCATCAGCTCGGCGGCTGCGCTGACGGTGGTCTCCGGCGGAGCAGTGAGGATCTTTTTCTGCTCCATGACGCTTCTGACCCGTTGACTGAACATGAATGTCTCCTGCGTTGCACTCCAATACCCGCGCAGCCTGGCCGGTTTCCCGGCCATCGGTTGGCGAAAATCGGACCCGGCCCGCGATCTCTCGTCCGTTCGCTTGTAGCCTGCCCATTCGGAATGCTACCGGCGTTTCAATTCTGCGGGTTGACCTAGGTCAAAACTTGAAAGCGGCGCGGGATGGCTGCCCGCAGTGCCGCCAAACGGGTTGGCCGCGGATGTTTGGACTGCGTCGGGCCGTGTGCTTTCACGGCGCGAGTGGGCCTTATCGAGCGGGAAGAAAGGTTGAGGCGCCAGGATCCGCTACGCTGTTACGATGACTTCACCAGCTTCCCGATTTGCCGCGCCCGGCGGCCGGCAGCGCTCGAGCCCGGCCGCTGGAGCTATCTAAGCGGTTAATTTAAAAGGAATTCTTTCGGAAGCGCTGCGACTGCCGCGCGCCGGTAGATGAGCTGCGTGGTGGCCGCGTCGAGCGCCGCGGCATTGCGCGCATCGGTGATGATCACGCCGCCTGCCAGCAGTTTCCGGTCGAGCGCAATCGGATGGGCGAGCATCGCCCACAAGGTTTCGCCGTGCTGCGCCGGCACGTAATCGAGCGTTACTCTGGCGGGCGCGGACAGCGCGCCGGCGCTGGCGACGACAAAGCTGTTGATGTGCACGGCGCCTTCCCAGTCGGGACGATACAGCACGATATGCGGCAGCTCGGCTTTGAGCGTCGCCAGGAAATGCGCATAGCTGACCGGGCGCTCGAGATCGGCAAACGTGTTGAACACCGCGACGCCGCGCCCGGTCAGACACTGTTTCAGGTCGCGGAAGAATTCCCGCGGTGACCAGGTAGTCCGGCGTGCCGTCGCCGTGAAAGAGATCGACCACCACCACGTCGAAGCGCTGCGGGCAGTGGCGCAGGAAGGCGCGCGCATCGGCGTTGTGGACGCGCACGCGGGCGGGATCGAAGCCGAAGTATTGTTGCGCCACGCGCGGCGAGACCGGGTCGATCTCCACCACCTCGGCTTTCACGCCGCGCGCCGCCAGTTGCATCGGCACGATGCCGGCGCCCATGCCCAGCACCAGCGCCGTGCGCATGTCCGGGCGGTAGGCATAGGCGAGCGCCTCCAGCGCGTAGGTGTAGAACGATCTCGATCTGCCGTTCGAGTCGACGCGTGTTCTGGATCAGGCCGTCCTGAAAGTAGATGCGCCGGAAACGGCCGGTGTCGCGGTCGGGCGCGCTTTTCAGTATTTTCACCGTGCCGAACAGCGAGCCGTGGCTGGCCTCGACGCGCCACGTGCTGTCGCCGTAACTCGACCGGCCCCATGCGGCCGGTGTAGGCGTCGGCCTGCCACAGCAGCAGTCCCGCAGCGAGCGCGGCGAACACCGCGGCGGCGGCGACGGTCCCGCGCGCGGCAAACGGCGCCGGCGGCGCCAGCGCGAGCGCGAGCGACAGCAGCGCCAGCGTCAGCGCGACGACGAGCGCCGAGCTGAAGTTGCTGATGAACGGGATCAGTCCGAACGCGGTGACCAGCACGCCCGCGACCGAGCCGATCGTGCTCACGAAAAATACCTTGCCGGAGCCGGCGTCGCCGGTGTGTTTGCCCGCGCCCTGCAGGAAAATGGCCACCAGCAGCGGGTTCATCGCCGAGGTGGCGACCAGCGGCAGAAACAGCAGGATCAGGCAGGCGGCGAAGGCGCCGAGCACCAGGTTCCCGTTCGCGAGCGGCGCAAAAAGATGAGGGTAGGCGAGGCAGGCCGCGACGATGGCGATCGCGGCGACCGCCGGCATCAGCGCAAAGCTTTGCACCAGCCGCGCGACCGGTTGCGGCCGGCCGTCGCGCCCGCCGGCGTAGCGTCCGCCCGCCCAGTAGCCGAGCGCGAGCGAAACCAGCGTGATCGAGAGAATGCCGGTCCAGATATAGAGGCTGACGCCGAAGTAGGGCGTCATGATGCGCGACGCGAGAAGTTCGAGCGCGAGGATCGCGCCGCCGGAAATGAAAATGATGGTATAGAGCAGTGACATGGGAACCTGTCAGGTTATAATTCCCGCCTCTGGTAAGCGCGCAATCTACCAGAGTTGAATGACCGAGGCGAGCCAGGCTTCCGAGGGAAAGACGCAGGGAACGATGTTGCCGGACGAACAGAGCGACACGCCCGCATTTTCGCTTGCTCTAGTGCAGATGAAGGAAAATTGGCCATGGAAGGTTCTTATCGTGGATTTCCGGACGCGCTCTGTGCCAGCCTGAAACACCGGTTGTTCCGCGCCCTGCCTGCGCTGCTCGGCGTCGTGCTGGTCGCGCCCGCGTGGGCCGCGGAATTGATCGTGCCCTATGTGCCGACGCCGCAGGAGGTGGTCGAGCGCATGCTGCAGATGGCGCGGGTTACCAGCGCCGACTACCTGATCGACCTCGGTTCCGGCGACGGCCGCATCGTGATCACCGCGGCAAAGAAATACGGCGCGCGCGGCTTCGGCGTCGACCTCAATCCGGAACGCATTGCCGAAGCCAACGAAAATGCGGGCAAGGCCGGCGTGACCGACAAGGTGGCGTTCTATCAGCGCGACCTGTTCGACACCGATCTCTCCGACGCGACCGTCATCACCATGTATCTGCTGCCGCGCGTCAACCTCGACCTGCGTCCGCGCCTGCTCGATCTCAAGCCCGGCACGCGCCTGGTGTCGCACGACTTCTCGATGGGCGACTGGCGGCCGGACGAGAAGGTGCAGATGAACCTGAAAACCAAGTACGTCGGATCGGGCGGCGAAAGCGACATCTATTTCTGGGTGGTGCCGGCCAAGGTGGCGGGCACCTGGCGCTGGCAGTTGCCGTTCTCCGGGAAAAGCCGCTCTTACGAAGTCACGCTCAAACAGAAGTACCAGGAAATTTCCGGCGATGTCAGGATCGGCGGGCAGATCGTCCGCATTCAGAATCCCGTGCTGCACGGCGACCGGATCGACTTCACGTTTACGGCCGACGTGGACGGCGTCCCGGTCAGGCACGAGTTCGGCGGCCGGGTCGAGGGCGACGCCATCTCCGGCAGCGCGACGCTGTCCGGCAGAACGCTGCAGAGCCGGCTCGACTGGAGCGCGCAGCGCGTGGCAAAGGCCGCTGCTGAAAATCAAAAACGGTAATGTCCCCGGAGTTTCATTTTTTATCTGATACGGAATCCAAATCTCAATGATCACAGCAGCACGCAGGGCAAGTCACGGCGCCGCGAAGTTTTGCGGCGTGTTTTTGTTTACCGCATTGGTTTGCGCGCCGGCTTTTTCGCAGGATTACGGCGAAGTGCCTTACGTGCCGACGTCGCAGAACGTCGTCGACAAGATGCTCGATGTCGCCAGGGTCGGGCCCAAGGATTACGTGATCGATCTCGGCTCGGGCGACGGGCGCATGATCATCACCGCCGCGAAGAAATACGGCGCGCGCGGCTTCGGCGTCGAACTCGACAAGCAACTGGTGAAAAGGGCCAACGAGCTTGCAGCCAAGGCCGGCGTGGCGGACCGCGCGAAGTTCTATGCGCGCGACCTCTTCAAAACCGACTTCAGGCCGGCGACGGTGATCACCATTTATCTGCTGCCTGAAGTCAACCTCATGGTGCGCCCCAAGCTGCTGGCCCTCAGGGCCGGCACGCGCATCGTGTCCCACGATTACGACATGGGCGAATGGGCGCCGGATCTTCGTTTACCCTCGATGTTCCCGACAAGCCGGTGGGGCGTGACCAGAAAAGCAAGGTGTTCTATTGGGTCGTGCCGGCCAAGGCCTCCGGCAAGTGGCGCTGGCAGCTGCCGGGCGGGGGCAAGCCGCAGGTCTTCGAGCTCGCGCTCAACCAGAAATTCCAGCGCATCGAAGGCACGCTCGCGGTCGACGGCCGCAAAGCTGGAATAGAGAATGCGAAACTGGCCGGGGCAACAGTCAGCTTTTCGGCCACCGTGGCCGGCAATGGCGCCTCCGTGCGTTATCAATTCTCGGGCCGCATTTCCGGGGATACGCTCAAGGGGCAGGGGCGGATCGTACGGGATCAGGCGGAGCAGCGTTACGCATGGCATGCCACGCGCACCGAGCATTGGGAACCGGCGCACGCCTCGCTGCCGCCTCCTGTTCCCCCGCCCTTGGGCTACTGAGCGCGGACCATCGACAAGAACAGGAGTCGCAAACTACAACCGGAGTCCGGATTCAGGTTCGTCAATACCTCTTTGCATGGAGCAATCATGAAACCACTGGGCTATAGTCTATTGCTTTCGCTGTTTTTTTTGGCCGCGCCGCCCGTCCTGGCGCAGCAGGGCGAGGGCGACGTCATTTACGTGCCGACGCCGCGGGCCGTCGTCGATGAAATGCTGAAAATGGCCAGGGTCGGCCCCGCCGATTTCGTCATCGACCTCGGCTCGGGCGACGGGCGCATCGTGATCACGGCGGCCGAAAAGTACGGCGCGCGCGGGTTCGGCGTCGACCTGGACGGGTACCTGATAAAAAAAGCGCGGGAGAACGCGCGAATCGCCGGCGTCGCCGATAAGGTGCAGTTTTTCGAGCAGAACCTGTTCGAAACCGATCTCTCTCGCGCGACCGTGATCACCAGCTATCTGCTTCCCGAATTGAACGAGAAATTGCGGCCGAAACTGCTGGAACTCAAGCCGGGCACGCGCATCGTCACCCACGACTACGACATGGGCGAATGGTTTCCCGACGAGCAGAAGACGATCCTGGTGCCGGAAAAGGAAGTGGGGATCCCGGCAAGAGCTACATCTTTTTTTACGTCGTCCCGGCCCTGATCGCGGGCAAGTGGGATTCCGTGATTTACAGCGGCGGCAAGGGCGTGGTGTACGAATTCGATTTCGACCAGAGCTTCCAGCAGATCAGCGGGGACGTGCGCGTCGATGGCAAAGCAGCCCGTCTGCCGCTGTTCAAGGTGCATGGCGACCGGCTGAGTTTCGAAGCGGATCTGCCGCTGCCTTCGGGGCTGGTCCGGCACCGGTTCCAGGGGCGCATCGGCAAGGACACGATCGAGGGGACGGTGACGATCGGCACGCAGAAGCCGCTGCCCTGGAAAGCCAAGATCAAGGCGCGCGGCGAAATGCGCATCAGCGCGCTTGATGCGACGAGAGGCGTGCTAGAGTCCCTAACATGATGAAACGCGTGATGCGCTGTCACGATTTTGGCTCAGGGCGCGAAGCGACCCGCAGCCAATATCGCGAATATTGGCAAGGGGAGCGACAATGCCATGGGCCAAAAGTCGTGCCAGCCCGAAGGGTTGCAGCCAAAACCGGCGGCGCGCCGAAGCGGGTAGCAGGGGCCCCGCTTGCGGGGATGCGACCGCGTAGGCGTGCATTGGTCCTGCGCATTAAGGCGCGCCCATGTCCTGCTCCGGGGTCGCATCCAAGCATAGAACGCTTGGAACCTGCTCCGCCCTGCGCAGGACACTTTGTCGGTCAGCTTGAGCATGCGCCCCGGACTCGGTATCGCGCAGCGTGGTGCGGGCAGGGGCGCGAAGCGGCGTGTGGATGCGATAATGGCACGGGGCTTATGCAGCTGCTCCCGCAAACGGGCCTGCGGCTAACGAGTCGCAGCCGCCGCGATATGCTCTGCGCCACCCTTCGCGTCAGCGCCAATTTTGGCAGCAACGCACACGTGTTTCATTATGTTAGGGACTCTAAGTGAGCGGCGAACCCGGCGGCATGGCGGCGCCACGGCAGACGCTAACGCTGTTCGACGCGGTGGCGATGATCGTCGGCGTCGTCATCGGCGCCGGCATTTTCAAGGCGCCTTCCATCGTGGCCGGCAGCGTTTCGACCGCGCAGGTTTTCATCGCGCTGTGGGTCGCGGGCGGCGTGATTTCTCTGGTCGGCGCGCTGTGTTACGCCGAGCTCGGCAGCGCTTTTCCGAATGCCGGCGGCGAATACTTTTTTCTCAGCCGGGCGTTCGGCGGGCGGGTCGGTTTTCTCTTCGCGTGGGCGCGCATGAGCGTGGTGCAGACCGGCGCGATTGCCGCGATTGCCTTCGTGTTCGGCGACTACGCGACGCAGTTGCTGCCGCTCGGCGCAAAGGGCCCGGTGATTTATGCCGCGCTCGCCGTGATCGGGATCACGGCGCTCAACATCGCCGGCACCCGCGAGAGCAAGCGGCTGCAGAGCGGGCTCACCCTTGCGCTCGGCGGCGCCATGCTCGCAGTCATCGTCGCGGGGCTCGCCAGCAGCGGCGCGGCGCCTGCGTCACCACCGGCAACTGCTTCGTCCGCGCCGCTGTTCTCGCAGCTCGCGCTGATTTTCATCCTGCTGACCTACGGCGGCTGGAACGAGGCGGCCTACCTGACCGCCGAGATCCGCGACGGCCGGCGCAACATCGTGCGCGCGCTGCTGCTGGGCATCCTGATCGTGACGGTGATTTACGTGTTGCTCAACCTCGCGTATCTCAATGTGCTGGGGCTTGCCGGCATGAAGGCGTCGAAAGCGGTGGCGGCCGATCTGATGAAAGCGACGCTCGGCGACTCGGGCGCGGCCGTGCTGAGCCTGATCGTGATCGCCGCGGCGCTGTCGACGCTCAACGCCACCGTGTTCACCGGCGCGCGGACGAATTATGCGATGGGCCGCGATTTCCGCATGTTCGGCGCGCTCGGCGTCTGGCGCGAGCAGTCGAACACGCCGGTCAACGCGTTGATCGTGCAGGGCGCGGTCGCGCTCGCGCTGGTCGTGCTCGCGTCCTTCACGCCGGACGGTTTCGAAACCATGGTGGCCTATACGGCGCCGGCGTTCTGGCTGTTTTTCATGCTGACCGGCGTGGCGCTGTTCGTGCTGCGCCGCCAGCAGCCCCTCGGCGAGCGGCCGTTCCGCGTGCCGCTCTATCCGCTGACGCCGCTGCTGTTCTGCGCGATGTGCGGCTACATGCTGTATTCGAGCGTGGGCTACGCGATGTCGAAAGACCCGGGCAGCCTCGGCGCGCAGCTCGGCATCGGCGTGCTACTCGTGGGCATCCCGCTGGCCCTGTTCGCCAGGAAAAATCGGGCGGTTGAGACTGAAGCCGAACAAAATGATTGATCATGGAGGCATGGCCATCGTAAACCTCCTCCAATTTATTGTTGTGGCGGTCCCGTCCCGAGTGGCACTCTGGGCCTGTAAACGCTCAGCCCCTAGCTTGTATTCGGCGGCAGCGCTGTTTGATTATAGGGCATTGTCATAATTGGCGCTGTTGATGTTATTCCCCGCCTGTTTTTCGCGCGCTCCAGGCGGGGGGGGGCGCCAATGTCCGCAGCCGCAAGCGGGCATTCGTCGTGCGCATGAGCGCCACGAAATTGCCACAGCAGAGCGATAAGTTGTGGATTCTGGAGTGGTATTGCTGGATTTACAGGACAATCCTGTAAATCCTGTTCGGCCCTGTTAATCCTGTCGACGGTTTCCGATCTTCAGGTGACCGGCGTCAGAGGTCCGGGCCGCGCCGGCCCGCGGGCGGCAGCTTGGGCGGTTTCGCCGGCTTCTTGGGTCCCCACACGCGGCTGTAATAGCTGTCAGCAAGATTCAGCGCGACCACCGGGTTGTGGCCGAGCACGCGGTCCTTGGCGATCAGCACCGTCGTCAGCGCCTTCGCGTGTTTGAAAAACAGGCTGTCGTGGCCGAGGCACAATCCCATCACGATGTTGAACTCGCAGCCGTGCGCGTTGAGCATCTCCGCCTGGCAGATCGGGTTGCACATCGCCTCGAACTGGCCCGGCCGGATTTTCTCGCTGTCGGCCAAGCCCAGCTCTTCCTTGGGAATGCTGCCGTTCTTGCACGCGACCGACACGACCTCGAAGCCGTGGCTCTCGAGTATGGCGGTGAGCACGTAGGAGTGATCGACGAAGCTGATGCAGTTCGCGATGCCGATTTTCCTGTAGCCCATGCGCTTCGCGAACTGGACGACTTCCTCGACGCGCGTCCACTTGCAGTAGCCTTCGGATTCGACCAGCGCCGATTCGCGCGAGATCTTGCGAATCTCGGGATCCTGGTAAAGCGCGCGCGTCGCCTCCTGGGTGTCCGGGATCGACCTTGGTGGGGCAGAAGCCGGGGCCGCGTTCTTCGGCTTCACCCTGGCGGCAGGCGCGGACGGTCGGCGGACAATACGCGCACGCGGGATCTTCGTATTTCATGGCCACTCCTCTCTGTTGGGCTCTGAACCAAGTCTAGACGTTGCGTGGCGGAAGGTTCTGATCCAGATCAGAAAATGCGGTGCCGCATCTCCCCCATCCCGATCTGTGCCACGCGTGACCGCCAAAACAACGGCCTGCGAGGGTTACTCGCAAGCCGTTGTTTTTATTGCAATAACGGGATGGTTTGGATTTACTTCCGCCTTATCCCGTCTCGACCATCGCGCAATTTATGCGGTAATGGCTGACTGCCCTTAGCGCCCGCGCCCGTAACCGCGCGGTCCGCCCTGGGCCATCCGCCAGCCACCAAAATGCTGGTCGGCAATGGCTTTCTGCTCGGGGGTCAACGCGGCATAGAGCTCATTCAACGCGGCGCTCCGGGCTTCCATGTTCGCTGCACGCTGTTTTGCGAACGCGGCGCGCTGGCTGAGACGCTCCGGCGCGGTTTGCGCCGCGGCAGGAGCCTGGGCACGCAACGCCTGCATGCTTTCAGCCTGTTCTTTCGCCTGCTTGGCAAAAGCCTGCCACGCCGATTCCTGGTCTGCAGTGATTTTGAGTTCGCCTTTCAGGAACGCCAGCCGTGCGGCCGAATTTTCCACCGGGTTGCCCCGTGCGCCTGCCATGCCGGGGCCGTATCCGCCGCGCGGTCCGCCGCCCATCATGCCCTGGCCCATCCCGCCGCGCGGTCCACCGCCCATCATTCCCGGGCCGTATCCGCCACCCATCGGGCCGGCACCTTGCGCACCATACGCGCATCCCGAACCGGGGCCGCCGCCAGGGAAGGCATAAGCGGTTGCACCAACCGTGGCGAGCGCCGCCGCGGTCACCAGACCAGCGATAATTTTTCGAGTGTTTCTCATGATCGATCTCCGTAAGGTTGGTTGAAAACTGTCGTGGGGCCGTCGCTTCCTGTCCACTGCTTGCGATTGCTCCGTCGGCGAGTTCATTTAACTCCCCGCGTGTAACGGCACAATGTCAAAAACCGCCATTTTTGTATCGCAGCCTGTCACCGGGGCGCGCTGTTACACTGCGTTACAATAATTTGGCGCCGCAAACCTCTGATCGCGGTATACAGACACCATGACGACCCAAGACCACGTGCTCGTCGTCGACGACGACTCCGAAATCCGCAGCCTGCTGCGCGAATACCTGCAGAAAAGCGGCTATCGCGTGACGGCAGTGGCCGACGGCAAGGGCATGTGGGCCGCGCTCGAGGAAGCCCAGCCGGACATCGTCGTCCTCGACCTGATGCTGCCGGGCGACGACGGCCTCGTGCTGTGCCGCAATCTGCGGGCGCGCTCCGGGATGCCGATCATCATGCTGACTGCGCGCGGCGAGGAAACCGATCGCATCGTCGGCCTGGAGATGGGCGCCGATGATTATCTGGCGAAACCGTTCAATCCGCGCGAGCTGCTGGCCCGCATCAAGAGCATTCTGCGGCGCGCGCGGGCGCTGCCGGAAAACCTCCAGCCCGACGATGCGCGCGTGATGCGTTTTGCCGGCTGGAGCCTCGATATCGCGGCCCGCAATCTGCGCTCGCCCGGCGGCGTGGTGGTGCCGCTGAGCGGCACCGAATACAAGCTGCTCAGGGTGTTCCTCGCGCACCCGAACCGGGTGTTGAACCGCGACCAGCTGATCGATCTGATGCTCTCGCGCGACGCGACCCCTTTCGACCGCAGCATCGATGTGCAGGTGAGCCGCTTGCGCCATCGCCTCGGCGAGGCCGCGAACGAACCCGCGATCATCAAGACCGTGCGCAGCGAAGGCTACGTGCTGGCGGTGGCGGTCGAGGTGGAAAAATAATGCGCGTGTTCCCGCGCTCGCTGTTCAGCCGCATGGTGCTGATCCTGCTCAGCGGGCTTGTCGTCGCGCAGCTGCTGAGTTTCGCGATCCAGTGGCAGGAGCGCGGCCAACTCGTGCTGCGCGCGAGCGGCATCCGCTCGGCCCAGCGCATCGCCGACATCGTGCGGTTGCTCGATTCGATGGCGCCGGCGGAGCGGAACAGGATCGTGGGTGTCATCGATTCCCCGGCGCTGCATATTTCGCTCGCCGCGCCGCCGCTGGCCCGTCCGCAGGCCGTCGATCCCGAGAAAGAGGACCGGGCGGCGCGGTTCGCCGGCGTTCTGCGCCGCCTGCTGGGCGACGAGTGGCCTCTCGTGGTCGTCGTCGCGGATGCGCCGGCATGGCGGCCGCAGGGTCGCGGCCCTGGGCAGAGCCCAGGTCAAGGCTATGGACCAGGACCAGGCGAACGACCAGGGTCTGGCCCGGGACCGGGCTACGGCCGTGGGCAGGGCATGATGGGTGGAGGCATGGGGCCCGGCATGATGGGCGGACCCGGCATCGGGGCGCCGGTCATTTCATTCGTGGTGCAGGCGCGATTGAAAGATGGTTCGCTCGTCACCTTCGATTCGAGGCAGACGGTGGATGCGGCCAACCTGCCGTCCCGGCTGCTGCTCAGCCTCGGCGTGCTGCTGGTGGCCGTGATTGCGCTGACGCTCGTCGCCGTGCGCTGGGTGACGCGGCCGCTCAAGACGCTGGCCGAGGCCGCGGAGCAGCTCGGCGCGGACATCAACCGGCCGCCGATCGACGAAAAAGGGCCGCTCGAAGTGAGCCGCGCGGCGCGCGCATTCAACACCATGCAGCAGCGGCTTGCGAAATTCATCAGCGACCGCACGCGGATTCTCGCCGCCATGTCGCATGATCTGAAGACGCCGATCACCCGCTTGCGGCTGCGCTCGGAGCTGCTCGACGATCCGCAGCTCAGATTGAAGTTCACCAAGGACCTCGAGGAAATGGAATCGATGGTCCGCGCGACGCTCGATTTCATGCGGGGTCTTGAAAGCGAAGAGGCGGTGCGGCCCGTGGACATCATGGCGCTGCTCGAAAGCATGCAGGCGGACAGGCGCGAAACGGGCGCGACGGTCAGGATCGAGGGCTCGGCGCACCAGCCGTATCAGGGCAAACCGCAGGCGTTGAAGCGCTGCCTCGGCAATCTCGTGGACAATGCGATCCAGTACGGCAAGTCGGCGGTGGTCGCGGTCGACGACGACAAGAACCGGCTGGTGATCAAAATCAGGGACGATGGCCCCGGCATTCCCGAGCCCGAGCTCGAAGAAAGTCTTCGAGCCGTTTTACCGCTGGAAAGCTCGCGCAACCGGCAAACCGGCGGCACGGGCCTCGGCCTGACGATCGCCCGCAGCATCGTCGAAAGCCACGGCGGCAAGCTCGCCCTGCGCAACCACCCCGAGGGCGGCCTCGAAGTCAGCATCACGCTGCCGCGCAGTACGGCCGCCGCTCCCCGCCTCAAGTCCTAGTCCGGCCGCCCGGAAGCACGACCGGCGGCGCGGCTTGAATTCCGCCGGCGCGGCCCCATATAACACGGCTGATGAACCCGGAGTCAAAAAAATGAGCGAAATCAGCAGCAAGGAAACCCTGGGCTTCCAGGCCGAAGTCAAGCAA
>CAVTHV010000018.1:0-342007 GCA_963734595.1 uncultured beta proteobacterium
CCGGAGGTTGGTATAAAGTATCGCCGTTCACTTTCTTAACGAGGAGAGAAAAACGTGAGAATTCTGCTTTGTGCGCTTGCCCTGTTCGCGGGCCTGTTCGGTTCCACCGGCGCGTTCGCGGCCCAGCCGTATCCAAACAAGGTGGTGCGCATCATCGTGCCGTTCCCGCCTGGCGAAGCGGTCGATATCATCGCGCGGCTGGTCATCCCCGCCCTGACCGAACGGATGGGCCAGCAGTTCGTCGTCGACAATCGTCCGGGAGCGAGCGGCCAGCTCGGGCTGACCCTGCTCAAGCAGGCCACGCCGGACGGCTACACCATCGGCATGGGGCAGGGCGGCAACCTGTCCGTGGCGCCGCATACCTACGCCAAGATACCGTACGACCCGCTCAAGGATTTTTCGGGCATTGCACTCGCCGCGACGAACTATCTCGCCGTGGTGGCCAACCCGAACGAGCCGTTCAAGACGCCGGCAGAAATGATCGCGTGGGCCAAGGCGCACCCGGGCAAGCTCTCGGTCGGCACCAACGGCGAAGGCGGCTATCCGCATCTCGCGTTCGAGTTTCTCGCGCGCTCGGCGGGGTTCACTTTCCTGCATGTGCCGTACAAGGGCGCGGGGCAGATCACGACGGATGTGCTCGGCGGACAGTTGCAGACGGGAATCGGATCTTATACCTCGCTGGCGCCGTTCATTCAGTCAGGCAGGTTGCGGCTGATCGGCGTCACCAATGACGTGAAGGTGCCCAACAAGCCCGACCTGCCGATCTTTGCCGAAGTGGTTCCCGGGTACGACATGCGGGGCTGGTTCGGTTTCGTGGCGCTGGCCGGCACGCCGCGTCCCATCGTCAAGCGCCTGAACGAGGAAATCAACCGCGCGATGCAATTGCCGGAAGTCAAGAGCAAGCTGGTCGAGGCGGGGCTGCTCGTGGCCAACGAGTCGCCCGAGTTCTTCGACAAGTTCATGAAGACCGAGTACGCGAAGTACGGCAAGCTCGTGCACGACATCGGCCTGAAGCCGCGCTGACCGGGGACGGAAAGCGGGAAGGACCGGGCCGGGGTTGCCGGAACGGTCGCAGCAAAAAAACGCCGCGCATTGCGCGGCGTTTTTATTTCCGCACCGCGGCCATCCATTCCTTGGCGACGCGCGGTGCCGTTTATTGCGAGAAGCCGGGCCGCTACAGCGGTTTGATGCCGGCTGCCTTGACGATCCGCGCATAGTCCTTCATCTCTTCGCGCACGAATTTTGCGAACTGCGGCGGCGTCATTTTCATCGAGGCGTTGCCGAGGCCGATCAGTTTTTCGCGCACGTTGGGGTCTTCGCCGGCGCGGGCGATATCGGCGGCGACTTTGTTGATGATCGCGGCAGGCACGCCGGTCGGCGCCCAGACACCGAACCAAAGCGAAAATTCGTAGCCGGGCACGCCCGATTCCGCAACCGTCGGCACGTTCGGCAGCACCGCGGAACGTTTGGCGGTGGTGACCGCGAGCGCACGTACTTTGCCCGACTGAATGTGCGATAGCGCCGCCGAGATCGGCGCCAGATAGAAATCGGCGCGGTTGGCCATCACGTCGATCAGCACCTCCCCCGAACCCTTGTACGCAACGTGCGTGACGTTGATTTTGGCGGCCAGTTTCAACTTCTCGAGGCCGAAATGCGTGCCACTGCCGATTCCCGCCGAGGCGAAATTGATCGCACCGGGTTTGGCCTTGGCCTGTGCGATCAGGTCCGCAGTCGACTTGAAGGCGGAGTTGGGACCGGTGACGAGCACGAGGGGCTGTTCTACCAGCGGCGCCACGTCGACAAAAGCCTTCTCCGTGTCATAGGGCAGGTGCGCGTACAGGGAAGGATTGACTGCGTGGCCCGAGGAATGGATCAGGAAGGTGTAGCCATCCGGCGCCGCCTTGGCGACGATCGAACCTGCGATCGATCCGCCCGCGCCGCCGCGGTTGTCCGCCAGCACGTTCTGCCCCCAATACTCGGTCAATTTCTGCGTATACAGACGCCCGACGATGTCGGTGGCACTGCCCGGCGGGAACGAGATGACCATCCGCACGGGTTTCGTCGGATATTTCTGCGCCAGCGCCGGCAAGCCGGTCATTGCGAGCAGTACAACCAGTACTTTGATTGCAGATTTCATTGTTTTTTCTCCCCCTATGGATATGTAGCCACTCAATTGTTTTCGTTGCGGATTCAAGAGCCCTAACATAATAAACTGGCCACGAGTTGCACAGGGCGCGCAGGGAGCAGCCGCTAGCGGGACTGTTGCGCATGGCCGCGTCTGCTGGGTCAAACTAGCGCTTGGATTCGCCCTGCGCAACTTTGTCGGCCGGCTTGACCATATTCGCGATATGCTCTGCGCCACCCTTCGCGTCAGCACCAATTTTGGCAGCAACGCACACGTGTTTCATATGTAGGCTAATGCTGAATGGCGCGCACAAGATACCATGCGCGTCTGAATTTGGCACCTGCCGGCCGGCGGCCGCCCAACCCGGCTATCCGCCAGCCCGGACCGGAACGGGCAGCGGTTCGAACGTCCCCTCGACTTTCTGGTGCCCGTCGTTTTCCTGCAGCGCTTCTTCACGATAAAGGCCGAGCGGCTGCAGCACGGCGGCGTCGCTGTATGAAAACAGCACCGACTCCGCGGCGGCCTCGTGTTCGTGATAGGTCCAGCTTGGAATGACGAAGGTGTCCTTTTCGTCCCACTCGAAAGATTTCCCGCCGATGACCGAGCGGCCCTTGCCCTTGATCACGTGGCAGATCGTGCCTCCGGTGTGCCGGTGCGCCTTGGTGCGCTGGGCGGGCCGCAGCAGGCTGGCAAAGCACGTCATCGTCGCGATTGCCGGGCCGCCCGTCAGCGGGTTGGTGTATTCGACGGATACGCCGTCGTAGGGGCTGCCGTCGGACCGCTCCGCCATTGCCTTGAGCGCGGCATATGTTGGTGCGAACTTGTAATTGAGCAGCGGCGAATGCAGCGCGTCGTGCCTGATCCACGTCGGTCGCAGGCTGCCGGAGCCGAACAGCCGCAGCGAGAGCTCATCGGGGTTGCTCAGCGGGTATTTTTTCTCCGGATACAGCTCGAAAAAATTCGCTTCCAGCGCCTGGATCAGCGGCACGTCGAGGCCGTCGAGCCAGATCATCGGACTGTCGCCTTCATTGCCGTGGTCGTGCCAGGTCCAGTTGGGCGTAGTCACGAAATCGCCGGGATCCATGTACGATTTCTCGCCATCGACGGCGGTGTAGGCGCCGCTGCCTTCGACCACGAGCCGCAGCGCCGATGCCGAATGCCGGTGCGAACGCGCGACTTCTCCCGGCTTGATGATCTGCAGGTTGGCGAGCAGGGTATTCGAAGCCTGCCAGTCGGTCAGGATTCCGGGGTTGGCCATGACGAGGACGCGCCGCTCCGCGAGTTCGATCGGCACGATCTCCGCGGCCTTGAACAGCAGCGGCCGGAAATCCCGGTACTTCCACAGATAGGGGACCGTCGGCGACTTTTTCGCGGTGCCTTGGGTCTGCCACAGGGCGCGGCCATGAATCTGCCTGACTTCCTCGTAAAACGAATCCATTGCCGATTGCTTTTCAGCGACGGCTGCATTGGCGTTCATGCTGTTTTTCCTCCCCGTGATCCGCACGCAAAAGTATATATCATTGTCGGAGCCTGCCCCCGGTCTTGCGCGCCAACAAAAACGCCGCGCATTGCGCGGCGTTCATCTGTGGCTCGGCCCGCTGGCGCGGCTACTTCTGTTTCGCGCCGGAGACTTTGACCAGTTCGCCGATCCGCTTCGTCTCGTTGTGCCGCCATGTATCGAGCTCCGCGCGCGTGCCGCCTACGGTGTCGATCCCCAGGCTCTTGAGCCGTTCGCCGAACGCGGGTTCCTTGACGGCCTGGACCACTTCGGCGCTCACTTTATTCAGTATGGCACTCGGCGTGCCGGTGGGGGCCACCAGGCTGTACCAGCCGTACATCGCGTAGCCGGGCACTGCCTCCGAGATCGACGGCACGTCGGGAATCAGCGCCGAGCGCTTCGGGGTGGTGACGCCCAGCGCCCGCAGTCGTCCACCCTGGATGTGGGGCAGCGCGGCGGGGAGCACGGCGTAGGTGAGCTGCACCTCGCCCGCGATCGTGTCGGTGATGGCTTGAGCGATGCCCTTGTACGGCACGTGCAGCATGTCGGTCCCGGTCAGGCGGGTGAACAGCACGCCCGAGAGATGTTCCGAGGCGCCGGTGCCCGCCGAGCCGTACTTGAGCTTACCCGGAGATTTTTTCGCGAGCGCGATCAGTTCGCCGAGAGATTTCGCCGGCAGTTTCGGATTGACCATGAGCACGAACGGCACGGTTCCGATCAGGCTGATGGACTGGAAATCCTTGGCGAGATTGAACTTGAGGTCGGGCAATACCTCGGACGCGACCAGCAGCTGGGAGGTCAGCATCATCCAGGTGTAACCATCGGGGTTTGAATGCAGCGTCAGATCCGCGCTGATGGCGCCCGCCGCGCCGGGCCGGGCATCGACGACGATCCGCTGCTTCCATGTCGCGTACAGGCGGTCGGCCAGCACGCGCGCAATGATGTCGGGGCCCGAGCCGGGCGCGCTGCCGATGATGAGCCGGATCGGTTTGTCCGGGTAAGTGGACTGTGCGGCGTGCGCCGCCGGCAGCGCCAGCGCCGCCGGGATGACGATTGCGGCCAACAGTTTCATGGTACGCATTTCAGATCTCCTCTTTTGCCTTGTTTTCGAGCGATTCCCTTATGCCACGTGTCTATCATGCGCGAGGCGAACGCTTTTTGTCCATACCCTGATCAGCGCGGCCGGGAAACAGGAAGCGCCTCAAAGTAAAAACGCCGCGTATTTCTGCGCGGCGTTTTCATTTTTGCGGCTTTTCCCGGTGGTTACATTCTTTCAAATATCGCCGCGATGCCCTGGCCGCCGCCGATGCACATCGTCACCAGCGCGTAACGTGCCGCCGGTGCGCTGCAGTTCATACAGCGCTTTCACCGTGAGGATCGCGCCGGTGGCGCCGATCGGATGGCCGAGCCCGACCGCGCCGCCGTTGGGATTCGTCTTCTTCGGATCGAACTTGAGGTCGCAGGAAACCGCGCAGCGCCTGCACCGCGAACGCTTCGTTCGATTCGATCACGTCCATGTCCTCGACCTTGAGGCCGGCGCGCGCGAGCGCGTTCTGGCACGCCGGCACCGGGCCGATGCCCATGATATTTGGGTCGACGCCGGCCAGCCCGTAGGAAACGAGGCGCGCCATCGGTTTCAGGCCCGCTTTCTTGCGCGGCGCCTTTTTCCATCAGCACCACGGCGGCCGCGCCGTCGTTGATGCCCGAGGCGTTGCCCGCCGTCACCGTGCCGTCTTTCTTGAACGCCGCGCGCAGCTTGGCCAGGCCCTCGATGGTGACGTCGGCGCGCGGATGCTCGTCGCGTGTCGACCACCACCATGCCTTTGCGCGTCTTGATTTCGATCGGCAGGATCTGGTCCTTGAAATAGCCCTTCTCGATGGCGTTGATCGCGCGGCGGTGGCTTTCCACCGAGAACTCGTCCTGCTGCTCGCGCGTGATCTTCCATTTCTCGGCGATGGTTTCGGCGGTGATGCCCATGTGCACGGTGTCGAACGGATCGGTCAGCGCGCCGACCATCATGTCGATCGCGCCGCCGTCGTTCATGCGCTGGCCCCAGCGCAGCGCCGGCATCAGGTAGCCGCCGCGGCTCATCGATTCCGCGCCGCCGCCAAGCGCGATGTCGGCGTCGCCGAGCATGATGGCCTGCGCCGCGCTGACGATCGCCTGCATGCCGCTGCCGCACAGGCGGTTCACGCGTGAGCGCGGTGGTCTCCTGCGGCAGGCCCGCCCTTGATGCAGGCCATGCGCGACAAGTACATGTCCTTCGGCTTCGGTGTGAATCACGTTGCCGAACACGAGCTGGCCGACTTGCTGCGGCTCGATTTTGGCGCGCTTGACCGCTTCCGCGTGACCACTTGCGCGGCCAGTTCGGTCGGCGCCATGTCTTTCAGACTGCGCTGCCGTAATCGCCGATTGCCGTGCGTACGCCGCTCAATACCACCACTTCGCGTCCGCCGCTCATGTGATTCTCCTTAGTCCATTGATTTAGAACAGGAATTATTAAAAACTTCGGGTGACTTTCAGTTCAGAAAAACCAGTTTACGCCTGCGTTCCGAGCCGTGTCGAGCGTGGTTTGTGCGCCACAACATAGCGATGACAGGGCAGCCCGGACGCGGCGGTGCGGCATGCGATAATCGCCGGATCATGTCCGATACCGTCACGCGCAATCAGGTCGTCTACCTGACTTACACCATCTGGGATCAGGCGGGCCGCCTGTTCGAGCAGTACGATCTGCCGATCGCCTACGTGCACGGCGCCAACGGCCCGTTGTTCGAG
Source organism: uncultured beta proteobacterium (assembly GCA_963734595.1). GTDB lineage: Bacteria > Pseudomonadota > Gammaproteobacteria > Burkholderiales > SG8-41 > CAKKQX01. The sequence goes on from CAVTHV010000018.1 coordinate 6,400, forward strand.
AAAATCGAGCAGGCGCTCGAAGGCAGCCGGGCGGGCGACAAAGTCGAAGTGCTGCTGCCGCCGCAGGACGGTTTCGGCGAGCCCAAGCCCGAACTCACTTTTACCGACGACATCGAGAACGTGCCGCCGGAGCACCGCCAGCTGGGCTCCGAAGTGCTGTTCGAGAACGAGCGCGGCGAGCAGATGCAGTTTCGCGTCACGCGCATCGAGGACGGCAAGCTGACGGTCGACGCGAATCATCCGCTGGCGGGGCAGACCGTCAAGTTTGTCGTGACCATCGTTGCCGTGCGGCCGGCGACGCTCGACGAGATCGCCAACGGGATTCCCGCCGACGGCGGGGATGGCGGCGCTTCGCGGTTGCACTAAAAACAAGAAAAGATTTGCCGCCAAGGCCGCCAAGCGCGCCAAGAAACAAATCGGAGATCTTAGCCACAAAGACAGAATCCAGCTTGAACGAATCAATCTCCGTAGCCGTAGCGGGATTTATAGAGCTACGATTCAGTGTTTTTTCCAAGGCCTTCGATTTGAACTGCTTGGTGTCGCTTGGCGCACCCGTCAAGCGGGTATGGCAAAGAGCCTTGGCGGCTCAATGCCTTTTGGGTTTTGTCTTGGTTTTTTGATACAGCCGGAAGCGCTCGTCCCGGTCGTCGCCCGGGCGGCTGCCTTCCCAGATTTTGTGCCACGGGCCGGATGGCACGTGTTCCACCTGCGGCACGCCCTGCACCAGCAGCAGGTCGCAGTCGCGGTGGCGCTCCGGCACTTCTTCGCGATAGGTGATGATGCCGGCGATGTAATCCAGCATCGCGCGCTGCGGCTCGCCCAGATTCTGGCTCGACATGCAGCGGTAATGGGCAGGCATCGCCTGCTGCATGCTGACGATCATCGAGCGGTAGCTCTTGCCGGCGTCGACCCAGCCGACGAACAGGATCGCGATCAGGCCCCAGATCACGGTGATGCCCGCCGCCCACGCAATGACCGGCCGCAGCGGGCTGCGCCTGGTGCCGACGAGGATGCCGAACCACGCCAGCGTGTAGGCCAGCCCCAGCGTGAAAGGCAGCAATCTGAACCCCGGCGGGTGGCCGGGCTGCGATCGCGTGCAGATGCTGATGCAGGCGCGCCGGCACGCCGAGTTCCAGTGCCACCCAGTAGAACCATGCGACGGCGATGAAAAAGGTGAATCCCATCACGCTGAACCAGTACCAGGCGTTGGCCGCGCCGCGGCGCAGCGTGTCGACCGCGGGGGTGGCCAGCAGCACCAGCGGGATCAGCATCGGCAGCGCGTACAGTTCGCGCGCCTGGCTCGCCAGGCTGAGAACGGTAAACGTGACGAGGAAACCCGCGAGCGGCAGCACCAGCGCGGGCCGGGCGAACCCGGTTGCGCGCGCACGCCACAGCGTCCACAACGCGACCGGCCAGACCGGCCACGCGTACCACGGCAGGATGCGCAGGTAGTGGAATCTTTCGGCCGGAGGCCCCAGGTCGTTGGTGCCGAGAAAGCGGCCGAAATTGTTGACCCACAGCCATTCCACGAACGCGTGCCGGGACTGCAACTCGAGCGCGACCGGCCATATCACCAGCCACGGCATGGCGGCGAGCAGGGCGACGCCGGCGCTTGCCAGGAATGCCGCGGGTGCGCCAGTCACGGGAGATCAGTGGCAGCACGATGACCAGAATGCCGAGCGCGCCCAGCGCGAGCAGGCCTTTCGACATGAAGCCGATGCCGATGCCGGTACCCAGCCAGAAGCCGCCCCACGCGGCGCGGCGCAGGCTCAGCGCAAGCCCGTAGTAGGCGATGGCAAAGCCGCTGAGCAGCGCCACGTCGGTGATGAGCTGGTGGCTGCGCACCACCAGCCCGAAACAGCCGAGCAGCAGCAGCGTGGAAATATAGCCGCGGCCCTCGCCGTTGAGTTCCCGCCCGGTCAAGCCGCAGAACAGAAACGTGAGCGCCATGAAGAAGCCGGTGGCGAGCCGCGCCGCATCGTGCAGCGGCAGCGGCGGCGAGAACAGCCATGCGCTGGCGGCGGAGACCAGGTAGAAAAACGGCGGTTTCTCGAGGAACGGCTCGTTTGCAAGATGCGGCACCACCCAGCTGCCGCCCTTGAGCAGTTCGTAAACGATGCCGAACGTGTAGCCTTCGTCCGGTTTCCACGGATCATGGCCGATCAGGCCGGGCAGGATCCAGGCGAGACAAAGCAGCGCGACCAGTGCGGTGCGGCGCGGGATCATGGGGGTAAGAGGCGCGTGCTATTCACGGCAGCGCGCAGAGTGGCTGTTATCGTAGGCATGCGGCGACGCTGATTATCGCACTTTGCCCGCCGCCGGCAAAACCCCGCCGGGCGGGAAGGCGTCCGGGCTGCCGGGAGCGGTGCAAACCCGGGCGCTACACAAGCTGCATGTGCAGCCGTTGCTCCAGAATGCGCAGCGGCGCGAACTGCTCGTTCTGCATCGCGTCGACCGGCAGATAGAAGGTCTGCTCGAACACGAACTGGCCGGCAAGCGCTGCGTGCGGGACCTGGTCGGTGAACACGGCCCACGTGGATCCCGCGGGAAATTCCAGGCGCGTCTTCGCGGTTTCCCGCTGATAGTCGACACTGCGTTTCATCGCGTCGTGCAGGTGCAGCATGATGTGATCGTAGCGGCTGCGCCGGCTCTTGGTGATGCCGAGCCGGTGCAGAAGCCATGCGCTGCCGGGCAGCGGTTGCGGGATGTTTGGCAAAAACCGCGGCAGCAAGTTTTCGAATCCGTCGCCCACTTCCCAAGTGCGCGGCCGGCCGCCGGGGTGGACGTTGCTGAATACGCGCAGAATGCGTTTGCCCTGGACCGGCTGCGAAACGAAGGCGTCGACGTGGAGGCGCGTATCGTCCTTGGTCACCGAACTCGCGCGTCCGGTGATTTCAACCGGACGGAAACTCGTGCGCCCGATGAGCAGATGGGAGGCATAACGGGGGCTTATCCGCTCGACGAGTGCACGCGCCTGCCGCGCGTAACGTCCCATCATCGCGGCGATGGCCGCGCGATCGGCATCCGGCGCATCCGTGCCGCGCACTATTTCCCTGACCGGATCGTAGCTGATGTTTTTTGCCTTGCCGTTCGACCAGTCCGGCGACAGAAAGCGCGTCTCGTCGGCGTCGAGGCTGAAGCGCAGTCGCGGTAAAAACAGCACTTTGCCGCTCTCGAGCGCATCTGCCGCCCGCGTGACGCTTGCGGCGGGCGGGTCCCATGCGTCAAGTTCAAGAATTTCAAGCGGGTTCATCGTCATTGCACTATTTTCAATGCCTGCCCGGCAACCGGCTCGCCGGACGGGTACATGCCGTTGATCACGCGCAGATAGCCCTCGGCGTGGCTTGCCGAGCGGAGAGGTGCGCGCAAGTTCCGCAAAAGTGAGTCCGGACTGGGCGGTGATCACGCGCACCGTGAGCGGTTGCGCCAGCGCACGCTCCCCGTCGGTGATGGCGTGAAAACTTTGTTGCGCAGCATCGATCTCGGGCTGGTAGCGGTTCATCGTCTGGCTGTCCTCGGCCTGTGCACCGATAGCATAGGCGTTTTTGCCGAGAAACACGATGGCGACGCGCGTCGGCTTGCCCCGGATGCTGGTGCTGGCCGTGGCGGCGGGCAGGCTGTTGATGGTGACCGGTGTCACCGCCGAGCCGAAACCCAGGTCTGCAAACTTGCGCAGGACCTCCGCGGGACTGCCTTCAGCCGGGCCCGCCGCCCTCAGATCGATCACCGTGTCGTCTTTTGGGCTCGTGGCAGTGACGTTTTGCGGCTGATTTTTCACGCGCCAGCCCTGCGGGAAACGCATCGCGAACCCGAGTTCGGTGTGGTACAGCGTGTTGTCCCGGATCACGCCCTGGCTCGGGCTGTCGGCAAAGACCAGGCGGTCGATCTCGCGCAGGAAATCGTCGCGCGCGGTGCGCGTCGTCGCCAGCTTGAAGCGTGCCGCCTCGCCGACCACCTGCTGCAGCCGGGTGTCGTTGTCCGGATGCGAGGCGAACAGGCCGTGATACGAGCGCGGTTCGCGGCCTTCCTGCTTTGCGATTTCGGCGTCGAACAGTTCCTGGTTCTTGAGCACCCCGACGACCTTCACCATCGCCTGCGGATCGTAGCCGGTGCGGGCCAGATATTCGGAACCGAGGCGGTCGGCTTCGAGTTCGTGCTCGCGCCCGTAGCCGGACAGCAGCGCGTTGCCGAGCAGGTTGAGGGCGGTATCGCCCAGTCCGCCGCTCATCTGCGGCACGAAAATCTGCAGAATAGAGGCGCCGACCTGAGCCGCGGTGGCGGCGCTGATCTGTTGCACCGAGTGGCGCGCGGTGACGTGGCCGATTTCATGGCCCAGCACCGCCGCCAGTTCGGCTTCGGAATTGAGGTAGGCGAGGATGCCGCGCGTGATGTAGACGTAGCCGCCGGGCAGCGCGAAGGCGTTGACCTCGGGTGAATCCACCACCAGGAAGTGGTATTCGAGATTCGGGCGGTGGCTGTTTCGCGCAAGCTTCTGCCCGACTTCGTTCACGTACTGTTGCAGCGCTTCATTGTCGTAAGCGCCGTATTCCTTGCGGACTTTCGGATCCTCGGATTTCCCGATCTTGATTTCCTGCGATCTCCGACATGGTGACGAAATTCGGATTGCCGGTGACCGGGTTGGTCGCGCAGTTGGCGAGCGTGAGCGAAAGTGCGAGTGCGGCGATCCTGATCAGCGCGGAAGGTTGCATAGGCGGATTTTAACTTTCGTTGTTCTGATGACCAACTTGGAGTCTGCGCGCCCGGGTTCGGTGCGCGCCGCACTATTAACGTGCGGCAGACTTTGGCGTGGACGCATTGCGGCGCCATTTCAGAGAGATGCGCCAGGCATAAATTACCGATAAAAAACAACCGGCTACGGGGCTATTTCGGGCCGCGTCCGCGGCCCCTCACGAGCGCTGGTATGCATCCTGCTCTACATCGGGTCATAGACCACAGAAAAGGGGCCGCTCATGTCAGCATTCAACGATCCATTCGATCCGAACATCAAGCTCGCCAGCGGCTGCAGTTGCGGCCGCCATGCGACGGACTGCCGGCGGCGGCACCATGAGCGGCAGGTATTTGCCGTACAAGATCGACCAGGCGTATAACATTCTGGCTGTTCAATCGACGGTGATGGCACGCGTGCAGGAATCGCGATGGTTCCTGCGTGCGGGTGGTTTTTGCAGCCTCGGGGAGAGCATATCTGACGGGGCATTCTTCAATTTTTACAAGGATCTCATATGAAAGTGACTCGCAGAAAGTTCATTACTGCCGCAGGCGGGGCCGCGGCCGCCACGATCGCCGCGCCGGCGATCGCCCAGTCGTTGCCCGAGGTGCGCTGGCGTTGCGCATCGAGCTTTCCGAAAAGCCTCGACACGATTTACGGCGGCGCCGAGACCATCTCCAAGCGCGTCGCGGCGATCACCGGCGGCAAGTTCCAGATCCGCGTGTTCGGCGCGGGAGAAATCGTGCCCGCGTTCGGGACCGTCGACGCGGTGCAGCAGGGCACGGTGGAGTGCACGCACACGGCCGGCTACTATTTCGTCGGCAAGAACAGGGCGTTCGCGTTCGACACGACGGTGCCGTTCGGCATGAACCAGCGTCAGCAGAATGCCTGGATCTACTGGGGCGGCGGGCTGAAGCTGATGCGCGAATTTCTGCACGACTTCAACATCATTTCGTTCCCGGCCGGCAACACCGGCACCCAGATGGGCGGCTGGTTCCGCAAGGAACTGAAGGGCCTGTCGGACCTCAAGGGACTCAAGATGCGCATCGCCGGCCTCGGCGGCGAAGTGATGTCGCGCCTCGGCGCGGTGCCGCAGCAGATCGCCGGCGGCGACATCTACCCGGCGCTCGAGCGCGGCACCATCGACGCGGCGGAATGGGTAGGCCCGTACGACGACGAGAAACTCGGCTTCTACAAGATCGCGCCGCATTACTACTATCCCGGCTGGTGGGAAGCGTGCTCGATGTACGGGCTCTACGTCAACATCAAGGAGTGGGAGAAGCTGCCCAAGGAGTACAAAGCGGCGGTCGAAGCAGCATGCTACGAGGCCAATCTCGACATGATGGCCGAGTACGACTTCAAGAACCCGACGGCATTGCAGCGGCTGGTCAAGAACGGCGTCAAATTGCACGCGTTCAGTCCTGAAATCATGCGGGCCGCGCAAAAGACCGCGTTCGAGCTCTATGAAGAAGAGGCGACCAAGAATCCGGCGTGGAAGAAGATCTACGAACCGTGGAAGAAGTTCCGCGAACAGGAGTTCCTGTGGCACCGCGTCGCCGAACAGACTCTGGCGACCTTCCTCTACAGCAATCCCGCGGGCAAATAGCGCATCTCGTTGCCGCAACAAAAAACCCCGCCATGGCGGGGTTTTTTGTTGGCGGGAGCGGCCTTTTATTTCTGCTGGTCGAGCATGCGTTCGATTTCGGCCGCCGGATCGTCACTTTTCGGCTGTTTCGGCGCGGCAGCCGATCCTGGCCCGCCGGCTGCCGGCGGAGCCTCCGGCGGCGCCGGCATATCGAGTTGGCGGCGGATTTCCTCCATTGACGAGCCCTGGATCGCACCCTTGGCTTTGGACACGTTGTCGGTGACTATGCCCGGGAACGCGATGACCACGGCAATCATGATGATCTGAATGCACACGAACGGTATCGCGCCCCAGTAGATATCGGTCGTTTTGATCGACTTCGGCGCGACGCTGCGCAGGTAAAACAGGGCGAAACCGAACGGCGGATGCAGGAACGACGTCTGCATGTTGACGCCCAGCAGCACGCCGAACCACACGAGATCGATGCCCAGTTTCTGCGCCACCGGCGCCAGCAGCGGCACCATGATGAATGCGATCTCGAAATAGTCGAGGAAAAACGCCAGGAAGAAAATCATCACGTTGACGACGATCAGGAACCCGAGCGCGCCGCCCGGCAGGCCGGTCAGCAGGTGCTCCACCCACAGATCGCCGTCGACGCCGCGGAACACCAGCGAGAACACGGTCGAGCCGATCAGGATGAAAATCACGAAGCTGGTCATGGTCGCCGTCGACTCAATGGCCTGCTTCGTCAGACCGAAGTTGAGCTTGCGCTTCATCAGCGCGAGGATGATCGCGCCCGATGCGCCCATCGCCCCGCCTTCGGTCGGCGTCGCGACACCGATGAAAATGGTGCCGAGCACCAGGAAGATCAGCACTACCGGCGGGATCAGGCAGGTGACCACCCGCCAGGCAAGCGCCCGTGCCTTTCAGCGTGCGTGCTTCGGGCGGCAGCGCCGGCGCGGCCTTGGGATTGAAGATGGAGACAATCAGCACGTAGCCCGCGTACATGCCCATCAACGTCAATCCCGGGATCAGCGCGCCTTCGTAAAGATCGCCGACCGAGGCGCCGAGCTGGTCGGCCAGGATGATCAGCACCAGGCTCGGCGGAATGATCTGGGCCAGCGTGCCCGAAGCGGCAATGACGCCGGTCGCGAGCCGCTGCGAATAGCCGTAGCGCATCATCACCGGCAGCGAAATCAGGCCCATTGCAATGACCGATGCGGCCACCACGCCGGTGGTCGCCGCGAGCAGCGCGCCGACGAACACCACCGCGTAGGCGATGCCGCCGCGAATGGCCCCGAACAGCTGGCCGACCGTTTCGAGCAGCTCTTCGGCCATGCCGCTTCTCTCGAGGATCAGCCCCATGAAGGTGAAGAAGGGGATCGCGAGCAGCGTCGAATTCGCCATGATGCCGAGCACGCGCTCGGGCAGCGCCTGCAGCAGCGCCGGGTGCAGCAAACCCATTTCCATGCCGATGAAGCCGAACAGCAGGCCGTTTGCCGCGAGCGAGAAGGCGACCGGATAGCCGATAAGCAGAACGATCACCAGGCCGCCGAACATCAGCGGCGCCATCAGTTCGTGCGACATCAGGCGATCTCCTCGTGATGGTGGTGATCGACGGGATCCGGGATCAGGCCCCTGAGGAAGGCAACGCGTTTGATGATCTCGGACACGCCCTGCAGAATCAGCAGCGACGAACGCGACGGGTATGACCAGCCGCATCGGCCAGCGGATCAGCCCGCCCGGGTCGGAGGACATTTCGCCGATGTCATAGGAATTGACGAGTGCCGGCCACGAATACCAGGCGATGATCAGCGACACCGGGATCAGGAACAGCAGCGCGCCGACGATGTCGATCCACGCCTGCGTGCGCGGCGACAGCTTGCTGATGATCACGTCGATGCGCACATGGGCGTTTTTCTTGAGCGCGTAGGAGGCCACCAGCAGGAACATCGCGGCGTTCAGATACCACTGCATTTCGAGCCAGGCGTTCGAGCTCATGTTGACGGTGTAGCGCACGATGGCGTTCACGGTGCAGATAATGACCGCGATCAGCGTGAGCCAGGCCGCCCATTTGCCGATGTGCTCGTTGATGCTGTCTATCGCTGAAGAGATCCTGAGCAGGATGTTCATCTGGTTTTCCGTTTCAAGGTTTTGTGCCGCCAAGCCGGCAGGTGTTGCGCGTAAGCGTAACAGAAGCAATTTTCATGCGCGACCCCGGATTTTCAGACGGTGCCGCCCATATTCCCGGGCGTCCTGAGCCGGATTTCGCCCCATCGCGGTCATTGAGCCGCAGCCACTGGGCCATCATGGGGCGACCCGTGCGCATGCTGCACCATAATGGGTTGGCGGGCGGGCTTTGGCGCCCGCCTGGAACGCTGGTTTAACTCGCGAAGCCGCTCGCGTACAATCGCGCTTTGGATTTCCGGAATCATCCCATGATCAACTCGATTCGCGGCACCCGCGGCATGGCGGTCGCACCGCATGCGGCCGCCGCGCAATCCGCGCTCGCCGTGCTGCGTGAAGGCGGCAATGCGCTGGAGGCGATGATCGCCGCCGCCGCCACCATCGCGGTGGTCTACCCCCACATGAATTCGATCGGCGGCGACAGCTTCTGGCTGATCCACGTTCCGGGCAAGGCGCCCGGCGCGATCGATGCCTGCGGCGCGGCGGCTCAGGCCGCTTCGCGCGAATGGTATGCCGGGCGCGGCATCACGACGGCGATCCCGTTCCGCGGCGGCGTCGCCGCCAACACGGTGGCGGGCACGATTTCCGGCTGGGGCGCGGCCTATCAGTTGTCGCGCCGCACGTTGCGCGGCCGCATGCCGCTCGCGCGCCTGCTCGAGGACGCGATCCATTACGCCCGGCGCGGCATCGTGGTGACGGCAAGCCAGGCGGTGACCACGGCCAACAAGAAAGCCGAGCTCGCGCCGCAGCCGGGATTTGCCGGCACTTTTCTGGTCGACGGCGAGGCGCCGGCCAGCGGCAGCGTGTTTGTGCAGAAACGCCTCGGCGCCACGCTGGATCGCATCGCCAGGTTCGGGACCGAGGATTTCTACCGCGGCGAGCTCGCCCGCTCGATCGCAACGGATCTGGCGCGCGCCGGCAGTCCGCTCTCGGCGGCCGACCTCGCTGCACACCGGGTGCGGCTCGTCGACCCGCTGGCGCTCGAGCACAGCGCCGGCACACTGCTCAACATGACGCCGCCGACGCAGGGCCTGGTGTCGTTGCTGATCCTCGGCATACTGGACGAACTCGAAATCGGGAAAGCGGGTCCGGCCACCGCCGATTACGTGCACCTGTGCGTGGAAGCGACCAAGCAGGCGTTCCGCGTGCGCGACCGCTACATCACCGATCCCGCTTACATGACGGTCGATCCGCGCGATCTGCTCAAGCGCGATCACATCCGCGAACTCGCCGCCCGCATCGACCGGCGCAGGGCCGCGCCGTGGGGCGCCGGCAGGGGGCCGGCCGATACCGTGTGGATGGGCGTGATCGACGGCCAGGGCCGCGCCGTTTCTTTCATCCAGAGCATTTACCACGAGTTCGGTTCGCGGCGTGGTGCTCGAGGAATCCGGCATCAACTGGCAGAACCGCGGTTGCAGCTTTTCTCTCGATCCCAGGGCGCTCAATACACTCGAGCCAGGCAGAAAGCCGTTCCATACGCTCAATCCGGCGCTGGCGCAGCTCAGGGACGGACGCACCATGGTCTATGGCACCATGGGCGGAGACGGCCAGCCGCAGACCCAGTGCGCGGTGTTCACGCGCACCGTCGTCCACGGCATGGATCCGCAGGCCGCGGTGAGCGCACCGCGCTGGCTGCTCGGCCGCACCTGGGGCCAGACCAGCGACACGCTCAAGCTCGAATCGCGCTTCGACACCGGCGTGGCGCAGACGCTGACCAACTGGGGCCACGAAGTCGAGATCCTCAAGGCGTACGATGAAACCGTCGGCCATGCGGGCGCCATCGTGCGCCATCCCAACGGCGTGCTCGAAGGCGGGGCGGACCCGCGCAGCGATGGCGGGGTTGCTGCGTTCTGATTCCGAACTCCAAAAAAAGCATGAACGCAAAGGACGCAAAGGTTCGCAAAGGAAAAACAGGATAATTAAAAGCGGAGACACGAAGGACACAGAGGACACGAAGGAAGAACAAGAAAAATAATCTATGTTGCCGGGAGCGCCCACAGTTCAAGGGTTTCGTGGAGATGCCAGAGCTGGCGGAGAAGCAGGCTGTTTGAGACTTTTCCTTCGTGTCCTTGCGTTTTTGCTTTTAGTGTCCTTCGTGTTATTTCGCTTTGGCGTCCTTTGCGTTCATGCTTTTGCGCAGCGTGACGCGCTGTGCTAGAATCCGCGCTGTCATTGGGGAGTAGCCGTCCTCCTTCCCCGGAGGAAAACGCGTCAACACACTAGGCTTCGGCCTTGGCGCGTTTAGCCTGACCGGCCTGGCGAGACCTTTGGCATCGGTGCCGCACTCATGGGTTGGGTGGCAGCATCGATGTCATTGGTTTAACTGCCGCCCGACCCCAAGGACTGTCATGAGCACTCCATTCCTGGTTTCAACGCTGGTGGTTGCCGTTGCCGAGATCGGCGACAAAACGCAACTGCTTTCGCTGGTGCTGGCCGCGCGGTATCGAAAGCCGTTTCCCATCGTCTTCGGCATCCTGTTTGCCACGCTTGCCAATCACGCGCTCGCCGGGATGGTGGGCGAGTGGGTCGGGGCGCAGTTCAGCGCGCAGACGCTGCGCTGGGTGCTGGCGTTGTCGCTGTTCGCCATCGCGGCGTGGACGCTGAAACCCGACAAGATCGAAGCGGACGTCAAGCCGCGGGGGCGTTACGGCGTGTTCGCGCTTACCCTCGTCGCATTCTTCATTGCGGAGATCGGCGACAAGACGCAGATCGCGACGGTGGTGCTCGCCGCGCAATATCAGGCGCTCGTGCCGGTCGTGCTCGGCACGACGTTCGGCATGATGATCGCCAACGTGCCGGTGGTGGTGCTGGGCAATGCCATGGCGCACCGCATCCCGTTGCGCATGGTGCACATCGCGGCCGCGATCATGTTCGCGGCGCTGGGGGTGTTCGCCCTGCTCGGGCCGCACGCGGGGTGAAGGCGTTTCAGAGGCCGGAAACGAAAAGGGCAGCCGAAGCTGCCCTTTTCTCTTTCTGGCGGAGGCAAAAATTACGCGGCGGCGGCCTTGGACTTCGCGGGCGTTTTGCTGCCGTATTTCTGCTTGAATTTCTCGACGCGTCCCGCGGTGTCGACGATCTTCTGCTTGCCGGTATAGAACGGATGGCAGGCGGAGCACACCTCGACATGCAGGTCTTTGGTCAGCGTCGAACGCGTTTTCCACGTGTTGCCGCAGCTGCACGCGACGTTTATCTCGTTGTATTCAGGATGAATTTTTGCTTTCATGGCGGTGTCCAGACGGACCGGCTTGTAACCGGAAAGGGGCGAATTATCGCCGAATTGTCAGGATGTTGCAAGCCTACAGCGCATCGGCGACCGCTTTGCCGAGATCGGCGGTGCCGGCCTTGCCGCCCATGTCCGGGGTCTTGGGGCCGTCCTGCAGCGCCCGCTCTATCGCTTTCATCACGGCGGCCGCAGCCTCGGGGCAGCCCAGATGGTCGAGCATCATTGCGCCCGACCAGATCTGGCCGATCGGATTGGCGATCTTTTTGCCGTAGATATCGGGTGCCGAGCCGTGCACGGGTTCGAACAGCGAGGGAAATTTGCGTTCCGGGTTGATGTTGGCCGAGGGGGCGATGCCGATGGTGCCGGTTGCCGCGGGACCGAGGTCGGACAGAATGTCGCCGAACAGATTGGAGGCGACCACCACGTCGAAGCGGTCGGGGTTCATCACGAAATGCGCCGACAGGATGTCGATGTGGTACTGGTCGACGCGGATGTCGGGATAGTGGGCCGACATGGCCTTGAAGCGCTCGTCCCAGTACGGCATCGAGATCGAAATGCCGTTCGACTTGGTGGCGGAGGTCAGGTGTTTCTTGGGCCGGGTTTTTGCCAGTTCGAACGCAAACTTCAGGATGCGGTCCACGCCGTGGCGGGAGAACACCGCCTGCTGCGTCACGAACTCGCGCTCGGTGCCGGCATACATGCGTCCGCCCACGGAAGAATATTCGCCCTCGCTGTTCTCGCGCACCACCCAGAAGTCGATGTCACCCGGCTTGCGGTTGGCGAGCGGGCACTTCATGCCGGGCATCAGCCGCACCGGACGCAGGTTTACGTATTGATCATAGCCGCGCCGGAACGGGATCAGCAGTCCCCACAGCGAAATGTGGTCGGGTATTTTTGCCGGCCAGCCCACCGCGCCGAAATAGATCGCGTCGTGCTGCCTGAGCTGGTCGAGACCGTCCTCCGGCATCATGCAGCCATGCTTGTCGTAGTAATCGCAGCTCCAGTCGAGCTCGTCGAGTTTCCATTCGATGTCGAATTTGCGGCCGACCGCCTCCAGCACGCGCAGGCCTTCGGGCATGACTTCCTTGCCGATTCCGTCGCCCGGAATGACGGCGATCCTGAAACGCTTCATCGCTTGTTATCCTTGCAGAAAATCCAGAAATTGACCGTATAGGATATCCGAATTTCCCGCGCGGCGTGGCCGGGTGCTGATCTCGCGGATCGCTGCAGCTTAGCGCAGCAGGGGGCGCTGCCCGGGAGCCCAGTTCTCCATCGCTGCACAGCAGGCGATGATCGTCCGCTGCGCGAGTTGCGGCTCGACGACGGTGAAAAAGGAGTTGCCGCCGATAACCGTCAATTCCACGAAGTAATTCTGGCCGGGCCGCGTTTCCAGCCGTAACGATCCCTGGTCCGGTCCCATGCCGTTCAGCTGGTGCATGCCGGGATTGACGTCGACGCGAAAAAACGACCGTGGCGAGGGTGGCGCCGATCAGCCGGCCGTCGACGTAAAGCACCGAATCGTCATCGTCTGCGGAGCGAAAGCCGGGACGATAGATGTAGATCCCCGACGTGGCCGGATAGGTGATGAATTGCTTGGCTCCGGCGTCGCGCTGGCGCGAGGCCTGCGGCGTCGAGGCGCAGCCGGCAAGGACCAGGAGCAGCAGGACGAACAGCGGCCGGATTTTCACGATGCCGGGCATAGCCATGACTTGACAGACCGAAATTGGCGCTTGAAGTTCCGGCGAAACACCGCCGGTCAGCCAGCCCGCAGCGTAGCACAATCCGGAATCCGGGGACTTCGCCGACCGGCCGGAAATTGGCGCTGCACTTCGGGCCGGCGTGCGGCAGAACAAAATGACGGCGTCGAACCTGTTACCGCAGTTGGGACTGCATCACAAGCTTGCGCCCTTCCTGTTCGCTGATCTGCTGCAGGTAGGTATTCATCCAGCCGCTGCGCCGGGTCCCAAATACAGTGTGTCGCACGAAGTAAATTTTCCCGGCTTGCGCGTTGATTTGGACCTGGCCGCTCTCGCCGGCATATCCGGCGATACGATGCGGGCCCGGCGCCACTTCCCAGCGGTAATAGGTCCCGGAAAAGGTTGTGACCTGCGCATTATCGTCGAGCAAAACAGCGCCCGCTTCATTCGAGTCCATCGGGGTCCGCACTATGTAAATTACAGCCTTGCCCGCCACCGGTTCGAATTTCTTGGCCTGGATATCCTGCGGGGTCGGCGGCAGTTGCGCGCAGCCTGCAGATCAGCAAGACCAGCAAAATTCGCCACATGAGAGCCTCCTTCGGGTTGATGTCGGGAAGCGATGATTCTGGCCATTGCGTCCTTCCCGTGTTTAGTAAACAGTATAAACGAGCGAATTATTCCACTTCCGCTATCCGGGGCAGGTGGGCGCCATGGCAATGTATTTGCAAGATATCGACCCGGCTGGACGCCAGACCTGGGTGTTACGATATTCTTGAGAGCGCGATCGGCAGCGGAACGAACACTTGCGGGATGCGACCCGGAGGCGGTCAGGGACTTTTTTGTTCCAGAGCGTAGATTAGAACAGATACGCTTCGGGTTATCTCAGCCTCTGCGCATGGAGTCGAAGGAGTAGCACACCGGAGGGAGAGCAGGGATCGGCGCAACGTGGAGCAGGGACCCGCTTGCGGGATGCGACCCCGTAGGCGGGCAGGACTTTCTTGTCCAGAGCTACTGAAGCGCAGATGATCCCGTCGGGCGATCAGCCACGCCGTCATGCGAGTCGAAGAAGTCCGCGTTGTTCTTTGCGGCTTTGACCTTGTCGATCAGGAATTCTGCGGCTTCGAGTTCGTCCATCGGGTAGAGCAGTTTGCGCAGCACCCAGATCTTCTGCAGGATGTCCTTCTCGATCAGCAGTTCCTCGCGGCGCGTGCCCGGAGCGGTTGACGTTGATCGCCGGGTAGATGCGCTTCTCGTGCATGCGCCGGTCGAGGTGGATTTCCATGTTGCCGGTGCCCTTGAATTCCTCGTAGATCACGTCGTCCATGCGGCTGCCGGTGTCGATCAGCGCGGTGGCGATGATGGTGAGCGAGCCGCCTTCCTCGATGTTGCGCGCGGCGCCGAAAAAGCGCTTCGGGCGCTGCAGCGCATTGGCGTCGACGCCGCCGGTGAGCACCTTGCCCGAGGCCGGCACCACGGTGTTGTAGGCGCGCGCCAGCCGCGTGATCGAGTCGAGCAGGATCACGACGTCCTTCTTGTGCTCGACCAGGCGCTTCGCCTTCTCGATCACCATTTCGGCGACCTGCACGTGGCGGGTGGCGGGCTCGTCGAAGGTGGAGGCGACCACTTCGCCCTTCACCGTGCGCGTCATTTCGGTCACTTCTTCCGGCCGCTCGTCGATCAGCAGCACGATCAGCACCACGTCGGGATGATTGGCGACGATCGCGTGCGCGATGTGCTGCATCATCACGGTCTTGCCGGCCTTGGGCGGCGACACGATCAGCCCGCGCTGGCCCTTGCCGATCGGCGCGATGATGTCGATGATGCGGCCGGTGATGTTTTCTTCCGACTTGATGTCGCGCTCGAGCTTGAACTGCTTGGTCGGGAACAGCGGCGTCAGGTTCTCGAACAGGATCTTGTGCTTGGAATTCTCGGGCGGCTCGTCGTTGACCTTGTCGACCTTGACCAGCGCGAAGTAGCGCTCGCCGTCCTTCGGCGTGCGGATCTCGCCCTCGATGGTGTCGCCGGTGTGCAGGTTGAAGCGCCGGATCTGCGAGGGGCTGACGTAGATGTCGTCGGTGCCGGCGAGGTACGAGGTGTCGGGCGAGCGCAGGAAGCCGAAGCCGTCGGGCAGCACTTCGAGCGTGCCGTCGCCGAAGATGGATTCGCCTTTCTTGGCCTGGTTCTTGAGCAGCGCGAAGATCAGTTCCTGCTTGCGCAGGCGGTTGGCGCCGTCGATTTCGTTCGCGACGGCCATTTCGATGAGTTCGGTGACGTGGAGGTTTTTGAGGTCGGATAAATGCATATGGGAATAGCGACGCTACGTGGGGGTGAAACCGGGGGAAAAAAGGAAGCGGGATGATAGAACCCCGCGCCTGACTTGCTTGATTATTTTATACTGAAAGTATACTGGGAGAAGCGGCCTTGTTCAGGCTCTGCAGGAAGGTTATAGGGTTTAGATATTGCTGTCAATAAAGGCGGTCAGCTGGGATTTGGACAGCGCGCCGACCTTGGTCGCCTCGACGTTGCCGTTCTTGAACAGCATCAGGGTCGGGATGCCGCGGATGCCGTATTTGGGCGGGGTCGCCTGGTTCTCGTCGATGTTGAGCTTGGCAACCTTGAGCCTGCCCGAGTATTCCTTCGCGACCTCGTCGAGGATGGGGGCGATCATCTTGCAGGGGCCGCACCACTCGGCCCAGTAATCGACCAGGACCGGCGTGGCTGACTGCAGGACCTCGGGTTCAAAGGTGTCGTCGGTAACGTGATGAATGTGCTCGCTCATGATGACCTTGTAAATAAATGGAAGGAAATCGCCACGGAGGGTGTGGCAAAGGGACTTGGGTGAATTATGCTAACCAAATTATACGCCGTGTGAAGCACTTGCGCGCCGATTATACCGCCGACTCCGTGCTATGGCCTTGTTTCTGCTAGAATATGGGCGATTTCCGCGATTTCAAGCGCGCCAATAAATTTGCCGAAGGAGCATTATGACTTACGTTGTGACCGAGTCCTGCATCAAGTGCAAATATACCGATTGCGTTGATGTGTGCCCGGTGGATTGTTTTCGCGAGGGGCCGAACATGCTCGTCATCGACCCCGACGAGTGCATCGACTGCACGCTGTGCGTGGCCGAGTGCCCGGTCGAGGCGATTTTTGCCGAAGACGACGTGCCTGACGACCAAAAGGAATACACCGCGTTGAACGCCGAGTTGGCCAAGGCGTGGAAGCCGATCATCGAGAAGAAGGACGCGCCGCGGACGCCGACGAGTGGGCAAAGGTCAAGGAAAAGAAGCATCTGCTGGAGAAGTATGGCGGCTATCGGGTGCATAACCGCGTCCGGGTGCGCCGCGCGGTCGCATCCCGACGCGAGCGTCAGTGGCTCCAACGCTCCACACGCCATACGCTTCCGAGTGGGCGAAGTCAAGAAGACGCAGATGCAAAGATCGCGTGGACGTGCTCGGCCGCATCCCGAATCAAACGCTGATGCAACGACGTAGCGGCGGTATTATTCCGCCGAATGTCCGCCACCACGGAATTCCCGAGTATCACCAAAGCACAGGTCTTTGCACGGCTGGCCGAAGGCTTGAAAGCCGGTGCGACGGTTGTCACGCCCAACCGTCGTCTCGCGCTGGCCCTCAGGCGCGAATTCGATGACGCTCAGACTGCGAGCGGCCTGGCGGCCTGGGATTCCGCAGACATCCTGCCGTTTCCTGCTTTCGTCGAGCGCGCTTACGACGACGCGCTTTATTCCGATCTTGCCGACGGCCTGCCGCTGTTGCTCACTCCGGTGCAGGAACAGGCATTGTGGGAAGGCGTCATTCGCGGTTCCGAGGCGGGCGGAGCGCTGCTTGCCGTTCCTGAAACGGCGCGGCTCGTACGCGAAGCGTGGCAACTCGCGCAGGCATGGCGCCTCATGCCGCGGTTCAAGGACCTTCCACTCAATGAGGACGGCAGGGCGTTTCAGGATTGGGCGCTACGTTACGAGCGCGCTGCCAGGCGGGACGGCCATATCGACAGCGCGTGCCTCATCGATCTCGTCGCGCCGTTGTTCGGGCGTGCTCAAGTCAAAACACCGAAATTTCTCGTCTGCTACGGTTTCGACATCGTTACGCCGCAGCAGTCGGCGCTGTTCGCCAGACTCAAGGACGCTGGCTGCGAGATCGTGTCGGCCGGGCCGCAACCGCGGCGGGGCAACGCGCTGCGCATCGGATGCAAAGACAGCCGCGATGAGATCCGGCGTGTCGCCGTGTGGGCGCGGTCGCGACTCGAGGCCGGTGACGCGCGTATTGGTGTAGTCGTGCCCGATCTGGCCAGGCACCGGGCAGCGATCGTGCGTGCTTTCAGCGCAGTCATGGCTCCGGAATACGCGCTGCCAGGGGCGGCGCAGCGCGTGCCGCCGTTCAATGTTTCGCTCGGTATTGCGCTTACTTCGTATCCGCTCGTCAATGCCGCGATGCTGGCACTTCAACTTGCGGGACGGGAGATCGATTTCGAGCAGGTGAGCCGGCTGATCCGCTCGCCGTTTCTTGCCGGTGGCGAAACGGAAATGTCTCGCCGCGCGCGGCTCGATGCGGCATTGCGCAAGCGTGCAGAGCCGGTCGTCACGCTTGACCGGCTGCTGACGCTGATGGCGCGCGACGGAGCGGGCTGCCCGATTCTCGCGCAACGCCTGTCCGCGCTCGCCGAATTCCGCAAGTCCCATCTGTTCGGCGCGCATGCGCCGTCGGTGTGGGCGCAGCGGATTTCCGAGGCGCTGGGCATCGCCGGTTTTCCCGGCGAGCGCAGCCTTGATTCGACCGAATATCAGACGCTCAAGAAATGGCACGAACTCGTCGCGGCATTCGCCGCGCTCGATCGCATCGTGCCGCGCACCGGCTACGCCGACGCGGTGTCGCGCTTGCGGCGCATGGCCGCAGACACGCTGTTTCAGCCCGAAACGCCGGAAGTGCCGATCCAGATTCTCGGTGTCTTCGAAGCCGCCGGGCTGGCGTTCGACCGGCTGTGGGTAATGGGATTGAGCGACGAGGTATGGCCGCCCGGCCCGCGCCCGAACCCGTTCCTGCCGATAGAAGTGCAGCGCGCGGCAAAGCTGCCGCAGGGTTCGGCGGGCGAATCGCTGGAGCTTGCGCGCCGCCTCACCAATGAATGGCTGTCGGCGGCGGATGAAGTCGTGTTGAGTTACCCGCAGCGCGACGATGAACGCGAGCTCAAGCCCAGCCCGCTCATCATCGATGTTTCCCAGCAACCGCTCCCGCTGCCCACCTATGCGGTTTTCCGCGACGCAATTCATGCGGCGCGCGGGCTTGAGCAGATTGAAGATCACAAGGCACCGGCACTCGATACGGCCGTCGCGGTGAGTGCCGGCACCGCGGCGATAAAAGACCATGCGGCGTGCCCGTTCAGGGCGTTTGCGCTGCATCGCCTCGATGCGCAGGGAATCGAGACGCCGCATACGGGGCTCGATGCACTGGAGCGCGGCACGCTGGTGCATCGCGTGCTGGCGCAGGCGTGGTCACAGCTCAAGAGCAAAGACGCACTGGATGCGATCAGCGCTGCCGATCTCGAAACTTTGCTCAGGAAGGCTGCGGAAGAAGCTGTTGCGCGCATCAGGCGTGATCGGCCCACGACGCTGTCCGGACGTTTCGCGGAGATCGAAAAGCAGCGCCTGGTGCGCCTGGCGCGCGCCTGGCTCGATGAAGAGAGGCGGCGCGACAGCTTCACTGTCATCGCAACCGAGGACAAGCGCCGTATCGAGATCGGCGGATTCGAGTTTAATGCGCGCCTCGATCGCGTCGATCAGGTGCAGGACGGCCGGCGTATCGTAATTGATTACAAGACCGGCGCGGTATCGGTCGGCGCATGGCTCGGCGAGCGGCCGGAAGAACCGCAGTTGCCGCTGTATCTCGTTGCCGCCGAACCCGACGCGGCAGCGGTCGCATTCGCGCAGGTGAAGGCGGGCGAGATGCGTTTTGCCGCGCTTGCACGCGACGCTGATCTGCTGCCGGATGCGCGCATCCTTCCCGATAACAGGCTTAAGCGCGCCGAGCCTTCCTGGGACCAGCAGATCGACGCATGGCGGGATGGACTTGCGCGCATCGCAGCGGGCTTTGCGGGTGGCGCCGCCGAAGTTCAGCCCAAACAATATCCTCATACCTGCCGCTATTGCGACGTCAAGCCGTTTTGCCGCATCCATGAACGGCTGGGGAATCCGCTCGTGGACGAGGAGGACGCTGCATGAGCGCTGCGCCCATTCCGGATCTCGCGGAACGCCGCCGCGCGCTCGATCCCGCGCATTCGTTCATCGTCCAGGCGCCGGCGGGCTCGGGCAAGACCGAGCTCCTGATCCAGCGCTATCTGCGGCTGCTCGCGCACGTCGACCACCCGGAAGAGATCGTCGCCGTGACGTTCACCAGGAAAGCCGCCGGCGAAATGCGCGAGCGCGTGCTGGAGGCGCTTGCCGCTGGCGCAAGCCGGCACAATGCCCGTAACAGAGCACGCGAAACTGACGCTGGCGCTCGCCAACGCCGTGCTGCAGCGCGATACCACTGCAGGCTGGCACATCGCCGACAATCCGGCGCGACTGCGCATTCAGACCATCGACTCGCTGTGCGCGGCGACTCACGCGCCAGATGCCGATGCTGTCCAGGTTCGGCTCGCAACCGGAGAGCGTCGAGGACGCGGACGAACTTTATCTCGAGGCGGCCCGCGCAACCGTCGAGCTCGTCGAAAGCGATGACATGGTCGCCGAGGATGTCGAACGGCTGCTGGCGCATCTCGACAACGATGTAAAGCGCATCGAGGATTTGCTTGCCGACATGCTCCGGCGGCGCGATCACTGGCTGCGCCATGTGCATGGCAGAGAACGCGCCGATCTGGAGACCGCCTTGCGCAATGCGCGCAGCGCCGCGCTGCAGCGCGTTTGCGAGCTGTTCCCCGCGGCGGCTGTCACGGAAGCGCTTGCTATCGCGCGCTATGCCGCCGGCAATCTCGCTGCCCTCGGTGGTGACTCATACCTCGTTGTTTTAAAAGACATTTCTAGTTTTCCTGGCGCGGTGGATGCAGACGCCGCGGCATGGCTGGGATTGACCGAACTGTTGCTGACGAGTGGTGGCGATTGGCGCAAGCGCTACACGGTCAATGAAGGCTTCCCGGCAGGTGGCAACAAGGCCGAGAAAGAAGCGGCAAAACGCTGGAAGGAGCGCGCGCTTGCGCTGGTGGCCGGACTTGCCGGTAACGACGTTTTGCGCGAATGCGCTGGACGAAATCCGCCGCCTGCCGCCGCCTGCCTACAGCGAAAGCCAGTGGGAAGTCCTGGGCGCGATCACGCGGCTGCTGCCGCGCGCAGTCGCGCAGCTGAAACTGGTGTTTCAGTCACGCGGGCAGGTCGATTTCACCGAGGTTGCGCAAGGTGCGTTGCTCGCTCTCGGCGGGATGGATGCTCCAACCGATCTTGCGCTGGCGCTCGACTATCGCATCCGGCATCTGTTGATCGACGAGTTCCAGGATACCTCGATCAGCCAGTACGAACTCGTCGCCAGACTGACCGCCGGCTGGGAACCCGGGGACGGCCGCACCGTGTTTGCCGTCGGCGACCCGATGCAGTCGATCTATCGTTTTCGCGAAGCCGAGGTCGGATTGTTCCTGCGCGCGCGTGCCTCGGGCATAGGCAATGTCGATCTGCAGCCGATCAGACTGTCGGCGAATTTCCGGTCTCAGAGCGGCATTGTCGATTGGGTGAACGCGACATTCGCGCAGGTGATGCCGGCACGCGAAGACGTCGCAACGGGCGCGGTGCCGTACACCGCGTCGGTCGCGACGCGCGCTGCGCTTGGCGGCGATGCGGTCAGCGTCCATCCGTTTTTCAACGCCGACCTTGCGGCCGAAGCGGCGAAGGTGGTCGAGATCGTCGCGCAAGCGCGCCGCGATGAACCGCATGGCAGGGTGGCGGTTCTGGTTCGTAACCGCGGGCACTTGCGCGAAATCGTGCCGCAGCTCAAAGAAGCCGGGCTCAGGTTCCGCGCCATCGAGATCGAGGAACTCGGCCACCGTCCCGTGGTGCAGGATCTGCTCGCGCTGACGCGCGCGCTCACCCACCTGGCGGACCGGCTCGCATGGCTGGCGGTGTTGCGCGCGCCATGGTGCGGGCTCACGCTTGCCGATTTGCACGCGCTTGCCGGCGAGGACCAGGTGCATACGGTGTGGGAAGCCATGAACGACGATGTGCGCGTCGGCAAGCTTTCCTCCGACGGCCGCACGCGGCTCGAGCGCCTGTGCGTGGCGTTGCGCGCGGCGATCGACCATCGCTGCCGCGGCTCGCTGCGCGAGCGCATCGCCGGCGCGTGGTACGCGCTCGGCGGGCCGGCCTGCGTCGAGGATACGACCGACCTCGAGGACGCGGAGATCTACTTCGATTATGTCGAGCGGCACGAGGCGGCGGGGGAGATTGCCGATCCCGTTGCGTTCGAGGAAGGACTGGCCAGAGCTCTATGCGCTGCCCGATCTGGAAGCCGACGAAACGCTGCAGATCATGACCATACACAAGGCCAAGGGCCTCGAGTTCGACACCGTGATCGTGCCGGGCCTCGGGCGTTCGCCGCGCCATGACGACAAAAAACTTCTCCTGTGGATGGAACAGCCGCGCGAGGGAGCGCCCGACGCGACCGATCTGCTGCTGGCGCCGATCCATGAAACTGGCGCCGACGACGATCTTATTTACGCATGGCTCGAGAAGCTCGACGCAGACAAGGAAAGCTTCGAGGACGGACGTTTGCTGTACGTCGCGTCAACGCGCGCCAAACAGCGCCTGCATTTGCTCGGTTGCGCGCGCCTCGCTGCGGATGACGACGGCGCCAGCAGCCCCATGCCGCCCGCGGAAAAAGCGTTGCTCGGCAAACTATGGGCAGTGGTCGAGCCAATTTATGCCGGCGCCGCGAAGCAGGTGCTGCAATCTCCCCCTCCGCGGACGGCTGAAGGTGCAATTACAGTCGACCAGTCGCTGCGCCGCCTTCCGTTGGATTGGACACTCCCGTCCGCGCCGCCGCCGGCTCAATGGAAACCGCCGCCAGACATTCTGCAAACACAGGATGAAATCGAATTCTCCTGGGTCGGCGAAACCGCGCGCCATGTCGGGAGCGTCGTCCATCGCTGGCTGCAGCGCATTGCCGATGATGAACTGAAGGGCTGGGACTCGAACCGCGTGGAGGCGCTGCGCACGGCATACCGCCAGGAACTCGTCGAGCGGGGCGTCGCTGGCGATGATCTCGACGCCGCGATCGGCCGCGTGGCGGCAGCGCTCGCCCATGCCGTGACGGATGAGCGCGGACGCTGGCTGCTCGGTCCGCAGCTCGACGCATGCAACGAACGCCGCATCACGGCGGTGATCGGCGGCGAGCGCGTGAATCTGATCATCGATCGCGTCTTTCTCGACGCGGACGGCAAACGCCGGATAGTCGATTACAAGACCAGCAGCCATGAAGGCGCCGACGTCGAAGACTTCCTGGACCGCGAACGCGAGCGCTACCAGAGGCAGCTTGCCCGCTATGCTGCGGCCGTCGGGGACAGGGACGCGATGCTTGGCCTTTATTTCCCGCTGTTGCATGGCTGGCGGGAATGGAATGCCTGACATGTTCTCCGCCGCCTACCGCTGGATCGACGACAACATCCTCGAACTCGGACGCGAGCTGCGGCTGTCGTACCTGCCGCCGCTGATGGTGTACATGGCGGCCGGCATTTCGGGCCTGACCGGCATCGTCGGCACGTTCTTCGTCAAGGATTATCTGGGGCTGTCGGCTGCGTTCCTGGCGGCGCTGGGCTTCTGGGCCGGCATCCCCTGGGCGCTGAAGATGCCGATCGGCCACGTGGTGGACCTCATCTGGCGCTGGAAAGGCGGGCTCGTCTACCTCGGCGCCACGCTGATCGCCGCGAGCCTGCTGATCATGGTCGGCCTCATCAGCGAGCGCGCGGCGATGGCGGCGGTGATGCCGGTGGAAGCGTGGTACGTGCTGAGCGTGCTGCTGTCGCCGGTCGGTTACGTGATCCAGGATGCGGTGGCCGATGCGATGACGGTGGAGGCGGTGCCGCGCGTGGACGCCGAAGGGCGCGAGATCGACGCCGAGCGCCGCAAGCTCATGCATACCACGATGCAGACGCTGGGGCGCGTCGCCATCATCGGCGGCTCGGTGTTCGTGGCGCTCATCAATCTCTACGTCTTCTCCGGAACCCAGCAGCTGTCCGCAGCCGAGAAGGCGCAGATCTATCGCGAGATCTATCTGATGGCGCTGGCGATCCCCGCGATTTCGGTGCTCGGCGTGATGATCGCCTCGTGGCTGAAGTCGCGTGAAAAAAAACGGCTGCTGGCGCGCGGCCTCGATGCGCAGGCGGTGCGCGCGCTGCTCATCGAACCGGAAGACCGGCCCGCGCCCAACTGGTGGATCCTCGGCGGCAGCCTGCTGTTCGTCGCCTTCACGCTGGTCATGGGTTTCAGCGATTTCCGCTATAACGAAGAAGTCATTTTCGCCGGCTCGTTCGCGATCATCGCCTTCCTGATCGCGCGCCTGACGCGCGTGCTGGATCCGGAAGCGCGCGCCACGCTGGTCGGCACCGCCATCGTCGTCTTCATTTTCCGCGCCATCCCCGGGCCCGGCGAGGGCGTCACCTGGTGGATGATCGACGTGCTCGGCTTCGACCAGCAGTTCCTGTCGGTGCTGTCGCTGATCGCGAGCGCGCTGACGCTCATCGGCATGTTCATTTTCCGGCGCTTCATGGCCGAGCGCTCGATCGCCTATGTCGTGGGTTTTCTCACGGTGGTCGGCACCGCGCTGTCCTTGCCCATCGTCGGCATGTATTTCGGCCTGCACCACTGGACCATGGCGATGACCGGCGGCGTGGTCGATGCGCGGTTCATCGCGCTGGTGAACACCGCGCTCGAATCGCCGCTGGGCCAGATCGCCATGATTCCGATGCTCGCCTGGATCGCGCGCTCCGCGCCCTCGAATCTCAAGGCGACTTATTTTGCCGTCATGGCCTCTTTCACCAATCTCGCGCTGTCGCTGTCCCAGCTCGGCACCAAATACCTCAATGAGATCTTCATCGTCACGCGCGAGGTGAGGGACCACGCGAGCGGCGCGATCCGGGTCGCGGCCGATTACAGCGATCTCGGCATGCTGCTCATCGTGCAGCTCGCGATCGGCCTCGCGCTGCCGCTGGCCGCCATCCTGTTTGCGCGGCTCACCCGGTTCCGCAGCGCGTAGGGCAGGTCGGGGATACCCCTACCGGAAGCGGGCGGCCTGGTGGATAATAAGGCCGCTTCTCGTGAAAAAAGAAAAAAGTACGCTTCCGGGGAGGAGGCTTGCACAATCTCAGCCTGTTCGCGTTGCCGCACTTTTCTTAAGGGGAGAATGCCATGAAGCTGCATATTGTTGCGTTATGTACCATCGCGCTGGGATTGGGAGGGAGCCTGGCGTCGCCGCTCGCGCTTGCGCAGGCGCCGGCGGACGGGGTGATCCTGGAGAAAAACATCCCGATCAAGGTGACTGAAGTCGCGCCGGGACTGTTTTTCCAGTACCACCACCAGGAGTCGAACAACGCGTTTCTGGTCACCGACGAAGGCGTGCTCGTCATCGACACGCGCCAGCATCCGCGCCGCGCCGAAGAGCTGCTCGCGACCATACGCAAATACACGGACAAGCCCATCAAATGGGTCGTCAACACCCACGCGCACGGCGACCACTACTTCGGCAATATCGTGTTCAAGCGCGAAGGCGCGACCTTCATCGCGCACCGCGACACGGCGGGCATGATGAAGGCGCACCTCGATGTCGAAATGAAGCGGCGCCAGGGATATTTCAAACAGCGGCAGTACGATCCCGCCGAAGTGAAGCTGGTGATGCCCGACGTGACCTTTGATTCCAAGGCCACGATCACGCTCGGCGGCCGTACCATCGAGCTGTTGTACATGGGCCCCGGTCAGAACCCGGGCGACACGCTGGTCTACTTTCCGAAAGAGCGCGTGATTTACACCGGCGGGCCGTTCTCCAAGAACAGCTGGCCCAATCCGTCGTTCACGCCGTCGATGTCGAACTGGGTCGTGCTCCTGAGGAAAATCGCCGCGATGGACGTGGACATTTACCTGGGCGGCCACGGCGATATCGGCAACAAGGAGGACGTGCTGCACGAAGCGCAGATGCTGTCCGATTTCGACGCCGGCATGCGGGAGGCGGTGGCCAAGGGCATGAGCAAGGACGACATCGTCAAGAACGTGAAGTTCGAGAAATACAAGGACGTGCGCAATTACTACCGCATGAACCTTTTCATCGGCAGCTATTACCACTTCCTGACCACCGGCCGCCCGCAAAACGCCTACCCGTAATCCGCGCGTTTTCCCCAGCGGGTCCGACGGGTGCCGGCATGAGAGGACTGTCCTGCGCATGCTCCCCGTCGCCGTGTGGGCGATCGGCCGGTTTCTTGATCTTCCGCAAAGATTTGCGCCGCCTTCGCTTTATACTGGCTGCGCCTGATGAAGCCAACCTGGGGAGGGCGCAGCCGTGACCGAAACCGTCAAGTACCTGCTCGACGAAACCCACATCCCGAAATTCTGGTACAACATCGTGGCGGACCTGCCGTCGCCGCCGCCCCCGGTGCTGCACCCGGGGACGCTGCAGCCGGTCGGCCCCGACGATCTCGCGCCGCTGTTTCCGATGTCGCTGATCCAGCAGGAGGTGAGCACCGAGCGCGAGATCGAGATTCCGGGGCCGGTGCGCGACATCTACCGGCAATGGCGGCCGACGCCGCTGTTCCGCGCGCGCCGGCTGGAGAAGGCGCTCGACACCCCGGCGCGCATCTACTACAAGTACGAAGGCGTGAGCCCCGCCGGCATCCACAAGCCCAACACCGCGGTGGCGCAGGCGTTCTACAACAAGGAAGCCGGCATCAAGACGCATCGCCACCGAGACCGGCGCCGGCCAGTGGGGCTCGTCGCTCGCCTTCGCCGGCGCGCTGTTCGGCATCGACGTGCAGGTGTTCATGGTGCGCGTCTCCTACGACCAGAAGCCCTACCGCCGCGCGCTGATGGAAACCTATGGCGCGCGCTGCGTCGCCTCGCCCTCGGACGAGACCCAGTCCGGCCGCGCGATCCTCGCGAAGAACGCCAAACATCCCGGCAGCCTCGGCATCGCGATCTCGGAAGCGGTCGAGGTCGCGGCCAGCCGCGACGACACCAAGTACGCGCTCGGCTCGGTGCTGAATCACGTGCTGCTGCACCAGACGGTGATCGGCCAGGAGGCGATGACGCAGTTCGAGATGGCGGACGATTATCCCGACGTCATCGTCGGCTGCACCGGCGGCGGCTCCAACTTCGCCGGCATCGTGTTCCCGTTCCTCGGCGCGCAGCTGCGCGGCGGCAAGAAGGTGCGCATCGTCGCGGTCGAGCCCGCGGCCTGCCCGAGCCTGACGCGCGGCAAGTACGCGTACGACTTCGGCGACACCGCGCATCTGACGCCGCTCACCAAGATGCACACGCTGGGCTCGACGTTCACGCCGCCGGGCTTCCACGCCGGCGGCCTGCGCTATCACGGCATGGCGCCGCTGGTGAGCCACCTGAAGGAACTCGGCCTGATCGAGGCCGTCGCCTATCACCAGGTCGACGTGCTTCGAGGCGGGCGTGCAGTTCGCGCGCGCCGAAGGCATCGTGCCGGCGCCGGAAGCGAACCACGCGGTGCGCGGCGCGATCGACGAGGCGCTGAAGTGCAAGAAGGAGGGCGTGTCGCGCGCGATCCTGTTCAACCTGTGCGGCCACGGCCACTTCGACATGCAGGCCTACATCGACTACTTCGCCGGCAAGCTGACCGACCAGGAGTACGACGAGGCGGAGCTGGCGATGGCGCTCGCCGGGCTGCCTTCGGTCAAGGCGGCGTAACGGCCGGAAGGAAACTCTATTCCGTTGTTTTTATTTATTTATTTGTAGTGCTGGCGGGGGTCCGTTGACCGGTGAACTGCAAGTCCCGGTGACGGCGCACCGAGAAAATTCAGGCGGTGACGTCGTACCTGCACCGGCAGCCGGTGCAGGCATTCCGCGCCGTCCCGGGTGATGCGAAACAGGTTGCCCGAGCTGCACGCCGGCGCGCTCGTCATGCGTGACGACATTGGGCTGCACCACGACGCACATGTTCTCCTCGAAGGTGAACTGCGGCCCGGGTGCGCCGCGCCGCGCGGAGGACTCGCGCGTGCCGATGCTGGGCGGCAGCAGCCCGATGCCGAAGCCGTGAAGAAAACCGTCGTTGATGGTGAAGCCGCGCGCGGCGATCACTGCCGCCGCGTCGAGCACGTCCTCGCTGGTGGCGCCGGCGCGCAGCGCTTCGACGCACCGCTCGTACGATTCGAGCGCCAGTGTCCCATAGTTTTTTGTAGAGGTCGCTGGGCTCCGACTGCACGAAAATCGGACGGTGCATCTGTCCGGAATAGCCCCAGAAGCTCACGCTGATCTCGGTATTGATCACGTCGCCGCGCTCGATCACGCGGTCGGAAAGGTTCTGCCGCGGTACGCATGCGCCCTCTCCTTCCTGCGCGCCGGACGAAATATAGCAAAGATGCGGCAGGCCGCCGCGTCCGAGCGCATCCGCCTCGATCAGTGCGCCGAGCTCGTACTCGCGCATGCCGGGCTTCACGTTGGCGATCAGGCGTTCGAGCGCCGCGTCGGTGAACGCCGCGCCCTGCCGCAGCCATTCGATTTCCTCGGCGCTCTTGACCAGCCGCAGCCGGCGGAACGGCCGCGTCACGTCTTTGAACTGCCAGCCCGCGAGCTCGCGCTGCCATGCGAGATAACTCTGCACCGGCACGTCGCCGACGTAGCCGAGCGTGGCGCCGGCAAGGCCGGCGTCGATCAGGTACTTCGCGATCGTCGCCGCCGAACTCGCGCCGCCCCACTCGGTGCGGATCGCCGACGCCTCGCGCGCATTCGGCACGTGATTGAACGACTGCACGAAGATCACCGGCTCGTCCCTCGCCGTCATCACCACGTAGTTGTTGCGGTTGCCGAGGAAGCCGGACAGATAGTGGACGTCGGCGTGGTCGTGGCGCGAGACGCCCGAGTTGCCGTAGACCACCAGCGCATCGAGGCCCTCGGCGGCCATCAGCGCGCGCGCTGCGGCGTGGCGCCGCGCGAATTCTGCGGCGGAAAAGCGGGGATACAGTTCAGCAGTCACGGCGGTTTCCTCCCGTTACGACTTCGGCGCAGCGTACGGCGCGGCCGGAGGCGGGTCAAGTTTCTAGGCGGCGGCCGGCAGTGGGGGTAAACTGTAAAAAAAGCCGTGCCCGGTAAGCGGCGCGGAATAAGATCACGAGGATATACACGATGCGAATCAGCACATCCGTCGCTGCCCGTCATGCCGTCGTCCGGGGCCGGATTGCGCGGGTTGTCATCATTCCCGCCGCTCTGGTCCTGGTGCTCATTTCCCTATCCGCCAGTGCGGCCACCACGGACGTCAGCCGTTATCCCGAGCGGCCGGTCCGCATCGTGGTCGGCTTCACGCCCGGGGGCGGACCCGACATCACCGCCCGCTATATCGCGCAGAAACTGGGCGAACGCCTGAAACAGCCGGTGGTGGTGGATAACCGTCCCGGCGCGGGCGGCACCCTCGGCGCGCTGACCGTGATTCGCGCCAATCCCGACGGCTACACGCTGCTGTCGGTGTCCTCCGCGCACGCCGTTGCGCCCGCCATTTACGACAAGCTGCCATTCGACACCCGCAAGGACTTCGCCGGTATCACCCAGACCGCCAACTCCAGGTATCTGCTGGTGGTTGCGCCGTCACTCGGCGTGAAATCGCTGAAAGAGCTGCTGTCGCTTGCGCGGAACAAACCCGGCCAGCTCAACTTTTCCTCCGCCGGACTGGGCAGCGGCACGCATTTTGCGGCGGAGCAGTTCAAGAGCATGGCCAGGATCAACGTCGTCCACATCCCGTTCAAGGGCATTCCCGAGGCGCTCGCGGAGACCATGACCGGGCGTGTGCAGTTCTTTATGGCGCCGATCGCGAATGCCGTCGGTCTGGCGAAAGAAGGCAAGCTCGTCGCGCTTGGCGTTTCCTCCGCGCAGCGCGATCCGCTGCTGCCCGACGTGCCGACTATCGCCGAGGCCGGCGTGCCCGGTTACCAGTCGGTGCTGTGGTTCGGGCTGCTGACTTCGGCGAAGGTCCCGCACCCCATCATCACGCTGCTGAACCGCGAGATCACGCTCATTCTCGGGCAGCCCGATACGCGGGCGCGCTGGATGCCGATCGGCCTTGAACCGAAACCCACGACGCCTGCGGAATTCGACAGGCTGATTGCAGAGGACATCGCCGCATTCACCGGGATCGCCCGTGCGGCCAATATCAAGGCGCGGTAGACTGGCGGGGGATTAGGGGCTGGGGATCAGGGATGAAGGGTGATTTGAAAATAAAAAACAACGGCGTCGAAATCCATTATGAAATCGCGGGCGAGGGCTCGTGGGTGGCGCTGTCCCATTCGCTCGCCTGCAATCTGCACATGTGGGACGACCAGATGGCCGTGCTCACGCAGCGTTATAAGGTGCTGCGTTTCGACACGCGCGGCCACGGCCGGTCGGGCGCGCCGCCGGGGCCCTACACGCTCGAGCAGATGGCGGACGACGTGAAGGGGCTGTTTGACGCGCTCGGCATCCGCCATACGCACTGGGTCGGGTTGTCGATGGGCGGCATGATCGGCGAGACTTTCGCGCTCAGGTACCCGGACGTGTTCCGGAGCATGGTGCTCGCGGACACCACCAGCCGCCGCCCGCCCGATGCGGACAAGATGTGGGGCGATCGAGTCACGCTGGCACAGGAGCGAGGCATGGAGGCGCTGGTAGAGGGCACGCTCGCGCGCTGGTTCACCGTATCCTATCGCAATGCGCACCCGGAGGTGATGGCGCGCATCGGCGACGCCATCCGCGCGACGCCGGTCGCAGGCTTCGCCGGCTGTTGCCAGGCGATCGCCAAAATCGACGTGCTCGACCGGCTGAAAGAGATCAAATGTCCCGCGCTGGTCATGGTCGGCGACCAGGACCATGGCACGCCGCCGGAAATGGCGCGCCGGATCCACGAGAACCTGCCCGGCTCGGAGCTGCTCATCATCCCTTCTGCCGCGCACATCTCCAACATCGAGCAGGCCGCGGTGTTCGATCAGGCGCTGCTCGGTTTCCTGGGAAGGTCGCCTGATAATTTCTGCGCAAAAAAGCCCGTCCACCGGAGTCAGGGCGGATCGCAGAATAATCGCGGCGGAAAGCTCTCTTCTACACTTGCGGCCGGGATGCGGGCGTAGCCAGTGACCAGTGAAAAACCAGCATGGCCGTGCTGTTTGTCGACGTCAGCGACAGCACCAGGATTTACGAGGCGCTTGGCGACACCGCGGCGTTCGGCGCGGTGCGCGGATGCCTCGACTGCTGCAGGGCATTACCAAGGCGTTCGACGGCCGCGTCGTGAAGACGATCGGCGACGGCGTGATGTGCGTTTCCCACCGCGGACGTTGCGGCGATCGCGGCGAGCGACATGCAGATGCGGATCTCGCGGCGACCGAATAAAGGCGAGACGAAGCTCACGATCCGCGCCGGTTTCTCTAGGGCCGGTGATCCAGGACGGCGATGACGTCTTCAGCGACTCGGTCAACGTCGCCGCGCGCATGGCGGGCCTGGCGCTTTCCGGGCAAGTGATTACCTCGGGCCCGACGGCTCCGCCTGTTGTCCCCGCATTTGCGCAATTTCACGCGTCGCCTCGATGCGTTGCCGGTGAAGGGAAAAGCGGAAGAGGTGGAGGTCACGAACTGCTGTGGCAGACCGGTTCCGACCACACCGTCATGCCCATGCGCACCCGGCCAAGGACGTTGACACCGGCGCGGCCAGCCTGCATATCACATATCGCGGCGTGGCCACCACGTTCAAGCGCGGGGCTTCGTTCGGGCGCGACCCGGCGAACACCGTCGTGGTGACCGATCCGACGGCGTCGCGGCTCCACGCGCGAGTTGAGCTGCGCGGCGGCAAATTCATCTTGATCGACCAGAGCAGCTACGGGACCTTCGTCACCATCGACGGCGGCAGCGAAATCCGGCTGCGGCGCGAGGAGATGATCCTGCACGGCAGTGGTATCATCGCTTTCGGCCACAGCGCCCGTGACACCGGTGCCGAAGTCGTCGAGTTCCGTTGCGAATGGGGTGCCTAGAGCTTGCTCGGGGGTAGACCGGCGAGAAGAACGCCGCCGCGAACCAGATTGGGCGCGGGACCTGCGATTTCCGGAACGCTGTGCGGTGCCCAATGACATTTCCGGACGCTATCGCTAAGATACTAGTCTCGGCCGCGCTCCAGCGGCGCACCTTGTATCCGAAAACGCGATGACCATCAGCATGCTCGGGCGCTACCAGATCGTGTCCCAGCTCGGTAAGGGTGCTATGGGCACCGTCTACCGCGCCTTGGATCCGGCCATCGAGCGCACCGTCGCGATCAAGATCCTCAATTCGAACCTCGCCGACGAAAACATGGGTGAGGTGAAGGAACGGTTCCTGCGCGAGGCGAAATCGGCCGGGCGGCTCAGCCACCCGAACGTCGTCACCATCTACGATGTCGGCGAGGCCGGGGGCATCGCTTATATCGCGATGGAATATCTCGAAGGCCGCTCACTGCGCCAGGTGCTCGATTCCGGTGCGTCGCTCCCGCTCCATGTGATCAGCGACATCGTCGCCCAGATCGCCGATGCCCTTGATTATGCCCAGCGCTCGGGCATCGTCCATCGCGATATCAAGCCCGCCAATATCATGCTCTCGTCGGCGGGCGTGGCGAAGCTCGCCGATTTCGGCATCGCCTCCATGCCGTCGTCATCGATGACGCAGACCGGGGCGATGCTCGGCTCGCCCAAGTACATGTCGCCCGAGCAGGTGCTGGGGCAGCCCGTGGACGGGCGCTCGGATATTTTCTCGCTGGGCGTCGTGCTCTACGAGATGCTCGGCGCGGAGGACTCCATTCGAGCTGCCGGATATCACCACGTTTTCGCTGATGCAGCGCATCGTCAACGTGCCGGCGCCGCGTTTCTCCGAATTGGGAATGGATGTCCCGGCCGCGTTCGACCTCATTCTTGCGCAGGCGCTGGCCAAGCGCCCCGATGACCGCTTCCAGCGCGCCATCGAATTTGCCAACGGACTGCGCAACTACAACCGGTCTGCGGGGGCGGCCGTGACGGTGATCGCGCCGCCCGTTGAGGACACGCGTTTAGTGCGTCGCACCCTGGACGACACCCTGGCGGACACCCAGCCGCCCCGGGACGATGCGGCGGAGCAGGAGAAGATGGCGAGGCTGCTCGAGGATCTCGAGGTGTTCTCGCAGAATTTCGAGAAGGAAGAGGAGCGCAGGCGCGCCGAAATGGCGGCCGCGCGGGCCGCGGCCGAGGCGGCGGCAAGGGCCGAGGCGGAGGAGGAAAGGCAGAAACAGGATGCGGCGGCGGCGTCCAGGGCGAAGAGCGCGCTCATCGACATCCTGCAGCGGCAAGCGCAGGCGAAAGCCCAGCAGCGCCCGGGGCAACCGTCACCCGAATCGGTGCGGGCGCTCGATTCGAAGCTGCGCAAGGCGTTCAACTACCTGGTGGAATTCGTGCGCCTGCTCAATGACGTATCACCGGCGTTCAATGGCAAACTCACCCTGATCTACGTCGGCAGCCTGCCGGAGGCGACGGTCGGTAACGCCCTGGTCAACTATCGCATGAAAAAGGTCGAGGACTTCGAGGCGATCGATCACATTGCGCTCAGCTACCGCATGAGCTCGGAGCAGAAGGCGCGCATCAGCCTGAACCAGGCCGAGGCGCGGGCGCTGAAAGCGCAGATGGACCGCTCCCGTATCAAGTACGAGGAGCGCGAGGAGAAGAAGGATTACGGTAAAGTGCCGCGCATCGCCATTGCGATCGAGGGCAACATCCCGGCGAACGCCACGCTGCGCGCCGACTATGGCGCGTTTGCGATACGGTTCGAATGCTTCAACGTCGGCCATGATCGGCACGGCGAATTACCAAATCGGCGCCGATCAGCTCGACGAGGCAACCATCGAGGAATTCGGCAAATTAATTCTTGGTTTTCCGAGCCGTTTCCCGGAATTCAGACAGAGCACCGGGGTCAGTTAGGCGAGCCCGCACTTGTTTCGTAATATGGTTGTTTTAATTGTAATATTTTAATTACTCGAAGCGTGGCCCGGATCGCGGCTGCACGGCTCGGATGAGGCGAGACCGCAAAGCGGATGGTGACAGGCGGCTACGCGAGTAGAATCTTGGAATTCGGCCATGCCGCAGCGGTTCAATCAATAACAAACGCTCGCTACTGCAAAGGGGATTTCCGCCGGAATTTGCATTCGTTTCACAAATCCAGGAATTTGACCGGGAAGCGGGAGGCATCTGAAAGGTCATTGCCGCTCGCGGGTAATCTGCGAGCAGCGTCTCGCCTTGTGGCGATCACCAACGCTTACGCCGGGAATATGAAAAAGCAATCCGTATATTCGCTGGCGTTCCAATGGATTCGTCCTGATTTCGTCCGGGAATAGCGCCGACAAAGTAGGGGAGAGGAAGTGGATACAAGGTTCTGGCTGATTCAGGCGTTCAACGGCATTTCCTACGGCGCGCTTTTGTTTCTGCTGGCCAGCGGCCTGACCCTGATTTTCGGCGTCATGCGTATCGTCAATCTCTCGCATGGCGCCTATTTTCTTCTGGGGGGATACGTCGCGCTGTCGGTGATCGCCGCGACGGGATCCTGGGTGCTGGCCATCCCCGTGGCTGCCCTGGTCGTCGCGGTGATCGGCTTGGCCATGGAGCGGATTTTTCTGCGGCGCCTCGGCTTCGAGCCGCTGCGGCAGGTGTTGTTGACGGTCGGCTTTGCGTTCCTGTTCCAGCAGGCGGCGCTCGACATCTGGGGTGGCGACAGCCGGGATATCATCCCGCCCGACATGTTGCGGGGGAGCACGGTCCTCGGGGGGCTTCATCTCCCGATGTACCGGATCTTCATGATAGCCACGGCGGTGGTGGTGGGCGCGATCCTGTGGCTGCTGATGGAAAAGACGCGCGCGGGTGCCATGATACGCGCGGCTGTGGACGATTCCGAGATGGCGCGGGGCGTGGGTATCGACACCTCCCGGGTTTCCATGTTCATCTTTGCTTTGGGCGCCTTCCTCGCGGGTTTGGGGGGCGTCGTCGGGGGCGGGTTTCTCGGTGTCTATCCGGGATTGGACTTCGAAATCCTTCCCATCGCGTTTGCCGTGGTAATCATCGGGGGGATGGGAAGTCTGACGGGCGCCGCAGTGGGAAGCCTGATCGTCGGGCTCGCCGACAATTTCGGCAAGGCCCTGTTTCCGGAGGTTTCCTATTTCACCCTCTATGCCCCGATGGTGCTGATCTTGGCGGTGAAACCGACCGGCCTGTTCGGGAGAGAATGACGCCATGTTTTTGAGCAGTCGCGGCAAACTCTGGGCGGTGGCTGTGGTCTTGCTGGCTCTCGCGGCTGTGATGCCCTTTGCCAGTTCGTACATCGTCCTGCTGGTCACCCAGGCCCTGATTTTGGCCATTCTCGCGATGAGTCTGGATATCCTGCTCGGTTTTACCGGATTGCCTTCCCTCGGTCAGGCGGCCTATCTGGGCATGGGCGCGTACCTGACGGCAATCCTGGCGACGCGTTACGACTTCGGCCTGGGATGGAGTTTCTGGGTGGTGGTCGTGTTGGGCATTCTGATCGGAGCAGCCACCGCCGCGCTTTTTGGCCTGTTCGCAATCCGCGCGGCCGGCGTGTCTTTTTTGATGATTACCCTGGCGCTGGGCATGTGCGTATGGGGGCTCTCCTACCGCTGGAATTCCATGACCGGCGGCGACAACGGCATCAACATTCCGGGGCGGCCTGCATTCGGAATCGATTTGGCGGACGGTGTCACGTATTTTTACCTGGTCCTGGGTTTTTTCGTCATGTCGCTGGTGATGCTCTATATCCTGGTCAAATCACCGTTCGGTCGCAGTCTGGTGGGAATACGGGAGCGTGAGCTCCGGATGCGTATCCTCGGATACAACACCTGGCTGCACAAATACGTCGCATTCATCATTGCCGGTGGTTTCGGCGGACTGGCCGGCGTATTGTGGGCGCACCTGAACGGCATCGTCAGTCCCCAGATCGTGGTTTTGGCGACTTCGGTGGACGCGCTCCTGATGGTGGTCCTGGGCGGGCCGGGCACGCTTGTCGGCGGTGCCCTGGGCGCCGGTGTCGTCGTCTTCCTGCGGGATTATCTCAGCACGGTTGTCCCGTGGTGGCAGTATTTGTTGGGTGGGGTTTATGTGCTGACGATTCTTTACCTGCCGGGCGGCTTGATGGGCATTCCGGCGCGAATCCGCAGCTGGCGCGCACAGCAAGCCGGTCCTCAGCGGGAAAAGAAACTGTAATCTGCATCTCACTAAAGGAGGTATGGCCATGTTGCACAGACTCAGAGGAAGCTGCAGTTGGATGTTGGTGATGGGCTGTCTCGCGTTGGGCATGAGTGTCAGCCGGGCTTCGGCTGCCGCGGAGGAGTTGCGCATCGGCTTTATCGCGCCGATGACCGGCGGTTTTGCCCAGGTCGGCAAAGACATGAGCAACGGCTTCCAGATGTATCTGGACGAGGTCGGCGGCAACTTCGCAGGCGCCAAGGTGAAATTCATCGTGGAGGACGACGAAGCCAAGCCGCCGGTCGGGGTCCGCAAGGCCGAAAAACTCATACTCCAGGACAAGGTGCAGATGCTGGTCGGCGGTCTGCTGGCCTCGACGGGCTATGCGCTGGCGCCGGTCAGCACGCGGCTGAAGACGCTCTATATCGCTTCCATTCCGTCGGCCGACGATCTGACGCAGCGGAAAAGCGCCGAGTATCCTTATGTGATGCGCACCGGCTGGACGAGCTCGCAGCCCAGCCACCCGTTCGGAGAATGGGCCTGCCAGCAGGGCTACAAGAAGATCGTGACCATCGGCGCCGATTTTGCCTTCGGTTATGAAGTCGTGGGCGGGTTCCAACGGGCATTCGAGAGTTGCGGCGGCAAAGTCATCCAGAAGATCTGGCCGCCGCTCGGGACCCAGGACTTCGGACCGTACATTCCGACCATCAAGAAGGACGCGGACGCGATATTTACGCTGATGGCCGGCGGCATGTCGCTGCAGTTTCCGAAGCAGCTGGCGGCCTCGGGTAACAAGATACCTGTTATCGGTGGCGGCACCAGCTATGACGAATTCGTTCTGCCGTCGATGGGCGACGAGGTCATCGGCTCCGTCTCGGCCCTTCAATACAGCGCCGGGCTGAACACGCCGAAGAACGAGGCCTTCGTTAAAAAGTACCGCGAAAAATACGGCAAGGTGCCGTCCTATTATTCGGAGAGCAACTACACGACGGCCCAGATGATCCACGAGGTTTTCAAGAAGACGAACGGCAAGTGGCCCGGCGCGCAGAAGTTCATCGAGATGCTCTCGAAAATGAAATTCGATGCCGTGCGCGGTCCCGTGAGCTTCGACGACATGCGGAACCCGGTTCAAAACATTTACATCAAGAAGGTCGAGAAAACGAAAATGTTCGGTTATGACAAGGACGAACTCTGGAACATCGTGATCAAGACTTATCCGAACGTGAGCCAGTTCTGGAAATACGGCAAGAAGGAGTTTCTGAAGCAGCCGGTTTACAGCCGGGACTATCCGCCTTGCAAGTACTGCGAATGACGGAGTGACAGACGCGGGGCCCCGCGCAGGGGCCCCGCTTCGTTCTATCCAACAGGAATTTGAGTGTGACGCAGCCGATACAGACGAGCGGGGTGTCCCCCGTTCTCGAATTGAAAGGCCTGTCCAAAAGTTTTGGAGGTCTCGATGCCGTTCAGGGCGTGACCCTGAAAGTCTTTCCGGGCGACCGCAGGGCCATCATCGGTCCGAACGGCGCGGGGAAAACGACACTCTTCAACCTGATCACGGGCGTATTCCCCGCGACTGCAGGGCAGGTGCTGCTGTTCGGAGAGAACATCACGGGCTGGCCGAGCCACCGGCGGACGGCGTTGGGAATGGCGCGGACTTTCCAGGTCACCAGTCTCTTCCCGAAACTGACGGTCCTGGACAACGTCCTGCTGGCGATCAGCGGACTGCGGAAGATGAAGTTTGTGATGTGGCGGATGCTTTCCTCCTACCGGGACCTCTACGACAAGGCGCACCGCCTTCTCGAAAGTGTCGGTTACTCGGACCGCAAGGATGTCGAAGTCAGAAACCTCTCGCACGGCGAGCAGCGCCAGGTCGAAATCGTGCTCGGTCTGGCCAGCGACCCGAAGATTCTGCTTCTCGACGAACCCGCCGCCGGCCTGGCATCGGGCGAGTCGCGCGAGATGGCGGAGTTCCTGAAGAAACTCGATCCCGGCCTGGCCATACTGCTGATCGAGCACGACATGGATGTGGTATTCGATGTGGTGGACCATATTTCCGTCCTGCAGTTTGGCCAACTGGTGGAGGAGGGGACGACGGCACAAATCCGCCAGAGCCAGAAGGTGCGGGAAATCTACTTGGGAACAGGCTGATTCATGGCGATTCTTGAAGTGCAGGATATTCACACCTATTACGGTGATGCCTATGTGCTCCAGGGGCTTTCCCTGAAAGTCGAGCAGGGGCAAATCCTGGGGTTGCTCGGACGCAACGGCGTGGGCAAGACGACGCTGGTGAATTCGATCGTCGGATTCAATCCTCCGCGCCGCGGGAAAATATTTTTCAAGGGCGAGGACATCACCAATGTTTCGTCCTTCGAAACGGTACGCGCCGGAATGGGGCTGGTGCCGCAGGGCCGGCGTGTTTTCCCCACGCTGAGCGTGGAAGAAAATCTCAAGGTGGCCGAACGGGGCGGCCGCCGCCATGGCTGGGACCTGACGCGGGTCTACGCGCTCTTCCCCCGTTTGCAGGAGAGGCGTGCCCAGCGCGCCAAGACGCTCTCGGGAGGAGAGCAGCAGATGCTGGCCATCGGCCGCGCCCTCATGACCAACCCGGACTGCCTGATCATGGACGAGCCTTCCGAAGGGCTCGCGCCCATCGTCATCCAGGGGGTGTGGGAAGCCGTCGCGAAGCTCAAGGAGGAAGGCCTTTCGATCCTTCTGGTCGAGCAGAATGCCTCGCTGGCCATCAAACTCGTCGATTACGTGCATGTGATCAGCAAGGGGCAGGTGGTCTTTTCCGCCGATGCGCAATCGCTCTGGGCCAACGAAGAAATCAAATCCTGCTACCTGGGCATCTGACGACGCGAGATCCTGCCCGCCCGCATTAAAAACTGCAAACGTGGTCCCGCATTTACTGTGCGGGGACAGAAACTTGTGAAAGAGGAATCGGAATGACCGCATTAAAAAGCGAAATCCGCGACGGCATGCGGATCGACTGGGATGTGCCGATCACGATGGACGACGGCATCGTGCTGCGCGCGGACGTGTTCCGCCCGGTGGCGGACGGGCGCTACCCGGCGCTGCTGAGCTACGGCCCGTACGGCAAGGGGCTCGCGTTCCAGGACGGCTACAAGACCGCGTGGGAGATCATGGCGAAGCAGAACCCCGACGCGCTCGCCGGTTCCACCAACAAGTACCAGAGCTGGGAGGTCGTCGATCCCGAGAAGTGGGTGCCGGACGGCTACGTCTGCGTGCGCGTCGATTCGCGCGGCGCCGGCCGCTCGCCCGGTTATCTCAGCCACAACAACGCGCGCGAGAACCGCGATTTCCATCGACTGCATCGAGTGGGCGGCGGCGCAGCCCTGGTGCAGCGGCAAGGTCGGTCTCAACGGCATTTCCTATTACGCGTCGCAGCCAGTGGCGCGCCGCGGCGACGCAGCCGCCGCATCTCGCGGCGATCTGCGTGTGGGAAGGCTGGGTGGACAACTACCGCGACTCGAACCGCCACGGCGGCATCATCTGCGTGTTCCGCAAGAACTGGCAGGACATGCAGGTGAAGACCGTGCAGCACGGCGTCGGCGAGCGCGGCGCGAAAAGCCGCATCACCGGCGAGCTGGTGTGCGGCCCCGAAACGCTGTCCGAGGAAGAACTCGTGAAGAACCGCGAGGACCTGTGGGCCAACGTGCTCGCGCGCGAGCTCGACGGGCCGTATTACCACGAGCGCACCGGCGACCTGTCGAAGGTCACGGTGCCGCTCCTGTCCGCCGCCAACTGGGGCGGGCAGGGCCTGCATCCGCGCGGCAATTTCGAGGGCTTCATGCGCGCGGCATCGAAAGAGAAGTGGCTGGAAGTGCACGGCGGCTCGCACTGGGCGCCGTTCTACACCGATTACGGCGTCAAGTTGCAGAAGCGCTTCTTCGATTATTTCCTCAAGGGCGTCGCCAACGGCTGGGACAAGCAGCCGCGCGTGCAGCTGCAGGTGCGCCATCCCGGCGAGAAGTTCGTCGAGCGCCACGAAAACGAATGGCCGCTCGCGCGCACGAAGTGGACGCACTTCTATCTCGATCCGAACGACATGCGCCTCTCGCCCGCGCCGGTCGCGGCGGAGCAGTCGATCACCTACGAGGCGATGGGTGACGGCCTGACCTTCTCCACGCCGCCGCTCGAGACGGGAAACGGAGATCACCGGGCCGTCGGCGCTCAAGCTCTTCGTTTCGTCGTCGACCGCGGACGCCGATATTTTCGCGGTGCTGCGCGTCTTCGATCCGGCCGGCAAGGAGGTCGTGTTCCAGGGCGCGCTCGATCCGCACACGCCCGTCGGCCAGGGCTGGCTGCGCGCCTCGCACCGCAAGCTCGACCCGAAGCTCTCGCTGCCGTACCGGCCGTATCACACGCACGACGAGAAGCAGCCGCTCACGCCGGGGCAGGTCTATGAGCTCGACGTCGAGATCTGGCCGACCTGCATCGTCGTGCCGAAGGGCTATCGCATCGCGCTCACCGTGCGCGGCAAGGATTACGAGTACGAAGGCGAGGCGGCGACGCTGTCGAACATGAAGAACCCGATGCGCGGCTGCGGTCCGTTCATGCACGACGATCCGATCGACCGGCCGCCGGAGGTTTTCGGCGGCAAGGTCACGCTGCACTTCGGCCCCGCGCGCAAGGCCGTCGGTGCTGTTGCCGGTGATTCCCTAAGGGGTGAGGTGCGGGGTCCGCTGCGGCAAAGAATTGGTGTTGACGCAAAGGACGGCGCTGGCGATGTCGCAGCTCTGTCCGGAAATGATAATATGGGCAAATAACAATGCTCCATCGTCGATGGATGACGATGACAGCGCGGGGCGGGCGAACCAGTCGTAACAAAGGAGGAAGTGATAATGAGCATCCGTTCTTTTGTTGTTGGCATCCTGTACCTTCTGGGCGCGATGGCGGCAGTTCCGCTCTGGGCCCAGAGCTATCCGACCAAGCCGCTGCATTTCATTCTGCCGTTCCCGCCGGGAGGGCCGACGGACATTCTGGGCCGGGCCATCGCCCAGAAGCTCTCGGAGCAGATGGGGCAGCAGGTGATTCCCGAAAACCGGCCGGGCGCCGGCGGCAATATCGGCCTCGAGCTGACCGCGAAAGCGCCGCCGGACGGCTACACGTTCGCGCTCAGTTCGCCGGTCATCTCGACCGCTCCGTCCCTCTACCGCAAGCTGAACTACAAGCAATCGGATCTCGTGGGCTTGTCGCTGGTGGCCGAAATGCCCAACGTCATCCTGGTCCATCCTTCGGTACCCGCGAAATCGGTCAAGGAGCTCATCGCCCTCATCCACAAAAATCCCGGCAAGCTCAACTACGGCTCCGGAGGGGTTGGCACGACGACGCACCTCGCGCCCGAGCGCATCATGAGTCTCACCCATACGAAAATGGTACACGTGCCGTTCAAGGGCTCGGGGCTCGCGCTCATCGGCCTGGTGAGCGGGGAAATCGACGTGCTGATCATGGCTGTGCCGGCTGCAGAGGCCCAGGTCAAGGCCGGCAAGGCGCGCGCACTCGCGGTGCTCGCCACCGATCGCGTGACAGCGCTGCCGAACGTGCCGTCCGCAAAGGAATTGGGCATCGAAGACTATATCGTTCCCCTCTGGTACGGAATGCTCGCGCCGGCCGGAACGCCCGCCAACCTGGTCCAGCGGCTCAACGCCGAGATCGTGAAAGCGGTGAATTCGCCCGATCTTAAAAAACGGCTCGAGAGCATGAGCATCACGCCGCGCACAACCACCGCGGAGGAATTCCAGAAATTCATCCGCGACCAGACGGTGTTTTACGCGCAAGTCATCAAGTCTGCCGGCGTCAAGCCGCAATAAAACATGCCGGTGCGCCGTCCGCGGTCGGCGCCCGGACCCCGCTTGCGGGCAGGGCGCGGCCGTGATGCGGCGCGACGGCCCGTTGACATAACCGCTTGAATGCGACGGAGGCGATTCGGGCCCTCGGCTGGG
The DNA here is from genome assembly GCA_963734595.1 of uncultured beta proteobacterium. Classification (GTDB taxonomy): domain Bacteria; phylum Pseudomonadota; class Gammaproteobacteria; order Burkholderiales; family SG8-41; genus CAKKQX01. The sequence continues at coordinate 48,193 of CAVTHV010000018.1, forward strand.
AGCCCCGTGCGCAGTAATTGAAACATGACAGTCCGGAGTGTCGACGCGGTGTCTCAGCCACTTGATGGTATCAGGGTACTGGAACTCGGTAATTTCATTGCGGGCCCGTTCTGCGGCATGCTCCTGGGCGATATGGGGGCAGACGTCATCAAGATCGAGCGCCCGGCAAGGGGCGACCAGACCCGCGCCATGCCCCCGCTGGTCAATGGCGAAAGCGCCAGTTTCGCCGCGCTGAACCGCAACAAGCGCAGCCTGGTGCTGGATCTGAAGCAGCAGCAGGCGCGCGACATCGTGCTTGCGCTGGTCAAAAAAGCCGACGTGTTCCTCGAAAACAACCGGCCCGGCGCGCTGGAATCGGTCGGGCTGGGTCCTGAGCAGGTGCGCGCGGTCAACCCGAAGATCGTCTACGTTTCGGCCTCCGGGTTCGGCCAGACGGGACCGTATCGGCGGCGCGCCGGCGTCAACCTGATCGTCGAAGCTTTTTCCGGCGCTTTGTCGGTCACCGGATCCCCCGGCGAGATGCCGATGCGCACCGGGATCCAGTCCGCCGATATTTTCGGCGCGCTGTTTGCAACCTACGCGGCGCTGTCGGGGCTGATCAGCGTGCTGCGGGACAGGGGCGGAAAGATCGCGGACGTGTCGCTGGTGGAGTCCTCGATCGCGGCCGCCGCGTGGGAGACGGCCGGATATCTTGCGACGGGCGTGGTGCCGGAACGGCTCGGACACCGGCATCGCCTGAATGCGCCCTATCAGGTGTTTGAAACCCAGGGCGGGCACTACCTCGCGATCGGCACGCCGAACGACGAGTTGTTCCGGCGGTTCATGCAGGTGCTCGGGCTGGAGAGCCATATCAGCGACCCCCGCTTCGCGACCTACGTGCTGAGGAAGCAGAACGAGACCGATCTCCTCGGGGTCGTTACGCCCGCGATACGCGCCAGAAGCGTGACCGAACTGGAGGCTATCCTGGTGGAAGCAGGCGTGCCGTGCTCGCGCGTCAATAATTTCCAGGAAGTCTTCGACAACCCGCACATCCGCGCGCGGCACGTCGTCGAAGAGGTCACGCATCCCCGCATGGGACCCACGCCCACCGTGCGCAATCCGGTGCTGTTCGATAAGGACAGCCCCAGCATCCGCAGGCCGGCGCCGCTGCTGGGCGAGCATTCGGCGGAAATTCTGCGGGAACTCGGATACGCCGATGCGCAAATCGCCGAATTTGCGAAGGCGGGCGTCGTGCTGCTCGGGAACGCCTGAGCGGTCATGTTCAATCGATAGAGAAATTTTTGCGGGAGAACGGTGCATGCGCTTGTGGCGAACCCTGTTATTCGTGCCGGCCAACCAGCGGAGGATGCTGGACAAGCTCGGCTCCCTGCCCGCCGACGGTTTCATTTTCGATCTGGAGGACACGGTTCCGGCCGCCGAGAAAGCGAACGCCCGGTCCATGGCCAAAGAGTACATCGCGAAGCTCCCACCGGACCGCTGCTGGGTCCGCTGCAACGCGCTGCCGAGCGGGTACATCCATGAGGACTTCGACGAATTTGTCGGCAGCCCCGGCGTCTGCGGATTCGTCGTTCCCAAACAGGACAACGCCGGCGATATCGCCGCCGTCGATCGCATGCTGACGAGCATCGAAATCCGGCGGGGACTCGCCCCGGGCAGCACGCCGGTCATCGTCATGATCGAAAGCGCCTCGGGCGTATTGTTTGCGCACCAGATCCTCACGGCGGCAACACGCATCGAGTCCGCGGTATATGCCGGCGGCGAAGACGGGGACATGAATGTTTCGCTCGGCGCAATCTGGTCGAGCGAAGGCCCGGAAATGATGCTGGTGCGGCAACTTACTTTCGTGGCAGCGCGGGCCGCCAATATCAAATACCCGCTGGACGGCGTGTTTTCGAATATCAAGGATCACGAGGGGTTCAAGCGCGATACGACGCTGTCGAGAAGGCTGGGGTTCCGCGGGCGCACCGTCATCCATCCGTCTCAAATCGAGGCGGCCAACCAGATCTATACGCCGACCGCGGCCGAGATCGATTACGCCACCCGTGTCATCAAGGCGTACGAGGAAGCGCTCGCGCGGGGAACCGCGAGCACCACGGTCGATGGCAAGCTCGTCGACGTGGCGATGGCGAAGACCGCGCACAATCTCCTCGAACTCGTCGCCACCATCACCGGCAAGAATCAGCAGACCAATGAGCCCACGATGATCAAGGCAGCCATCGTCGGCCTCGGGCGCTGGGGCCAGAACCACGTCAACTCGGTGCAGGGGGTGAGCGAGCGCCTGCGCTTCGTGCGCGGCGTCATCCGGCATCCGGACAAGGCGCGGGACTTTGCCGCGAAGCACGGACTGCAGCTGTCGAGCGATTACGCCGACATGCTGACGGACCCGGAAATCCAGGCGGTGGTGCTGGCGACGCCCAATTCGCTGCACCCGCAGCAGATCATCGCGGCGGCCGGTGCGGGAAAGCCGGTGTTGTGCGAGAAACCGCTCGCGCTGACCCGGGCCGACGCGGAGCGCGCGGTCGAGGCGTGCCGGCAGGCCGGGGTGCCGCTGGGAGTGGGGCAGGACAAGCGTTTCTGGCCGTCGATGCGCGAACTCAAGCGGGTGGTGGACGGCGGCGAGCTCGGCGAAATCCTGCATGTCGAAGGCCATTTCAGCAACGAGCACGCGCTCAAGAAGCTGCACTACGGCTGGCGCGAGTCTCCGGACGAAGCCCCGGGCGGAAGCATCACCGCGACCGGCATCCACGTGCTCGACGCGTTCGTCAACCTGCTGGGTCCGGTGCGCCGCGTCCAGGCGCAGCACATTTCGAGCCGGCCGCCGCCCGAATCTCTCGACACGCTGTCGATCCTTTTCGAGTTTGGCAACCGCGTGAGCGGGGTGTTGTGCGGCGTGCGGGCGACCCCGCTCTATTGGCGCGTGCACGTGTTCGGCACGCGCGGCTCGGCCGAGGCAATCGGTGAAACGGAACTGGTGCTGCGCAAGAGCGGCGCGCCGCCGCAGCGGCTCGCGTTCGAACCGGTCAATGCGCTGCGCTGCGAACTCGAGGCGTTCGCGGACGCGATCGAGGGGCGCGCCGCGTATCCGGTCACCCCGGCGCAAATCATCGACACGGTCGCTGCGCTGGAAGCGATCGTCAAGTCGATCAAGGCAAATTCCCCGGCCACGGTTTGAATTACAGAACGGCACTGGCATGAAAGGAAAAACGCGCAGACATTGAAATATAAATAAGGAGGGGCAGATGAAGGCATCATGGATTGCAGTTGCTGCCGCGGTGATGACATTGAGCGCACAGGCCGCGGAGAAATACCCGGTGCGCCCGATTCGCATGGTAATGCCGAGTTCGCCAGGCGGCGCGAACGATGTGGTCGGGCGCATGGTGGTGCAAAGAGTCGCCGAGATCCTGGGCCAGCAGATCGTGGTCGACAATCGCGGTGGCGCCGGCGGCGCGATTGGCGCCGAAATCGCGGCAGAGGGGTCACCGGACGGCTACACGCTGCTTGCCGCGACTTACGCCACCCACACCATGATTCCGCTGCTTCAGAAGTCCATCCGGTACCGCCCGGAGCGCGATTTTGTCCCGATAGCGCTCTTCGTAGTTCAGTACAGCATGATGTCGGCGCATCCGGGCTTCCCGCCCAACACCGTGAAGGAACTCATCGCGCTCGCCAAGGCGAAGCCGGGCGCGATCAACTACGCGAGTGCCGGTCCCGGTTCCACCAGCCATTTCACCGGGCTGATGTTCGAGAAGCTCGCCGGAATCGACATCACCATCGTCCCGTACAAGGGCGGCGGCCCGGCGATCACCGCGCTGATAGCGGGTGAAATGCAGTTTAATTTCGGGCCGCTGCCGGCGACGGTGCCGCATATCCGCGCTGGGAGATTGAAAGCCATAGCGGTAAGCGGCACGGAGCGCAGCCTTGCCATGCCTGACGTGCCGACCGTCGCCGAGTCCGGGCTGCCCGCGTTTTCACAGGCCGCGTGGGTGGGGCTGGTGGCGCCGGCGGGCACGCCGCGCGCGATCCTCGATCGTCTGCACGCAGCGGTGAACCAGGCCCTGGGGAACGCCGATCTGCGCCAGAATCTGGTCCGGATCGGCGCCGAACCGGCGCCCCGGTCACGCGCGGAGTTCGCGCAGTTCGTGCATGACGATCACGAGCGGTACGCGAAGCTCGTGACAGACCTCGGCCTCGCACCGAAGTAGCACGCGTATTCCGGAATCCGGCGACCTACGCCGAATAAGCGCAGCAGTTGTCCTGCGCGACGACCACCAGCGCGCCGCGCGGGGCGGTGAGCGCATGCGGCATGCCTGGCGGCACATGCAGCATGCAGCGCTCGCTGACGTGCAGCGTTTGACCGGCGAGTTGCGCTTCCAGCCCGCCCTCGACCACGAACGCGAACTGCTCGTTGTCGTGGGCGTGTTCCACGATCGCTGCGCCGGGCGCGAAACGCAGCACGCCGACGTGCAGCAGCTCGCCGGTGAGCAGCTTGCCGTGGATCCCGTCGGGTAATGCGAGCCCCGCGCCGGGCGTTACCGCCGCGCTCGCGGGACCGGCATGCGCGTCGGCGTCGTCTGCCATGTCGTAGACATAACGCTTGCCGGGCCCGGGATGGCGCTTCGCTTCGGCCATCATCGCGACAGTGGTCTGCCTCGGCTCCCGAGCGCGCGTGCCGAAACCAGGAAGGTAATTCGGTCCGTCGTATTTGCCGTCGACCGGCGGGCCGACGATGCCGTGCCGCGTGTCCTTGATCGCCAGAAACACCAGGTCCTCCTCGGGGCACGCGAGCCCGGTGTGCACCGCCATGCCGGGCGTGTGCAATATGCTCGCCTTCGGCGCGAACACGCGGTCGCCCTCAATGTCGCCCGTCATCGTGCCCTGCAGGATGTAATTGAACTGTTCGTTGGGATGCGTGTGCGGCTTGGCCCCCGAACCCTGTGACTGCGTGCCGAGCGTGCAGATGATGTGACTGCCGGAGAGCACGGCCCCCACGGTCGAGGACTTGCCGGTCTTCAGGCTCGGGCCCGAGAGCAGGCGTTTTGGCGTCACCTTGAGGCTGGTTGGTCCTTCCGGCATGCGGTCGAGCGCGGCAAAATCGTAGACGAACTGGATGCGTGACTGCGGGGCGACTGCGCTCATCGACGGGCTCCGGAAAAGGTCGGACAACGGCCACAGTATAACCAGCCGCGGCGGTTTTCTGCCGCGCGCGGTGCAACCCCGGCGTGCCGTATCGGGTTACACTTCGAAAGCGGCGCCGTCTGAAGCAGCGCGCCGTCCGCGCTGCGGGATTCGTTTATAGCCCGATGTTTTATATAATATTTTATTTTTACCGGATTCGCCAACGCTGCGGCTCCGGGATTTCTGTCAGGCAGCGAGGTTGACCCAGGTATCACCTGAAACATTCCCGCCGATAACAAACTGAAGAAGGAGAATCCCGGCATGTCACGCCTCAGGCCGCTCACCATGGACGAAGTGCCCGAAGACCTGCGCAAGCTTTTCATGGAGACGCTGCGCGCGGGAAACTTCGTCGCCAACAGCCAGCTCATCATGGCGCGCAAGCCGAAGCTGGTGAAGGCCTTTCGGCAGATGACGGCCGCGGTGTTCGATCCCGAAGGCGAGGTGAGCGTCGGTTTCAAGCGCCTGCTCGCTTACGTGGTGGCGCGAACCCACGGCTGCCATTACTGAATGGCGCACAACGCCGGAGGGTCGCTCCGGTCAGGCATCGACGAACAAAAACTCGCCAAGGTGTGGGAATTCCGCACGAGCCCGCTGTTCTCGGAAGCCGAGCGCATTGCGCTCGAGTTCGCCATTGCAGCCGCTTCGCAGCCCAACGACGTGACCGATGACATGTTCGAAAAAATGAAACAGCACTGGAACGAAGGCGAGATCGTCGAGATCACCGCGCTGGTTGCGCACTTCGGATTCATGAACCGTTTCAACGACAGCATGGCGACGCCGCTCGAAGAAGAGCCGCGCGAGGCGGCGGAGAAGCACATCGCGCAGCATGGCTGGACGCTGGGCAAACATGGTTAACGCCGGGAGAGAGAGCATGGCGGGGACGCTCGGACCTTTTGATTACGTGATTGCCGGCGCGGGCACGGCCGGCTGCGTGCTCGCCAACCGCCTGTCCGCCGATCCGGACGTCTCGGTGCTGCTGCTCGAAGCCGGCGGCAGGGACGACTGGATCTGGATCCACATCCCCGTCGGCTATCTCTACTGCATCGGCAACCCGCGCACCGACTGGCGCTACCACACCGAGCCCGAACCGGGACTGAACGGCCGCGCCATCAACTATCCGCGCGGGCGCGTGCTCGGCGGCTCCTCCTCGATCAACGCCATGCTCTGCCTGCGCGGCCAGGCGCGCGATTACGACGAGTGGGCGCAGCTGACCGGCGACTCCGGCTGGGCGTGGCAGAACGTGCTGCCGGTGTTCATGAAAAGCGAAGACCACTGGCGCGGCGCGGACGAGAAACACGGCGCGGGCGGCGAATGGCGCGTCGAGGCGCCGCGCCTGCGGTGGGAAATACTCGAGGCGTTCCGCGAGGCCGCGGCCGAGGCGGGCATCGCGCAGACCGAAGACTTCAACCGCGGCGACAACGCGGGCGTGTCGCGCTTCGAAGTGAACCAGCGCAACGGCGTGCGCTGGAACGCGTCCAAGGCCTTCCTGAGGCCGGCGCTGCAGCGGCCCAACCTCACCGTGATCACCGGCGCGCTGGTGAAGAAGCTGAGGCTCGAAGGCCGGCGCGTGCTCGGCGTGGAGTTTTACCGGGGCAACGAGGAGATGTTCGCCGAGGCGCGGCGCGAAACCATCCTGGCGTCGGGCGCGATCGGCAGCCCGCAGATCCTGCAGCTCTCCGGCATCGGGCCGGGCGCGCTGCTGCAGCGGCACGGCATTCCCGTCGCGCACGAACTCCCGGTCGGCGAAAACCTGCAGGACCACCTGCAACTGCGCATGGCGTTCAAGGTGAAGAACGCGCCGACCTTGAACACCATGCTCGGCTCCTGGTGGAGCAAGGCGAAAATGGGCCTCGAGTACGCGCTGTTCCGCAGCGGGCCGATGACCATGCCGCCGTCGCAGATGGGCGCGTTCGTGAAGTCCGACCCGTCGCAGGCGACGCCCAACCTCGAATACCACGTGCAGCCGATCTCGCTCGACAAGTTCGGCGATCCGCCGCACAAGTTTCCCGCGTTTACCGCCAGCGTGTGCAACCTGCGGCCGACCGCGCGCGGCCACGTGCATATCACCTCGTCCGATCCGCGCGCCTATCCGGCGATCCGGTGCAATTACCTGTCCACGCCCGAAGACCGGAAAATCGCCGCCGAATCGCTGCGCCTGACGCGCCGCATCGTCACCGGCACCCGCGCGATGAAGCCCTACGAGCCCGAGGAGTTCATGCCGGGCCCGGCGTTTCAGTCGGAAGAAGAACTCATGAAGGCCGCGGGCAATATCGGCACCACCATTTTTCATCCGGTCGGCACCTGCAGGATGGGGCGCGCGAACGATCCGGCGGCAGTCGTCGATCCGCAACTGCGCGTGCGCGGCATCGAGCGGCTGCGCGTGATCGACGCCTCGATCATGCCGACCATCACCTCGGGGAACACCAACACGCCGACGGTGATGATCGCGGAGCGGGGCAGTGCGATATTGCGGGAGACCGGCGCTTAGGGAGTCCCGATTAAGAAGCCGCTTCCAAGTCGTCCCCGCGAAGGCGGGGATCCAGCACGCTTCTGAGTCATCTGGATTCCCGCCTTCGCGGGAATGACAAAACCATACTTAATCAGAGCTTCCTCAGAGGGTTGGCCCGGGCGCGGCGCAATGCCGCGCCGTTCGACGCGAGCCATCTACTGCGGTTGAATGCCGACCGTCTTGATGATTTTCGCGTACTTCTGGATGTCCTCTCTGAGGAAGCGGGCGAAATCCTCCGGGGAGCCGCCGACCGGTTCGAGGTTGAGCGCGGCGAACCGCTCAAGCGTGACCGGCGTCTTCAGCATGTCGTTGACGGCCGTGTTCAGCCGTTTCACGACGGACTTGGGCATGCCGCGCGGACCGTAAATGCCGAACCATCCGCTCGCCACATAACCTTTGACGCCGGCCTCCTCTGCCGTCGGCAGCGAGGGCAGCGCATCGAGCGTTTGTCGCCGGTGAATGCGAGGGCACGCAGCCGGCCGGCTTTCACCAGCGGAATCACCGCCGCCGCCGGACCGAACATGAGCGGAATCTGGCCGCCCAGCAGGTCGTTGATTGCCGGACCGGCGCCTTTGTACGGGACGTGAGTGAGCTTCACGCCGGTCAGCACCTGGAACATTTCGCCGCCCAGGTGAGTGAGGTTGCCGAACCCGGCCGAGCCGTAAACGATCTTGCCCGGACTCGCGCGGGCGATCTCGATCAACTCCTTGAGCGATTTCGCCGGGAACGACGGATGCACGACAATGACCAGCCCGCCCGAGTTGGCGATATGAACGATGGGCGTGAAATCACGCAGCGCGTCGTAGGGGAGCTTGCGGTAGAGCGAAGGATTGATCGTGAACGCGCCGGCCGTGATCAGCAGCGTATAGCCGTCGGGCGCCGCGTGCGCGACGATCTCGGTACCGATGATCTGGTTTGCGCCGGTGCGGTTGTCGATGACGACGTTCTGCCCGACGAGTTCGGAGATCTTCTGGCCGGTGATACGGCCTACCGCGTCGACCGCACCGCCGGGTGCCAGCGGGAACAACCAGACGTATGGGGCGCTCGGGGTAGGCGCCCGAGCAGACCGAGGTGAAGAGAACAAGCGCGAGCGCAGCTGCAAATTTCGAGACCATGTTGCACCTCCTCCAGGATACGGACCGCGTGGCTGCGCCATCTTGTCGGCCCAACATGATTTGTAGTTTTACCTGCGGGACGGCGGATCCCGCATCCCGCAAGTGCCATTTTACATAGGGATCAACCCGGGACCCACGCCATGGGGGCCTGGTTCGCAAACTCCGTCTTCACGTCGATCACCGCCGGCAGATCGGACGCCATCGCCGCTTCGAATGCCTTGCGGAAGTCCTGCGGCTTTTCGACGGTCGCTCCGAAGCAGTCGAATGACTGCGCAACGCGCGCGAAGTCCGTGTCACGGTATTCGTAACACTCGCCCTTGCGGCTTTCATCGCGGCCCTTGTAGGCGGCGTTCAGGTTGCGCAGTCCCTGCGACAGGCAGTGATTGTTGTTGACGACGGTCACGGTCTTGATGCCGCGGCGGCGCGCGGTTTCGAGCTCCGGCAGATGATAGTAGAAGGCGCCGTCGCCGCAGAAGCAGATGACCGGCTTGTCGGGCGCCGCGCACTTCGCGCCGAGCGAAGCGGGGAAGGACCAGCCCAGCGATCCGGCGGCGCGGAAATAGCGCTGGGTCGGATGCCGCAGATAAACCAGCGCGCCGGTCAACAAGGCCGCATAGCCGGTATCGGCGAACAGGATCGCATCCCTGGGCAGCAGCTCGGTCAGCTCGCGGCAGATGCGCTCCGGCCGCAGCGGTACCTGGTCGGAAGCGCGCGCCTTCTCGGCTTCCTCGCGCCACTCATCGACGAACGCCTGCGTGCGGGCGAGCCACTCATCGTGCTTTGCGGCAGTGCGCAACGGCCGCCAGCGCTTCCAGCGCCGCGCGCACATCGGCCTGCAGGCCGATCGACGCCCGGGTAATTGCGGCCGATTTCCAGCGGATCGATGTCGATGTGGATGGTCGCGGTGCCTTCCTTGGGCATCTGCCAGTTGGCGGTGGTGTGGTCGCTGGTGTTGCTGCCCGCGTAGATCACCAGGTCCGCCTCGGCCACGACATGGTTGGCGCAACTGCGCCCGTACAGGCCAAGCATGCCGCGGAACAACGGATGATCCTCTGCCACCATCGCCTTCGCATCGAGGGTCGCGACCACCGGCGCCTGGATGCGTTCGGCGAGCTTGCATCACAGCGGCGGCGGCGCCGAAGACTATCTACGCCGCGGTCGGCCACGATCACCGGCCGCGCTGCCGTCTTGATGGCTGCAGCCGCACGCTGCACCACAGTCGGATCGGGGGCGGGGCGAAACGCCGGAAAGCGCGTGTGCGCCTCGTCGGCAACGATATCGAACATGCCTTCCAGCGGAGTGAGGCATCGCCGGTAAAGCCCGCGATGTCGAGGTGCACCGGGCGCGGCGTGCCGGTGGTGGCTTCGCGGAACGCCTGTCGCAGCAAATGCGGAATCTGTTCCAGCGTGTCGATCCTGCCGTGAAACTTGGTCACCGCCGCGTACAGCGGATCGTGGTCGACTTCCTGGTAGGCGTTGCGATACTGGAACGGCGCGACATGGCGTCCGGTCAGCGCGATCACCGCCGAGTGGCCGAGGTAAGGGTCCTGCATGCCGGCCGCGAGATTGGCCGCGCCCACCGACTGCGCCATGCAGATGCCGGGCCGGCCCGACACGCGCGCGTAATCCGTCTGCCATGTAGGCGACGGCCTTCTCGGAGTGCCCGAGTATGCGCGTGATGCCGACGTCCTCCATTTCAGCCAGCGCGCGCCGCAGGATCGCGTCCATGAAAAACACGTGGGTGACGCCGTAGGCTTTGAGCATCCGGGCGATGAGCTGCGCGCCATTCATTTTCTGCGCCATCGAACTCCTCCTTTTTGACCGGCCGGCGTGATCGCGCGGGCTGTTATCCCGCAATCATAGCCCAGTCCGGTGTTTCATGATTAGAATAGGCGGCGCGGCGAATCGGCCGCGCGTCGTTTATTGAGGAGTGACATGGCCGCACGCGCCAAACCTGCAAGCAAAACCGCCGCGGCACACGCGGCACTGATCCGCGAAATGTTCGGGCGCGGCATGCCGCGCGCAATGGGCGTGCGCATCGTTGCGCTCACCGGCAAAAGAGTGACCGCGGAGATGCCGGTCAAATCCATGCACCTGAACCGCAGCGGCCGCGTCAACGGCGGCGCCCTGATGGCCTTCGCCGACGTGCTGGGCGCGATCGGCACCATCATCAACCTGCCGCCCGGTTATCGCACCACGACGCTCGAATCCAAGACCAATTTTTTCGCCGCCGGCGAAGGCCCGGTGCTCAAGGCCGTGGCGACCCCGCTGCACCTCGGCCGCACCACCATGGTGTGGCAGACCACGATCAAAAATGCCGACGGCCGCAAGGTCGCACTCGTCACCCAGACCCAGATGGTGATCCCGGCCAAGCCACACGCCGCGCCGGCGAAACCGAAGCGGCGCACGAAAAAATGACACTGGCGCGATTTTCGTGATGGTCGCCGACGCCGCCATCATCGCGATTTTTTTCGTGGTGTACCTCGGCATGATCCTCGGCGGCCTGCCGTTCCTGCAGCTCGACCGCACCGGGATCGCGCTGCTCGGCGCGATCGCGCTGGTGTCGGTCGGCGCGCTCACGCTCAAGGAGGCATGGGGCGCGATCCATGCGCCGACGCTGATCCTGCTGTTTTCCTTCATGGTGATCTCGGCGCAGCTGCGCATGGGCGGTTTCTATACCTGGGCCACCTGCCGGCTGGGCGCGTTGCCGCTGACGCCGCCGGCGCTGCTGGCGGCGCTGATCCTGGTGATCGCCGTGCTCTCCGCCGTGTTCAGCAACGACATCGTGTGCCTCGCGGTGGCGCCGGTGCTGATCGACGTGTGCCGCGCGCGCCGGCTCGACCCGGTGCCGTTTCTGCTCGCGCTCGCATGCGCGGCGAACGTCGGCTCGGCGGCGACGCTGATCGGCAATCCGCAGAACATGCTGATCGGCGCAACGCTGGCGCTGTCGTTCGCCGGTTATATGCGCGACGCGGCGCTGCCGGTGGCGCTCGGTCTCGTCGTCACCTGGGCGCTGATCGCATGGCAGACGCACGGCCGGTGGGAACAGGCGCCGCCCGCGGACGACCATGCGGGCGAGACGCCGCCGGTCGATCCGTGGCAGAGCATCAAGGGCCTGGGCGTTGCCGCCGTGGTGTTCGTGCTGTTTCTCGCGGCGCCGCTGCCGCGCGAAGTGGTGGCGCTGGTGGCGGCGGGTCTGCTGATGACCAGCCGCAAGCTGCACTCGCACAAGATGCTGGGGCTGGTGGACTGGCAGCTGCTGGTGCTGTTCATCGGGCTGTTCGTCGTCAATCACGGGCTGGCGAAAACCGGGTTCCCGCAGGACGCCATCGCGAGCCTCAATGCCGCCGGCATCGACCTCACGCATCCGTGGCCGCTCGCCGCCGTCGCCTTCGTGCTGTCCAACATCGTGTCCAACGTGCCGGCGGTGATGCTGCTGCTGCCCGCGGCGACGCACGAGATCGCGGGCCCGGTGCTGGCACTCGCGAGCACGCTCGCGGGCAACCTGCTGGTGGTGGGCAGCATTGCCAATATCATCGTGATCAACGCCGCGCAACGCCGCGGCATCGCGATCGGCTGGCGCGAGCACGCGCGCGTCGGCGTGCCGGTCACGCTCGCCACCCTGGCGATCGCGGCGGGCTGCCTGTGGTGGCGGCTGGCGGGCGCGTGAGCCGAACGATGTTGCCTCCTCATAGATAGCGTCGATAAACTTCATAAAAGAAAAGCATTTGATCTATCGGCGTCGAAGCGTATAACTTGCCGTTGTGGTATGGAGGCGGCGGGATTCCTGCGTGTCGACGAACCGCGGGTGCATGCCGATTCATTTCGGCCGCCGGGGCTATCAGTTGCAACCACGAGGAGGAGTCATGAAAATTTCGAAGAAGAAAGGTGTCGTTGCGGCAACCGCTGCGCTTGCTCTGTTCGTTGTCGCGGCCCAGCTTGGGCAGGCTGCCGCTGCGGACTGGGAGCCGAAGGAAAAGATCGCCTTCGTCACGCACTCCAGTCCCGGCAACAGCATCGACATTTACCTGCGCACGATCGCGGACATCTGGATCAAGCACAAATTCGCGCCGCACGGCGTTTCGATCGAGAACATGGTCGGTTCCGGCGGCGAGAAGGCGCGGAGGTTCGTGGCGGTACAGAACCGCGGCAATGCCTATTTGATATTCGGCTTCACTCCGCAAATGATGATTGCGCCGATCCGCATGCGCTCGGATATCAGCGTCGCCAGCTTCACGTCTCTCGCACTGATGACGGACGAGCCGACGGTCATGTATGTCAACGCCGGGTCGCCCTTCAAGAGCGTCAAGGACCTGATCGAGGCCGCGCGGCAGAAGCCCAATGGCATCCTGCAGGGCGGCGGATCGTACGGCGGCCCGACTTCGCTGATGGGCCGCATGATGGCGGAAGAGGCCAAGGTCGAGATTGCGTACACGCCGTTCAAGTCCAGCGGTGAAAGCGTGGTGGCGTTGCTCGGCGGGCACGTGCATTTCGTTCTGGAGCAGCCTTCCGAGGTAGAGGAACACATCAAGGCAGGAAAACTTCGTGCCCTCGCGACTTCGATTCCCCTGGCCCGCTACCCCGACGTGCCGACTTTCGCGTCGGTGGGCATGAAGTTCCGGCAACTGAAGCGGTTCCGGGGGGTGATGGCGCCGCCCGGAATCCCGCCCGAGGTGGTTGATTTTTACATCCGCACTCTCGAGAAGACCCGCGCCACGCCGGAGTGGAAGGACTACGTGAAGAAATTCGGCGTCACCGAGGAATGGATCTCCGGCAAGGATCTGGCGACGTTCCTGCAGGACGAGGAAAACGTCTACCGCAAGCTGATGACGGAACTGGGGATGTTGAAAAAATAACGCTGCAAGGAGACAGGCATGCCGTTTTACCGTTTTGAAGGTCTCGAGACGCGACGCACCAACCCCCATCTGTCGACGGGGGAAGGCAGGACGATCGAAGGCCAGTACATGTTCTTCCGCACGGTGCACAAGAACGCGGGCACCGGTTCGGAGCTGCACTATCATCCGAACGAGCTGATGATTTTCCCGCTCCATGGCAAGCTCAACGCCATTGTGGGAAAGGAGCGACGCATCGTGTCGCCCGGCACTTTCGTGCACTGTCCGGCCAATGCCCGGCATTCCATGAAAGCGACCGAAGACGGTGCGGTGGATTATCTTTATATCAAGGACCGCACGTGGTCGCTGGTCGGCATCGCGGCGGACGAGGCGCCGCCCGAGCGCGCGCCGACGCTGGATGAGGTCGCGCAGGCGCACAAGGCCGGCAAATGGCCCGGCGGCCGGAAGGAGCCGGAGAAATCGCAGGCGATCATCGAGGGGCTGGGCGAATGCTATTACCCGATACTCGACTCGCTGGAGGCGCCGCCCGCCTCGGGCCACCGCGAGCACTGGACTGCAGGACAGCGGCTGGCATTCGGTTTCATCGAGGCGCAGCCGGGAGAGGCGGAAGAGCAGGAACGCGCGCCGCACGAGACTTTCATCTATGTGCTTTCGGGAACTCTTGATGCGAAGGTCGGCGGCGAACGCAGAAAAGCCGGGCCTGGCGACATCATTCACATTCCCAAGGGCGCGCCGAGCCGCATCGCGACGGAAGAGGGGGGCAGCCGCTATTGCGCCGTGCGCTCGACATCGTGGCTGGAGACCACGGTGGACCGGGATGGCAGCGACAACAACGCCGGCTGAGGGCGGCGCCGGTTCGCCGCGATTCGCGCAGCGCTGCTAGTTGCCGGGCGCGTAGGCGGTCTTGATCATCTCCGCCGCCAGGCGCGCCGCCGCCGGGCGGTAGCTGCCCCGGTGCCAGAATATCGCGGCAGTGCGCGAGAGCGCGCGCTCGGGAAGACGTATCGCGTGCAGGCCCGGCACGCCAGCCAGCACGCGCGCCGAAAGCAGCGTGACCAGCGTGCTGCATCTCACCGTGGCCAGCACCGCTTCATTGGAATTCATTTCCGCCAAAACGCGCGGCACTATTTTTTTCGACTGCAGATATTTATCGATCATCTGCCGCGACGGATGTTCCGGAGTCTGCAGCACCATGGGTTGGCCATGCAGTTCGCGCAGGTTGATCCGTTTGCGGCCAGACCATGGATGACGTTTGCCGACGGCCAGCGCCATCGGGTCGGTAAACAGAGTTTCCGCGACGATATTGTCCGAGGCGGCCGGGGCGTAACCGATCGCAAGATCCAGGTCGCCGTTGACCAGTCCCCGCTCCATGTCGGCGCGGGATTGCTGGCGCAGCACCACGTGCACGCCGGGATAGTTCTGGATGAACTGGGCCAGGGTGGTCGGCAACAGCGAGCTGCTGAAGGAATGGAAAACGCCCACCCTGAGCTGGCCGTGTATCAGTCCGTCCAGTTCGGCGATCGCGGTCAGGCCCGATTCGATGACGTTGATCGCCTGTTCGGCATAGGCCTTCAGCACCTTGCCCTGGGAGGTGAGGCAGGTCTTCAACCCGACGCGGTCGAACAGCGGCACGCCGATTTCCTGTTCGAGCTGTTTGATCTGGTGCGACAAGGTCGGCTGGGTGACGCGCAGCTTGCCCGCGGCGCGGGTGAAGCTCGATGTCTCGGCGATGGCCAGAAAGTAACGCAGGTGCCGCAGTTCCATGGCTGCCCCTCCTTGGGCTCTCAGCTCTTAGCCCATAGATACTATCGATAAAGTTTATAAAGGAAAAGCATTTGATCTATCGACCGGGACCTGTATAAGCTTGAAAAAAACAGGTTCGACTGCCCTGCGCGGTTTGCAGGCAACCCCACCAGCCGGAGGAGATGCGCGATGTCCGCAGCGACACAGGAAAGCGTCAAAACCCGTTACGTCTACGACCTCGACCATCTCGAACGCGTGCCCGAGGGGCCGTGCAGCGCGACGGTCGCGCCGAGCAAACTGCTTTCCGGCGATTCGCTCGCAACCGGCAAGTCCACCACCGTCGGCCCGGTGCTGAGCGGGACCCACGTGCACGTGGCCTGGGTGGTCAAGCCGCGCGGCACCGGATCAAAGCTGCACTCGCATCCCAACGAGCAGTTCAATTACGTCCTGCGGGGAACATTGATCGCCGATCTCGATGGCCAGGTGCTGAAAGTGCCGGCGGGCCATGTGATCCACATTCCCGCGGGCATGGTGCATTCCCATGTTTCCAGCCCGGAAGAGGATGTCCTTTTCATCGCCGCCAAGGATACGCGCCATGGCATCACGGGGCCGGCGGTCGACGGCAAACACAACGGTCCCCGCACGCTGCCCGGATTCGGCACCAACAAGGACAACGAATGGGCGCTGGGACCGGATGGCTTGCCGCTGCCGCAGAGTCCGCGCGTGAACAAGGAAAAAATCCGCTACGTTTACAAATGGGACGAGCTCGACCACGTGCCGGAGGGCCCGTGCAGCGCCAAGGTCACGCCGCGCAATTACGTATCGAAAAAGTCGTCGTCGTTCGGCGCAGCCCTGGCGGGCGAGAAGATACAAGTCGGGCTCATCCACAAGGGCCGCGGCTCGGGCTCGAAACTGCACACCCACCCCAACGAGCAGTTCAATCTCGTGTTGCAGGGAACCTTGCAGGCCGATATCGGCGGGCAGACCGTGCTGGTGCCCCGGCACCACGCGATTCACATGCCGACCGGCATCGTGCATTCGACCGTGGCGACCGGCCGACGAGGACGTCATCTTCTTCGTCGCCAAGGACACCCGCCACGGCCTGGCCGGGCCGCCGATCGACGGCATCGAAGACGGGCCGCGCTACCTGCCCGGTTTTGGCCCCAGGAAATAGAAGTCTCCGCTCATCACCGGATTCCGGCGAAGAGCGTATGCTGTCGAGACAATAATAGGAGGAGAAACATCATGATGATCCCTCGCATCATTTCAGCGCGCGCCCGCGGCTGCTGGTTGTCCGGCGCCGTTTCGTTGTTACTGCTGCTTTGCGGCGCGGCTGCGGCGGCAGAGTGGGCGCCGAGCGAGCGCATCACCCTGGTGACGCACTCCAGTCCGGGAACGGGCAACGAGCTGATGCTGCGCGAAATCGCGGACATCTGGAACAAGAACAAGTTCGTGCCCAAGCTCGTGTCGGTGGAGAGCGTGACCGGCTCGCAGGGCGAGAAAGCGCGGCGTTATGTGATCACCCAGAACAGCGGCAATCCGCATTTGCTGGCCGCTTACACGCCGGCGTCGTTCAACAATCCGTTGCTGACGGGCGCCGATTCCGGTTGGCGAAAATTCACGCCCATCGCGATGCTGGCGTACGACCCCATGGTTCTGGTGGTAAACGCCGACGGGCCCTATAAGTCGCTTAAGGATCTCCTCAAGGCGGCCAAAGACAAACCGAAGTCGGTGTTGCAGGGGGGCGGCAATTACGGCAACAGCGCCTCGATGGCGGGAAAACTCCTGGAAGAGGCGGCCGGCGTCTCGTTTTCCTACGTCCCCTTCAAGGGCGGCGGGGATGCGGTCCTCGCGCTGATGGGCAATCACATCCATCTCATCCTCGAGAACCCTTCCGAAGTCGAGCAGCACGTGAAGGCGGGCAAGCTCAGGGCCGTGGCCGTGTCCGAGCACCTGAACATGTTTCCCGGCGTGCCGACGTTCGAGGAGTCCGGACTCAAGATGAGACTGCTCAAGCAGTTTCGCGCGTTGATGGGTCCGCCCGGGATATCCCCGGACGTGGTTCATTACTATGTGCAGCTGCTGGAGCGCACCCGCGGCACGCCGCAATGGAAGGACTACCTCGCCAGGAATGCGATTACCGACGGCTGGATGACGGGCGCGGATCTGGCGGCGTTCTACGAGGAGGAAGAAAAGTTGTACCTGCGGCTGGACCAGGCCATGGGATTGCACAAAAAGAAGGGCAAATAGCAGGCGCGGCGCATGGCCAGGAGAAACAGCATAAAAAAGTTCTTCAATGCCGATCGCATAGCCGCGCTGTTCTTTCTGGTTCTGGCGGCGGTTTACGGCTGGCAGAGCACGCAGTTCAGCGCGGCGCTTGAAGTCGACGTCGTCGGCCCGGGTTTCTTTCCCAAGATACTCACCGTTTTCGGCCTGGTCCTGGGCATTTTGCTGTTGTTCGGGCGTTCCGACGAAAACGCCGGCGGGCAGCGCCGACGGAGCCCCATCCCAGCTGGCGGCAATGACACCGGCGGCATTGCTGCTGGGTTACGTCCTGGTGCTGGAGCCTGTCGGATTCCCCATCGCCACCCTGGTATTTCTTGCGGCGACGTTCAGGTATCTCGGTTACCCTTCGTGGAAGGGCGCGTTGCTGCTCGCCGCGATCATCACCGCCGCCGTCTTCGGCCTGTTCTACATCGTGCTCGACCTGAGGTTGCCGCTCGGCGTGCTCGCCGGACTGAGGTAGCTCGCGGCCATGGGAGAAACATTTTCTCTGCTGCTGATGGGATTCCAGGTCGCGCTGCAGCCTTACAACCTGATGTTCGCCTTTATCGGCGCGTTCCTGGGGACCATCATCGGCGTCCTGCCGGGTATCGGTCCGGCCGGTGCGCTCGCGATGCTGCTGCCCATCGTGCTCAACATGAACCCGGTGAGCGCGCTCATCATGCTGGCCTCGATGTATTCCGGCGCGATGTATGGAGGCTCCACGACCTCCATCCTGCTCAATGTGCCGGGAGAATCTTCGTCGGTCGTCACCTGTCTCGACGGCCACCAGATGGCGCTGCAGGGCCGCGCGGGGCCGGCGCTCTGCATCGCCGCGATCGGTTCCTATATCGCGGGCACGCTGGGCGTGGTCGGGTCTGATGCTGTTCGCGCCGCTGATCGCCAGCTGGGCGCTCGACTTCGGGCCGCCCGAATACTGCGCGCTGATGCTCTTCGGATTGTCCGCGGTGGCCAGTCTGTCCGGCAAAAGGCTGGTGAAGGGCCTGATGGCCATGACCCTGGGCCTGATGCTCGGGACCGTCGGCACCGACGTCACGGGCGTGGAACGCTTTGTTTTCGACATGCCGGAAATGCTCGACGGCATTCAGCTTCTCGCCGTCACCATGGGCCTGTTCGCGGTCTCGGAGGTGCTGCTCAACACCAACGACATGCGAAACGGCATACAGGGAGCGGTGATCAAGCACAGGCTTTTCATCTCGTTCAGGGAGATACGGGAGAGCCTGGGCGCGATCCTGCGCGGCAGCACGATCGGCTTTCTGGTCGGCGTCATGCCGGGCGCGGGCGCCGGCATCGCGTCGTTTCTCTCCTACTCGGTGGAGACCCAGGTATCGCGTCATCCCGAACGCTTCGGCAAGGGGGAAATACGCGGCGTGGCCGCGCCGGAGTCGGCCAATAATGCGGCCAGCGCAGGCGCGCTGGTGCCGATGCTGACGCTGGGCGTGCCGGGCTCCGGCACCACGGCGATTCTGCTTATCGCGCTCACCGCGCTCAACGTGCATCCGGGGCCGCTGATGTTCGCTCAGCAGCCCGAGGTAGTGTGGGGACTGATCGCGGCGCTCTATATCGGCAATGTCATGCTGCTGATTCTCAACCTGCCGCTGATCGGCATTTTTGTCCGGCTGCTGTACCTGCCGATGCGGATCCTGCTGCCGGTCATCATGGTCATTTGCGTCATCGGCGTCTACAGCGTCAACCAGACTGTGCTCGACCTGGTGTTTCTGTGCCTGTTCGGCGCGCTCGGCTACTTCATGAGAAGCAACAGTTTCCCGGTCGCGCCCGTAATACTGGGCCTGGTGCTGGGCGACCGGATGGAAGAGGCATTGCGCCAGTCGATGATCATGACCCAGGGCAACCTGTGGATGCTGCTCGAGCGCCCGATCGTGGTTTTCTTCGTGGCGCTTACGCTGGCCAGCCTGTTCGGGCCGCTCATCCTCCGCCGGCTGCGCTTTGCCGGCAGGAAGGTCGAGCTCGAGAGCGAAGAGGCTTGAAGCCACGCAGCGCGTCAATCGCCGATCGCCATGGCGGGGTGAGTGTCCAGGTGCGACGTGCCTTCTGCCACTTGGGCGGTGCACCGATTCCGGCCGCGTGATGTGAGCGTAGAGCTCTCCAGCATGGGCCGCGCTCGTCTTCGCTGCATCCCCGAGGCCGAAGGTGTAGGTCTTGTTGACGTGAGCAGCTTGCGGCCGGTAACGGGGCGCGCGATGACGACCTCGTGCATGACATAGGGCGTGGCGGCCTTCGCTCCGGCGTCAGTTCGGGACGCGCGTGGTCATGGCGACGCTGTCGCTGCTTGCGCGCCTGCGCGCGGTGGTATTCGAACACGGCGCGCTTGCCGGCCAGCCACCGCTTCCGGTCTTCCGGCAGCGTGTCATAGGCAGATCCGGTGCTCACGAACTCGGAGTCGCCCACACCACGCCGTCCTTTACCGGGACTTCGATGGCGTGCAGGATCGCGTAGTGAGCCGAGTACTTCATGAAGCTCAGGTCCGCGCGCCAGTCGTCGCCGGCATAGGCGCTGCCCACCGAGCGCTCGCCTTCCTTGACGTTGGAGATGAGGTGGATCTCCGGATAGCGGGCAGCGCATATTCCGGCGCACGTGGCGGTCGAGCTCGCCGAAGCGCCGCGAGAAACGTAATTGCCGTCCGGCGCGAGATCCTGGTCGCGGAAGTAGAGCATGCCGTGGCCGTCGATCGCTTGCTTGATCGCGCTGGAAGGTTTCTTCGTCCAGTTCCTGCGACAGATCGACACCGCGGATTCGGCGCCCACCGGGCGGTTCGTCGAACCACTCGATGGCGATTGTTCAACAGGGTCTAAGAACTACTCCACCTTGATGCCGGACGTCTTGACGATTTTTGCCCAGCGCTCCATGTCGGCGCGAAGGAAAGACGTGAACTGATCCGGCGTATCGGTGACCGGATCGGCGCCGCGCTGGATCATTTTGTCGCGCAGGTCCTTGTCGCCGAGACTTTTGATGATGCCCTCGTTCAGCTTGGCGATGATTTCGCGGGGCGTTTTGGCCGGCACCAGGATGCCGTACCAGTTGACCGCCTCGACGGTCGGCAGGCCCTGCTCGGTCATGGTGGGAAGATCGGGCAGCAGCGGCGCGCGCTTGGGGCTCGCCACGGCCAGCGCACGCACCCTGCCGGAGGTCACGTACGGAAGCAGCACCGGCAGGTCGGCAAAAATGCCGTGGACCTGTCCGCCGAGCACATCGGCCACCGCCGGCGCGGCGCCTTTGTAAGGCACATGCAGGATGTCGATTTTGGCGGCGCTCTTGAGCATTTCAAGTGCAAGATGCGGCAGACCGCCGGTTCCGGTAGACGCCATGACGATCTTGCCGGGCTGCGCCTTGGCCATCGCCACCAGTTCCCTGATCGATTTCACCGGCAATGAAGGATGCACCACCAGCAGCTCCGGCGTCGTGGAGACCAGCGAGACGCAGGCGAGGTCGCGCAGCGTGTCGAACGGCACTTTGGAGACCGCCGGGCCGATGGCAATGGCACTGGGGCTGGCCAGATACATCGTATAGCCGTCGGCTGGCGATCTGACGACAATCTCGGTGCCGATCGCGCCATTGGCGCCGGCGCGGTTGTCGACGATCACCTGCTGGCCCATCGTTTCGGAAAGCTTCGGCGCAAGCATGCGCGCAACGATGTCGATCGGACCGCCCGCCGGGAAAGCGACGACGATCTTCATCGTCTTGGAAGGATAAGCCTGGGCGAAGGCATGGGACGCACCCAGAACGGAAAGTAACGTGCAGCAAATGCGGATCAACGTTTTCATCGGGTCTCCTCCTGCCGTGTTGTGTGATGGCTGCAGATTGTTGGCCAAAAGCCGATAAAACTCAACAATCCCGCGCAGCCGCGTTTTTATGCCGCTGGAAGTGCGGATAGCCCCCATGATGCCTGGAAAGGATGCGCTCCGTACGGCAGCGTACAGAAGGCGCGGCGTTTTCGCTTTAGTCTTTCCGGCAACGTTGTCCGAATTGGGCCCCCTCGTGCCAAAGCCACGCTCAGCCTTCTCTGCCGCGTTTCTGCTCCTGTCGCTCGCGGATTCCGCGTGGGCGGATGATGTCCTGAAATCTCCGGATGTTCCCGACGCCCCCTCCCAGCCGGCAGCCCAGGTCATCTACAAAGGATTGATCGGCAACGTGCTGGATACGGTGCCGATGGATCCGGTGAAGCGTGTGGATCTTCAGCGCGCCAACGCAGTGGTAAGCAATACGTTCTCCGGCCGGTCGCTGGCGGTGTTGATCGGGCTGAGCAACCCGATCCTGATGATCGGAGGGCTGGTGTGGGGATTGTGGTCCGCGTCGAATATCCATCCGGTTGCGGTCGAGACGAAAGTTGCCGTCAATCCGGTCAATGCCGGCATTCGCATCGAAACTGAAGAACGCGGTGTTACCTTTGCGGAGAGTTCGCCCGCTGAAAAAGGCCCGGCTGCCGGTCGCGTGGCCAGGACCAGTTCGCTGGCCATGAATTCATTTGCGGGTTCAGACTCATCTGACGCCCCACATTCCCCGGTAATTCGAATTTGGCTGCCTCAGCGCCTCAGGTAACTCGGCCAGGTAAAGCCTGAAAATCCGGGCGGGATGTTCCGGGTAACATTTACATGTGAAGAAATCGAGGCGCGGTCGCGCCTTTATGCTGCTCAAATAGCGTGGCGCTTTCACCTCAGTGTTCGAGAGTTCCCTCCAAGTTGATGTGAGTGCGTGAGGGGGGACGTGCGCCGCTTGGGCGATGTTTTTTAAGCCGATGTTTTTATTCTGTTTTTATGTGTGTGAGCTGCGGGCGCGAAAAATGGAAAAAGTACGGTTTTTTTATGAAAAGGAGCATGAGCATCATGCGATCATTTGCACTTGGTTTCGTCATCGCAGCGTTCGCTTTGTCGGCATGCGCTTCTGACACGCCCACGACAATCGATTCACCGTCATCGCAATCCTTGAAGAAATTGCGCCGTCCGAACTGAAGATGGCGCCGACAAAGCCTGGAGCATCAGATCCAAAGCAGAAGGAATGGCGCAGCCTGCGCCCGCTGCATCCGGCACACCGCAAGAAGCGACGAAGCGAGCCGCAGACCCGAAGGATCCCTCGGGTGCGCTGATCATCAGAGCGCCGGCCGGGACAGGCGCCAAGCCTTAACGCCGCAGCGAAGCACCGGGGCAGCACGAGCTGACCCCGTTCCCCCATTGCTACCAACCGAAGCCCTGCCCGCCCCATTGATGGCCCGATTGTGCTGAAGACCGGGACCGGGAAAAAATTCAAAAACAGGAATTGAACCGCCAAGGCTTCACTTCCATGCCCGCTTGACGGGTGCGCCAGAGTTCGTTTCGATACCCGCTCGACGGCTGCGCCAGGAAATTCAAGAAATTAAAATTGAACCGCCGAGGCTGCCAAGTACGACATCCGCAACAGGATCAACGGCGGATGGAACGGGGAGGAGGACCACCTGGAAAACCCCGTGGCCCGCGCGGGCATAGTAGTGTGATGTTCGCGCGGTCGCGCTTTCATGCCGCTGGAATAAGGATTACGCTTGATCGAAGTGCTGCAGGCCGCCGCTTCGCTGTTGTGAGAGCGTGAGCGGGAAAGGGAAGCGCGCGCCGACTGGGCCATATATCATAGTCCGTTGTTTTTATTGGTATTTATGTGTGGCCTGAGGGCGCGAAAAATGGAGGCGGTCGGAAACAACAGGATGTGAATCGGCGACCTGCAATAGAACACGAAAGACAAAGCGGACAATTTTCTGGAGAGAGAAATGGGGAGGATCCTTGCTGCGGCCTGCGCGCTCGCGCTTTCCACGCCTGTCGCATTCGCGCAGTCGTATCCAACGAAACCGGTTCGCGTGATCGTGCCGTCGCAGGCCGGCGGCGGCGCCGACATCGTCGCGCGCACCATCGGCCAGAAGCTCACCGCGGTGCTCGGCCAGCAGTTCGTGATCGATAATCGCATCGGCATTGTCGGCGCCCAGGCGGTTGCCGAGGCGGTGCCCGACGGCTACACGCTGATGTTCACGACATCCGCGCTGGCGGTGCGCGCGAGCGTCTACCACTCCCGTACGACACGCTCAGGGATTTTCAGCCCGTGACGCAGGCGCTTTCGCAGTCGAACGTGCTGGTCGTGCATCCGTCGGTGCCCGCGAAAAACGTGCGTGAACTGGTGGCGCTGGCGCGATCACGCCCGGGCAGATGAACTACGGATCGGGCGGCAACGCGACGTCCAACCATCTCGCCGGTGAACTGTTCAAGCTGCTCGCGAAGATCGACGTGGTGCATATCCCGTACCGCGGCGTGCCGCTCGCGATTTCCGACCTCATGGCGGGGCGCGTGGATTATCTATTCGGCAGCCCGGTCTCGACGCTGCCGCAGGTGAAGGCAGGCAAGCTGCGGCTGCTCGCGGTGACTACGCCAAAGCGCACGCCCGCGCTGCCCGACGTGCCGACGGTCGCCGAGGCCGGCGTGCCGGGCTACGCGTTCACCGGCTGGATGGGATTTTTCGCGCCGGCAAAAACGCCGCGCGCGATCGTCGAGCGCCTGCATGCCGAAACCGTGAAAATCCTGGGCCAGCCGGAAATCAGGCGGCGCCTGCTGATCGAAGCGGCCGACCCGGTGGGCAGCAGCCCCGCGGAGTTCACCGCGTTTCTCAAGGAAGAGATCGCGCGCTGGACCAGGGTCGCGCGTGAAGCGCAGATCAAGGTCGACTAGATCCGCCGCGCCAATCCATTATTATCCGAGCCCCCATGACCACGGCACACAAGAACGTCCGCCCCGCGCCCGACCGCGAAATGGTCGACATCGCCGATTACGTCACCGGCTACGAGATCAAGAGCGCGCTCGCCTACACCACGGCGCGCTACTGCCTGATGGACACCATCGGCTGCGGGCTCGAAGCGCTTGTCCTACCCGGCGTGCACCAAGCTGATGGGCCCCGTCGTGCCCGGCGCGGTGATGCCCGGCGGCGCGCGCGTGCCCGGCACGCCGTATGAGCTCGATCCGGTCACCGCCGCGTTCAACATCGGCGCGATGAACCGGTGGCTCGATTTCAACGATGCCTGGTTCGGACGCAACGGCGCGCACCGTCCGACAACCTCGGCGGCATTCTCGCCACCGCTGATTACCTGTCGCGCCGCAACGTCGCGCAGGGCAGGGCGCCGCTCGTCATGCGCGACGTGCTCACCGCCATGATCAAGGCGCACGAGATCCAGGGCATCATGGCCCTCGAAAACAATTTCAACGGGCTCGGCATCGATCACGTGGTGCTGGTGAAGCTCGCCTCGACCGCCGTGGTGACGCACATGCTCGGCGGCACGCGCGACGAAATCATCAACGCGATCTCCAACGCCTGGGTCGACGGCCAGGCGCTGCGCACCTACCGCAACGCGCCCAACACCGGCTCGCGCAAATCGTGGGCCGCGGCCGACGCCACCGCGCGCGGCGTGCGGCTCGCGCTGATCGCGCTGAAAGGCGAGATGGGCTATCCCTCGGCGCTCAGCGCGAAGAAGTGGGGTTTCTACGACATCATGTTTCAAGGTCAGAAGTTCAAATTTCAGCGCCCGTACGGCGCCTACGTCATGGAGAACGTGCTGTTCAAGATCGCTTTCCCGGCGGGTTTCCACGGGCAAAGCGCCGCCGAATGCGCGCTGTTGCTCCATCCGCTGGTGAAAGACCGCCTCGACGACATCAAGAGCGTGCAGCAATGGACGCACGAATCGGCGCAGCATCTGATCAAGAGCGGCCCGCTGCACAACCCGGCCGACCGCGACCACTGCATCCAGTACATCGCCGCGGTCGGGCTGATCTTCGGCAGGCTGGTCGCGTCCGATTACGAGGACGGCGTCGCCGCCGATCCGCGCATCGACAAACTGCGGGAGAAAATGCGCGTGACCGTGAGCGAGCAGTACACGCGCGACCTGCGCGATCCGAAGAAACGCTCCAATGCCCACGCGATCGAGATCACCTTCAAGGACGGCACGCGCCTGCCGAAAGTCGAGATCGAATACCCGCTCGGCCATCCGCGCCGCCGCAAGGAAGGCATACCGCTGCTGCTGGAGAAATTCCGCGATCAACCTCGCGCGCCGCTTCGCACCGAAGCAGCAGCAGGCGATCCTCGACGCGTGCGCCGACCAGCGGCGGATCGAGCAAATGCCGGTGAACGAATTCATGGCGTTGTTCGTCGTCTAGCCGGCGCCTGTTGGCTGGGCTTGACCGAAGTACCGGAGGGCGCCGCTTCGCTGGTGTGAAAGCGTGAGTGGGAAGAGGAAAGCGCGACGCCTAGATAATATTTTGTAATCCGTTGTTTTTGTTATCTTTTATGTGTTGGCTGAGAGGGCGAAAGTAAGCCGCGGAGGAGAAGGTTCGATGGATGATCTCAGCGTCTTTGCGTCGACTCGATATTCCGCACCTTGCGATTGCATGGTCATTAACTCGAAAAAAAATGGGGTCGGGTTTACATTTCCGGAGCCCCGGAAAAGTGAACCCGACCCAGTGCCACAGATATTACTGACTTGCCCTCGCCGAAATCAGAATTGCCATAAGGCCCATCAATTTCTGCTTGCCGGCCATATCGATCTGAGGTTCTCGGGCAACGCGTCTCGCCGTTAACGTGCCCCCTTCATGAGTGCCGGAAAGCTGGCTATGCAACCTGGGGCAACGGACGTTGCTCAAATCTCCGCCATTATTTTTCCAACCTTCCCCGGCCGGGGTTTGCGCGCAAGACATTTCACTGTCGCGCCCGTCTTGCCAAATATTCCGTGTGGGCACCGCCATCGCGGCGGCGGTGACGAAGGACAGAGTGACCAGAACTGCGTGTTTCGCTTTCATCTTGAGTTCTCCCGTAAAGAACTAAGAACCTGGCGTGCTGTGCAGACTTGTTATTTCGTCTTTTGGTCAATCTATCAAGTCGGGGAACGCGATGTTAGGGCAAATTGCCCAGAATCCTGCATTTATGCTGAGTAATAATGCCTGAGAAAACTCGTATTTCGCACTGAGCACACAGAGGACGCGGAGAAGAACAGGGATTCAGTCATTTTTTCGTGGATTATGTATCAGCGATGGCGGGCCATGCATCGTTATCCACCATGGAGGTATAGAGTAAAGATTCCTCCTTGAATTTCGTGTCCTCCGTGCGAACCCTAACCAGACAGCCGTTTCGCACCGCAAGGCCGACCGGGTCAAGTCTTGCCATCCAACATTTCGCACGCTAGGTCAACGTTACATTTTTATTGAATAGCCTTTTCGGGATCATGCCGTAAACCATCTTGATGTTGTTGACGGCTTCACCCACCCGGAAATCGACGCTTAGACTGGCGAGTGCATAGGCATCCGCCGCCGATAACCCAGCCCGATCCTGCAGGAAGTCGACGGTTTCCTGAACCGCATTCTTCAGCGCCGTGTCGAGATCGGAATCCATCCCCATCAAAATATAGTGCGTCGCGTTTTCCGCCCGGGGCCATTTCATGCGCGCCCCTGCGCCTTTGTGCACGATGAACTGCAGCGTAGGCGTCAACGAGATCTCGATCGCCGTGCCGTTGACCTCGCCATCACCCTGCAATGCATGCCCGTCTCCGGTATAAAAGAGCGCGCCGTCGTTGAAAACCGGCAAATAAAGCGTGGCGCCCACCGTCAGTTGTTTCAAATCCATGTTGCCGCCCCAGACGCCGGGCGGCTTGGTGCTTGCGCGCCCGATATCCGGAGGCGGCGCAACGGCCATGATGCCCATGAACGGCGACAGGGGAATCTCGATATCGCACGAAAACAGCGCGACACTGCGCTCAAGGTCCAGAGAAATAATCTTGGGTGCCGCTTTATCCAGCAACTCAGGCAGGACGCCCGATCCGCGGCCCGAGGCATTGACGCCATAGAGCACGCGAAATTCTATGTCGAGAATGCGGACTTCCAGCATATCGCCAGCCTGAGCATCCTCCACGAAGATTGGCCCGGTCAGCACGTGCACTCCGGCGCCTTCTTTGCGCTTCGCCCGGCGAAAGATATCGATTGCGTCCTGCAGCACCTGCTCGGCGCGCACGCCGGCCTCGCCGAAATAAGCGACGGGATCGCCCTTGACCAGACCTTGGTGCGAAACGGTATCGATGCTCACGGTCTGCCCCGACCTGATCCGCAGCGCCGGGGGCATTTCCGCTTCGATGTAACCCCACACGACGGTGTCGGCTGTCGAGCGCAGCGTCGCATCAACTGGATATTTGTTATTCATTGTTTTTAAATGGCATCAATTTGTATTCGGGATCAAAATGATTTTCAGAGTAGATCACATTATCGTAGCCTGTCAAAATGCAGAGACTGGGTTAACTATCCGTCCACGTCAAACAACCTATTGCGCATATTGGAGGCAGGTATGGCTGAAGCGGCGATCGATGTTCTCGCGCATGTCCGGCAGTGGCAGGAGGCCGGCAAGGCTGTCGCGCTCGCAACCGTGGTCAACACCTGGGGTTCGTCGCCGTGCGCGGCGGGGAGTCATCTCGCGGTGAACGTGGACAGCGCATTCGTGGGTTCCGTTTCCGGCGGCTGCATCGAGGGCGCGGTGGTGACCGAAGCGCTGCAGGTGATCGCCGACGGGAAACCGCGCCAGCTCGAATTCGGCGTGACCGACGAAATGGCCTGGTCCATCGGCCTGGCCTGCGGCGGCAAGGTGCAGATTTACGTCGAGCGCGTCGAATGAAGCGCGATTATCTGGAGCAGGTGCTCGCCGCCCAGGCGCAGAAGCGGCCGATCGCCGTGGCGACGCGGCTCGCCGACGGCGCGCAGTCCCTCTACGACGGCGCGACCTGCAGCGGCGCGGTGGTGTTGAATGCCGAGCAGCTTGCCGAAGCGCACGGGCTGCTGGTGTCCGGCCGCAGCGCGGCGCTTGCGACGAGCAAGGGCGAGATCTTCCTGCGCAGCTACGCGCCGCCTGCCAAGCTGGTGGTGGTCGGCGCGGTGCACATCGCGCAGTACCTGGCGCCGATGGCGGCGCTCGCCGGATTCGAGGTGATCGTCATCGATCCGCGCCGGGCCTTCGCCACCGAGGCGCGCTTTCCCGGCGTCACGCTGATCACCGAGTGGCCGGGCCCGGCCCTGAAGAAAGTCGGCCTCGATGACCATACCGCGGTCGTGACGCTGACTCACGATCCCAAGCTCGACGATCCGGCGCTCTGTGCCGCGCTGCAAAGCCCGGTGTTCTATATCGGCGCGCTGGGCAGCTCCCGCACCCATGCCAAGCGCATCGAGCGGTTGCGCGAGCACGGCCTCGCGGAACTCGCGCCGCGCATCCATGCGCCGGTCGGCCTCGACCTCGGCGGCCGCGCCGCGGCTGAAATCGCGGTCTCCGTGCTCGCGCAGGTAATTCAGGAACGCTACCGGCGGTGAGGGCTTTATCCGTAGCCGAACAAAAGATATCGCATGACCGACCCCATCATCGACGCCCACCATCACATCTGGCGCGTCGCCAAAGTTCCCTGGCTCAGCGGCCCGCAGTTGCCGCGCATTTTCGGCGACTACGGCGCGTTGCGCCGCGATTATCCCGTCAGCGAATTGATCGATGATATGAAGTCATCGAACGTGGTGAAGTCGGTCTACATCCAGATCAACGTCGCGCCGGGAGACGAAGTCGAGGAGGTCGAGTGGGTGCAGTCGGTCGCCGATGCGAACGGTTTTCCGCACGGCATCGTCGGCTACGCGGACCTCGCGGCGCCGGATCTCGCCGCGACACTCGACCGCCAAATGGCCTGCGCCAATCTACGCGGCATACGCCAGCAACTGCACTGGCACGAAAAGCCGCTCTACCGTTTCGCGCCGCGTCCCGACCTGATGAACGACGCCACGTGGCGCGCAGGGCTGCGCGAGCTCGAGAAGCGCCGGCTGCTGTTCGAGATGCAGGTTTTTGCGGGACAGATGCCGGACGCGGCGAAACTCGCGGCGGATTTTCCGCGCGTCACCTTCGTGTTGCTGCACGCCGGCATGCTCGAAGACCGCAGCGCGGACGGCTGGGCTGCCTGGCGCAACGGCATGCGCGCGCTCGCCGCGCGCCCCAACGTGGTCGTCAAGCTGTCCGGGCTTGGCACCTTCGAGCACCGGTGCTCGACCGAACTGTGGCGGCCGGTGGTCGAGGAGACGGTGGAATTATTCGGGCCGGAGCGCTGCCTCTACGGCAGCAACTATCCGATCGAAAAGCTGTGGACGAGCTACGAAAACATCGTGGCGGTGATGCAGGAATGCCTGTCCGGGCTGCCGCGCGCAGCGCAGCGCGCGATTTTCTTCGACAACGCAGAGCGCGTTTATCGTCTTTAAGAATATTTTCCGCTCGATTCGTGCGCACTAAAAACAGAGGGCGTTCGCACTGAGCGCGCGAACGCCCCTCGGTTTTTTACATCTTACCAGCCGGTCGTCTTGCCGCCTTCCGTCGCGATCAATACGAAGGCCATCACGCAGGGTTCCGTGCCGCGGTTGTTCCAGTTGTGGTTCGTGCCGCGCTGGATCACCACGTCGCCCGGCTTCAGATGGACCTCGCCGTCTTCCATCTCCATCCAGATCTCGCCCGGACATGCAGATCGCGTAATCGACGGAATCGGTGCGGTGCCACCGCGGTTTGTTACCCGGCTCATACCGGCCGAAGCGAAAAACGGAGCCGCCGGCGAGGCTGGTGCCGAGGTCCCAGGTGTTGGGATCTTCCTCGGTCGTTTCCGCCGGCAATTTTTTGGTCGCCCACATCGGGATATTGTCGAATCCCGGTCTCAGATTGATGGGATCGATCTCGGCGTCCCATTTGATGCAGGCCTCCCCCTTTTTGTTGAAGCCTGTTACGACTCTGCGGAATTTCTTCATGTGTTTCAACGCTCCTTTTTGGATACTTTTCAATTCTCGTATTGCCTTGCGGCCGGGGTCGGTTCAAGCAACAGCAGCTTGCTGCGCCACCGGCAGGCAGCTTGAACTATAACTCAAAGGGCCGAACTCTCTCAAAACCCGATTGCAATTTTGCCTAATTCGGGAAAAACGCCAGCGGCGGCGGCTTGCCGCCGGGCAGCGCGGTGCGCGCGACGTTGAGGATCATCGCGAGCATGCCGTAGTAGCCGGCGATCGCGAGCAGGTCCACCAGCCCCTGCTCGCCGAACTTCGCGATTGCGCGCGCATAGGTCGCATCGCACACGCTCTTGTTCTGCAGCGCTTCGGTCAGCAGGTCGTGCACGATCTCTTCGTCTTCCGCCATGCCGGCCGGGCGGCGGCCCTCGGCGATCGCCTGCGCGACGGCGGGACTCAGGCCCGCTTTCATCGCGTGCTCGTGATGCGAGTTCCATTCGTACTGCTGGGTCCAGTGGCGCGCGGCGATCAGCGTCGCCATTTCCGCCACGCGCCGCTCGAGCGGGCAGCGGTAACGCAGGTATTCGCCGACTTTCTGGATCGGGCTCGCGAGCTCGGGGCTGCGCATCAGCGCGATGAAGGGTCCGCGCAGTTCGCCGCGCGGGCCGGCGGCGATTTCGGCCGTGAGTTTTTTCTGCGCTTCGGTCATGTGTTC
The DNA here is from genome assembly GCA_963734595.1 of uncultured beta proteobacterium. Taxonomy (GTDB): domain Bacteria; phylum Pseudomonadota; class Gammaproteobacteria; order Burkholderiales; family SG8-41; genus CAKKQX01. The sequence goes on from CAVTHV010000018.1 coordinate 79,367, forward strand.
CGGCGCGATGCGCGGCAGACGTTCGGGATGATTTGCGGCCATGCGGCTCTCCGTTCGGCGAAAAGCAGCATCGTGCCTGTGCCGCGCCGCGCAGTCCAGCGCGGCGGGGCTCGCAGTAAAGGTTTCTTGTCCGGATCGAACCGGCCGCGCCATTTATCCGGCGCTGAATTACGGGCACACTAGGAAGCCCCTGATCAAGTATAGTTTTGTCATTTCCGCGAAGGCGGACAGAAGTTTCAGGCATTCCCGCGATGGCGGGAATCCGGAGTAGTCTCAAAGTCATGTGAATCCCCGTCCTGCGCGAGGATGACGTAACGGCTTACCGAATTCCCGCCTTCGCGGGGATGACTTACCAGAGAAGGGACTCCAAGGGAGCGGACGCAATGAAAATCACACATGTTCAATCGCAGATCGTGCGGCTGCCCGCCGACGAGCCGCTGGCCGGCGGGCCGGCGGTGGCCGGGGCGACGCGCGACTTCGTGATCCTGACGCTCGGCACCGATGCGGGCATCGAAGGCCTGGGCTTCACGTTCTTCGGCGCCGCGCTGACCGGCGCGCTCAAGACCGCGGTCGATGCGCTCGGCGCGCTCGCCGTCGGCGAGGACCCGCTGCGCACCGAGGCGATCGCGGCCAAGCTGCGGGCTGCCGCCGGCACGTCCGGCCCGGGCGGCATTTTCACGCTCGCGCTGTCGGCGATCGACATCGCGCTGTGGGACATCCGCGGCAAGGCATTCAATCTGCCGGTCTCGCGCCTGATCGGCGGCCATCGCGAGCGCGTGCCGACCTATGCGAGCGGTGCGCTGATGCGCCAATTCCCGCTCGCGCATGTCGAAAAAGCCGCGGCGCAACTGGTGAAGAACGGCTTCAGGCAGATGAAGACCCAGCTTGCGCTGCCGGGCGACACCAATCCGGAGCGCGAAGTCGAGCGCATCCGCGTCATCCGCGAAGCGATCGGTCCCGAGATCGATCTGATGTGCGACATCAACCAGCGCTGGGACGTGCGCCAGGCGATCTCGATCGGCAGCCGCATCGAGGAATATCACCTGTTCTGGCTCGAAGACGTGGTCGCGGCCGACGATTACGCCGGGCAGGCGGCGGTGGCCGCGGCGCTGGCGACGCCGCTCGCCGCCGGCGAGTACGTCTACGGCAGCGTGCCGTTCCGCCACATGCTGGAGGCGCGCTCGGTCGATATCGTGATGATCGACGTGCTGCGCGCCGGCGGCATCACGCAATGGCTGAAGATCGCCGGCATGGCGGAAGCATTCAACCTGCCGGTGGTGAACCACCTGTGCCCGGAAATCTCGGTGCATCTCGTCGCCGCGATCCCGCACGGCCTCACCGTCGAATACATGCCGTGGTCGGCGATGCTGTTCGAGGAAGTGCCGCTGCCGAAGAACGGCGAGCTGACGGTGCCGGACAAGCCCGGCCTCGGGCTGAAGTTCAATCGCGAGGTGATCAGGCGCTACGGCGTCGGCGGGTAATTCTCAGTCGGCGCCGCTCCTGACCAGCGCCGGTTGCGATGCAACCGGAGGCGGCGTGTTCCGCTTGACCCGTCCCTCGCGCACGGCAATGTAAACGCCGCTGGTGATGACGACGGCAATTCCCAGCCACGTCCAGTGATCAGGAAACTCGCCGAGCACGAAAAATCCGAACGTGGTGGCGGAAATGATCGCGCCATACTGGAACGGGGCGACCACCGATGCCGGCGCATGCTCGAAGGACGCGAGCAGCAGTCCTTGTCCGACCAGCGCGCATGACACAAACCCTGCGATCATCGGCACGTCGGCGGGCCTGGGCGCGACCCACACGGCGGGGACGGCGAAGGACAACAGCACGGCGCCGGTCATGACCGAATGTGCGAGCGTGACGAGGGCCGGCGTGCCGGCGGCGAGCTTGCGGTTGGAGATATAAAAAAGACCGATGCTGAACCCGCCGGCCAGGGCGATCAGATAGCCGCGGTTGAATCCGGCGAGATCGGGCCGCAGGATCAGAAAGACGCCCAGGAATCCGACGATGACGGCGGTCCACCGCCGCCAGTCCACCTTTTCGTTCAGCACGAAGGGGGAGAGCGCGGTCACGACCAGCGGCGCCAGAAAAAATATGGCCGTCGTGCTCGCCAGCGGAATATAGCGCACGGCCGAATAAAACAGGCCGATGCCCGTTACCGCGAACAGGCCGCGCAGAACCTGCAAACCCAGAGGACGAGGCCACAGCACAGCGGCACCGTAACGCCAGACGATCACCGGCGCCAGCACGAGAAACATCAAGCTGAACTGCGCCCAGATGATTTCAAGCGGCGGGTAGACGCCGCCCAGAATCTTCGACAGACCGTCCTTGACCGGGAGGAACACCATGGCGCAGACCATCAAGGCGATGCCGCGCAACGGCCGGTGAGCAGGCATCAAATCAGTTGTTCCCCGCCAGCTTCACAACTTAAGCGCAAGGGTGAGCCCGTCGCCGATCGGCACCAGGCTCATCGTCACGCGCGTATCGGTATGCACCCGCCGGTTGACCTCGCGGATCGCCTCGGTGTCCGGGTCGTTGACGGCGGGATCGGCGGGCTTGCCGTACCACAGCGTGTTGTCGATGCCGATCAGGCCGCCGCTGCGCACCAGCTTCAGCGCGCGTTCGTAGTAGTTCAGGTAATTGCTCTTGTCGGCGTCGATGAACGCGAAGTCGAAGGTTCCGGCCTGGCCGTCGGCGAGCAGCGCGTCGAGGATCTCGATGCCGGGGCCGAGCCGCAAGTCGATCTTGTTCGCGACGCCGGCCTTTTCCCAGTATTGGCGCGCGATCGTGGCCGATTCGACGTTGACGTCGCACGCGAGCAGCCTGCCTTCGGGCGGCAGCGCGAGCGCGATGCAGGTCGAGCTGTAGCCGGTGAACACGCCCACTTCGAGGCACTTGCGGGCGCCGGTCAGCTTGATCAGCAGGCTGAGGAACTGGCCTTCGTCGGGCGAGAGCTGCATGCTCGCCCGCGGCAGGGTGCGCGTGACCTCGCGCAATTCGGCGAGAACCGCCGGTTCGCGCAGCGACACCGAACACAGGTACTGGTAGATCGAATCGGGCAGGGCGTTGGTCGTGCGGGACATGAGGGCACCTCGTGAAACAATATTGCGAGTCTACGTCTTACCGGTATCGGCTCCGATGCCCCATGCCGCCGCACTGCAAAGGCGCATCAAGCCGGCGCCCGGCCCGAAGCCTTGAGGCCCTTTTCGAGCCCGGCGAACGAAACGGTCGGCAAGGTCATCAGCCAGCGGTATCCCTTGGCAATCAGCTCTTCGATGTTCTTGGCGTTCGCGTGAGGATGGCCGCAGACCACGTTGTGCGCCTTGCAGATGGCGAGGATCTCGTCGATCGCACCGGCAACGGTCGGATGCTCGTACTGGCGCGGGAAGCCGAGGTCCTGCGACAGATCGCCTTCCCCGATCAGCACGTAACCGATCCCCGGCACCTGTTCGAGTATTTTCGGCAGGTTCTTGATCGCGCGGGCTTCCTCGCACTGGATGCCGACCAGGATCTCGCCTTTGGGATTGAGCGGCCAGACATCGGCGCGTTCGTAGTATTCCTGTGCGGTCAGGCCCCAGTACGGCGCCGCGTTCTTCGGCGCGTCGCCGCGCTGGCCCGCCGGCTCGAAGTACTTTGCCGACGGCGGACGCGGATAGCGGCACGCGGCGACGGCGTTGCGGGCTTCTTCCACCGTGCTGACATGCGGCCAGACGATGCCGTAGACGCCGATATCCAGCACCTGCTTCGCGATGAACTGGTTCATCTCGCCGCCGTTCGGCGGGATGCGCACCATCGGCGTCACCGCCGGCGCGATGCTGCCGGATTTCAGGATCTGTTTGCGGTCGAGCATGTACTGCATGCAGTTGCGCAGCAGCTGGATGTCGTACGGGTTGTGTTCCATCTCGAACACCACGGCATCGTACGGCGCGGCATTGATCGCCTGCGCCATGCCGATCTCGGGCGGCGAGAAAGTGGTGATGGTGGGCTTGCCTTGTTCGAGTGCCCTGATTGCGCCGTTGAGGCGGGGTATTTCGGCCATTGCGATGCTCCTTTTTCAGCTCGGGTTCTAAAACGGGGTCAGCGCGGTTTTCGCGTCTGCCCCGGCTTTGTTCTCCCCCTGCCAGACCACACGCAACGGCGTTCGCTGTCCTGCTGTGCGTGCTGCTGCAGCATGGATTTTACCTGTTACGCCTCGTCGCGCCGCCGGCGCGTGATCGAACGTCAAGTCCGTATGCTGGAAATCGTCCGACCGTTTGTTTCCCTCATGTAAATTCCTGATCAAGCGGCGTAAACTTGGTTCATTCGAACATTCACTATGTTTCGAGACCGTATGATCAGGTCAGGTTTCATGATCGTGGCGTTATGCCTGCTGATGGCGGGTTGCGCAATATCGGTCAGCAACAGCCCGGACTGGTGCAACGGCACCGCGGGCAATGTCACCTGCAGGTGATTCGCAAAAATCGGGCCGGGCTGGGTCGCCCTGTTCATTCGTATTATCTTGTAAGGACGGTTCGCCATGCGTTACGAGCTTTATTACTGGCCGGGCATCCAGGGACGCGGGGAGTTCGTGCGCCTTGCGCTCGAGGAAGCCGCGGCCGATTACGTCGACGTTGCGCGCATGCCGGCTCGCGGCGGCATGGGCATGCCGGCGTTGATGCGCGTTCTGAACGATGGCGCGACGGCGCGCCCGCCGTTTGCGCCGCCGATACTCAAGGCCGGCCAGCAGGTGATCGCGCAGACCGCCAACATCCTGCTGTTCCTCGGGCCGCGCCTGGGTCTCGTGCCGAAAGCCGAGGCGACGCGCCTGTGGGCGCACCAGTTGCAGCTTACGATCGCCGATTTCGTCGACGAGATTCACGACGTCCATCACCCGATTGCCGGCTCGCTTTACTATCATGAGCAGAAGCGCGAAGCGAAGCGGCGCGCCGGGCATTTCCGGACCGAGCGTATGCCGAAATTTCTCGGTTACTTCGAAGACGTGCTCGCCCGCAATCCGGCCGGAGACCGCTATCTGATCGGCAAGTCCCTGTCCTATGTCGATCTATCGATGTTCCAGGTGATCGCCGGTCTCGATTACGCTTTTCCGCGGGCGATGGCACGCCTGAAATCCGGATGGCCGCTGTTGATGGCGCTGCACGGCCGGGTCATGGCGCGTCCGCGTATTGCCGCGTACCTGGCGTCCGACCGCCGCCTGCCGTTCAACACGGAAGGCATTTTCCGTTACTATAGAGAACTTGACGGATAGTCCATGAACGAAATGGAACTAAAGGCAGTCCATATCATTGTTCACGCGTTTGATGATGTTACGGACTCCTAAACTTTCGGGAACTGCCAAATGGCCAGTCTGATCATTTCAACCATTGCTTATTTTATTGCTGCCTATTTCCTCAAGCGGTATATGGATGACGCGGACATACCGAAAGGTCTTATGCGCAACGCGTTCATATTCACTCTCGCGCTTGCCATTTCCTACGGCGTGGCGGCGCTCGTAGACTGGATTTGACGATAAACAGCCATGCCTCGGGTCCGGCGGCCCGAAAACCCGATCCGCACTACGCTGGTCAGGAACCGATGCCCAGGGCTTTGCGCAATTCGCGCGCCGTAAGCGCCTTCCCGTAAACGGCCGTTCCGGTGTCGAACTCTATCGCGCGAGCGAGCGGCCCGACGGCAACCGGTTCGAAGCCGGCGTCTTCCACCAGCCGTGATGCAATCTTGAGCGCGGCCGGGTCGTCTGCCGCAAGCGGAATCGCCACTTTTTCGCCCGCGCGGTGCGCTTCACTTTGCAGAAAGCGGGCCCCCACCGTATTGAACGCGCGCACCAGACGCACGCCGGGCAGATATTCGGGCGAAGCCACGCCCGTCCCCTTGGCCCGCGCCGCCTCCGCCATCGGTCCGTCGCGCCGCGGGATCGGATTGCAGGTGTCGAGCACGACCTTGCCCTTGAGTTCGGCGGCAAGGTCCTTGCCGATTTGCGGCAGCGCGCTGTAGGGCACCGAGATGAGTATCACGTCGCCGAAGGCCGCTGCCTCCCGCGGCGTTCCGGCCCGCGCTTTGGGCCCGAGGCCTTCGATGACCTTCCTGACTTCGTCGAGATTGCGCGCGGAGAACAGCACTTCGTGGCCGGCTTTTACCCACAGGCTGCCAAGCGTGCCGCCGATCCTGCCGGAGCCGATTACGCCGATTTTCACGCCGCCGTTCGCCGCGGCATGCGTCGCCAGCGGCACGCTGCCCAGAGCCAGGCCTGCGGCAACGGTTGCTGCGGCTTGCAGGAATTCGCGGCGTCCTGCCTTGATGTCATCGTTCACGCTCATCGGAAATCTCCTTTGATCAACAGGATGCAATATGCAGTTTCCCGGCCAGGGTCCCGAAGCCCGGACGCAATCTGACCGGGACTGCGCTCGTCCGTGCCTGAATTCTTCCCGGCTCGTACCATAACCGTTTGGGTACTATAAACTTATGCCGACACCGCTACCACACGCCCGCATGCCGCGCGCAGGCGCAGCCGAAAACTGACGCAGACCGGAGGCAAAAATGAATCGCAGAGATGCAGTCAAAGCCGGGCTGGCGCTGGGTGTTGCCGCCGTTGCGCCCGGTCGCGCACTGTTTGCGCAACAGGAAACGCTGATTCAGAGGAAAATCCCGTCATCGGGCGAAAGCCTGCCGGTTATCGGCATCGGCACAGCCCGGCGTTACGACGTGGCCCCGGGTGACCCGGCGCGCGCCGAGTTGAGGGAAGTGCTGCGCCAGTTTGCCGGGGCCGGCGGCAGGGTGATCGACACCGCCCCGAGTTACGGCGCGGCGGAGAGCGTCGTCGGCGATCTTGTCGCAGACCTTGGTCTCCGCAAGTCGCTGTTCCTCGCCACCAAGGTCGGCGCGAGACAGAAGCAGGAGGGGCTGCAGCAGATCGAGGAGTCGTTCCGGAATCTGCGCACGCAGCAGATCGACTGCATCGCCGTGCACAATCTGATGAATACCGCCGAACACCTGGCGATCCTGCGGGAGATGAAGCAGGCGGGCCGCATCCGCTATCTCGGCATCTCGACCTCGTTCGACCGCCAGTATGCGGATTTCGAGAACGTCATCAGGAAGGAGAAGCTCGACTTCATCCAGATTGACTATGCGCTGGACAACCGCGACGCGGGCGAGCGCATCATTCCGCTGGCGGCTGACCGCGGCGCGGGCGTCATGGTGAACCTGCCGTTCGGCCGCGGCCGGCTGTTCCGGGCAGTGCAGAACAGGCAGTTGCCGGAGTGGGCCGCCGAGTTCGACTGCCGGAGCTGGGCGCAGTTTTTCCTCAAGTACATCGTGTCGCACCCGGCCGTCACCTGCGCCATTCCCGGCACCGCGCAGACGAAGTACGTGCCGGACAATCTGGGCGCGGCCCGCGGGCGGCTGCCGGACGCCCGGATGCGCAGGCGCATGGAAGAATTCATCGACAAAGTCTGAGCCTGCAACCAGTCACGAATCATTCGATGCCCCCCGCAAATTCCAGCGACGCGGACGGCGGTCTGCTGTACCGGCTGTTGCGCACCATGATCGACGTCAGGCCGCGCGAAGTCACCGCGCTCGCGTGGTCGTGGCTGTTTTTCTTCTCGATCCTGTCCGCGTATTACGTCATCCGGCCGATCCGCGACGAAATCGGCGCGGCGGGCGGCATCGAGAACCTGCCGTGGCTGTTCACCGGCACGCTCGCCGGCATGCTGATCGCGAACCCGCCGTTCTCGGCGCTCGTCACGCGCCTTGCGCCGGTGCGCTTCATCTCCTGGACCTACCGGTTCTTCATGGCGAACCTGGTGATCTTTTTCATCCTGCTGGAGACGACATCCGGGCCGACGAATCTGTGGACGGGCCGCGTGTTCTACGTCTGGGCGGCGGTGTTCAACCTGTTCGTGGTTTCGGTGTTCTGGGGGTTTCTTGCCGACGTGTTCAGCAGCGAGCAAAGCCGGCGGCTGTTCGGGTTCATCGCCGCGGGCGGCACGATCGGCGGCATAGCCGGATCGTCGCTGACGTCGTTGCTGGTCGAGCATCTGGGCCGCAGCCCGCTGCTGATCGTTTCGGTCGTGCTGCTCGAGATTGGCGGTGTTCAGCGTCCGCCAGCTGGCGAAGATCTCGCATGGCCTGCGCGAGCGGCGCGCGGACGCGCGACCGATGACGGTGCGGTCGGCGGCGGCGTGTTGTCGGGATTCACCCACGCCATCAAGTCGCCGTACCTGCTGAGCATCATCGCTTACATGCTGCTCTTCACGGTGCTTTCGACGTTCCTCTACTTCCAGCAGGCCGATATCGCGAAACACAGCTTCACGGACCGCTCGGCGCGCACGGCGTTCTTCGCGAACGTCGATCTCGCGGTGAATATTCTGACCCTGCTCATCCAGCTTTTTCTTACCGGACGCATCATCAAGGCGCTCGGCGTGGCGGTCACCCTGACTTTGCTGCCGGCGCTCAGCGTGGCCGGGTTCGCGGTGGTCGGATTCGCGCCGACCCTGTGGGCGATCGTGATATTCCAGGTGCGTGCGGCGGGCCGGCAATTTCGCCGTGGCGCGGCCTACCCGCGAAACGTGCTTCACCGTGCTGCCGCGTGAAGACAAGTACAAGGCCAAGAGCTTCATCGACACGTTCGTCTATCGCGCGGGCGACCAGATCGGCGCCTGGTCTTATGCCGGCATGGGATTGCTGGGGCTCGGCCTGGCGGGCATCAGCCTGGCGGCGGTGCCGATCGCGCTGATCTGGCTCTTCAACGGGCTGCAGCTCGGCCGCCGCAACGAGAAACTCGCGCTGCAGGCAGCGCAATCCGAACCGCTATTGCAGAACTCAGTGCCGGTTCCCGGCGGCCTGCGCTAATCGGCTTTGCGGCCGGCCGTCGTCACTGGCGCTGCGGTTTTATTGATCTCGCTCCTGGAGCCTGGAACAAATCAAAAAATTAGGCGTCCATCCCTCATCCCTCATCCCTCATCCCTCATCCCTCATCCCTCATCCCTCCACCTCAAGCCGGCGCAGGATCCAGGGCATCACGACCTGCTCCACAATCGCGCTTTGCGGCCATTCCGGCGAGCGGCCCATGTGGCCGCCTTTCGGGTTGACCCAGGCTTCCTTCGCATCGCCATGCTCGAGCAGAATGAAAACGTCGGCGACCGTAGTCTGCGAATCGCGCGCGCCGTTCACGACCAGCATCGGCGCCGACGGCTGATCGAGCAGTCCCTGGTCGAGCAGCGAGAAACGCTTCGACTTTTCGATCAGGTCTTCCAGACCCGACGCGCCGAAGGTTTTTTCCTTGGCTTCCAGGTAGTCGTACAGGTATTCGCCGGTTTTCAGCGCGGGGCGCAGCCATTCGGGCTGGAAGGAGCGGTGGACCGCGCCGCCGTGAACGACGGCCCCGCGCAGCCGTGCCCGCTCGGTGTAGGCGAGCTTCGCCGCCCAGTAGCCGCTCGCGCTGCGGCCCTGCACCAGCATGCGCTTGCCATCGATGCCGGGATGCGCCGCGAGATAATCAAGCACGGCGGAGAACATGCGGTCGCTCGTCACCTGGGCGGCTTCGTGCGGCGATTCGCCGGTGCCGGGCAGATCGACCGCGATGATGGCGACCCCGTGTTTCAGGTAGCGGTCGGTGTACGCGGCGACGTCTTCCTTGCGCGAATCGAGGCCGGCGATGCCGAGGACGACCGGCACCGGGCGCGGGCCCGCCGGCCGGCGCAGATAGGCGACGATCTCCTTGCCTTCGAACGGAATGCGTACGACTTCAATTACCGGATCGAGCAGGCGGCAGTATCGCCCGAACGCGTCGAGCGCCCGCTGCTTCGCGTGGCGTTTGGCAGGCGTGTTCTCGACCGGCCAGCGCGCAAAATGATGGAGCCGCCACGCGTGCCAGTACTCCGCAGCCGCGCCTTTGCGGTCGCCGGCCTCGAGCGCCTGCGCCTTCGCGAAGTGCTGTTCGGCGACACTGCTCCACGCCTTTGCCCATTGCTCGCGGTCCAGGCTGTCGATGGCCGCCAGCGCGGAGCGCGCGTCTTCCGGCGCGATGCCGCCGAGCGGCATGATGCCGCGCTCGACGCGCCGCCACACCTCCTGTTTGAGTTCTTCGAGATTGCGCCCGCCCCCGGTGACCAGGTCGCCGTAAGATGCTGCCGTGCTGTGGTCCATCAGGTTGTCCTCCGTATCCTGCGGATGATGCATGAAAAATGGGGCAGACGATCTGCCCCATTTATTACTTCGACCCGTTTGCCAGGCTTTGCTTCAATGCCGATTTCCCAGGATTACTGCGGTTCTATTCCTGCCACTTCCATCGCTTGTTTGTAGTGCGCGATTTCCTTCGGCAGCAGATCGGCGATCTGCGCCGGCGTTTGCGGCCACGGCTCGGTGCCCTGGGTGTCGAGGAATTTCTTCATGTCGGCGGTCGCCAGCATCTTGTTGACCGCGGCATTGATGAACGCAACGCGCTCGGCCGGCAGGCCCGCCGGGGCGAACAGGCCCCACCACAACTGGTACTGGTAGCCCGGCGCGCCGGACTGCGCGATCGACGGCACCCCCGGAAACATCGGCGAGGGCTCGAGGCTGCTCACGCCCAGGATGCGCACCTTGTGCGCATTGATCATCGGCAGCAGCGCCGAGGAGCTCGAGATCACCATCTCCACCTCGCCCGAGCCGACCGCCAGGACCGCCGGCGCGATGCCCTTGTACGGCACGTGCGTGAGCTTGATGCCCGCGGCCGAGGCGAACAGCGCACCCGAGAAGTGGTTGTTGCCGCCGGTGCCGGAGGACGAGTAATTGAGCTTGCCGGGGTTCTTTTTCGCGAGCGCGATGAGTTCCTTCACGGTTTTGGCCGGCACCGACGGGTGCACCGCGAGCAGCATCGGCGCGCGGGCAAACGTCGCCACCGGGATGATGGCCTTCGCCGCATCGAACGGCAGTTTCTTGCGCACCGCGGCGGTGGCCGGATACGACGAGGTGGTCGACAGCAGCGTGTAGCCGTCGGGATCGGCTTTGGTGACGATCTCGGCCCCGATCATGCCGCTCGCGCCGGGGCGGTTGTCGACGATCACGTTCTTGCCCCACGCGTCGCCGAGGCGTTTCGCCACCGCGCGCGCGATGACGTCGGTCGAGCCGCCGGCGCTGTACGGCAGGACGATCTGCACGTTTTTCGCCGGATACGCCTGCGCTGCGGCGTGCGATGCGGCAAATCCGAGCGCCGCGGCGCTCAGCGCCAGCGCGATCCAGTTGAAACGAGACTGAATGGCTTTCATGTTTTTTCCTCTATCGTAAAAAAGATATATTTTTTATGCACCCCGGGTTTATTGCAGGTCTGGTCGGGTCTTGCAGTTATATTCGAATTCTATCGCAATGTAAAACCGGGCGGGGTCCGGCGCGATACGCTCAAAGAAAGTGCCAAACGGAGAACATCGCCGCCTGGCCCGCGTATTTCCCGCCGTCGTCCGCAAGATTCCACACCGTGGCCGCCTCGATCCGAAACTGCCTGCCGCTTTGGGCGACCCGGATGCCGGCATAGTTGTCGATGTAGCCATGGCGTGACACCTCATCCAGCAGGCGCCGGCGTTCGTCGCGATGAACGGGTCCTGCGGAAAGGCGTGACGGCAGCGTGACGAACGTGTCCCAGTCCGTCTCGAACAGGCGTTGCGCTGCGAGATTGGCGTAGTTGAAAACGGGATCCGGCGCGGTGTCGTGCGAGACCACCACGAAATCCGCCTCGTACAGCGCCTTGGCGCGTTGCGCCGGGTCGCCGGCAGGCACCAGTTCCCTGCCGGTCAGGCGCCGGTAGCTGTCGAGCAGCAGCCGGGCATGCTCCGCACAAAAGTGGTTGTCCGGACCGGGTTCCATGTTCGCAATCATTCTAGCCCAGAGTGGCGGCGGACGACATGCGTGCGCGGAATCGCGTCGGCTATAATCGGGCCACCTTTTTCTGCAAATCATCGCTGCTGAAACCTGCGCTGTCCGCATGCTGCACACAACATTTCTCGGGAGGGGATAAACCAATGCTGATCGTCGATTCGCAAGTCCACATCTGGGGCGCCAATACGCCCGAGCGGCCGTGGCCGCAGGCAGATCGGCCGCCTCCGCAGCGCGAAGTGCCGTTGGGAAAGGACGAGCTGCTGCGCGAGATGGACGCCGCGGGTGTCGACCGCGTGGTAATCGTGCCGCCGGCGTGGGAAGGCGACCGCAACGATCTCGGGCTGGCGGCAGCGCGGGCGCACCCGGACCGTTTTGCAGTCATGGGCCGGCTCGATCCCGATGCGCCGGCATCGCGCGGCGTGATGGCCGGCTGGCGCCGGCAGCCCGGCATGCTCGGGTTCCGTTTCAGCATGCACGCGCCGGCGCTGAAACCGCTGCTGACCGAAGGCCATCTCGACTGGGTGTGGCCGGAAGCGGAAAAGTACGGCATCCCGATCATGGTGCTGGTGAAGCACGCCGACGTGCCTCTGATCGACAGCATCGCCGCGCGCTACCCGGGACTGCGCCTCGTGATGGACCACTGCGCGCTCACGACCGGCAAGGACGAGGAGGCGTTCCGCGAATTCGACAAGCTGCTCGCAATCGCGAAGCGGCCCAACGTTGCGGTGAAGGTGAGCTGTCTGCCGTTGTATACCAGCGATGCCTATCCGTTTCGCTGGCTGCATCCTTACATCCGCAAGGTCTACGACGCGTTCGGTCCCAGGCGCATGTTCTGGGGCAGCGATCTCTCGCGCCTGCCGTGCACGTACCGCCAGGGCCTCACCTATATGAGCGAGGAAATCCCGTGGCTCACCGCCGACGACAAGGAGTGGATCCTGGGCCGCGGTGTATGCGAGTGGCTGGGATGGAAGCTGCCGTGACGGGGCGCCAATAAAAGCCGGGCGCGGGCGCGCCCGCCCAGCACACATCCATTTCATCGCGCGTTCGCAATAGCCGAGGTCGAACCAGGCATTTGTTCACAGGCCTGACTTCAATTTTGTGTTATTTATGTGAGCCATGATGCGAGAAATTCTAGGTGTGGCAGACGAGTCCGACGCGCGCCGGCGTTGGTTCCACGACGATTACTTCGACCTCTTCGTGTGGCAGGCCGGCAGCGGCGAGATCGTTTTGTTCCAGCTCTGCTATGGCATCGACTCGAGCGAGCGGGCGCTGGTGTGGCGCTCGGACGCCGGGTTTTTTCACGACGGGGCCGAGGCTGGCGCAGCCGGGACGGGCGACATCATCGGCGCGGGCCGGGTTTGGGACAGCGACCCGGTCATCTCGCGTTTTGTTGCCGCTGCGCGTTCGGTGCCGGACGACATACGCAGCGCCGTGATTGCGCGCGTCCGCGAGTATGCCGAGATGCGGCCGGTCCCGACGCGACGCAGGCGTTTCCGCCGCGCTGACTGGCAACAGCAGCCGCCGGCAGCCTCCAGGCTCGCGCAGCAGCCGAAGCCGAAGAATTCCGAGCGCGGTTAAAACGCGAAGTAAATCCCGCCTCACCGCGCTTTGGCGGACGGGCCGGCACAATCCCCGAACGCTTACGATCCCGTTGATATTCCGCTAGACTGAGGGTGCGGGTCGGGCTCCCTCTCCGGGTGGCGCGCCTCGCGTCACCTCTGGGGGAGGGATCGATGAAAATCACGCATCTTGTTGTGTTGGCGGCCGTCGCCGCGACTTGCGCGACCGGCGCCTGGAGCCAGACTGCGGGCGGATATCCGGTGCGGCCGGTCCGCATCATCGTGCCGTTTGCTCCCGGCGGCAACGTGGACCTCGTCGCCCGTGCGGTGGCGCAGCCGCTGAGCGTGGCGTTCGGCCATCAGGTGGTCGTCGAGAACCGTCCCGGCGCGAGCGGCCTGGTGGCCACCCAGTTCGTCGCGAAGGCCGCGCCGGACGGCTACACCCTGCTTGCAATGGCGAACACGTTCGCTGTCGTGCCGTCGCTTATCTCCAAGCCCGGTTACGATCCGCTGAAGGACTTTACCGGCATCTCGCTCACCTGCCTGGTGCCGCAGGTGCTGGTGGTGAATCCCGCCCTTCCCGTGCGCACGGTCAAACAATTCGTCGCGCTCGCCAAGGCGCGGCCGGGCGAGCTCACCTACGCATCCGCAGGCATCGGCGGCACGGGCCATATTGCGGCGGAACTCTTCAGCAGCTATGCGAAGATCAAGATGCTGCACGTGCCCTACAAGGGCAACGCGCAGGCAATCGTGGACGTGATCAGCGGGCAGGTGATGATGATGTTCGATCAGGTGAGCACCTCGCTCGGCCACATCCAGTCCGGAAAACTGCGCCCCATCGCGGTGACGAGCATGAAACGCTCGCCGCTGCTGCCCGCGATCCCGACCATCGACGAGTCGGGCGTGCCGGGCTACGAGGACATCACGTTCAACGGGCTGATGGCGCCGGCGGGGACTCCGCGTGAAATCCTCGTCCGGGTGCAGTCGGAAGTGGCGAAGGCCGTGCGCATCCCCGAGTTGCGCAAGCGCTTCCTCGATCTCGGCGTCGAACTCGCTGCGAGCGCGTCGCCTGAGGATTTCACCGCATACGTGAAGACTGAATTCGAGAAGAAGGCCAAGCTTGCGCGCGAGGCCGGCATCAGGATGGAGTAATGCAGATGAACGGAGAGCAGATTGTCGATTCATGACGAGGGTGTACCCAGCTTCAAGGCGCCGCCCGGCGGCTGCGATGCCCACTTCCACGTATTCGGACCCGCCGGACGTTATCCTTACGCTGACGGTCTGCGCTACAAGCCGCCGCTCGCGCCGCTCGAGGATTTTCTCGCGCTGTCGAAGCGGATGGGATTCGAGCGTTATGTTTTCGTGCAGCCGAGCGCCTATGGCCGCGACAACGCGTGCATGCTCGACGCCATGCGCGAGGTGGGAGACCGCTGCCGCGGGATCGTCGACCTCGACGAGAACGCGCCCGACGCCGAATTCGAACGGTTGAACCGCGCGGGCGTGCGCGGGGTGCGCGTCAACGTCAATCCGATCAAACCGCCCGAGCCGGGTTTCTCGAAGACGATGCTCGCGCGCATCGAGCGGCTCGATGCGCGCTGCGCAGAGATCGGCTGGATGCTCGATTTCCTGACGCCCGGCTGGCTCACGCAGGAATTGCTGCCGGTGATGGCGAAACTGCGCGTGAACTACACGATCGCGCACATGGGCATGTTCCTCGCCCGCGACGGCGCCGCGCAGGCGGGATTCCAGCAGCTGCTGGAGTTGCTGCGGAACGGGAACGGGCGCTGCTGGGTGAAATTGACCGGCGTCTATCGGATGTCGGTCGCGCCCGGCTTTGCCGACGCGGCCCCGTTGGCGCGCGCGCTGATCGAAACGGCTCCCGACCGCATGATCTGGGGCAGCGACTTTCCGCATCTCTCGTTCGCCGACAAGGTGGGTTCGGTCGAACTGTTCAATCTGCTCGGGCAATGGGCGCCGGATGACGCGACCCGGCGCAGAATTCTCGCGGACAATCCCCGGCAACTGTTCGGATTCTGACGGCATGTTTCGTGCGCGTTGTGGCATTATTCTGGTGTTGTCCCGGGAGGCAGTTTGACGTCTCATACGGGAAATCCTGAAAACCCGGAAAATTTTTGCGATAGCCTGCATTCATGCCGCGCAGCCTGATTCTCTATGCCACCACCGAGGGGCAGACCGCGCGCATCGCGGAGCGGATGGCACAAACGCTTCGGGGCAAGGGGCATGCCGTGGATGCGTTCCCGGCCGACACGGCCCCGGCGAACCTCGACGTGTATGACGGCGTGATCATCGGCGCGTCGATCCACTATGGCCGGCATCCGGGTTATCTGCGCGCGCTGGTGCGCAAACACCGCGAGGCGCTGACGGCCCGGCCCAGCGCCTTTTTCTCGGTGAGCCTGAGCGCGGGCGGGCCGGGCGCGCGGCCCGCATCGGCGAAGCGTTACCTCGACAAATTTCTCCGTCAAACCGGCTGGCGTCCCCGGCAGACGGCGTCCATCGCCGGGGCGCTCCAGGTACAGCAAATACGGCGCGTTCAAAACCCTGCTGATGCGCATGATCGTCGGCTTTGCCGGAGGCCACACCGACCCGTCGCAGGATTACGAGTACACGGACTGGGATGCGGTTGAACGCTTTGCGGAAAGTTTCGCGCAGCTAGTGAAGGAAGGGTAAGGGCGCGTCCGCGCCCTGAAGACATCGCCGACCAGCAATACGGGCCATATCATGATCACGACCAGCACCGCACGCATGCTTACGCGCTACAACGCGTGGGCCAACAATCTGATGTTCGAAGCCGTCGCCGCGCTGCCCGAGGGCGAGGCGGTCAGGGAGCGCAAGAGCCTGTTTCGCAACATGGTGCACACGCTCAACCACAATTACGTCATCGACCGCATCTGGCAGGGACATCTCGAAGGGCGCGATCACGGCTATACGGCGCGCAACACCAAGGACCATCCGCCGCTGGCGGAATTGTGGGGCCTGCAGCGGGAAGTCGACGGTTGGTACGTCAACTGGAGCGACGCGCTCGACGATGCCGCGCTCGACGAGATCGTGAATTTCACGCTGATCGGCGGCAATGCCGGCGCGATGACGCGCGGCGAGATCCTGCTGCACATCACCAGCCACTGCTCCTATCATCGCGGCTTCGTTGCCGACATGTTTTTCGAGGTGCCGGCGCGGCCGCCGACCATGGATCTGCCGGTGTACCTGAGGGAAACCCGGCCACACGCGGTTTGAACAGGGAATACGGCCAATGACGACGAGACCGCTCACCGGAAAGATCGACCCTGCACGCATCGTGCGTATGGACATCCCGCGGCCGGAGCGTGAGGTGATCGCGCGCTTTCTCGCGCTGACCGATCTTGCCGGAACGGTGTCGGATGCGATGGACGAACTGGGAATTGCCGGGGCGATTCCCGCGGCCACGCTGGCCCCGAGCCTGCCCGGTGCGCGCATGGTCGGCCCGGCGCTCACCGTGCGCAACATCATGCAGTCGGTGCCGCCCACGCTGGGCGCAATGGAACGCAGGTCGAAGCAGGCTGACCTCGAGGCGCACAATCTCGCGCAGCCCGGCGATGTGCTGGTGATCGAAGGCGTCGCGGGCATTTCGAGCCTCGGCGGCAATTCAGCGAGCCTCGGCAAGCGCCAGGGCGAGGCCGGCGCCGTCGTCGACGGCGGAATGCGCGACACCGCCACCGCGGCGCGCATCGGTTATCCCGTCTGGGCGCGCGGCGTCAGCCTGATCACCGGCAAGTGGCGGCTGGAGACGGTGGCGATCAACGGGCCGGTGCAGATTGCGGGAGTGCCCGTCAATCCCGGCGATCTGGTGGTGGCGGACGACAACGGCGTCTGCTTCGTGCCGCGCGACCGCATCGAGGAGGTGCTGGTACGCGCTTCAGCACTGTCCGCGGGCGAGGACGAACGCAGCCGCGACGTCGCGGCGGGACTCGGCATCCCGGAGATCGCGAACAAACCTTATTTTCGCAAGATCGGCCGGCCGTAGCGTGCCGCGCGGTTACGGCGCGGACAACTGGAAGACGGCTTCGACTTCGACTGCGGAATCGGATGGCAGCGCGGCCACCCCGACCGCCGTGCGCGCATGCTTGCCGCGCTCGCCGAAGACTTCGATCATCAGATCCGACGCGCCGTTGACCACCTTGGGCTGGTCCTTGAAATCCGGAGCGCAGTTGACGAAGCCGCCCAGCCGCACGCAGCGCGCCACCCGGTCGAGGTCGCCGTTGCACGCGACCTTGAGCTGCGCGAGCAGATTGAGCGCGCACAGCCGTGCCGCCGCCTGGCCCTGCTCGACGCCGAGATCGCGCCCGACCTTGCCGGCGTAAGCCATCCTGCCCTCGGACCGCGCGACCTGGCCGGCCATGAACACGAGATCGCCGGCGACGACGAACGGCACATAGTTTCCGCCCGGCGCGCCGGGCGAGGGCAGCACGATCCCGAGTTCAGCAAGACGTTTATCCACTGCAGATGACATGCAAGCGCTCCCTGTGTCGGTGAAGATTGCGTGCGATTAGGCTTTGGCGCGCGCCGCCGCGCGTTTCAGAAAATCGATGAACATCGCGGCGAGATCGGCTTCTTTCCTGTTCCACTCCTCGGGCGGCACCATGTCCACGTCCACATGCTCGGGATAGAGGATGTGCAGTTCGCTGTTGGGCATGATCCGGTCCAGGTTCTCGCCGACCGGACGGGCGTGAGTCTTGTCGTTACCGGGAACGATGCAGGTTGCGACAGTGATCGATTGCAGATCCTCCGCACTCGCGCCGATGACGGGCTGGTCGGCGCCCCGGATGAAGTGCTCGCGCCATCGCGTCATGACCTCGATGAAGTGCCGCGGATCCATCGCCATCAGCCGCTCGCGGTTTGCGGGCCGCGCCGCGATCCTCTCCCTGAAGTGCTCCATCCCGCATACCGCCGCCATGCCGCCTGTTTGCGCGGCGGCGATGAACTGGCCGTAGTAGTTCTCCGCCAGGCGCTGCGCCGCGAAGCGGCCGCCGGTGACGCGCCACAGCAGCAGCCCGAGGACGGACTCCGGATACCGCAGCGCGAACAGCAGCGAAAGCCGGCAGCCCGAGGAGCCGCCGCCGACATAGGCAGGCAGCGCCTTGAGCTGAGTCAGGAGTTCATGAAGATCATCCGCCCAGATTTCATACTCCGACTGTTCGCCCTCGATCACGACGTCGGAGGCGCCACAGTTGCGCCGGTCGTGGATCAGCACCCGGTAACCGGCAGCGGCAATTCTTCCGGCGAGGGACTTCACCGCATCGAGGCCGCGCCGGCCGCCCGGCGACAGCGCCACCCACGGGCCGGTGCCGCCAAGCACTTCGTAGTTGATATTCACACCGCGCACGTTTGCAAGTGGCATGGTTCCGCTCCTGCTCCGATTTTCGGCGATGATGACCTCACCGCAGCGGCATGTCAAAGGCGTGGCGACGCGGTTTTCGCCGGACCAGGCGGTGATGTTACGATAGCCGCCTGCCCGCGCCGGGAAATGATGGCGGGATTTTTCTTGACGACCATGGAGCGACGATGAAGTCATGCTGGATCAAGACCGAGGAGGGTAAAGCGATCCTCGAATTCCGCGATGTTCCGCTGCCGCAACCGAAGGCGGGCGAGATCGTCGTGCGGGTGCACGCAACATCGATGAACCGCGGCGAGCTGATCGTGGGCGGCGTGGTGCACGGCGGCGCGGAAAAGATCGGCGGCACCGACGCCGCGGGTGAGGTGCATGCGGTGGGCGAGGGCGTGACTTCGTTCAGGCCCGGCGACCGCGTGATGGGCCGCGCGCGCGGCGGGTTTGCCGAGTACACCGTGATGGATGCGCGCCAGGCGATGCCGGTGCCGCAGCGCCTGAACTGGGAGCAGGCCGCCGCGATCCCGGTCGCTTTTCTCACCGCTTACGAAATGCTTTTTCAATACGGCCGGCTCAAGCACGGCGAGTGGCTGCTCGTCACCGGAGCGTCGTCGGGCGTGGGTGCGGCAAGCATCCAGATTGCAAAAGCGATCGGCGCATCCACGATCGGCACCTCGGGCTCGGCGCAGAAACTCGCGACGCTCAAGGCGGCCGGCCTCGACGTCGGCATCGAAACGCGCGCGCCGGACTTCGCGGACAAGGTAAAAGCGGCGACCGGCGGCAAGGGCGCCGATCTCATCGTCAACTGCGTTGGCGGCTCGGTGTTCCCCGAATGCGTGCGCGCGCTCGCCTACGAGGGACGGCTTGCGACAGTGGGCTACGTCGACGGCGTGCTGAAAAGCGAGATCGATCTCGGCGCGCTGCACGCCAACCGCTATACGCTGTTCGGGGTCTCGAATGCGAAACTGGCACCCGCGCAGCGCGCGGAGACGGTGCGCGGTTTTGTGCGCGACGTGCTGCCTGCGGTTGCCGATGGCCGGATCACGCCGTTGATTTATAAGGTATTTTCTTTTGATGAGTTGCCGGCTGCAAAAGCCTGCATCGAGTCGAACGCGCAGGCCGGCAAGGTCGTGGTGCGGGTGGTGTAACCGGCCGGACTGATTCTGTGGCTGCGCGTTATTGCGGCGACCGCTCAACCTGATTTCCGGCGGTTGAGGAACGAGCCGCCGCCGAGCAGCACCGCACAGACCCAGAAAATGGGCGCGAGCCCCAGTCCCGCGCCGATTGCGCCGAACACCGGCGGAATCACGACGTGGGCGCCGTAGCTCACCGCGAGCCGCATGGCGATCCCCTCGGCATTGCGGCCCGGCGGCGAGGCGTTGAACGCGAGAATCATCGACAGCGGCTGCCCGCAGCCCAGCCCCAGGCCGAGCACGAACGCGGCCACGCCGAGCAGCAGCGGGCTCGTCGTCAGCGGGAACGAGATGAATGCAAACACCGACAGCGCCAGGGCCGCGGAAATCATCGCGCGCTCGCCCCAGCGCGCGGTGACCGGCGGGATCGCCAGGCGGACGACGAAGGCTGCGGCGCCGAACGAACCGATGATGACGCCGATGGCGGTGGCTGAGAGCCCGATGCCGCGCGCGTAAACCGGCATGTAGAGATTGAACAGGTCGAGGCCGGCCATGACTGCGCCATTGGTGAGCAGCGCGTTGCGCATGGCGGGCAGCGCAAGCAGATCTTTCATCGAGCGCGCGGCCGGTTTTTCTTCCGCGCTGGTCGTGTGCGGGAGCGCACTGCGGCGGGCGATGAGCAGCAGGCCGCATCCGGCGGTGAGCAGCGCGAGAAACAGAAATGTCAGCGGATGATGGAAGTGATCGATTGAGAGACCGACGAATACCGGGCCGGCGATACTGGCCGACGATTCCCCCAGGCTGTAGTAGCTGAAATTGCGGGTGCGGGTCTTGGCAGTGGAAAGTATGCCAACCAGGTTCTGGGTGGCGACGACGAACAGCATGGTGGTGAACCCGCTGAGCGGCGCGAAGATAAACAGCGTGGGCAGCGCGGGAAACAGGTACGGGATGGTCAGGCTCGCCGTGAAACCGCCCAGCCCCCAGTACATGAGCACCCGGTTGTCGAACCGGTCGGCGATGCGTCCGGCGTAGACCACGAGCACAAACGGCACCAGGCCGTAGAGCGCGAACAGCAGCCCGGTCTCGAGCGGCCCGGCGCCGAGATCGACCGCGAACAGCGTCATCAGCACGCGACTGCCTTTCATGCTGACGAAGGTCGCGGTGGACAGGATCAGGACGAGAATAATGGCCATGGCGATCCGGCCGATTATAGCCGCCGCGTTATGGTCATGCAGGACGGACTTCCGGTTTTCCGGGAAATGAGGGCGTTTCCCCGCCGATGCCGATGTCCTACAATCGGCGTCACACCGTGTAACGGAAGGGAGCAGACAAATGCCTAAGGTTGCAGTCGCGGGCGGCGAGATCTACTACGAAGAGACGGGACAGGGACACCCGCTGATATTGGTGAGCGGGCTGAACGGGGTGGGGCGTTACTGGCAGCCGCAGGTCGCGGCGTTCGCCGCGCGTTTCCGGGTGATCACCTACGACCAGCGCGGCACGGGGCAGAGCGACCGCCTGCAGCGCGAATTCTCGGTCGACCAGATGGCCGCCGAGCTCGCGGGGCTCATGGATGCGCTGGATATCAAGCGGGCGCACATCGTCGGGTTGTCGACCGGCGGCGCGATCGGCCAGACGCTTGCCATCGAGCAGCCGCAGCGCATCGCGCGCCTCGTCATGTGCAGCACGTGGACGCACTGCGACCCGTGGTTCCGCCGCCTGTTCGAGGCGCGGCGCAAGATGTACGAGACTTGCGGCCCGGAGCTGCACGCGATGTTCCATCCGCTGTGGCTTTATCCGCCCGATTACGTCAACGCGCACGACGCCGAGATCGATGCGGAGCGCAAGAAGGCCGCCGGCAGCGCGCCGCCGGTGGAAGTGTCGGTGGGACGGATCAATGGGCTGCTCGCATTCGACCGGCGCGCCGGGCTCGCGCGCATCCAGGCGCCGACGCTGATCCTGGCTTCCGACAACGATTACATCACGCCGTGCTATTACGCCGAGGCGCTGGGGCGCGCGATCCCGAATGCGAAGCTCGTGGTGTTCAGGGGCGGCGGGCACTCGATCTCGAAAACCCGGCCTGAAGAGTTCAACCGGACCGTGCTCGAATTCCTGGGCGCCGGCGGCTGACACTCGCGTTGCTCCGGGCCACTGGCGGGGCCCCCGGGCTCAGGGTAGACTTTGACGTAAAGCTGCGCCTCGATAACAGCTAGCCGCCAGTCCATGGGAGGATCGATCATGAAAGCCTGCCTGCACGCTTTTGCCGTCGTCATTTCCCTGCTCTCTGCCGGGATCGCGCATGCCCAGAATTATCCGAGCAAGCCGGTGCGCATCAAAGTGGGCTACTCGCCGGGCGGCGGCGTGGACACCACCGCGCGCATGGTTGCGGGGGCGCTGAGCGAGTTATGGGGCAGTTCGGTGATCGTCGAAAACCGGCCCGGCGCGGCGGGCAACATCGCCACCGAGTACACGGCGAAGGCCGCGCCCGACGGCTATACGCTGGTGCTGTGCAATATCGGTTCGCATGGCGTGACGCCGGCGCGCTTCAGCAAGCGGCTCACTTACGATCCGGTCGCCGACTTCGCATTCCCGGCGAAAATCGGCGGCGTGCCCAACGTCTTCATGGTGCATCCCTCGATGCCGATGCGGACGCTGGGCCAGTACATCGCGTACGCCAGGGCGCATCCCGGCAAGCTCAATTTCGGGTCCTCGGGTGTCGGCGCTTCACCCCACATGTCGATCGAACTGCTCAAGAGCATTACCGGCATCGACATCGTGCACGTGCCGTACAAGGGCGCTGCCGCGGCGCTCTCCGACGTGATGAGCGGGCAGATGGAATCCTCGGTCGGCAACCTGGCGGGCGGCCCGCTCGCGGCAATCAAGTCCGGCAGGGTGCGGGCGCTGGGCGTCACCTCGGCGAAGCGCAACGTGCAGTTGCCGGACGTGCCGACGTTCCAGGAACAGGGTGTGGCGGGATATGACGTCACGGGCTGGTACGGTCTGTGCACGCAGGCCCGGGTGCCGCGGCAGATCATCACCAGGATCAACACCGACCTCAACAAACTGCTCAACGCGGGCGCGCTCAGAAAACGTCTTGAAGACCAGGGCATCGACATCACGCCGGCCACGCCCGAAGAGTTCGCCGCCCACGTGAAGGCGGAAATCGCGAAATGGACGAAGGTGGTGCAGGAGGCGCATCTCGAGGCGGAATAGGGGCGGCGGGGTCCGGGCGTGATGTAACGGTGCGCGATCATCGCCCGGACCACGATGTGGACAGAATTTTTGTCGCGGGTGACGTGAAGCGTCGGTAACGCGCTGTAAAATCGGCTGCGATGATGTCCACCTTATCTTCCGGTTTGTAGGCTGTGCCGGTCTATTTTTCTTTCGCACTGACGTTTTTCAATATGACCGGCGTGCGCGCCGGTCGCGTGCTGCTCGCGCTCTATGCGCTCAAACTCGGCGCGCAGCCCTTCGCCGTCGGCGTGCTTGCGGCGACCTTTTCGGTGTTTCCGATGCTGCTGTCGTGGCAGATCGGCAGGCTCTCCGACCGCTTCGGCTCGCGCTGGCTGCTGGCGTTCGGGGCGGCCGGCGGCGGGTGCGGCATGCTGGTGCCGTATTTCGTGCCGGGGTTGCCCGCGCTCTATGTGGCCGCCGCGATGAACGGCCTGTCGTTTGCGTTCTACAACGTTTCGATACAGAACCTCGTGGGGCTCCTGAGCAGTCCGAGTACCCGCACGAAGAACTTCAGCAATTACACGCTGGTGATATCGGTCACCAGTTTTCTCGGCCCGCTGCTGTGCGGCTTTGCGATCGATCACGCCGGCTTTGCGCTGACCTGCGTCTATATCGCGTTGCTGTCGCTGGTTCCGGTCGCGATGCTGGTCATCCGCGGCGGCGTGTTGCCTGGCGGCACTCGCCAGGAAAAAAGCTCCGGCGGCTTGCGCGAGGCGCTCGTGGTTCCCGGCATCTGGCGCGTGCTGGCCATATGCAGCGTGGTGCAGGCCGGCATCGACCTCTTCAATTTCTACATGCCGATCTACGGACACGCAGTGAATCTGTCGGCTTCGGCCATCGGCGTCGTGCTCTCGATGTTCTCTGCGGCGGCGTTTGTCGTGCGGCTGGTGATGCCGCGCCTGCTTGCCTGGCGCTCCGAGGAGACGGTCCTTGCCTATTCGCTCTATATCGGCGCGGCCAGTTTCCTGTTGGTGCCTTTTTTCAAAACCGCCGCAGTGCTGGCGCTGATCTCGTTCATGTTCGGGCTCGGCATGGGCTGCGGCCAACCGATCACGATGATGCTGACCTACAGCCTTTCCGCGGCAGGGCGCTCGGGCGAGACACTGGGTCTGCGCCTCACCATCAATCATCTGACGCGCGTGGTCGGGCCGGTGCTGTTCGGCGCGATCGGCTCGGTGTTCGGCCTGCTTGCCGTGTTCTGGGTCAACGGGCTGCTGCTGGCGTCGGGTGGGGCAGCTACCCGTTCCGGCTCCGCCAGCCGTGCGGGCACGGAGGGAAAATAAGCGCCGCAGTCGTTTGCCTGAAAAGCGCCTGGAATCTTCGAGTTTAAATCGTTCCTGTCTTTGATTTCCATCAAGTCCTTCGTGCCAGTTTTCGCGGAGCTTGCCAGCCCGCGCCGTTTTGGGGAGTATCCTGAAGTCCTGGAGTCGTCTGATACCTGAGAGGAGCACAACATGCCGGCATGCCTGATTCGCGGTCGTAGTAAAGTTTTTTCCGTTGCGTGCGTATTGCTGTTCTCGGCCATGGCCGTTGCCCAGGCTGCGGCGCAGTCCTATCCGGTCAGGCCGATCCGGCTCATCGTTCCGTTTCCGCCGGGCGGCAGCAACGACATCGTCGGGCGCATCATCGGCAGCCGAGCTGAGCGGCAAGCTGGGCCAGCAGGTGGTGATCGACAACCGCGGGGGCGCGGGCGGCCTGATCGGCTCCGAGATCGCGTCCAAGGCGCAGCCGGACGGCTACACGCTGCTGATCGTCTCGGTGGCGTATGCGTACAATCCATCGATCTACAAGTCGATGCTGAAATTCGACCCGGTCAAATCGTTCGTGCCGGTCGCGATCCTCGGCACCGGACCCAACGCGCTCACGGTGAATCCGAAACTGCCCGTCAATTCGGTGAAGGAACTCATCGCGCTGGCGAAGGCAAAACCCGGGGCGCTGAATTATGCAACCGCGGGGATCGGCAGCTTCCAGCATCTGGGCGCGGAAATGTTCAGACTGATGGCCGGCATCAATATCGTGCACGTGCCGTTCAAGGGCGGCGGGCCGGCGATGGCCGACGTCATCGCGGGCAACACGCAGATCACGATCGGCTCGCTGATTCAGGAAATGCCGTATATCCATAGCGGCAGACTCAAGGTGCTGGGCGTCGGCGGCGCCAAACGCAACGCGAGCCTGCCGGACGTGCCCACCATCGCCGAAGCCGGCGTGCCCGGCTACGAAGCCAACAACTGGTGGGGCATTCTCGCGCCGGCCGGCACGCCTGCCGCCGTCGTCAAGCGGGTGCATGCGGAGACCGCCACTATCCTTGCTTCCCCCGCGATCCAGAAAAAGTTCGAAAGCCAGGGCGCCGAGGTGTTGAACATGAGTTCCGCGGAGTTCGGCAAGTTCATCCACTCGGAAACTATGAAGTGGGCAAAGGTGGTCAAGGAAGCCGGCATCAAGGCGCAGTAAGGGCATCGGGCAGCAAAGCGCGGCCGCCCGATCGTGATAAACGGCTCTGCCCCTGTTTGTTTGGACTCGATGGAGTAAACTGTATTTGTATCGACTTGGACCGAACGATGGCTCGGGCTGATATTCGTCCCTATTTTCTTATCAGGAGATTTTTGTGGCTACTGGAACAGTGAAGTGGTTCAACGGATCCAAGGGTTTTGGTTTTATCCAGCCGGATGACGGCTCGAAAGACGTATTCGTGCATGTGTCGGCGGTGGAGGGCGCGGGCATGTCCACCCTGAACGAAGGTCAGAAGGTCCAGTACGAACTGGTCAAGGGCAAGGACGGCAAGACATCCGCCGGAAATCTGAAGGCAGTCTGATCCGGCGGTATGAACCGCGGCCGGCCGGTTCCCGGCTCCGGCCCGGTCCGGCGCACCCCTCGGGTGCGCCGCGGTTTTTCGCGCAGCGGAGAACTGTAATTTCCCGTTTTTTCTGTT
Organism: uncultured beta proteobacterium; assembly: GCA_963734595.1. GTDB lineage: Bacteria > Pseudomonadota > Gammaproteobacteria > Burkholderiales > SG8-41 > CAKKQX01. The sequence goes on from CAVTHV010000018.1 coordinate 105,446, forward strand.
AATAAGCCGCATGCCTGATTATCAGCCCCGGCATTAAGAGTGATTTCAGGCGCCGCGGCCTATCCGGCAGCCAGCATGGCCGATAAAATGCATTGACCAGTTGCCCACAACCGACAGTCCGGCCGCTCGAGCAAGAACAAAACCACTGCAGCAGGCGGGCTCGCGGGCGATCCGACTGACAAAGGAACAGGAAGATGCCGATCACTCTTAAGGGCGTAATGCAGGCGCCGGTCACACCGCTCAAGGACGACTTCAGCTTCGACGGCGACGGGTTCGCCAAGATGGTCGATTTCCACGTCCGCCACGGCGCGCCGGCGATCGCCTGGCCGCATCACAAGGCCGAATCGCTCAACCTCACGATTGCGGAAAGAAAGCTCGGCGCGGAAATCGCCGTCAAGACGGTCGCCGGCCGCGTTCCGGTTTCGATTTTCGCCGGCACGCTGTCGGAGGAAGATTCGCTGGACATCGCGCGGCATGCGCAGAAAATCGGGGCGGACATGCTGCTCACGATTTCGCCGTACTGCCGCCGGCCCGCGCAGGAAGAGATCTTCGATTCGATCGTGCGCATCGCCACGCATACCGAACTGCCGGTCCTCACTTACAACTCGCCGTGGCGCAACGGCGAGGGCGTCGAATTCACCAGCGACCTCACCCGGCGCCTGATCGACCGGCTGCCCAATTACATCGGCATGAAAGACGCGAGCTTTCACAGCGCGAAGTTTCTCGAGATTTCGCGCGTGGCGCTCAACATGCGCCCGGGCTTCGCGATCATCATGGGCGTCGAGCATCTGCTCGCCTCGTATCCGCTGGGCGCCTGCGGCTCGTTTTCGTCATCGGGCGCCATTGCGCCCAAACTCTGCAACAAGTTTTTTGCGGCGCTCGAGGCGCATGATTGGGCGATGGCACGCGAATGCCAGTTCAAGATTTCACACCTGTGGAGCCTGTTCAAAGAGCAGTATCCATCGTCGCTGAAGGGCGCGATGATCATGATGGGCCGTCCGGTCGGCCCCACGCGCTCGCCGCTGCCGACAGCTACGAAAGAGCGCATCGAATTCCTGCGCGCCCAGCTGGAAAAGCTCAACATCCTTCAGACCGAGCCCCACGGCTGGTAAACCTACGCGACGAGCAGAGAGAGACATGGCGACCTTCAATCCCGGACTGGTGCACACGCCGGTCACACCGTTCAAGCCCGATCAAAGCATCGATTTCGACACCTACGCCAGGATCATCGAATTTCATCTGAAAAACGGCGCGGACGCGCTGGCGCTGCCGATGCCTGAAGGCGAAGACCTGAGCCTGACCGATGGCGAGCAGCGGCAGTTGCTCGAGTTCGCGATGAAACAGGTCAACGGCCGCGTGCCGGTCATGGCCCACGCGAGCGACGCCGGCACGAGCATCGCGGTGGCGCGCGCGAAGCATGCGGAGCAGGCGGGTGTTGCGGCAATCGTGTCACATCCGCCGTACTTCTGGCATCCCAAGGCGTCGATGGTCGTCGAGCACCTGGTGCGGATCGGGACCGCCGTGAAGCTGCCGTTCTATATCGTCAATCCGCCGATCGAATCGGTCGGCACGACGCTCACGACCGAAATCACCCTGCAGGTCATCGAGCGCGTGCCCAATCTCGCAGGCGTCATCGACGCGTGCCTCGAATTCGTGTTCATGGAGGAAGTCATCTCGAACGGAAAGCGGCTGCGTCCCGGTTTTCAGCTGGTGGCGGGCGCCGATTTCATGGTCACGGCTGGCGCGCTCGGCGGCATCGGTGCGTTTTCGCCGCTTTCCGCCATCGCGCCAAAGCTTGCGCGCGGACTGTACGATCTCTGCCGTCAGGAAAAATTCGTCGAGGCGCGGCGGATGCAGGAAGACATCGCCGCGCTGCATCACGCCATCAAAGAAACCGGCATCTCGGGGCTGAAGGACGGGCTCGCCGGCATGAAGGCCGCGCTCGCCTTCATGGGGCGCGAATGCGGCCAGCCCCGCCCGCCGGTGAAGCCGGCCGGAGAAAGCGAGCGCGGCAGGCTCACCGAGGCGCTTTCCGCCATGGCATTCCTGCGCGCCGAACCGCGGGGCTGGTGAGCGGCGCGCATCATGACCGAGCCGGCCAGCGCAAGCCTAAGTCCCGAGACCATACTCGCCGAAATCCGGAAGAACGGGGTCACCCACGTCGTGTGGCTGCCCGACAGCGAGACCAACTGGCTCTACCTGCTGATGAAGGCGGAACCGTCGCTCCATCTCGTCCCGGTCACCAATGAGGCGCTCGCGTTTTCCGCCGCCGCCGGATTGTCGTTCGGCGGCAAGGTTCCGCTCATTCTCATCCAGAATACCGGCATGATGGATTCCGGCAATTCGCTGCGGGGTTGGGCCATCGATCTCGGCATTCCGGTGCTGCTCATGATCGGCTACCGCGGCTGGACCCGGCACGGCGTCACCCCGGATACCGCGGCAATTTACACCGAGCGCTTTCTGAATGCGTTCGGCATCCATTATTATCTGGTCGAGAGCGATGCCGACGCCGCAAGAATTTCAGTTGCTTCCGACGAAGCGCGCAAGACCGGCCGGCCGGTGGCGGTGCTGATCGCCGACGAATACCACGGGTTCAATCGTTAGGGGCGGCAATGATCGAAGTGGCGGAAATGCTCAAAGTCTTCCAGCAGCATCGCGGCAATGCCATCGTCGTGCCGGGGCAGGCCGGGCGTCACTGGAGCGCCATCAGCACGCAGCCCGGACTGGACGTGCCGTTGATCCCGTATCCGGCGATGGGCGGCGGCGCGTCGTTCGCTCTCGGCCTTGCGCTCGCGCAGCCGGAGCGCAAGGTCGTGGTATTCGATTCCGAGGGCTCTCTCGTGATGTACCTCGGGATTCTCGCCGTGGTGGCCGAGCAGCAGCCGAAGAACTTCTATCATTTCCTGCTCGACAATGAATGTTACGCGACCACCGGCGGCCAGCCGGTGCCGAACGCCAGGGCCACGCGCTACGACGCGCTCGCCCGCGACGTCGGCTACGCCAACGCCTGCGCATTCGACCGGCTCGAAGACTTTGCCGCAAACATCGAACGGGTGTTGGCGCAGCCCGGTCCCGCATTCGTCGCGCTCAAGGTCCGGCCGGAGATCCAGAATGTCCCCGTCGCCGAGCGCAAACGCTGGGCGACGCGAACCCGGGAACAGGTGCGCGATGATTTGCAGAAGGCGTTGGGAATCGTCACGGCGGCATGAGTGTTGCTGCCGCAGTCGCAAGGCTCGCCGGGCCAGCGAGCGTCCGGCATGGGTCGCCGTGTTCCCTTGTTGAAGCAGGCGTTCCGAAATCACGGGCAAACCGGTCTGGTGTTCTGACCTTAGGAGGAGACCATGGCATTAAAGACTTTAGGCAGACGTTAGCTCAGGATCGCAACGGTGGATGATGCTCGTCCTCGGCCTGTTCGCGTGGGGCGCGGCGATTCCCGGGGTTTGCGCGGGAGCCTATCCGGAGCGGCCGATCCGGCTGATCGTGCCGTCACCGCCGGGCGGCGGCACCGACACTTCGACGCGCGTGATTGTGCCAAAAATGAGCGAGATCCTGAACCAGCATATCGTGATCGACAACCGCCCCGGCGCGAGCGGCAATCTCGGCGCGGAGATGGCGGCGCACGCAACGCCAGACGGCTATACGCTGGTCGCGTGCATCGCTTCGCAAACCAGCAATCCCGCGGTCATGCGGAAGGTTCCCTTCGACATCGTGCGCGACTTTGCGCCGATCTCCCGCACGATCATGCTGCCCAACGTGCTGGTTTCCCATCCCTCGATTCCGGCAAAGACGACCGCGGAACTCGTTGCATACATCAGGGCCCGGCCCGGACAGGTGCAATTCGCCTCGGGCGGAATCGGCTCCATCCAGCATTTTGCGATGGAACTCTTTCTCAACATGGCCAAGCTGAAAATGATTCATGTCCCCTACAAGGGCGTGGCGCCCGCCATCAGCGATGTCATCGGCGGCCATGTGCCGATGATGGCCGCCAACATCCTGACGCTGCTGCCGCATATCAAGAGCGGCAAGGTGCGGGCCTATGGCGTCACGAGCGCCGAACGCTCGAGCGCGGCGCCCGACATCCCGACCATTGCCGAAGCGGGATACCCGGGCTATGAGGCAGTGCAATGGTTCGGCCTGCTGGCGCCGGCCGGCACGCCGCGGGACGTCGTCGCCAAACTGCACGGCGCCGTGGTGCAGGCGCTGCAGGATCCGGCGGTCCGGCAGCGCTTCATCAACAATGGCGCGGAGCCGGCGGCGAGCAGTTCTCCTGAAGCGTTCGGCAAACTGATACAAAGCGAAGTCACCAAGTGGGCCAGGGTTGCCAAGGAGGCCGGCATCAAGCCGGAGTGATTGGCAACGGCGGGCTGATCGCCGTACCCATCCGGTCGTCCCCAGCGGGAGCAGCGCACCGTGAAAAAATATGACAAGCCCGCGGGCGCCGTCGCCCGCGAACTTCCGCCACATGGCTATGTGATCACGAAACCGGTCCGCGGCTCCGATATTCCGGTGGATCTCACCTTCGTGCTGACGCGGGACGAGATTTACGTGCCGGTCGCGGTCCGCAAGCCGGAGGGTGACGGCCCGTTCCCGGTCATCACCATGGGCAGGGGCGACGGGCGGGCCGGGATGCCGCATGTCGAAGCGCAGGTGGAGCGCCTCGCTGCAATGCAGGATGAGATGATCCGGCGCGGCTACGTCGTCGTCTATGTGAACTACCGCAACGAGATTCCCCACGCGTACGCGCAACTGCAGCGCGCGCAGAACATCCCCGACAGCATCAGCGGCGGAGAAAATCTGACGCTGAAATCGGCGGCGACGATCGATTCCGATGATTTCCTCGCGACCCTCGACTATCTGCGCACGCTGCCGTATGTGGACAAGGAGGCCATCGGCGCCGTCGGCGTGAGCCACGGCGGCGAAATGATTCTGAAGGGCGCTGCCGCGACGACGTTCGCAGCCGGCGTGTCGATCGAGGGCGCCTCGCACGAGTTCCTGAGCGTGGACACCGGCCCGGCCGCGCCGCGCAAGGCGGGCGAGCTCCAGTACCAGGACATCGAGATCGCGAGGAAAAACGCCGACAAGACCAGGGCGATGGAACGCATCCGGCGCATTGAAACGCCGATCCTGCATATCGGCCGCGAGAAGGACCACCTGCAGGGGATTTTCAAACTCGCGCACGAATGGATGCGGGAAGCCGGCAGGGATTCGACGTGGGTGAGTTTCGATCACCCCGAGCATGGCTATCCTTTCATCTATCGCCAGGCCGACGGATCGTACCGGCCCGATCCGGTCCAGCAGCAGGCGTTCGACCTGTTCATGGAATTTTTCGACCGGCACCTGAAGCGCGCGCGGAAAAACGGATAGCGCCACAACCGACGGAGATATCGATGCCACTCGCCCAGCTTTACATCGGCACAGGCCGCAGCCACGAACAGAAGAAGGCGCTGATCGAAAACGTTACCAGGGCGATCGAAGATTCGCTGGGACCGTTGAAGCAGCCCGTCTGGGTCATCGTCAACGAGGTGCCGCTCAGCGATTGGGGTGTCGGTGGCAAGCCGCTGCGCGCGCCGGAGGAGCTGATTCGGGTCGCGAAGGCGAGGTTCTGCTTTCAGTCGTCGCCTTCGCGGGAATGAAAAACATGCTTGTAAAAACAACGGATTACATCTTCTCCGCCTGCGGCCTGAAAAAGAAGTGCGCGTGGTTTCTTCCCTGAACTGGAAGATGCGCGACTGTCGTGAACGAACTCGTCGTCAAAACATCATCTGCCCGCCGTTGACGTGGATGGTCTGGCCGTTGATGAAACTCGCGCCCGGCCCGCACAGGAAGCGCACCGTGGTGGCGATTTCCTCTGACTCGCCCCGGCGCCCCAGCGGAATCAGATCCGCGGGCGGTCGTTCCGAACGGCCGGCCGCGCGCGCGGTGTTCATCTGCCCGGGCGCGATGCAGTTCGTGCGTATGCCGTGTTCCGCGAATTCGCGCGCGAGGGCCCGCGTCATGCCGACCAGCCCGTGCTTCGCGACCGCGCCATGCACCCGCCGCTTCGCGCCGGACAGCGCCATCATGCCGCCGAGCGTGACGATGCTGCCGCCGCCGGCCTTGATCATGGCGGGCAGGCAGGCCTGGGCGCAGTAAAACGCGCCGTCGAGCGTGATCGCGAGCGGAACGCGCCACTCGTCGTAGCTGAGTTCGAGGAACGGCTTCTCGGTGCGCACCGAGGCATTGAGCACGAGGATATCGATGCGGCCGAAACGCCGGATCACGCCCTCGGCCATCGCTTTCACCGCGCCGGCATCGGCGATGTCGGCCACGAAAACTTCCGCCTGCCCGCCCGCGCCGCGGACCTCCTGCGCGACTTTCTCCGCGTCCTCCCGCGATGCGCGCGTGTTGATCGCGACCGCGGCGCCGGCATCGGCGAGCGAAAGCGCGATGGCGCGCCCGATGTTGCGCGATGCGCCGGTGATCAGCGCCACTTTGCCTGCAAGTTCGGTTGCCGTTGTCATGTTGCGGATCCCCCTTTGCGAAAAGCGGTATGTTAACTGGAAATGGGTGACGGGTAGTAGGTAGTGGGTAGTCGGCAGTGGAAAGTGGGTGGCGGGTAAACCATCGCGCTCACCGCAGCACCGCTTTTGGGTTACCATTCCGGAAACGCTTCGATTACAAAAACAGATTGGAGGAGGACATGAAACTTTTCAAGGTCATTCCGCTACTCGCAATAATGTCATTTCCGGCTCATGCCGCCGGGCAAGCCTATCCCGAGAAGCCGATCCGGGTGATCCTTTCGGTGCCCGCCGGCGCGACGCCGGACGTGACGGCGCGCCTGGTGACGCCCGGTGTTTCCCGTCTGCTCGGCCAGCAGCTTGTCGTCGACAACCGTCCCGGGGCAGGCGGGATGATCGGCGCGGAGATCGCTTCGAAAGCGACCCCCGACGGCTACACGCTGTTCATCAGCAGCCCGGGTGCGCTGACGATACTGCCGCACCTGCGGAAGCATGTTCCCTACGACACGCTCCGGGATTTCGTGCCGATCAGCCTGATCTCGATCGGGCCTTTCGTGCTGATCACCCATCCCTCGGTGCCGGCCAGGACGGTGAAGGAATTGATCGCGCTCGCCAAGGCGCAACCGGGCAAGCTGAATTATGCGTCGGCCGGCAACGGCACCGCCAACCACCTGGCGATGGAGTTGTTCAAGCACATGGCGGGCATCGACATCGTTCACGTGCCGTACAAGGGCGCGCCGCAGGCGGTGACCGACGTGGTGGCCGGACACATGAACATGATGTTCAACTCGATCGCGCCCATCGTCGGGCACATCAAGGCAGGCCGGTTGCGGGTGCTCGGCATCGCCAGCGCGCAACGCTCGCCGCAGCTGCCCGACGTCCCGACGATCAGCGAGGCGGGCCTGCCCGGGTTCGAAGCGGTCAACTGGTTCGGGATGTTTGCGCCGGCAAAGACGCCGAAGCGCATCATCGCCCGCCTGAACGAAGCGGTGGTGAAAGTCGTGCACACCCCGGAGATCCAGGCGCAATTTCTAACGCTGGGAGCCGATCCCGTGGGCAGCAGCGCCGAGGACTTCGCCGCCTTCGTCCGCAAGGACATGGAGAAGTACGCGAAGATCGTGAAGATCTCCGGCGCCAGGGTGGATTGAAAAAGAAAGGGCGGCCTCGGCCGCCCTTTCGCCATGCTCTGTCGACAGGCGCTTAGTAGCCGCTGCCGATTATGCCGCCAACCGCCGCGCCGACCGCGGTCGCCGCAGTCCTGCCGCTACCGCCGCCGATCTGGTTGCCGACCGCGGCACCGACGATTGCGCCGCCGAGCGTGCTCAGCACATTCCCGCGCGGCGCGCCATAACCATAGGCGGGAGGCGCCGCATACACCGGTGCCGGCGCGTAATAGGCGGGCGGCGCGGAATAGTAAACCGGACGTTCCACGTACACGCGACGTTCGACGTAGACCGGCCGCTCGACCACATACGCGCGCACTTCCGGGCGGTAGTGGCGCTCGACGAAGACCCGGTCGCCGTGGTCGCGATCGCGATAACCGTGCGCGCGTGCCCAGTACGGCGGGTCCGCAAAAACCGGGGCTGCCGCAACGAGCATCGCACCGGCCGACAACATGCAAATGGTTTTCTTCGCGTTCATGGCAATCTCCTTTTTTGTGTTTGCCTGGATATTAGAACGCGGAAGCCGCGGCTATGTCTGTTAAGAAGTGCAACAACATGTGAATGCTGTAACACTTTTTTACATTTCAGATCATTCGATTTTCGCCCCGGCGCGCCGGATGACTTCGCCCCATTTCACATACTCCTTGCGGATCAGCTCGCCGAATTGCGCGGGCGTGCCGCCAACCGGATCGGCCCCGACCGCGGCGAATCTCTGCCTGAGCGTCGGCGACGCGAGCGCCTTGTTGAGTTCCGCATTGAGTTTCGCGATGATGGATTTCGGCACGCCAACCGGCGCGACAATACCGTTCCAGGTGCTCGCCTCGTAACCCGGCACGCCGGCTTCCGCAATCGTCGGCACGTCGGGGAGCGCTGCAGAGCGCTTCGCACCGGTCACGGCGATCGCCCGCACCCGGCCCGCCTTGGCGTGCGGCGCGATCGAGTTCAGGCCTTCCATCATCAATTGCACCTGTCCCGAAATGAGATCGGCAATGCCCGCCGCGCCGCCCTTGTACGGGACATGCGTGATTTTCGTGCCGGTCATGAACTTGAAGAGCTCGAAGCCGACGTGGCCCGGCGTGCCGTTGCCGGAGGAGGCGTTGAACAGCTTGCCCGGATTTTTTTTCGCATAGTCGATCAGCTCGCGCACCGTATGGAAGGGTGCGGTCAGCGACGCTGCGAGCAGCATCTGGTTGGACGCCGTCTGCACGATCGGCTGGAAATCCTTCAGCACGTCGTAGGGCAGTTTGCTTACCATGTTGGGGCTGATCGCCAGCGCGCCGACGGGGGCGTAGCCGAGCGTATAACCGTCGGGTGTGGCCTTGGCGATCATGTCCATGCCGATGGTCAGCGCACCACCGGGACGGTTGTCGACTACGACCTGCTGGCCGAGCTGCTGGCCAAGCCCGATGGCGACGATGCGCGCGATGGTGTCGGACGCACTGCCGGCAGCCTGCGGCACGATCAGGCGGAGCGGCCGCGACGGATAGGACTGTGCCGAGGCTGCACAGGCAATGAAGAGCAGAAAAAACGGAGCGACATGACGCAGGGACCGCATGATTTCTCCTCCTTATTGATTATGATAGGTATAGCGTAGCACAGCGCGCCTCGAGGCGAGGTGCGCAGCCTGTTCAAGGCCGTTTTCTCCGGGCACGGCGCCGGTGTTAGGATAGCCGCGTGTCCGTCTCTCCATCCTTCAACGCCCCGCCCAAGGGCGACATCGCCCAGCTGGCGCGCCTCGGCCGTTTTCTGGCGCCCTATCGCTGGCGCATCGCCGCCGCGCTCGTCGCGCTGGTGGTGGCCGCAAGCTGCGTGCTGGCGCTCGGGCAGGGGCTGCGCCACGTGATCGACGGCGGCTTCGGCAGCCGCGATCCGCAACTGCTCAACGCCGGGCTCGCCGCGGTGGTCGCCGTGTCGGTGGTGCTGGCGTGCGCGACCTGGGTGCGCTTCTATCTGATGATGAGCGTCGGCGAGCGCGTCGTCGCCGATCTGCGCCAGGCGGTGTTCGGCCACGTGCTGACGCTGTCGCCGGCGTTTTTCGACGCGTCCCGCACCGGGGAGATCTCCTCGCGGCTCACCAACGACAGCGAGCAGCTGCGGCAGGTGATCGGTTTCGGCTTCTCGATGTTCCTGCGCAACGGCCTGATGATGGTCGGCGCGCTGGCGATGCTGTTCGCCACCAGCGCCAAGCTCGCAGCGCTGATCGTGCTCGGCGTGCCGGCGACGGTGGTGCCGATCCTGCTCATGGGCCGGCACGTGCGGCGGCTGTCGCGCGTCAACCAGGACCGGGTGGCGGACGTGTCGGCGCATATCGACGAATCGCTGCACGAGATCCGCACGGTGCAGGCGTACGGGCACGAGGCGCGCACGCGCGAGCAGTTCAACGCCGCGACCGAGGCCGCGTACGCGGCGGGCGTGCTGCGCATCCGCGTGAAAGCGTGGCTGATCTCGCTGGTGATGCTGATCGGCTTCTGCGCGGTCGGCGTGATCCTGTGGATCGGCGGCCACGACGTGTTCGCCGGGCGCCTGACCGCCGGCCAGCTGTCGGCCTTCGTGTTCTACGCCGCGATCGTCGCGAGCGGCGCCGGCATGGTGTCCGAGGTGTGGGGTGAAATCCAGCGCGCCGCGGGCGCGACCGAGCGGCTGATGGAACTGCTCGACACCCGGCCGGCGCTCGCCGCCGCCGCGCCGCGAGATCCGGCTGCCGCCGCGCGTGTCGGGCGCGATCCGTTTCGACGCCGTTGCGTTTGCCTATCCCGAGCCGGCCGGAGACGACCGCGCTCGGGCCGGTGTCGTTCGACGTGCGTCCCGGCGAGCGGGTGGCGCTGGTCGGCCCGTCCGGCGCGGGCAAGTCCACCCTGTTCTCGCTGTTGCTGCGCTTCTACGATCCGCAGTCGGGGCGCATCCTGCTCGACGGCGCCGACATCCGCCATTGCGACCCGCTGGAACTGCGCCGTGCCGTGGCGCTGGTGCCGCAGGATCCGGTGATCTTCGCCGCCGGCGTCGCCGAGAACGTGCGCTTCGGCTGTCCGGATGCGAGCATCGAGGCGGTGCGCGAAGCCTGTGCCGCGGCGCATGCGCTGGAGTTCATCGAGCGGCTGCCGCAGGGCTTCGACACCGATCTCGGCGAGCGCGGCATCAAGCTCTCCGGCGGCCAGCGCCAGCGGATTTCGATCGCGCGCGCACTGCTCGCCGACCGGCCGATCCTGCTGCTCGATGAGGCGACGAGTTCGCTCGACGCCGAGAGCGAGCGCCAGGTCGCCGCGGCGCTGGAGCGGCTGGCGCGCGGCCGCACCACGCTGGTCATCGCGCACCGGCTCGCGACCGTGCGTCACGCCGACCGCATCATCGTGCTCGACCGCGGCCGCATCCATGCGGTCGGCACGCACCAGGAACTGCTGCGCGAAAACGGCCTGTATGCGCATCTCGCGCGGCTGCAGTTCATGACCGAAGACCAGGCCGCGTAGTCGTGCCCTGTTATAGCCCCATGAAACTTTTATCATTTTTATGACGCAACCCATGACGATGCACGACCTGTTGCCGCATGCCGAAAAAGTCGCGGCGCTGCTGAAAGCGCGCAACGAGACGATCGCGGTGGCGGAATCCTCCGCCGGCGGCCTGATCACGGCGGCGCTGCTCGCCGTGCCGGGCGCTTCGGCCTTTTGCCTGGGCGGCGCGGTGATCTACACGCGCAAGGCTTTGCTTGGCCTGCGCGACGTGCGCGTGGACATGTTGTCCGGAATGCGCCCGTCGACCGAGGCGTATGCGCTGTTCAAGGCGCGCATCATCCGGGAACGCTACGGCGCGGACTGGGGCGTGGGCGAGACCGGTGCGGCCGGGCCCACCGGCAACCGCTACGGCGACGCCGCGGGCCACGCCTGCCTTGCGGTGAGCGGCCGCGTCGAACGCGCCGTCACGCTCGAGACCGGCAGCGCCGAGCGGCTGGCCAATATGCATGCATTCGCCGCCGCGGCGCTGGCGCTGCTGGCAAAAAGCCTGGCGCCGGACTGAGGAGACCGCTGTCGAAGATCCCCAGTCACGCCGGCAGGCCGGAAATTCGGTATCATGATAAAAAAGCCAACAACGCCTCCGGGAGAATCTTAGTTGTCAGCAGCTGTTTCCCTAATTAACTATCGGAGAGCAAACATGTCCGCATCGTATTTTGCGCGCCAGTCGCTGTTGACGCTGTGTCTATCCGTATTGACCGCCGCCGTTTTCGCGCAGGCGCAGCCGGCGGCCGAAGAATTCCACCCGCAGGTCGGCCAGCATGGCAAGGACGTCATCTGGGTGCCGACGCCGCAGGCGCTGGTGGACAGGATGCTCGACCTCGCGAAGGTCACGCCGAAGGATTACCTGATCGATCTCGGATCGGGCGACGGGCGCACGGTGATCACGGCTGCGAAGCGCGGCGCCAAAGCGCTCGGCGTCGAGTACAACCCGGACATGGTCGAGCTTTCCCGGCGCAACGCCGCCAAGGAAGGCGTGGGCGAGAAGGCCAAGTTCGTCCAGGGCGACATTTTCGAAACCGATTTTTCGCAGGCGTCGGTGATCACGCTGTTCCTGCTGCCCGATATCAACATCAGGCTGCGCCCGAAGATTCTCGACATGAAGCCCGGCACCCGCATCGTGTCGAATTCCTTCACGATGGACGAGTGGCAGGCCGACCGGACGGTCACGGCAAACAAGGATTGCACGTCCTACTGCACGGCTTATCATGTGGATCGTGCCGGCGAAGGTGGAAGGCACCTGGCGAGTTGGGGAGGGTCGAACTCACGCTCAAGCAGGAGTTCCAGATGATCAGCGGCACGCTCAAGTCCGGCGGCAATGCCACGCAGATCACCAATGGAAAACTGGCCGGAGACCAGATCAGCTTCTTTGCCGGTGCCGACCAGTACACCGGCCGCGTGAACGGCAATGCGATGACAGGAACCGTCAAATCCGGCAACACCGCGAAGAGCTGGACCGCGACCCGCACCGGCGCGATGGCGAAGAAGTAGCGGCGGACGCCGGCCGTCGTGAGCGGGATGTTTTAATCGATCGAAAAAAATCGTCTCCGGTTTTGGAGACATCTGGAGGGAACGTCCCGTCATGCTGATCGTCGACGCGCAGGTTCATATCTGGGCTGCCAATACGCCGGAGCGGCCGTGGCCGGCGCGCCATCAGCCGCACAAGCCGCAACCGATCACCAAGGACGACCTGCTGCGCGAGATGGAGAGCGCCGGTGTCGACCGCGCGGTGCTCGTGCCGCCGTCCTGGGAGGGCGAGCGCAACGACATCGTGCTCGCCGCGGCGCAGGCGCACCCCGACCGCTTCGCCGTCATGGGCCGGTTCGATCCGGAAGCGCCGGAGTCGCGCGGACTGATCGCGAACTGGCTCAGCAGCCCGGCATGCTGGGACTGCGTTTCACTTTTCATCGGCCGTTGCTGCGGCCGCTGCTCACCGAAGGCAGGATCGACTGGCTGTGGCCGCAGGCGGAGCAGGCCGGCGTGCCCATCATGCTGTTTGCGCTGCATGCCGACCTGCACCTCGATCGACCGTATCGCGGAACGGCACCCGGGACTCAGGCTCACCATCGATCACCTCGGGCTGACCAGGGGAAAGACGAGGAAGCGTTCCGCGAATTCGACAAGCTGCTGGTGCTCGCCCGGCGTCCCAACGTCGCGGTGAAGGTGAGCTGCCTTCCGCATCTACACGACGGATGCCTATCCGTTCCGCTGGCTGCACCCGTACCTGCGCCGTGTCTACGACGCATTCGGACCCAGACGCATGTTCTGGGGCAGCGATCTGTCGCGGCTGCCGTGTCCGCTGCGGCAGGGCGTCACCATGTTCACCGAAGAGATGCCGTGGCTCGCCGCCGATGACCTCGAGTGGATCATGGGCCGCGGCGTGTGCGAATGGATCGGCTGGAAAATGCAGTGAAAATCAATATAAATTCGCGCCGGCGCGCGCGGCCCGGCGATCAAGCCTGCCGGGCTCAAGGTCCAATAGAGGTTAAAATTCTGCAGGCGCGCCACATCGCACCAGGCCCGCGGCAACGCGGGCTTTTTATTCGCCGGCAGCCGGACACTAAGAGCGCATTTCAAAAAGACCAAGTCAAGCGAAGCCGCCGATGAACGCAGATGAACGCAGATAAGATCAAGAGCGAAAAGCCATAGACAGGATTAACAAGATTTACATGATTTTCTTGATGTTTTTTATTCAATCCTATGTGAAATCCTGTCTTGATTTGTTTTCCATCGGCGTTCATCGGCGGCTAATTGATTTATTTTGTTACGGACTTTAAGGGACTGACACCATGACCGATGCCAAACGCGGCTACCCCGACCTCCACGAACATCTGGAGGCGCTGAAAAAACAGGGGTTGCTGCTCACCATCGACCGTCCGGTCGACAAGGACGCCGAGCTGCACCCGCTGGTGCGCTGGCAGTACGTGGGCGGCATCGAGGAACACGAGCGCAAGGCATTCCTGTTCACCCACGTCGTCGACGGCCGCGGCCGCAAGTACAAATTCCCGGTGGTGGTCGGCGCCTTCGCCGGCAACCAGGCGATCTACAGCACCGGCATGGGCGTGCCGGTCGCGGAGATCCAGAAGCGCTGGGACCAGGCGCTCGCCAATCCGGTGCCGCCGCGGATCGTCACCGATGCGCCGTGCCAGGAAGTCGTGATCGAAGGCAAGGCGCTGCTGGGCGAAGGCAACGGACTCGACAGCCTGCCGATCCCGGTTTCGACGCCGGGTTTCGACAGCGCGCCGACGCTGACCGCGACCAACGTGATCACCAAAGACCCCGAGACCGGCATACAGAATCACGGCACCTATCGCGCCGGGCTCAAGGCGCCGGACCGCATGGTCGTGCGCATGGCGACGCGCATCGGCGGCGCCGGCGGCTACCGTCATTACCTCAAGCATCAGGCCCGCGGCGACAAGACGATGCCGTGCGCGATCGCGCTCGGCTGCCCGCCGAGCGTCGCGTACGTGGCGCCGATGAAGCTGCCGATCGACCTTGACGAGGTCGGCGTGGCCGGCGGCCTGGTCGGCGGACCGATCAACGTCGTGCGCGCGCGCACGGTCGACCTGCTGGTGCCGGCCGAGGCCGAGATCGTGATCGAGGGCCTGATCGACACCGAGTATCTCGAGCCCGAGGGACCGTTCGGCGAATCGCACGGGCACATCGCGCCCGAGGAGTTCAACATGCCGATGCGGGTCACCGCGATCACGCATCGCAAGAACGCGATCGTCGCCTCCTACCTGAGCCAGGTGACGCCGAGCGAATCGAGCGCGATCAAGCGCGTGTCCTACGAGCCGATGTTCCTCGCGCACCTGCGCAACACGCTCGGCATCCGCGGCGTGAAGCACGTGAAGCTGCACGAGCGGCTGACCGCGGTGCGGCGCGTGATCGTGATCACGGTCGAGAAAAACACGCCGAACACCGAGATCTGGCGCGCGCTGCACGGCGCGGCGAGCTTCAAGGCCGACTGCGGCAAGATCTGCATCGCGGTCGACGACGACATCGATCCCGACAATTCGGATGCGATTTTCTGGGCGATGGCCTTCCGCATGAATCCGCTGAAGGACCTGCAGGTGCTGCCCTACCGCAGCCAGGGCCACGGGCCGGAGCGCGAGCACGGCGGCGGGAGCGAGGACGACTCGACGCTGCTGATGGACGCCACCACGAAGCAGGTTCTGCCGCCGCTCGCGCTGCCCAAGCAGGAATACATGGAGCGCGCAAGGAAGGTGTGGGAGGAACTGGGATTGCCCAAGCTGCGCCCGCAGTCGCCGTGGTGCAGCGCGCCGGTCGGCGACTGGCTGCCGCAATGGGACGAGGCGGCGAAGCGCGCCGCCGAGGGGCGCTATCTGGAGAATGGCACGATCAGCGGGAAATTAAAGCGCGCGGGGCTGAAGCCGGAGACGCGCTATCGGCCGGATGAGAAAAAGTAGATGCGCCGAGAGGGATGAGAAGAGAAAAAGGAAGAAAGGAAAGAAAAAAAGTGAAACACGGAGTTAAGGACTAAAAGAGAGGAAAGGCAACTAAGCCTTACTTCTGCAGCGTGTGGCAGCATCAGTGAGAAGCAGCGGCGGTCAGGGTTGAAACCGGAGACGCGGTTTCGGCCGGAGGAGAAGTGAGGGATGAAGGATGAGGGCCCTAAAGGATACGTTTCACTTAATGAGGGCGGAGGGATGAGGAATCATCGCTACCCCGCCTGCCGCCGGCAGCAAGGCCTGAAACCTACTTCTGCAGCGTAGCTTCTTCGACCAGTACTTTGTACGAATAGCCCGACCCCAGATCCTTGTCGGTGTGCACGACACCCTTCGCGATCACGACATCCCCGACCTTGGTCTGGTCTTTGGTCGTCACGAGCACGTCATCCGTCTTGTCTTTGGCCGAGCCCGATCCGTCGCGCAGATGGACCCAGTTCAATCCGAGCACGTTGGCCGTGTACTTCACGACCTTGCCGCGCACCACGACGGTCTTGTTCTTGAGCTCGGTTCTCTTGGTGACGATTTCCGCAACGGTCCGCGCATCCGCGCCGCTGGCCTTCGGCACCTTGACGTTGCCCACGTCCGCCGGCTTGCCGACGTTCGCGTGCATCGCAGCGAGATCGCCACTCATGCCCGCTGTGCCTGTGCCCGTGCCGCCCAGCGTGCCGAATACGATCTTGTCGAATTTCTTCTTCAGCGATTTGCTTTCGAAGTTGGTCATGACCATCGTGTTTTCGATCGTGACGTCGGCGCCTTTCTTGACCGGCGTCTTGTTGACCGCAGCCCACGTCTCGCCGTCCTTGGTCTTGAGGCGGAGGTAGGTGTAACTCTCGACGTCCTTGACCTCGAGGACCTTGCCGCTGATGGAAGACATTGGGGCGGGCGCCGGCTTGTCCGCGGCCCAACCGGTGCCGACACCAAGCATTACAACGATGGCCAAGAGCAATTTCATGATTTACCTTTCCGGTTTCGGGGATTATTGAGCAATCTCACGATTTTAAGTGATTTCCCGTCCACGAGAAGGCGATTTCGAAGAACATTCTCTCACTCACCGATTAGGAATGCCCGTTGCGGTGTGAGGGCGATGAGGGATGAGGGATGAGGGATGAAGGCTGACCCATGATTTGCTTTGAGATAATTTGCTGCGTCGATGTCTCCCCTAGCTGCACCCTATCCCATGGACCCATGTGCGCCGCCGAGCAGCGCAGACCAGCCCGGGGTTTCGGGCGAGCACTGTGTGAGCCGCGTGTAATTAGCCAGTCCCGCTGATATATCACGCCCGATCAATGGACAGTCGCGTGGACGGTGCGCGAGTTGCGCAGACCGCCGGGCTGGTCGAGCAGCACAGGGGACTGCTACGAGCTTGCGAGGTAGCGGCGGCGCACCTGGGCGGCCTTCTCTTTGGTTACTTTCTCTTGGCCGCGCAAGAGAAAGTGACCAGCTGCCGGGCTGCCCCCGGCGAATGAGTGTGCGACAGGCGGTCGCTGACTACTCCACCGGAATCCCGGCAGATTTCACCAGCTTCTGCCATTTGGCCATTTCCGCCTTGATGATGGCTGCGAATTCCGCGGGCGAATTGCCGACCGGCTCCAACCCGTCCCGCAGGAACAACTTCTTCACTTCTGGCGAGTGCACGATCTTGACGATTTCGCCGTGGAGTTTCTCGATCACGGGCCGCGGCGTTTTGGCCGGGGCGAGCATGCCGACCCAGGACGAGTGCTCGTAGCCCGGCACGCCCGCTTCCGCGATCGTCGGCAGTTCGGGCAGAACCGAAGAATGCTTCGTGCTGGTGACCGCCAGCGCGCGCAGCTTGCCGGACCTGATGTGCGGCAGGGCGGTCGAGATGGTCGCGAAATAAGCCTGGACCTGGCCGCCGAGCAGCGCGGTCACGCCGGGCGCGCCGCCCTTGTACGGCACGGCCAGCATTTTGGTGCCCGTCATGTACATGAACTGTTCGAGCGCAAGATGCGTGCTCGTGCCGATGCCGCTGATCGCGCAATTGAGCTGTCCCGGTTTCGCTTTCAGCAGCGCGATCAGTTCTTTCACCGATTTCGCCGGCACCGCGGGATTCACGACGAGCACGTGGGGCAGGATCACGAGCTGCGAGATCGGCGCGAAATCATGCGCCGGGTCGAACGGCAGTTTCTTGCGCAGGTTCGGCGTGATGGTGAACGAGGCCGCTATCGCCAGCAGCGTGTAACCATCGGGCGCCGCTTTTGCCACGATGTCGGTGCCGTTGATGCTGCCGGCGCCGGGACGGTTGTCCACGACCAGCGGCTGCTTGAGCACGTCGTCGAGCCGTTGCGTCACGAGGCGCGCGGCGAGATCGGTCGATCCGCCGGCGCTCTGCGGCACGATCACCCGGATCGGCCTGCGCCGGATAATTCTGGGCGAGGGCATCGGCGCAAAACAATGGCGCGGCCAATACCGCGGCCAGCGCGATGCCGCGGGCGGCGGCGAGCATTTGTTTATTGCTGGCTGCATATCGCATTTTGAGTTCCTCCTCGTTGATTTTTCTGCGTTTTCTGTCGACTGCCTACTCGGCGTCGTAGCCGGGCTCGACGCGCATATCGATCACGCACACGCCGCCTGCGCGCACCGTCGCGATGCCTTTGTCGAGCGCCGCCCGGACCTCGGACGCACGCGTGACCGGCCCGATTCCGACCGCACCCTGGGCGCGCGCCATCGCCGCGAGATCGATATCGGGCTCGTCGATGCGCTGGCCGATCCAGCGGTTTTCCGCCGGGCGCCCGCGCGCGACCGCGACGCGCTCCTGGTGCCGCTCGTCGTTGAAGTACGAGCGGTTGTTGCAGATGATCATCAGACACGGGATCTTGTAATGCGTCGCGGTCCACACCGCGGTGTTGCCCATCAGGAAATCGCCGTCGCCGAGCAGCCCGACCGGGATGCGGCCGCTGCCCTTCAGCGCGAGCGCCGCGCCGACGGTGATCCCCGGGCCGGCGCCCACGCCGCCGCCGCCGTCGAAGCCGACGTAATCGAGCGGGTGGCGGAAATGCGTGTAAGCGCCGTGCCAGCCCAACGGCAGCCGGGCGATGCAGAAGTCGCTGCCTTCGATGGCGGCATTGAACGCTTCGGCCACGCTCTGCAGCGTGACTTTATCAGCGGCGGCTGGCGGCAATTTTTCTGCGGATGCGGTTTGCGTGCCTGCCGCGCGTGCGTTCACTGCCTGCAGCAGCAGCGGCACCGCCGCGTCCGGCTCGCACATCAGGTTGACGTCGACCGGCGGCAGGGCCTGGTAGTCCATGCTCCAGCCGCGATGCATGTGCGCGTCGCAGGACACCTGGATGATCTTCGCGGTCACCGGTTTCGTGCCGTACGCCTGCTTCAACGCGCCCGCGAGATCGAGCCAGTCGAGCGACAGGATCACGTCGGCTTCGGCAATCGCTTTCTTCGCCTCCGGCACGAGCCGGTTGGCGGGCGGCGCGGCGTGCAGGCGATGATCGGTCGGAAACGCTGCGGCAAGCTTGATGTGGGTGAGCACGCGCATGTTCAGTTTCTCGGCGAGCGCGACGCGCGCGTTCCAGCCCTCGACGCTGCGCGAGCAGCGTCCGGCGAGCATGACCGGGTTCTTCGCGTCCGGAGAGCAGTTGCGCCGCGGCTGCGGTGAGTTCCGGCGCCGGGCTGCACGGCTTGCGGCACCGCGTAGCGCGCCATGTCCGGCAGCGCCGGCATGGGCGCCGATTTTCTCTTCCTGGATCGTGGTGTCGAGGTTCACGTAGACCGGTCCGCGCGGCGCGGTCTGCGCGATCTGCGCCGCGCGCACCAGCGCCTCCATCGCCGCCGCCACCGATCCCGGCTGGTTGTCCCACTTGGTGTAGTTGCGCACCAGCGCGCCCTGGTCGGAGCAGGTGTGGATCCAGTCGATCCACGGGCGGCGCTTCGCGGCGTCCCACGGCCCGGTCGCGCCCAGGATCAGCACCGGCGTGCGGTCGCACCACGCGTTGAAAATCGGCATCGAGGCGTGCATCAGTCCGACGTTGGAATGCAGCGCGGAAGCCATCATGCGCCCCGAGACCTTCCAGTAGCCCTGCGCGATGTGCACCGCGTTCTCGTCGTGCAGGCACAGCAGCATCTGCGGCGCGCGGTTGCCGAGATAATTGACGATGCTGTCGTGCAGACCGCGGTAGCTCGCGCCCGGGTTGAGCGCGATATAGGGGATGTCGAGAGTTTTCAGCGTCGCTGCGATCGCGTCGCTGCCCCAGTGTTCGGCGCTCTCGGGCGAACGCACCGGCGCGTCGTGGACTATGGTGCTGGTCAGAGGTTTCCCTGTCCTTCATCGATCTTCCCTGAAATTGCGTTACCGGTGAACAGATGATCGGTCAGTACTCCACTTCTGTTCCGACTCTCAGTCACCAATCATGCCAGTCACTGGTTCTAGTCCACGCGGGCGCCGGACTGCGCGATGACCTTCGCCCATTTTGCGAATTCTTCCTTCATGAACGCCGCGAACTCTTCCCGCGTGCTGCCCACCGCGACGCCGCCGCTGTCCTTCATGCGCTGCTTCATCTCCGGGTTCTGCATGATTTTCGCGACGTCGGCGTTGAGCCGGTTCAGGATCGCGGCGGGCGTGCCGATCGGCGCCATCAGGCCGTACCACTGGCTCGACTGGTAGCCCTTGAGTCCCGATTCCGCGATGGTCGGCAGTTTCGGCATCGCGGGCAGGCGCTGCGCGCTCGTCACGGCGAGCGCCCGCAGCCGTCCCGACTGGATGTAGGGGGAGGCGGCGATCGCGGGCATGAACATGATGCTCACTTCGCCGGAGAGCAGCGCGGTGATCGCAGGCCCCGTGCCGCGGTACGGCACGTGCAGCATGTCGGTCTTGGTCATGGTCTTGAACAATTCGGCGGCGAGGTGCGGCGTGCTGCCACTGCCCGATCCGGCGAATCCCAGCTGGCCGGGGTGCGCCTTCGCGAACGCGATCAGCTCCTTGACCGATTTCACCGGCAGCGACGGATGCACCACGAGCACGTTGGGCGCGAGCGCGATCAGGCTGACCGGATCGAAGTCCCGGATCGGGTCGTAGGTGACTTTGCGGAAGAGGCTCGGCGTGGTGACGAAGTTGGCGCCGTTGACGAGCAGCGTATAGCCGTCCTTCGGTGCTTTGGCGACGATCTCGCTGCCGATCATGCCGTTGGCGCCGGCACGGTTGTCGATGACGATCGGCTTGCCGAGCGTCTCGGTGAGTTTCTGGGTCAGAATCCGCGCCATGCCGTCGACGCCGCCGCCGGCGGGGAAGGGCACGACGATGCGGATCGGGCTGGCCGGATAGTTTTGTGCGAGCGCAAGGCCGCCGGCGAAAGCCAGCAGCAGCGCAGGCCGGCCAGCCCGCGCGTGAGACCGCGGTAAGTCGTATTCATGGTTTTCTCCTCCAGCGGATTTACAAGCCCAGCAATGCGGCGCCCGTGTCCCAGCAGATCGCGCGCTTCTGGTCGTCCGTCGATCCTGCAATTCGCTGCACGGTTTGCACCGGGTCGGCGTCGCGCAGCGGGAACGGGTAATCGCTGCCCAGCGCCACGTGGTTGGCGCCCACCCGCCGGATCAGGTAGTTGAGCGCTTCATCGTCGTGCAGCACCGTATCATAGTAGAGATTGCCGGCGTAACCATCGAGGCTCTTCTTGACCGGGCCGCGCGCGAACGGCGGCGCCGCCACGCGGCCGCGGTCGATGCGGCCGAACTGGTACGGCACGCAGCCGCCGCCGTGGACCAGCAGCACGCGCAGTTGCGGGAAGCGGTCGAACACCCCGCCCAGCAGCAGCGCCGCCGCGGCGAACGTCGTCTCGCTCGGGTTGCCGACGAGGATGTGCAGAAACAGCCGGCGCAGCCGCGGCGGCACTGCGAGGTCCGCGGGATGCACGATGACCGGCACGTTGAGTTCCTCGGCCGTTTTCCAGAACGGATCGAGCGCCGGGGTGTCGAGCCCTTCTTCCTCGATGCGCGCGCCGATCTGCACGGCGCGGTGCCCGAGTTCTTTCACCGCATGGCGCAATTCCGCGGCGGCGAGTTCCGCCGCCTGCAGCGGCACCATCGCGGCGGCCGCGTAACGATCGGGCCGGCGCGCGACGATTTCCGCCAGCGCTTCGTTCTGCACGCGCGCGAACCATGATCCGGCTTCTGCGCCGAGGTGGTAGCCGGCGAGGTCCATCCAGCCGGAGAGCAGCTGAACGTCGATGCCCGCTTCGTCCATCCACTTCAGGCGCGCGCCGTCGTCGATCAGCGTCGGCAACAGCGGCATGCCGGTCAGCCGGCCGCCGACTTCGAGGCGCGTGGCGCCGTCGTCCGATTTGACGACGCGGATGCCGTGGCGCGCGCCCTCGGCATTGATGCGGTCGACGACGGGCTGCCCGACGTGATGGGCGTGCATGTCGAGACAGCGGTGCTGGCGCGGCGCGCTCATCTTGCCTGCTCCCGGCGCTTTGCCGGCGACGCTCAGAATTTGCGCGGCGATTTCCTGCGGCCATTCCATCGGCGTGATATGGCGGCCGCCGGCGATGATCTTGAGCGTGGAGCCGGCGATTCCCCGGTTCATGGCTTCGGCCATCGCGACCGGCGCCGCGTAGTCCTCTTCGCCGACCACGACCGCGGTCGGCGCCGTGATCGAGGCGAGCTGCGGCCGCAGGTCGGCGTCGCCGAGCATTTCGCAGGTGGCCCGGTAGCATTGGAGATCGTTTGCGAGAAACACCTTGATCAGCGCGTTGATGGTTTCCTGATGCGCGGCGCGGAACGCATCGCCGAACCAGCGCGTGAGCTGAAAATCGATCAGTGCGCCCATGCCCTTCGTTTGCGCGGTGGCGGCGCGCTCGCGCCATTGCTTCGGCGCCTCCGCGCCGTACCACGCGGTGGTGTCGATCAGGCACAGGCCGAGCGTGCGCTGCGGATAACCGGCGGCGAATGCCTGCGCCGCGCAGCCGCCCATCGAGCAGCCGGCAACGACCGCGGCCGGCCACTTCACATGATCGAGCAGTTGCGCGAGATCGCGCGCGAACAGTTCCGGGGTGTAGGTCATGACCGGGTGTCCCGAGACGCCGTGGCCGCGGCAGTCGTACGTGAGCACGGCGGCATGCGCGGCGAGTTCCTTCACCACGCCGTCCCAGATGCTGCGGTCGAGCGCCAGCGAATGGATCAGCGCGACGCGCGGCGCATCGGCATCCGGTCCCGCGATGCAGCGTGTAGGAAATAGCGCAGCCATCGGAAGTCTTGAAAGTGCCGTCGACGGGTTTCGACATGCTTGTTTTCCTTATTTCAAAAAATATTAGCCGCCGATGAACGCACAGAGAACACAGATGATCACAGATAGACAGCCGAGTAATATTACGTATCCGTGTTGTTTGTGAAATTTGGTTTAATGGTCATCGGCGTATCATCTGTGTTCATCTGTGGCTATGATTGGTTCTTATTTTTTGAACCGCGCGCTCCCACGCCGCGATCAGCATCCGCGCCGCGAACTCCACCGCCATCTCGCGCTTGTATATAACGGAGCCGCGCACGTCCGGCATCGGCTCGGCCGCGGCGCGCACGCCCTGCACGGCCTCGCGCAGCATCTGCGCGTTCAGGCGCTTGCCGGCGAGTTGCTGCAGATCGGGGATGATCGGCTTCCAGCTGACCGAGCCCACCACCACGCGCGCCTGGCTGCAGGTGCCGTTGGCGTCGAGGCTCACGGCCGCGGCGGTGTTCACCGTCGGAATTTCCAGCACGCCGCGCGCCATGTATTTGTAGAATGCCGAGCCGCTGTGCGCGGGCAACGGGTCGACTTCGACGCTGACCACCATCTCGTCCTTGGCGAAGCGGGTCTTGAACGCCTCTTCGAGCGAAACCGTGCGGCGTCCCTTGGGGCCGGCGACGGTCACGCGCGCGTTGAGCGCGAGCAGCGCCACCGGCAGATCGAAGCCGCCGATCAGCGGGCCGATGCTGCCGCCGACGGTGATCATCCGCCGCAGCCGCACGTGGCCCACGGCTTCCAGTGCGTCGCTGATCGCCTGCCAGCCGCGGCACACGCGCGCATCGTCGTAGATCGTCTGCTGCCGCACCGCCGAGCCGATGCGCAGCACGCCGCGTTCGTCGATGGACATTTCGTTGAGTTCGGGAATGCGCGTCGTCGCGACGAGGCGCTTCGCCTGCGGGAACCCGGTCCGGTCGCGGCGGATCGCGTGCGACATCCCGCCCGAGACCAGCGCGGTGTCGCCGG
Organism: uncultured beta proteobacterium; assembly: GCA_963734595.1. GTDB lineage: Bacteria > Pseudomonadota > Gammaproteobacteria > Burkholderiales > SG8-41 > CAKKQX01. The sequence goes on from CAVTHV010000018.1 coordinate 129,284, forward strand.
CGGCGAGCAGCGCGACGGCCTCGTCCACGCTCTGCGCGATGACGAACTCGGGGTTGAACGGACGCGCGCCCGAGGGCTTGCCGGCGGACAGCCGCGCCCACATCCCGCCCTTGGGCGCGGCGGGCGGCGCCACCTGCTCGTTCGCGAACGCCTGCGGGTGCAGCGCGCGGTAAATTTTTTCCGATGTGATCGGCAGTTCCGTGATGCGCACGCCGACCGCGTCCGCGATCGCGTTGGCGATCGCGGCGGGGATGGCGTCGAGGCCGATCTCGCCCAGGCCCTTCGCGCCGAACGGGCCGGAGGGCTCGTAGGAATCGGCGAACGCGACGTGCATCTTCGGCATCATCGCGGCGCTCGGGATCGGGTAATCCTTGAGGTTGGGATCGGTCGGCGCGCCGTTGTACCAGTCGAAGTATTCGATCATCGCCAGCCCGATGCCCTGGGTCACCGCGCCCTGCACCTGGCCCTCGGCCGCCGCCGGATGAATCACCGTGCCGCAATCGACCACGGCCGCCACTTCGAGCAGCGTGACCTGGCCGGTGTCGGGATCGACCTCGACTTCCACGGCCTGCGCCGCGAAATTGTAGGCGCCCGATTCGTTGCCGTAGCGGCTGTGGTCGGGAAATTCCGAGGGATTGTCGAAGTTGCCGACGCCGATGATCGCCTTGCCGTCGGGTTTGTAGATGTTGGCGCGCACGATCGCGCTGACCGGCTTGAACGCGGTTTCCGGGCCGGTGCGCGGGCCGATCTGGCCGTTGATGATCGTGAGATCGGTCGCCGGCAGCTTGAACTGCTCCGCTGCGGCTTCCATCAGTTGTTTGCCCGCGGCTGCGGCGGCGCGCTTCACCGCGTTGCCCGCGACATAGGTCACGCGGCTCGCCAGCGCGCCGAGCGAATGGGGATGCACGTCGGTGTCGGGCCGCGTAATGTCCACGCTCTCGTAGGGCAGGCCGAGTTCCTCCGCCGCGATCTGGCGCAGCACCGTCAGCGCGCCCTGGCCGATTTCGCCTTCGCCGGTGATGATGGTGGCGCGGCCGTCTTCGTTGATGCGGACGATGGCCGAGCTGCCGTCCCAGTCGCCGAAGCTGCGGCGGCCGTTGACGTGCACGCTGCAGCCGATGCCGAGGCCGCGGTTCGGCTTGCGGTTTTTGCGCTTTTCCTTCCAGCCGATCAGCTCCGCCGCCTTGCCGATGCACTGCTTGAGCTCGCAGCTCGTGATCTTGTGGTTGTGCGGCGAGACGCTGCCCGGATCGATGGCATTCATCAGCAGCAGGTCGACGACGTCGATGCCGAGCTTCTCCGCGGCGAGGTCCCACGCCTGTTCCACGGCCCAGTCCGCGGACGGATTGCCGAAACCGCGGAACGCGCCGGTCGGCACCAGGTTGGTGTAGACCAGCGTCGAGTCCGCGCGCACGGCCGGATATTTGTAGAGCGCATCGTGACGCACGGTGGCCGCGCCGAGGATCGCCTGCGATTTGCCGGTGTAGGCGCCGTTGTCGGCCCACATCTTCATTTCCTTCGCGCGGATGCGGCCGTCGCGGCTGAAGCCGAGCCGCACCCAGTAGCGCATCGGCATGCGCGGGTGGCTTGCGAGAAACTCTTCTTCGCGGGTGTGAATGAGTTTGACCGGGCGTCCCGCCTTGTGGGCGAGGATCGCGCAGATCACCGACGCATTGTCGTCGCCCGACTTGCCGCCGAAGCCGCCGCCGACCTCGGTCTGGATCACGCGCACCTGGGATTCCGGCACGCCGAGCGCGATCGCATAACGGCCGCGCGCGAGAAACGGCGTCTGCGTGTTGCACCACATCGTCACGCGGCCGCCGGACCAGCTCGCGACGCAGCCGATGGTCTCGAGCGAGGTGTGCCACTGGCGGGCGGATTCCCAGGTGCCTTCGACGACGACGTCGCTCGCCTTGAATCCCGCATCGACGTCGCCGCGTTCGAAGGCGAACTGATGCGCGACGTTGCCGGCGGCATCGTCGTGCACCAGCGGCGCGCCCGGGGCGAGCGCCGCGTCGAGCGACAACGCCGCGGGAAGAACTTCGTACTGGACGACGATGCGATCGACGGCGGCGCGCGCCGTGGCCGGATCCATGGCCGCCACCGCCGCGACCTCGTCGCCGACATAGCGCACTTTGCCGATCGCCAGCGGATACAGGTCGGGACGGAAGCAGCCCCACTTGCGCTGCGCGGTGTCGGCGCCGGTCACGACCGCCCTGACGCCGGGCATGGCTGCGGCGGCGCTCACGTCGATGCGAGACGATGCGGGCGTGGGGGTGCGGACTGCGCAGCACGGCGGCATGCAGCATTCCCGGGAAGTGCAGATCGGCGACGTATTGCGCCGCGCCGGTGACTTTCGGGATGGCGTCGGTGCGCGGCACGTCCTTGCCGACGACGAGCAGCCCGGCCGCGGACTTCGGATCGCGCTGGTTCATGATTTTGCCGCCTTGTGCGCGAGCGCGATCGCTTCCTTGTAGGCTTCGAAAATGCGGTAATAGCCGGTGCAGCGGCAGTAGACGCCGTCGACTGCGGCGCGGATTTCCTCGTCGGTGGGCTGCGGCGATTTGTCGAGCAACGCGCATGCCGACATCACATGGCCCGGAATGCAGATGCCGCATTGCAGGGCCGACTTGTTGACGAACGCCTGCTGCACCGGGTGCAGCGCGGACGCGCCGGCGAGGCCTTCGATGGTGCGGATCTCGGCGCCGTCGCACAGCGCGGCGAGCTGCAGGCACGACGCGACCGGCTCGCCGTCCACGATCACGGTGCAGGTGCCGCAGGCGCCGATGCCGCAGCCGTGCTTGGTGCCCGTCATGTTCAGGTCTTCGCGCAGCACGTCGAGCAGCAGACGGTCGCCTGTTTTCAGATTTACTTCGACCGGGTCACCATTGACGGTGAATTTGACGAGCATGAGCGGTATGTCCTTTCCTGCGGCGTGCTGATCTGAGGGGGAGCGGCAGATTATATGCCCATCCGGCACAGTGAATTGTAATGCATTGTTTTAAAAAATAATCTGATATGAAGCGATCGTGACCCCGCCACTGTCAGACGTAATCCTGCGTCACGGCGATCTCGCGCATCACCGCTTCGGGCGTGTGATGGCGTGCCGCTTCCGCCGTGGTGCTGCCCTGCAGATAAGCGCCCAGTTTGCGGGCGTGGTTGACCACCGCCGATCCGAAACGAGCGCGGCTCGCCTCATAGCGCGCCAGCGCAGCCGGGACATCGTCGTTCAGATCGCGCAACAAGTCCGCCAGCGTCATCGCATCGCCGGCCGCCTTGGTGACGCCCATGCCGCAGTGCGGGCGTGCGACAAAGGCGGCATCGCCGAGCAGTGCGACCCGGTCGAACGCGATCTGCGACGATTCGAGATCGAAGATCGCCTGGAAAAACGGCTGCCGGGTATGACGCACGACTTCGGCGAATTGCGGGGAAAGCAGATCGTCCGCGGCGCGGCGCACTTCCGCCAGCACCTCGGCGCGGATCAGCGGCGGCGGGATCGACATGTCGTGGCGCCTGCCTGCGGTGTCGGTGCACAGTTGCGGCAAACCGCGCGCCTCCTCGACCGGCCGGTACCAGACGAAGTTATAGCAGCGCTCGCCGGGACGCGTCGAGTTGCCGAAGCCGGCGACCGGGTAGCCCAGCATCTGCTCGTGCTGCGGCAGGCAGAACGCGAAATTCGGAAACAGGTCGCGGTGCACGGCGGGCGAGAAGGCGTTTTCATCGGCGAGCCCGCGCCAGGCGACGTAGCCGGCGTAAAGCGGTTTCGCGCCGGGCGCGAGCTGCGCGCGCACGCGCGGAACGGATGCCGTCGGCGCCGATCAGCAGATCACCGCGCGCTTCGGTGCCATTGGCGAAATGCGCCGTCACCCCGTCCGCATCCTGCGCCAGGCGTCGGAATGAAAAGCCGAAGTGATAACGTTCGGCGGGGAATGCCGCTTTCAGCAGCACGTAGAGCCGGCCCCAGGTCGTGAGATTCTGCGGCAGCGGCAAAGTGGCGATCGCAGCGCCGCCGCGGTCGAACGTGACGCGGCCCGGGATCTCGACGCCGAACGACTCGTCGATCGGGATGCCGATGCGCGTGAGCGTCTCGAACAGCTGCGGATGGGTGATGATGCCGGCGCCGCGTCCGGCAAGCGCCTCGCCGGACTGCTCGAATATCTCGACGTCCCAGCCCTGGCGCAGCAGCAGGTTGGCGATGAAGAGGCCGCCGAGCGAGCCGCCGATGACGAGGGCGCGCGGCGCGCGGGCGGTGGACGGCATCAACGAAAGCCGCCGTTATGCCGCGCGCTGTGCCTCGGCGGCGGGGTAATTGAGCTCGATGGTGACGCCGCTGGGATCCTCGAAGAACACCTGGTGCAGGCCGAGCGAGGGCACGGTGCGCTCGCGAAAAGCCACGTTGTGGCGCTGTCAGCCGGCCGCGCATATCGGCAAGATCGGTGGCGTTGAACGCCAGGTGGTCCACCGTGCCGGTGCCGCTCAGCGTGTCGAGTTCGCGGTCGCCGAGATATTCCTTGAGGCCCTGCGGGTCGTTCAGGTCGATGCCGATGATGTGGACCACGCCGTAGGATTCCGGATGGGGCGCGCCGTTGTAGAGCCAGAGCCCGGGAAACTTGAACGGCGGCCGGAACCCGACCTGGAAGCCCATCACCTCGGTATAGAACCTGCGCGAGGCTTCGATGTCCAGCGTGCGTATCGAGTAATGATCGAGTTTTCCTATCGACATGCTGTTTCCTTACCGTATCTCTGGGTTCACCCTGCCACTCATTGCAGCGGCGAGAAGGAGGAGGGCATCAGGATCTTGTTTTCCTGCTCGACCAGATGATATTCCTCGAGGCCCTCTCTCTTGACGACCACGGAAGGCGGCCACGCGCCTGCGGCCTGGGCCTTTTTGCGGACCTCGGTGCGCGCGTCGAGCGTCGGGTAGGGCCAGATGTGCACGAACTTGTTGAGCCCGCCCAGTTCCGAGTACCAGATCGCGCACACCGGACCGAATTTCACGCGCTCCGGGATCGCCTTGTTCCACGCCTTCATGATCTTGGACAGCTCGCCTGCGGCATAGGTATAGGTGCGCATCTCGAAATAGGGCCCCAATTTGCCGGGCTTCATCTCGGGCGAGACGTCGAACGGGATCATGATGTCCGAGCGCATGTTCGCGACGAACTCGCCGATCCTGGGCGGCCAGACGCGATCTTTGACCGCCGCAGCACGGATGCGGTCGCGTTCCCCGAGGTCTTTGTACGGCCAGACGTGGACGATCTGGTTGAGCGGGCCGATCTCGGTGTGCCAGAACGCGGCCATTTCCGAATACTTCTTCCTCTTTTCGTAGGCCTCGCCGAAGCGCTTTTCGACTTCGGCCTGCGTGTGCGGTTTCAGATCGTAGGTCCTCACTTCGTAGATCATGGCGTCCTCTTGGGTTGATTGAGTGTGTGCGGGTGGGTGTCGAGTTTACCAGACGGAACGGGGCCGGCAAGCATCCCGCGCCGGGCATCGGTGTTCGCCGGGCGCGCCATGAAAAAAGGGCGGCCGGGCCGCCCTTTTCCGCGCGTTGCCGTCCGTTCCTACTTCTCGGGCCCGGCGTAGACGCCCGCCGTCTCGGGAAACATGTTCTTGATGATCTTGAACTTCGAGATGTCGACGGTCGCGTCCATGTGCAGGAACACCGCGGCATCGCGGAACAGCTTCTCGATGCCGAATTCGAGCATGATGCCGTTGCCGCCGTGCAGTTCCACCGCGTGCTGGCAGACCTTGAAAATTTCCTCGGACGCGAACACCTTGGCCATGTTGGTGAGTTGCTCGGTGTCCGCCGCGCCTTCGTCGACGGCGCGCGCGGCTTCGTTCAGGAGCGCGCGCACGGCGCAGATCTTGGTGGCCATTTCGGCGAGGCGGAGCGCCACCGCCTGGTGCTTGATCAGGATGCGCCCGCCCTGCACGTAGTTCTGCACGTAGTCGGACGTGCGCTCGAACGCGGCGACGCCGATGCCGAGGTTTTTCGACGCCTGGACGATCTTGCCTGCGCGGAAATAGACGCCGGCCTTGGAAAGCGCGGTATCTGCAACCAGCAGATGGTCCTTGGGCACGGCGCAGTTCTCGAATACGATCTCGCCGTTGTTCATGAAGCGCCCGCCCAGCGTCTCGTTGCAGCGCGCGATGGAAAGACCGGGCGTGTCGCGCGGCACGAGGAAGCTCGAAGTGCCCTTGGTCATGCCCGCGCCGGGCTTGGTCGTCGCGTAGACCACGTAGAGCTTGGCGTCATAGCCGTTGCTGATGAACTGCTTGCGGCCGTTGATCACCCACTGGTCGCCTTTCAACTCGGCTTTGGTGTGCATCATCGCTTCCGGCACGTCGTAGGGCAGCCAGCGGTCGGAGGCGCCGCGCGGCTCGGTCAGGCAGTGCGCGAGCAGGAACGTGGGGTCCTCGACGATGCGCGGGAACCATTTTTCCTGCAGGTGGCGCGGCGCGACGTTGCGCAGCAGCACCGAAACTTTCCAGATCTGCACCAGCTTGTCGGCGAGGCCCGTGTCGCCGCGCGAGATTTCCTCGGAGATCATGGCGAAGGTCTGCACTTCGCTCTTGGGATCGATGGGCGTGCCGCCGAATTCCTCGGGAATGCCGAGCGTGCGGATGCCGATCTTGTGGGCCTGCTCGAGGATTTCGCGCGGCAGGCGGTCTTCCGGGTTCATGTCCCATTCGCGCTGCCAGTTCTTGCGGATGAACGGCGTGACAAAGTCGTCGACGAAGGCGCGACAGGCGTCGCGCATCATGCGTTGCTCGTCGGACAGCCCGCGATCGTTTGAAATCATGCGCATCTCCTCTTGGCGGCGATGTTGAAGTAACGCATGCTCGCGTGCCGCTGCAGGCCCGAAAGCGCTGCAGCGCGTCGCATGCAACCCCGATCGACCGGAAAGTCCGGCTGACTGTTTTTCTTGGACAGCGTCGCAGGCGCCAGAAACCCGGAGCGGCGCTCTTCGCGCCGCTCCGGACCTGCCTTGCTGTGAATCCCGATGAAACGACTAGTTCATCGACAGTCCGACGGCCTTCACCACCTTGGCGTTTTTGATCATCGAATCCTGGACCACCTTGCGGAATTCTTCCGGCGTTCCGGTGACGATGTCCGTCGCCTTGCACGGCAAGCGCCTTCTTCACGTCAGGCAGATTCACGGTTTTGATCACCGCGGCCCGCAGCTTCTCGATGATCGGCTTCGGCGTGCCCTTCGGCACGAAGAAACCCTGCCAGCCGCTGTAGTCGAAACCCGGAATGGTGTCGGCGATCGGCGGAATGTTGGGGAGCAGCGCCGAGGGCTTGGGCAGGCTGTGCCCAATCGCGCGCAGGCGTCCGGAATTGACGAACGACATCACCGCCGCCGCCGGCGTGAGGGTCCACTGCGATTCACCGGCGATGACCGAGGCGACCGAAGCGCCGCCGCCCTTGTACGGCACGTGCAGCGACTCGAAGTGTCCTGCCTGCAGGAAATACGTGCCGGAGAGATGGCTTTGCGAGCCGGCGCCCGCGGAGGCCATGTTGACCGCGCCCTTGTTGCGCCTTGCAGTAGTCGATCAGTTCCTTCACCGTCTTGACCGGCAGCTTGGGATTGACCACCAGCACGTTGGGCGTCACCGCGAACTGCGTGACGTAGTCATAATCCTTCACCGGGTCGAAGGAGGGCTTTTTCTGGAGCAGCACGGCAATGGTCGAGGCCGCCGTGGTTGCGGCGATCAGCGTGTAGCCGTCCGGCGCGGCTTCCTTGGCGAGTCTCCATGCCGATGATGCCGCCGGCGCCGGCGCGGTTGTCCACCACGAGCTGCTGGCCGATGACTTCGCTCAGCTTGTTGGCGACGATGCGGGTCAGGGTGTCGACCGAGCTGCCCGGCGCGTTGGGCACGATCAGCCGTATCGGCCGGCTTGGATAGTCCTTCGCCGTCTGGGCCGACGCGGCGGGAAGGGCATAAGTGAGCGCTGTAAAAATTAGTGCGAGCGACGACAACCGGGTGATTTTCATGTGAATCTCCGTTTTTATATTGAGGAGGTATGCGGGCAAAGGTCCGCATATGCCCCGCGATTCTGTCCTGTTTGATTTATAAACGCAATCGGCGGCTCTGGCCCGGTTTGACCTAGATCAAATTCGTTCCTTGCTCTGAAAACTTCGGCTACGCAACGGATTTCCCTGAGCGCTCCTGAACGGGGAAAGAAAAGGGCGGCCAGCCGGCCGCCCTTCCATTGCTGCGTGCAGCGGTCTATCAGTTGGCCGCGAGCCCCAGCGATTTCACCAGCTTGGCGTTCTTGACCATGGATTCCTCTATCACCTTCCGGAATTCCGCCGGTCCCCGCACGTCGACCTCGGTGGCCTGGAAGGCCAGCGCTTTCTTCACGTCCGGCGACTCCATCGTTTTGGCCACGGCGGCGCGCAGCTTTTCGATGATGGCTTTAGGCGTGCCCTTCGGCACGACGAAGCCCTGCCACCCGCTGTAATCGAAACCCGGGATGACTTCGGAGATCGCCGGTATGCCGGGGAGCAGGGCGGTCCGCTTGGGCAGGGTTTCGGCGATCGCGCGCATACGTCCCGAGCTCACGTGCGACATCGCTGCTGCGGAAGGGATGAGCGACCACTGCGACTCGCCCGCCACGACCGAACCCGAGGACGCGCCGCCGCCTTTATACGGCACGTGCAGCGATTTGATGTGGGCCTCCTGCTGGAAATACGCCCCGGCCAGGTGGCTTTGGGAGCCGACCCCGGCGGACGCCATGTTGAACTGGCCCTTGGGGTTCTTCGCGTAAGCGATGAACTCCTGCAATGTGTGAATCGGCAGCTTCGGATTGATCACGAGCACGTTGAGCGTCGACGCGAACTGACAGACCGGATCGTAGTCCTTGATCGGGTCGTAAGGCGGGTTTTTCAGCATCAGCCTGGAGATGGTCATGGCGGCCGTGGTCGCCGTGATCACCGTATAGCCGTCCGGGGTTGGCTTCCTTTCCAATTTCCATCCCGATGACCCCCGCCGCGCCGCCGCGGTTGTCGACGACCAGCTGTTGCCCGAGCACCTGGGTAAGCCTGGTGGCGACGATCCGGGTCAGGGTGTCGACCGAGCTGCCCGGCCCGTTCGGCACGATCAGCCGTATCGGCCGGTTCGGATAGTCCTTCGCCGCATCGGCTGCAGTGGCGGGAAGGGCGTAAGTGATCGCACTGAAAATCAGTGCGAGCGAAGACAACTGAACAATTTTCATTTGAGCCTCCTCGTTATATGGTTTTATGTTCCAAACTAATATTTGGACGCGTAATTCTGGCCTGTCCGATTTATAAACGCAATCGCCAACCTTGACCCAGGCTGACCAAATTGGTTTGTCGGGGCGCGCTGGTTCACCGGCTGACAAACACCCGCTTCCGTCTGCCGCATTGCACAAATCCGGCGAACGGGGATGACGCGGGTGTGTTCAGGCGCCGGAGGGCGGCGCGAACCGGACGGAAACGGCGCCGATCGGGTCGAGCTGGAATGCGATTTCTTCGCCGGCCTCGACCCACAGCGGCGGCACGATCGAGCCCGTAATGATGATCTGACCGGCGCGCAGCCTCTCGCCGAATGCCGAAAGCAGGTCGGCTACATGGCGAACGATGTCGACCAGTTCGCCGGTCGTGGCCTGCGGATCGGAAGTCGTTGCGACCTCGGTTCCATTCCGCAGGACCCGGCCCAGCAGGCCGTCCAGCACGCAGCCGGCGCGGGAGGCATCCCGCGGACCGAGGATCAGATTGCGCTGGTAGATGTTGCCGCTGAGAATATCCTCGACATTGTCCGGCGGGCAGTCCAGATCGGCGAGTTCGATCGCCGGCCCCAGGCCCGCAATCGCCGCCTTGACCGTCTCGCGGCCCGCGCCTCCCGCAAGGTCCTTGCCAAGATAGACCGCGATTTCGGGCTCGGCGACAGGTTTGACCCAGTCCGCGATCGAGAAGGTCGTGGCCGGGCGGACGAGCGCCTGGTCGGTCAGGAAGCCGACGAGTGGCGCGGTGATCGCCAGTTTTTCCATTGCCGCCGGCGCGCCGAAACCCACTTTCCAGCCGAGCGCCTTTTCCCCCGCCTTGATGCGCTCGTGCCAGCGCGTCAGCTGCCGCGCCATGCCGCGCGCGATGCGCGGGTCGTACCAGGGAGCACTCATGATTTTGCGGCCGCCGGCATCGATCTCTTCTTAATGACTGCGCCCGCCTTCCACGGATTCATAACCCGCTGCCTCGAGCGAGCCCGCGCCGCTCCAGCCCCACACCAGGACGACGTCTTCGCTGGACGTGTTTTTGAAACCATGCCATTGGCCGCGCGGCGTGAACACGACATCGCCTTCGCCCGAGGGTTTTTCGCCCTGGTCGGTGTACATCACGCCGTGGCCTTTGATGACGATCCAGAACTCGTCGCAGTTGAAATGACGATGCCGGTCGTGCTGCGCTCCCGGCGGCAGCACGGTCCAGCCCACCAGCAGCTTGTCCGAGTTGGCGGTCTTCTGGTCGATCAGGAACTGGACCTGCATGTTGACCCAGCCATCCTTCTCCTTCAGCCCGCCGACTTTCGGCACGTCCTTGAGATTGGTGCGGAAAGGCTGCAGCACGGTGTTCGAATCGGGTTTCATTTCGACATTCCTCCCAGGCGGCGGTACGCCTCGTGTGCGACGACAAAATCGTGATGGCCCAGCCCCATCCCGCGGCAGGCGTTCATCATCTCGTTCGCGGCGGCTGCGAGCGGCGCGGGGACGCCCATCTTGCGCGCGAGCTCGAGCACCAGCGTCATGTCCTTCTGCTGGAGAGTGACATCCGCCAGCGGGACCGCAGGCATTTTCCCATCGAGTATAAAGGGTCCGCGGTAGCCAAGCACCGGCGATGCCACCACGCTGTTCAACATGGCTTCGACTGCGACCTCGCGCTCAACCCCGCCTTTCTCGGCGAGGGCCACGCCTTCGCCGAACGCGATGACCTCGACCATCAGCACGAGGTTGATGGCGAGTTTCATCTGCACGGCAAGGCCGCTGCCGCCGATGTAGGTAGCCTTGGCGCCGATATCGAGGAGCACCGGCTTCACTTTATCGAATGCGGCCTGGTCGCCGCCGACCATGATCGAGGCCTTGCCCTGGGCGAGCGTCACCGGACTGCCGGAAAGCGGCGCGTCGAGCATGGTCAGTCCCGCCTTGGCGAATTCCGCGGCGATGGCGCGGCTCGCGTCCGGCGCGATCGTGCTCATGTCGAGATAGACGCCGTCTTTGCGCAAACCCGAGATGATTCCCTCATCGCCGAGCGCCACCGACCTGACCGCCGCTGCGTCCGTGACGATCGAGAACACCGCTTCCGATGCTTTCGCAACCTCGCGCGGACTGTCCGCCCAGCGCATTCCGAGCTTGATCAGGGACGCCGCCTTCGACTTCGTCCGGTTCCAGCCGGTAACGGTGTGTCCGCCCGCGATCAGGCGGGGAACGATGCCCAGGCCCATGGCGCCAAGACCGACAAATCCGATATTCACCCCGAACTCCTTCGTTGTACAGCGCATGAAATCTGACGGCGACTTTAGCGGGGTGTTTACCGCATGTCAAAGTCTCGCGGTGTCGAAAACGGTTTTTGTGGTCCGCAATGTGGCGGCAGCCATCACAAAATTGCCGGATTCCAATGCGGAGGATGGCGTCAAAGCCGACCGGCATTGCTAGAATGGCGGTTCTGCATGCCCACCCATTCAGGAGAGAAAAATAATGAGTGCCAAGCCCGCCCAGGTTTCGCAGCCGCGCGATTACAAGATGATCGTCGAGAAGGACGTGCAGATCCCGATGCGGGACGGCACGCTGCTCTACGCCGACATCTTCCGTCCCGAGGGCGGCAACGAGCGCTTTCCCGCCATCATGAACATCAGCGTCTACCAGAAGGACAAGCTGTGGGTGCCGCCGGCGGACCTGGAAGAAGAGGCCAATCCCTACATGAACTGGGAGACGGTCAATCCGCTGTGGTGGGTGCCGCGCGGCTACGCCTGCGTGCGCGTCGACTCGCGCGGCACCGGAAAATCGCCGGGCAAGTCGGAGCCGAGCTCGTATCAGGAGGCGGTGGATTACTACGATGCCGTCGAATGGATCGCCAAGCGCCCGTGGTGTTCCGGCAATATCGGCACGCTGGGCATTTCGTATCACGCCTCGCTCGCAGTGGCGCCTCGCCAATCTGCAGCCGCCGTCGCTCAAGGCCATCATGCCGTGGGAGGGCCGCGCCGACCAGTACCGCGACCAGGCCTATCACGGCGGCATTTTCGCGCTCGGTTTCATCGGCAACTGGTGGCTCACGCACACGGCGCATCATCTGCTCGGCCGGCCGCGCGGCTACAACCCCGATGCGTTCCAGAACGACATGATGTGGAATTACATGCGCAACGACCTCGATTCCGAATACTGGCGCATGAACAGCGCGCGCTGGGACAAGATCACGGTGCCGGTCTACAGCGTCGGCAACTGGGGCGGCTTTTCGATGCACCTGCGCGGCAACACCGAGGGCTTCATGAACGCCGCCGCCAAGCACAAGAAGCTGCGAATCCACACCGGCACGCATTTCCATCCGTTCCACGCGGAGGAGGGGCGCCTGGACCAGCTGCGCTGGTTCGATTACTGGCTGAAGGGCATCGATACCGGCATTCTCGACGAGCCGCCGGTCAAGCTCGAGATCCGCACCGGCGGCAGCACCGAGCGGTATCCGTTCCGCTTCGAGAACGAATGGCCGCTGGCGCGCACGCAATGGACCAAGATGTATCTCAAGGCCGACCGCGCGCCGTCGAGCGATGCGCACGCCGTGGAAGGCGAACTCAGCAAGACGCCGCCCAAAAACGAAACCCGGCTCAGTTATTCCGCCAGCGGCGTCACCAAGGCCGGGGTGGCGTCGGGCTCATCGCTGGCCACCACGCACGGCAACACCGGGCGCACCGGGGTGTCGTTCGAGACTGCGCCGCTCGAGCAGGACACCGAGGTCACGGGACCGATCGTGCTCAAGCTCTGGGTGTCGAGCACTTCGGAAGACATGGATATTTTCGCGACGATCCGCAACATCGGTCCCGACGGCAAGGACGTCTGCGAAGTCGGCCAGCATGGCCAGCCGGTGCCGTGCGTGACCAAGGGCTGGCTGCGCGCTTCGCATCGCAAGCTCGACCCGGAGCGCTCGCTGCCGTACCGCCCCTACCACGCGCACAACGAGCGGCTGTGGCTCAAGCCCAATGAGCCGGTGGAATGCGACATCGAAGTCTGGCCGACCTCGATGGTGTTCGGGAAAGGGCACAAGCTGCGCATCGACATCCAGCCGCGCGACGGCGTCGGCAGCGCGCCCTACACGCACTACCATGCGGATTACAACGCCGGCGCCGAAAACGCCATTTACACCGGGCGGCGACAAGGCGTCGTATCTGCTGTTGCCGATCATTCCGCAGAAAGCGGAATGATATTGCGGAACGAATCGCTGTTGATCGACGTAGGAGTTTTCCGAACCCAAGTTCAACTAGCCCTAAGAACCCGTAACAAAAATAAATCAGCCACAGAGATCACAGAGAACACAGAGGAAAAACCGATAACGAGACATGTTTAGTATCCGGTTGTTTTAAATAAGTTTTTGATTCTCTCTGTGCACCCGTCAAGCGGGTATTGAAAAGAAAACTCTGTGCTCTCTGTGGCTGCGTCTGTCCTGGTCTTTTTGAAACGCGCTCTAAGGGATCTGGATTTTCCCGCCGGGCATCTGACCCGGGACGACGATGGAGGAGGCCGCCTGGCGGCGCAGTTCCTGCAGTTCCCTGACCGTGCGCTCGATGGCTTCCTTGGCGGCATCGGCGAACTTCTGTGCCGCTTCGCCCAGCGATGCGGCCTCGATCTCGAAATTGATGGGCAGCGGTCCGGCATTGGTCATGATCTGGGTCTCGCCGGCGTAAATGATCGCGCGCGCGGGATCCGGTGAACCGTCGCTCTTCACCGGGACCAGGGTGCGGATGCTGCCGACCTTGCGGTCGGTGAATATCTCCTCGCGGTAAAGCTCCGCGGCATCCATTTTTGGTTCGCTCATTCTTTCGCTCGGGCCCTGGGCCATGATTGCCTCGTTGAATTTGAAGTGAAAGTAAAAGCGTATCAGAAAATCCGCCAAAAATTGAGTATGATCGGAAATACGCTGCCTTAAGGGGAAGGGAAATGGCCGACATCGACGGGAACACCCAGACCGTGGTGCCTGCGGAGGGCCTGGTCACGCTGACGCATGTCATGTACGGCCTGCATGCATTCAGCGCGATCACCGGTCTCACCAGCGCCGCATTCATCGTCACCGCGTTTCTCAGCGGCTGGCCGTCGATCATCGCGGTGATCATCAACTACGTAAAGCGCAACGAGGTGCACGGCACGTATCTCGATTCCCACTTCGGCTGGCAGATCCGCACGTTCTGGTATGCGGTGGTGTGGTTCGTGATCGGAGCGGTGCTGATCGCCACGTTACTCGGCGCGGTGATCGGTTATCCCTTGCTGATCGTCGTCGGACTGTGGGTGCTCTACCGCATCGTGCGCGGCTGGATCACGCTTGCCGACGGCAAACCCATGTCTCAGTAACATCGCGGGCCATCATGAGACGATTCGATCCGAAGGAATACGCGCGCAACGTGCTGGGCGAGCCGCTGCAGGCCTGCAGCGAGTCGCCAATGACAGGCTTCTATCGCGACGGATGCTGCAACACCGGCCCCGATGACCTGGGCGTGCACACTGTTTGCGTGCAGGCGACGCAGGAGTTCCTGGAATTCAGCCGCGCGCGCGGCAACGATCTGACGACGCCCGCGCCCGAATACGGATTTCCGGGGCTGAAGCCGGGCGACCGCTGGTGCCTGTGCGCCGCGCGCTGGAAGGAGGCGCTGGATGCGGGCGTCGCGCCGCCGCTGGTGCTGACGGCCACCCACGAGGCCACTCTCGAGTATGTGTCGCTGGCAGAGCTCAAGAAGCACGCGATCGATCTGAGTTAGAATTTGCGCGATCCAAATAGTCCGATGAAAGCCGGCATCAAGACAGAGGCGGCAGTGCGCATCGACAAGTGGCTGTGGGCGGCGCGCTTTTATAAAACGCGTTCCGCGGCACAACAGGCCGTCGAGGGCGGCAAGGTCCGGCTCAACGGCGAGCGCACCAAGCCCGCGAAAGAACTCAGAAGCGGTGACCAACTGGTCATCCATATCGGCCCTTACGAATGGCTGGTCACGGTGACGCGGCTATCGGACAAACGCGGCCCGGCCGCGGTCGCGCGCACGCTGTTCGAGGAGGACGAGGCGAGCTGCGCGCGGCGCGAGGAGCAGATTGCGCTGCGGCGATTTGCCGCCGATCCGGGACACGATCGCAGTGGACGGCCCACCAAGCGCGAGCGCCGGCAGCTCGAGCGCTGGCGCGGTAATGATTGACAGGTCCTAGGTCCGCTGCGCGCCGGGCCTGCCGTTCTCGACTGTAAAGGCCGCCAGGTCGCGGATGCGCGACTGCGGATGGGAGACGCTGTCGACCATGCGCAGGCGCGTCAAGCATCGTTCGGGCGACAGTTCCATCGTGGTATAGCCGCGGCGCGAGCCGTTCACAAACCGGATATGCGGATTTTTCGCGAGTATCGTTTCGACGCGCCGCTGCGACGGACCCTGCGAGGTGATCGAGGTGCCGACGAACTCGGTGGCGACGGCGGCGGCGCGCGGATCGTCGAAATCGGTCTTGAGATCGGCCACCACCGACATGTGCACGTCACCGCCGATCACGAGCGGATTGGCGATGCGCCTGCCGGCGATGAACTTCAGCAGCCGCTCGCGCGCCTTCGGATAGCCGTCCCAGCCGTCGGTCCAGAACGCCTGCCCGTCGCCCGGCTTGCGGTCGGCCTGCGCCATCAGCGTCTGCTGCGCGATCACGTTCCAGCGCGCGCGCGACGCCGCAAGCCCGTCCTGCAGCCATTTTTCCTGTGCGGCGCCGAGCATGGTGAGATGGGGATCGAGGCGCTCGCGGCACTCGGCGGCATCGACGGTGTTGCTGCCGCCGCGCCCGGGCCTGGGGCAAACCTGGTGTGAGCGGTACTGGCGGGTGTCGAGCACGCTGAACTCGACCAGCCGGCCGAACGCCGCGCGCGTATAAAGCAGCATGCCGTCGTTTCGCGGCCGCATGGCGGCGGGCAGCGGCATGTGTTCGTAATACGCCTGATAGGCCGCCGCGCGCCGCATCAGGAACAGCGCGCGCGGATCGAGATGCTGCGAACGGTCGTTGGCGTAGTCGTTCTGCACTTCGTGATCATCCCAGGTGACGAGCCACGGAAACGCGGCATGCGCGGCCTGCAGGTCGGTGTCGCTTTTGTAGAGCGCGTAGCGGTTGCGGTATTCGCCGAGCGTGATGGGCTCCTCGGTGCCATGCGCGCGCACATGATTGCGGCCCCACGACGATTCGTAGATGTAATCGCCGAGGTGGATCACGAGATCGAGGTCCTCCGCGGCCATGTGGCGGTAGGCGGAGAAGTAGCCCTGTTCGTACTGCTGGCAGGAAGCGAAGGCGAAGCGCAGCCGGTCGGCGGCTGCATCAGCCGCTGGTGCGGTGCGCGTGCGGCCGGCGGGGCTGGTTTCTTTGCCGGCGTGGAAGCGGTACCAGTACCAGCGTGACGGCTCGAGGCCCGTGACTTCGGCATGCACCGAGTGCGCAAATCCGGGCGTGGCAAGGTCCTTGCCGCGGCGCACGATCTTGCGGAACGCTTCGTCCGTGGCGATTTCCCATTCGACTTCGACCGCGGCTTGGGGCATGCCGCCGCCGGCGAGCGGCTCCGGCGCGAGCCGTGTCCACAGCACGAACCCGTCCGGCCGCGGATAACCGGAAGCGACGCCGAGCGTGAACGGATTGCCGGCGAACCTGGGCCGCGCCAGCACGCCGGCAAACGGAACGGCAAGCGCGACGGCGAGGCCACCGGAGGAGGCAAGGAACGCGCGGCGGGAAAGCGGCATGATCTGCACTATAACGCGGATGCGTTTCAGTTCGCTGACAGCGTTACCGGGTCTGCGTGCAAAAGTAAGCGTAAACTTATACGAAAATCATGCAGACCCGGATCCAGAAAACGCTCAACATCATCGGCTGCGGCCGCGTCGGCCGCGCGCTCGGCTCGCTGTGGCACGCGCAGCATGCGTTCGTCATCCAGGACGTGCTCGACGGCACGCCGCACGGCGCGCGTTCGGCAGCGGCGTTCATCGGCGACGGCCACGCCGTGAGCTGGCTGGAAGAAATGCGGCCGGCCGACGTCTGGATGCTGACGCCGCCGGACGCCAGGATCGTTCATTGCTGCGAACAGCTGGCGCAAAGCGGGTTGCTCCGGCGCGGCGACATCGTGTTTCACTGCAGCGGCGCGCTGCCCTCGGGCGATCTCCGGGCCGCGGCCACGGCGGGCGCAAGCGTGGCGAGCGTGCATCCGCTCAAGAGTTTTGCCGATCCGCACCAGGCGGCACTTACCTTCTCCGGCACCTGGTGCGCCGTCGAAGGCGACCGTGCCGCGCTCGACGTGCTGCAGCCGGCATTCGAACGCATCGGCGCCAGGCTTTCCGCGATCGATCCGCAGTTCAAGACCATCTACCACGCGGCGAGCGTGATCGTATGCAATTACCTGACTGCGCTGCTCGAAACCGGCCTGCGCGCTTACGAGAAGTCGGGGCTCGACGCGCGAAACGGCGCTCGCGCATGATGGAGCCGCTGGTGCGCGAGACGGTGGACAACGTGTTCAGGCTCGGCACGGTGAAGGCGCTCACCGGGCCGATCGCGCGCGGCGACCATGCGGTGGTGGCGCGCCAGCTCGAAGCGCTTTCGGGATGGGATGCGCGTGCCGCCGAGATCTACAAAGCACTCGGGATCGTGGCGTTGCAGCTCGCGCGGGTGCAGGGCGAGGCCGATGCGCAGGCGCTCGAACGTCTGCGCGTGTTGCTCGATGCCGGGAGCTGAGCGCACCCTGCAAGAATGACTTTTCCGCCTGACGGCATTGGCTTATTCGTGGCGGCCGGATATCTCTGCGGGAGGAGATTGTTACATAAGCGGTTGTTTTATAACAAATTTATGGCATGCTCTTCTCTGGGGTAACGGCTTGATATGAAAACAGAATTTTGCCGCGCCTGATTCCTGGTTCATCCCCGATGGCCCGCCTAATTCGCAGGCGTTTCCCGCCTACACAACAACGATGTTAAGAACGAGTTTCACAAACTGACCTTCTCCCGCTAGCGGGTACTTCCTGAACATCCCCACCACCACTCCGAAAATCTCCGCATCACCTTTGGGGCGGATGACGGGATAAGCCTTGTTCTCGGGCCGCAGGACAATGCGGCCTTTTTCCCGGTCCAGCCGCTTCAGGGTGAATTCGTTGTCGAGGATCGCGACGACGATGTCGCCGACGTTCGCCGCCACCCGTTTCTCGACGATGACGACATCGCCGTCGTGGATGCCGGCATCGATCATCGAATCGCCTTTGACCTTGATGAGGTGGGTGCGGGACGGCTGCGCGACGAGGTATTCGTCGATGCTCAATGTCTCCGGTCCGGTGTCCGCCACGGGACTCGGAAGCCCGGCGCGCACGCTTTCCCCGATCGGCCGCTCGAAAAACTTTTTCCCCGGTTTCAGCCGGCGGTCGGGTGAGCTTTCGAGAAACCCCTCGGACTTGAGCCGCATCACCATTTCCGCGACCGAGGCCTTCGAGTTCATCCCGACGAGCGCGCCGATCCTCGCATAGGACGGCAGTACCTTGTGCCGGGCGTAGTAGTCCTGCAGCGTCGCCAGATATTGACCGTCATCTGCCATGGGACTACGATACCGAACGATCGTTCGGACGTCAATCAAATCACAATGCCGCTCAAAACCCTCTCCGGCAGGCATGCCGATCCGCGCAAGGGGCGCGGCGCGGGCATCAATCCCGAAGGCCGCTTCGAGAACGTCGTGCGCGAGGCGTTCGACGATGGCTGGGACGCGTCGTCGAAGATGAATTGCCGCCGCTCAAGACCCATGTCACCGCCGAGCACGCGAAGAGCATCATCTCGCGCAACGATTCGCCGGACATTCCGTTCACGCAGTCGATCAATCCTTATCAGGGCTGCGAGCATGGTTGTGTTTACTGCTACTGCGCGGCCGAGCCACGCCTACCGCAACCTGTCGCCGGGAATCGATTTCGAGACGCGGCTGTTTGCCAAGGTCAACGCCGCGGAATTGCTGCGCAAGGAACTGTCGAAGCCCGGTTATCGCTGCGAGGTGATTTCGCTCGGCGCCAATACCGATCCCTATCAGCCGATCGAGCGCGAATGGAAAATCACGCGCGGCATTCTCGAGGTCTGCGCCGAATTCAGCCAGCCGCTCGGCATCGTGACCAAGAACGCGCTGATCGAGCGCGACCTCGATATCCTCGCGCCGATGGCGGAAAAGCGGCTCGTCAACGTATTCATCTCGTGCAACAATCTCGACCACGATCTGGCGCGCAGGCTCGAGCCGCGCTGCCCGGCGCCGCGGCGCCGGCTGGAGGCCATGCGCCGGCTCAGCGATGCGGGCATTCCGGTCGGCGTGCTGGTGGCGCCGGTGATTCCGTTTCTGACGGACCACCAGATCGAGCCGGTGCTGGAGGCCGCGTGGGCACACGGCGCGCGCAGCCGCGGGTTACGTGCTGATGCGCCTGCCGTGGGAAGTGAAGGACCTGTTCCGGGACTGGCTGACGCGCCACTATCCGCTGAAGGCAAATCATGTGATGAGCCGGGTGCACGAGATGCGCGGCGGGCGCGACAACGATCCCGCTTTCGGCAGCCGCATGCGCGGCAGCGGAGAATTGGCCGATCTGCTCGCGCAACGCTTTCATATTGCGTGCAAGCGCCTCGGTTTCAACGGCGGGCGCCGCAACCGCGCGCTCGACGTCACGCAATTCAGGGTGCCCGGCCGGGCTGCGCAGCTGTCGTTGTTCTGAACGAATTCATCCGCGGTTCCGATCGGTAAAAAGTTCGATTAACCGCCAAGACCGCCAAGGCCGCCAAGAAAAGCAACATCAGATGACGGTTCACGCATCGCAGGTTCGATTTTTCTTGACGCGTCTGCCGATATCTGACGCCCTTAGATGATCCGGCATCTTCCCTGTGCTATCTCTGACGATGTTGTTGCTCTTGAATCTCTTGGCGTCTTGGCGTCTTGGCGGTTAGTATAGATTTATGAACAACCTCAAACTCAGCATACTCGACCAGTCCCCCATCATCAGCGGCCACACGCCGGCGCAGGCGGTGCACGAAACCATCCGGCTCGCGCAGGCCGCCGAAAATCTCGGCTATCACCGCTACTGGATGGCCGAGCATCATTCGATCGCGGCGCTTGCCGATCCCTGCCCCGAAATCCTGGTGACGCGGGTTGCCGCGGCAACGTCCACCATCCGCGTCGGCACCGGCGGCATCCTGCTGCCGTATTACAGCCCGTTCAAGGTCGCGGAGCAGTTCCGCATGCTCGAGGCGCTTTATCCGGGGCGCATCGATCTCGGCATCGGCCGCGCGCCCGGCGGCGATCAGACGACGGCAATGGCGATGGGCGAAGGCCGGTATTCCGGCGCCGAGCATTTTCCCGAGCAGGTGCAATATCTCGTCGCCTGGCTCGATGGCGCTTTGCCGGACGGTCATCCGTTCGCCAAGGTGCAGGCAATGCCGGCGGGGCAAACCTCGCCACAGGTGTGGCTGCTCGGTTCCTCCGATTACAGCGGCGCGCTGGCCGCGCAACTGGGCCTGCGTTTTGCGTTCGCGCATTTCATCAGCGCCCAGGGCGGTGACGCGGTGATGCGGGCTTACCGCGCCAACTATCAGCCTTCCGCCCGCGAAGCCGGGCCGCATGCGCTGCTGTGCGTGTTCGTCATTTGCGCCGAGACGTCCGCGGAAGCGGACCGGCTGGCGACGAGCGTGGACTTGCGCCGGCTCAACATGGATTACGGGGTCAATGCGCCGGTGCCGAACCAGCAGGAGGCGGCGGATTATCCCTATACCGAAGCCGACCGCCGGCGCATCGCATTTCACCGCCGCCGCGTGGTGCTCGGCACCCCGGATACGGTGCGGGCGCGGCTGCTGGAATTGCAGGCGGAGTACGAGGCCGAGGAATTGATGGTGATCACCATCACCGGCGATTACGGCAGCCGGCTTGAGGTCTTACGAATTATTGGCGGACGCCTGCGGGTTGTGTCAGCGCAACTAGCCCGGCGCGCGTTATAAGGGTGCCCGGGCGTTTGACGTTGCAGGAAGACAGAAACCGCAGCAAAAGCGTGTCATTGTTTCGTAAACCACATTCAGGAGGTTCAGATGAAAAAGTTGATTGCAGCGATATGTTTTACGCTGGCGGCCGCGCCGCTCGCGCTGGCGCAGGACAAGGCCACGGACGCCGCGAAGAAAGCGGCGCCGGCAGCGGAAAAATCGGCCAAGAAGGAACCAAGCGCGAAACAGAAGGCGCAGCAGGAAAAAATGAAAGCGTGCAGCAAGGAAGCCAGCGGCAAGAAACTCAAAGGCGACGAGCGCAAGAAATTCATGAGCGGGTGCATGAAGGGCTGACCGGGCAAAAGCCGGCATTTGCCGGTTTGCATGGGCAGCTGTCCTGGGGGCATACTGGTCGCAACCGGTATGCCCCTTTTATCCATGGATGTACTGCACCGATTCCGGCAGACGCTGTTCGGCGGACTGGTTCTAGCCGCAGGAGGGATCATGACTGCCCAAGCCCAGGACGTTTTTGAAATCCCGCGCCGCATGTTGCTGGAGGACATCGCGCAACTGACGCGCGAGACGCGGCTTGAAACCGGCCGCGCCGCGCTGAGCGAGCGGACGATGGCTGCAATGCGCAAAGTGCCGCGCCACCGCTTCGTGTTGCCGGGGGACGAGCGCTATGCCTACGCCGACCGGCCGTTGCCGATCGGGCACGGCCAGACCATTTCGCAGCCGTTCATCGTGGCGCTGATGACGGACCTCATGGACCTGAAGCCATCCGACCGGGTGCTCGAGATCGGCACCGGCTGCGGCTATCAGGCGGCGGTGCTTTCCGAACTTGCGCGCGAGGTCTATACGATCGAGATCGTCGAGCCGCTGGGGCGCGAAGCCGCGCAACGTCTGCAGGCCCTGGGTTATCGCAACGTGGTGGCGAAAATCGGCGACGGCTATCAGGGCTGGGCCGAGCACGCGCCCTTCGATGCCATCATGGTCACCGCCGCGGCGCACGACGTGCCGCAGCCGCTGGTCGACCAGTTGAAGCCCGGCGGCAGGCTGGTGATTCCGGTCGGCACCCCGTGGGGCGGCCAGACCCTGCTGTTGATCGAGAAGGGGCAGGACGGCAAGCTCACGCGGCGCGAGGTGCTGGCGGTGCGCTTCGTGCCGTTGATCGACAAGTCAGGCAAACAGCAATAGAGCCGGTCTCACGGCCTCCCGCATGTGCGTGGTATCGGCCGCGGTTTTGTGAGCCGTCCTTCGGGCCGTTTCTACGGCCTGGCTTGCTCCGGGGCAACGATAATGCGGTTGCGGCCCATGTTTTTTGCCTCGTGCAGCGCGCGCGCGGCCGCCTCGAGCAACAGGTCTGGAGTGCTGAATTCGGGAAACGAGGCGATGCCGCAGCTGAAGGAGGTGGTGAATTCGCCCGCCACCGAGTGATGACTTACCGTATTGAAGCTGGACCGGACGTCGTCCAGGATACCGAGCGCCCGCTCGGCCTTGGCGCCGATCAGCACGGCCATGAATTCCTCCCCCCCGTATCTGCCGATGATGTCGGTCGTGCGCAGCCGCTGTTGCAGCAGCCGCGCCAGACTTTTCAGCACGCTGTCGCCCGCGGGATGGCCGTGGGTTGCGTTTATCTTCTTGAGCTGGTCGATATTGAACAGCGCGACCGCCAGATCGCCCTTGTAGCGTTTGGCCCGGGCGACTTCGGCAGACAGATGTTCCTTGACGCGGTTATGGTTGAGAAGCCCGGTGAGGCTGTCGCGTACCATGTGCGAGCGCAGAATACGCCCGCGTCCGGCGCGGATCTGGGCCAAAGCGGCGAGATGGCTGGGCCGGACCGGCTTCGCCAGAAAGTCATCTCCGCCATTCCTCATGGCCGCCAACTGGCGGCCACGATCGGTCTCCGCTGACAGAAACACGATCGGGGTGCCGAGAAAGGTTCCCTCCTGACGTATGACGGCGGCGAGTTCCACGCCGTTGCATTCCGGCATGTTGATATCCATCAGGATCAGGTCGGGCGCGAATTCCGCGAGCTTCGCCGTGACGGCCGTCGGGTCGGTGACGGTCAGGGTCCGGAATCCGGAGTGCTGCAGGTGAAGCGCATGGGCGGCCGCGTCAAGCTTGGAATCGTCGACGATCAGAATCCGGTAGGGTTCTTCGGTCTGGGTCTTGGTCAGCTGGTCGAGGCAATCGACGAGGGCCGGGATAGCGACAGGTTTGGTGAAATAACCGCTGCACCCCGCGCGAGCGGCGCCGAGGCGGGCGGCGAAGTCGTCGCGCACTGAAATGAAGACGAGCGGCGGCAGTTCCGGCACAAGACCGCGCAGCTGTTGCAGCGCGGTCGTGCCCAGCACATCGCCCTCGAACATGATGTCGATCAGGATCGCGGCAGGACGCTTCTGATTCAAGGCGGACTTCAATGCTTCCGGACCGCTGAACGTCTGCACTTCATATCCGAAAATTCTGAGCTGCAACGAAGTGTTGAGGGCGAAGCGTTCATCATCGTCAACCAGATAGATCAGGTTCCGCGCCGCATCGGATGCCCTGGGGGGCAGGGTCAGCGGTTGCGGTTGCTCGGTCGCGGCGGTTTCTTTGAGCGTACCCAGAAGCTGGGTAACCTGCAGCAACTGCGCATTGGAGGGCGCGCCGGCCATCTCGATGAGCGCATTCGAGCCTGATTTCCGTTTCTCTTGAGGCGGAGCTCAGGTCGCCAAATCCGAATGTGCCGGCCGACCCTGTCAGGCTGTGCAGAAGCAGCCGCAACCGGCGCGCCGCCTCGCGGTTCCAGCCGTCCCTGGCAAGGCCGCGCCAGGCCGTGTCCAGCGCCTTGATTCGTTCCGGCAACTGCGCGCGGAAACTGTCGTGCAGTGCCTGCAACTGCTGGATTACCGATACGGCCGAGATGGTCATTGCCGGCCCTCCAGTATCTGCCGCAGCGTCGATGCCAGTGTCATGGGATTGAACGGTTTTGCAATCATGTCGAGTGCGCCGAGCGCTTTGAATTCGGCGACTTCGCGGGGCTGGACCTTGGCGGTCATGAAAACTACGGGAGTGGTTGCGAACCCCGGCAGCTGACGCAGCGCTTTGAGCGTGGTGGGGCCATCCATGCCGGGCATCATCACGTCGAGCAGGATGCAGTCCGGATTGAATTCCCCGATGGTTTCCAGCGCTTCACGACCGGAGCTGCAGATCCTGACGGTGAACCCGCCAATGGTCTCGAGGGCGATTTTGGCAATGGCCTGGATGTCCGGCTCGTCTTCGACGTAGAGAATTTTTTTTTCATGCGGGTGCTCAGGCCGGAGTCTACGGGTAAACATCGTGGTCGGGCAATAGGTTGATCTTCAACGCACACGCGTCGCAACGTTCACCCCGCGCCAGGCGGATCGAGCCGGCGCGGATTCAATATAATGCATTGTATTTAAAATAATAATACGCATTCGTAACGAGCCGCAGTGCCGCCGGGCAGCCGCTATTGCACCACAGTTTGCGGCGATGCGCCGGCTTGAGCGGCGGGCAGTTCGAAATAAAAGGTCGCGCCTTCGCCGGGGGTGGAATCGAAGCCGACGCGGCCCCCCATTTTTTCGATGATCACCTTGCAGATCGACAGCCCGAGGCCCGTGCCGCCTTTCTGGCGCGAGTCCGAGCTGTCGGCCTGTGCGAACCTGCCGAATATGCGGTTGCGAAATTCAGGCGGAATTCCCGGGCCGCGGTCCCGCACGGATACCCGCAGCATCGCCTCGCGGACTTCAGCCGTGATGTCGATCGCCTCGCCCACCGGGGAGAATTTCGCGGCGTTGGACATCAGGTTGGTGATGACCTGCAGCAGGCGGCTGGCATCGGCATCGACCTGGACGGGCGGCACGGGTTGCAGCAACCGGAAGTGCACGCCGTGTTTGTCGGCATAGGCGGCGTTGAGATCGATCGCTTTCCCGAGGAAAGCCGGGATGTCGAGCCGCTCGATCTGGAATTGCATCTGCCCGGACTCGATTTTTTCGAGGTCGAGAATGTCGTTGATCAGGGTCGCCAGCCGCTCGCTGTTCTGGCAGGCCATGTCGAGGAACATCGCGGCTTCTTCCGGCAGTTTCGCGCTGCCTTCCTTCATCAGGCCGAGCGCGCCGACGATGGCGGTGAGCGGCGTGCGCAGTTCGTGGCTGACGGTGGCGATGAATTCGTTCTTGAGGCGCTCGATTTCCTTGCTGGCGGTGATGTCGGCGTTGGTGCCGGTGACGCGCAGTGCGTGGCCGGAGCCGTCCCGCTCCACCACCTTGGCGCGGCTCAGTATCCATTTCCATTCGCCGCGACGGTTCCTGACGCGATGTTCGACATCGTAGAACATCGCCTGGCCTTTCAGCACTGCGTAGAGTTCCTTTTGCAGGATGGGAATATCGTCGGGGTGCACGAGAGTTTGCAGTTCCGTGATGGTCGTCACCGTGGGCTGGTTGTCGCCGCCGAGCATTTCCTGCCAGCGCCCGCTCAGGTGGACCTGTGCCGGTGGCGAGGTCCCAGTCGAACAGCGCGAGATTGGATCCTTCGAGCGCCAGATCCAGCCGCTCGCGGCTGTCCTGCAGCGCTTCCAGGTTTTGCCGGCGCTCCGTGATGTCTTCCACGCTGCCGGTGTAGCCGAGCAGCCGGTTTTCCTCCCGGATCGGCGCGGCCTTGACGCTGGCCCAGATCACGCTGCCGTCCGGGCGCAGAAAACGATACTGGGCGCCGGCGATAAGGTTTCCCGCCGCGCGTGGCGCTTTCCCACTCGTTCAATACCTGGGTCCGGTCGTCGGGGTGGATCGACCGTAGCCAGCCGCTGCCCATCGCTTCCGCCGCGGACAACCCGGAGAGCGTTTCGTACATGCGGTTGACGTAGATGCAGCGCCCGGCGGCGTCGGTGCGGAAGATGCCGAGCGGGGAGGCGTCGTTCATGGCCTGGGCTTCGGCCTGCCGCGCCCGCACTTCGGCGGTCATGTCGCGGGCGAGCCGCAATGCCCGCACCCGGGTTGTCCACAGCGACCAGATCACTGCAAAGAACAGCAGATCGATCGTGATGCCGCCGAACAACACCAGGCTCGGTTTGTCGCGGTCTATCGTGGCCTCGAACTGCGGCAGCGAGTCCATGCGCAGCGTCCAGGGATGACCGTGGAACAGGATCGTTGCGGTCGTCGTGAACAGGGGTGCCGCCCGTTGCCGGTCAGCGGGCGTGCCCCGCGCGCCGTCGTAGAGTAACGCCGCTTTCCCGCTGCCGTCGCCGTCGTATATGGTCAGGGCGATTTGCCGCTCCGGGCCCAGTATGCCGCGGATCAGATTATTCATGCGGAATATGCCATAGACGTAGCCAACGAGGGCGCTGCGGCGCTGTTCGAGCGTCACCAGTTCCCGGCCTGTCTGGTATATCGGCACGTACATCAGGAAGCCGGCCTGCATATTTTCACCCGATTCCTGAACGGGCGTGACCTTGCCGGAGATCGCCGTATCGCCGGTGTCGCGCGCCCGGTCCATCGCGGCGCGCCGCACCGGCTCGGAATACATGTCGTAACCCAATGCGCGCAGATTGCGGCCGCTGAAAGGCTCGATATAGACGATGGGCGTGTACTCGGCGCGTTGCCCCTCGGGGAGGATCGCATATCCGGGGAACCCTTCCGCGTGCAACGCCCTGATGTGCGCCGCCTTGTCCTGCGGCAGGATGCGTTTCGCGTAGCCGAGACCCTGTGTGCCGGGATAATAAGTATCGATCTTCAGGCTTTCGACATAGGTGCGCCATTCGTCGCGGTCGAGTGACCTCGATGCGGCGAACAGGCCGCTCGCCCCGCGCAGGGCCTGCTCGTATCCGAGGAGGCGGCCCTCGATCGTTTTCGTCATCTGGTTCGCCTGGAACTCGAAGCGGACGCGCGCGTCGCGCGTTGCGTCCCCGACGGCCGCGCGCCACGCGGTGACCGTCACGACGACAGGCAGCAGCACCGCGAGGATGACCGCAAGGACGTTATAGAACCGGCCCAGCCTGGAAAGGAGGGCGATCACGCGGTTTAACATGACGATGGCAGAGCGCGGGGTTGTTGCGGAGAAATCAGGATTTGCCCTGCCGGCTCGAGGTGCGCGTCAGGAACCGTGTTGCACCAATTGCCTGATGCGCGCACGCAGATCGTCGGGCTTGAACGGTTTGAAAATATAGTCACTGGCGCCGGCATCGCGCGCGCGCGCGACGTCTTTATCCTGCGATTTCGCGGTCAGCATCAGAATCGGCACGTCTTTCCACGTGGCTTGCTTGCGCATCAGGCCAAGCAGCTGGAAACCATCGATGTCGGGCAGCATCACGTCGAGCGTCACCAGCGCCGGCGGCGCGAGGTTTGCACCAGGCGCTGGGCGCTGCGGCCGTCACGCGCCAGCTTCACCTCAAAGCCTTCGCGTTCCAGGATGAACCGCAACAGGTAGGCGATCTGATCGTCGTCCTCGACAACCAGGGCCATCGGCTTTGCGCCCGCGTGCTCCATTTCGGTGCCTTCGGTGCCGCGTCAAAAGCTGCAGCAACTCGATTTCTCAGGCCGTAGCTTAACAGAAACCGGCATTTGCCCGGGCTGCGCGCCATGGGTACGGGCATGCCGGGCTGCTGACCGCTCAGGGAGCCGCTATGCACTGGAGGCCTGTTGCACCAACTTCAGGCGGCGATGCACCGCCGGCAGGCACGGCTGCGTGGGGCATATACTTTATTACGTTGTTTTTGATTGAAATTTTCTCTGGCATGGCGGTTGCTTTGAACAGGGCATGAATGAAACACAATCGACATGCTGCTATTGCGGCGTCGGCTGCGGTGTGATGATCGCCGCCGAAGGCGGGGCGATCACGGGCGTGCGCGGCGACCCCGCGCACCCGGCCAACTTCGGACGGTTGTGCACCAAGGGCGCGACGCTTCATCTTAGTGCGCGCCACGACCTGCGCGCGCTTTATCCCGAGCTGCGGACGGAGCGCGGCGCCTGCGCCGGCGCGCCAGCTGGGACGAGGCGCTCGAACATTGCGCGCAGCGCTTTGCGGACACCATCGCGGCACACGGTCCGGACAGCGTGGCGTTTTACATCTCCGGGCAGCTGCTGACCGAGGATTACTATGTTTTCAACAAGCTCGCCAAGGGGCTGATCGGCACCAACAACGTCGACACCAATTCACGGCTGTGCATGTCCTCGGCGGCCGCCGGCTACAAGCTCTCGCTGGGCGCCGACGCGCCGCCGGCGTGCTACGACGATATCGGGCTTGCCGAATGCATGTTCATCGCCGGTTCGAATACCGCATTTGCGCACCCGATCGTGTACCGGCGCATCGAAGAGGCCAGGGCGCGTAACCCCGCTCTCAGGATCATCGTGGTCGATCCGCGCCGCACCGCGACCGCGGCCGAAGCCGATCTGCATCTGCCGCTGCTGCCGGGCACCGATATCGCGCTGTATAACGCCATGCTGCACGTGATGCTGTGGGAAGGCTGGCTGGCCGATGCTTTCATCCGCGACCATACTGCGGGGTTCGGCGCACTGAAGCAGACGCTGCGCGACTATACGCCGGAGATGGCAGCCCAGACGTGCGGCATCAGCGCGGCCGACATCGTGACCGCCGCACGCTGGTTTGCGAAGTCGAAGGCGACGCTGTCGCTGTATTGCCAGGGACTCAACCAGTCGAGCCATGGCACGCACAACAACTGTGCCCTGATCAACCTGCACCTCGCGACCGGTCAGATCGGAAAACCGGGCGCAGGACCGTTCTCGCTCACCGGCCAGCCCAATGCGATGGGTGGACGCGAAGTCGGCGGCATGGCAAACCTGCTTGTCCGCGCATCGCGATCTCGCCAACCCCGGACACCGTGCCGAAGTCGCGCGCCTGTGGGGTATCGAGGACGTTCCCGCGGTTCCGGGGAAAACGGCGGTGGAACTGTTCCACGCCATGAAAGCGGGCACCGTCCGCGCGGTGTGGATCGCGTGCACCAACCCCGCGCATTCGCTGCCGGACCAGGCTTTGGTTCGCGCTGCGCTCGAAAATGCGGAATTCGTCGTGGTGCAGGATGCTTATCGCAACACCGATACCGCGGCGTTTGCCGACGTGCTGCTGCCGGCTTCTTCGTGGGGCGAGAAGGAGGGTACCGTCACCAACTCCGAGCGGCGTATTTCGCGCGTGCGCGCCGCCGTGCCCGCGCCGGGTGAAGCGCGCGCCGACTGGGAAATTGCGGTCGACTTCGCACGCCGGCTCGGCGCACGGCTCGATCATCCGCATGTGGCACGCCTTTTTCCTTACGCGACTGCGGAAGAAATTTTCAACGAGCATCGCGAAACGACGCGCAGCCGCGATCTCGACATCACGGGGCTTTCCTATGCCCTGCTGGAAAGCGCGGGCCCGCAGCAATGGCCGTACCCGGAGGGCGCGTCAGGCGGACGCGCGCGGCTCTACGAAGACGGGGTTTTCGTTACCGCCGACGGACGCGCGCGCTTCATCGACACCCGTCACCGTGGCCTGGCGGAGAAAACTGATGCGCGTTATCCGTTGCATCTCACCACCGGACGGTTGCGCGACCAGTGGCACGGCATGAGCCGCAGCGGAACGGTTGCGCGCTTGTGGGAACACAGCGGTGAGCCGACGCTCGCCATGCATCCGGATGACGTGGCGCGGCGCGGACTCGCAGACGGGGCGCTGGCACGCGTGACCAGCCGGCGCGGTGAACTCGTGGTGCGGGTTGCCGCGAGCAGCGAAATGCGGCCGGCACAAACCTTCATGGCGATGCACTGGGGCGGCCGGTTCATGGCCGGCGCGGGGGCCAATGCGCTGACGCTCGACACGTGCGATCCGCTGTCGAAGCAACCGGAACTCAAGCACGCCACGGTGCGCGTCGAGCCGGTTGCCCTGCCGTGGGAAATGGTGATGATGGCGAAGTTCGATGGGGGTGATCTGGCCATGCTCGATGTGCTGCAGCCGTGGCTTGCGCGCTTCCCGTATGCCGCGCTCGGATTGTTCGGCAGGGAGAACGGCTTTGTTTCATTGCGCGTCGCGGACCGCACGCCGGCAGCCCCGGAGACCATTGCCGCCCTCGATACCCTGTTCGGCCTCGCCGCCGAAGATTGCGCGATGGAGTATCGGGACGCGCGGCGCGGCATCGCCAAGCGCGTGCAGATCAGGGACGGCAAACTGACCGCAGTGAGACTGGGCGGCGAAACCGCCGCGCGCGAATGGCTGAAGGAAGTGATGGCGAACGGGGCTGAAACCGCCGCGGTCCGGCGCTGGATGCTGGCGCCGCTCGTCGTGCCGCCGGCGGATTACGGCGCGCGGGGGCATATCGTGTGCAGTTGTCTGGGTGTGGGCGAGCGTGAAATCCGGGAGCGGCTGGCCGCCGGTGCTGCGCTCGAGGCAGTGCAGGGCGAACTTGGGTGCGGTACCCAATGCGGATCCTGCCTGCCCGAACTGCGGCGCTCTGTGCGCGGTCGCCGCGCCATCGGCAGAGGCGGCGGCTTGAAACGATGAATTACGCCAATATCCTCAAGGAAATCGGGCGCGGCGCGCACGGCGCACGCGACTTGTCGACGTCAGACGCCGAACAGCTTTATGCGGCCATGCTCGACGGCGGCGTGCCCGAACTCGAACTCGGCGCCATCCTGCTGGCGCTGCGCGTCAAGACGGAATCGGTGCCGGAACTGATCGGCTTCTACAATGCCATGTGCGCGCGACTCTACCGTCTCGAGGCCCCGGCCGGCAAACCGCGGCCGCTGGTGATCCCGAGTTACAACGGCACCCGCAAACAGCCCAACCTGATGCCGCTGGTGGCGCTTTTGCTCGAGCGCTTCGGCGTGCCGGTGCTGATGCACGGCACCCTCGACGGCGGCGGGCGCAGTGCCAGCGCCTACGTGCTGCGCGAACTCGGCGTGATGCCATGCGCGACACTCGGCCAGGCGCAGCAGGCGCTCGACGCCGGGCATTTCGCCTTTGTGCCGACCGCCGTGCTGTCGCCGGGACTGGCCGACCTGCTCGCGCTCAAGAGCCGCCTCGGATTGCGCAACAGCGCGCACACGATCGCCAAGCTCATCGATCCGTTCGGCGGGGCCGGCGTGCGGCTCACTGCCGTAACCCATCCCGATTACCTGCTCAGGTTGCGCGAGTTTTTTCTCGCCACCGGCGAGAGCGCCCTGCTGATGCGCGGCACCGAGGGCGAGGCGTTCGCCAATCCGCGCAAGCGGCCACGCATCGAGATGTTCGACGCGGGCGAGTGCACGGTGTTGTTCGAGGAGGAGCACATGATGGCCGCGGCGGGAACGGCTGAAGCCGACATCAAGGCGACTGCGGCCTGGACGCTCAAGGCGCTCAAGGGCGAGGTGGCGTTGCCGCTGCCCATCGTCAACCAGCTCGCGTGCTGTCTCTACGCCACGCGCTACGCCGCCGATTTCAACCAGGCCAAAGCCATCGTGGCGCTCGAGACCTGCAATGTGGCGGCCGCGTGATGTCGCCATGAGCCGCGGAAAAGCATTTCTGATCGGCGCCGGGCCGGGTGACCCGGAGCTGCTGACGCTGAAGGCGGTGCGCGCGCTGGGCGCCGCCGATGTCGTGCTGGTGGACGACCTGGTGAATCGCGACGTGTTGCAGTTCGCGCAGCCACACGCACGCGTAATCGAAACAGGCAAACGCGGCGGCTGTCGTTCCACGCCGCAGGCCTTCATCGAGAAGCTCATGGTGCGGTTCGCGCGCCGCGGTCTCGTCGTGGCGCGGCTCAAGGGCGGCGATCCGTTCGTATTCGGCCGCGGCGGGGAAGAACTCGCTGCGCTGCGCGATGCCGGCGTCGATGTCGAGGTGATCTGCGGCATCACGTCGGGAATCGGCGCCGCCGCGACGCTCGGCATCCCGGTCACGCATCGTGATTGCACCCACGGCGTCACGTTCATCACCGGGCACACGCGTGCCGGCAAGGACGTCAACTGGGCTGCGCTCGCCGCGGGCGGCACCACGCTCGTGATCTATATGGGGATGGCGCGGCTCGCCGATATCGTTGCGCAATTGCAAAGCGCGGGCATGCCCGCGCTCACCCCGGCGGCGGTAATCGAGCACGGCACGCTGCCGTCGCAGCGCAGCCTGATCACGACGCTCGCGGCGCTGCCGCGCGCAGTCATCGAGCACGGACTCGGCAGCCCCGCAATCGTGGTGATCGGCGAGGTCGTAAACCATGCGCAGCCTGCGACCCTGGGCATGCTCGCATCGCGGGCGGCGTGAGGCGAGTTGAAACGGACAGGCGATCATCATGCTTAAAGTAATGTTGGTGGACGATACCCTGGAGCGCGTGCAAACGTTGCGGCTGGCGCTGGCACAGGCTGGCTACGAGGTGATCGAGCATGTGGGCTCGACCGTCGATCTGCATCGCCGCGTCGCGGAGATCAAGCCCGACGTGATCATCATCGACACCGATTCCCCGGACCGCGATACCCTCGAAAATCTGTGCGTGATCAGCCGCGACGAGCCGCGGCCGGTGGTGATGTTTGCGCACGACGGCGACAGCGCAAAGATCCGCGAAGCGGTGCGCGCCGGGGTCAGCGCCTACGTCGTCGACGGACTGGCGCTGGAGCGCGTAAAGCCCATCATCGACGTCGCCATTGCACGCTTCGAACAATTCCAGGCGCTGCGGCAGGAACTGGCGCAAAACGAGGAAAAGCTCGCCGAACGCAAAGTGGTGGAGCGCGCCAAAGGCATCCTGATGAAAGGCCGCAACCTGTCGGAAGACGAAGCCTATCGCGCGTTGCGCCAGCAGGCGATGGATAACAACACACGGCTTGGCGATGTCGCGCGCCAGGTGATTGCGCTGGCCGGCCTGCTGTCGGCCTGACCGCGCACCCGTTTCGGCGCATATCCTCGCTTTTGTGCACCGCAAAAGTGCGGTTTATAGCGGGATGGCCAAGCGAGATTTCCCCGAGATAATAACAGAATATCATTTATATTCAATGGACTATGAAATTTATCGAGATGTGGCATAGCGTTTGCTAAGAGTTGGGCATAGGCGTGTCCAACGGCGGGCGCGCTGTGCCCCGGCTGAGGCAAGCCGGCGGCATGTGACCATGGACAACGGCGTCCATTTCGCAGGGGAAACCTGCGGGATGGACGTTTTTTTTGGCGAGCGGCAACCAGTGGAGCATGAGATGAGCGATGAGACAAAGCGTGAAGCGGGCAAGGACGGGAAGGCGCGGAGCACGGGACGCCGCAAGTTTCTGCAGCAGAGCGGCGCGCTGACGGGCGCGGCGCTGATGGGCCTGGTGCCGGCGGGCGTGCGCCAGTCGGCGTGGGCCGCGGGGTCGGACGCGCCCGAAAAGAAGGAAGTCAAGATAGGCTTCATCCCGCTCACCGATTGTTCGTCGGTGGTGATGGCGTCGGTGATGGGATTCGACAAGAAATACGGCATCAAGATCACGCCGAGCAAGGAGGCGTCGTGGGCCTCGGTGCGCGACAAGCTCGTCAACGGCGAACTCGATGCGTCGCACGTGCTCTACGGCCTGATCTACGGCGTGCAGATGGGCATCGGCGGGCCGAAGAAGGACATGGCGGTGCTGATGAACCTCAACAACAACGGCCAGGCGATCACGCTGTCGAAGAAACTCAACGAGAAAGGCGTCAAGGACGGCGCCAGCCTGAAGGCGCTGATGGACAGGGAAAAGCGCGAGTACATTTTCGCGCAGACGTTCCCGACCGGCACCCATGCGATGTGGCTCTACTACTGGCTCGCGGCCAACGGCATCAACCCGTTCACCGATGCCAAGACCATCACGGTGCCGCCGCCGCAGATGGTCGCCAACATGCGCGTGGGCAACATGGACGGCTTCTGCGTCGGCGAGCCGTGGAACAACCGCGCGATCGTCGACGGTATCGGCTTTACCGCCGAGACGTCGCAGGGCATCTGGAAAGACCACCCCGAGAAGACGCTCGGCACCACCGCCGAGTTCGTGCAGAAGTATCCGAACACCGCGCGGGCGATGACCGCCGCGGTGCTCGAAGCCGGGCGCTGGATCGACGCTTCGCTGTCCAACCGCCAGAAAACCGCCGACACCGTTGCCG
The DNA here is from genome assembly GCA_963734595.1 of uncultured beta proteobacterium. Taxonomy (GTDB): domain Bacteria; phylum Pseudomonadota; class Gammaproteobacteria; order Burkholderiales; family SG8-41; genus CAKKQX01. Next base: position 163,502 of record CAVTHV010000018.1, read on the forward strand.
ACAAGTCCTACGTCAATACCGACAAGGAGGTCATCATCGCGCGCATGCTGGGCCGCTACGAGAACGGCATCGGCAGGAAATGGGACGAGCCCGACTACATGAAGTTCTACAACGAGGGCAAGGTCAATTACCCGTATTTGTCCGACGGCATGTGGTTCATGACCCAGCACCGCCGCTGGGGCCTGCTCAAGGAAGACCCCGACTATCTCGCAGTCGCGAAAAAGGTGAACCGCATCGACATTTACAAGCAGGCCGCGTCTGCGGCGAAGGTGCCGCTGCCGAAATCCGATTTCCGCACCTCGAAGCTGATCGACGGCGTGGTGTGGGACGGCAGGAACCCGAAAGCCTACGCCGCCGGTTTCAAGATCAAGGCGGCTTAACGGATTCATAGTCCAGGGAGTCACCATGAGCGTGGTCACGAGCAAGCAGGAAAAACCCGAAGATTCGGCCGGCCCGCCGAAAGCGGTGCCGACGGCGCGCGCTCGAGCCGGCGCTGGCGGTGGTCAAGCCGCACATGGTGCCGCTGCTGCAGCGGCCGGCAGTGCGCGAGGCGGTGGCTTCCTGGGTGCGCGCGCTGGTTCCCTGCATCCTCGGGATCGTGCTGTTTCTCGGCATCTGGGTCGTGATCGCGCAAAAAAGCCCGAACCTGCCCGGTCCCGGCAAGACCTGGGCGTCCGCCGTCCAGCTGTTCAGCGATCCGTTTTACCGGAAAGGCCCCAACGATCAGGGCATCGGCTGGAACGTGTTGAGTTCGCTCGCGCGCGTCGGCATCGGTTTCGGATTCGCGGCGCTGATCGGCATCCCGCTGGGCTTCATGATCGGGCGTTTCAGATTTCTTTCGGCAATGGCGGCGCCCATCATCAGCCTGCTCAAGCCGGTATCGCCGCTGGCCTGGCTGCCGATCGGCCTGCTCGTCTTCAAGGCGGCGAATCCCGCGGCAATCTGGGTCATTTTCATCTCCAGCATCTGGCCGATGATCGTCAACACCGCGGTCGGCGTGCGCCAGGTGCCGCAGGACTATCTCAACGTGGCGCGCGTGCTCAGCCTGCCGGAGTGGAAAGTATTCAGCTCGATCCTGTTCCCGGCGGTGCTGCCCTACATGCTGACCGGCATCCGGTTGTCGATCGGCGTGGCGTGGCTGGTGATCGTCGCGGCCGAGATGCTGACCGGCGGCGTCGGCATCGGCTTCTGGGTGTGGGACGAATGGAACAATCTCAACGTCGAGCACATCATCATCGCGATATTCATCGTCGGCATCGTCGGGCTGCTGCTCGAGCAGGCGCTGATGCTGCTGGCGCGCCGTTTCCAATACCAGTAGTAAGACTGCAGAGAACACAAGAGCACAGAGAAGAACGAGTTTATGAACCGCAGATCCAGAAAGCCAATACAGACGATTTTTGCCCTGCGATTTATTCGTCTTTTCGTGCGTCTTAACGTGAACCTGGTTCTCTGTGCGATGTTCGCTAAGGTTGCGAAAAATTCGTGAGACTGGAAAAAGTCGGGATGACGTTCAATACCAAGCGTGGCGAATACGTGGCGGTGAAGGACGTCAACCTCACGGTCGATGAGGGGACGTTTGTTTCCATCATCGGGCACTCCGGCTGCGGCAAATCGACCGTGCTCAATCTTGTCGCCGGCCTGCTGCAGGCAACCGCGGGCGTGCTCCTGTGCGGCGGACGCGAGATCGCCGGGCCGGGGCCGGACCGCGGCGTGGTCTTCCAGAACCATTCGCTGCTGCCGTGGCTTACCTGCTACGAGAACGTCCAGCTTGCCGTGCAGCGCGTATTCGGGGCTGCGGAGAGCAAGGCGCAGCTGAAAGCGCGCATCGTCAGGGCGCTCGACCTGGTGCAGCTCGGTCACGTGCTCGACAAGCGGCCGAACGAGATTTCCGGCGGCATGAAACAGCGGGTCGGCATTGCGCGCGCCCTGTCGATGGAGCCCAAGGTGCTGCTGCTCGACGAGCCGTTCGGCGCGCTCGATGCGCTGACCCGCGCGCACCTGCAGGATGAACTGATGAAGATCGTCGCGGCGGCCGGCAGCACCGTGATCATGGTGACGCACGACGTCGACGAGGCGGTGCTGCTGTCCGATCGCATCGTGATGATGACCAACGGACCGGCGGCGACCATCGGCGGCATCGTCAAGGTCGATCTGCCGCGCCCCCGCGACCGGCTGGCGCTCGCCAACGACAGTCGTTACCACCAATGCCGTGCCGCAGTGCTCGAGTTTCTTTATCAAAAACAACTGCGTTCCGCGGCATGACGATGAACCGGGAACAACAGCGAGGCGGGCGGACATGAAACGCATGAAACTGGTAATGGTCGGCAACGGCATGGCGGGGGTGCGCACGCTCGAGGAGCTGCTCAAGATCGCGCCCGACCTTTACGACATCACGGTCTTCGGCGCCGAGCCCCACGCCAATTACAACCGCATCCTGCTCTCGCCGGTGCTGGCCGGCGAGATGACGCTGCAGGACATCATGCTGAACGATGTCGACTGGTACGCGCAAAACGGCATCACGCTCGAGCTGGGCAAAAAGATCGTCAAGATCGACCGCAGTGCACGCAAGGTCATCGCCGCCGATGGCACTGCAACCGCATACGACCGGTTGCTGCTTGCCACCGGTTCCAATCCCTTCATTCTGCCGGTTCCCGGGACGAAGCTGGAAGGCGTGCTCACTTATCGCGACATCCAGGACACCAACGCCATGATCGAGGCGGCGGCGAGATATCGCCACGCGGTGGTGATCGGCGGCGGCCTGCTGGGCCTGGAGGCGGCAAACGGGCTGAAGGCCGCGCGGCATGAACGTCACCGTCGTGCATCTGATGGACTGGCTGATGGAGCGCCAGCTCGACCGGACCGCTTCCCGCATGCTGCAGCAATCGCTCGAAGCCAAGGGCCTCAGCTTTCTGCTTGGGAAGCAGACTGCCGAAATCACCGGCGGGCCGGACGGTCGTGTCAAAGGCGTCAAATTCAAGGACGGCGAAGAAATCGTCGCCGACCTCGTGGTGATGGCGGTGGGCATACGACCCAATACGGAACTCGCGGAGTCAGCAGGACTGCATTGCAGCCGCGGCATCGTCGTCAGCGACACCATGCAGACTTTTGATCCCAAAATTTATGCGGTGGGCGAATGCGTGGCTCACCGTGGCGTCGCTTACGGGCTGGTGGCGCCGCTGTTCGAGATGGCCAAGGTCTGCGCCAACCATCTCGCGCGTTTCGGCATCGGCCGCTACGAGGGTTCGATCACCTCCACCAAGCTCAAGGTCACGGGCATCGATCTGTTTTCCGCGGGCGACTTCAACGGCGGCGACGGAACCGAGGACATCGTGCTGCATGACACCGTCGGCGGCGTTTACAAGAAGCTGGTGATCAAGGACAACCACATCGTCGGCGGCGTGCTTTACGGCGACACCGTGGACAGTTCCTGGTATCTGCAGTTGCTGCGCGACAAGCAGGACATCCATGAGATTCGCGACCACCTGATGTTCGGCCAGTCGCATCTCGGCAACAGCGGCCACCAGGGGCAAAGCAAAGCCGTTGCCATGTCGGACGAGATGGAGGTGTGCGGCTGCAATGGCGTGTGCAAGGGCACGATCGTGAAAGCGATCAAGGAGAAGGGATTGTTCACGCTCGACGATGTGCGCAAGCACACCAAGGCCTCGAGTTCGTGCGGCTCGTGCACCGGGCTGGTCGAGCAGATTCTCGCATCCGCCATCGGCGGCGCCTATCAGCCGGCGGAGTCGAAGAGCAAGCCCATGTGCGGCTGCACCGACCACACGCATGAAGAAGTGCGCCGTACTATCCGCGACCATAAGCTGCTGACGATCCCGGACGCCATCAGATTCATGGAGTGGCGCACGCCCGATGGCTGCGCCAGTTGCCGGCCGGCGCTCAATTATTACCTGCTCTCGACCTGGCCGCACGAAGCCATGGATGATCCGCAGTCGCGCTTCATCAACGAGCGGGCGCATGCCAACATCCAGAAAGACGGCACCTATTCGGTGGTGCCGCGCATGTGGGGCGGCACGACGTCGGCCGTGGAATTGCGCCGCATTGCCGATGTGGTGGACAAGTACCAAATTCCCACGGTCAAGCTCACGGGCGGCCAGCGCATCGACCTCCTCGGCGTGAAGAAACAGGATCTGCCCAAAGTGTGGCGCGATCTCGGCATGCCTTCGGGCCACGCCTACGCCAAGGCGCTGCGCACCGTGAAGACCTGCGTCGGTTCCGAGTGGTGCCGCTTCGGCGTGCAGGATTCGACCAACATGGGCATCGCCCTGGAGCGGGACCTGTGGCGCATGTACGCGCCGCACAAGGTGAAGCTCGCGGTCTCGGGCTGTCCGCGCAACTGCGCCGAGGCGACGATCAAGGACGTGGGCGTGATCGGGGTGGATTCCGGCTGGGAGATCTATGTGGCCGGCAACGGCGGCATCAAGGCCGAGGTGGCGCAGTTCCTGTGCAAAGTGAAAACGCGGGAAGAAGTGCTGGAATACGCCGGCGCATTCCTGCAACTCTACCGCGAGGAGGCGCGCTACCTCGACCGCACCGTGCATTACGTGGCGCGCGCCGGACTCGACTACGTCAAGCGCCGCATCGTCGATGACGCCGCCGGCCGCAAGGCGCTTTACGACCGGCTGCAGTACGCGCTGTCCGGAGAGAAAGACCCATGGCAGCAGCGCGCTGCCGGCGAGGCCAGGCACGAATTCGAAATGCTCGAGGTGTGAATATGAAAACAGCTGCTGCCGTGCTTTTGCAAGCGGATCGCTGGGTCCGGGCGTGCCGCGTCGAGGACATCCCGCGGCTCGGCGCGCGCGTGGTGAACAGCGCGCAAGGCGACATTGCGGTGTTCCGCAACGCCGAAGACGAAGTGTTCGCGCTCGCCGACCGCTGTCCCCACAAAGGCGGGCCGCTGTCCCAGGGCATCGTGTTCGGGCGACGGGTCGCATGCCCGCTGCACAATTGGGTGATTCAATTGGAAGACGGCTGCGCGGCAGCGCCTGACGAGGGGTGCGCCGGGCATTATGAGGTGAAGGTCGAAGCGGACCAGGTTTTTATCAAAATATAGCCTGCTGTTGCCCGAGTGAGACAGGCGCTCGCCGGCGCGTGTGCAGTTGCGCGCGCGATGAAACGCCAGCAACCACGTTGGCGACACGGACATAGGTCCGGCTGGTTAAGCCGCTCGTGATTCTGTAAGATCACACTTTTTCCGGACAACCGACGAGGAGAACCCAGAATGCAACATGAACTTCCCGCTCTTCCCTATGCAATGGATGCGCTGCAGCCGCATATATCCAAGGAAACGCTCGAATTCCATTACGGCAAGCATCATCAGGCCTACGTGACCAATCTCAACAACCTGGTCAAGGGCACCGAGTTCGAAAACATGTCGCTCGAGGACATCATCAGGAAATCGAAGGCGGGCATTTTCAACAATTCCGCCCAGATCTGGAACCATACGTTCTACTGGCACAGCCTGTCGCCCAAGGGCGGCGGCAAGCCCACCGGCGACCTCGCCAAGGCGATCGACGCCAAATTCGGGTCGTTCGACGAATTCAAGAAGCAGTTTTCCGCGGCAGCGGTGGGCACGTTCGGCTCGGGCTGGGCGTGGCTGGTCAAGAACGCCGATGGCACGGTTGCAATCGAATCCACTTCGAATGCGGCGACGCCGCTCACCACCGACAAGAAGCCGCTGCTGACTTGCGACGTGTGGGAGCACGCCTATTACATCGACTATCGCAATCGCCGTCCCGATTACGTGGGGGCGTTCTGGAATCTGGTGAACTGGGAGTTTGCCGCGAAAAACTTCGCCGGCTGATTTCGGACCGGATTGCAGGCAAAGGGCGCTTCGGCGCCCTTTTTGTTTCTGGGCTATCTTGCAGCGGGCGCCTGGTCCAGACCTTCGAGTTTTGCGCCGGACTTGATCCCGCGCTTCTTGAACCAGCCGCGGTTCATCTCGAGCGCGTACCTGGCGGGCCCTGCCGAGTCGTGGGTGTCGGTGGTGAGCGGTTTCATGTCGGTGATATTGATGATCGTGCCCGTATCGTCGATGAATGCGATGCTGAGCGGCAAGTAGGTGTTCTTCATCCAGAAGCTCAGCGGTGCGGCCTGCGGAAACACGAACAGCATGCCGCGATTCTCCGGCAGCATGCGCCGGTGCATCAGCCCCAGCGTGCGGTCGGCATCGGTATACGCGACTTCCGCCGTGAGCTTGTGCCCGCCCAGGGCGAGCGTGATCTCAGGCATATCGGCGCGCGCGGCAACGGCCTGCAGACACAGCGCGGCGATGACGAATATTTTTTTCAGAGATTTGGAGTTCATGGCGCGATTCATAGTCAGTGTTGGACGGTGTTGACGAGCCAGTTGCCGATGGCGTCGAGGATGACCTCGACATCACCGACCGCCGGCAGCAGCGTGAGTGTGGCGGCAGGGAAACGCTGGCGCAGACCGGCCAGCAGCTGCGGCAGGTCATGTTTCAGGTGCCCGCCCTGCGCCATGAACAGCGGCGCAATCGTAATGGTGTCGTGTCCCGCCGCGGCCAGCATTTCGACGGCGTCAGGCAGCGCCGGCGTCATGAATTCCAGAAAAGCAAGCTCGACCGTGAGGCCGGGACAGCGCATGGCGACATTGTGCTGGATTTTCCGGAACGGTTCGGCCCATTCGGGATCGCGCGCGCCATGGGCGAATAAAATCAATGCCGAGTGTTTAGTGTTAAGTGTTGAGTTAACAGCCTTGGTCATTTCCGTCTCGACACTAAAAATTTAACATTAAGCACTCAACACTAATGCTTGCCTGTGCTTCCGAAACCGCCCGCGCCGCGGCTGCTCTCGTCGAACTCGTCGACGATGTTGAAGCCCGCCTGCACTACGGGCAGGATGACAAGCTGCGCGAGGCGCTCCATCGGGTTCAGCACGAATGGCGCATCGCCGCGGTTCCAGGTCGAGACGAAGATCTGGCCCTGATAGTCGGAGTCGATCAGGCCGACCAGGTTGCCGAGCACGATGCCGTGCTTGTGTCCGAGGCCGGAGCGGGGCAGCACCACTGCGGCGAAGCCGGGGTCGCCGATGTGGATCGCGATGCCCGAGGGGATCAGCTCGGTCTGTCCGGGCTGCAGCGTGAGCGGCGCGCTGATGCAGGCGCGCAGGTCGAGCCCCGCCGAGCCCGGCGTCGCATAGTGCGGCAACTGGTCGCGCAGCCGCGCGTCGAGAATCTTGACGTCGATTTTTTTCATTTTAGAAAATCAAAAAAGCATGAACGCAAAGGACGCGAAGGTTCACGAAGGAAAAACTCATATAAATTCAAAGCCGACAGCAACGAGGGAAGCATCGCGTTTTGTTCGGGGCAACTTGATGAAGACGGGAGAACTTGATTATCGGACTTACTTTGCGCCCTTCGCGTTACTTCGCGTCCTTTGCGTTAATGCTTTGCCCTTTTTTTCTGAGCCGTAAAGCTTCGCGATGTGGGCGATGATCTGTTGCGCGACGATCATCTTTCGGCGCGCGCGCGAGCTTGTGCGTGCCGGAATCATCGAGCAGCGTGACTTCGTTTTCGTCGGCGCCGATGGCCTCCTGCGCCAGGTTGGCGACCATCAGCGGGACGTTTTTCCGGCGCCGCTTCTGGCTCGGCGTAGGCATCGAGGTTGCGGCTCTCGGCCGCAAAACCGACGCAGAACGGCGGCTTCGGGCGTGACGCCACCCAGCCCAGAATGTCCGGGTTGGGCACCAGTTTGAGGCTCAGATTGCGCTTCGTCGGTCTTCTTGATCTTGTGCTGGCGCGGCTTGTCGACGCGATAATCGGCCACCGCCGCGACGCCGATGTAGATGTCCGTGCGCGCCACGTGCTGCTTGACCGCTTCGAACATCTGCGCCGCCGTTTCGACGCGCGTGATCCTGGCGCCGACCGGCGCTGGAAGGCTTACCGGGCCCGAGACCAGCGTGACTTCGGCACCGGCTCCCAGCGCCGCGCGCGCGATCGCGTAGCCCATTTTGCCCGAACTCATATTGGTGATGCCGCGCACGGCATCGATCGGCTCGAAGGTCGGTCCGGCGGTGATCGAGTATGCGCGCGCCTTTGAGGATTTTCGGCGCGAGGAATGCCGACACCGCTTCCGCGATTTCATGCGCTTCGAGCATGCGCCCCATGCCGACTTCGCCGCAGGCCTGATCGCCGCTTGCCGGCCCGAGAATGGCGACGCCGTCGCGCGCCGAGCTGCGCGACGTTGCGTTGCGTTGCCGGGCTGTCCCACATCTGGCGGTTCATCGCGGGCGCGACCAGCAGCGGGCACTCCCTGGCCAGGCACAGCGTGGACAGCAGATCGTCAGCCAGGCCATGGGCGACCTTGGCCATGAAATCGGCCGTGGCCGGCGCGACGACGATGGCATCCTTGCCGCGCGTGAGTTCGATGTGACCCATGCTGTTGGCGATCCGCGCGTCCCACATGTCGGTGAACACCGGGTTGCCCGACAGCGCCTGCAGCGTGGCGGGCGTGATGAAGCCGCAGGCGGCCTCGGTCATCACCACCTGCACCTCGACACCGCTCCGGGTCAGCTCGCGCACGAGTTCGGCGGCCTTATAGGCGGCGATGCCGCCAGTCACGCCGAGCAAGACCTTTTTCCTCAAACTATCAGTCATGTAGCGCTTTCCGCTGGTAAGAAAGAAGAGTGTAACCGCAAACGCCGTGAATCGTAAATCGTGCCCGTCAAGCGGGTATTGAAAAGCATGAATCGAAAATCCCCGGGCACCGCGTACACGCCGGGCGGGTATGGGTCGTTAAGGTGTCATTCACCATTTTCCATTCATGTCCTATGGCTATAACTGATTGGCCGGCAGGTGAACGCCCCCGTGAAAAACTCCTCTCCAAAGGCGCGGACAGCCTGTCCGACGCCGAGCTGGTGGCGATACTCCTGCGCACCGGCACCAGGGGCATGAGCGCGGTCGATCTTGCGCGTGAAGTGCTGAAACGCTGTGGCTCGTTATCCGCCCTGTTCAACGCGAGCGACAGGCAATTCTGTGCCGTTTCGGGGCTCGGTGCCGCCAAGTATGTGCAACTGCAGGCGGTGATGGAAATGGCAAAGCGCGCGCTGCGCGAAAAAATCGGCAACGGCGACGCGCTCAATTCGCCGCATGCGGTGCGCGACTATCTGCGGCTGAAGCTCCAGGGGCGGCCGCACGAAGTGTTCGCCAGCGTTTTTCTCGATGCACAGAACCGCGTGCTCGCGGTGGAGGAGCTGTTTCGCGGCACGCTTACGCAAACCAGCGTTTATCCGCGCGAAGTGGTGAAGCGCGCGTTGCACTACAACGCGGCGGCTCTGATCTTCGCGCATAACCATCCATCGGGCATCGCCGAACCCAGCCGGGCAGACGAAATGCTGACCATCGCGCTGAAGCAGGCGCTGGCATTGATCGACGTGAAAGTACTCGATCATTTCGTGGTCGGTGGCGACAGCGCGATGTCTTTCGCGGAGCGTGGATTGCTGTAGCCGGTTGTTGTAAAAGTGTTTTTTCGTGCCGGGCAGCGGCGGTCCGAGCCCCGCCCAAGGCCGGACGGGCACCGTAAAACTTGAGCAAGCCGCTGAATTTAGTGTATTATCCAAGGCTTTCTGATTCTGGAGCAGCGTCATGGCACGCGTATGTCAAGTCACCGGCAAAAAGCCGATGGGTGGGAACCATGTTTCCCACGCCAACAACAAAACGCACCGGCGTTTTTTGCCCAACCTGCAGTACCGCCGTTTCTGGGTCGAGACTGAAAACCGCTGGGTCAGCATGCGCGTATCGCAGGCCGGGTTGCGCACCATCGACAAGAAAGGCATCGACGTCGTGCTCGCGGAACTGCGCGCACGCGGCGAGCAGATTTAACGGAGGCCCGCCATGAGAGAAAAGATCAAGCTCGAATCAAGCGCCGGTACCGGCCATTTCTACACCACCACCAAGAACAAGCGCACCACGCCGGAAAAAATGGAAATCAAGAAGTTCGATCCGGTGGCGCGCAAGCACGTGATCTACAAGGAAACCAAGATCAAATAAACCGGACGGCGCGCGCCGCCGGTTTATTTCCGCGCGTTTGAACGGACGGCAAACCGCCGCTCAACGCGCGGCACAAAAAAAGCCCGCTTGCGCGGGCTTTTCTGTTTTCGGGACGATGCTGAATCCCGGATCCCGAATCCTGCGTTACGCGTAACTGCGCAGGCGCCGGGAAAACTCCTTGAGGGCGACGATGCCGCTCGCCTCGGCGCGCCGGCACCAGTCTTCAAGCTGCCGCACCAGTTGCTCCTTCGAGGCGGTCGAGCGCTGCCAGATGGCCGCGAGTTCGTCGCGCATGGTGTAAATCGTGGCGAGATTGCTGCTGTGATTGAGCACCTCGTCGCGCCTCGCGCGCTCGTTCTCCGGCAGCGAGTTGGCATCGCTGCGCAGCCAGCGCTTGAGCGCCGCACGGTCGACGCTTACCGCGCGCGACTTGAGCTCGCGCAGTTCCCCGGCACAGGTCCGGCGCAGTGATTTTGCGTACTTGGCGACCACTTCGTAGCGATGGGTGATCACCGACTGCAGCGTGTCGAGGTCGCAGTGCGTCTTGGCGGCGTCGAGCCTGAGCTTGGGCGCAACCTTCTTGACCTGCGCCAGACGCAGTGTTTCCAGAACCCGGATGTAGAGCCAGCCGATGTCGAATTCGTACCAGCGATTGGACAGCCGCGCTGAAGTGGGGTAGGCGTGGTGGTTGTTGTGCAGCTCTTCGCCGCCGATCAGGATGCCCCACGGCAGGACGTTGGCGCTGGCGTCGTCCGGCTGGAAATTGCGGTAGCCCCAGTAGTGGCCGATGCCGTTGATGACGCCCGCAGCCATGAGCGGGATCCACGCCATCTGCACGGCCCAGATCGTGAGGCCGATGGGTCCGAAAAGAACGACGTTGAGCACCAGCATCGCGGCGATGCCGATGCGGTCACGTCTGTAGACATTGCGCTCAAGCCAGTCATCCGGCGTGCCGTGGCCGTAGCGCTGGAGCGTTTCCTTGTTCTGTCCTTCCTGGCGGTAGAGCTCGGCGCCTTCCCACATCACTTTTTTGATGCCGAAAATCTGCGGGCTGTGCGGATCGTCCGCGGTTTCGCACTTGGCGTGGTGCTTGCGGTGGATCGCCGTCCAGGTCTTGGTGAGCATGCCGGTGGTGAGCCACAGCCAGAAGCGGAAAAAATGGCTGGGCAGGGGATGCAGATCGAGCGCACGATGGGCTTGATGGCGGTGCAGAAACACGGTCACCGCGGCAATCGTTATGTGGGTCACGACCAGTGTATAGACCACATATCCCCACCACGGCAGATCAAAAAACCCTGTAAACATTTGACTCCCTGAATATGACGCAACATGTTTTGACTGGCTGCAGTGTACTGAAGTTCATTGTTGGGGCAAAGGCTTTTCTGTTTTGCCCGGGGCGCGCCGGCGCGGCGCACTTTGCATCGCAATACGTTGATTGCATTGCGAAAACCGTGGGATAGTCCATTGCCGGGTCAGCTGCGGAGAAAAACGCCAGTTTCGGCAGAAGGCAAAGCGGATTCGAATCAGTCGCTTACGATGTGCCGGCCGCGGGAGGGGTGTTGCCGAGGATGCGCACTTCGCGCTGGGGAAATGGAATTTCAATCTGGTGCTTTTTGAATTCGCGCCAGATCTCGCGGTAGAGGTCGGAGCGCATCCCCTGCGTGCCTTCCTCGGGGTCCTCGATCCAGACGCCGAGTTCCAGATTGATCCCGCTGTCGGCAAACTCCAGGATGAACGCGCCAGGCGCGGGATCCTGCAGTACCCGTTGATGGCGCTTTGCTGCATCCACCATGATCTGCATCGCTGCGTCGAGATCCGATTGGTAGCTGACCTGGATGGGTAATGCAACGCGCACGCGGCGGTCGCTGTAGGAGTGATTGACCACCGTCGAGGCAATGATGGTTTCGTTCGGAATGATCGCTTCCTGGCCGGTCAGGCTGCGCACGACGACGTAGCGCGCCGTCATCCTGGTGAGCTGGCCGGTGTGCTGATCGATCGTGACCAGATCGCCGATGTTCACCGAGCGGTCCATCAGGATGATGAAGCCGCTGATGTAATTGCTGGCGATTTTCTGCAGGCCGAAACCGATGCCGACGCCGAGCATGCCGCCGAACACCGACAGCAGGGTGAGGTCGATGCCCACTGCCGGCAGCACGATCACTACAGCCGCCAGGATCAGCAGCGCCTGGGTCAGTTTGGAAAACATCACGCGCAGGTTGATGTCCAGGCTCGTCGCCCGCATCAGGCGGTTTTCCGCGAATCGTCCCAGCCACATTGCGAGCAGCAGCGCCACCAGCACCGATACCACGCCCTGCAGCACCAGCAGAAGCGAAATCCGCTGCTTGCCTATGGTGATATCGAGGCTGTCGAGGAAACTTGCGACATCCGGCCACAGCCCGGCGATATGAATCGCGACCCCGAGCCATACCGTCCAGGCGATGGTGCGCTCCCATACCCGCAGCCGGCCGCCGGCCGCAAAGGTATGGCGCAAAAGGTAGAACGCGATCCTGATCAGCGCAAATGAAAACAGCAGCGGTACCGCGAGGTTGAGCAGCTTGACCGGCTGCCAGTGGTGAAGCAGCCATCTGCCGAACAGCATCAGGGCCAGCGCAGAGATCGGAAACAGCAGACGCTGGACGCTGCCGATGCCGAGCGTCAGCGTGCCATCTACGTCGGCACGGCGGATGACCCGGTGCCGGTAGACGCGTTGCAACTGCCACGCGCCGCCGAGGCAAAGCAACAGCACACCGAGCTGCCACAGCACATGGGCCTGCTGCAGGTCGGACGTCAGGTCGGCGATCAAGTTCCTCATTTCATTGGAGATTCTGAGAGTAAGCGGGTCGCTGAAACGTGCATCGATTGTAGCATGGGGGTGATCCCTGACGTCCCGGCCGCCCGCCATGCTTTCGTCATGCGTGGCGTTTCACCGATCAGCAAGAACGGCTCCAGACGCGCTCGCGGTCATGAGCCGGGCTACCCGATCCGCTCCATGACGGCAGCAAAGAAGCCGTCGGTGCCGTGCAGATGCGGCCATAGCTGCAAATACGGTCCGGTATCGAGTTCGATTTGTTGCTGTTTCAAAATATCATTGCAATTCAATAGCCTGAATTTATCATGCTCGGCCAGAAACGCCGTGACGATGTCCTGGTTTTCCTCGGCAAGCAGGCTGCAGGTCGCGTAGACCAGGCGCCCGCCCGGTTTGAGCAGGCGGGCTGCGGCACGGAGGATGGCAGCCTGCTTGAGTGTCAGTTCCGCGATCGTCTGCGGCGATTGCCGCCACTTCAGATCGGGATTGCGGCGCAGCGTGCCCAGTCCGCTGCACGGCGCGTCGACCAGCACGCGGTCGATCTTGCCGCCGAGCCGTTTAACACCGATGTCGTTTTCATTCTGTATCAGCTTCGGATGCAGGTTGGAGAGGCCCGAACGTTTCAACCGGGGTTTGAGCTGCGCCAGCCGCCGCGCCGACACGTCGAAGGCGTAAATGCGCCCGCGCGACTGCATCATGGCACCCAGCATCAGCGTCTTGCCGCCGGCGCCGGCGCAGAAGTCGACGACCAGATCATTGCGTCTCGGCGCCACCAGATAGCCCAGCAGCTGGCTGCCTTCGTCCTGCACTTCGACGCTGCCGTCGAGAAACAGCGGATGCAGGTTGAGCGCCGGTTTGTCCTTGAGCCTGACGCCGATCGGGGAATAAGGCGTCGCTTCGGCGCGGATGCCGTCCGCCGCCATCTGACGCAGCACGGTGTCGCGATCGGTGCGCAGCGTGTTGACGCGCAGATCGAGCGGCGCCGGTTGTTGCAGCACGCGGCCGAGCGCGAGAATGGTCGCCTCGGGCATCTGCGGCCTGAGGCGCTCGACCAGCCAATCCGGGAATTCGGCCTGCACCGCAAGCGGCAGATCTCCGGGGGACGCGGCCCTGATTCCGGCCAGCCACGCGGCTTCATCGTCCGTGAGCACTGCGTGGAGTTCACGCCCGCTGATTCCTGCGATACGCGCGAGCGAGGCGAGCAGCAGGCGGCGCGGCGTGGCGCCGCCGGCCAGGTGATCGAGCAGTCGCTTGTGCCGCAATACGCCGAAAACGGATTCGGCAATGAAGGCGCGGTCGTGCTGGCCGAGCTGGCGATGTTCGCGGAAGTAGCGGCTCAGAACCGCGTCGGCGGGATGCTCGAACCGGAGCACGTTGCGCAGGGTTTCTGCAGCCGCTTCGAGTTGACTGGGGAGGATGGGCATGCCCGAGGTTAACAGCTCAGCCGCGACGTGCAAAGAAAGTACGGCGAAAAAGCGCGCTCGGCATATTTCTCCCGCAGGCTAGTTTTCGCTGACATGAATCTCGCTCACGATCTGCTCGCCGGTCTGCTGGCCATCGCGCCCGATGAAACGAATCATGACCGGCAGGTAGCGGTAATCGGGCGCGAGCCAGAACTCGATGCTTTCCTCGCCGGGATGGCGCAGCTGCCGCACCGGCAGCGCCTTCAGCGTGCCGAGCGGCGTCTCGATGCTTGCCTCCTGCAACACGTCGAGCTCGTAGGTTTCCAGGTTCGCGCCGTTGGTGATCTGCATGCGCACGCGCCCCGGCGCGGGCGGCGCCAGCGCGAGCTGGTAAATGAAGCTCACCATGTCCTGGCTGCCCGCGGGCAGCGCCTCGGTGCGCCGGTCCGGCACCCGGCCCAGCGTGATTTGCCCGCTGTCCCAGTTGAAATTCGCCTTGGCCACCTCGGTCTCGCCGCGCCGCTTGCGGCTCATCAGGAACGTTTCCGGCCGCAGACCGGCGGCGGTGATCCTGCCTTCGCTCAGGTAATTCAAATGCTGTGAAGCGAATAAAGCGGCGATACCGGTGGTCTCGGAAACGCTGGCAAGTTTATAGGTGCCGCCTTCGGTTTCCCATGTTTGCACGGTCCTGCCGACGCTGAACTTGTCGGTGCCGAGAAACAGCGTGTAGGTAATGCGGCCTTTGCTGGGCAGGCTTTTTGCCGGCGCCGCCGCCGCGGGTGCTGGTGGTGCGGGCGGCGTTTGAGGCGCAGCGGCCGCGGGCGCTGCGGGTTCGGCAGGTTCCAGGCCGGGCTCGGTTGATTGCGGTTGCTGCGGAAGGGCAAGTGGTGAGTGTGCCGCGACCGTTGCAACCGGAAGAGGGGGTGGCGCGCTGTGGCGGCGGACGGGTTGGGGCGGGCTTGGCCGGGGCTTGGGCTGCGCGGCCGGTTTGGCGGCAGGCGGCGGCGCGCTGACCAGGCGCGCTTGCAGCGGTGGCGGTGCGAAAAGCGGCTCCGTCGTGGGAAACCGCGCACCGGAAAGGACGAAAACATGCAGCAGCAGCGATACGACAACAGCGGCGAGCAGGCGTCGCATATGAACAGCGGTCAGAGTTTGAGGTCGAGCCTGGTAATGGTCTGCTCGTAGCGCGCGCCGTCTTTTTCGACGAGCAGCACTTTAACCGGGAAGAAATGGTGCTCCGGCGCAAGCCAGACCTCGGCGGCGCTCTCATCCGGCCGGCGCTCTTTCACCAGGTGCAGCGTCCGCATGCGGCCCAGCGGCGTGTCGATATCGACATCGCGGGTAACCAGATAACGGTACTGGTCGATCTTGCGGCCGTTGGTCATCGCGACGTCAAACGGCCCGCGCAGGCCGGGCGCGACGAACATGAACTGATACATGAGCGATATCCGGTCCTGCGCCCCGGCCGGGAGCGGAGCGGTCTCCGTCACGCCTTCGTGTTTGAGGGTCAGGCGCGCCTCCTTCCAGTCGAACTCGGCGGACACCTGGCGTGCCTCGTCGTCGCCGTTCCTGCCTTCGAAATGCTCCGGCTGCAAGCCGTTCGAGGTGAGCTGGCCGCTGCTGACCAGCGTGACACCCTGCTTGCGGAACAACGCCAGCAGGCCGACGGGAGTGCTCTCGCTGACGACGCGATAGGTGTCGTTGGTGGTATCGAATTGTTCGTTGATGACGGCGATTTGCATTCCGTTGAACTGCACGTCGTAACTCGCCGAGATGGCGGTTGGCGCCGCCGTCTGCGCAAGCGCGTGCCGGATCGGAAGCGGCGAGGCAAGCGCGGCGACGAGCAGTGTCAGCCCGATGCGCTTGATCATTTCAGGCGTCGGGCGGCGGAACGAGCAGCGCACCGGACGCGGCACGCGCCTGCTTCAGGCCGACCCTGCCGTTAGCGCTCAGCGTGAGCCGGTCTTCACAGAACCAGCGCACCGCCTGCGGATAAATGCGGTGTTCCTCGCGCAGCACGCGCGCGGCAAGCGCATCCTCGGTGTCCGCATCGAGCACCGGCACCGCGGCCTGGATGACGATGGGGCCGTGGTCGAGGGTGGGGGTCACGAAGTGCACGGTGCAGCCATGCACGCGCACCCCGGCTTCGAGCGCGCGGCGATGCGTGTGCAATCCGGGAAACGCCGGCAGCAGCGACGGGTGAATATTGATCATGCGGCCGTGGTAACGCGCAACGAATGCGTCGCCGAGAATGCGCATGAACCCGGCGAGCACGACCAGATCGGGACGGGAATCGTCGATGACGGCCGCCAGCGCCTGGTCGAATGCGGCGCGGTCGGCGAACTGCCGGTGGTCGACAACCGCTGTGCGTACGCCGTGGCCGGCCGCGGTGGCTAGCCCCCCGGCAGCCGGATCGTTGCTGATCACCGCGGTGACGTCCGCCGGAATCCCGGCCTTGAGGATCGCCTCCATATTGCTGCCGCGGCCGGAGATCAGGATCACGATCCGTTTCAAAACCCGCTCCTCATGCGCCGTTTCAGGTCACGGTGGTTTGCGGCTCGCCGTCGCGGCGCTGCCGGATGATGCCGATGCGCGATACTGTTTCACCCGCGTCGCGCAGCAGCGTTTCCGCGGCCACCGCGTCCTCCGGACTGACGATCACGGCCATGCCGATACCGCAGTTGAACACGCGGTGCATCTCGGCGTCGGAAACATTGCCCTGTTTCTGGAGCCAGCCGAACAGCGGCGGCATGTTCCAGGCCGTGCGCTCGAGATGCGCAGTGAGCGTTTCCGGCAACACGCGTGGAATGTTCTCCACCAGCCCGCCACCGGTGATGTGCGCGAGTCCCTTGACGCGCACCTGCCCGATCAATTTCAGCACGGGCTTCACGTAAATGCGTGTCGGCGCGAGTATGCTGTCGCTTAACGGCCGGCCGTCGAATTGCGTCGACAGGTCGATGCGCCTGGACTCGATGATCTTGCGGATCAGCGAATAACCGTTGGAATGCGCGCCGCTGCTTGCCAGGCCCAGAACGACATCGCCTGCCGCGATCGTCGAGCCGTCGATGATGGCGCTTTTTTCGACGATGCCGACTGCGAAGCCGGCAAGGTCGTATTCTCCCGCGGGGTACATGCCGGGCATTTCGGCGGTCTCGCCGCCGATCAGCGCGCAGCCCGCCTGCTCGCAGCCGGCGGCGATGCCTTTGACGACTTCGGTGGCGGTGGCGACGTCGAGCCGGCCGCAGGCGAAGTAATCGAGAAAAAACAACGGCTCGGCGCCCTGCACCAGGATGTCGTTGACGCTCATCGCCACCAGATCGATGCCGATGGTGTCGTGACGCTGGAGTTCGAAGGCGAGCTTGAGCTTGGTGCCCACGCCGTCGGTGCCGGAAACCAGCACCGGCTCGCGATATTTGCGCGAAATTTCAAACAACGCGCCGAAGCCGCCGATCCCGGCGAGCACGCCGGGACGCTGCGTGCGTTTGGCGAAGGGTTTGATGTTTTCGACGAGCTGGTCGCCGGCGTCGATGTCGACACCCGCGGCGCGGTAGGTGAGAGATTCCGAGGGCTTCGTTGTGCTCAATTCGTGTTTCCCGAGAAATAATTTAGCCGGTCGCGGAGGAGCGGAAATCGCCGAGAAAAATGAGGATAGGCCGGCGAATTACGCTAAGATATGCGCACAGCAAGATCGTCCGGACCGGTGTCTGGCCGGCCCTTTCTGTGCCCTCTGCATGTTCCGGGGCTAAACGAATTTTACCGTAAATGGTATCCCGACGTTCTGACAACCTGCACCGTCTGTGGCGGCTGGCGCCACCCTGCCTGCGATGAAACAGCTGGCGCTTGATTTCGCGGTCCCGCCGCCGACCCTCGACAACTTCGTGGCGGGACGCAACGCCGAGCTGTTGCAGAGCCTGAGGGGGCTGGCTGCCCGCGGCGCGACCGAGCGTTTCATCTATATCTGGGGGGAGGCCGGCAGCGGCCGCAGCCATCTGCTTCAGGCCACGGTCGCGGCAGCACGCGCGACCGGCGCCGACGCGGTTTATGTCGCGAGTTCCGGCGACACGCAGTTCGGGGAGAAGCTGGGGCACGCGGAGTATGTTGCCGTCGACGACGCCGATTGCCTGGGCAAGGCGGCGCAGGTTGCATTGTTCAATCTCTACAACGCGTTGCGCGAGCGGCAGGGCGCGCTGCTCGTGAGCGGCAATGTGCCGCCGGTGCAGCTCGGACTGCGCGAGGATCTGGTGACGCGGCTGGGCTGGGGGCTGGTCTATCAGGTGCACGCGCTGTCGGACGAGGAAAAGGCGCAGGCGCTGACGCGTCACGCGGAGGCGCGCGGTTTCCGGCTGTCGGCCGAGGTCTGCGATTACCTGCTGAACCGGGTGCGTCGCGACATGCCTTCGCTGCTGGCCATGCTCGATGCGCTCGACCGCTATTCGCTTGAAACCAAGCGCCAGATTACCGTGCCGATGGTGCGCGAGCTGCTGCAGCCGCATCAGGCGGCGGTGGCAAAGAATAGTTAGATTTTCCTTTTTGTGAGCGTCATTCGTGAAACTCGTATTGTTCGATCTGGATAACACGCTGCTTGCCGGCGACAGCGATTTCGAGTGGGCGCAGTTCCTGATCGAGCAGGGGGTGCTCGACCGCGAGGTCTACGAGGCGCGCAACCAGCAATTCTACGATCAGTACAAGGCCGGCACGCTCGATATTTACGAGTTTCTCGACTTTCAGCTGAAGCCCCTGTCGCGCCATCCGCGCGCGGTGCTCGATGCCTGGCACCGCGAATTCATGGCGCGCAAGATCAGGCCGCTGATCCGCGACAGCGCGCGCGCGCTGGTCGAGCGGCACCGTGCCGACATGCGGGTGGTGATCACTGCCACCAACAGTTTCGTGACGGCGCCTATCGCGCGCGAGTTCGGCATCGGGCATCTGATCGCCACCGAGCCGGAGCAGCGCGGCGGCGAGTTTACCGGCAACACCGTGGAGGTGCCGTGCTTCCGCGAGGGCAAGGTCACGCGTCTCGAGAGCTGGCTTGCCGGGCAGGGGATGACCATGGCGTCGTTCGACGAGTCCTGGTTTTACAGCGATTCGCTCAACGACTTGCCGCTGCTCGCGCGCGTCACCCATCCGGTGGCCGTCGATCCCGACGCCACCCTGCGCGCGCACGCCGAGCAACACGGCTGGCCGGTAATCAGCCTGAACTGAAACGGCCGTGCATACGTCCGCGCCGCCATGTTCTATCCCGCTCCTGACGGGCGTTGCCGCGGCCAGCCTGTTCGCCGCGCTGCTGTTGGGCACTTTCCCGATATCGGCGCCGCAGTTGCTCGACAGCATATTGTTCCCGGTCCCGGGCGTGGTGCACGACGTCATCTGGAACTTGCGCGCGCCGCGTGCGCTCGCTGCTTTTGCCTGCGGCGGCCTGCTCGCGTTGTCCGGCGCACTGCTGCAGGTGTTGTTGCGCAACGCGCTTGCCGACCCCTATATCCTCGGCGTGTCGAGCGGCGCTTCGCTGGGCACGCTCGCCGCGCTGATGCTGGGCGCCGGCGCGGCCGTGATGAATGCGGCGGCGCTCGCCGGCGCGCTCCTCGCGATCGTCATCGTGTTCGGTCTGAGTTTTCGCGGCGGCCAATGGGATCCCTATCGCGTGCTGCTGACCGGGGTCGTGCTGTCTGCGGGGCTGTCGGCACTGATCAGCCTGATGCTGGTGATGGCGCCGCAGGGACAGGTAAAAGGCATGCTGTTCTGGCTGATGGGCGATCTCGCGTACGCCGGGGATTCGCTGGCGGCGTGGCTGATCCTGGTGGTGCTGACCGTAGCGGGGATCACGCAGGCGACCCGGCTCGATCTTCTCGGCCTGGGCGAACTCAAGGCGCAGTCGCTGGGCGTCGCGGTGAAGCCGCTGCAGCTCGGGATCTTTTTCTGTGCCGCGCTGGCCACCGTCGCCGCCGTCCTGCTGGGCGGCGCGATCGGCTTTGTCGGTTTGCTGATTCCGCATGCCATCCGGCTGCTGGGCGTGACGAACCACCGCGAACTGCTGCCGTTTTCAGCATTGCTGGGCGGCACTTTTCTCACGCTCGCCGATACGCTGGCGCGCACCGTGCTCGCGCCGCAGCAGTTGCCGGTGGGCGTGCTGACCGCGTTGCTGGGCGTGCCGGCGATGCTGGTGCTGCTCGGGAGGCGGCGCTGATGCTGCATTGTGACGGCGTCATGCTGAGCGTTCCCGGCCGCGTGCTGTGCCGGGACGTCACGCTCACCGTCGAACCCGGCCAGTTGTGGGCGGTGCTGGGCGTGAATGGCAGCGGCAAGACCACGCTGCTGCATGCGCTGAGCGGGCTCGCGCGCTGCGGCGGTGGAACGGTGCGTTGGAACGGCTGCGCGCTTGAGGCCGGCGACAGCCGGCAGCGGGCAAGCGACATCGGCGTGCTGCTGCAGCAGGAGGACGCGAACTTCTGGGGCAGCGTGTTCGAGTATGTGCTGCTCGGGCGTTTTCCGCACTCGCCGTCGTGGTTTGGCTGGAGCAGCGAAGATGAGGCGGCAGCGTCTGCGGCGCTCGAGGAAGTCGGGCTGACAGCGCTGGCGCAGCGGCGTTACGCGACGCTTTCGGGCGGCGAGCGCCAGCGCGCGCGCATCGCGCAGATTCTGGCGCAGGCGCCGCGGCTTTATCTGCTCGACGAGCCGCTGCAGCACCTCGACTTGCGGCACCAGACCGCGGCGCTGACGCTGTTCCGGCGGCTTGCGCACGAGCACGGCAAGGCGGTGATGATGGTATTGCACGATACGCTGTGGCCGGGGCGGTTTTGCAGCCATGCGCTGTTGATTCACGACGACGGCACGGCCCGTGCCGGGCCGGCGCGCGACGTGCTCGACCGCGGTAGCCTGGAACGGCTTTATGGCTGCCGGCTGCAGGAGTTCGCCCAGGGTGCGGGCCGTTATTTCCTCCCCGATGTATAATTGCCGCGCCCGCAAATCGAAGCGGCTGCGCACGCAGCGCGCCGCCTGGTCTGTTTTGAAGCGCACCCCATGATCACCAAATTCCTCGGCAGGGTTTTCTCCGGTCGGATTTTCAGGTCCCCGCTGCCGAAAATCATTCCGTTCAGCTCGCACCGCATCGCGCGCGAGCGCATCAGTTCGTGCGCGCTGCAGGTCACGCAGACGCTGCAACGGCATGATTTCACGGCCTTTGTCGTCGGCGGCGCGGTGCGCGATCTGCTGCTCGGGCGCGAGCCCAAGGATTTCGACGTTGCCACCGATGCCACGCCCGAAGACGTGCGCCGGCTCTTTCGCCGTTCGCGCATCATCGGCCGGCGCTTCCGCCTGGTGCATGTGATGTGCGGCGCGGACACGGTGGAGGTCTCGACTTTCCGCGGCAGCCACACACCTGAAAATGCGGAGGCGCACGCGGCCGATGAGCACGGCCGCCTTCTGCGCGACAACGTGTTCGGCAACCAGGAGCAGGATGCGACGCGGCGCGACTTTACCATCAACGCGCTGTTTTACGATCCGGCTTCGCAGGAAATCTGGGATTACCACGACGGCGTGGCCGACCTGAAAAAGCGGCGGCTGCGCGTGATCGGCGATCCCGAGCAACGCTACCGCGAAGACCCGGTCCGGATGCTGCGCGCGGTGCGGTTCGCGGCGAGCTGCGGACTGGAGCTCGAAGCCGGCACGCGCAAACCGATCCGCGGCCTTGCCGACCTGCTGCAAAACGTCCCGCCGGCGCGGCTGTTCGACGAAATGCTGAAATTGCTGCTGTCCGGATACGCGTACGAATGCGTCACCCGGCTGCGCAAGGAAGGACTGCACCATGGCCTGCTGCCGTTGCTCGACGTGATTCTGGAGCAGCCGATGGGCAAGCGTTTCGTGATGCTGGCACTGAAAAATACCGACGAGCGTGTCCGCGAAGACAAGCCGGTATCGCCGGCTTTTCTGTTTGCCGCCCTGCTCTGGCACGAGGTGCTGGCCGCGTGGAAAAGCATAGAAGCCAAGGGTGTGCGCGGCATTCCCGCCCTCTACCAGGCGATGGATCAGGTGAGCCAGGTGCAGGCCGAAAAGCTGGCGATCCCGCGCCGCTTCGGCACCGACATGAAGGAGATCTGGGCGCTGCAGCCGCGTTTTCTGCAGCGGGCGGGCCGCCGTCCCTACCGCCTGCTCGAGCATCCGCGCTTCCGCGCGAGCTACGATTTTCTGCTGTTGCGTTGCGAGAGCGGCGAGGTGGATGCGGAGATCGGCACATGGTGGACGCGCTTTCAGCATGCGGACGAGAACGAGCGCCAGCAGCTGCTGGTCCCGGAAGGCGAGCCGAAGAAGCGCCGCCCCAGGAGAAGGCGGAAGGGTGGGGGCGGACGGACCAATGAAACGCCATCCGCCGACAGCGCATCGTCGTAGCAGACGAACAATATGGCACCCCCGACTCCCGGCTCTCAACTCTCAACCGCCTTCATTGCGCTTGGCGCCAATCTCGATCACCCCGGGCGCCAGATCGAGGCCGGTATCCGCGAACTCGCGGCCCTGCCGCAAACCCGCGTGGTCCGCAGGTCTTCGCTTTATCGCAGCGCGCCGGTGGGCTATCGCGATCAACCCGACTTCATCAATGCCGTGGCGCAGATCGAAACGGGTCTCACGCCGCGCGAATTGCTCGAGGCCTTGCTCGCGGTCGAGCAGCGTCATGGGCGGCTGCGCGATTTTCCCAATGCGCCGCGCACGCTCGACCTCGACATCGTGCTCTACGGCAGCCTGGTGCTGCACGAGCACGGGCTGACGATTCCGCATCCGCGCATGCACGAGCGTGCTTTCGTCGTCGTGCCGCTTGCCGAGATCGCGCCCGATGCGCCGGTTCCCGGCCGCGGCCCGGCGCGCGAACTGCTGCGCGCCGTGGACGCCGCGAGTGTCGTCAGGCAATCGGAAGTGCCCGCATGACCATGGCGACCCTGCCGGAGAAATACCGCTATGTCGTGATCGAAGGGCCGATCGGCGCCGGCAAGACCAGTCTCGCGCGCATCATGAGCGAGCGCTGCGGCGCCGCCGTGCTGCTCGAAGAGCCCGACGCCAATCCGTTTCTGGCGGGCTTCTATGAAAATGCCGGACGCTATGCACTGCCGACCCAGCTTCACTTCCTGTTCCAGCGCATCGATCAGGTGCGCGAACTCAACCAGTCCGATCTGTTCGCGCGCCTCACCATTTCCGATTTCATGCTCGACAAGGACCCGTTGTTTGCGCGGCTTACCTTGAACGACGACGAACTCAGGCTTTATCGGCAGATTTACGAGCACCTGAAGCCGCAGGCGCCGGTGCCCGACCTGGTGGTCTACCTGCAGGCGAGCGCCGAGACGCTGATCGAGCGCGTTCAGCGCCGCGGCGCCAGTTATGAAAAGAACATATCGGATGACTATCTGGTGCGGCTGGCGGAAGCCTACACGCGGTATTTTTATCAGTACACTGCGGCGCCGCTCTTGATCGTGAATTCGGAGAATCTGAACTTTGTTGATTCGGAACGGGATTTTGATTTATTGTTGCAGCGCATCGATGCGATGCGCGGGCCGCGCGAATTTTTCAGTCTGGGCAATTAAAGCAGGAACCGGCGGAAAGAGGAAAATATGCGTATCACGTTGAATACATTGCAGAAAATGGCGCAGGAGGGCAACCGGATCGCGATGCTCACCTGTTACGATGCGAGCTTCGCCGCCCTGCTCGAGGCGGCGGGCGTCGAGGCGCTGCTGATCGGCGACTCGCTCGGCATGGTGTTGCAGGGCCACGACACGACGCTGCCGGTCACCTTGCGCGACATGGTCTATCACACGGCATGCGTTGCGCGCGGCGCCAAAAATGCATTCATCATCGGCGACATGCCGTTCGGCACTTTCCAGGTTTCGCCGCAGGACACGTTCCGCAACGCGGCCGAGATCATGGCGGCGGGCGCGCACATGGTGAAAATCGAGGGTGGCCGGCCGATGCTGGAAACCATCGAATTTCTCGTGCAGCGCGGCATACCCGTATGCGGGCATATCGGGCTGACGCCGCAGTCGGTCAACCAGTTCGGCGGCTACAAGGTGCAGGGCAGGAGCGAGGACGATGCCCAGCGCCTGCTGGAAGAGGCGCGACTTCTGGAGCAGGCGGGCGCCGGCATGATCGTGCTCGAAGCCATTCCCGCAGCGCTGGCGCGCGACATCACCGCCGCCGCGGCATGCATGCCGACCATCGGTATCGGCGCCGGCGCGGACTGCCACGGGCAGGTGCTGGTGCTGCACGACATGCTCGACATCTATCCCGGCAAGAAGGCGAAATTCGTCAAGAACTTCATGCGCGCCGCGGGATCGATCCCCGGTGCGGTCGAGCTGTACGTAAAGGAAGTCAAGGCGAAAACCTTTCCCAGTCCCGCGCACTCGTTTTAGGATTCGGGATTCTGGATTCAGCGGTTATACTTTGCACTGCTTCGAACAAACTTGATCCTGAATCCTCGTCTCTGAATCCTGCTTTTCCATGGACATCATTCATTCCGTCGCGGCCTTGCGCGAGCGCCTGCAGCGCGTGCCCAACAACGTGTTCGTGCCGACCATGGGCAATCTGCACGATGGCCATATCCAGCTCATCAATATCGCCAAGCCGCGCGCGGCATGCACAGTGGTCAGCATTTTCGTCAATCGCCTGCAGTTCGGGCCGCGAGAGGATTTCGACCGCTATCCGCGTACGCTGGAGGCCGATTGCGCCAAACTCAAGGCGGCCGGCGTCGACGTGGTGTTCGCGCCGGACGAGAAGGAAATCTATCCCGAGCCGCAGACTTTCGTCGTCGAACCATCCGATCTGCAGCACATCCTCGACGGCGCGGCGCGCCCGGGGCATTTCCGCGGCGTGGCGACGGTGGTGCTCAAGCTTTTCAACATGGTGTCGCCGCACTCGGCGATTTTCGGCAAGAAAGACTACCAGCAGTACATCGTGCTGCGCGACATGGTGCGGCAGTTCGCGCTGCCGATCGAGATCATCCCGGCCGAGACGGTGCGCGCCGCGGACGGGCTGGCGCTGTCGTCGCGCAACAACTATCTTGCGCCGGAAGAGCGGCGCGAGGCGCCGCGGCTGTACCAGGTGCTGCGCCGCGCTCACGATGAAATCATGGGCGGCGCGCGCGATTTCCAGCGCATCGAACTTCATGGCATGTCGGAACTCGCGAACCACGGCTGGAAACCCGATTACGTCACCGTGCGCCGCCAGGCCGATCTGCAGCCGCCGCAAGCCGGGGACCGCGAACTGGTGGTGCTCACCGCCGCGCGCTTGGGCGCGACCCGGCTCATCGACAACGTGGAAGTGTTTATCCGCTGAACTTACTGAAATTCGCCGCATCGATTATGAGACCACTGCAATGAATACCGAAATCATCGCTGAAACCTGGCAGGCCCTCGGCAATCGGCAGTCCGAATTCGTCGAGGCTTTTTACGAACGGTTTTTCGAGCGCTTCCCCGGCTACCGTCCGCTCTTTCCGCGGCCGCTGCATCGCGAGCATCTCGACAAGATGGTGCAGACGATGGCGCTGATGGCGCATCTGTCCGAGGACAAGTCCATCATCGCGCCGCATCTTCACAAGCTGGGTGCCGAGCACAAACCCTTCGATCTGAAGCCGCACGACTTCGCTAACTTCAAGGCGGTGTTTCTCGAGGTGCTCGGCGAGCATCTCGGAGAGCGCTGGCAGCCGGCAGTCAGCAAAGCGTGGAGCGAGGCGTTTGACCGGGTGCTGGTGCCGTTGATGCGCGAGGGAATGGGCAAAAAATGAAACCTGGCAGGCGTCCCCGGCCGTAGCCCGCGCCGGGGTCGCGTCAAGTGGTGCCGGGAGGGGGAATCGAACCCCCATGGTGTCGCCACCGCGGGATTTTGAGTCCCGTGCGTCTACCAATTCCGCCATCCCGGCAGGGAGTGGAATTATCCCGTATCCCCCGGGACAAAGCAAAGCAGCCAGCCCCGGATCACACGGGGTTCGCGGAGGGAAGAACACGAATTCCGGATATTTGTTAAGCTTGCCTCCCGGTTTCCCCCCGTTCTCCGCGTGCCCCCGAGCGGGTATTGAAAAGAATCCTCCGTGGCAAACATTTCCAATTGAGACTCGACGATTTTGATTTCGAACTGCCGCAGGAGCTGATCGCCCAATCGCCCGCGGCCGAGCGCACCGCAAGCCGCCTGTTGCATCTTGACGGCGTGAGCGGCGCCATCGCCGACCGCCGTTTTGGCGACATCGTCGGGCTGATTGCGCCGGGCGACCTGATGGTGTTCAACGATACGCGCGTGATCAAGGCGCGGCTCACCGGCACCAAGAAAACCGGGGGCAGAATCGAGGTGCTGATCGAGCGTGTGCTCGACGCCGCGCACGTGCTCGCCCAGGTTCGCGCGAGCCATCCGCCGCGCGAGGGCAGCGTGCTGGTGCTGGCGGATGCGGTCGAGGCGGCGGTGATCGAGCGGCACGGCGAGTTTTACCGGCTGCGCTTCGAGAACTGTGATGACGTGTTTGCGGTGCTGGAGCGCTACGGCGCGCTGCCGCTGCCGCCGTACATCACGCACGCGCCGCAAGCCGACGACGAGGCGCGCTATCAGACGGTGTATGCGCGGGCGCCGGGCGCGGTGGCGGCACCGACCGCCGGGCTTCATTTCGACGAGCCTTTGCTTGCCCGGTTGCGCGAGCGCGGCGTGCAGTTCGCCCACCTTACGCTGCACGTCGGCGCCGGAACGTTCCAGCCGGTGCGCGTGCAGAACCTGGCCGGGCATGAGATGCACAGCGAGTGGTACCACGTGCCGCAGGCCACGGCGGATGCGGTCGGGCAGGCGCAGCGCCGGGGCGGGCGCGTCATCGCGGTGGGCACCACCAGCCTGCGCGCGCTCGAGACCGCCGCCGCCGGAGGCGAACTCAGGGCCGGCTATGGCGAGACCCGGCTGTTCATCATGCCGGGATACCGTTTTCGCGCCGTCGAGCGGCTGCTCACCAACTTTCATTTGCCGAAATCCACCCTGCTGATGCTGGTGTCGGCTTTCGGCGGCATGGATAATATCCGGCGCGCTTACCGCCACGCGGTCGAGCAGCGCTACCGCTTTTTCAGCTACGGCGACGCGATGCTGATTGAAAGGCAAGATCATTAACCGCCAAGACCGCCAAGACCGCCAAGACGCCAAGAAAGCCCATGATGACCAAACAACAGCTGCAAACGCGTGATCGTTACGCGCTTTTCATCCCGATCACCGTGCTCTGGATGGACAACGAACTCTACAAACTGCAATTGACCGCGGCCTGAGGCGCATGGAATTCAAACTGATCAGTCAGGACGGGCAGGCGCGCCGCGGCGTGCTGACGACCGCGCACGGCGAGATCGAGACGCCGGCATTCATGCCGGTCGGCACCTACGGCACCGTCAAGGCGATGAGCCCGGAGGAACTTGCAGGGATCGGGACGCAGATCGTGCTCGGCAACACTTTTCACCTGTGGCTGCGGCCCGGGCTCGATGTGATCGCCGCGCATGGCGGGCTGCACCGCTTCATGGGCTGGGCCGGACCCATCCTTACCGATTCGGGGGGCTTCCAGGTGTTCAGCCTGGGCGCGCTGCGCAAGATCACGGAAGAAGGCGTCAAATTCCAGTCGCCGGTCAATGGCGACCCGTGTTTTCTCTCCCCCGAGGAATCGATGCGCATCCAGCGCGTGCTTAATTCGGACATCGTGATGGTATTCGATGAATGCACGCCGTATCCGGCAACCGTGGAGCAGGCGCGCGACTCGATGCAACTGTCGTTGCGCTGGGCCGAGCGCTCCAAACAGGCGCATCACGGCAATCCCAATGCCCTGTTCGGCATCGTCCAGGGCGGCATGTATCCGGAGCTGCGCGACGAATCGCTGGCGGGGCTCGCGCGCATCGGCTTCGACGGCTATGCGATCGGCGGCCTGTCGGTCGGTGAAACCAAAGAGGAGATGCAGCGCATTCTCGAACACACCGCGCCGCGGTTGCCGGCCGACAAACCGCGGTATCTGATGGGCGTCGGCACGCCGCAGGACATCGTGGCGGCGGTTGCCGCGGGCATCGACATGTTCGACTGCGTGCTGCCGACGCGCAATGCCCGCAATGGCTGGGTGTATACGCGCAGCGGCATGATCAAGCTGAGGAATGCGCAGTACCGCGACCAGGTGCGGCCGCTGGACGAGCGGTGCGCCTGCTACACCTGCCGCAATTTCACCCGCGCCTACCTGCACCATTTGCAGCGCGTGAACGAAATCCTGGGCAGCAGACTCAATACACTGCATAACCTGCATTATTACCAGGAGCTTATGCGCGATCTGCGCGCAGGCGATCGCGAGCGGGCCGGCTGTCCGACTTCATCGCCGAATTCGGACAGGCGAGCGAAAAATCGTGTTAAAATACAAAGCTTTTCAAGGGGCCTACAGTGCCCTGCCCAACTTATAACTCGGAGGGATTTTCATGCTAATCAGTTCAGCGTGGGCCCAGGCCGCCGGCGGCGCCCAGGGTGGCGGCATCGAAAGCATGCTCTTGATCGTCGTGATGTTCGTGGTGCTCTATTTCATGATGATCCGGCCGCAGATGAAGCGCGCCAAGGAGCACAAGACGATGATCGACGCCCTGCAGAAAGGCGATGAAGTCGTCGCGGCCGGCGGCATTCTGGGACGCATCAGCAAGATAAGCGAAAACTACGTGACGCTCGACATCGCCAACAACGTCCAGATCCAGGTGCAGCGCCCGGCGGTCCAGGTGCTGCTGCCCAAAGGCACCATCAAGAATATCGAGTAATGGGAGGCGATGGGCGATGGGCGAGCAACTGCATCCATTGCGCTTCTCCCGCAACTCATTACCCATCACATCATTACGCGCTAGCCAATGAACCGTTATCCGCTCTGGAAAAACATTCTGATTGCCCTTTCGCTGGTGGTGGGGCTGGTCTATACGCTGCCCAACTTCTACGGCGAGGCGCCGGCAGTCCAGGTGTCCCCGCTCACGCATGGGCTCAAGGCCGACACCGCGCTGATGGACCGCGTCGAGGACATCCTCAAAAAGGGCGGCATTGCGCCCGACGGCGTCTTTCTCGACCAGATCAGCGTCAAGGCGCGCTTCCGCGACACCGATACCCAGCTCAAGGCCAAGGACCTGCTGCAGACGCGGCTCGGCGACGATTACGTGGTGGCGCTGAATCTGCTGTCCAACAGCCCGCGCTGGCTGAGCGCGATCGGCGCGCTGCCGATGTATCTCGGCCTCGATCTTCGCGGCGGGGTGCATTTCCTGCTGCAGGTCGACATGAAGGCGGCGCTGCAAAAGAAACTCGATTCGATGGCCAACGACATGCGCAGCACGTTGCGGGACAAGCGCATTCTCTACAGCGGCGTGGTGCGCGAAGGCCAGAGCATCGTCGTGCGCTTTCGCGATCGCGAAACCCGCGACAAGGGGCTGGCGCGAGATCGAGAAGCTCATGCCCGACCTCGACCTCAAGACGCGAGGACGAGGCCGGCGAGTTCCGCATTAACGCGGTGCTCAAGCTCGAAGCAAAGAACCTGGCCGAGAAGTTCGCGCTGGAACAGAACATCACCACCCTCAGAAACCGCGTCAACGAACTGGGCGTGGCCGAACCCATCATCCAGCAGCAGGGCGCGGACCGCGTCGTGGTGCAGTTGCCGGGCGTGCAGGACACCGCGCAAGGCGAAGGACATTCTCGGACGCACCGCAACGCTCGAGGTGCGCATGGTCGAGGCGCACGCCGGCGATCCCGCCGCGAGGAACTATGATCCCGCAGAAAATCGAGCAGGCGATCAACGGCCAGGTGCCGTTCGGCACCGAACTGTTCTACGCGCAACGGGACGGTGTCAAGGAGCCGCTGCTTCTGAGCAAGCAGGTCGTCATCACCGGCGACCGCCTCACGGACGCCTCCCCGGGCTTCGATTCGCAGGACCACAGGCCCGTCGTCAGCGTCACGCTCGATGCCCAGGGTGCGCGCATTTTCCGCAGGTTACGCGCGAGGCGGTCAAGCGCCGGATGGCGATTCTGCTGATCGATCGCGGCAAGCCCGAGGTGCTGACCGCGCCGGTCATCCAGTCCGAACTCGGCGCGCGCTTCCAGATCACCGGCTTCAAGAGCACGCAGGGAAACCAACGATCTTTCGCTGCTGCTGCGCGCCGGCGCGCTGGCGGCGCCGATGGACATCATCGAGGAGCGCACGGTGGGCCCCTCGCTCGGCGCCGAGAACATCCGCATCGGCTTCCATTCGACCTGGATCGGTTTTTCGGCGATCACCATCTTCATGATCATCTATTACATGATGTTCGGTGTGTTCTCGGTCGTGGCGCTTGCGGCGAACGTGTTGTTCCTGGTCGCGCTGCTGTCGATGCTGCAGGCGACGCTCACTCTGCCCGGCATGGCCGGCATCGCCTTGACGATCGGCATGGCGATCGACGCCAACGTGCTGATCAACGAGCGCATCCGGGAGGAACTCAGGAACGGCAATACGCCGCAGGCGGCGATCCACGCCGGTTATGAACGCGCGTGGGGCACGATTCTCGACTCCAACGTCACCACGCTGATCGCGGGGCTTGCGCTGTTCGCCTTCGGTTCCGGGCCGGTCAAGGGCTTTGCCGTGGTGCTGTGTCTCGGCATTCTGACCTCCATTTTCAGCGCGGTGATGGTCTCGCGCAGCCTCGCCAACCTCTATTACGGCAGCCGCCGCCGGCTGGAGAGCGTCTCGATCGGCCAGGTGTGGACGTCCGGGCGCGGAAAAAGCGTGAATGGCAGGTCGAAACCAGTAAACCGGAAGCCGCTTTCACACCATTCACCATTCACGATTGACGATTCACGGAACCTGACATGGAATTCTTCAGAATAAAACGCGATATCCCGTTCATGCGCTATGCGCTGATCTTCAACGTGATATCGATCATCACGTTCCTGGTCGCGGTGGGTTCGCTGCGCACCCGGGGCCTCAACTTCGGTGTCGATTTCACCGGCGGCACGGTGATGGAAGTGTCCTATTCGCAGCCCGCCGATCGTCAACAAGATCCGCGAAGCCATGGGCCACCTCGGCCTCGTCGACGCGGCGGTGCAGAATTTCGGCACTGCGCGCGACGTCTTGATCCGCCTGCCGATCAAGCAGGGCATGAGCAGCGCCCAGCTGTCGGAGACCGTGACGGCGGAACTCAAGAAGGGCGACGCGACGCGTGGAGGTGCGCCGCGTCGAATTCGTGGGCCCCAGGTCGGCAACGAGCTCGTCGAGAACGGCGCGCTGGCACTGCTGTTCGTTTCGATCGGCATCGTGGTCTACCTGTGGTTCCGTTTCGAATGGAAGTTCGGCGTTGCGGCGATCATCGCCAATCTGCACGACGTCGTGATCATTCTCGGCTTCTTCTCGCATTTTCCAGTGGGAGTTCTCGCTGTCGGTGCTCGCCGCGGTGCTCGCCATTCTCGGTTACTCGGTCAACGAGTCGGTGGTGGTGTTCGACCGGGTGCGCGAGAATTTCCGCAAAATGCGCAAGGCAAGCGTCACCACGATCATCGACAACGCGATCACCCGCACCATGTCGCGCACCATCATCACCCACGGTTCGACGCAGATCATGGTGACCTCGATGCTGATTTTCGGCGGCGAGACGCTGCACTATTTCGCGCTCGCGCTCACCATCGGCATCATGTTCGGCATCTACTCGTCGGTGCTGGTGGCGAGCCCGATCGTGATGTGGCTCGGCGTGTCGCGCGAGGACCTGGTCAAACCCGAGAAAAAAGCAGCGGCCGAGACGGTTTGAGCGGGTAGCCGTTTGGAACTTCTCGCCGCCTTTTTCGACATCGTTCTGCACCTCGACCGCCACCTGCAGTGGCTGGTGAGCAATTACGGCGTCTGGATCTATCTGATCCTGTTCCTGATCATCTTTTGCGAGACCGGTCTGGTCGTCACGCCGTTTCTTCCCGGGGATTCGCTGCTGTTCGTCGCCGGCACGCTCGCGGCCACCGGGGACATGTACGTGCACGGGCTGTTTGCGCTGCTGGCGGTGGCTTCCTTTGCGGCGACAACAGCAACTACTGGATCGGGCGCTTCGCTGGGGCCGCGCGTGTTCAGGCGCGAGAAATCATGGGCGTTCAATCCGGCGCTACCTCGAGGTCACGCAGCGCTTTTACGAAAGGCACGGCGGCAAGACCATCGTCATCGCGCGCTTCGCCCCGATCGTGCGCACCTTCGCGCCGTTCGTCGCCGGCATCGGGCGCATGCGTTACGAGCGTTTCCTGTTCTACAGCTTTGCCGGCAGCGTGTTCTGGATCGGCTCGCTCACGTACGCGGGCTATTTCTTCGGGAACATTCCGGTCGTCAGGCAGAATCTGTCGCTGGTGATCGTCGGCATCATCGTGCTTTCGATCATGCCGGGGATCGTCGGCTTCGCGCGCAGCCGCGCGCGGCGGGGTTGAACCCCTAGATTTTTTTCGCGAGCTCGGCGGCCTTGCCGATATAGCTCGCCGGGGTCATCGCCAGCAGGCGCTGCTTCTCCGGTTCCGGAATCGCCGCCACGCTCCTGATCAGGGCATGCAGGGTTTCGCGCGTGATGCCTTCCTTGCCGCGCGTGAGGTCCTTCAGGCGCTCATAGCCGCCGGTAATCCCATAGCGCCGCATCACGGTCTGGATCGGCTCGGCGAGCACTTCCCAGTTGTCGTCGAGATCCGCCGCCAGCCGCTCGCGGTTGGCCTCGAGCTTTTCGAGCCCCTTGAGGCAGGAGTCGTAGGCGAGCAGCGTATGCCCGAAGGCCACGCCCATATTGCGCAGCACGGTGGAATCGGTGAGATCGCGCTGCCAGCGCGAGACCGGCAGCTTCTCGCTCATGTGGCGCAGCAGCGCATTGGCGATGCCGAGATTGCCTTCCGAGTTCTCGAAGTCGATGGGATTGACCTTGTGCGGCATGGTCGAGGATCCGATTTCGCCGGCTTTGAGTTTCTGCCTGAAATAGCCGAGAGAGATGTAGCCCCAGGCATCGCGGTCGAGGTCGATCAGGATGGTGTTGACGCGCGCGAAGGCGTCGAACAGTTCGGCCACCGCATCGTGCGGTTCGATCTGGATGGTATAGGGATTGAATTCGAGCCCGAGCTTCTCGACGAATGCACGCGCGAATTTCTCCCAGTCGAAATTAGGGTAGGCCGCCAGATGCGCGTTGTAATTGCCGACCGCGCCGTTGATCTTGCCGAGCAGCCGGACGCCGTTCATGCGCTCGCGGGCGCGGTTAAGCGCGCCAGGCGACATTGGCCATTTCCTTGCCGAGCGTGGTGGGCGAAGCCGGCTGGCCATGGGTGCGGGCGAGCATGGCGGCGTCGGCGAGCTCGTGGGCCAGCGCCGCCAGCTTCTCGATGATTCTGTCCAGCGCGGGCACCATGACCTCGTCGCGCGCGTTCTTGAGCGTCAGCGCGTGGCACAGGTTGTTGATATCTTCGGAGGTGCAGGCGAAATGGATGAACTCCGCGACCTTGGCGATCTCCGGGTTGCCGGCAAGTTTTTCCCTGAGGAAATATTCGACCGCCTTGACGTCGTGATTGGTCCTGGCTTCGATGGCCTTGACCGCGGCGCCGTCAGTTTCCGAGAAATCGGCGGCGACAGCGCCGAGCTGGGCCACGGTTGCCGGGGAAAACGGCGGCACTTCGGCGATCGCCGCTTCGCGGGAGAGCGCCTTCAGCCACTCGATTTCGACCAGCACGCGACAGCGGATCAGCGCGAATTCGCTGAAATAATCGCGCAGCGCGGCGACTTTGTTGTGGTAGCGGCCATCAAGAGGAGATAATGCGGTAAGAGAGGTCGGGTCCATGGCAGCCCACTCGGAAATAAGAAACAATTTTAACACAGGGCGGCATGACCGTCCCCCGCCAGGAGCAGAAAACCCAATGACATTCGCATCGCAAACGCTCGCCAAATTCGTGACGGAGTTAACGTATGAACAGCTGCCGGCGCCGGTGATCGAGCGGGCCAGGGCATGCATGATCGACACCATCGCGGTTGCGAACTACGGCGCCGC
Source organism: uncultured beta proteobacterium (assembly GCA_963734595.1). GTDB lineage: Bacteria > Pseudomonadota > Gammaproteobacteria > Burkholderiales > SG8-41 > CAKKQX01. The sequence continues at coordinate 197,724 of CAVTHV010000018.1, forward strand.
TCTGCCGTGGAGCAAGATCGTGATCGCCTATGCGCGGGACCACAGCGCCGCGGGCAGATCGAGCGTGCTCGGCACGGGGTTGCGCGTGAGCGCACCGCACGCCGCGCTCGCCAATGGCGCGCTGGCGCATGCCTTCGAAATGGACAGCCTGTGCCAGCCCAGCGTCGGCGTGCATCCCGGGGCTTCCCTCACCGCGCCCGGCCTGGCGGTGGCGCAGGCTTGCGGCGCGAGCGGCAAAGACCTGCTTACCGCATTCGTCGCGGGTTGCGAGGTGATGTACCGCATCGGGGCCGCCGGCCGTCATTCGAGCGAAAGCCTGGGATTTCACGCGCCGGGACTCACCGGCGTCTTCGGCGGCGCGGTGGCTGCGGGACGGCTCATGGGTCTCGACAGCGGGCGCATGGGCCACGCGCTGGGCATTGCCGGCTCGCTGTGCTCGGGCCTGCTCGAATTCTCGCAAACGGGTGGCGGCATGGTGAAGCGGCTGCATCTCGGGCGCGCGGCAGAGGGCGGCGTCATGGCGGCAACGCTGGCGCGCGACGGTTTTGAAGGACCGGGCGGCGTGCTCGAGGGCAGGTTCGGCTTTCTCAACACCTACTGCCGCGACGTCGATGCCGCGAAACTGACCGCGGGACTGGGCGAGGAGTGGCACACGCTAAAAACCATGCTCAAGCGCTACGCCTGCCACATCACGGCGCACGTGCCGGTCACCGCAGCGCTCGAACTCAAGGCGCAACACGGCTTTTCGGGACACGATGTGGCGGCCGTGACGGTGGCGGGCAGCGCGAAGATGCTGTCGCATCACAACATCGCCGAGCCGCAGGACCTCGCGATGGCGCAGTACAGCACGCCGTTCTGCGTGGCGCTCGCGTTCCACCGCGATCCGCTCGATCCGGGTTCCTTTTCGGAGCGGAATCTCGGCGATCCGGCGATCCGGACGCTGTGTCGCAACGTGAAACTCGAATTGCGCGAGGCGGCGCCCGGCGATCATGCGCACGTCAGCCGCGTGTCGGTCAGGTTGAGGGACGGGCGGGAATTCACGCGCGAGGCGCGGGATTTTCCGGGCATGCCGTCCCGTCCGCTGAGCGGCGACGAACTCGAGCGCAAGTTCATGGCACTGACCGCGGCAGCGGGTCGCGACGCGGCGCATGCGCTGTATGCGCGGCTGCGGCAGCTGGAAGCGGAAAGCGACGTCGCGCAGCTGTTCGGGTGACTGCCGCGGGTCATGCCGCAAGCCGACGCATTCAAAAAATACAAACTAATTCAATGAACTACAAGGGACTAAAGGACTGGGCGCTGCTGCTGACGCTGGTCGCGTTGTGGGGTTCGAACTTCATGTTCGTCAAACTGGGGGTCGCAACCGTGCCGCCGGCGACGCTGGTCGCGGCGCGGCTCGTGATCGGCGCGCTCATCCTCGTCGCCGTGGTGCGCGCCCTGGGCTACACGTTTCCTCCGGCGGGGCCGATCTGGCTCACTTACGCGACGGTCGCCGTCATCGGCAACTCGCTGCCGTTCCTGCTGATCTCCTGGGGCCAACAGGCCATCGACAGCGCGTTGGCGGGCATCCTCATGGCGATCATGCCGCTCACGACGCTGGTGCTGGCCCATTTCTTCGTGCCGGGCGAACGGATGACGCGCAACCGCGTGGCCGGCTTCATGCTGGGATTCGCGGGGATCGTGGTGTTGATGGAGCCGGCGGCGCTGACCGGGCTGGGCGGTTCGGGGCACCATGTCCTGGCGCAGGCGGCGGTGCTGGCGGGGGCGGTGTGTTACGCGGCGCAGAGCGTGGTGGTGCGCGTGAAACTCTCGGGCAACATCATGGTGGCGTCCGCCGCAATCATCGCGATCGCGGCGGCGATCAGCCTGCCGGTCGCGCTGGCGCTCGACCAGCCGTGGCGGCTCGCGCCGAGCGCGGCCTCGTTCTGGGCCGTGATCTGGATCGGCATCGGGCCCACCGCCATCGCGACGCTGGTTTTTCTCAAGCTTGTCGGTTCGGCGGGCCCCACCTTCATGTCGATGGTCAACTATTGCGTTCCGGTGGTGGCGGTGTTCCTGGGCGTGGCGCTGCTGGGCGAGGCGCCTGGCGCCAATGCCTACGCCGGGCTCGTCATGATCCTGTCGGGCATCGCCATGAGCCGGCTGCGGCGCCGGTGATACGGCCTGACGGCGGGGTCCGCCCGCCCACTTGAAATTCCCGGAATCCGCGCCATATTGGAATCGTAACCTTCTGATTCGCATGATCCGGCAGCCCTGGCTGTCAGCCCATGGGAAACCAGCGCGTTAATCAACATATGGAACCGGACACGGCGAACGCAAATGAATATCGTATACAACAGCGAAAACTACTGGGTGCTCGAGTACCCGGCGGGCCAGGGTTTTGAATTGATCGACAAGCAATCGGCTCGCGGCACGTTTTTCAGCGGCGACGTCGCGGAAAAATTTGCGGAATCGATGAAAAACGCGATTGCCGAAGATGCGTCGATCGAGCATGTCGACGAGTTTCTCGGCAAGTTCGATATCCTGCTCAACGTTCCGGTCGTCTATCACTGACGGGCGTTGCGTTTCAAAAGCCAAAGGCATTAGCCACAGAGGGCACAGAGATCACAGAGTAAGAAAGTAAAAAACGAAACATGATTCGTATCTAATTTTGGGTTTTATGGATTTCTCTGTGTTCTCTGTGGCTTGTTTTTGATTTTTGATCGGCGTCCAGTCACTCAGTTGCTCCAATTGCGGCCAGCCCGGCGTGCCGGGCGATCAGCGCCTGCACCTGCGCCGTCATCGCCTCGCCCCGCAGGCTTTCCGCGATCACCAGATTTTTTTTGCGCATCGTGGCATGACGCGCGACCAGCCGGAAAATTGGCTCGGCACTGAACAGGCCCTGATATTTTGCGGCGGTCTGTGCTTCGAGTGCCGCGATTTCCGCGCGCTTGAGTTCGCGCTCGCTCACCTTCAATCCGAAAACGCGCCGCACCGTGCGGATGGCGGAAGGATTTACGGTGACGGTCAGCGAATTGGCCAGCGCGTAAACGGCAAGCCAGACGAACACCGCGCCGAATGCCGGGAATGGCGCGACGAACGCGCCGATCAGGACAAGGCTCATCAGTCCGTGGGCGGCGCTGCCGCCGATGGCGCCCAGCGTCCCCGATATCGCGAACAACGGCAACGCCAGGCATAACACGCCGAAAACACCCAGTGCGATCGCCGCGGCCGGAGCGCGCAGCGGCGGGAAATAAAGTTCGATCGCGTCGGCGCGCTGCGACACCCGGACGATGCTCTGCGGCAGCGTGCCTGCTTCGGTCGGGCGGAGTGTCGGCGGCGGTTGCAACCCGGACTCTAAGCGGCCAGCTCGACCACGGTATATTTGCCGCGAGGCTGGTTCAGAAACCGCATCAGGATCTTGTAGGTGTCGAGGTCGAACGCAGGTTGCGCACGCACTGTTTCCATTTCGTGGAGTTCCTGCTCGGAGCGCACGGTTCCCAGATAACACCAGCGGTCGAGCACGTGCAGCTCGGCGGCCTCGCTGTCGCCGCCGGTTTCGCGCACGCCGATGCGGCCCCTGAACGGCCAGGGCTGCATGCGCATCGAGGCCAGCGCCTGCCCGAGCCGCAGCGCATGCCGGGCGCGGCTTTCGGCGCCGACGCAGGCGCCGCGGCAGCGCTTGAGCTGGTAGGCAAAGCAGGGGCCGTTTTTTTTCTCGAGGCCGAGCAGGATCGGGCACAGTTCATGCGCGGTTGCGATCTCGCGCAGCGCCTCGATGGCGCTGCGACGCGAGCGGAACAGCCCGTACAGATCGCCGAACTGCGCGAGGTCGAGGTCGCGCGCGGAAACCAGTTGCGGCACGCAGTCCTCCTCCTGCGCGCGCCAGTGCCATGAGCACAAGTCTGTGGCCCGGCGCAGGCGCTGGTTGTAGACCGGCGCCAGACGCTTGATCATCAGCGATTCCTGGATCAGCGCGCCCAGTTCGCCCGCGGTTTTGACCCAGTCGATGCGCTTTACCTGCTGGGCGATGCGCATGTCCTTGACGATGCGGTAATCGCCCGCGAAGTGCGACATCACGCGGGCGCGCAGGTTGACGCTCTTGCCGATATAGAGCGCAACGTTGTTGTCGCCATAAAAAAGATAGACGCCCGGCGCCTCCGGGATATCGTCGAACACGTTGTCGGGGAGTCCGGCGGGCACGGTCGGCGCCTTGATCAGGCCGTGGACGGCGCCCGTGATCGTCGCGGCGTCGAGTTCGCGATGCCAGCACTGCGCGAGTTGCCACAGCACGCGCGCGTCGCCCAGCGCGCGGTGGCGCGCATCGCAGGTGACGCCGTGGCGCGTGATCAGCGTATCGAGATTGTGACGATGATGGTGCGGGAACAGCCGGCGCGACAGCTTGACCGTGCACAGCACGCGCGAAGTGTAGCGGATGCCCGCCCGCTGGAACTCGTTGCGCAGAAAACCATAGTCGAAACGCGCGTTGTGCGCGACCAGCAGTTTGCCGTCGAGGCGGCGGTGCAGTTCGCCGCTGATGTCGGCAAAGCTTGGCGCGTCCGCCACCATCTTGTTGGTGATGCCGGTCAGCGACTGGATGGCGGGCGGAATGCTCATCCCGGGATTGACCAGTGTCGACCATTCACCGACGAACCGCCCGCGGTCGATCTCGACGAGTCCGACTTCGGTAATGCGGTCGTGGGTGGCGGTGGCGCCGGTGGTTTCGAGATCGAGGAAGACGAGGTGTTCGGTCAGCACGTTCTGGCTATGGGTGATGAGTAATGAGATATGAGTAACGGATTATGGTGGAGCCTGCGTTCTCTACGAATCACTCATTACCCATCACGCATTACTGGTCACTTCGTCACCCGTGATATCCGATTGCGTGCGAGATTCTTTCCGCGGTTTGCCGCAGCTGTATCGCCCACGCCCGGTTGAGGCGGTCGGAAGGCGCGGATACCGAGAGCCCGGCCACGAGCCGGCCTTCGTCGTTGTAGATACCGGCGCCGATGCAGGAGACGCCTTTCTCGGCTTCCTCGTTGTCGTAGGCGTAGCCCTGGTGCCGTATGGTGTCGAGCTCGCGGGAGAAGATCTGCGAATCGGTCAGCGTATTGTCGGTATACCGGCGCAGGCCGGTGCGCTTGATGTAGTCGGCGATTTTTTCCGGCTCGTCTGCGGCCAGAAAGACCTTGCCCACGGCGGTGATGTGCAGCGGCGCGCGCGCACCGATGATCTGCACCACGCGCATCATGGAACCTCTCGCCGCCGTGCGCTCGACGTACACCACCTCGTCGTCATGCCGGACGGACAGGTTTACCGTTTCGCCCAGCTGCTGCTGCAATTGCTGCATGTGAGGCAGCGCTTCCTGGCGCACGCTGATGCGCGATTTGACCAGGTTGCCGAGCTCGAGCAGCCGGATGCCGAGACGGTAGGTGCCGGGTTCGATGCGGTCGACCAGCCGGCTGTCGACCATGACGCCGAGAATGCGGTGTGCGGTGGAAGGGTGCAGCCGCGTCTGGAGCGCGAGCTGCTTCAGGTTGATCGGGGCGCCGTGCTGGGCCAGCGCATCGAGCAGGCTCATCATGCGTTCGATGACCTGGATGGAGGATTTGGTTTCTTTTTCTTTCATAGGGGGATGTTGTAGGCTATGCGGGCGATTTTATATGATGAAATTTGGCGGGACAACTAATTCGGCCGTCGCCCCAATGACTTGCATGCAGTTCCGAAGAAATGATATAATACGTTGTTTTTAAAAGACTTTTAATCCAAGCATGAGCCAGGGCAGAAGATCAGGCACCCCCGCCGGCGGCAAGCAGGAATCCACGGCGCCGTCGCAAGGGGTCAAGAACTACATCACGCCGCGGGGCTATGCCCAGCTCAAAAGCGAGCTGACCCAGCTGCTGAACGTAGAGCGCCCGGAACTGGTCAAGGTGATCTCCTGGGCGGCATCCAACGGCGACCGTTCGGAAAACGGCGATTATATTTACGGCAAGAAACGCCTGCGGGAAATCGACCGCCGCATTCATTTCCTGAACCGGCGGCTCGACAGCGCGGTGGTGGTGGATCCCGCGGCGCGCAGCGAAACGGATCAGGTGTTCTTCGGCGCGACCGTGTCGTATGTGGATGGCGGCGGCGAGGAGCGCACCGTCACCATCGTCGGCATGGACGAGGTCGATCCCGGGCGCGGACACGTGAGCTGGATTTCACCCATCGCCAAGGCGCTGCTCAAAAAGCGCGAAGGGGACGCTGCGACAATCCACACGCCGGCGGGAGTGCAGCAGGTGGAGATCGTCGAGGTGCGCTACGAGGCGCTGGCATGAGCGTGCCGTTTTTCGTCGCGGCCCTGTCGGCGTGGCGTGCCGCGCACTTCGCCATGGCCGATGCGGGTCTGGCGACCGATGCCGTGGTCAGGTTGAGCATCAAGACGGTCGCGGACGCGCGCACCGCGGAAACCCTGGGCGCGGAACGCGAAGGCACCGGGGTGGTCATCAGCGAGGACGGGCTCGTGCTCACCATCGGCTACCTGATCCTCGAAGCGGCATCGATACTGGTCGTGACGGAGGACGGCCGCGTGTTTCCGGCGAGCGTGGCCGGTTTCGATCACGCCACCGGTTTCGGGCTGCTGCGCGTGCAGGCGGGCGTGGCGCGCCGCCCGCTTGAGCTCGGCGATTCCTCCGCGGCGCGGGAGCTGCATATCCTGTCCGTCGCCACCCATCCGTCTGCCGGCGGCCGTTCGCACGCGAGCATCGTGTCGCGCCGGCGCTTTACCGGTTGGTGGGAATATCTGCTCGATGAAGCGATATTCACGGCACCGCCGCGCGGCGATCACAGCGGCGCGGCACTCATCGATGCCGGAGGCAGGCTGGTCGGCATCGGCTCGTTGTGGGTGAGCGATGCGCTCGACATCGGCGCCGCTTTTCCCGGCAACATGTTCGTGCCCGTCGATCTGTTGAAGCCGGTGCTCGGCGATCTGGTGGCGACCGGGCGCCGCAGCGGGCCGGCGCGTCCCTGGCTCGGCGTGTATTCCGAGTCGATCGACGGACATCTGGCGGTGACGCGGGTCCTGCCCGATTCGCCGGCCGAGCACGCAGGGCTGCAGCGCGGTGACGTGATCCTGGGGGTGGGCGGGCATGCGATCGGCAGCCAGAGCGAGTTCTATCAGAAGCTGTGGGCGAGCGGCGGGGCCGGCGCGGACATCACGCTTCATATCGTGCGCGACAAGAAGGTGAGGCACATCATCGCGCATTCGGCCGACCGGCTCGATTACCTGCGGCCGTGGAAAGTATCCTGAACGCGCCTGTCAAGCAAGAGGCAGCGCCGTCTTGTATTTGACCTGCTTCAGCGAGAAGCTCGACTTGATGCTGGCGATCCCCGGAATTTTCGACAGATAGTTGACGATGAAGCGCTCGAGCGACTGCACGTCCGGCACCACGACGCGCAGCAGATAATCCGCGTCTCCCGTCATCAGGTAGCACTCCATCACCTCCGGCCGCGACTGGATCGCCTTCTCGAAGACTTCGAGCGCGCGCTCGACCTGCTTTTCGAGGCTCACCTGGATGAACACGCTCACCGTGAGCCCGAGCGCCAGCGGGTTGAGCAGCGTCACGTAGCGGCTGATCAGGCCGCTCTTTTCCAGCGCGCGCACGCGCTGCAGGCACGGCGAGGGCGACAGCCCCGCCTTTTTCGCGAGTTCGACGTTGGTGATGCGGGCGTCGTCCTGCAGCGCGTCGAGGATTTTATGATCTATTTTGTCCAGCTTTGATTGTGGCATATTATTTCCAATTATGTATAAAAAACAGCACATTATTCCAATATCACGGCATATTTTACCTAAAAACAAAATCACGTGCGCCCGCGAACTGCCTATCATGTGATATCTGTTCATCTGGCTGAAGAGGGCGCAATGACCGATTTGTCGCAATTTCCGCAGACACCGAGGGAGCCGTCCGTGCGCGTTGCGGATACCGATCCGGTGGAGACACGCGAATGGCTGCAGGCGCTCGATGCCATCGTCGAGAACGAAGGCCGCGAGCGCGCCACGTTCGTGCTGAAGCGGCTGCTCGATCATGCGCGCCAGCAGCGCGTGCCGCTGCCGTCGGTGGTCAATACGCCGTACCGCAACACGATCTCGCTCGAACAGCAGCCGCAGTTTCCCGGCAACGCCGAGCTCGAAGCAGCGGCTGATCGCGCTGGTGCGCTGGAATGCGCTGGCGATGGTGGTGCGCGCCAACCGCGAGCATCCCGAGCTGGGCGGGCACATCGCGACCTACGCTTCGATCGCGGATCTGTTCGAAGTCGGATTCAATCATTTCTTCCGGCGCCGCACGGCGACCGCGTTGCGGAGCGCGGCGGTGATCTCGTTTATTTCCAGCCGCATGCGGCGACCGGCGTCTATGCGCGCGCTTTTCTCGACGGCCGGCTGAGCGAAGACGCAGCTCGCCCATTATCGGCGCGAGACCGGCGCAGCCGGGGAGGGGCCCCGGCGTCGCTCGCCTCGGCTCACAAGGGCCAGGGCTGCCCTCCTATCCCCACCCATGGCTGATGCCCGATTTCTGGCAGTTCGCCTGCGCCTCGATGGGACTGGGCCCGATCAACGCGATCTACCAGGCGCGCTTCATGCGCTATCTCGAAAATCGCGGCATCCTGCAGACCGCCGGGCGCAAGGTGTGGGCGTTCGTCGGCGACGGCGAGATGGACGAACCCGAAGTCGCTGGCCGGGCTCGTCGTTCGCCGCGCGCGAGGGGCTCGACAACCTGATTTTCGTCGTCAACTGCAATCTGCAGCGGCTCGACGGACCGGTGCGCGGCAACGGCTCGATCATCCAGGAACTCGAGGGGCTGTTCGCCGGCGCCGGCTGGAACGTGATCAAGCTGCTGTGGGGCTCGGACTGGGACCCGCTGTTTGCGCGCGACCACGACGGCGTGCTGCTCGAGCGCCTGCACGAGACGGTGGACGGCGAGTTCCAGAAATATGCGGCGACCGACGGCCGCTTCAACCGCGAGCATTTCTTCAACAAGTATCCGGAACTGCAGCAACTGGTGGCGCACCTGTCGGACGAGGACATCGACCGGCTGCGCCGCGGCGGCCACGATCCGGTCAAGATTTACTCTGCCTATCACGCCGCGGTGAACCACAAGGGGCCAGCCCACGGTGATCCTGGCGCAGACCAAGAAAGGCTACGGCATGGGCCACTGGGGCCAGGGCAAGATGACCGCGCACTCAGCGAAGAAACTCGATGGACGAAGCGCTGCTCGCCTTCCGCGACCGCTTCTCGCTGCCGCTATCCGACGAGGATGTGTGCGCGCTGCGGTTTTTCAAACCTGACGACGCCAGCGCCGAGATGAAGTATCTGCACGCGCGCCGCCAGGCGCTGGGCGGCTACCTGCCGGTGCGGCAGATCGAGGCGCCCCGGCTGCCGGTGCCGCCGCTTTCGAGTTTCGCGAAAACGCTGCAGGGTTCAGGCGGGCGCGAGCAGTCGACCACCATGGCGTTCGTGCAGACTGCTGTCGCAATTATTGAAGGACCCGGCCATCGGCAAGCACATCGTGCCGATCGTCGCCGACGAGGCGCGCACGTTCGGCATGCAGGCGCTGTTCCGCCAGGTCGCGATCTACTCCGCGGTCGGCCAGCTCTACGACCCCGAGGACCAGCGACGAGCTGCTCTACTACAAGGAGGCGAAGGACGGCCAGATCCTCGAGGAAGGCATCACCGAGGCCGGCGCGATCTCGTCGTGGATCGCCGCGGCCACCGCCTACAGCACCCACGGCACGCCGATGCTGCCGTTCTATATTTTCTATTCGATGTTCGGATTTCAGCGCGTCGGCGACCTGATCTGGGCGGCGGCGGACTCGCACTCCCGCGGCTTCCTGCTCGGCGCGACGGCGGGCCGCACCACGCTGTCGGGCGAGGGCCTGCAGCATCAGGACGGCATCGAGCCACCTGATCGCCTCCACGATTCCGAACTGCGTCGCCTACGATCCCTGTTTCGGCTACGAGCTGGCGGTGATCCTGCAGGACGGCATGCGCCGCATGCTGGACGCCCAGGAGGACGTGTTCTATTACATCACGGTGATGAACGAGAACTACGTTCACCCGGCGTTGCCGGAAGGCGCCGAGGAGGGGATCCTGCGCGGGCATGTACCGGCTGCGCGAGCGGCGACCGAGCGCGCAGGCGGAGAGGCGCGCGTGCAGCTGCTCGGCAGCGGCACGATCCTGCGCGAAGTCATCGCCGCCGCGCGAAATGCTGGAACAGGACTGGAACATCGCGGCCGACGTGTGGAGCGTCACCAGCTTCACCGAGCTGCGGCGCGACGGCATGGCGGTCGAGCGCCGCAACCGCCTCGATCCCGACGGCGAACGCCGCGCACAGCTACGTCGAGCAGTGCCTCGCCGGGACCGCCGGCCCCGTCATCGCCGCCAGCGATTATGTGAGCGCGGTGGCGGATCTGATCCGCCCCTGTGTGCCGCGCCGCTATGTGACGCTGGGCACGGACGGTTTCGGCCGCAGCGATACGCGCGCGGCGTTGCGCGATTTCTTCGAGGTCGGCGCTGCGCACGTGGTTGTCGCTGCGTTGAGCGCGCTCGCCGATGAAGGCGGCGTGGCACGCTCGGTCGTGTCAAAGGCGATTAAACAATACGGCATCGCATCCGGCGGCGCACCTGCCTGGGAACGCTGAGGCCGGAATTTCCGGCTCTGCCAAAGATTCAAACATCTTTAGCCACAGAGAACACAGAGGACACAGAGAAAAGCAGGATCTTTGACGTTTTGTCGTTTCTCTCTGTGCTCTCTGTGTTCTCTGTGGCAAATGCTTTTGATCTGCGTCCTCTTTGTCAGGGCAGGCATCAGCGGTTCCATTATCCGTTTTCTGGGATAATGACCGTCCGTGGCTCACAACGGACTTGAATCATGCGCGTCGGCCTTTTTGTCACCTGCCTTGTCGATCTGTTCCGGCCGAGCATCGGTTTTGCCGCCGTGGAACTGCTGGAAGCCGCCGGCTGCGAGGTCGTCGTGCCGCAAACCCAGACCTGCTGCGGCCAGCCCGGCTACAACTCGGGCGACCGCGCTTCGGCGCTGGCGCTGGCGCGCAAGGTGCTGGCTGAATTCGAGGCGTGCGATTATCTGGTCGCGCCCTCGGGTTCGTGCTCCGGCATGATCCGCACGCACTACCCGGACCTGTTCTCCGACCAGCCTGCGGAGATCGAACGCATCAGGCGTCTATGTGAGCGCACTTACGAGCTGACCGATTTTCTGGTCAACGTCGCCAAGCTGAAGCAGGTGCCCGGACGCTTCGACGGCACGGTGACCTATCACGATTCCTGCTCGGGCCTGCGCGAAATGGGCGTCAAGTCGCAGCCGCGCGAGCTGCTCGCGAAGATACCCGGATTGAAACTCAAGGAAATGGAGGAGGCGGAAGTGTGCTGCGGCTTCGGCGGATCGTTCGCGCTCAAGTTCGGCGAGATCTCGGCGCGGATCGCCGACAACAAGTGCAATAATGTCGCGGCGTGCGGCGCCGATGCGCTGGTGCTCGGCGACCTGGGCTGCATGCTCAATATCGAAGGCCGGCTGCGCCGGCGCGGCGACATGAAGACGAAAGTGCTGCATGTGGCGGAAGTGCTGGCTGGAAAAACCGAATGAGCCGTCAAGGCATAATGAACCGCCAAGGCCGCCAAGAACGCCAAGATAAAACATTATTCATAATTACGATAAAAAGAATCATGCGAGAACATGGGGATAAGTTCCTTGTTCCGCATGTTTTTGATCGTGCATTATGAAGCCATGTTTTTCTTGGCGCTCTTGGCGGTCTTGGCGGTTCAATATGTTCTTTGTTTTTGCTTGGCTCCGGCGGTAAATAGGGTTCTTATGCAAGTAACTTCCATGCATTTCAAGGCGCGCGCCGGCGAGAAGCTCGCCGACGTGAAGCTGCAGGCCGCGCTCAGGAAACTGCAGGGCAATTTCGTCAAGGGCCGCGCCGACCGCGTCGCCGAACTCGACAATTTCCAGGACATCCGCACCGCGGCCGCTGCGATCCGCGACCGCGCGCTCGCCAACCTCGATGTCTATCTCGAGGAGTTCGAGAGAAACGCCACCGCGCGCGGCGCGGTCGTGCACTGGGCGGAGACCGCCGAGGAAGCCAACCGCATCGTGTGCGAACTCGCGGCGCGCTACGGCGTGCGCAAGGCCGCGAAGTCGAAATCGATGGTGAGCGAGGAGTGCGCGCTCAACGATGCGCTGGAGGCGGCCGGCATCGAAGTGATCGAGACCGACCTCGGCGAGTACATTCTGCAGCTCGCGCACGAGCCGCCGTCCCATATCGTCGCCCCGGTGGTGCACAAGAGCAAGGACGAGGTCTCGGATCTTTTCGAGGAAAAACATGGGCTTGCGCGCAAGACCGGCATACCCGAGCTGTGCCGCGAGGCGCGCGAGATGCTGCGGCCGCATTTCCTGTCGGCCGACATGGGCATCTCCGGCGCCAACTTCGTCATTGCCGAGACCGGCTCGACGCTGATCGTGACCAACGAAGGCAACGGCCGCATGGTGACGACGCTGCCGCGCGTGCACGTGACGATCACCGGCATCGAGAAAGTGGTGCCGACGCTGGAGGATGTGACGACGCTGCTGCGGCTGCTGCCGCGCCATGGCACCGGCCAGTCGATCACCAACTACATCTCGGTCACCACCGGCGCCAGGGGCAGCGGACGATCTCGACGGCCCCGAGCATTTCCATATCATCCTGGTCGACGCCGGCCGCACCAAGCTGATCGGCAGCGACATGCAGGCGATGCTGCGCTGCATCCGCTGCGGCGCGTGCATGAACCATTGCCCGGTGTACCAGAACGTCGGCGGCCATGCTTACGGCTGGGTCTATCCGGGGCCGATGGGCTCGATCCTGACGCCCACCTATGTCGGCCTCGAGAACGCGCTCGATCTGCCGAACGCATCGACACTGTGCAACCAGTGCGGAGTGGTCTGTCCGGTCAAGATCCCGCTGCCCGACCTGATGCGCAAGCTGCGCGAAAAGCAGTTCGAACGCGGGTTGAAGCCGTGGCCGGAAAAACTGGGTCTCGCGCTGTGGGCGCTGGATGGCGCGGCATCCGGTATTTAATGCGCTGTTTACCAAGATCGGCGCGCGGGCGCTCGCTCTGCATGGGCGGCGCCGGAAAATTGATACACAGGCTCCCCCTGGGCGGCGGCTGGACTGATGGGCGCGACCTGCCTGCGCCGCAGGGGAAAACGTTTCGCGAACTGTACGGGCGGCAAATACGCAAAGGCTGAAACGCAACGTAATCGACAGGATTCACAGGATTTTTCAGGATTCACAGGACGTGTTTCACTTCCGGCCCAATTGACAGTCAAGCGTCACGCCTGAGTCCTGTTAATCTTGTCTAATCCTGTAAATCCTGTCCATCGAATGGTGAGGAGATGACGATGAACAAACCGGCGGACATTCGAAATCTTGAAACCGTTTCACTGTGGGTCGGCGGTAAAAAGCTGGCAAGCGCCAGCAAACGCTTTGGCGAAGTGACCAATCCGGCGAGCGGGGCAGGCGTGCGCCGTGTGCCGTTGTGCAACGGTGCCGACATCGACGCCGCAGTGGCGGCGGCCAGGGCCGCTTTCCCGGAGTGGCGCGCCACGCCGTCGATCCGGCGCGCGCGCATTCTGATGCGGTTCCGCGAGCTGCTCGAGGCGCATCGCCAGGATTTCACGCGGCTCATCACCGAAGAGCACGGCAAGACGCTGGCCGACGCGGCGGGTTCGCTGCAACGCGGCATCGAGGTGGTCGAGTTCGCGTGCGGCGCGCCGCATCTGGTGAAGGGCGAGCATGCTGAGGACGTGGGGCGCGGTATCGATTGCCATTCGATGCTGCAACCGATCGGCGTGTGCGCCGGCATCACCCCGTTCAATTTCCCGGTGATGGTGCCGCTGTGGATGTTTCCGGTGGCCATCGCCTGCGGCAACACGTTCGTGCTGAAACCCTCGGAGAAAGTGCCTTCGGCCTCGATGCGCATGGCGGAGCTGTTCACGGAGGCGGGACTGCCCGACGGCGTGTTCAACGTCGTGCACGGCGACAAGGAGGCGGTGGATGCGATGCTCGCGCACCCCGACATCAAGGCGGTGTCGTTCGTGGGTTCGACGCCGATCGCAAAGTACGTGTATGAGACCGCGGCGCGGAACGGCAAGCGCGTGCAGGCGCTGGGCGGCGCCAAGAATCACGCCGTGGTGCTGCCCGACGCCGATCTCGATTTCACGGCTGACGCGCTCGTCGGCGCCGCCTACGGATCGGCGGGCGAGCGCTGCATGGCGATTTCGGCGGTGGTGGCGGTGGGGGATGCCGGTGCTGCGCTGGTGGAAAAAATCCGGCAGAAAGCAGCGAAGCTGCCGGTCGGGCCGGGCGACCAGCATGGCATCGAGATGGGGCCGCTCATCACCCGCGCGCACCGCGACCGCGTCAAGGGCTACGTCGACACGGGCGAGAAGGAAGGCGCCGAGCTCGTGCTCGACGGCCGCGATTTCAAGCGCGGCGAGGGTTTCTTTCTCGGGCCGACGCTGTTCGATCACGTCAGGCCCGAAATGACGATTTACAGGGACGAGATCTTCGGCCCGGTGCTGGTGGTGTTGCGCGTGGATACGTTCGATGAGGCGATCGAACTCGTCAACCGCAATCCCTACGGCAACGGCACTGCGATCTTCACGCGCTCCGGCGGCCGCCGCCCGCCGCTTCCAGAACGAGATCGAGGTCGGCATGGTCGGCATCAATGTTCCGATCCCGGTGCCGATGGCGTTTTTCTCGTTCGGCGGCTGGAAATCGTCCCTGTTCGGCGACCTCCACGTGCATGGCATGGAGGGGGTCACCTTTTATACCCGCACCAAGGTCGTGACCACGCGCTGGCCGTCCGGCGACGTCGCAGCGCCCGGCCTCAACATGCCGACGCTGGGCTGAGTAATGAGGGATGAGGGCTAAGGGAGCGAGAGTGAGGGATGAGGCGTATGTCAGCCTTCTCCGATCCGCTCATCCTCATCCTGAACCATGACTGCCCGCGAGAAGATTCTTGCGCGCATCCGCGCCGCGCAGGGCAGAAGCATCGCGCCGGAAGAGGCCGAGCGTGAAACCGTGCGTGCCCATCTCCGCGCGCATCCGCAGAGCCCGCGTCCCGCGTCCGACGGAGACCTTGTCGCGCGCTTTCGCGCGCGCGCGCTGAGTCTTGCCAGCACCTGGGGCGAAGTCGGCGCAAAAAGCGAGATACCAGCGGCAACCGCCGCCTATCTGCGCGAAAACAATCTGCCGTTGCGTGCCGTGTGCTGGAATGAATTCATCGACCTCGATTGGGCGGGCAGCGGTATAGAGGTCGAGGCGCGCAACGCGCGCGGTGACGACCTCGTGGGTATCACCGGGGCGTTCTGTGCGATTGCCGAGACCGGCACGCTGATGATGACGTCGGGGCCGCGCACGCCGGCTGCGGTGAGCCTGCTGCCGGAGACGCATATCGCGGTAGTGAGCCGTGCACGCATCGTGCGCGGCATGGAAGACGCCTGGGAACTGCTGCGCGCGGAATTCGAGCACATGCCGCGCGCGGTCAATTTTATTTCCGGGCCTTCGCGCACCGCCGACATCGAGCAGACCGTGACCCTCGGTGCACACGGTCCGTACCGCGTGCATCTCATTCTCGGCCCCTGAGAGCCCGTGACCTAATGAAACACACACGTGTTTCATTAACGTTACGGACTCTGACGGATCAAAGGCTTGACTGCCGCCGCGGCAAGTGATGGGAACTTTTTAGCACGATGTTGTCAGATTATTGATAATATTAATAAAAAAATCCGCCGCCTCTGTGCGCGCACCCGAGGGCGGTGCAGGGGCTAATCGCAAGTCAATGATCCGTTCGCGGCTGCGGCATGATGCCGTGGCTGAAGACACTTTATGTACTTGCCATGACCCAACTGCATTTTCTGCCGCACCTGCCGTTTCCCGCCAATCCGCTCGCGTTGTTCGGATTGCTGCTGCTCGCCGGGCTGATCGGCGGCGAGCTCGTCAAGCGCGTGCTGCATCTGCCGCGCATCACCGGTTACGTGCTGATCGGCATGCTGCTCGGCGCCAGCGGCTTCGGGCTGCTCGACAAGCGACTGATAGCCGAGGCCTGGATTTTCGTCGACATCGCGCTGGGGCTCATTCTGTTCGAGCTTGGGCGCCGGCTCGACGTCACCTGGCTTAAAAAGGACCGCTGGCTGCTGGCCACCGGCGTGCTGGAAAGCGCGCTCTCGTTTGGATTCATCTATTTCGCGCTGGTTTATTTCGGCGTCAAACCGTTATATGCGGCAGTCGCTGCAGCAATCGGCGTTTCCACCTCGCCGGAGGTGGTGATGGTGGTCGCCCAGGAACTGCGCGCAGAAGGACAGGTCACCGAGCGCGCGCTCAACCTGGTTGCGATCAACAATGTGATCGCTTTCGTCTCGGTGGCCATGCTGCTGTCGTGGATCCATCTTGAATACCGTGCCGGGTGGATCACGATCGTATTGCAGCCGCTGTACATGCTGGCCGGCTCGCTGGGACTGGGCTATGCCGCCTGCATGCTTGCGCTGTTGCTGGCGCGCTGGCTGGGCAAAAGCGCCGACCGCCACTTCGTGCTGTTGCTGGCGCTGATCACGGTGACGGTCGGGGCAGCCCGAATGCTCGATTTGTCGGTGCTGCTGGCGCTGCTTTCCTTTGGCGTGATGGCGCGCAATCTCGACCGGCGTCACGACCTGATGGCGGTCGATATCAGCCGCATCGGCCAGCTGTTCTTCGTGGTGCTGTTCGTGGTCGGCGGAGCCAGGCTGCATCTGACCGATATCGTGGCCGGCGGCGTGCTGGCGCTGGTCTATATCCTGGCGCGCTTTGCCGGCAAATCGATCGGCGTGCTCAGCCTGACCCACTTTTCCGGCGTGCGCGCGGGCAGCGCCGGTCTGCTGTGCATCGCGCTCACGCCGATGTCGAGCATGGCGCTGGCGATGGTGCAGGGCACGGCGGACCTGTATCCGGAATTCGGCGCCAGGCTGGCGGCGATCGTGCTGGCGGCGGTGCTGATCCTGGAACTGCTCGGCCCGCTCGCCGTGCAGTTTGCATTGAAACAGGCTGGCGAAGCGGGCGAGGAAGAGCGGCGATGAGCGACAGCGAGCTGGAGTTCAAATCCTCACCGGGATTTACCGTCGGCGTCGAACTTGAACTGCAGATACTCAATTCGCGCGACTACAACCTGGCACGCGATGCCGCCGACCTGCTGGCGATGCTCGGCAAGATGCAGCACCCGGGCGCGGTCAAGCCCGAGATCACGGAAAGCATGGTCGAGATCAACAGCTCGATCCATCACAACCATGATGCGGTGCTGGGCGAGCTGCGCCAGATCCGCGACGCGATGACGCAGGCGGCGGAGCGGCTCAACGTGCGCATCGCCGGCGGCGGTTCGCACCCGTTCCACAAATGGAGCGAGCGGCGCATCTATCCCACGGAACGTTTCAAGCAGATATTGAATGTCTACGGTTATCTCGCCAAGCAGTTCACGGTTTTCGGCCAGCACGTGCACATCGGCGTGCCTAACGGCGACGAAGCGCTGTACCTGACGCATATGCTGTCGCGTTACGTGCCGCATTTCATCGCGCTGTCGGCGTCCTCGCCGTTTCAGCAGGGCGAGGACACGTCCTACCAGTCCTCGAGACTCAACACGGTGAGCGCGTTCCCGCTGTCGGGCCAGTTGCCGTTCGTCCACTCCTGGGAGGAATTTATTTCATATTTCAACAGGATGCGTGGATATGGCATCGTCGAGAGCATGAAGGACTTCTACTGGGACATCCGCCCCAAGCCGGAATACGGCACGGTGGAAATCCGCGTGTTCGACACGCCGCTGACGGTGGAACGCGCGGCGCTGCTCGCCGCCTATGCCCAGTCGCTCGCGCGCTATCTGCTGGCTGACCGGCCACACGCACCGTCGCGCGACGTCTATGCGCTTTACAGCCACAATCGTTTCCAGGCCTGCCGCTACGGGCTCGAAGGCACGCTGGTCGACGCCTACAGCCAGCGGCACATCAGCCTGCGCGAGGATGTGCTCGACACGCTGCGACTCGTCGAACGCCATGCCGCCGAACTCGGCAATGGCGCCGCGTTGCAGGCGCTTGCCGCCGATATCGAAACCGATCGCAGTGACGCCGGCTGGCTGCGTGAAACCTACAAGCGCTACAATTCCCTCAATGACGTAGCGCGCCTGCAGAGTGATTTATGGATGGGGCGCGCGACCGCGTAACAGATGATGACCGAACCGCTGAAAATCGGACTGTCGCCGCGCTTTCTGCACCACGTGCCGCCGGAAATGGGTTTCAAGGGCAAGACGCTGCAATACCTGGAGCAGTCGATCGCGCACTGGCTGATGACGGCAAACGCGCTGGTGTTCATGATTCCGTCGATCGAAGGCGGCGGGCTGTTGCGCCGCGGTAACATCCGTATCGCGGATTACGTGGATGCGCTCGACGGCCTGGTGCTGCAGGGCGGGGCCGATCTCAGCCCGCTGACCTACGGCGAGACGCCGCTCAAACCCGAATGGAGCGGCGACCGCATCCGCGACATGTACGAGATCGATCTGCTGCACGAGTTCGTGTCCGCCGGCAAGCCGGTGCTCGGCATCTGCCGCGGGCTGCAGCTGATCAATGTCGCCTTCGGCGGGACTCTTTTCCAGGACATATCGTCGCAGCACGGCGACGAACTGGAACACCGCGATTCGGATGCGTTCGACAAGTATTACCATTCGATCGCATTCGTCGCCGGCTCGGGACTGGCCGGGCTTTATCCGACCGTCGGCAGCGCGCGCGTGAACAGCATCCACCATCAGGCGGTGAAGGATCTGGGCAAAGACCTGGTGGTCGAGGCGCTGTCGGTGCCCGACGATATCGTGGAAGCGATCCGCCGGCGCGGGCCCGGCTACGTGGTCGGTCTGCAATGGCATCCGGAGTTCCACGACCCGAACGATGCGACCGTATTGGATGGCGCGGCCATCCTCGCCGAATTTCTGACCGCGGCGCAGCAGGCTGCCGGTGCAAGCCGCGGTGGCGCCAACCATTTCTTCGGCGCATTCCGCCGCTGAGCTTTTTTGCGGGCGGGCCATGCGGCGGGTGTCGCGGGAGCTGACGTTGACCGGGCGGGTGATGGCGCGCAACATGTAAGTTCAATCCGTCGGGGCCGCCATGTCGAGCCGCTTGAATATGTGTGATTTTCCGGGAAAGGATGCCGCGCCGCGCCGGCGACGATGGGCGGGCGCACTGCTGGGGCTGGCAATATCCGTTGCGGCGCATGCCGGGATAGCGGCCCCGGTGGTGGTGCTGACGCTCGAAGGCGCGGTGAGCCCGGCGACCGCCGACTACACGGTGCGCGGCATACGCAAGGCGGCGGAGCAGGGGGCGGAACTCGTGATTCTGCAGATCGACACCCCGGGAGGCCTCGACACGGCGATGCGCAAGATCATCAAGGAGATCCTTGCGTCCCCGGTGCCGGTTGCGGCATTTGTGGCGCCCGGCGGCGCGCGCGCCGCCAGCGCCGGCACCTACATTCTCTATGCCAGCCATATCGCGGCGATGGCGCCGGCGACCAACCTCGGCGCCGCGACGCCGGTGGCGATCGGCATCATGCCCGGCGGGGAAGCGGACAAGAACGCGCCGCGCGAACAAAAGCAGGACGACGGGAGCACGACCGGCAAGCAGGGCGGCAAAGCGAAGACGGAAGCGGCACCCCAAAGCACCATGACGCAGAAACAGATTCACGATGCGGCCGCCTACATCCGCAGCCTGGCCCAACTGCGCGGCCGCAACGCCGAATGGGGCGAGCGCGCCGTGCGCAATGCGGTGAGCCTGTCGGCGGCTGAAGCGCTGAAGCTCAAGGTGATCGACATCGTCGCGCAGGACGTCAACGATCTGCTCAGGCAGGTCAACGGCAGAAAAGTCGCGGTGCAGGGCGTGGAGCGCACGCTCCATACCGAGGGGGCGGCGGTGGTTGTCCATCGAGCCCGACTGGCGCAGCCGGCTGCTGGCGGTGATCGCCGATCCCAGCATTGCATTGATTCTGATGATGATCGGCATTTACGGCCTGATCTACGAGTTTCTGAATCCGGGCTTCCTGCTGCCGGGCGTGGCCGGCGCGATCTGCCTGCTGCTCGCGCTGTTCGCATTCCAGATGCTGCCGATCAACTATGCCGGGCTTGGCCTGTTGCTGCTGGGCCTGGCGTTTATCGTGGCCGAGGCGTTCGTGCCGAGCTTTGGCGCGCTCGGCGTCGGCGGCGCGATCGCGTTGGTGATCGGCTCGGTGATCCTGTTCGAGCCCGGGTCTGCCGGTTATGCGGTGCCGCTGTCCTTTACCCTGACGCTGGCGCTGGCGAGCGCGGTGATCGTGTTCGCGATCGTGTCGATGGCGGCGAGGGCGCGCAGACGCCCGGTGGTCAGCGGCAGGGAAGACATCATCGGCGCGCAGGGCGTGGTGCTCGACGACATGCAGACCGAAGGCTGGGCCCGCGTGCGCAGCGAGAACTGGCGCGTCGTGAGCCGCGTGCCGCTCGCGCGCGGACAGGAAATACGCGTGACCGGGATTGACGGCTTGACGCTCAGCGTCAAACCCGAGCCGGAACACCCCGCCGGGCATCGTCATCATCCGTGACGATGCCCATCCCTCATTCCATCTGTTCTCGTACGGGGAAAAAATAGAAGTTGGGGGTGCGAATACGCAGCCATGCATTTTCACGAAACACAATAATGGAGGCACATCATGTTCTGGGATTTTGGCATAGGCGGCATTCTCTTCGTGCTCGCGCTGCTGGTCGTCTCGTCGTTTCGCATCCTGCGCGAATACGAGCGCGGGGTGGTGTTCATGCTCGGCCGTTTCTGGAAGGTCAAGGGCCCGGGGCTGGTCCTGGTCATACCGGCGATCCAGCAGATGGTGCGCGTCGATCTGCGCACGGTGGTGATGGACGTGCCGAGCCAGGACGTGATTTCGCGCGACAATGTCTCGGTCAAGGTCAACGCGGTGCTCTATTTCCGCGTCATCGACCCGCAGAGGGCGATCATCCAGGTGGAAAACTTCTTCGAGGCGACGAGCCAGCTCGCCCAGACCACGCTGCGCGCCGTGCTCGGCAAGCACGAACTCGACGAAATGCTGGCCGAGCGCGACAAACTCAATCTCGACATTCAGAAAATCCTGGACGCCCAGACCGATGCCTGGGGCATCAAGGTGGCCACTGTCGAGATCAAGCATGTCGACATCGACGTCACCATGGTGCGCGCCATTGCGCAACAGGCCGAAGCGGAGCGCACGCGGCGCGCCAAGGTGATCCACGCCGAGGGCGAGATGCAGGCGGCCGAAAAGCTGCTGGAAGCCGCGCAGATGCTGGCGCGGCAGCCGGAGGCGATGCAACTGCGTTATCTCCAGACGTTGACGAGCATCGCCGGCGACAAGAGTTCGACCATCGTCTTTCCCGTGCCGATGGATTTGTTGTCGCAATTTCTCGATCTGGCGAAGAAAAAGCTCGGCTCGTCCAGTTGAGCCAGGAGCGGATGCGCGGTGCCGGCCATTGATTTAAATCAAACGGTGCCGCGCATGGCGGAATTAACATTGAAACTTTCGGGGTAAACTACCGTCCTTCATCGAAGCAAGGCGGCAATAAAAGGAGAGCAATAATGCGACGTATGAGATGGCTGGGGTTGGCGGCGGTAACTGTTGTGACGCTCGCAATGGCGCAGGCCTCGCCGGAACAGGTGATCACGCAAAACGGCGTGTCGTTCGTAAGCGGGGGCGTCGGTGTCGATTCCCAGGAACGCCTGAACGCGCGCGAGAAGGAATTCAATCTGAAGCTGGTGTTCACCATCGTCGAAGGCAATTACCTGGCGGACGTCGGCGTCACGGTCAAGAATGCCGCCGGAAAAACCGTGATCGAGCACACCGCCGACGGCCCCTTCTTCATGGCGAAACTGCCCGCCGGGACCTATTCAGTCAGCGTGGTCGACGACGGCAAGGAGCAAACCCGCAAGGTTGCGGTCCGGGACGGGCGCCTGCGCACCGAGTATTTTCGCTGGCCGAGCAAACCGGGCATCGATTTCCCGCTGCCGCGCGAGAACGGGCGCTAGCAGCTGCCCGGTTTTCTCGCGGCAGGATGAACTCCACGAGGATACCGGGCTCGCGAGTTCCGGGCTGTTTTAACCCAAGTGAACGTGGGCGCCCGGTGCGGCCGGCCGGGTGAGCCCTCCGTTCATCCTCTGTTCGCTAAATTCCCGCATGCTGCATGTCCATGGCGAGTAAATCCGGTACGGTGGAACGGGACGAAACGCCGTGGCATCTTCTTGCTGCCGACGAAGCGGAGCGGAAACTCGAGACCAATCCCGATAGGGGGTTAAGTCCCGAGCAAGCAGCGCAACGGCTCGCCCGTTACGGCCGCAACGAATTGCGCGAGGGCCGGCAGCGTCCCCCCTGGCGGATCCTGCTCGACCAGTTTTCCGATTTCATGATCGTGGTGCTGATCGCCGCAGCGGTGGTTTCGGGAGTGATCGGCGAGCCGCAGGACACCATCGCCATCATCGCCATCCTCGTGCTCAACGCGGTGATCGGTTTCATCCAGGAATACCGCGCCGAGCGCGCCATGGCGGCGCTCAAACGCATCGCGGCGCCAAGCGCCAGCGTGCTGCGCGCGGGGCAGCGCATCACGCTGCCGGCGCACGAACTGGTGCCGGGCGATGTCGTGGTGCTCGAGGCGGGCAATATCGTTCCCGCCGATCTGCGGCTCACGGAAGCGGTGCGGCTCCAGGTCAATGAATCCGCGCTGACCGGCGAATCGACAGCGGTGGAAAAGGCGGCGGCATCGCTGCGCGACGCGGATGCGCCGCTCGGGGACCGGCGCAACATGGGCTACAAGGGAACGCTCGTCAGTTACGGCCGCGGGCGCGGCATTGTCGTCGCGACCGGAATGGCCACCGAACTGGGCAGGATCGCCACGCTGCTGGCGGCCGAGGAAGACAACAAGACGCCGCTGCAGATACGGCTGGCGCACTTCGGCAGCGTGCTGGCACTGGGAGTCCTCGCGATCTGCGCCATCATCTTCGTCACCGGCCTGTTACGCGGAGAGCCGCCGGTGCTCATGTTTCTCACCGCGGTGAGCCTGGCAGTGGCTGGGATTCCAGAGGCGCTGCCGGCGGTGGTGACGATCTCGCTCGCACTCGGCGCCTACCGGATGGTTCAGAAAAACGCGCTGATCCGGCGCCTGCCTGCGGTGGAAACGCTCGGCTCGATCACTTACATCTGCTCGGACAAGACCGGCACCCTGACCGAGAACAGGATGCGGGTCGAGGCTTGTTATGCCGATGGCAAGCCGGCTCGCCCCGAGGAGAACGCGGGCAAAACCCCGCAAAGACTTTTCACCGCGATTGCGTTGTGCAACGATGCCATTGCGAGCGGCCGGGAGGTCGGCGGCGATCCGACCGAAGTTGCGCTATATGAAGCCGCGGCGCGCGCCGGCTTCGACAAGGCGGCGCTCGAAGCGGCGTCGCCGCGTCTCGCAGAACTGCCGTTTGATTCCGAACGCAAGCGCATGACGACGTTTCACCAGCTGGACGGCGAGATCGTGGCGTTCAGCAAAGGCGCGCCGGAAACCTTGTTGCGGCGCTGCGCCCGGCAACTTGGCCCAACCGGGCTGGAAACACTCGAGCGCGACAGCCTCGATCAGGCGACGGAACGCATGGCCGCAGATGGCCTCAGGGTGCTGGCAGTGGCTTATCGCGTATGGCCGGAACTTCCCGATATGAAGGACGCCGCGGCGGTCGAGCGCGAGCTGGTATTCATCGGGCTGGTCGGGTTGATGGACCCGCCGCGGCGCGAGGCGAAGGAGGCGGTCGCCATGTGCCGGTCGGCGGGCATCGTGCCGGTGATGATCACCGGAGACCATCCCGCCACCGCGCGTGCCGTCGCGCGCCGGCTCGACATCATCGCGGACGGCGGCGAGGTGATCACCGGGCGCCAGCTCGCGCGCCTGAGCGCGCCGGAGCTGGCGGAACGCATTCCGCAAATCCGCGTTTACGCGCGCGTCGATCCGGAACAGAAAATCCTCATCGTGAGGACGCTGCAGGAGCGCGGCGAATACGTGGCGATGACTGGCGACGGGGTGAACGATGCGCCGGCGTTGAAGCGCGCCGACATCGGCGTCGCCATGGGCAAAGGCGGCACCGACGTCGCGCGCGAAGCGTCCGACATGGTGCTGCTCGACGACAATTTCGCGACCATCGTGTCCGCGGTGCGCGCCGGCCGCCGCATTTACGACAACATCCGGCGCTTCATCAAGTACGCGTTGACCACCAATTCGGGCGAGATCTGGATCATCTTTCTCGCGCCGTTTCTCGGGCTGCCGATCCCGCTGCTGCCGTTGCACATTTTGTGGATCAATCTCGTGACCGACGGCCTGCCGGGGCTGGCGCTCGCCGCGGAGCCCGAGGAGCGCGGCATCATGCAGCGCCCGCCGCGGCCGCCGCAGGAGAGCATTTTCGCGCACGGCATGTGGCAGCACATCCTCTGGGTCGGCCTGCTGATGGGCGGCATCGTGCTGGCGATCCAGGCGTGGGCTTACCATTCGGGCTCCGCGCACTGGCAGAGCATGGTGTTCACGGTGCTGACGCTCGCACAGCTCGCGCACGTGCTCGCCATCCGCTCCGAACGCGAATCGCTGTTCAGCATAGGGTTGTGGTCCAACCGCCTGCTGCTGGGAGCGGTCGTGCTGACCGTGGTCCTGCAACTCGCGATTCTCTACGTTCCTGCATTGAACCGGATTTTCAAGACGGCGCCACTCGACGCGGCGGAGCTCGCGCTGTGCGTGATGGGCGCCGCGGCAATCTTCGTCGCGGTGGAGATCGAAAAATGGATGACGCGGAGGGGGATGCTCTATGCGGCCGACCGGCAAAGCCGGTGACCGGAAAGGAAACGGCCCGGTGCTCGCAAAAACCACAGCGTTGCGGAGCGCACCCAGTTGTTTCGAAACCGTCCCGCCGGCGCTACTTTACCAGTGTGACCGGAACCGCCGCGAGATGGATTACCTTGGTCGTCACGCTGCCGAGCAGCAGGCTTCCAAGCGAAGTGCTGCCACGCGTTCCCATGACGATCATGTTGCATCCCTGTTCAAGGGCGAGGCGCGCGATGGTTTCCGCGACGGGTCCGATGAGCACATGAGGGGTGTAACGAATGCCGGCCTTGTCGAGCAACTCGCGGGCTGACGCGAGGCAGTCGCCGCCGCGGCTTTCCTGCATGGCCTCGATTTCGCTTTGGGGCATGAAGCGCTTCAGTTCCCAGTTGTCCGCCGGTTCCTGGACGTTGAGCAGGTGGATTTCCACGGGTTCACGTCCCTCTGCCATGGCGATCACGTGCTTCACTGCACGATCCGAGTTGGCGGATCCGTCTACCGGGATGAGTGCCTTGAGCATGCTGCGCGTCCTTTCGGCATGGCGATTTAAATAATGTGCCGATTATCCCACCGATTGCGCGCGGACGCTGCAAGGCGTCCTCAGGCCCATCTGCGTGGCGGCTGCTGCGGCGGAAAGGCCGGTGTAGAATGCACACTTTTGCGCGGAGTCCGCATATGCCAGTCATGCGCAACCGTCGGATGATTGCACGCATCCTCGCGACGGTGCTGTTGTCACTGACTGCATCGGTGGCACAGGCGGCTGAAGGGCCGGCATTGCTCGGTGTCCCGGTCGATTTCATCCTCTTTGGTACGACCCTGCTCGGCGTGGCACTGTTCCACCATCACACCCTTAAAGTGGCGCTGACCGGGTTGGCGGTCATCTCGCTCTACAAGATCGGTTTCAGCGGTTTCAAGGAAGGCGACGGGCTGGCGGGATTCGGCGCGCATATGCTGCATGAATGGGTCATCCTCACCAACCTGCTCGGCCTGCTGCTCGGGTTTGCGTTGCTGTCGCGGCATTTCGAGGAGAGCCGGGTGCCGGAAGAGTTGCCGCGGTTCCTTCCCGACGGCTGGAAGGGAGGGTTTGTCCTGCTGGTGATGATCTTCGTGCTGTCTTCCTTCCTCGACAATATTGCGGCGGCGCTCATCGGCGGCACGGTGGCCGCCAGCATCTACCAGCGCAAGGTGCACATCGGATTTCTTGCCGCCATCGTCGCGGCCTCCAATGCCGGCGGTTCAGGCAGCGTGGTGGGCGATACCACCACGACCATGATGTGGATCGACGGCGTTGCCCCGCTCGATGTTTTGCACGCCTATGTTGCGGCTGCCGTCGCCCTGGTGATCTTCGGTATCCCGGCAGCCATGCTGCAGGAGAAGCAGGCGTCGATACACCGCAATTTTGCGGAACGGGTGCATATCGACTGGCCGCGGGTGGGCATCGTCGCCTTCATTCTGGTGGGGGCCATCGTCACTAACGTGGTCGTCAACGTCAAGTTCGGTTATCTGTCGGATCTCTTTCCCTTCCTCGGCGCGGCGGTATGGGTCGCGCTGTTGCTGTCGACGCCGGTTCGCAAACCGGAATGGAGCCTGCTGCCCGACGCTTTCAAGGGCAGCGTTTTCCTGCTCTCCCTGGTAACGTGCGCCTCGATGATGCCGGTGGAGAAGCTGCCGGTTGCGTCATGGCAGACCGCATTGGGGCTCGGTTTCGTGTCCGCGGTTTTCGACAATATTCCGCTCACCGCGCTGGCGCTGAAGCAGGGCGGATACGACTGGGGCTTTCTCGCGTATGCGGTCGGTTTCGGCGGCTCGATGATCTGGTTCGGTTCCTCGGCCGGCGTCGCATTGGCGAGCATGTATCCCGAGGCGAGGTCGGTCGGGCAGTGGCTGAAACATGGCTGGTTCGTGGCCGTTGCCTACGTGGTGGGCTTTGCGGTGCTGTTGCTCACACTCGGCTGGCAGCCGCACGCGCCGCATAAAATGCAGGACGTTGTTATGCCGGCACCGGCGACTGTGCCGGCGTCGTCATCGCCGACGCAATAGCGGACCGGCGGCAGTCGCCGGACGCCGGGAGCGGGCCCTGCATCCGCACTGTAGACAACCATCTGCTTTGGAGGCGGGATGAAAAGCCAAATTCAGCGTGCATGGCGCGCCCCTCTAATGGCGGTGGCATTCGCATACTGCCTTGTTCAAATGCTGCCTGCGGCGCACGCGGCGGGTACGGCAGGCGTCAGCGACAATTTTCTGTGGCTGGCGATCATGTTGCTTGCGGCCAATATCGCCGCCCGCAGCGCCGAGCGCTTCCGCATGCCGGGTGTGCTGGGCGAGCTGCTGGTCGGGATCGTTCTCGGCAATCTCGGCCTGGCCGGCGTCGGTGCTTTCGAGACCCTCAAGCACGACGCGGTTGTCGTGTTCCTCGCCGAACTCGGGGTCGTGATTCTCCTGTTCCAGATCGGCCTCGAATCGAGCCTGCAGCAGATGCGCAAAGTCGGGGCGCGGGCGTTCATCGTGGCCCTGATCGGCATCGTGGCGCCATTTTCCCTGGGTGTGTTTGTCGTCGGGCCGTTATTGCTGCCGGGACAGCCGTTCAACGCCTACCTGTTTCTGGGCGCCACGCTTACCGCCACCTCGGTCGGCATTACCGGCCGGGTATTCCAGGACCTGGGCAAGATCAAGACGCGCGAAGCGCAGATCGTGCTCGGCGCAGCGGTGATCGACGACGTGCTTGGCCTGGTCATTCTGGCGGTGGTGACCAGCATCGTCCGCGAAGGATCGATCAGCGCGCCCGGCGTCGGCCTGCTGATCGTGGAGGCGATCGCATTTCTCGTCGGTGCGATCGCGATCGGCCGGACCGTTGCGCCATGGCTGGGTGCAGGGCTCGCCCGAATCCACGCCGGCGTCGCGATGAAGCTGGCGCTGATTATCAGTGTTTGTCTGGTGATGGCATGGCTTGCGCAGCTCATCGGATTGGCGCCGATCGTCGGCGCGTTTGCTGCGGGGCTGGTGCTGGAGCCGGTTTTCCTCAGCGACTTCGATGCCCCGGACATCGTGCGCGAGTTGAGACCGCTGGTGCAGGATGCCGGGGATGAACGAGCATCCGGGATCAGGAAAATTCTAGAACATTATTCGGGCCATCATCATCATCATCTGCTCGAACCGCTCGGCTATTTTTTCGTGCCGATATTCTTTGTTTATACCGGCATGCAGGTCCGGCTTGCCGACTTTTTCGATATGTCGACGCTTCTCGTTGCGCTGGGCGTGACGGCCGCCGCAGTGGCGGGCAAGTTTGTGGCGGGCTATGCCGCCGGCCAGGTCAACCGGGCGGTAGTCGGCTGGGGCATGGTGCCGCGCGGGGAGGTCGGTTTGATTTTTGCCATGGCCGGCAATCGGCTCGGCGTGGTGAGCGAGCAGATGTTTTCCGTGATTATCATCATGGTGATCCTGACGACGCTGATCACGCCTTTGGTCCTGGGATACATGCTCAGGCGCAGTTGAGGGGACGTACCAGTAAGTATTCTGTAAACATGTCGTGTTCGCTTGATTTTGCGTGTCGCGGGGTATACGATTGCCACGCTATAGTAAATAATTGCATATTATGAAATCCGTATAACCCGTCAACAAACAAGGCGGTATAATCACTCAAAAAATAATATACGTATAAACCCTTAGTAGATAACATCAGTATAAACACGCAATAAAAAACAGCTGCCCTGCTGAACAGATTCCCGGTTTTTTTGACGCACTCATTCCCGTAAACCGCTGTCCCCTCGGAGGAAGAAATGCTGAAGAAACTGCTGAAGAAAGAAGTCCAGGAAAAGCAAAGTGTCTCGCGCCGCAAGTTTTTGACCGGTGCGACCGCCGCGGCCGCCGGCACGGCGATCGCCGGGTTCCCGATGATCGCCAAGGCACAGGCCGGTCCGATCACCATGCGCTGGCAGAGCACCTGGCCGTCCAAGGACATCTTCCACGAGTACGCGCTCGACTTCGCCAAGAAAGTGAACGACATGACGGGCGGCGATCTCAAGATCGAGGTGCTGCCGGCGGGCGCGGTGGTGCCGCCCTTCGGTCTGCTCGATGCGGTTTCCAAGGGCACGCTCGACGGCGGCCATGGCGTGCTCGTCTACCATTACGGCAAGCAGACGGCGCTGGCGCTGTGGGGTTCCGGTCCCGCATTCGGCATGGATGCCAATATGCTGCTTTCCTGGCACCGCTACGGCGGCGGCAAGGAACTGCTCGAGAAGCTCTACAAGTCGATCGGCGCCAACGTCGTGTCGTTTCCCTACGGGCCGATGCCGACCCAGCCGCTCGGCTGGTTCAAGAAGCCGATCACCAAGGCGGATGATTTCAAGGGCCTCAAGTACCGCACCGTGGGCATCTCGATCGACGTGTTCACGGGCCTGGGCGCGGCGGTGAACGCGCTGCCCGGCGGCGAGATCGTGCCGGCGATGGACCGCGGCCTGCTCGATGCAGCCGAGTTCAACAACGCCAGTTCCGACCGCCTGCTCGGTTTCGCGGACGTGTCCAAGGTGTGCATGCTGCAGAGCTACCATCAGAACGCCGAGCAGTTCGAGATCATGTTCAACAAGACCAAGTACGACGCGCTGCCGGCCAAGATGAAGGCGATCATCGCCCATGCGGTGGAGGCGGCTTCCGCCGACATGTCGTGGAAAGCGATCGATCGCTATTCCCAGGACTACATCGAGCTGCAGACCAAGGACAAGGTGCGCTTCTACAAGACTCCCGACGCGATTCTGCAGAAGCAGCTCGATATCTACGATGCAGGTCGTCGCGAAGAAGTCCGCGGAAAACCCGCTGTTCAAGGAGATCGTCGAATCGCAGAAGAAGTTCGCCGCGCGCACGGTGCGCTGGGATCTCGATACCAACGTCAGCCGGCGCATGGCCTACAACAACTACTTTGTGGCCAAGAAAGCGGCCACGAAGAAGGGCTGACGCCCGGGACCGCACTTGCGGGAAACACTGGAAACACCATCTGGCGGCCCCGGATGGTGTTTTTTTTTGGACATCGCCAGGAACGGGCTTGAGGTGGCACAATGACTTTCCGGCCCGTTGCCGCATCATCGCAGGTATTCAGTCATGCAAAAACTGTTGCTTTTCGTTGACAAGGTAAGCACCTGGGTCGGGCACGCATTCTCGTGGTTCATCGTCGGGCTCACCCTGCTCATTTCCTGGGAAGTGTTCTCGCGCTACGCGCTCGACCACCCGCACGCCTGGGCGTTCGATGCCATGATCATGATGTACGGGACGCTTTTCATGATGTCCGGCGCGTACACCCTGTCGAAAAACGGCCACGTGCGCGGGGACGTGCTCTACGGTTTTTTCACGCCGCGGGTGCAGGCGACCATCGACCTCGTGCTTTATCTCGCGTTTTTCATTCCCGGGGTTTTTGCGCTTGCCTGGGCCGGCTATAACTACGCCGCCGACTCGTGGGCGATCAACGAACATTCGAATATCACCGCCGACGGCCCGCCGATCTATCCGTTCAAGACCATCATCCCGCTCGCCGGGACGTTCCTGCTGGTGCAGGGCATCGTCGAAATCATCCGCTGCGTGATCTGCCTCAAGCAGGGCAAGTGGCCCTCGCGCGCGGAGGACGTCGAGGAAGTCGACGTCGACAAACTGAAGGAAATGGTCCACGTCAAGGACGAGGACATCCAGAAGCTTGATGCGCTGGTCGTGCGCCAGGAGCCGGGCAAATGAAGCTGCGCAAGGAACTCTGGTTCGGCTTCTCGCTGATGGCGATCATCGTGACCGCCATCCTGGTGTTCATGCCCTGGGGCCATGTCACGAACGGGCACCTCGGCCTGCTCATGCTGGCGCTGATCGTGGTGGCGATCATGCTCGGTTTCCCCACCGCGTTCACGCTGATGGGCCTGGGCATGTTCTTCGCCTGGCTGGCCTACCGCAGCGTGAACCCGATGCTCGCCGTCCAGCAGGTCCTCGATCTGATGGTGCAGCGCGGCGCCTATGGCGTGATGTCGAACGACGTGCTGATCGCGGTCCCGCTGTTCGTGTTCATGGGCTACCTCGTCGAGCGCGCGCAACCTGATCGAGAAACTGTTCAAGAGCCTGCACCTGGCGACCGCGCGGGTGCCGGGTTCGCTCGCCGTGGCGACCATCGTCACCTGCGCGATTTTCGCGACCGCCACCGGCATCGTCGGCGCGGTGGTGACGCTGATGGGCCTGCTCGCGTTTCCGGCGATGCTCAAGGCCGGCTACAACGTCAAGGTGTCGGCCGGCGCGATCACCGCGGGCGGCTGCCTCGGCATCCTGATCCCGCCTTCGGTGCTGCTGATCGTCTATGGCGCCGTGGCGGGCGTGTCCGTGGTGCAGCTTTACGCCGGGGCCTTCTTTCCCGGCATCATGCTCGCCGGGCTTTATCTCGCGTACATCATCGTGCTCGCGAAGTGGAAACCCGAGCTGATGCCGCCGCTGCCCGAGAGCGAGCGCCACGTGCCGCTGCCGTCCTTTGCGCAGGCGCTGGCGCGCAAAGGCCGCAACGCATTTACGGGATTGTCGCGCGCGCTCACCGCGGGCGCCGGCGCCGGCGTCGCGCAACGCACCGTGCTCGCGCAGTTCTTTGTCACGCTGCTGCCGGCGCTGTTCATCATCGCAGTGCTGGGCGCTACCTGGCAGGTGGCGACGGCGCCGGAGGCCGCGGTCGACACGGCCGGGCTGGTGGAGGCGGGAGGCTTGGTGGCGGCGGACGTCAAGGAGGAATCGACCGGTCTGATCGGGGCGCCGGAAGCAGAAGGCGAAAAATCCGGGGTCCAGGAACCGCCGGCCGAAGGCGCGAAGGAAGCCGCGCCGCCGCCCGTTGCAGAGGCCGCGCAGCCAGCCGGCCGAGGCCGCGCAGCAACCGGCCGAATCGAAACCGGTCGGCAGCCGCCGCCGCCGAGCGGCTGCCGGTACCGATGTGGTTATGGATCGTGTTCGGCCTCGGCATCGTCATGCTCGCCGTCATCTACCGGCTCTGGAGCTGGGAGCGGCTCGAAGTGTTCAAGATGCTGCTCACTTCGTTTTTTCCGCTGGCACTCCTGATCATCGCGGTGCTCGGATCGATCGTGTTCGGGCTGGCGACGCCGACCGAGGCGGCGGCGGTCGGCGCGTTCGGCGGATTCGTCCTCGCGGCGATCTACCGCTTCATCGAATATTGGCGCGCGGGTGGCCCGAAGCCCGCCGTGATCACCAAAACGCTGAAAGAGCTGGGGTCTATCCTCAAGGATTCGGCGTTCCTCACCGCCAAGACGAGCGCGATGGTGTGCTGGCTGTTCGTCGGTTCCGCCATCTTCTCGGCCGCGTTCGCGCTGCTCGGCGGCCAGGAGATCATCGAGAAGTGGGTGCTTTCGCTCAACATGACTCCGGTGCAGTTCATGATCCTCGCCCAGTTCATCATTTTCATCCTCGGCTGGCCGCTGGAGTGGACGGAGATCATCGTGATTTTCATGCCGATCTTCATTCCGCTGCTGCCGCATTTTCACATCGACCCGCTGTTCTTCGGGCTGCTCGTCGCGCTCAACCTGCAGACCGCGTTCCTGTCGCCGCCGGTGGCGATGGCGGCGTTTTACCTGAAGGGCGTGTCTCCGCCCCACGTGACGCTCAATCAGATCTTCGCCGGCATGATGCCGTTCATGGCGATCCAGGTGATCGCCCTGGTCCTGCTTTACGTGTTCCCCGGCATCGGGCTGTGGTTGCCGAGCGTGCTGTACAAATAACGACCGGTATCCGGAAGTCAGTAATCGCGGCACAACAGCAGCCCCCCCGGGCTGCTGTTTTTTTACGGCCACCCGGGATGCTATCGACACCTTGTAGCCTGCCCGCGCTGACGCGCGCTGTTTATTCGGGCGGCGCACTGTCGTAATATCTGGTCTGAAGACGATCGTCAGGGAAAGAAATGAAACCAAGAATTCTGGTCACGCGCGAAGTGTTCGACGAAACGCTGGACTATCTTGCGCAGCATTGCGAAGTCGATTCCAACCAGCAGGACTCGCCATTGAGCCCCGACGCGCTGGCACAGCGCCTCGCCGGCAGGGACGGCGTGATGTGCTGCCTCACCGACCGTATCGACGCCATGTTGCTGGACGCCTGTCCGCAACTCAAGGCCGTCGCCAATATTGCGGTCGGCTACAACAACATCGATCTTGCGGCATGCACCGCGCGCGGCATCATGGCCACCAACACGCCGGGCGTGCTCGACGACAGCACCGCCGATCTCGCCTGGGCGCTGATGCTCGCCACGGCGCGGCGCATCACCGAGGTCGAGAGCTGCATTCGTGCCGGGCAGTGGACCGGCTGGCGGCTCAAGCAGTGGCTGGGCGTCGACGTGCACCATGCGACGCTCGGCATCATCGGCATGGGCCGCATCGGTCAGACCATCGCCAGGCGCGCGACGGGGTTCGACATGAAGGTGATCTACAACAATCGCAAACGCCTGAGTCAGGACATCGAGCGGCGGCTCAACGCGTCTTACGCGAGCAAGGACGAATTGCTGGCGCAGGCCGATTTCGTGGTGCTGCAGGTGCCGTATTCGCCGGAAACCCACCACCTGATCGGTGCCGCCGAACTCCGCAAGATGAAACCCTCCGCGATTCTCATCAACTCCACGCGCGGCGGCGTGGTCGACGACGCGGCGCTGATCGACGCACTGAGCAACGGCGGCCTGCGCGGAGCGGGGCTCGACGTGTTCGAGAATGAACCCCGGCTCAATCCCGCGTTTCTGCAATTGAGAAACGTGGTGCTGACCCCGCATATCGGCAGCTCGACCGAGGCGACGCGGCGGGCGATGGCGATGACCGCGGCAAAGAATCTCGTCGCGGCGCTGACCGGCGGCAATCCGCCCAACTTGCTGAATCCCGAAGCCCGGAAGAAGTAGCGGCCAACGCGTTGGGATGCCGGGAGAAAAGCGGCCCGGAAACTGTTGAGCGCAAGCCCGTGCCGCGCGTTGCGAGGCCCGATAATGCACACATAATCCGTTGTTTTATATGTATATTTAATATACAGCTGATCATGCAGAAGTTGTATCGCCTGGATTTGCACGAAGCCGTTACGCGCATGCGCGAAGGCAGCCTTACCGCAGCCGCGCTGATGCGCGCGTGTCTCGCGCGCTGCGTCGAATTCGAGCCCAAGGTCCTGGCGTGGCAGCATATCGATCACGAGCGCGCGATGACGCTTGCGGAGGCCGCCGATGCCGCGCGGGCGGGCGGCAAAGCATCGGGCCCTTTGCATGGGGTGCCGCTCGGGATCAAGGACATCATCGATGTTGCCGGCATGCCGACGACGATGGGTTCGCCGATTTACGCCGGCAACATCGCACGCGAGACGGCGCGGTGCGTGCAAAAGCTCGAGCAGGCCGGTGCGATCATTATCGGCAAGACCGTCGCCACGGAATTTGCATACTACACGCCGGGCAAGACGCGTAATCCGTGGAATGCCGCGCATACGCCGGGCGGCTCGTCGAGCGGCTCGGCGGCCGCGGTGGCGTGCGGCATGGTGCCGGGCGCGCTCGGCACCCAGACCAACGGCTCGGTGATCCGCCCCGCGGCGTTCTGCGGCGTGGTCG
This sequence comes from uncultured beta proteobacterium, assembly GCA_963734595.1. GTDB lineage: Bacteria > Pseudomonadota > Gammaproteobacteria > Burkholderiales > SG8-41 > CAKKQX01. The sequence goes on from CAVTHV010000018.1 coordinate 232,211, forward strand.
GCTTCAAGCCGAGCTACGGCGTGGTATCGAATCATGGCACGCTCGATCCGTGGCCGACGCTCGATCACACGGGCGTGCTGGTGCGAAGCGTCGCCGATGCCGCATGGTTGGCGAGCATCCTTGCGGAGCCGGTGAGTCCGCTCGCTGCCGAAATAAAACCGCTTGCAGCCGCACCGCATCTTGTTGCGGTACGCACGCCGGTATGGCACCTCGCCGATCCGGCACAGCAGCAGATGCTCGCGAACAACGTCGGGGTGCTGCGCGCCGCGGGCGCGCAAGTGGAAGAGATCGCACTGCCGGCATCGTTTGCCGAAGCGCATCAAACGCTGCGGACCATCATGGCGTATGAAAGCGCGCAATTTTTCAGGGACCTGCAGCAGCGGAGCCGCGACCGGATCGGTCCGGAACTCAATGCGCTTCTCGACGATGGTGCCGCAATCACGGAGGCGAGTTATCGCGCCGCGCTCGATGCAAGGACCAGCCTGCAGCGTGAGTTCGCACAGTTCATGAGCGGAATCGACGCGGTCATCTCCCCGCCCGCGCCGGGCGAGGCACCGGCCACGTTGACGCAGACCGGCAATCCGGCATTTTGCTCGATCTGGTCGCTGCTCGGCGTGCCGGCTGTTTCGATTCCGGTCGGGCTCGGGCCGCACGGACTGCCGCTCGGGCTGCAGGTAGTCGGCGCGTTCCGGGCGGACGACGCAACGCTGGCCGCCGCGGCGTGGTGCGAAGCGCGCCTGCCGTTTCGTGCGGCTGTCTCCGAATGAGCAGTCAACAACTGGCTGCGTTATCAACTCTGACTTCGACTGCTTTCGATTCATCATTTCCCGTTTACCCTGACTTCATGAGCTATTTCACGCAACTCTTCAACCTCATGGTCGGGGTCATGCTGCCGGTCACGCTGCTGGTGGCGACGGGAGGATTGTGGGCTCGGTTTTTCCCTGACACGCCGGTCGATGGCGCACGCACGCTGCTCAATCGCATGGCGATGTATCTGTTCCTTCCCAGCATTCTGTTCTCGGTGGCATCCACGACGCCGGTCTCCGGCACGCTGCTTTCGGTGCCGCTATTGGTCGGTATCGGCTCGCTGCTGTCCGGCGCGATTATCTACGCCGTGCTGTATCTGTCGCCGGTCGGCCGTGGATTGTCCGACAGGACGCGCGCGATCCTGGTGGTTGGTGGAATGTTCGGCAATACCTTCAATATCGGCGTGCCGGTGCTGACGTTTTTTTTCGGCAAGGATGCCACGCGCTATGCGGTATTCAACGACATGCTGATGACCATGCCGCTGGTATGGAGCATCGGCGTATGGATCTGCACCCGGCTCGGCGCGCACGACACGGCGGATCGGCCCGTGGTATGGCGCATCATGTTGTCGATGCCGCCGATCTGGGCGTTCATACTCGGCATCGGTTCGCAGCAGCTCGGGCTGACCTACGCGCCGCTGACGGCTGCGACCTGGTTCATCGGCCAGGCCACCATCCCGGTCACCCTGTTCGTGCTCGGCATGACGATCCCGTGGCGCAACCTCGTGCCGCGGCCGGAGATCCTGTCGGCCGCCCTGGTCAAGCTGATTGCAACGCCGCTCATCGTATGGATGGCGGCGACAATTCTATATACGCCCATGGGCGAGGCGCAGCACGCGGCGGTCGTCGAGGGCACGGTGCCGGCGATGGTGACCACCTTGTTGCTCGCCGACCGGTTTCGCCTGGATTCCGCGGCAGCGGCACTGCTGATAGGCTGGACCACCATTCTGTTCTGGCTGACCCTGCCGGTGATCATGGCGCTGGGCTTGATTCGGTGAATCGTGAATGGTGAGCGGTGATCGTGAGTGAGTGGTTAGTGGAATTGCTGAGATCGCCGATTACCAATTTTTAAGGGAAAGCAATGAAACTCGGATTCATAGGGCTGGGAGTGATGGGGCGCCCGATGGCGCTCAACCTGATGAAGCATGGCCATCAGATGGGCGTCTATGCGCGGCGGCCGCAGTCGGCTGCGCCGCTGATCGCGGCGGGCGCGGTGGGCTACAAGACACCGGCGGAACTGGCTGCGACCTGTGACGTGGTGTTTACCGTGGTCACCACTTCGGAGCGACTTCGAGCAGGTGGCGCTGGGCGAGAACGGCATCATTCACGGCGCGCGGGCCGGCAGCGTGGTCATCGACATGGAGACGATTTCGCCGATCGTGGCGCGCAATGTCGCGCAGGCACTTGCAGCAAAGGGCATCGACATGCTCGATGCGCCGGTGTCGGGCGGCCCGATGGGTGCCGAGCAGGCGACACTGTCGATCATGGCGGGCGGCAAGGAGCCGGTGTTCAAGCGGGTGAAGCCGTTGTTCGAGTGCCTCGGAAAAACCATCCTGCATATGGGCGACCACGGCGCGGGCCAGATCACCAAGGCCTGCAACCAGCTGCTGCTGGTGGTGACCGCGCAGGCATCGGCCGAGGCCCTGTCGCTTGCCGCGCGTTGCGGCGTCGATCCCGCCAAAGTGCGCGAGGTCATGCTGGGCGGCATAGCGGCGAGCCGGGTCCTGGAGCTTTTCGGCAAGCGCATGGTCGAGCGCGATTTTACGGCCGGCATCGAGGCCCGCCTTTATCACAAGGATCTGCACATCGCGCTCGATCTCGCGCACGAACTGGGCCTGGCGGCACCGGCGGCGGCGCTGACGATGCAAAGCGTCAACGCCGTGATCGGCAGGGGCGAAGGCAGGAACGACCTGTCCGCGCTGATCAAGGTGGTGGAGGGGATGAGTAAAGCGTAAATGGTCGATCGAGAACTTCACTGCGATGATCGGCGAAGTCAGGACACTATTCATCATTTACCATTGACGATTCACGAAGTTTGAGGAGCCCACATGAGTTTCACAGTCATCGAGCAGGCCACGCCGCGCCTGACGCGTTCCGAGCTGGCCGTGCCGGGGTCGACGCCGGCGTTGTTCGAGAAGGCGGCACGCTCGGCCGCCGACGTGGTTTTTCTCGACCTCGAAGACGCGGTCGCGCCGGATGACAAGGACCAGGCGCGGCGCAATGTGATCGCGGCGCTGAACGACATCGACTGGGGCGGCAAGATTCTGAGCGTGCGCGTCAATGGTCTCGATACGCACTACATGTATCGCGATGTGATCGATATCGTGGAAAACTGTCCGCGGCTCGACATGCTGCTCATTCCCAAGATCGGGGTGCCTGCCGACGTTTATGCGCTCGACATGCTGGTGACCCAGATCGAGCAGGCCGCGCAAGCGGGAGAAAAAAATCGGCTTCGAGATCCTGATCGAGACCGCGCTGGGGCTTGCCAATGTCGAGGCCATCGCGCAATCGAGCCGGCGCCTGGAGGCGATGTGCTTCGGCGCCGGCGATTTTGCGGCCTCGACGCGCGCGCGCACCACGGTGATCGGCGGCCTCAACCCCGATTACGGTGTGTTGAGCGACAAGGATGAGCAGGGCAGGCGGCATTTCCATCAGACCGATCCGTGGCATGCCACCCAGGCGCGCATCCTCACGGCATGCCGTGCCTACGGCCTGCGGCCGATCGACGGCCCGTATGGCGACTTCAGGGATGCCGATGGCTTCCTTGCCGCAGCCCGGCGCGCCGCCGCGCTCGGATTCGAAGGCAAGTGGGCGATCCACCCGTCCCAGATCGAGCCTGCCAACCAGGTATTCAGCCCCTCGGCCGAGGAGGTCGAGAAGGCGCGCCGCATCGTTGCGGCCATGGAACAGGCGGCCCGGGAGGGCCGTGGCGCGGTGCAACTGGACGGCCGGCTCATCGACATCGCCAACATCCGCATGGCGCAGCATTTGCTGCAGAAGGCGGAAGCGATCGTCATGGCTCCTGCCGCAAAAGAGCGATAGCCGGTCCGGCGGCGCGCGCAGCGGGGGACGGGTTTGCGGTGCGGGGCGCTCGTGTCACAGTGTGCCGTAAAGTGAAAACCGCGATGATGCCTAAAACCGTTTCTGCTGCGTTGTGCCGGGCAAAAGAGCAGGGCAAGAACCGCGTCCAGTTCTATTCAGCCTGAACGGCACGCGCTGCGCATTTACGCGCGGCAGCCCGGGCAGAGCCCGGCATGACTTCGGAAAATCGCCGCTATCGCGTCTCCTGTCCGGCAGACGAGTTTCCCATCTCTGAAATGTTCCTCAATTCCACGCGAACGACCGAAATGTCTTTGTCCATTTTTCTAAATCGCGCGATACCGAACAGCACTGTAATGACCGCGCACGGCAGACAAAGAAATCCCATGGTGGAAAACCACCCCTCGTGCGAGAAATGGATAATGGATATGCCGGCAATAAACAAAGCCACCCCGGACCGCAGGTACGACATAAGCGTTCGTTCGTTCGCCAACAGCGTACGGTCGATGGCCAGATGATCCCGCAGGATCAGCTCTGTTGTGTCGAACTGTGAATAAAGATTTCGTCCCATATAAACATGCTCCTCGTTTCCGTCCCTTCAATTCAGTATCAGGAATTCCATGCCGATATTATCGCATGCCGCCGTTGGCGCAATTTCACAGCATGGGATCCAGGGCGTTGCTCTTCGGGATTGTCGGCGCGGTGGCCGGCGTGCGGGGTGGAATTCCTTCCCGGACGGCCGGCGAATCCACGCTTTATTAAGAGAGCGGATTTCGCTACACTGGACTCGCAAGTGCGGGAGCAGGATCTCCCAGGGGTCTGAAACACAGGCGTGAGCCAAGGAGGGCGTATGAAGACCGTGAGACAGCTGTTGCAATCAAAGGGAAGCGCAGTTTATTCGGTGACGCCGGAAGCCAGCGTGTTCGATGCGCTCAAGCTGATGGCGGACAAGAATATCGGCGCGCTGCTGGTCGTGTCGGGCGGCAAGCTTGCCGGCATCATGTCCGAGCGCGATTACGCGCGAAAAGTGATTCTCCACGGCAAGTCGTCGCACGACACGCCGGTGCGCGAGATCATGCCGGAGAAGGTCGTTATACGTACAGCCCGAACAGACCGTCGAGGACTGCATGACACTGATGACCGACAAACGCATCCGCCACCTGCCGGTGGTCGATGGCGACAAGATCGGCGGGCTGCTGTCGATCGGCGACCTGGTCAAGGAAGTGATCTCCGAGCAGGAGCAGACGATCAAGCAGCTCGAGTCCTATATCCACAGCTGAGATCAAAAGCATGAACGCGAAGGATTCTCAAAGTTGACGGGTGCGCAAAGGAAAACGAAGGAGCAGCGAAAAACGAATAATGATTAAAATTCGGTATCGCTATCGTTACGAGACTATTTTTTGCAATTTCTGTTCGTTCATTACGTTGCGTTACTTCGCGAACCTTTGCGGCCTTTGCGTTAATGCTCTTTTTTGTTTTGCGTTCCAGCTTTTAAACCATGCAATTTGGCAGCGATCATCATCGGCGATGAAATCATGTCCGGCAAACGCCAGGACAAGCATATGGCCCAAGGTGATCGAGACGCTGAAGCGAACGCGGGCTGCAGCTGTCCTGGTGCCAGTATCTGGCCGATGATCCGGACGACATCACGGCCACACTGCGGCGCACGCTCGCTGCCGGCGACGTCGTGTTCAGCTTCGGCGGCATCGGCGCCACCCCCGACGATCACACCCGCCAATGCGCGGCGCGTGCCGCCGGCGTGGAACTGGAGTTGCATCCCGAAGCCGAAGCCGAGATCCGTGCCCGTTTCGGCGCGGATATCACGCCCAACCGGCTGAAGATGGGCGAGTTTCCGGCGGCAGCCGCATCATTCCCAATCCGTACAACCGCATTCCGGGGTTCAGCCTTCGACCACCATTATTTTCTGCCGGGCTTTCCGCAAATGGCATGGCCGATGATGGCATGGGTGCTCGACAACTGCACTATCGTGACCGCATTGCGGCCGGGCGCCATCGCCGAGTCGTCGATCATCGTGCGCGGTGCGGGCGAGAGCCAGCTGATCGATCTGATGAACGAATGCCAGGCGCGTTTTCTCCGGCTCAAGGTGTTCAGCCTGCCGCACATGAGCGAGACCGACCGCTATATCGAGCTTGGCGTGCGCGGCGATCCGGGCGAGGTCGACGGCCGCGATCGCCGATTTGAAGCGCGGGGTTGACGCCCTGGGATTTAACTGGACCGAGTTCAGGAACGCGGATTGATGAGTGCAGAATAAAAATCATCGTTCCGCATCTAATTTTGCAGGCGAAAAAAAGCCCCGGACTTCCGGGGCTTTTCATTTCAGCCGATCGACTGGCGTTCAGACCTATTTTTTGGCTTTCTTCTTGCCGCTGGTCGTTTGCTTGGCCACTGCTTCGAAGTTCGACTTGCCCGCTTCGGCAAACTGCTTGCCGGCTTTCGACAGATTGTCGTAAGAGGCAGTTGACTGCGGCAGATCGCGGATTTGATGGCGGCGACGCCGACTTCGGATCCTGCCGGAGCGATTCTGCGCCATCTTGTCGAGCGCGGTCACCATCTGCTTGTTGAAAACCGACACTTGCTCTTCGAAGAGTTTGCTGTATTCAGCCTGGGTTGCCGCGGCGACGTCATAGACGCTTTTCGCGTAGGCGGTGGCTTTCTCGATCGCCGGTTGCGCCAGCTCGTCCTTCAGCGCGGCGAATTGCTGGATGTCCTTGACCGATGCGAGCACTTTTGCGGTCTCCACGCTGTCCGCAAACGCGGATTTGGCGGCCTTGAGTTGCAGGTCGAGCATGCGCTCGGCGCCTTCCATCGCGACACCGGCAAAACGCTTCGCGATTTCCAGATTGGCTTTGTTCAGTGCGGTCAGTTGTTCGGGGGCTTGATACATATAAAACTCCTTTCAGAACCAATGGGTTAACTGATAACTGCCAAATAAAATGTTGCAATGCACAAGAACAATTATATGCTCTGAAACAGGGAAGTCAAGTAGGGAAACAAAAAAAATATTGCGCTGCAGTAATGTTAGCAAGAGCTCACATCCGGTTTTGACTTATGCAGGCATAGTCTTTAGTATTCAAAAAAACGTTTCCCAATCAATAGGGTATAAAGGGAAACGCCCACCTCTGCCCGGATCAAAAAAGCAAATAAAGTCACATGTCGGATGCCGTACCGCGCCCCGGGACAGACCCGGAGCTTCGCCAGACTACTGCGCCTGACGGTACCCTCAGTGCCGAATTGAGCGGCGCCTGGAATCTGCGGTCATTGGAGCGAAAGCTGGCCGTCATTACGCCCCGCCTTGCCGCATGCGCCGGCGCTCGAGGGTGCCACTGGGACTTGAGCGGGGTGACTTCGCTGGACCACGCCGGCGCCATGCTGGTGTGGCGCGCCTGGGGCCGGCGCCGTGCCGAGAACGTGAGATTGCGGCCCGAACACGAAACCCTGTTCGCTCACCTCGGCGTGCCGCCCGCGGAGATCACCGTGCGGCGCCGCGACTGGGCGGCGCCCATTATAGCGACCGGCAACAGGATGCTGGGATTCGCCGACCATTTGTTCGACATCGTGTTGCTGCTCGGGCGCATCGCGTTCGATGTTGTCGCGCTTGTCCGCAAACCGGCGCTGATCCCGTGGCGGGAGATCTCGGCCAACATCTACCGCACGGGCGCGCAGGCGCTCGGCATCACGGCACTGGTCGGCTTCCTGGTCGGCATTGTGCTGAGTTATCTTTCGGCGCACCAGCTGAAGACTTTCGGCGCCGACGTCTTCATCATCAATATTCTCGGGCGTCAGCGTAATCCGCGAACTGGGGCCCGTGCTTGCGGCAATTCTCGTCGCCGGCCGCTCGGGATCTGCGATGACCGCCCAGCTCGGCGTGATGCGTGTCACCGAGGAGCTCGACGCCATGTCGGTCATGGGCATTCCCCATACGATGCGGCTGATCCTGCCCAAGATGGTCGCACTCGCGATCGCGCTGCCGCTGATCGTGCTGTGGACCAACGCGGTCGCGTTGCTCGGCGGCATGGTGTCGGCGAAGATGGAGCTCGGCATCGGCTACCACTTCTTTGCGATGAGCCTGCCCGACGCGGTGCCGATTGCCAATCTCTGGCTCGGTCTTGCCAAGGGTGTCGTATTCGGCACTCCTGATCGCGCTGATCGCCTGCCATTTCGGCCTGCGCATCGAGCCCAATACCGAAAGCCTGGGCACCGGCACCACCAATTCCGTGGTCACAGCGATTACAATCGTGATTCTGGTCGACGCCGTGTTTGCGGTGATGTTCAGGGACATCGGGATTTTCTAGCGCTCATGGCCGACTGCATCATCGAGATCGAGCACCTGTGGACGCAGTTCGGCAGCCAGGTCGTCCATCGCGACCTCAACCTGTGCGTGCGCCACGGCGAGGTGTTGTCTCTGGTCGGCGGCTCGGGCAGCGGCAAGACGACACTGCTGCGGCAGATGCTCGGCCTGGAACGGCCGGCCAAGGGGGTGGTGCGCGTGTTCGGACAGTCGCTGCATGACGGCGACCCGGAAGTGCTGCGGCAGCTGAGAAACCGCTGGGGCGTGCTGTTCCAGGAGGGCGCGTTGTTTTCCGCGCTGTCGGTATTCGACAATGTCGCCCTGTCGCTGCGCGAGCTGAAAACGCTCGACGAAGACATCATCCACGATCTGGTCATGCTCAAGCTGGAAATGGTCGGCATCGAGCCGCATCATGCCACCAAGATGCCGGCGGAGCTCTCGGGCGGCATGGTAAAGCGCATCGCGCTCGCGCGGGCGCTCGCGATGGAGCCGGAGCTGCTGTTTCTCGACGAGCCGACCGCGGGCCTCGATCCCGACCGCAGCGAAAGCTTCGTCAGGCTGATCGCCGATCTCAAACGCGAGCTCGATCTCACCGTCGTGATGGTCACGCACGATCTCGACACGCTGGTCGCGTTGTCCGACCGCGTCGCGGTGCTCGCGGATCAGCAGCTGATCGCGATCGGCACCGTGCTCGAAATCGCGGGACAGACCCACAAGTTTATCTGCAACTTCTTCCAGGGCGAACGCGGGCAGCGCGCGCTGGAAGCGATCAAGGATCTGGTAGGGGAAATCAACGCGCAGCGGCCGCGCAGCCGCGCGGCGCGGCATAACAGGGGAACCGGGCAATGGAAAATCGGGCTTACGCCCTGGCGGCGGGATTGTTCACGCTGCTGCTGGGTGCTGGCGTTGTCGTTACCGCGATGTGGTTCAGCGGCAATACAGTCGAGACGGTGAGTTACGTGCTGGAATCGAAGTTTGCGGTGACGGGGCTTAACGTGCAGGCCCCGGTGCGGTTGCGCGGCGTGGACGTCGGCAAGGTCAGGAGCATCGAGTTCGACCCGGAGAATTCGGGTCAGATCCTGGTCGGGATCGACGTGAAAGCCGGCACTCCGATCACGCGCGGCACTTTCGCTCAGCTCGGATCGCAGGGCGTCACGGGGCTCGCCTACGTGATGCTCGATGACGACGGCAAGAAGCCGGAGCCGCTGCCGCCTTCAGACGCGAAAAATGACCGCATACCGGTGCGTCAGGCGTTTCTCGACCAGCTGACCGGCTCAGGCAAGGACCTGCTCGCGGAAGTCGGCGAGGTCGGACGGCGGCTCAATACGCTGCTTGGCGGGAAGAACCAGGCGCAACTCATGCGCACGCTGGCGAGCCTGGAAACGGCGACGCAGGGAATCGCGACGCTCACCCGCCATCTCGAACCCGGAATGAAGGAATTCCCCGCGCTGACTGCCGATGCGCGCAAGACGCTGCAGCGCGCCGACGCGCTGTTCGTGAATCTGAACACGCTGACGCAGCAATTGAGCCAGCGCGCCGATACGCTGGAACGCGTCGCCAGGAGCGCGGAGCAGATGGGCGGCAGCGCGCAGTCGCTGTCGAGCCGAAACGCTGCCGCGCATCAGCGTGCTGCTCGACGAACTTGCGCGCAATTCGCGAAATCTTGACCGGCTGCTCTCCAATTTGAACGACCAGCCAACCAGTCTCGTGTTCGGACGGGCGCCGCCGCCACCCGGTCCGGGCGAGCCGGGATTCGAACCTCAGGGCAGGAGCAATCGATGACTTACGATGATTTCGCTGGAGTCCGCCGTGCCGCGCTGCGGCTGACGGCCGTGATGCTGATGGTGCTGTCGGGCGGGTGCAGCCTCGGACCGCAGATCAAGGAGCAGCCCGCGGGCTACGACCTGGGTCCGCTCAAGAGCTATCCGCGGGAAAACCCGGGGATCGACGCGGCGCTGCTGTTGCCCGATGTGTCGGCGCCGGCCTGGCTCGACAATCGAGGGCATCGTCTACCGCCTCAACTACCAGGATGCCGCGCAGTCGCGGGTCTACGCCAACAGCCGCTGGGCGGCGTCGCCGGCACTGCTCATGTCGCAACGCGTGCGCAACCGCTTCGCCGCGGCGACGCGCGGCATTGTGACCACCGGCAACGGCGCGCGCGCCGATTACGCGTTACGCATCGATCTCGAGGATTTCAGCCAGGCATTCGACGCCGAGACTCGGAGCCGGGTGTCGATACGGCTGCGCGCGAGTCTGGTCAATATCGCCGGGCGCACGCTCGTCGCGCAGCGCACGTTCACGCTGGAGCGGCCCGCCGCGCCCAATGCCGAAGGCGCGGTGAAAGCGCTCGGCGAAGCGAGCGATGCGATGATCGACAGCCTGCTCGAGTGGACGGAGCAAAGCCTGAAGGGTGCAAAACGGGGCTGATTCTCGGCAAAAAAGCGAGCGGCGTACCCGGCCAACGAAAAGGAGAAACTGGTGACGACTATTTTCGGAAAAATTATCAGGCGCGAGATTCCCGCCGATATCGTTTACGAGGACGAGTCGTGCCTGGCATTCCGGGATGTCAATCCGCAGGCGCCGACCCATGTGCTGATTATTCCCAGAAAAGAGATCGCCGGACTGGCCGATGCCGGGCAGGAGGACCAGTCCTTGCTCGGCCACTTGCTGCTTGCCGCCAACAAGATCGCGCGTCAGCTTGGCGTGGATGACGCGTTCCGCCTGGTGGTGAACAACGGGGCGGGGGCGGGGCAGAGCGTGTTCCACCTGCACCTTCATCTTCTCGCTGGCCGGCCGTTTCACTGGCCGCCGGGGTGAAGCGGGTGTGAGTGATGAGTAATCAGTGATGAGCAAGGTGTAAAAGCTTGATACCCTGTTCGCCCATTACCCATTACCCATTACCCATAACGCATCGCCACCCCGTCAGGTTTCCAGCGGCAGCCGCACCGCCTGTCCAGTGCGTGCCGAACGCTCGATGGCAATCGTAGTCTCCAGGTTCACGATCGCCTGCTCGGGCGTGGTATGCGCAGTGGGATTTCCAGTGACGAGATGGTCGAGCCAGGAGCGCGTCTCGTTGCCGAGCGGTCCCCAGAAATCGCCGAGCGCCCAGTCACCCGGCGTGGTGCTGCCCAGGAAAGCCATGTTGATCTGATGGTCCGGGACATAGGCATGCGGAATGCCCTTGTCGGTGTAGAGCAGGTGATCCAGGTGATCGTCGTCGATCATCATGGTGCCCTCCGAACCCAGCAGTTCGACGCGGTCCGACTGGCCCAGCGTCGGATATTTCGCCGGCAGCGCATAGCTCACGCCGAAGCTGACCACGGCGCCGTCGGCGAAAGTGACAATCGCCCAGGTGACATCGTCCGCGCCGTAGCCGGCCTCCCTGAAGATGCCGCTCTGGCCGCGCGCGATCACTTCGACCGGCGGATTGCCTTCGAGAAACCAGCACATGAGATCGACGTAATAAGTGAGCACGTCGAGCACCGGCGTGGCATGCGGATCGCGTTTCAATATCGAGAACGCCTGGGCGCGGGAGTTGTAGACGCGGGCAAGGCCGCCGACGACCCGTCCCAGCCGGCCGTGGATCATCTGTTCCTTGGCGCGCAGAAAGCATTCCTTGAAGCGGCGGCTGTAGCCGATGCGAAGGTGGCCATTGGTTTTCCGCAACGTGGCGAGGATGTCTTCCGCATCCTTGCGTGACAGCGCGATGGGTTTTTCCACCAGCACCGGCTTGCCGAGTTCCAGCGCGCGCTTTACCGGCGCCGCGTGCTCGCCCTCGGGCGTGGAAACAATGACGGCGGTGACTTCCGGGCGCCCGATGACTTCGAAGTTGTCGCCTGAGCTGAAATCGGCGCCCGTCTGTTCGGCGAGGGCACGGGCGCGGGCGGGATCGAGGTCGGAAACCGCGAGAAAGCCCACAGAGGGGTGTTTCGCCGCAAGGCGCGCGCGGAGAGTGCCGATGCGTCCGGCACCGATGACGGCTATTCCCAGATTCCCGCGGTCCAAGACTTTTCCTTTCCTCTAAAAGACTGTCGTGCGGCGAGGACGTTGGCTATGCGAAGGCTATGTTGCCTGAGTGCCTGCTTCGGCTTTCATTTCCTCGATGGCTTCGAGCATGCACGTCACGCCGTAGGTGAGCACCTTGGCGCCGCAGGGATTGACGCAAACCATCAGCGCCTCGGCAATTTCCTCCGGCGCCAGCCCGAGCTTCAGGCCCTTCTTGATATGCTGCTTGAGATGGGGCTGATTGGGAGGATTGGACATCTCGACCGCCAGCGCGATGATATGGAAGAGCTCGTGCATCTTCTCGTCGTAGCGGCGCGGCTTGGCGCGAATGACCTCGTCGAGCTCCAGCAGAACTTTTACGTAGTCCGGGAATATTTCCGCGATATAGGCATGGGCGGGGTAGCGTTTGCCGCGCCTTTTTGCCATCTGGTCCGCAAGATTTTTTGCGGCGTGCTCGTCGTGACTGTCCGCCATCCCTGATTCTCCGGGCAAGTATGATCGCCGTTACGGCACTCTAACATACCGAAAGTCCGGGCGGCCCTGGAGGCGCGCCCGGCCCGGATCGAAATTTCAATAGACGCGGTTGAGGGGCTTGTCGCCTTTGAGAACGCGCTCCACGTTGGCCCACGACGAGCGGAACAGGAAAGCGGCGGACTGGCGCGTGACGCCGGCAATGTGGGGTGTGAGCAGCAGGCGTGCCGCGGCATCTCCCGTCAATTTCAGCAACGGGTTGTCCGCCGCGGGGGGTTCGGTCGAATAGACGTCGACCGCCGCGCCGCCAAGATGTCCGGATTCGAGGTGCGCCACCAGCGCGGCCTCGTCGACGATGCCGCCGCGCGCGGCGTTGATCAGGATCGCGCCCTTTTTCATGGATGCGAGCTGCTGGTTGCCGATCAGGCCTTTCGTCTGCGGAATCAGCGGCACGTGCAGCGTCACCACGTCGGAGGTACGCAGCAGTTCGTCCAGGGTCAGCGATTTGGCATCCATCGCTGCCGCGGCTTTTGCATCGCGCGGCGCGGGATCGAAATAGGCAATGCGCGCGCCCATGCGGTGAAATGCCTGCGCCACGGCAAGACCGATCACGCCCAGTCCGACCACGCCGACCGTGAGGCCGTCGAGGCCGGCGAGATTGTCGGCGAGCATGCGCTTGCGGAAGGCATCGTAACGCCCGGCTTTGATCTCGGCATCGGCCCAGGCAAAGCGCCGCAGCAGCGTCGAGGCGGTGGTCACCGCGTATTCGGACACGGCGCTGTTGCTGCCGCCCGGCACGTTGGCGACGGCGATGCCGAGTCTCTTCAGCGCCGCTTCATCGAGGCGGTCGAGGCCGGCGCCGGTCACCTGCACCAGTTTCACGGTGCTGCCTTCGAACAGCGAAGCCGCAAGCTTGGGGCCGACGGCGGGAATCACCATGGCGCGCGCCTGCTTCATGAGGGCGGGCAGCTCGGGATCGTCGGGCGCGCGGTAGGTGATGGAAAAGGAATTCGGCGGGAGCGCATCGACGCGCTTGAAATCGGCCTCGGGCCGCAGAACGATCACATCGTATGACATGTTGTTTCCTGTAGTCAAAAAAGCATGAACGCGAAGGACACAAAGCATTAACGCAAAGGACGCAAAGGTTCGCGAAGTAACGCAAAGTAATTCAAGAACAGAAATATACCTGAAATATTCCCAATAACGATCGGGATACGAGAGCTTTAGCTATTGATTCGTTCTTGTTTTTCCTTCGCGAACCTTTGCGACCTTCGCGTCCTTCGCGTTAATGCTTTTTCAGGTTTTCGGACCTTCCAGCGTGCGCTTCGAAATGTCGGAAACCGGGAAAAAGCACAGCAGCACCAGCGGTTCGGAGCCGGTGTTGCGCGTCACGTGCTTCTCGCCCGGCGGGATCAGGATGGTGTCGCCGGTCTTCAGCGGAAACTCGCCGCTGTCGGCCCTGGTGCAGCCTTCGCCCGCCATCACGAAAATGCATTCCTCGAAGCCCTGATGGTAGTGCGGGCCGCGCGGCGCCTCGCCGGGCTTGGGCACGGGGATCTCGACCAGCCGCAATGTGACCGCGTTCGAGCCTTTTTCGCCGGAAACGATCTCCAGCGACTTGCGGCCGGGCAGTCCCATGCTTTTCGCTTCGGCCTGGGTCAGCACCTTGGCCATGTCAGCCCGCCAGCTTGAGGTGCTTGATCTCGGCGGTGCCGCCCTGCGCCTCGTCGAGCATCTGGAAGATCTCCGTGCATTCCTTGGCGATCGCGTCGGCGATGTCGTTCAGCATCTTCAGCCCCTTGTCCACCGTTGCATGCTCGGGCGCGCCGTACCAACCCGTCTGCGCGATGGTCTTGATGTCGCGCAGCACCGGCTGGTAGCTGCGCGTGCGGCGCAGCCTGTCCCACTTGCGGCCGTGGCCGTGGTCGGACGAGTATTCGATGCGGTCGAGGTGCACGAGATCGGGACGGTAGGCGAGCACGGCCAGCGCTTCGATCTCGCCGCCGTGGGTGAGCCCGCCGCAATCATGGCCGTAGAGTTCGGCCGCGACGTAGCACGCCTGCACCACGATGACGTTCATGCCGACCTCGCGGTGCAGCGCCTCCGAGGCAATCGCGAGCGACGGGATGTTGCCCTCGTGCCAGTTGAGGATGAGCAGCCGCTTCGCGCCGTGCCTGGCGGTCGATTCGCAGGACTCGACCACCACGCGCTGGTAGGTGTCGGGAGTCAGCGTGATCGTGCCTTCGAAAGGCATGTGCATCGGCGTCACGCCGAGCGGCCCGCCCGGCAGCACCAGCCCGTCCATCCTCTCGGCAACCGCATGGCCGATGACGTTGGCAGCGTAGATGTCGGTGCCGGTCGGCAGATGCGGGCCATGCTGCTCGACGCTGCCCGCCGGCAGGATCACCAGCGGATTCTTCTTGAACTGCGCGGCGATCTCGGGCTGCGTGAGATCGATGAAATACCTGCTGGGTAACGACATGGCGATCTCCGGATCAGGCGGCGCGTTTCGCGTCGTTCTTGGCGCGGGCGTCGTTCATCACTTCCTCGATGGTTACACACTGGCCCTTGCGGTCGATCGACTTCAGCGCAGCGTTGGTCATCGCCACCGCGACGTTGCCGTTGTGGGCGGTCAGTTCGTTGGGCTTGCCCGACAGGCAGCTGCTGGCGAAGGCCTCGAGCTCGGCGCGGAACATGTCGGACTCCGGCAGCTTGATGTCTTCGCGCTTCGCCCAGCCGTCCTTGCCGCGCTGGATGTAGAGCACCGAGTTCTTGTGCAGCAGGTGCGGCGTATCCCAGGTGCCGAAATCGATTTCGTAGTGCATCAGGCCCTTGGAGCCGAACACGCGCACCGAGAAAATGCCGGGCGAGGTCCAGCACGAGCCGACGTAGCCGACCTTGCCGTCCTTGAAACGCACCAGCGTCATCGACTGGTCGTCGACTTCGGCGCCGACCGGCGACAGCTTGGAGGCCATCGACGAGACTTCCTGCACTTCGCCGCCGAGCAGGTGCAGCACGTCGAACTGGTGGATCGCCAGCTGCGACAGCGGGCCGCCGGGGGCGCGGTCCTTGTACCAGCGCCAGGTCTGCGGCGTGAGTTCCAGCGCGCGCTCGTTGGAGAAGTTCGCTTCGATGAACGCGACGCGGCCGAGTTCGCCGGCTTCGATTTTTTCCTTGATGATGCGGATGCCGGCCATCAGGCGCGCGCTGTGGCCGACGGTGACGGTCACGCCGTACTGCTTCTGCAGCGCCTCGATTTTCAGGCCGTCTTCCAGCGTCTGCGAGATCGGCTTCTCGGTGTAGACATGCTTGCCGGCCTTGGCGACCGTCTCCGCCACCGGCAGGTGCTGTTCGTTGGGCACGGTCAGGATCACGCCCTTGATTTCGGGGTTGGACAGCATCGCATTCATGTCGGGTGCTGCGGGCACGCCCATTTCCTTGGCGAACGCATCGCGTTTTTCCTGCGAACGGCTGTAGCCGGCGACGATCTGGATCTTGTCGGACTGCTTGGCGGCACGGGTCAGGACTTTGGCCCAGCGGCCGAGGCCGACGATGCCGACTTTGACGGGGGTGGTGCTCATGACTGACTTCTCCTCACGGTTAACTTAGCGCTTGCACAAAGGGATATCTCGTAATATCGTATTACGGTATTACGATCAGGTCAACTAGGTTTTATGGATCCATTGCCCGCCCTGGGAGTGCAAAAGCTCGCCGCGCCGCTGCGCCAGCAGGTGCTGGACGGCCTGCGCCAGGCGATCATCGACGGCCGGCTCGCGCCCGGCGCGCGGCTCACCGAGCGCGAACTTACCGAGATGATGGGCGTGTCGCGCACCGTGATTCGCGAGGCGTTGCGCCAGCTCGAATCCGAGGGGCTGATCGCGATCATTCCCAACAAGGGGCCGGTGGTGCGGGAACTGACGCCGGCTGAAGCCCGCGACCTGTATTCGATCCGGGCCGTGCTCGAGGGGTTTGCCGCGCGGCTGTTTACCGAGAATGCGCGCGATGCGGAGTTGAAACGCCTGGCGCAGGCGCTCGATGTCGTGGCCGGCGCCTACGGGCGCGGCGATGCGCAGGAAGTGCTGGAAACCAAGAACCGCTTCTATGAAGTGCTGTTCGCGGGTGCGGGAAGCGAAACGCTGTCGTCGATGCTGGGCACGCTGCATGCGCGCATCTGGCGCTGGCGCGCGCTCGGTCTTTCCCATCCGCAGCGTTCCGCCGAGCGCTCGAAGGAAAGCATCGAGGGATTGCGCGCGATCCTCGCCGCGATCAGGAAACGCGACGCCGAGGCCGCGGAGAAACTCACGCGCGAGGAAGCGCAGCACGCGGCAGCCGAAATCATGCGGCTCATCGAAAAGCCGGCCGCGCCCGCTCCTGTCTAGGAGCGTGACTTCAGACTGCTATCCCTGCGAGCAAAAGTCCCCGGATCGAGACCGGCGCGTCACAGGTTTGGCGACCTTTTGTTTCAAACCGGCCAGTGCGGCAAAGCCGGCATGCAGGAGTCCGGCGATATATTCGTGCGCGCAATTTGTGCGCTTCATCGACATAAGGCTCGAAATCACGGGGCAGACTGGTTTCCGGTTTCATGTTGCGTTCTCCTGGGTAGGGATGGGGTAATGCCTTTCGACTCCGGATCAGTGGTGCGCCAGTTTGTCGAAAGACGACTTGGCCCGCGCCGCCATGGTCACGAAGCCATGTTCGATGCCGGCAACCGCGGACACGACGCCCGATACCGCATGTGAAATGAGGTCGGCAATAAACTCCGCATCACGCACATGAGCCTTGGCCAGTTCACGCTTGCTTTCGCTCACGTTGACATTGTTCAACAGGTCAACCATGCTCGGTCCCACCAGTGTACTTTTAGTAATGTTTGCCATTTTGAAGTCTCCTTTCAGTTAGTCTTGCTGCATTGCAATAACATAGTGTATAAAATAAATACATTCATAAAATCATCCTACATGCACATTAGAACACATCTAAACGAAAATATTGCGCTGCAGTAGAGTATTTATTGTCAAATGACAATTAAGATAAACTAATCCGAAAGGGCGGAGAAGGGGGTTGCTGTGACAAGTTACCGAATCCCCCTGCTTTCCTGGTGGATTCCCTGAACGCGCGCCTGTATCCGATCTCAGGCGGCAGTTCTTCCTCTGTGGGCGGGGTGTTACGATAGCCGCATGTCGCGTGCTGATGGACTGGACGGGCATTCCCCGCGCCACCGCCGCAGATCGCCAATAATCCGTTGTTTTAAAACAATATTTTAAGTCAGGAAGTGGGCATGCCAAACGACATCACCCGTAATCTGCTTGCAGTCGATGCGCTCGAAGTGCAGGTGCTGGTGGACAACGTCACCGACTCCTTGTCCACCGTGCCGAAGGACGTGACCAACGAGGTGCCGGTGCTGATGAAAAACGGCACGCTCAAGATGGCCGCGGGGGAATACCGCTGCTGCGCGCATCACGGCCTCTCGCTCATCATCACCGCGCGCGTCGGCAACGACAAGCAGACGCTGGTGTTCGACGCCGGCCCGGAAGCCTATACCGTGACGCGCAACGGCGCGCTGCTCAAGGTGCCGTTCGGCGACGCCGGCGCGGTGGTGCTCTCGCACGGCCACTGGGACCATGCCGGCGGCCTGGTGGAAGCGGTGCGCCAGGTGACGGCGATGAACGGCGGCAAGCGCGTCGAGTGCCACGTCAATCCCGGCATGTTCGTGACGCGCGGCACGCTGCGCCACGGCGGCGAACCGCTGCCGCAGAAGCCGGTGCCGAGCCCGCAGGAACTCGCCGCCGCGGGCGCGACCGTCGTCAATGCGCCGGAAGCGCGGCTGCTGCTCGACAATTGTTTCTACCTGAGCGGCGAGATTCCGCGCGTGACGCCCTACGAGAAAGGGCTGCCCGGCCACCTGAAGCGCACGGCCGACGGCAAATCGTGGGAACCCGACCCGTGGCTGATGGACGAGCGTTACGTCGCGGCGCACGTGAAAGGCAAGGGCGCGATCGTGTTCACCGCATGCTCGCACGCCGGCGTGATCAACGTGCTGAAGGACGCGCGCAATGTCTTCGGCGACGTGCCGCTGCACGCGGTGATGGGCGGCTTCCACCTCTCCGGGCAGCAGATCGAGGAAATCATCCCCGACACGATCAACGACATGAAGGGGTTCGGCCTGAAGCGCATCGTGCCCGCGCACTGCACCGGCTGGCGCGCGGTCGGCGCGCTGGTGCAGGCGTTCGGCGAAGAACTCATCGTGCCCTCGGCGGTCGGCAGGCAGTTTGTTTTTTAAAATGTCCTGAATGAAGTTGCTCGTCGCGAAAGTTCGGCTGAAAGCCGCGCTCGGACGCGATAGGGTTGGGAACGAGGGGCGCGCTATATGGCGCTCAATGTTCGGGCGGCTGAGCCTCGGCTTTCGTTCGCGCAGTGATCTGCGCGTGAGCCGCGGTTCCGGACTAGAGCCCGATCGTGGTTTCGGCCACGCACCTCGCGACGTGGCCGGCAGTGCCGAGTGTGCGTGATCCAGCGCTGGCCGGCCCGCGATGTCGAACCGATGAACGAGCCGAGTTCGACGAGTTCCGGTTCCGTGAAGTGGGCGTGCAGCGATCTTTCCACAATCTCGCCCGTCGGCGCTCGCAGGGTTCCAGCACGATGTGCGTCGGTAGTAGCGAAGCGCGAGCGCCGCTCCGCGTTCGGTGAAAAGCGGCGACTGACTCGAAGCCGCGCCGAGGTCTGGCGAGCTTCTCCTCGTTCGCGATCTGTAAACTTTCGTCCCTGCCGATGCCAGACTGGACGGCGCGCTGTATATGGGCCTCAGTAGTTGCAGCCGAGGGTTTGCGAGACGCGAAGCCGGCACAGTTCCTTGATGTGCCGGTCGACGATCCCGCGGCTTTGAACAGTCGCTCCCAAGCGTAGATGAAGGCGCGCAGCACCTCGGGCTGATGCGCGCGCAGCGGCCTGGATCTCCGGGCGGGGCGTGCTGTGGAGCATCGCCTGGTGCAGCGCGTCGCGCAGTTCGCAGGGTCTTCGAGATCGTCCGGATCGATCGTAGCTCGATGTGCGCACATGCCCGCCTCCTTTGAGGATTGGGAAATTCGAGCGGTGATACCGGCTCATTTTGCGCTGTCGCACAAAAAGTTG
Organism: uncultured beta proteobacterium; assembly: GCA_963734595.1. GTDB lineage: Bacteria > Pseudomonadota > Gammaproteobacteria > Burkholderiales > SG8-41 > CAKKQX01. The sequence continues at coordinate 251,966 of CAVTHV010000018.1, forward strand.
GCATCCCGTCGATGCCCAACACGTTGTTGCAAAAACTTGCAATACAAAATCCGGCGGCCCGCGGTCGCGGCGATGCTGCTGCGGTGTATAGCTTTTGACGGTCGGCGGAAAAGGTCACGAACCGCGACCATCAGCAAGGCCGTGCTTGCGGACGTTGATCCCGAAAAGTTTATCGATGGCGCCGAACACTTTAAGCAAATTACGCCGCATCCGGCTGCCGGCACGGTTCACCGCGGTTTCCTGGCGCGATCTCGCGGCAACGCTGGGCCCCATACTCCTCATCAGCCTGATTGCGCTCTGGATCGCGTTCAAATTCGTCCGCCCGGCGCCGCCCGATACCATCATCCTCACCGCCGGCCCCGAGGGCAGCATTTTCAGCACCACGGCCGAGAAGTACCGCAAGATACTCGCGCGCAACGGCGTGACGCTGAAGATCCTGCCCTCGCAGGGCTCGCTGGAAAACCTCAAGCGGCTGACCGATCCTTCGATTCGAGGTCGACGTCGGCTTCGTCCAGGGCGGCGTGTCGCAGGGGATGGACATCGATGAGCTGGCGTCGCTCGGCAGCGTCTTCTATGAACCGCTCGCCGTGTTCTACCACAGCGCAAAGCCCGGTCGACCGGCTTTCCGTCCTGCGCGGCAAGCGGCTGGCGATCGGCAGTCGAGGGCAGCGGAACACGCGCCCTTGCTTTGATCCTGCTCAAGGCCAATGGCATGGAGCCCGGCGGCCCGACCGCGCTGCTGGATCTGGGCGGGGATGACGCGGCGCAGGCGCTGATCGCAGGCAAGGTCGATGCCGTGTTCCTGATGGGAGATTCCGCCGCGCCGCCGGTCATGCGCAAGCTCATGCGGACGCCGGGAATCCGGCTGCTCAATTTCGCGCAGGCCGATGCCTATGCGCGCCGCTTCACCTATCTGAGCAAGCTCGAACTGCCGATGGGGTCCATCGATTTCGGCAAGAATATCCCCGCGCAGAATCTCGCGCTGATCGGCCCCACGGTCGAGCTCGTCGCGCGCGAGGATTTGCATCCGGCGCTGTCCGATCTGCTGATCGACGCCGCGCGTGAAGTGCACTCGGGCGCGACCCTGCTGCAGCGCGCGGGCGAGTTTCCGGCCCCGCTCGAGCACGAATTCCCGATCAGCAGCGACGCGAGCCGTTACTACAAATCGGGCAAGAGTTTCTTCTATCGCTATCTGCCGTTCTGGCTGGCGAGCCTGACCGACCGCATGCTGGTGATCCTGGTGCCGATCGTCGTGCTGCTGATCCCGGGATTGCGGCTGGTGCCCGTGCTCTACAGCTGGCGCGTCAGGTCGCGCATCTACCGCTGGTACGGCGCGCTGCTGGCGCTCGAACGGGACGTGCTCGCGCATCCGGAACCGGAGAAGCACGCGGACATGCTCAAGCGGCTCGATGCCATCGAGCAGGGCGTCAACAGCCTCAAGGTGCCGCTCTCGTTCGCCGACCAGTTCTACGTGCTGCGCGGGCACATCAGCTTCGTGCGCGAGCGGCTGGTGGCGCAGCCAGGATCTGAAATACCGCTTCGAATAAAATATAAAATCCGGCTGATGCTGACCGGATTTTTGTTGCGGCGGATAAGGGCGAATAAGCGGAGCCGCGGCCAATTTTGCCTCGACCGCTGGGTTGTGCGAATCAAAAAATCAGTCTGAGGAGATTTTTATGCCGGGCCTGAAATTTCTCGTTCGCTGTATCCATGCCGTGATCGCGCCATCGTTTCATCCGGTTTCACGTTCCAATGCGGACCGCAGCGTGGCTGACGGGCCTGTTGTCGGCGGCATGCGTTTTTCAGGCGTCCGCCGCAGACGTCTATCCTCATCGCCCGGTGCGGTTGATCATTCCGTACCCGCCCGGCGGCGCCGGTGATTTCGTCGGACGGCTGCTCGGCGCCAAGCTCACCGAGGCGCTGGGCCAGCAGGTCGTCAACGACAATCGTCCGGGCGGCGGCCAGCTGATTGCCACGCAGCTCGCGGCCCAGGCGCAGCCCGACGGCTACACGCTGTTTCTCGCCAGCGCCACGCACGGCATCAATCCCGGTTTGCGGAAAAAACTGCCGTACGATTCGATCAAGGACTTTGCGCCGATCACGCTGGTGGCGAGTTCGCCGCTGATTTTCGTCGCGCATCCGTCGCTCAACGTCGGCACCATCCAGGAACTGGTGGCGCTGGCCAAGGCGCGGCCGGGGAAGATCAATTACGGTTCTTCGGGGCCGGGCACCGGCGGCCATCTGTCGGTCGAGATGCTGAAGTGGATGACGCATATCGATATGGTCCACGTGCCGTACAAGGGCGCCGGTCCGGCGCTGACCGCTTTGGTCGCGGGGCAGGTCCAGCTGGTGTGCACCAGCCCGCTGGCCGCGCTGCCGTTCGTGCGTGACGGCCGCCTGCGCGGCCTGGCGATGACCTCGCGCACCCGTTCGCAGGCGGCGCCGGATATTCCCACGGTGGCCGAATCCGGCGTGCCGGGTTATGAATCCACGCTGTGGTATGCGCTGCTGGCGCCGGCGGGCACGCCGAAGCCGATCATCAAGCGGCTGCATGCGGAAACGGTGCGGATCATCCATTCGCCCGACGTCACCGCGAAGCTGCGGGGGCTGGGCGCCGATCCGATTGGCAGCAGTCCGGAAGAACTGTCAAAATTCCTCAAGACCGAGATCGCGCGCTGGACCGAAGTGATCCGCGCAGCGCATATCAGCGCGGATTAAGAGCGTGTGGCAAAAGACCGGAAAAATGCATCGGCCACAGAAAGCACAGAAAGCATCAGAGAACACAGAGAACACAGAGAAAATGACTGATTAATATTTAAAACAATATGATATGAGACATGATTCGTTGTTTGTTTTTCCTCTGTGACCTCCGTGTTCTCTGTGGCTATAGGATTTCGTTTTTCTGATTTTGTCCCGGACTCTGAATCAACGTACAGGCAGGGAGACAACGATGAGCGCAACGGTATTGCTTTACGATCCGACGGCGGCGCGCCAGGGCGCGGCGGGGCAGGCGCAGCAGGCGCTGCAGGGCCTGCGCGGCAAGGTCGTCGGTTTCATCGACAACGCCAAACCCAATTTCGAATATCTGGTCGACGATCTCGCCGCGCAATTTCTCGGCCGCTACGGCGTCAGCCGCGTGATCAAGCGCAAGAAGCGCGCGGCATCGGTGGCGGCGGACGATGCGGTGTACGAGGAACTCGCGCAGCAGTGCGACCTGGTGATCACCGGGTCGGGCGATTGAGGGTCGTGCGCGTCGTGGAGTATCCACGACTCCATAGAAATCGAGAAACGCGGCCGTGCCGCGATCACGGTGTGCTCGACGGCGTTTGCCACGCTGGGCCGGGCGCAGGCGCGGGCCCTCGGCCATCCCGATCTGCCGATCGCCGTCATCGCGCATCCGTTCGGGATCCGCACGCGTGACGAGGTGCGGCAGATTGCGGCTCAGTGTGTCGAAGAGATCGTGAAACTCGTGAGCAAGGACTCTGCGAAATGAGTGACGATACGCCGGCGGAGCGCGCTGCACTGTTCGAAGCGCCCGACGATCTGGACGCGATCAACCGGCTTTACCGCGAGCGGCGCTGGAGCGACGGCCTGCCCATCGTGCCGCCGACGCAGGAGCGCGTGGCGCGCATGCTGGGCGCGACGCGCCGCGCGCGCGACGAAGTCGTTGCCGCCGTCGCCCCCGGTTACGGCGCGGCGACGGTCGAGCGGATCGCGATCAACGCCGTGCTCGCGGGATGCGACCCCGAGTACCTGCCGCTGCTGATCGCGGCGACCGAAGCGGTGGCGGCGCCCGAATTCAATCTGCAGGGCATACAGTCGACCACCAATCCGGTCGCGGTGTGGCTCATCGTCAACGGGCCCATCGCGCAGCGCCTGAACGTGAACAGCACGTTCAATTGCCTGGGGCAGGGGGCGTGGGCCAACGCCACGCTCGGCCGCGCGCTGCGATTGATCCTGCAGAACGTCGGCGGCGCGCTGCCGGGTGAAATGGACCGGGCCACGCAGGGCCAGCCGGGCAAGTACAGCTTCTGCTGCGCCGAGAACGAGGCCGGCAATCCGTGGGAGCCGCTGCACGTCGAACGCGGATTCGCGCGCGAATGCAGCACGGTGACGGTGGTCGGCGCCGAAGGCACGATGAACATGAATTCCCATGCCAAGGACGCCGTGGAACTCGCGCGGGTGATCGCGGAGACCATGATTCATCCGCCGAGCAACGAATACACCCACGGCGGCGAGCCGTGGCTGGTGCTCGGGCCGGAGCACGCCGAAGTTTTCCGGATGCGCCGGCTGGAGCAAGGCGGAGGTCAAGCAGCGGTTGTGGGAGCAATCGAAAATGAAAGCGGGCCGCATGAGTGCGAGGGACCTCATGCGCGCGGTCGATTCGCGCACCGCGGAACTGGGTCCGATCGGGCCCGAGACCCTGCTGCCGATCTCGGCGCGTGCCGAAGACATCGGCATCGTGGTCGCCGGCGGGCCGGGCACGCATTCGATTTATATCCCGAGCTTCGGCAACACGCGCGCGGTGACGCGGGAAGTCGTTGACAGGCAGTGATTGAGTGATTGAGTGATTAAGTGATTCTGTGATTAAGTGAAATGTATCTTTTAGGTCCTCATCCCTCATCCCTCGGCACTTGGCGCTCGTGCGACGACGCTAACGTAATGCGTTGTTTTAATTATTAAAAAGTGTTCGCGCGGAGCACGCGGACGTGAACCAGAAAAAGGAGAGGTATTGATTGATGGATGCTGCGTGGGAGGATGCGATCAAGCGTGGTGACGTCCAGACCGTCCTTGATCTTCTTGGACGGGGTGTGGATATCGATGCCCGCGACCGATACGGACAGACTGGCCTCATGCTGGCCGCGCATGCGGGTCATCAGGAGGTCGTAGAAACACTAATCGCTCATCGGGCAAATCTGAACGTCACCGCCAAGTTCGGTCTGAGCGCTTTGATGCTGGCCATTGTTGCCGGGCATGCGGAAGTCGCGCTCCTTTTGGCGAAAGCAGGGGCCGATCTTTCCCTGCGGGGAACCGGTGCTCCGGGATTCGCCGACAAGACTGCCTGTGATCTTGCCGAGAACCGCGGCATGCTGGCGCTATCCGCAGCATTGAAGCCTGAACTATAAGCCATGAGTGGCAAGATGAAGTCAGACGCGGAGCGGTGCCAGGAATACGAGACATTCAGGAAAATCGACGCCGCGTTTCGCGCGGGTGATCTTGCCGCGCTGCAAGCCGCGGTCGATGATCCGTCCACGGTGCCGAACGGTCCAATGCCGCTGACGATCGGCCCGTGCCTCGAGTACGCCATTTATCACAGCCCGTTGCCGTTTATCCGCACGTTGCTGGAAATCGGTGCCGATCCCAATCCGGCCGATCATGCCGGATTTCCACCCCTGATCGCGGCATTGTCCTGCAGTCGGCCGCGGCCCGGATCGCCGGGACGGCCGGACGTGCTGGAAATCCTGAAACTTCTGCTCGCCTTCAAGTCCGATCCCGATCAACGCGGTGTCAACGACTACACGCCGCTCCACATGGCTGTGAGCGAACGCAATTCAGCGGCCGTCGGGCTCCTCCTGCAAGGCGGCGCGGATCCGCGCCTCCGGACACGAATCGACGACTGTGAAACGCCTCGGGAGATGGCGGAAAAGATGGGCCTTCGCGAGATTGCAGAGTTGCTCGTTGCCGAAGTGGACGCGACACTACTGCCGATATCACCGTCACAAAGGGCATGTTTGAAACTAAAATAATCGCGACTAAGGCGAAAAGAAAGAAGATCAAAATGCGGAGATCATCAGAGGCTACACAGACATTTCTCGGTCTTACGTTCCAAAATTTCATTTGCCCGACAACGTAAAGATTGAACAGATCACGGCGACGGGTACCCACGAACCTGACGAACCATCCGAGAACTGGTCAATACTGCGCGATCTGCACTTACAAAGGAGTCGCTGACAGAGGCGTTTCCTGAACAGCGTATCACGTAGGATCTCAAGTAATTTATTCTTACCTTCCCGCTCTGCGGACTGACATGAGGCTCCATGAATGGTGCTAGAGAGCAACCTGACATCTGCGCTCCTCTCTTCAATATTAGCCGAGCGGTACCATCAAGAGCCAACGATGCCAGATTTGCCTGGATCGGGGAGCCAGTTAGCGCTCGAACTGCACACCATCCAATTCAATTTTCCTTCGCGTTCCTTTGCGATCCTTCGCGGCCTTTGCGTTCATGCTTTTTGGGAATGAGCGGCTTTTAAAGCCGGCGCCCGTAGATCGCAGATCGACCCGTTCCGGGCATTTCTCGTTCTCGAAAGCAGTCAATTTGAGATGCGCAATAGTCGAATCAGTATGCGCTGGTATACTTAGAGCTGCGCAGCGAACAGTTTTTTGTTGCGCCCACGGTTGAATTTTGTTTCTGCACCACAAAGTAAAAGTGAGGATTACGCTTATATGGGACGCAACCTTTATTCACAGTTCGACACAGCAGAGCTGATTCTGCGGGACCATCTGGCCATCTGACGGTACGCTGTTGGCGAACGAACGAACGCTTATGCTGTACCTGCGGTCGGGCGTGGCTTTGTTTATCGCCGGCATTTCCATCATCAATTTCTCGCATGAGGTGTGGTTTACCGCCATGGGATTTCTGTGCCTGCCATGCGCGATCATTACAGTGCTGTTCGGCATCGTGCGATTTCGAAAAATGGACAAAGACATTTCGGTCGTTCGCCTGGAATTGATGAACAATTCAAAGATGGGGAACGCGGCTGCTGGACAAGAGACGCAGTAACGGCGAATTTGCTCAATCCTGAGCCAGGCGGAACCAGCTTTCGTGCTAGCATCAAATCGGTAACATTCCATTCCAGTGGTTTCATTCATTCAGGAGGTCGCGCCATGCTGAAATCCATCGTGTTACGCGCTGTCGCGGTAGTTGCAACGGTTGCAACCTGCTCGGTTGCCTTTGCGCAGGAACCGGCGTTCGAGAAGAAGAATTTCCATTACAGCGAGTGGACCAAGGGGCGCTTCGCGGAAGCCGTGACGGTCACGGGGCCGGCCAAATGGATTTACCTGGCGGGAGTCGGGGCGGAAGCGGAGGCGGACGGCAAGATTCTCCACCTCGGCGATTTCATGGGGCAGTGCCGCTACGCGTACGAAAAGATCAAGAAGGTGCTGGCGAAACAGGGTGCGACCATGGCGGACATCGTGAAGCTCACGTCCTACGTCGTCGACATTCGCGACCGCGATGCGCTGAACAAGTGCCGGGGTGAGGTTTTTGCCGGCGGGCCGATGCCCGGGCACACGTTTCTTGCCATCAGCCAGCTTGCCCGCCCCGGGATGCTGCTGGAGATGGACGTCGTCGCGGCGGTGCCGGCAGGGAAGTAGCGGGTACAAAAAAGCAGGGCCGGGTTCACATTTCACGAACCGCCGAAAAGTGAACCCGATGCCATTGGAAAGAGGTCAGATATGTCCGCAGAAAAAGTGATCGGCTCCTGGTTCCGGTATTTCCCCGACCATTATCTCTGGTCGCAGACGATGTGTTCGCTGATGAGCCTGTCGCGCTTCGGCGGCACCAACATCCAGGAGCTGGACCAGGTCGGCAAGCGGCTGGCGGGTCACGTGGGCAACGCGGAACACTGGCACGACAGCTGGCACTGGATGGCGGACAAGACGCTGGCATACGCCGGGGCCGAGGACGCCAAAGGCCATGCGCTGACCGCGGCCGAGGCGTACGTGCGCAGCGCGATGTACCGCTTCAACAGCGAGCGCTTCGTGCATCCGGACGACCCGCGCAAGGCCGAGAGCTACGCGAAGCTGACCGGCGATTACCTGAAAGGCATGTCGCGGCTCATCCCGGGCATGGAGCGCGTCGAGGTGCCGTACCTCGACGGGGCGAGCCTCCCGGCTTACTGGATCCCGCCGAAGGGCGGCACGGCGAAGGGCCCGGTGGTGGTGTTCTTCGACGGACTGGACGCGTCCAAGGAAGGCACTGTGCTATGGGGCGGCATGTCGCTCGCGGCGCGGGGCATCGGCGTGCTCTGCATCGACGGCCCGGGACAGGGCGAGGCGCTGCGCCTGCGCAAGATTCCCTCGCGTCCGGATTACGAGGTGGCGGGCACCGCGGCCTACGATTTCATCGCCGCGCGGCCGGGAGTCGACCCGTCGCGCATCGGCATCCAGGCGATGAGCTTCGGCGGCTACTATGCGCCGCGGATCGCGGCATTCGAGCACCGCTACGCGGGCTGCTTCTCCTGGGGCGCGCACTTCGACTACCACGAGATCTGGGTCAAGCGCCGCAAGGTGCTCGAGGCGGGCGGGACCATATCCTCGTCGGCGATCTGGCAACTGCCCTGGGTGCTCGGAACCCCGGACATGGACAGCGCCATGAAGAAGTGCGAGGCCTACACCCTCGCGGGCGTCGCCGAGAAAATCCGCATGCCGATCATGATCACCCACGGCCAGGACGATAACATCGTGCCCGTGGAGATGGCCCACCGGCTGTACGCGGCCTGCGGTTCGAAAGCCAAGGCGTTGAAGATCTTCACCGTCGAGGACGGCGGCAGTCAGCACTGCGTGTTCGACAACCTGCCGATGATCTCGAACTTCATGGCCGACTGGTGGATGGACCTGTTCGCCGGGAAGTGATGCGCCAGGAAAGACTCAGCCCGGCTGCTTCGTGTCGAGCTGCACGCCCGCGAGGGTCTTGAGTTCCATGATTTTCTCCGCGCAGTTGCTCGCGACCGCGTTTGCGATGTTGTCGTCGAGTTTCTGGTCGGGCTCGGCGACCAAACCGTCTTTTACGATGGTGTCACCCCGGTTCCAGTCTTCGGTCTTCTTGAGCGTTTGCCAGGCTGCGACGGCGTTCGGTTGCTGTTCGAAGCGGGCCACGCAAACCGGCGTCGCATAGGCGACGACCGCATCTTGCGCCTTTTGTGTCGGACATCTTCGCCGCATTGCCGGCGCTCATCCAGCCGAATCCGAACGCCAGGGTTAGCCACACTCCTATGGCTCCAATCACGACTCCCCAGAATGCAGGTTCAATCCAACTCGTCACTTTCGTCGACATATAACCTCCTTTGGTCTCTACCGCAGAATAACTATCAAAAGCGCGGTTCAAGGTGTCAGCTTCAAATCGATCGGCTCCGATCGAAACATCACCCCAAAATGGAGCGGCGCGAAAGTCACATTGCTGTATCCGACTTAAGTCGAACTTAAGAAATAGGGCAAGACCGGGAAGGTCCATTAGGCCGTTGTTTTATTTGATAATTTCCGCTGCGTCCGACCGGCATCTCCTGCGATGTCGTATCATGATTACCGTTCATCGCGTAAGCGCACTCCAACGCACTCGGCTTATGTCCTCATTGCTCAACATGCAGTTCGACCGTCCGGTGGTCATCGATACCAATCAGCTCGATTGGCAGCCGAGCCCGCGGCCGGGCGTCTGGCGCAAGCCTCTGGCGCGCGAAGAAGCGGAGCGCGGACATGCCACCAGTATCGTTCGTTATGATCCGGGCTCTGCGTTCACTACGCATGGCCACCCGCTGGGTGAGGAGATCCTGGTTCTGGCAGGCACGTTCTCGGACGAGCACGGCGATTACGGCGCCGGCACTTACATTCGCAATCCGCCCGGATCGAGTCACGCGCCGTTCAGCGCGGCGGGTTGCGTGCTGCTGGTCAAGCTCCATCAGTTCTTGCCGCGAGACACGGCGCAAGTGCGCATCGACACGGCGCGAGGCGTCTGGCTTCCCGGGCAGGGCAACCTGCAGGTCATGCCGTTGCACGAGTTCGAAGGCGAGCACGTGGCGCTGGTGAAATGGCCCGCCGGCGAGCACTTCCAACCGCATCGCCATTTTGGCGGCGAAGAGATTTTCGTCCTGTCGGGCGAATTCAGGGACGAACACGGCCGCTATCCTGCGGGCACCTGGATGCGCAGCCCTCATTTGAGCCAGCACAATCCGTACGTCGAGCAGGAAACGGTCATCTGGGTGAAAGTCGGACATCTCCCCGTCTGATTGAACCCGCCTTCGGGCGGATGAGCCTGCAGAAAAGCCCGGCTATGCGCGCCAGCGCACCGAATCGACCGCGCGATTCGCGTAACGTGATCGACCATCATAATGCCCCGATCACGAGCGAAACAGACCAATGAAAGTGAAAACTCCGGCGCCGCCGGTATCTGCCGCAGATACCGCGGACAAATCGTCCGAACCGGCCCTTGGCCAGATTGACCAGAATATCGAAACCATTCTGGCGTTCTACACGCGCGAAGAAAAGAAGATGAGCGGCTCGCAGCGAGTCCTCGAAACCGCGAGCAGTTTTGCGGCGCAGCCGCTGTTTCTCGGCTGCATTCTGCTGTTGGTCCGCGCTCTGGATACTCGGCAACGTCGTCGCGCACCGATTGGGTTTTGCCGAGTTTGATCCGGCGCCGTTTTTCTGGCTGCAGGGCATCGTCAGCCTGGGCGCATTGCTGACGGCGACCGTGGTCCTGATCAAGCAGAACCGCCTGGCCAAGCTCGAGGAACGGCGCGCGCATCTGGAACTGCAGGTCAATCTGTTGACCGAACAGAAGGTCACCAAGCTGATCAACCTGATAGAGGAGTTACGGCACGATCTGCCCAATGTCAAAAACCGCGAGGATCCCGAGGCGATGGCGTTGCAGCAGCCGACCGATCCGGAGCAGGTGCTGGCCGCGCTCGATGAGCGGCGTGAAACCGGGGAGCCCCCGATGCCTGCAGAGGTAGAGGAAGTGGAAGAGAAAGAGGAAGAGAAAGGAAGCGGGTAATCAGGGTCTGAATTACAGAGAAGGCGCACATCCCGCGCGCCCGTTTGCGAGCCCTCTCGCGGGAATGCTTTTCGCTACAGCGTCAACGGTAGCCATGGCCACGACCGTGGCCACGCCTTCCCCCGTAGATTCCGATCCCGATCGACGGCCCATAATAGACCGGTGGAACGTAATACACAGGCGCCGGCACGTAATAACCGGGCGCCTCACCGTATCCCGGACCGACCGGAACCGCCACGCATCCGCCCAGCACCGTCAGCGCCGACACGACAAACGTCAGTCTCGCAAGTTTCATGTTCGCGTTCTCCTTGTCCTGTTGGACAAGGACCCGTTCGCGGGTATCCCGCGGAACATGTAAGAGTTTGTTACCGGCAGCCTGGAAACGGCACAGGGAAATGGGATGGGGTTCGCATTTCCATGGCCGCCGAAAAGCGAACCCGACCCCGCGAAAGTTTCAGATCACGTCCGCAAACGCGAACTCAGCCACGAGCATATGGTGATCGGAGGCGGGTGTGGGCCTCACCTCGTGGCGGACCGGCCGCAGGTGCCGGCTGTAGAAAATGTGGTCGAGCACATAAGGGCGCCGGCGCCAGGTGATCTCCCCCGACTGCACGGTCCGGTAACCGGCGGCGTCGAACTGCCGCACGAGCGACTCGTGCTTGCTGACATTGAAATCGCCCCCAAGCAAAGTAGGGCCTTGCGAGGCTTTCAATATATCGGCGACGAGCTCCCGTTGGCCAAGATGGACCTCGCTCGAGGACTTGAGCATGAAGAACGCCACCAGGTGGGTATTGAAGATCCGCAGCTCATGCCCGGCGATGGTGGTCGTCGCGCCGATCAGAAGCCGGTCGGTGGGCGTTCGTCTTCTCTCCATGAAAATCGAATTCGACCGGCGGCGAGGGCAGATCGCGACGCATGCGTGTCGCGCAACGGCGTTTTCGAGAAGATGGCCAGGCCGATGCCGAATGGCAACTCGCGCGGGTCCGCTTTGGGATAGGAAAAAAATCCCTGATAGCCGTCGAGCGCCGCACGCAGCCGGGTGAAGTTGGGCGGAGGATCGGTCTGCAAGCCGCCGGGCTGTGCCTGCTCCACCTCCTGCAGCAGCACGATATCGGCCTTGTGGCGGAGAATTTCGCCGATCGTCAGGTCGAGGTTGACAGGCGCATGCTCGGGATAGGCATCGTCCCAGCCCTGTCCGAACTGCATGTTGAACTGCAGGACTTTGAATGTCTTCATGTGAGCAGGACGAACCGCTTATTACATTTCGCAATGCCGTGGCTCGGGAAAAAGGAGCGCTCAGCTCGCCCCCATGAAATCCCGCTTGCCGATTTCCACGCCGTTGTGCCGGAGAATGTCGTAGGCGGTCGTCGCGTGAAAATAGAAGTTGGGCAGGGACCGGTTCAGCAGCAACTCCACTCCCGTGAAGTTCAATTCGCGGTCGCGCATTTTCACGGTGACGGGCTTGCCCTCCGAGCCGTCGATCTGCGCCGGCTTGATCGTGTTCAGCCAGGCCGTCGTTTTCTCCACGCGCGCGATGAGTTCGGCGAGGCTCTTTTCGTTGTCCTCGTACTTCGGCGCCTCCACTCCCGCGAGCAGCGCGGTGCAATTCTTCGCGTGATCGGTCGCGATCTGGACCTGCTTGGCAAGATTGAACATGTCGGGATAAAACCGGTAGGCGAGCAGGCTCGACTCGTCGTACTTCTTCTGGGCGTAATGCGCCTGCGCCTTCGTCAGGCAGCCGGCGAGACCGTTGAGATGGCGGACAAAGACGGGCACTGAAATTTGATACATCGAAAGGGCCATAGTTGTTTCTCCATGATCAAGGGGGCGGAAACGGCCATTTTACTCGAACGCGGGTTCGAGGTTGCCCGGGTTGCAACGCTCTAACCGTGTTCCGGCTATAATGTCGCCATGAACGAAGAACAGCACACCACGGAACAACCCATCGAAGCTCCACTCGCCGAAGCGCAGCCTAACGCGGCGCAGGCGTCGAACCCCAGTCCCAATTTTCACGCCGCCGGTTGCGCGAGCTCCTCGCGATTCCCGAGCGCGACCGCACCGACGCGTTATGGGATGAGCTCATCGCACTCGAAATCGACCTGGCGCCCGGCAACCGCGCCCAATCGCCGCAAGCCGACGTTGGCCGCCGTCAGGAACCCGGCCAACGACAGCAGGCGGGCCGGCGTCAGGATCAGATGCGGCAGCAACAGTCCGCGCCCGGCGCAAAGCCGGGCAGGCGCTTCAGCAAAAAGCCCAGGCGCGGTCGCGGGTCACCAACCGGGATCTGAGCATCGCGGGAACACGTTCCCGAATCTGCTGGCGGGTGTTTTGGTGAAGCAATGGGAAATGACAACATCCCATGGACATACTCAATACTCTCCAATCCCTCGGCATTACGATTCCCGGCCCGGCGTACATTGTCGGCGCCATCCTCTTCAGCATCATCGGTTACGCCGCTTACCGGTATGGAAAGAAGGCCACCCTCGCGATTCCCAAGTGGATCGGGATCGCGCTGATGCTGTACCCGTATGCCGTTTACGACACCTGGCTGCTGTATGCCGTCGGCGGCGTCTTGTGCGTCGGCGTGTACGTATTTCGGAAGTAAACTCAAAAAAACGGGGCCAGCCTGAGCTGACCCCGTTTCCTGTTGCTGCCGCCGCTGATCCAGTCACGCGGACCGACGGCGGGTAGGCCGATTACGCCCTGCCGTGCCTGTCACCGCGATGGAAACCGCCATGGCCGTGGCCGCGGCCCGCGAGCACCTTGTCGGCGACCTGCTGTTGCTCGGGCGACAATGCCGCGTAGAGCGGTTTTTCGACTGCGAGCAGTTCGCTCGTCCGCGTCGCCGCCGCGGCGAGAAACTCCTGCCTGCGCTCGAGCCGCTCGATGGCGGTCGGGCGCTTGCGCTCGGTGCGCTGGGCCATTTTCTCTTTCCACGTTTTGATGCGCGCGTCCGCGCTCTTCGCGTGGTTGCGCATCACATCGGCGAACGCGTTCCACTGCGTTTGCTGCGCGTCGGTGATTTTCAGCGCGGTCTTCAGATAGGCGAGGCGCGCTTCGACGCGTTCGCCGGGAAGGCTGAAGGCTTGCTTGCCGTGATGGAAGCGCTGCGCGTGATGGCCTTGCGGCGTATCGGCCGCCGGACTTCCGGTTTGCGCCATCGTCAGCGGCGCCGCGGCGGCAAAGCCCGCGGCAATCAGGGTGCTTATGATCAGTTTGTTCATCTTTCGTCTCCAAGGTGGTTGAAAAACCGTCCTCCCAATGATGGAGGCCTGTCCTTAGGACTGCGGTGCCGGTTGCCCCGTTCCGCGCGATGATGTAACAAAGAGTTGCAGATGTAACGCTGTGTAAATGCAGCGATGCCTTACCGGGCTTCCGCAGGGGCACCGGCACCCGGCGCCCGGCGGCTGAAACGATATCCCTTGTAACTGAATATCATGCCATCGGGCGTGATCTCCTCCAGCTTGAGGCCCGGCGCCAGGGACATGCCTTCATGCAGCAGCCGGTCGTTGATGCTGACGAGGCGGTTCTTCGGTTGGCTCGAATAGGCATGAACCGCAATCGACATGCCCGGAATCTCCTGCTGTATCTGGACCGGTAGTTCGGCCATCGTCATCACGCTTTGTTCCTGCACGGCGCTGTGCGGCGGGCTTTTGCGGCACAGGCGTTTCCGCCTTCTTCGGGACGGCAGCAACCACTTTGGGTGGCGCGCGGTGCGCCGGAGTCCTGGCGGGCGCGGGCAGGTCCTCTTCTTTGATGAGCGCACTCGTGGGCATCGGGGCTGACGGCGCGGCTGATGTCGATTCCTGCGCCCGCGTGCCGGCGATCTCAGGCGATGCGGGCAGAGGCGCCGGCGCGGTTTGGCGCGGGCTCGATTGGGGCGGCTTCGCTGCGGCGAGAGGCGCGGTTGCAGGAGCCGGTGGCGCCGGCTGCCATGGCCGCAGCCAGCCGATCGCGATGCCGGCGCCGACCAGCGCCACCCCAAGCAGCACGTACCGCAACGTCGCGGGTGGTTTGGGCGCCGCCACCGTTGCCTGCGCCGTCAGCAGCGTCGGCGCCGTGCCGCGCTGACGCTGTTTGTCGGATTTCCTGATCGCCTCGAGAATATACGACATACTTAATTTTTCCCCGGCTCGGGAGCAGCTTCGGTGCCGCCTGATCGGCCACGCCGTTCAGGCGCATCAGGGTCTGAGGTCCGACGGCGCCGTCGGGTGTCAATCCCTGGGCGAGTTGAAACTGTTTGACCTGGCGCACCAGGGCATCATCGAACACCGGATCCGCGGTTGCTTCCGCGGCGCGGCCTTGCGTTTGTGCGAGTTGCTTGCTCAGCCATTCCACAGCCGGTCCACGCTCGCCCGGCCGCATCTTCTCGCGCAACCGGCGGCATGCGCCACAGCAAGGTATAGTGCCCCGACCATTGTGCCGCCAGGGCGTCAAGAGCGACCGTCCTGGTTTCCGTGCCGATGGCAAAGGTGGCGGACTTATCTGCAAGCGCAGTCAACGTCGCCTGGAATTCCTGGCCCTGGTCGTCGCTCATGTGCAGCACCGCGGGCCGGTTGAATTGACGCAGATCATCCAATCCGCCGCGGGCCGTTCGACAGCGCAAACCCAGGCCCGCAGCCTGCTTGCATGCGTCTGCTCCCTGATATTCCGCACCCCATGCGTGGAACAGCGCGGCGTAAGCCATCGCCTCGCTGCGCGCGCGCGGTTCATCCGCCGGCCATTCCAGCGTAGCCGGCAATGCGGCTTCCGGCTTGGTATTTTCAGTTGGACCCGCAGCCTTCGCCGGCGCTGCGGTTACGACGGGTTTTGCAATCGCTTGCGGCACCGCCGCCATTTTGGTATCGGGCTGCCCGTTCTGATACACCGCCAGCGCGATTGCACCGGCAGCCACCAGAATCAGAATCGCCAGCAGAGGGCGCAGCATGCTGCGGCGCCGTGAACGGGCGGGGGAACACCTCGCGCGCCGCCTGCGCGAGCGTCGCGCGATCGATTCGCTCCTTGCCCTGCACGAAGGCGCCCAGCAGCGCGCGGTCGCACAGCACGTTGATGACGCGGGGGACGCCGCCGCTCAAGCGGTACACCCGGCCCACGAGCGCGTTGGGAAACAGCTGCCGCTTTGCTCCCGACACCTCGAGGCGGTGCCGGATATAGGCTGCGACTTCCGGCCTGGTCAGCGGCCCCAGGTGATAGCGCGCGACGATGCGCTGCGCGAGCTGCCGCAGCTCCGGCCGCTCCAGCATCGCCGCGAGCTCGGGCTGGCCCAGCAGGATGATCTGCAGCAGCTTGCGCTGGTTGGTTTCCAGATTGGTGAGCAGCCGCATCTGCTCCAGCACGTCGGCGGAGAGGTTCTGCGCCTCGTCGATGATCAGCACCGTGTGCCGGCCCCTGGCATGGGCGTCGAGCAGGTAAGCGTTGATGCAATCGACGAACACCTTGATGCTGGTATTGCCGGGCGGATAAGCGATGCCGAATTCGACGCAGATGGTCGAGAGCAGCTCCTCCACCGTCAGCTTCGGATTGAAAATGTAGGCCACATCGCAGGACTCGGGAATCTGCTCGAGCAGGCAACGGCAGATCGTGGTCTTGCCCGCGCCCACCTCGCCCGTGAGCAACACAAATCCGCCATCGCGCATTCACGCCGTAGAGCAGATGCGCGAGCGCCTCCTGGTGGCGCTGGCTCATGTAGAGATAACGCGGGTCCGGCGCGATGGAGAACGGCGCTTCAGCGAGGCCGAAGTGACTCTGGTACATGAGGGGGCCTGGGGTGGGGCGTGTCGGACCATTATAGCGTCAAGCGCTCTACCCCCGCGCCGAGCCAGGATAAATGGCAGGCCGGCAATCCTTTCTCGGCGGATTTCGCGCGGGACTTTCACGATTCCGGCCCGATACTCCATCCAGGGTGATTGCGTACGGAATGCCGCGCCGACGCAGAGTTGCACGACCCGGAACAAAAAAAGGGCGGCCGCAGCCGCCCTTTTTTCACTGACCCCCGCCTTCGCGGGGACACTTTGTCAGGGATCTCTTAGTAGGCTTTCAGCTTGGCGATGCGGATCGCGTTGCCGAAGTTCTGCCACTCGGAATCGATGAACTTGGCGAACTCTGCCGGGGTGTCGGTCTCCGGGTCGCCGCCCGCGCGTTCCATCAATTTTGCCGTGTCGGGTTCGTTCACCGTCTTGACGAGCGCGGCATGCAGCTTGGCGATGATCGGTTTCGGCGTGCCTTTGGGCGCGAGCAGGCCGATCCAGCCGCCCGAGAAAAAGCCCGGCAATCCCGACTCGATCAGCGTGGGCAGTTCCGGCATCAGCGCCATGCGTTTCTTGCCGCCGCTCGCGAGCGCGCGCAGGCGGCCCGCGCGGATGTGGCCCACCACGGCCGGCGCGGGGGTGATCGTGACCTGCGATTCGCCGGCGATGACCGCGCCGACCGAGGCGCCGCCGCCCTTGTAGGGCACATGGACCACGTCAAGCTTTGCAGCGCTCGCCAGCAGCACGCCTGCCAGATGGCTCTGCGTGCCCGCGCCGGCGTTCGCCATGTTGAGCTTGCCGGGATTGGCGCCGGCGTAAGCGATCAGCTCTTTCAGGCTGTGCACGGGCAGTTTGGGATTGACCACCAGGATGTTCTGGGTGACGGCGATCAGGGAAATCGGCTCGAAACTCTTGGCCGGATCGTACTTGAGCTTGCCGACGATCTGCGGGCCGATCGACTGCGAGGCGGTGGCGGTCGCGAACAGCGTGTACCCGTCCGGGGTCGCGAACGCGGTCAGTTCGCCGGCGATGGTGCCGCCCGCGCCGGGGCGGTTGTCGACCACGATCTGCTGGCCGAGCAGCGCGCCCATCTTGGCGGACACGATGCGGCTGATCGTGTCGTTCGACGCGCCGGGATTCTGCGGGACGATGAGCCGGATCGGCCTGCTGGGATAATTCGCCGCGGCGTCGGCGGCGGTGGCGAGTCCCTGGTGAAACAGTGCGGCGATGCCGAGTACAAGTGCTGATTTCAAAGTGCGCTGCATGGTGGTTCTCCTCGTTTCTTGATAATGATGTCAGCGGTGGTTACCGGAGTGCAAGACTTGCTTGCGGTGTACCGGGCGCCGGAGCCGATAATTTTTTGACCCGATGTCAGGCGGCCCATAGAATAATGCAGAGTACCCTCGCAGCGCAACCAGAAGCAGTGCGATTGCCCGCATCAGTTATGTAGACCCGGCCAGCATCACCGATCCGCAGATCAGGCGCTGGCTGAAGACACTATCGGCCAAACAGGGCGAACTCGACGCTTTCCTGAAAGAGAAACAAAAAAATGGCTGCCGATAAGATCAAGTTCAAAGTCAAAAAGCATTAACCACAGAGAGCACAGAGAACACAGAGAAAGAAAAACATCACGGATCGGTTCGGAATTCTCCACTCTCTGTGTACCCGTCAAGCGCACCCGTCGAGCGGGTGTTGAAAAGAGTCTAGCTCTTGGCGGTCCTATAGCGGCTAGTTTTTGAATTTGTTACGGGTTCTCAGGACTGCAGCCGCCGCAGCATCCACGGCATCACCACCTTTTCGAAGATCGCGGGACTTGGCCATTGCGGCGAGCGGCCCATGTGCCCGCCGGCCGGGTTGACCCACGCTTCCTTGGCGTCGCCGTGCTGCAGCAGCACGAAGATGTCCGCGATCGGTATCTGGGAATCGCGTGCGCCGTTGACCAGCAGCATCGGCGCCGAGGGCTGGTCGAGCAGTCCTGAATCGAGCAGCGAAAATTTCTGCGCGCGTTCGAGCAGGTCTTCGATGGAGGCAGCCCCGAACAGCGCCGCCTTGGCCTCGAAGTAATCGTAAAGGTACTCGTCGGTTTTCAGCGACCGGCGCAGCCAGTCCGGCTGGAAATAGCCGTGCACCGGCCCGCCGTGCACCACGCTGCCGCGCAGGCGGGCGCGCTCGGTGTGCCCGAGCTTGGCGGCCCAGTAGCCGCTCCAGCTGCGGCCCTGCACCACGATGCGCCCGGCGTCGACGTCCCGGCGCGTGGCGAGATAGTCGAGCGCGGCGGAGAACATGCGGTCGCTGTCGGGCGTGGCGATCTCGATGGGCGCGTCCCCGGTGCCCGGCAGATCGATCGCGAACAGGCCGATGCCGTGCTGCAGATAGTGGTCGCTGTAGGCGGCGATGTCCTCCTTGCGCGAATCGAGCCCGGCGATGGCGAAGACGAGGGGCGACGGGCGCACATTTGCCGGCAGCCGCAGGTAGGCGACGATCTCCTTGCCTTCGAACGGGATGCGCACCACTTCCATCGCCGGCTCGAGCAGCCGGCTGTACTGGCGGAAGATTTCGTGCGCGCGCTGCTTTGCGTGCTGTTTTGCCGGTGAATTTTCCACCGGCCAGCGCGCAAAATGGTGGAGGCGCCAGGCGCGCCAATAGTGTTCGCGCACCACGTCGGCGGCGGCCCCGGGCTGACTGCGCGCTGGTGATGTGTTGTTCAGCGATATTGCTCCACGCCTGCGCCCATTGGTCGCGATCCAGGCTGTCGATCTGCGCCAGCGCGGCGCGCGCATCCTCGGATCCGATGCCGCCGAGCGGCGGCATATTGCGGTCGGCCCGGCGCTGCACTTCCTGCTTGAGTTCGGAGAGACTGCGCGAGCCTCCGGTGATCAGATCGTTGGCGGCTCGCGGCGGCGTTGGGGGGCATGATGGCTCCTGTTGTGTGGAAAGTCGCCGGCAACATTACCATTACGGCGCCCCGGTGGGGAATGGGAAAGTCCCCGGAACGGCCGTCGCAACCGGCATACCGGGCCCGGATAGCGGAACTTGCCGCATGCGGTGGTGTCCTTCGACTCTACGGTTTTCAGCTAAGATGACAGCATGAGATGGCGTAAATGGATCGTTGTGGTGCTGGTGGCGGCGCTTTCGGCCTGCGCCACCGCGCCGGTCGACTACACGGCCGCGGACGCGCCGCGCACCGCGCAGATCACGCCGGTCAAGTTGAAGCGGCCGGTGATCGGTCTCGTGCTCGGCGCCGGCGGCTCCCGCGGCTTCGCCCACGTCGGCGTCATCAAGGCGCTGGAAGCTGCCGGCATCGAGCCTGATCTCGTCGTCGGGGCCAGTTCCGGTGCCATCGTCGCTTCTCTTTATGCCGGGGGCTTCCGCTCCGCGTCGCTCGAGAAAATCGCGCTGCAGGTGGAGGACCGGGATCTTTTCGACTTCACGCTGTTCGGGCCCGGGGTCATCGAAGGCGGGCGCCTGCAGGAGTTCGTCAACGAAACGCTCGGCAACCGGCCGATCGAAGCGCTCGACAAGCCGTTTGCCGCCGTCGCCGCGGAGCGCGAGACCAGCCGCATGACGGTGTTCAATCACGGCAATACCGGCGTGGCGGTGCGCGCATCGGCGAGCGTGCCGAAGCTGTTCTGGCCCGTGATCATACGCGGCGCGGAATACGTCGATGGCGGGACGGCGAGCCGCGTGCCGGTGCCGGTGGCGCGCGCCATGGGCGCCGACGTCGTCATCGCAGTCGATGTGTCCTGGCGCGGGTCGGAGGACGCCAACCAGGCCGATGTCGTGATCCGGCCGCCGACCATCCGCACGCGAATCACCGATTTAAATCACAAGGTCGAAAACATGGCGGCCGGCGAGGAAGCGGCGCGCGCGGCCATTCCGCGCATCCGCGAACTGATCGCGAGGGTCGCGAGCGAGAAAACGCGCATCGCGAACCTTGGCTTCGTTCCGGTCGCCGCGGCTGCGCGCTAGAAAAACGTGAAAGCATAGACACGAAGGACACAAAGGACACGAAGGAAGGCAAAAAACAAATAAATGTCCCGGAATATCATTATGAAAACAACCGGGACTTTGCAAAGCTACCGTTTCAGCACATTGGACATAAAGTATCGCCTGATTTCATTTCGATTGATTTGATTTCTCTGTGGCATATTTGTCCTGTTCGTGTCTTCCTTCGTGTCCTTTGCGTCCTTCGCGTTCATGCTTTCTTCTTCAGCGGTGAGACAATCAAGGGAGGAGAGTCATCGTGGCTGATCAACGCCCGTTCGCGGGCATCAAGGTGCTCGATCTCACGCGCGTGCTGGCGGGGCCGTTCTGCGCTTATCAGCTCGGGCTGCTCGGCGCCGAGGTCATCAAGATCGAGCGGCCCGGCCGCGGCGAAACGGTGCGCTGGCGCGCCGAAGCCGATCCGTCCTTCGGCAGGCAGGGCATGTCGCTGGGTTTCATGACCCAGTCGGCCAACAAGCGTTTTCTCACCCTCGATATCGACAAACCCGAAGGCCGGGACATTTTCCTGAAGCTTGCCGCGGACGCCGACGTCGTGATTCAGAATCTGCGGTCGGGCTCGGCGGAGAAGCGCGGCATCGGCTACGAGGACATCAAGGCGGCCAATCCGAAGGCGATCTTCTGCGCGATCACGGCCTACGGCACCAGCGGCCCGAAAAAAAGCCATCCCGCGTACGACAGCGTGATCCAGGCCTGGTCCGGGCTGATGAGCATCACCGGCACGCCGCAGAGCGCGCCGCTCAAGGTCGGACCGCCCGTCATCGACTATGCGACGGGCATCGCCGCGGCCTACGCGGTTTCGGCTGCGCTTTATCAGCGCAGCCATACCGGCACGGGCCAGTTCATCGATCTGTCGATGCTCGACACGACGATGATACTCATGTCATCGGTCGTCACCGCGTACCTCAATACCGGTGTGCCGCCCAAGCCGGCGGGCAATGACGCGTCGAGCCGCGCGCCGGCGTCCACCACGTTCAACACCGCCGACGGCCTGCTCGCGCTCGCCATCAACGAAGAACATCAGTATCAGAACCTGCTCAAGGGCCTCGGACTGGAAGCGCTCAACGGCGATCCGCGTTTCGCCGAGCCTGCGGCACGGCGCGACAACGTGCCGGCGCTGCGGGCGGCGCTGCAACAGGCGCTGATGACGCGCACTGCGCTGGAATGGGAAACGCTGCTCAATGAATTGTGCGTGCCCGCGGGTCGGGTGCGCACCGTGCCGGACTGCGTCGCCGATGCGCAGATCGCATCGCGCGGATTGTTTCACACCTTTCCGGCGGGCGAGACTGGATTTGCGCGTGACCTCCAGGTGCCGCTCGCACCGTTTCGCTTCGAACATGACGGGCCGAAGGCGGAAACGCCGCCGCGGCCGGTTGGCGCCGATACCGATGCGATATTAAACGAACTGGGTTTCAGCGGCGCAGACGTGCAGCGCCTGCGCGAGCGCGGCGTTATCTGAGCGCCGACTGCTGTATGCGCGTCCGCGGCACGCGCCCGATCTGCCAGTGGGACAGCGCCCATCGCCAGATCGCGTCAACACCCGCGGCGGCCAGATCCGCGGGCGGGTGCTGGCCCAGAAACAACAGAGCGTCGACCAGAAACGGCGCGGGCCGCGATGGATCGACGGGCGGCGCCAGCGTCTGTTTGCTGAGCTTCTCGCCATGCTCGTTGACCGCCACCGGCAGATGGGCATAACGCGGCTGCGGCAAACCGAGCCGCTGCTGCAGGTAGATCTGGCGCGGCGTCGAGTCGAGCAGATCGGCGCCGCGCACGACGTCGGTGATTCCCTGTTCCGCGTCGTCGACGACTACCGCGAGCTGGTAGGCAAATATCCCGTCGAAGCGGAAGAGCACGAAATCGCCGACGGCCGTTTCCACGTTTTGCGCGATGCGGCCCTGCAGCGCATCGTCGAATTCGATATTGGCGCCGCGCGTATCGATCCGCAGCACGCGCGCGGGCTTGCCTGGCGGCAGCCCCGAGCGGCAGGTTCCGGGATAGACATAACCTTCGATGCCGGCGATGCCCGAATCGGCGATTTCGCGCCGGCTGCAGGCGCAGAAATAAACCAGCTTGCGCTGCCGCAGCTCGTGCAGCGCCGCGTGATAAGCATCGCTGTGCGTGCTTTGGTAGACGACCGCGCCGTCCCAGCGCATGCCGCAGGCCTCGAGCGTGCGCAGGATGTCGTCGCCCGCTCCCGGCACCACGCGCGGCGTATCGAGGTCTTCGATGCGCACCAGCCACTCGCCGCCGCGGGTCTTCGCCTCGAGATAGCTGCCGACTGCCGCGACCAGCGAGCCGAAGTGCAGCGGGCCGGTAGGCGAAGGCGCGAAACGGCCGCGATAAGGTTTCATGCGCCAAGTGTAATTAATGCGTTGACAGCGCACGAGGACGCGATAGCGTCGCATCAGGCAATGCCTTGGCCGTATAAATATAAGCCGTTGTTTTTATTTATATATATGCTTTTCCTTCGCGGCCATTGTTTTTTTGAATTAGGAAGTAACTGAGCGGCGCCTGATAAAATTCCAGCTTCACCGACTTTCTCCACGTCCATGGCCGCGCCGCTGCTGACCGAGCTTCCCTACCATTCCGACAGCGTCGCGCTGTTCGAGGCGATCGTCGATTTGCCGTGGGCGGTGTTCCTCGACAGCGGGCAGCACCATCCGGGGCAGTCGCGCTACGACATTCTTGCCGCGCAGCCCTTCGTGCGCCTGATCACGCGCGGCAACCTGACCGAGATCCATGCCGAGGCGATCGAGCTGTCGCGCGACGACCCGTTTTCGCTGGTGCGGCGCTATCTCGACATCGATCCCGGCCTGGGCAGCGAGTTGCCGTTCTGCGGCGGGGCCATCGGCTATTTCGGCTACGACCTGGCGCGGCGCCTGGAGTCATTGCCCGTCGTAGCCGAAGACGCCGAAAAAATTCCCGAGATGGCGATCGGCATCTACGACTGGGCGGTCGTCGTCGACCACCGCGAACGCAGGAGCTGGCTGGTGGGGCAGGGGCGCGATCCCGATACCGACATCAAGTGGAACGACCTGGTCCGGCGCTTCAGCGAACCGCCAGGAGAAACATCGCGCGTGCCGTTCCGCATCACGTCGCCGGTGGCGTCCAACATGACGCGCGAGTCCTATGGCCGCTGCGTTTCGCCGCATTCACGACTATATCGAGGACGGCGATTGCTACCAGGTCAATCTTGCGCAGCGCTTTGCGGCGGCGGCTTCCGGCGATCCGTGGCTCGCCTATCAGGCGCTGCGCGTGATCAACCCGGCGCCGTTCTCGGCCTACCTGAGCACGCCGTATGCGCAGATCCTGTCGGCTTCGCCGGAACGCTTTCTGAAAGTGGAACGCGGCCAGGTCGAGACCCGTCCGATCAAGGGCACGCGGCCGCGCGCCGGCCACCCGCGGCTCGACGCCGAACTCGCGGAGGCGCTGCGTCACAGCGAGAAGGACCGGGCCGAGAACGTGATGATCGTCGACCTGCTGCGCAACGATCTGTCGAAGAACTGCGCGCCCCGCTCGGTGAAAGTGCCGAAGCTGTTCGACGTCGAGAGTTTCGCCACGGTGCATCACCTGGTGAGCACGGTGACCGGCGAGCTCAAATCCGGGCGCGACGCGCTCGACCTGCTGCGCGGCTGTTTTCCCGGCGGCTCGGTCACCGGCGCGCCCAAGCTGCGCGCGATGCAGATCATCGAGGATCTCGAGCCGCACCGCCGCGGCGTCTATTGCGGCGCGATCGGCTATGTCGGCTTCGACGGCAACATGGACACCAGCATCGCGATCCGCACGCTGGTCAATTCACGGCGGCGTGATGCGCTTCTGGGCCGGCGGCGGCATCGTCGCCGATTCGACGCTCGAGGACGAATACCAGGAAACCTTCGACAAGGCCGCGGCGATGCTGCAAGCTACTGCAGCAGAGCGCGGCGAGCCGGACCGGCATGTAATTCCGGCAAATGGCAGACCTCCATCACATCGTCATCGTCGGCGGCGGCGCCGGCGGCCTGGAGCTGGCGACGCGGCTGGGCGATTCGCTCGGCAGGCGCGGGCGCGCGCGCATCACGCTGATCGACCGCACGCGCACCCATCTGTGGAAACCGTTGCTGCATGAAGTTGCGGCCGGCAGCATGGACCTCGATCATCACACCCTCAACTATCTCGCCCAGGCGCGCTGGCACCACTTCCAGTTCCAGCACGGCAGCATGGACGGCCTCGACCGCGCGCGGCGCGTGGTGTCGGTGGCGCCGACGCTCGACGACGGGGGCCGCGAGCTGATCCCGCGCCGGGAGATCGGCTACGACACGCTGGTGATCGCGGTCGGCAGCCATACCAACGATTTCGGCACGCCCGGCGCGCGCGAGCATGCGATCAGCCTCGATACGCTGAAGCAGGCGGAGCTGTTTCACCAGCGGCTGATCAATGCCTGCATCCGCGCCAATGCCCAGGCCGCGCCGCTCGCGCCCGAGCAGCTCAACGTCGCGATCATCGGTGCCGGGGCGACCGGGGTCGAGCTTGCCGCCGAGCTGCACAAGACGACGCGCGAACTGGTGGCTTATGGCCTGGAGAACATCGATCCCGAGCGCGACATCAAGCTCACGCTGATCGAGGCCGGCCCGCGCGTGCTGCCGGCGCTGCCCGAGCGGCTGTCGGCCGCGACCGAGGAACTGCTTGCGTCGCTCAGGGTGCGGGTGCTGACCGGCGAGCGCGTCACCGAAGTGCGCGCAGACGGCGTGACGACGGCGAGCGGCAAGAAGATACCGGCGGAACTGACCGTGTGGGCGGCCGGCATCATGGCCCCCGAGTTTCTCGAAAACATCGGCGGGCTGGAGACCAACCGGCTGAATCAGCTGGTGGTGACGCAGACGCTGGAGACGACGCGCGACGCGAACGTGTTTGCCTTCGGCGACTGCGCATGTTGTCCATGGCCGGGCCATGAGCGCGGCGTGCCGCCGCGCGCGCAGGCGGCGCATCAGCAGGCCTTTCACCTGGTGAAGAATCTGGGGCGGCGCCTTGCCGGCCGGCCGCTCAGGCCTTACGTCTACCGCGATTTCGGTTCGCTGGTTTCTCTCGGCAAATACTCGACCGTCGGCAGCCTGATGGGCGCGCTCATGGGCGGCAGCATTTTCATCGAGGGCCTGTTCGCGCGATTCATGTACGTTTCGCTCTACCGCATGCATCTCTACGCGCTGCACGGTTTCACCAAGATGCTGTTCGATACGCTGGTGCGCATGATCACGCATCGCACGGAGCCGCGCGTCAAACTTCATTAAAAGCTTGAACGCGAAGGACACAAAGGACACGAAGGAAAAAATCGAAAACCCGATATTTCTCCAGGGGTATTGTCTTTCTATCGATCTGGCGGCCATGATTTCCGCCGTGCACGAAGGAAATCTTCGGGACTTTTGCAATGCTCTTGTATTCTGCGAATTTATTTCGGTCGGAGAGGATGATGGCAACGGTGAGCTGACGAAGGACAATTTTGAAGACGTGGTGACCAAGAACGACATGGTCATTGTCGATTTCCGGGCACCGTGGTGCGGGCACGTCGCGACACGTTAGGCGCAGCCCCGTTTGCGGGAGCGGCGTGCGGGGGCCGCAAGAGATGAGATTAGGAGAAAGATAATATGGCAACAGTGGAATTGACCAAGGACAATTTTGAAGACGTGGTGACCAAGAACGACATGGTCATTGTGGATTTCTGGGCACCGTGGTGCGGCCCCTGCAAAGGTTTCGCGCCGGTATTCGAGGCGGCGTCCGAAAAATATCAGGATGTCGTGTTTGCCAAGGTCAATACCGACATCGAGCAGGAGCTAGCGGGCCATTTCGGGATCCGCTCGATTCCGACGCTGATGATGTTCAGAGAAAAAGTGATTTTGCTTTCCCAGGCGGGCGCGCTGCCGGCCTCGGGGCTCGACAGCGTGATCACGCAGGCGAAGGCGCTCGACATGGAACAGGTGCACAAGGAGATCGCCGAGCAGCAGGCGCAGCAAAAAACCTGAAACTTTCTTGCGGAGGCCCATGATGGCGGAACCAACGGGTGTTGCGGTCATCGAACCGCGCGAGAACGGGCCCTTGCGGGTGCAAGGCGTGAAGGAAATCAGGAATTCGCGCGGTGAGACGATAAAAGCGGAGGAAACGTTTTTTCTCTGCCGTTGCGGGGCTTCGCAGAACAAGCCCTTTTGTGACGGAACCCACAAGAAAATCGGTTTTTCCGGCGCGCGCGTTTCCGCATCTGCGCCCGCGATCAAAGACTATGCCGGCGGGCAGATCACGATACACGACAACCGTTCGGTCTGTGCGCACGCGGGGTACTGTACCGACCGTTCGCCCAATGTGTTCCGGATGAAAAAGGAGCCGTGGATCGATCCCGACGGCGATCCGGCAGATAAAACGATCGCCACCATTAACATGTGCCCGTCGGGGGCGCTCTCCTACTCGATCAACCGGGCCGCGCAGCAGGCGGAATCGACGATGCCGTGCATTCGGATCCTCAAGGACGGTCCGTATTTCGTGACCGGCGGGCCTCAGCTCAAATGTGATGCTGCGCCGCATATCGCCGGGCGCTACACCTTGTGCCGCTGCGGGGCTTCAAAGAACAAACCGTACTGCGACGGCTCGCACTGGAACAGCGGTTTCAAGGACGACAAAAACTAAAAGCATTGGCCACAGAGAGCACAGAGCACACAGAGAACGAAAAAAATAATAGAAACAACGCAATAGAAGGAAACCCCGGCGCGATTTAGCTTACTGGTTTTAGTCGGGGTTCTTTCTCTGATATCTCTGTGTTCTCTGTGGCTATGTTTCTGACGCTGTCCGCAGCGCCTGTTCCAGCCAGCCCGGTTCCTGCAGCCGCGCGGCAAACCATTGCAGGGCTTTCCCTTTGTGTTCGGTGCGCCAGGCCAGGAACAGCGGCGCGCTGATTTTCGGCTCCTCCGTCTGCCTGATGACCAGTCTGCCGGCTGCAGCTTCGCGCTCGGCGATGTGGCGCGGCAGATTGCCGACGCCCAGCCCCATGCGCTGGGCGATGACTTTGGCGTCGAGGTCGTGGACAGTCAGGGTCTCCTGACCGGAAAACAATCCCACCGTGCGCGGCGGCAGATTGCGTGAGCTGTCGGCGACGGATACCGCGCGGTGGTTGAGGATATCGCTGGTCCTGAGCGGTTCCGGGAGACGGGCGAGCGCGTGGCCGGGCGCTACCGCGAACACCCATTCGATCCCGCCCAGCGGCCGCACGATATAGCCGCCTCCCGCCGGCCTGTCTCCGGATACGCCGATCACAAGATCCGCGCGTCCGCCGGCAAGCGCGTCCCAGCCGCCGCCCAGCACTTCAGTGAACATGCGCAGCCGCGTGCCGCATTGCTCCTGAAAAAAACTTTCCGCAAGCTCGAGTATCGCCCGTGCCGGAATGACGCCATCGTAGGCGATCCTGAGTTCCGCTTCCCAGCCGGTGGCGACGCGTTTGACGCGCGATTCCAGATCGCCGGCAGCGCGCAGCAGATTCCGTCCTTCGTCGAGAAGTTCGCGGCCTGCCGTGGTGAGCTTGGCACGGTGGCCGCGGCGGTCGAACAGCAGCACGTCGAGATCTTCCTCGAGTTTTTGCACGGTGTAGGTCACCGCCGACGGCACCCGGTGCAGTTCGTCGGCCGCCGCGGCGAAGCTGCCTTTGCGATCGATGGCATCGAGTACCAGCAGGGCATCGAGAGACAGTCGCATATTCAAAATTCCTGACAGATACGAATGGTCATTATTCGCTATCTTTTCCGCCGCTACAAATTTAAAATTACACCCTTTGCCTGGTTCCGGGCGAAGACCAGTTTGAGGCACGGTATGCAAAATAAATCAACGATTGCTCTGCGTGCGGCGTCAATGCTGGCGTTCGCCGCGGCCTTGCTTGCTATCGCGGGATGCTCCGGCAAAAGCGGACCCCAGGCGCCGCCGCCGCCGGAAGTCGGCGTGATCAAGACGGTGGTGCAGGCGGTCCCGGTATACGAGGAATACGTCGGTCAAACCGAGGCGGTGGATACGGTCGAAATCCGCGCGCGTGTCAGCGGCATTCTCGAGCGTCAGGCGTTCGAAGACGGCGGGCGGGTGAAAAAAGGCGATCTGCTGTTTGTGATCGATCAGCAGCCGTTCGTCGTGGCGCTGGCGCAGGCAAAAGCGGCGCTGGCGCAGGTGCAGGCGGCGCATCTCAATTCGAAGCAGATCCTCGAGCGCGTCCGCCCGCTGCTCGCCGATGAGGCGATCAGCCAGCAGGATCTCGATGCGGCCGTCGCCAGGGAAGCCGCCGATGCGGCGAATGTCGATGCGGCCAAAGCCCAGGTCAGGACGGCGGAACTCAATCTCGATTACGCCACCATCCGCGCGCCGCGCGACGGCGTGATCAGCAAGGCGCTGATCAAGCCCGGCGGGCTGGTCAATGCTTCGACCACGCTGCTGACGACGCTGTATTCGGACGGATCCGATCTACGTGAATTTTACGTTGAGCGAGCAGAAGCTGCTCGAACTGCAGCGCGAACTCAAGCACAATCCCGGCGAGGAAAAGAGCAAGCTGCCGCCGTTTCATCTGAAGCTGGTGGACGGCAGCGACTACAAATCCAGCGGCAAGTTGAATTTCGTCGATGCCGCGGTGGATCCCAAAAGCGGCACCGTGCAAATTCGCCTGCTCGGTGCCGAATCCGGACCGCTTGTTGCGGGCGGGACAGTTGGTGCGCGTGATTTTTCCGTCCCTGGAGAACCGCTGCAGGCCATCCGCATGCCGCAGCGGGCGGTGCAGGAGTTGCAGGGGAAACGCTCGGTTTATGTCGTCGACGCGGAGAACAAGGCCGCGTACCGGGAAATCACGGCCACGACCCGTGTCGGCAACGACTGGGTGGTCGAGAGCGGCCTGAAGGCCGGCGAGATGGTGATCGTCGAGGGCATCCAGAAAGTGCGGCCGGGGCACCGGTGAAGCCCGTCGCCGCAACGCCTGAAGCGAACGGCGGCGCCAGGCAGGACGCCGCCAAGCCCGCGCCTGCCGGGAGCGCGCACTAAGCATGTTTAATTTTTTCATCGACCGCCCGGTCTTCTCGTACGGTCATCTCGCTGATCATCACGCTCGCCGGCGGCGTTGCCGCAATCGGGCTGCCGATCACGCAATATCCGCAGATCGTGCCGCCGCAGGTGCAGGTGTCGACGGCGTTTCCGGGCGCCAACGCCGAATGTCGTGGCGCAATCGATCGCGGCGCCGATCGAGCAGCAGGTCAACGGCGCGCAAGAACATGATCTACATGGATTCGAAGAGCGCCAACGACGGCACCTACAACCTGACCGTCACCTTCGATGTCGGCGCCAACCAGGACCTCGGCGGCGGTCGACGTGCAGAACCGCGTCGCGGTCGCCCAAAGCCAGCTGCCCGCCGGACGTGATCCGGCAGGGCATCACCATCCGCAAGCAGTCGACCGATTTCCTGAGCGTGCTCGCGCTCACTTCGCCCGACCGGCGGTTCGACACGACGTTCCTCAGCAACTATGCGCTGCTCAACATCCAGGATGCGCTGGCGCGCATACCGGGAGTCGGTTTCGTGCGGATTTTCGGCGCGCGCGATTACAGCATGCGCGATCTGGCTCGATCCCGACAAGATGGCGCGCCTGGGCGTGACGGCGGGCGATGTGCAGCGGGTGATTCAGGAGCAGAACGTCGTCGCGCCCGCGGGACGCATCGGCGTGCCACCGACGCCGAAGGGCTCGCAGATGCAGTATTCGGTCACGGTCCAGGGCCGGCTCACCAATGCGACGCAATACGAGAACATCGTCGTCAGCGCCGCGGGCAACGGCCAGATCGTGCGGTTGAAGGACGTGGCGCGCATCGAGCTCGGCGGCGCCGATTACTCCATCAACGTGCAGGAAAACGGCCTGCCGGGCGTATTCATCGGCATTTTCCTGCAACCCGAAGCCAATGCGCTCGATGTCGCCAAGGGCGTAACCAAGACGATGGCGACGCTCGCGCAGCGGTTCCCGCCCGGCATGGTTTATTCGGTGCCCTACAGCACGACGCCGTTCGTCACCGAGTCGATGAAGGAGGTGGTGAAGACGCTGTTCGAAGCGGTCGTGCTGGTGCTGATCGTGGTGTTCTTGTTCCTGCAAAGCTGGCGCGCGACGCTGATCCCGATGCTGGTGGTGCCGGTGTCGCTGATCGGCACCTTCGCCGTATTTACGGCGCTTGGCTTCACGATCAACACGCTGACGCTGTTCGGGCTGGTGCTGGCCATCGGGATCGTGGTCGACGATGCGATCGTGGTGGTCGAGGCGGTGCAGCACCGGCTGGACAGCGAGCAGTTGTCGCCGCGCGATGCGACCAAAGCGGCAATGGCCGACGTCGGCGGCCCGGTCGTGGCCATCATGCTGGTGCTGTCGGCGGTATTCATTCCGGTGGCGTTCCTCGGCGGGCTGACCGGGAACCTGTATAAACAGTTCGCGCTGACGCTTGCGACGTCGGTGATGCTGTCGGCGGTGGCCGCGCTGACGCTGACCCCCGCGCTGTGCGCGCTGTTGTTGCGCCCGGCCGCGCATGAAAAGCCGCACGGCGTCGTCGGCCGGTTCTTCGACTGGTTCAATCACGTGTTCGCGTCGTTCACCAATCGCTATACGGCGTCGGTGGCGACGCTGATCCGCCATGCCGCGCTGGTGGCGCTGACTTTCGCCGTGCTGCTCGGCGCGCTCTACGGTCTGACTGGCGACCCGTCCGACCGGACTGGTGCCCGACGAGGATCAGGGCTACATGTTCGCCCTTGTGCAGTTGCCGCCCGGCGCATCGCTCGAGCGCACCAACGCGGCGGTCGCATCAATTGACCGCGATTGCCGAGGCGCAGAAAGGGCGTCGATGGCGTCGCCTCGATTTCGGGCTTCAATCTGCTGACCGGGCTGTCGACTTCCTACAACGCGACGGCGTTCATCCGGATGAAGCCGTGGGACGAAGCGCAAGAGCCCGCGATCAAACCGCCGGCGCGATCCTGCACGCGCTGATGGGCCGCTTCAACGGGCAGATCAAGGACGCCAACGTGCTGGTGTTCAATCCGCCGCCGATCCGCGGGCTGGGCACGGCCGGCGGTTTCGAGTTCGTCCTGCAGGATCGCGCGGGCGGCGACGTCAAGCAGTTTTCGCAGGTACTGCAGGGTTTTCTCGCCGCGGCGCGCAAGCGGCCGGAACTCGGTTTCGTGTTTGCCAACTACGATGACCGCGTGCCGCAAATCGAATACGAAGTCGATCGCGACAAGGTCAAGACCTTCGGCATCAGCTGAACGACGTGTTCTTCACGCTGCAGACGTTTCTCGGCGGCTATTACGTGAACGATTTCAACCTGTTCGGACGCACTTTCAGGGTGCAGGCGCAGGCCGAGGGCCAGGCCCGCGCGTATCCGGAGGACGTGAAGCGGTATTACGTGCGCAGCGCCAGCGGCGACATGGTGCCGCTCAGCACGGTGCTCACGGCCAAGACCATCAACGGCCCCGAGTATTTCGAGCGCTACAACATGTACCGTGCCGCCAGCATCAACGGCGCCGCGGCGCCGGGCTACAGTTCAGGCCAGGCCGCGCAGGCCATGGAGGAAATCGCGAAGACGCTGCCTGCGGGTTATGACTATGACTGGACCGGTTCGACCTTTCAGGAGAAGAAGACCAGCGGGCAGACCGGTTATATTTTTGCGCTGTCGCTGCTGTTCGTGTTCCTGGTGCTTGCGGCGCTGTATGAAAGCTGGGCGATGCCGGTGGCCATCCTGCTGGTGATCCCGTTCGGCGCGTTCGGCGCCATCTCGGGGCTTGCGCTGCGCGAATTCGCCAACAACGTCTACGCGCAGGTCGGGCTCGTGATGCTGATCGGGCTCGCGGCGAAGAATGCGATTCTGATCGTGGAGTTCGCAAAGCTCGCCCACGAACGCGGAACATCGATCGTCGACGGCGCGTTGCAGGGTGCGCGGTTGCGGCTGCGGCCCGATCCTGATGACGTCGTTCGCATTCATCCTGGGCACCCTTCCGCTCGCGATTGCAACCGGCGCCGGCGCCGGCGCCCGGCAGTCGATCGGCACGACGGTCGTGTCCGGCATGCTGTTTGCCACCATGATCGGGATTTTCGTGATCCCCGTGTTTTATGTCGTGATCCAGCGCATCAGCGAGGGCAGGCGGCCGTTCCGGCACGACCCGTCCTCCGGCGGCCTGGGCGCGCCCGGCGTCGCCGCGGGCGCGGGGAACGAGGGGAGCTAGAGCGTGAAGCGGAGCATTGTTATCGTCTGGATTGCGCTGCTGCTTGGCGCGTGCTCGCTCGGCCCCGACTACAAACGGCCCGACGTCAAGGTTCCGGATGCGTTTCGCGGGAGAGACGGCGCCGGCCGACAGCAAATCCCTCGCCGATCTGGCATGGTGGGATCTCTATCGCGATCCGGTGCTGGAGAAGCTGATCAAAACCGCGTTGCGGCAGAACTACGATGTCCAGATCGCGCTGGCGCGCGTCGAGGAATTCCGCGCGCAGGCCGGCGTCGCCGGCTTTGGCTCGATACCGCAGGTGTCGGCCGGCGGGAGCGCCACCCGCTCCCGCGTTTCGACCGTCGGGCCCGAATCCGCTGCCGGGGAGCGCCGCGCCGGTGCGCACGACCTACGACGCCGGGATAGACGTTTCGTACGAAGTCGACTTGTGGCGGCGCATCGCCAATATCAACGAGGCGGCGAGGGCCGATCTGCTTGCCTCCGAGTTTGCGCGCGATACGGTCAGGGTTTCCGTTATCGCCAGTGTGGCCAACGCCTATTTCAATTTGCGCGCGCTCGATCAGCAGCTTTTTGTCACGCAGCGCACCGTCGCCACGCGGGAGAAATTTCTCGAGCTGACGCGCGCGCAGTTCAAGCGCGGCGTGGTGTCGGGGCTCGACGTCAATCGCGCCGAGGCCAGTCTTGCGACCGCGCGCGCTGCTGTTCCCCTTCTGAAAAGCCAGGTTGCCCAGACCGAAAACCAGCTGCAGATATTGCTGGGAGAAAACCCCGCGCCCATCGTGCGGGAGGCCGTGTCGGATGCGCAGTATTTCCCGCTGCCGCCGGAAGTGCCCGCGGGACTGCCGGCATCGCTGCTCGAGCGGCGGCCCGATCTGCGCCAGGCGGAGAGCAATCTGCTCGGCGCGGATGCGCGCCTGAAGGCGGTCAAGGCGTCGCTGTTTCCGACCATTTCGCTGACGGGAAGCCTGGGATCGCAAAGCGCCGCGCTCTCCGACCTGTTCACCGGACCGGCGAGAATCTGGACGTTCGGCCTGGCCTTGCTGCAACCGATCATCGACGTCAACCGCAACGTTTACCAGGTCGACATTTATACCGCGCGCGAGAAACAGGTGATGCTGCAGTACCAACAGACGGTCGCGCAGGCATTTCGCGAAGTGGCGGACGCGCTGGCTGACCGCCAGGGATTCAGCGAGTCCCTGCGCAACCAGGACGAGCAGGTCGCGGCGCTGCGCGCTGCCAACGAACGCGTGCTGAAACGTTACCGATCCGGTTACTCCTCGTATTTCGAGGTGATCGATGCCGACAGCGCCCTGTTCGCGGCGGAGCTGTTGCGCCTGCAGGTCTATCGGAACACGTTGACCTCCCTGGTGCAGCTCTACAAGGCGCTCGGCGGTGGGTGGGAACCCCCGCCATCGACCATCGGCTCGAACGGTGGCGCCGGCGACCAGGTGGCGGGCGTCGCCCGAAAGTAACGCTGTCTTCCCCGGTGTTTTCACCAACACCACTCTTCGCGCAGGGCCGGGTGCGCGCTCAGCTGTCCTGACAGTCCCATCCGCAATTCTGGCGGTCCTACGCCTAAGCGGCTGTTTTTAATGAATAAAGATGTTCATAAAAACTGTCTATTTGTATCAAATAATTGTTCTATTAATAGCGTAAGTCGCGCCATATTATCGACTTACGGGTTCAGTAGAACTCATCAACTTTGAAGGAGAGGGCGATGCTCACCTTGCGCAAAAGCGAACAACGCGGCCATGCCAACCACGGCTGGCTCGACAGCCATCACACGTTCTCATTCGCCGATTACCACGACCCGAAAGAGATGGGCTTCGGGGCGCTGCGCGTGATCAACGAGGACCGGGTCGAGCCGGGCCAGGGGTTCGGCACGCACGGCCACCGCGACATGGAGATCATCACCTACATCCTCGAGGGCGCGCTCGAGCACAAGGACAGCATGGGCAACGGCTCGGTGATCCGGCGCGGCGATGCGCAGCGCATGAGCGCGGGCCGCGGCGTCAGGCACAGCGAATTCAATCACTCGCCGGACGAGGCGGTGCATTTTCTGCAGATCTGGATCGAGCCCCGCGTGACCGGTATCGAGCCGGGTTACGAAGAGAAGCGCTTCGCCGACGCGGACAAAAAAGGACGCCTGCGGCTGATCGCGTCGCCCGACGGGCGCGACGGCTCGGTGACCATCCACCAGGACGCTTATCTCTACGCGACGCTGCTGGATAAAAGCGACGCGGTGACGCACAAGCTTGCGCCGGGCCGCAAAGCCTATGTGCACGTTGCGCTGGGCACGCTGCAAGTCAACGGCACGCCGCTGAAGGCCGGCGACGGCATGAAAGTCAGCGACGAGAGCGGAATCACTTTTGCCGGCGCCGACAACGCCGAAGTGCTGCTGTTCGATCTGGCATAGCGGATTCAATTTCATTTTTCAGGAGCAAATCATGACGACCAGAATTCAGGTGGTGTTTTACAGCATGTATGGGCACATCTACAAAATGGCCGAGGAAATCGCCGCCGGCGCGCGCGAGGTGAAGGACACCGAGGTCACGCTGCTGCAGGTGCCGGAACTCGTGCCCGACGACGTGCTCGAAAAAAGCGGCGCGAAAGCGGCGCGTGCGCCGTTTGCGAAAGTGCCGTTCGCGCGTCCCGACCAGCTGGCGGAAGCCGATGCGATCATCTTCGGCGCGCCGACGCGTTTCGGCAACATGCCGGCGCAGATGCGCAACTTTCTCGACCAGACCGGCGGCCTGTGGATGAAAGGCGCGCTGATCGGCAAGGTCGGCAGCGTGTTTACCAGCAGCGCCACCCAGCACGGCGGGCAGGAGAGCACCATTCTGTCGTTTCACACCACGCTGTTGCACCAGGGCATGGTGATCGTGGGCGTGCCGTACTCCGAACAGCGCCAGATGACGATCAGCGAGATCAGCGGCGGCAGCCCGTACGGCGCATCGACCATCACCGGCGGCGACGGCTCGCGCCAGCCTTCGGCCAATGAACTCGCGATCGCGCGCTTCCAGGGCCGGCATGTTGCGACCATCGCAGCGCAGCTCCAGCGCGGCCGCGGATAAGCGACAAATGCGCAACCTGCCCGCGCTCTTTGTCTCGCACGGCGCCCCGACTCTGGCGCTGGAGCCCGGCGCGACCGGGGCGAGACTGCGGAGTCTGGCTGCGGCGCTGCCGCGCCCGCGGGAAATACTGGTGATTTCGGCGCATTGGGACACGGCGGTTCCGCGCGTGGGCGCCGCCGCCGCGCAAAAGCTGATTTACGATTTTTCCGGATTCCCGGACGAGCTGTACCGGATCCGCTATCCCGCTCCCGGCGCGCCGCAACTTGCGCGCAGGGTCATCGCACTGTTGGATGAAGCCGGGATCGCTGCGGAATCCGATGCCGGGCGCGGGCTGGATCACGGCGCGTGGGTGCCGCTGCTGTTCATGTATCCGGATGCGACGGTTCCGGTGACGCAGCTTTCGCTGCAGTCGCGGCTGGGCCCCGCTTATCATTACCGTCTCGGACAGGCATTGAGCACGCTGCGCGCGGAAGGCGTGCTGATCGTCGGCTCGGGCAGCTTTACGCATAATCTGTACGAGGTCGGCCGGCATGCCGTGGATGCGGCACCCGAGTCCTACGTCGGAGAGTTTCGCGAATGGATGCGCGCGGAGCTCAATGCCGGGCGCCTGGAGAATCTCTTCGATTACCGCCGACTCGCGCCGCACGGTGCGCGCGCCCACCCGACGGAGGAACACCTGTTGCCGCTGTTTGTCGCAATGGGTGCGGCGGGCGCGCGGCTGCAGGCACGGCACCTTCACGACGCGACGACCTACGGCATTCTGGCGATGGACATCTTCGCGTTCGGCAACGACAATGCCGGAACCGCGGCCCAAAGCAGCGATGTGCCGCATCCGCACCGGGAAAACTGAAACATGGAAATGTCGAGCCTGCTTGCACAATACGGCCTCGCGCTCGTCTTCGCCAACGTGCTGCTGGCCCAGGCCGGCGTGCCGCTGCCGGCGGTGCCGCTGCTGGTCGTGGCGGGCGCGTTCGTGGCGCACGGTCAGCTCCCGCTGGCGCCGCTCATCGCGGTCGCGATCGTGGCTTCTCTGCTCGGCGACGTGCCGTGGTATATCGCGGGCCGGCGTTACGGCTACCGCATTCTGCGCACCTTGTGCCGGATCGCGATCGAGCCCGATTCCTGCGTCAAGCAGACCGAGAACATATTCGAGCGCTGGGGCGCGCCGTCGCTGATGGTGGCCAAATTCATCCCCGGCTTTTCCACGGTCGCGCCGCCCCTGGCCGGCACCATGAAGCTGGGTTTCGGGCGGTTCGTGCTGTTCAGCGCCATCAGCGCGCTGTTGTGGGCGGGGGCGTCGATTGCCGCGGGCGCGTTTTTCAGCTCCGAAGTCGAATGGGCGCTCACGCGGCTCCAGGACATGGGCAGCGACGCGCTGCTGGTGATCGCGGCGGCCATCCTGTTCTATCTCGGCGTCAAGGCCGTCGAACGCTACCTGCTGATCCGGTTTTTGCGCATGGTGCGGATCGGCGTCGAGGAGCTGCGTCAGCTGATCACGCAAGGCGAGCGGCCGGTGATTCTCGACGCGCGCTCGGCGCTCGCGCGCCGGCAGGATCCGCGGCACATCCCCGGCGCGATCGCGGTGGACATGGTGGCGCCCGAGGCGCATCTCGCTGCGGTGGAGCCCGACCGCGACGTGGTCGTCTATTGCAGTTGACCGAACGAAGCGAGCGCGGCGCGTGTCGCCCGCCTGTTGATGGACAAGGGGTTCAAAAGGGTGCGCCCGCTCGAAGGCGGCATCGAAGCCTGGATCGCCGCCGGATGGGAAGTGGCGGTGTATGAATCATGGATAACTGAGGAAGGAGGGGACTATGGACAAGCTCTGCGAACTTGACGAAACAATACGGACCGCTCGGCGGCAGAATCCTGTTGTCGTTGATGTTCATCATCTCGGGATGGGGCAAGGTCACCGGTTTCTCCGGCACCGCCGGCTACATGGCGAGCATGGGCATGCCGCATCCGGAACTGTTGCTGCCGTTTGCGATCGCCATCGAACTGGGCGGCGGCCTGATGCTGCTCTTCGGCTGGAAGACGCGCCTCGCCGCGCTTGCGATGTTCCTGTTCATCATCCCGACAACGCTCATCTTCCACAATTTCTGGGCGGCGGATGCGGCGAACGCGCAGAACCAGATGATCCATTTCATGAAGAACGTCACCATCATGGGCGGCATGCTGTACGTGATGGCCTTCGGCGCCGGACCGCTGAGCCTCGACAACCGCAAGAGCGGCTGAACCCAGGCCGCGCCGACCGCTTAGTGTGATAACCTGAGCGCGCCCGCCGCGCCCGGTCGCGGTGGTACCATTGACATGTCCGATCAGCGCGCTCCCGATTCTTCTCCTGCCATGTCGCCCTGGGCTCCGCTCGGGCGGCCGCTGTTTCGCTATCTGTGGATCGCGACCGTCGTCTCCAACATCGGCTCGTGGATGCAGGACGTCGGCGCCGGCTGGCTGATGACCACGCTCGCGCCGGAGCCGATCATGGTGGCGCTGGTGCAGACCGCGACGACGCTGCCTTTCGTGCTGCTCGTGCTGCCGGCGGGCGCGCTCGCCGATATCATCGACCGCCGCCGCTACCTGATCGCCGTCCAGATCTGGATGCTGGCGGTATCGGCGACGCTCGGCGTGCTGACGCTGCTGCAGATCACGAACGCCTGGACCCTGCTCGTTTTCACCTTTGCGCTGGGGATCGGCACCGCGATGATGATGCCGGCATGGTCGTCGATCATGCCCGAGCTGGTGCCGCGCGAGCAGCTGCAGCCGGCCATCGTGCTGAACAGCGTCGGCATCAATCTGTCGCGCGCGATCGGGCCGGCGGTGGCGGGCGTGATCGTATCGGCGGTCGGCTCGTGGGCGGTGTTTCTGCTGAATGCGCTGTCCTATCTCGGCGTGATCGCCGTTCTGATCTGGTGGCAGCGCGAGCAGCCCAAGCGCGCGTTGCCCTCCGAGGGCCTCGTCGGCGCCTTTCGCAGCGGCCTGCGTTTCGTGTGGAACGCGCCCGCGTTGCAGACGGTGCTGGTGCGCACTTGCGGCTTCTCCATTTTTGCGAGCGCGACGTGGTCGCTGTTCCCGCTGATCGTGCGCCACGAACTCGGCCGCGGCTCGGAAGTCTACGGCGTGCTGCTCGCGTGCATCGGCGTCGGCGCGGTCAGCGGCGCCATGGTCCTGCCGCGGCTGCGCGCGCGTTTCTCCAGGCATGTGCTGGTGGCGGCCGCCACGCTCGTGTATGCAGGCGCGGCGCTGACGCTCGCCTACGTGCGCAATGTCTACGTGCTGGGAGGGGCGATGTTCGCGACCGGCACGGCGTGGCTCACCGTGCTTTCCGCGTTGCAGGTCACCGCCCAGACCGCGCTGCCGGCGTGGGTGCGCGCGCGCGGGCTGGCGGTATACATGGTGGTGTTCATGGCGGGGATGGCGGGCGGCAGCGCCCTGTGGGGCCACGTCGCGTCGGTGGCCGGCATTCCCATGGCGTTGACCATAGCCGCGGCCGGTGCCGTCGCCGGCATCGCGCTCACGTGGCGCTTCAAGCTTGGCGCACAGGAAGCGGTCGATCTCGCGCCGTCGATGCACTGGCCGGCGCCGCTCGTCAGCTCGGAACCCGAGCCGGAGCGCGGCCCGGTGATGGTGACCATCGAGTACCTGATCGAGCCGGCACGGACGGCGGACTTCGTCGCGGCCATGCAGGACATGCGCCGCATACGCCAGCGCGACGGTGCCTTTTTCTGGGAACTGTTCCAGGATGCCGCCGATTCGGCGCGCTTCGTCGAATGTTTCATGACCGAGTCGTGGGTCGAGCACCTGCGCCAGCACGAGCGGGTCACCGTGGCCGACCGCAAGGTCCAGCAGCGGATCGATGCGTTTCACGTCGGCGGCGAGCGGCCGCGGGCATCGCATTTGCTGGCCGGCATACTGCCATGAATGTCATTTCAAAATGCCAACAAAAAACAATAGACAGGATTACAGGATTTACATGATTTTCCCGGGTTCCAATCTTGTTCACCCTGTAAATCCTGTCCATAGCCTGTCTTTTGAATCGCTCAAGTTTGTCCAATTGAAAAACGAAGGAGATCCACATGCAGGAAAGAAAAGCAGTCACCAGCGTTCCGATTCACGATCTTCTCGCGAACCGCTGGAGTCCGCGTGCCTACGACGCCGGCAAGCCGGTCAGCCGCGCGCAGATCGCGGCGTTGCTCGAAGCGGGGCGCTGGGCGCCGTCGTGCAACGGCGACGAGCCGTGGCGCTATCTGGTCTGGGACAGGAGCCGCGACCCGCAGGGCTGGCAGCGGGCGTTCGACTGCCTGTCCGAGAGCAATCAGAAGTGGGTGAAGAACGTGCCGCTGTTGATGTTGTCATGCGCGGGCAGCGCTTTTGCGCACAACGGCAAACCCAACCGCTGGACGCAGCACGACACCGGCATGGCCAGTCTTTCCATCGCGCTGCAGGCCGTGGCGCTCGGCCTGATCGCGCACCAGATGGGCGGCTTCGACGCGGACAAGGCGCGCGCGGCGTTCGGCATTCCCGCCGAATACACGCCGATGGCCATGATCGCAATCGGCTACCAGGCCGAGCCCGATGTCCTCGACGAGGAAACCAAAGCGAAGGAGTTGCGGCCGCGCGGACGCAAGCCGCTGGGCGAACGCTTTTTCGAAGGCGCGTGGGGCAAGCCGGTCGCGTGACCGGGCGGCGTTCTATACGTCCTGCGGGCTTTCGGCCAGCGCCGAACTGTGGGCCTTGATTTCGCGCACGGGTTTGTCGCCGCGGATGCTGCGGCCCGACGGCAGCCACGTGCAGACCGCGGCGCCGGGCGCCCAGATGGTCTTGTATATCGCCGGGAACGAAGAACTCGACGAACACCATGTCTTCGTCGCCGCTCGCTCCGGAGGTAATGCCGCTCGCGGTCGTCGTAGTAGATCAGGTCGCCCTTGTTGCACCGGGAACGGGCTTTCGTTGGCATACGCGGTGCCGCTGCCCTTCAGCACGTACATGAAATGCTCGGCGCCTTCGTGATGATGGTTCGAGGCCTCGGTGCCCGCCGGGTAGATGATCATCTCGCCCTTGATCGCCTTCGTGCCGAACAGCTTGGGCGTCACGACGTAGATGCGCTTGCGCGCGTCGTGCTCGGAGTCGAGCACCGGCTCGCGCGTCCAGTCGACGATGCGGAACCCGGGCGGATTCGACGCGAAGCCGGCATCGAAACGGCCGGCGTCGGGCACTTCGGCGTAAAGCAGCGCGGCGGCCGCCGGCGTCGCGCAGCGTGCCTTTGAAGCCCGGCGGCAGAAACACGATATGGGCATCGGTCAGGTGCTCTTTGCGCTGCGCGTGCTCGAGCGTGGTCTCGCCCTCGAGCATCTGGAACCAGGCGAGGTTGCCCGCGGCCACGGTCAGTTTCAGCGCGGCGCCCGGCGCCAGCGTCAGGCGGTCGAGCAGGATATTGGTGCCTTTGACGCGCGCATCGGTGAGCAGGCGCTGGCGTTTGACTTTGTCGGCGATGGTCTCGGCGGCGATGGTGCTTTCGTTGATTGTCACGGCCATGTTGTTCTCCTGCAATGCAAGGGTTTGCCGCGGGACGTTGCGCATCCCGGCTCACCAGATAATGTAGTCGCGCGCGGGCGGCGGCGCAAATGTTTCGGGCGAAAGCCGTTCAGTCCGGCATAACTTGCCATTTATCCGGCTTTGACCTAGCCTTCCCGGTTCGCCCGTTGGAGAGCTGGAAAAATCGAAAAAGCATTAACGCGAAGGACGCGAAGGTCCGCAAA
Source organism: uncultured beta proteobacterium (assembly GCA_963734595.1). GTDB lineage: Bacteria > Pseudomonadota > Gammaproteobacteria > Burkholderiales > SG8-41 > CAKKQX01. Next base: position 293,536 of record CAVTHV010000018.1, read on the forward strand.
GGTAACGCGAAAGTAAAAGCTGGATAAAATCAGAATTTAGAAACACGTGCTATGACGCTTTGACGGGCTTGGTGTTCTGATTTCTGCAATTCTGGTTGTCTTCAATAATCTTTGCGTTTTGCTTGTGCGGTTCCTCGCGTCCTTTGTGTCCTTTGTGTCTTTTTGACGTGCTTTGTCAAGATATCAAGGAGGGGAGAGTGGGATTTTTCGAGCCGCCGCAGCTGATCGAGGCCGAGGTTTTCGCCTCGGTGCCTGCAAAGTTGCGCAAGAAGGGGCATCCCTCGAGCTGGATCGACGCCAATCACCCGGGCTCCGGGCTCGACTGCTTTCTCGAGGGGCCGGCATTCGACCGCGACGGTAATCTCTACATGGTCGACATCCCGTACGGCCGCATCCTCAGGATGTCGCCGCGCGGCGAGTTCGACGTCGCCGCCGAATACGACGGCTGGCCGAACGGGCTCGCGATCCACAGGGACGGGCGCGTTTTCATCGCCGACTACCGCCGCGGCATCATGGCGCTCGATCCGAAATCGGGACGCGTCGAGCCGCTGCTCAGCCATTGTTTTTCCGAAAGCTTCAAGGGCGTGAACGACCTCACCTTCGCGAAAAACGGCGATCTTTATTTCACCGACCAGGGACAGACCGGCGTGCACGATCCGTCCGGGCGCGTCTATCGCTATACGGCGGACGGGCGTCTCGACTGCCTGATCGCGAACGGCCCCAGCCCCAACGGCATCGTGCTCGATCCGGACGACAAGGTGCTCTATGTCGCGATGACGCGCGCCAACTGCATGTGGCATTGCCCGCTCAAGCCGGGCGGCGGCGTGTCGAAGGCCGGCGTGTTCGCGCAGCTGCCGGGCATTCACGGCCCCGACGGCCTGGCGATGGACGAGGCCGGCAACCTGTCGGCCGCCCATGCGCGGCCGGGTATCATCTGGACCTTCAGCAGCATCGGCGAGCCGCTCTACCGCGTGCAGAGCAAAACCAAAGGCAGCCGCATGACGAACATGGCTTACGGCGGCGCCGACCGCAGGACGCTGTTCATCACCGAGTCCTACAGCGGTGCGATCCTGGCGGCGAAGATGCCGGTCGCCGGGAAGGTTTTGTTTTCTCACCTTTAAATCGAAAAGCATGAACGCAAAGGATCGCAAGGGTTCGCAAAGGTCGTGAAGAACGGCAATGGCGGGTGCATTTTTATGGCAGTTGTTGAGGAGGCAAAGGTGAATCTCGAATTCCGGATCGTCATGCTCTTTGCAGTGTTCATAGCGGGCACAGTCACGGCCGCGGCGCAGAACTATCCGGTGCGGCCGGTGCGGCTGGTCGTGCCGTCTTCCCCCGGCGGCGGCACCGACATTTCGGCGCGCATCATCGCGCCCAAGCTCTCCGAATATCTCGGGCAGCAGGTGGTCGTCGACAACCGTCCCGGCGCCGGGACCATGATCGGCGGCGAGGTCGTCGCGCGTGCCGCGCCGGACGGCTATACGCTGCTGATGGGCATCAGCACGCTTGCGATCAATCCCGCCATTTACAGGAAGGTGCCGTATGACGCGCTCAGGGATTTCGCGCCGGTCTCGCAGGCAGTGGCCTTGCCCAATGTGCTGGTCGCGCATCCGTCGCTGCCGGTGAAGACGGTGAAGGAGCTGATTGCATTTGCGAAGGCGCGGCCGGGGCAGCTCAACTTTGCCTCCGCCGGCCTCGGCACCAGTCCCCATCTTTCGATGGAGCTGTTCCTGTCGATGACGAAACTCAAAATGGTGCACGTGCCGTACAAAGGTTCGGGCCCGGGCGTCGTCGACCTGGTTGCGGGGCATGTGCCGCTGATGATGCCCAACATGCTGAGCGCGCTGCCCCACATCAAGACCGGCAGGCTGCGCGCGCTCGGGGTCACCAGCGCCAGGCGCGCGGCCGGCGCGCCGGACATTCCGACCATCGCCGAAGCCGGCGTGCCGGGCTACGAGGCGGTGCAGTGGTACGGCGTGCTCGCGCCGGCCGGCACGCCGCGCGCCATCGTCACCCGGCTCCACGCCCAGATCGTGCGCGTGCTGCAGCTACCCGAGATCCGGCAGCGCTTCTCGACCGACGGCGCCGAAGCGGTGGGAAGTTCGCCGGAAGAATTTACGGCCTTCATTCGCGCGGAGACTGCGAAGTGGGCGCAGGTGATCAAGGCTGCCGGAATCCGGCCGGAGTAGCGGCCGATCGGCATCTCGTATTGTTGTTCATACTTCAAAGGGGGAGACATGGAAGCACTATGCAGGTTATCGCAGACCTACGCGCCGTTGCTCGGGCGCATTTTGCTGTCGTTCATTTTTTTGCAGTCGGCTTACGAGAAAATCTTTCATTTCCCGCAAACCGTGGCGCTGATGAACTCGAAGGGCATACCGATGGCGGAAGTGCTGCTGGTGCCGACGATCATCATCCTGCTCGGCGGCGGACTCATGCTCCTCTTCGGCTGGTATGCGCGCTGGGGCGCGCTCGCGCTGTTCGTGTTCATGGTGCCCGCCACGCTGTTTTTCCATTCCTACTGGACCTACCCCGAAGCGCAGCAGCTCAACCAGTTCCATCACCTGACGAAAAACATCGCGATAATGGGCGCGCTGCTGATCATCCTCGGCATCGGCTCGGGTCCGCTGAGCCTCAAGAGCGAAAAACATTGAGAAGCTTATAAGTTCACAAAGAGCATGAACGCGAAGGACGCAAAGGATCGCAAAGTAACGCGAAGGAAAACAAAGGAAAATAATGGATCAATATTTTTCGGCGTTGTGAGTTGAGTCGGCAGCTGTGATGATGCCAGACATAGCCGCTAATTATCCAGGACCAGACCTTTTGATAAGTCCCGCCCGGTTTTCCTTTGCGAACCTTTGCGGACCCTCGCGTCCTTTGCGTTAATGCTTTTAAGCGGGTTTTATAATGAACAATAAAACACTGCACCTTGCGCGCCGCATGCGCGACATCGAGCCGTTCCACGTCATGGAGCTGCTGGCGCGCGCCCGCGAACTCGAAGCGCAGGGCCGCTCCATCGTGCACATGGAAATCGGCGAGCCGGACTTTCCGACGCCGCAGCCGATCTGCGACGCCGGCATCCGCGCGCTGCAGAAGGGCGAGCTGTTCTACACGCCCGCGCTGGGCCTGCCGCAGCTGCGCGAGGCGATCGCCGGTTTCTACCAGTCGCGCTACGGCGTCGCGGTCGCTCCTTCCCGCATCATCGTCACTTCGGGCGCCTCGGGCGCGCTGCTGCTCGCGATCGCGGCGCTGGTCGATCCCGGCGACCAGGTGCTGCTGGCCGATCCCGGCTATCCGTGCAACCGCCATTTCGTGCGCCTGATGGAGGGCGATCCGGTCGGCATCGCGGTCGGCGCCGACAGCCGTTACCAGTTGAACCCCGAGCTGCTCGAGCAGCATTGGGGCGAGCGCACCGTCGCGGCGCTGGTCGCCTCGCCGTCGAACCCGACCGGCACGCTGATCGCGGCGGAACAGCTGAAAGCGATGGCGGCATTCACGGCGCGGCGCGGCGGCACGCTGATCGTCGACGAGATCTACCACGGCCTGGTCTACGACGGGGTCGCCACGACCGCGCTGGCGCTGTCGGACAATGTGTTCGTCATCAACAGCTTCTCGAAGTACTTCCAGATGACCGGGTGGCGGCTGGGCTGGATGGTGGCGCCCGAGGCATACGTGCGCGACATCGACAAGCTGTCGCAGAACATCTATCTCTCGGCGCCGACGCCGTCGCAATATGCGGCGCTCGCGGCGTTCGCGCCGGAAACGCTCGCGATACTCGAAGCGCGCCGCGATGAATTCCGGGCGCGGCGCGATTACCTGGTGCCGGCGCTGCGCCAGCTCGGCTTCGACATCCCGCACACGCCGGAAGGCGCGTTCTACATCTACGCCGGCTGCGGCTCGCTGGCCCCGGACAGCTTCGCCTTCGCGCACGACCTGCTGGAGAAGGCGGGCGTGGCGATCACGCCCGGCATCGATTTCGGCGCGAATGCGCCGGAGCGCCACGTGCGCTTCGCCTACACGCGGCCCGTCGCGGAGCTCGCGGAGGGCGTGCGCCGCATCGCGGCTTTCCTTGGCCGTTAGTTAAGAGTCGAAGAACAAAAAAGCGATGACACAAAGGACACAAAGGATCACAGAGGAACGAGACAAGAAACACAGGGAAAATTAAATAAACCGCGTTCTTTGCAGATCCGGCGCCGATCGCAAGATGTCTGGTTATCCATTCAGAACACGACCGTCATATATTGATCCGTTATTCCTTTGCGTGTCCTCTGTGTCCTTTGCGTCCTTCGCGTTTATGCTGTTGAACTTTTAAACCGACAGCGCCCGCAGCAGCAGCGAAAACCCGCTCGCGATCAGCAGCCCCCCGATGATCCGCACCACCGTGTCGCGCGGCAGGTTCAGATGCAGCCGGTGCCCGAGGTACAGTCCTAAAAACATCACCGGCAACAGGCATGCGGCGGTCAGCAGCACGTCCCAGGAAAACAGACCGGCCACGGCATACAGCGCGGTGCGTCCTATGGTGGTGAACATGAAGATCACCGGCACCGTGGCGCGGACCTGATCCGGCGTCGAGCCGCGTCCCGCCAGATACATCACGTAAATCGGCCCGCCGACGCCGAACAGCGCGGAGCTGATGCCCGCCGCCAGCCCGATCGGCGCGGTCGCCCAGCGCGCGACGCGGATCCCCGAATCGCGCTTCAGCGCATAGAGCGTGCCGTAGAACAGCGCGAACAGGCCCAGGCAGGCGAGCAGGATGTTGCCGGGCAGGTGAATCAGCAGGAAAACGCCGGCGACCATGCCGGCCACCATGAACGGCAGCAGCGGCACGAGTTCGCGCGTGTTCACGTCCGCCCGCAGCTTGATGCCCATGCTGAATGCGCCCACGCAATCGAGCACGACCACCACCGGCAGCACGAATTTGAGCGGATAGAGGTGCGCGAGCAGCGGGATCGAGACCAGCGTCGAGCCGAAACCCGCGATGCCGAAAATGATGTAGGCGAGCACCACGATCAGCGGCGCGAACACGAGGATGACGAGACTGGGCATTGCCGGAAATTGTCGTTGTGGACCCGGCAGTATAACGGAAGCGGTTAGAATATCGCTTCGCCAGTTCACCCTTTCCCGGAGTCAGGAAATGCCCGAAACAGGAGACACCATCGCCGTCATCGGCGGCGGTACCATGGGCGCGGACATCGCCGCGAGCTTCGCCGCCTGCGGCTGGACCGCCCATATCGTGAACCCGCAGGACCGCATGCGCGAGACGCTGCCCGCCCGGATCGAAGCCGCGATGCGCAAGCTGGGCAAGCCGTACCGGGAGACGGATTTCCCGCTGCATGACGGGCTGGCCACGCTGCCGTGGGCGAAAATCGACATCGTGATCGAAGCGGCGCCCGAGCGTCTCGACGTCAAGCAGCAACTGTTCGCGGAACTCGAGCGGCTCGCCCGCGCCGACGCGCCGCTGTGCAGCAACTCTTCGGCGATTCCCATCGGCCACATCGGCGCCGGCCTCAAGACGCAGAACCGCATGGTCGGCACGCATTACTTCATGCCCGCGCACCTGGTGCCGGCGGTCGAAGTGGTGCGCTCGAAACACACCGACGTGGCGGTGGCGGACCGCGTCAGCGCGATTCTCAAGAGCGTCGGCAAGGTGCCGGTGCGCGTCAATCTCGACATTCCGGGCTTTCTCGCCAACCGCATGCAGCACGCGCTGTCGCGCGAGGCGTTGTCGCTGGTCGAGCGCGGCATCGCGACGCCGGAAGACGTCGACAATGCCGTGCGCTACGGCTTCGGTTTCCGTTACATCGCCGCCGGACCGCTGCTGCAGCGCGACCACGCGGGCCTCGACGTGCATTGCGCCGCGGCTGCGACCATCTATCCCGACCTGTGCAACAGCGCGACGCCGAGCCCCGCCATGGCCGACCGCGTCAAGGCGGGCCACATCGGCATGAAGGCGGGGAAGGGCTTCTACGACTGGACCGGCGAGTCGATCGCGAAAGAGAAGGCGCGCTACGAAGCGGCGCTCACCGGGGCGATGGAAATCCTGAAGCGCGAGCGCGGCGATGCCGTGTAAACGCTAAAAGCATAAACGCAAAGGACACAGGAAGCCAAGATCAAAAAGAGCATTAACGCAAAGGACGCAAAGTAACGCGAAGGTTCGCAAAGGAATACATAACCGAGAACTCTTGTCGAGACCCGTTAAGAGTTCCACACAATGAAAACAGACATTGGATTTCATTTTTCCTTGTTTTCCTTCGCGTTCCTTTGCGTACCTTTGTGTCCTTTGCGTTCATGCTTTTATTGAAGGGATGTAGCTTGACTCAACTGATACTCATACGCCACGGCGAGACGCTCTGGAACCGCCAGGGCCGCATGCAGGGCCAGCAGGACAGTCCGCTCACCGAGGTCGGCGAGCGCCAGGCGCGCCGGCTCGGCCGGCGGCTGGCGAGCATCGCATTCGACACGCTTTACAGCAGCGATCTCGGGCGCGCGCACCAGACCGCATGCCGCGTGGCCGAGGTCACCGGGCACGCGATCACCGTCGACGAGCGCCTGCGCGAGCGTCATTTCGGCGTGTTCGAGGGACTGACGTCAGACGAACTGCAGGCCCGCTATTCAGCCGAATACGAGCGTTTCAGGAGCCGCGATGCGGATTACGTCGTGCCCGGCGGCGAGAGCGCGCAGCAGTTTCGCGCGCGCACCATCGCTTGCCTGCGCGAGATCGCCGAGCGCCATGCCGGCGGCACGGTGGCCGTGGTCACGCACGGACTCGTGCTCGATACGGCGTATCGCGCGGCCTATGCGCTCGCGCCCGCCGCGCCGCGCCCCGTCCCGTTGCTCAATGCGAGCCTCAACATTTTCCGCTATGCCGGCGGACGCTGGCATTGCGAGACATGGGGCGACGTGGACCACCTGCAGGAGGAATCCGTCACGCGCTTCGAAGGCCGCGGCGTCTAGTCCATGAGCAAACAGGAAACGGTGGTTGTGGTGCACGGCCTGTGGATGCACGGCGTGGTGATGACGCTGGTGCGGCGGCGCATCGAACGCTGCGGCTACCGGGCGCTGAGCTACTCGTATCCGTCGATGGCACTCACGCTCACCGAGAACGCCGCGCGGCTGGCGCAATTCTGCCGCGACATTTGCCTCGACAGCGGCGCATCGCGATTGCATTTCGTCGGCCACAGCCTCGGCGGGCCGGTGATACTCAGGATGCTGGAGGGCGCGGCGGACCTGGATATCGGGCGCATCGTGCTTGTCGGGCCGCCGATCCTCGGCAGTTTCGCTGCGGAGCGCTTTGCGCGGCTGCCGGGAGGCCGGAAAGCCCTCGGCCACAGCATTCCCGAGTGGCTGGAAAGCGCTCCGCCGTCAGGCCTCGGGCGCTACGAGATCGGCGTTATCGCCGGCGATGCCCATATCGGACTCGGCACGCTGATTGTGCCGGCGCTGCCCCGCCCGAACGACAGCGTGGTCAGCGTGGCCGAGACCCGGCTGCCGGGCGCGAGCGATCACATCGTGCTCAACGTCAGCCATACCGCAATGCTGGTTTCGGCCGCCGTCGCCCGGCAGATCTGCGAATTTCTGGAGCACGGAGCGTTCAAAAGAGACTAGGGACTAGGGATGAAGGATGAGGGATGAGGGAAAGCGGGGAATGGGGATGAGTAATGGGAATTAAGTGATTGAGTGATTCGTAAATCGTGAATCGTCAATCGTGAGTCGTGAGAGGTTAATTTAATTTTGTTTTTCCTCTGTGTCCTTTGTGTCCTTCGTGTCTCTGCTTTGCGGTTTTTGATCGGGTTACCTTTGCGAACCTTCGCGGACCTTCGCGTCCTTTGCGTTCATGCTTTTGATCGTCCTAGCGGTTCAAAAATCCGGGAATGGGAACAACACGGATGAGAGCCCTGAAGGATGCGTTTCACTTGATGAGGGAACAAGGGCGGTGATGAATGGTCGATAAATAGATGAAATCCGCTCTCCGTATCATCGCCGTCGCGATGCTGCTGACGCTCGCCGGCTGCGCCGATCTCGGCTATTACATGCAGTCGATGGACGGGCAGTTCGACGTCTGGAACCGCGAGCGTCCGATCGGCGACGTCATCGCCGACCCGGCGACGCCGGCCGCACTCCGGGAAAAACTCGAAGGCGTGCAGCGCATCCGCGAATTCGCAAGCCGCGAGCTGGGACTGCCGGACAACGCGAGCTACCGGCGCTATGCCGATCTCGGGCGGCCGTTCGTGGTATGGAACGTGTTTGCGGCGCCGGAGTTTTCCACCAAACCGGTGCGGTGGTGCTTTCCCGTTGCGGGCTGCGTCGGCTATCGCGGCTATTTCGACAAAGCCGAGGCCGATCGTTTCTCTGCCGATCTCGCTGCAGGGGGTGACGACGTGTACGTGGACGGCGTGCCGGCTTACTCGACGCTTGGCTATTTCGACGACCCGGTGCTCAATACCTTCATTCACTATCCCGATGCCCGGTTGGCGCAGCTGATTTTCCATGAACTCGCCCACCAGGTGGTTTATGTGCGCGACGATTCCGTGTTCAACGAGTCCTTCGCGGTCACGGTCGAGCGCGAGGGCGTCAGGCGCTGGCTCGAGCGTTATGGCGGCGCACACGACAAAGCCACCTACGAGCGCATGCGCCAGTACCGCGAGGGTTTTATCCGGCTCGTCCAGGATTATCGCGAGCGGCTCGACGCGCTCTATGCCAGCGGGCTGGCGCCGCAGGAGATGCGCGAACGCAAGCGGGAGCTGTTCGACGCGATGACCCGGGATTACGGCAAACTCAAGGCGGGCTGGAACGGATTCGGAGGCTACGACCGGTGGTTCGCGCAACGGCCCAACAACGCGCAGATTGCCTCAGTCACGATCTATACCCAGATGGTGCCGGAATTCCAGGCCTTGCTCGAAAGGGAGGGCCGGGATTTGCCGCGGTTTTACGCCGCGGTCAGGGAGCTTGCCGGGCTGGACAAACAGGAACGAACCCGCAGGCTGGACAGCCTGCTTGCGCCGGCCGCCGTTTCCGGCGCCGGACCATAGCGCCGGCGCGGTATAATTTCCCTAAGAGCGCATTTCAAGAAGACCAGGACAGACGAAGCCACAGAGAGCACAGAGTTTTCTTTTCAATACCGGGTGCACGGAGAGAATCAAAACACTTATTTAAAACAACCGGATACGAAACAGGTCCCGTTGCCGGTTTTTCCTCTGTGTTCTCTGTGATCTCCGTGGCTAATTCATTTTGTTACGGGCTCTAAGCCGGCACAGGAGCACGACCATGAAACTGACGAGCACGAGTTTCGGCAACAACCAGCGCATCCCGGCGGAATTCGCCTTCTGCGCGCCCGATCCGAAAACCCATGTCACGCTGTCCAAGAACCGCAATCCCGAATTGTCGTGGAGCGATCTGCCGGCCGGCACGCTATCGCTCGCTCTGATCTGCCACGACCCCGATGTGCCGTCCCGGCCCGACGACGTCAACCAGGAGGGGCGCAGCGTTCCGGCGTCGTTGCCGCGGATCGATTTCTATCACTGGCTGCTGGTGGATCTCGATCCCAAATCCGCGTCGCTCAAGGCCGGTGAATTTTCCGACGGCGTCACCACGCGCGGCAAGGGCGGACCTTCCGGCCCGCGCGGCACCCGCCAGGGCATCAACGATTACAGCGCATGGTTCGGCGGCGACAAGGACATGTCCGGCGATTATTTCGGCTACGACGGCCCGTGCCCGCCGTGGAACGACACCATCCCGCATCATTACGTGTTCACGCTTTACGCGCTCGATGTGCCGGGTTGTCCGGTGAGCGGCAGGTTCAGGGGCGCAGACGTGCTTGCCGCGATCAAGGGTCATGTGCTGGGCCAGGCCAGCATCACCGGCGTCTACAGCCTGAACCCCGACGTTAAAATTTGAACCTCTTTCCGCGCCACTAACGCCGGTTGGCGCCGGCCTTAGCCGCTTGTAAAAGGCAATTCCCTCCATGAAGGTCATGGTCACGCCGCTTACCTCCGCGCCGGTCGCAGCCCGGCCGGTGGAAATCGTGGAGCGCAAGGGCACCGGCCATCCGGACACCATCTGCGATGCGCTGGCGGAGGAACTCAGCATCGCGCTGTCGAAGTTCTACCTCGAGCGCTGCGGCCTCATCCTGCATCACAACGTCGACAAGGCACTGCTGTGGGGCGGCGCGGCGCGCGCCGGCTTCGGCGGCGGCGAGGTGCTGCAGCCGATCGAACTGTTTCTCGCCGGACGCGCGACGCGCGAATTCCGCGGCATCGAGGTGCCGCTCGAGGAAATCGCGGTCGAGTCGACGCGGCGCTGGCTGAAAAACAACCTGCGGGCGCTCGACGCCGAGCGCCATGTCCGCATCCATTGCCTGCTGCGGCCCAGTTCCGCCGCGCTCGTCGACCTGTTCCTGCGCCAGCGCGAAAGCGGCGTCGTGCTCGCCAACGACACGTCCTGCGGCGTCGGCTATGCGCCGCTCGATGCGCTCGAGACGCATGGTGCTGCGCGTCGAGCGCCACCTGAATTCGGCCGCGGCGCGCAGCGCCTGTCCCGCCATCGGCGAGGACATCAAGGTGATGGGGGTGCGCACCGGCGAGACGTTCCATCTCACCGTCGCCTGCGCCTTCATCGCGGCAGAGGTGAGGGACATGGCCGCGTACCAGGCGCACAAGGCGCGGGTGCGGGCGCTCGCGCTCGATGCGGCGCGCACGATCAGCAAGGCGCCGGTCGACGTGATGGTCAATGCCGCCGACGGCGACACCGAGGACAGCGTCTACCTCACCGTCACCGGCACCTCGGCCGAGGCCGGCGACGACGGCGAGGTGGGGCGCGGCAACCGCGTCAACGGCCTGATCACGCCGTGCCGCCCGATGAGCATGGAGGCGGCGGCGGGCAAAAACCCGGTGAGCCACGTCGGCAAGCTCTATCACCTGGTTGCGGGGCGGATCACGCACCAGCTCGTCGCCGAGATTGCGGAGATCACCGAGGCGCAATGCCTGCTGGTGAGCGCCATCGGCCACCCGGTCGATCAGCCGCAGATCGCGGAGGTGAAGGTGCGCCTGACGGAGGTGCGTGCGCTCGGCGCGGTCGAGCCGCGCGTCGCGGCGGTGGTGCGCGACAACCTCGCAGGCATCAACTTACTGTGGCGGGAAGTGGTGGCCGGCAAGCAGCCGGTGTGGTGAGTCCCGCTAACGCCCCGTCAAAAGCATTAACGCGAAGGACGCAAAATTAAAAAGAGCATGAACGCGAAGGACGCGAAGGTTCGCAAAGGAATGCAAGATCATGAATTCAAATCGAGAATCATCGAATCAGTAACACCGATCAAAGGAAATGTCGGGTTGTCGCTATCTTTTATTTGATTTTCCTTCGCGTTACTTCGCGTCCTTCGCGTCCAAGATTTTTTTGTTCTGTGCCGTTAGCTGCGTCCGAATATCCATACAGAGCCGCAAATTATCTAAGCCGGATCTTTGATAAGTCCTGCCCCGGCTTTCCTTTGCGCACCTTCGCGGACCTTTGCGTTAATGCTTTTGAACTAGATCTCGTGCACATAACTCCCCGGCGCGGGACCGAGCACCGGGTATTTTTTGCTGCCGGGCGCGCGCGCCGCGACTTTCGGGCCGCAGTGCCTGCCGAGCCATCCCGCCCAGTTGTCCCACCAGCTGCCCTCGACCTTGTGCTGCTGTTTGTGCCATTCCTCCGGCGGCGCTGAGTTGGTTTCGCCGCTCCAGTAGCTGCGCTTGGGCGGTTTCACCGGCGGATTGATGATGCCGAGGATGTGGCCCGAGCTCGACAGCGTGTAGCGCACCGGGGCGTCGATCTTGCCCGCGATCTTGAACGTCGCTTTCCACGGCGCGATGTGGTCCTCCTCGCAGCCCACCGCATACAGCGGCTGGCGGATCCGGCCGAGATCGATGCGGTGGCCGGCCAGCTCCAGCGCGTCCTTTTTGTCGAGCTTGTTGTTCAGGTAAAACTCGCGCAGGTAGTAGCTGTGCATCGTGTGCGGCATGCGCGTCATGTCGGTGTTCCAGTACAGCACGTCGAACGGCGGCGGCGTCTCGCCGTAGAGGTAGTTGTGCACGAAATAGTGCCAGATCAGGCTGTTCGAACGCAGCATGCGGAACGCGCGCCCCATGTCGTGGCCGTCGAGGTAACCCTGGTGCGCCATCGTTTCCTCGAGCGTGTCGATGGTCTCTTCGTTGATGAACACCTCGATGCCGCCGGGGCGCGAGAAGTCGATCAGCGTGGTGAGCAGCGTCCAGTGCGGGACCGGAACCTGCCCGGCGTTGGGATATTCGCGGTTGAACCACGCCATCAGCGCCGCGAGCGCGGTGCCGCCGATGCAGTAGCCTGCCGCGTGCGCGTGGGAGGTGCCGCAAATGCTGCGCGCGACGTCGATGGCCTGGCGCAGTCCCTTCATCAGGTAGTCGTCGAACGTCGTGTCGGCATCGCGCGCGGTCGGGTTTTTCCAGCTCACGACGAACACCGTGAAGCCCTGGTTCACCAGGTAGCGCAGCAGGCTCTTTTTTTCGTTGAGATCGAGGATGTAATACTTGTTGATCCAGGGCGGGATGATGACCAGCGGCACCGTGTGCACCTCGGCGGTCGTTGGCGCGTACTGGATGAGCTCCATCAGTTCGTTGCGGTAGACCACCGCGCCCGGCGTGGTGGCGAGATTCTTGCCGACCTTGAACGCCGAACGGTCGACCATCCGCACGTCGCCGTTGCGCAGGTCCTCGAGCCACAGCTTGAGTCCGGCCGCAATGCTTTGCCCGCCGGTCTCCCAGAATCTGCGGACGGCGACGGGATTGGTGAAAAAATAATTGGTCGGCGCAACCGCGTTCAGCCACTGGCGTGCCCAGAACGTCGCGCGGCGGCGGTCTTTGGCCGGAACCCCCGGCGTCTCGAACAGCGCCTCCTGCGACCAGCGGGTGTAGAGCAGGTAGAACTGCTTCAGGATCGAGAGCGCCGGCAATTCGGACCACGCGGGATCGGCGAAGCGCGCGTCGTCGGCTGCCGCCGTGTGACACGGCCGCGGCTGCAGCCCGGTCACGGTTTGCCAGGCGTGGAGCTGCAACTCCTGCAGATCGCGCGCGAGATCGGCTAGCGCCGCCGACAGCTCGGCGGGATGCGTGACCCAGCCCCCGGTGACTTTGTTCATCGAGGCGCCGATGCCGAACGGGTCGACCGAGCGGTGGAGCCGGGCCATCTCGTCGGTCCACTGCGCGAAGCCGGCCTGCCACTCGGCGGGGGGCGTATCGGTGGTTGGCTTCTTCAAGGGATCACTCTATCATTGCGGCCTGTCCGCGGCGGCGGAGCCGCGCGCGGCGAGACTCGCAAATATGATACGCCGATCCGGGTTGATATTCCGGAATTTCCGGGAAAGCTTTGACCTAACGCAAAAGCCCAAGATCAAAAAAAGCCTGAACGCAAAGGGCGCGAAGGACCGCAAAGGTTCGCAAAGGAAAAACAAGGGCAAATGATAATTAAAACCTCGCATTCATAATCGTTATTGCAATATTTCCGGAAATTGCCGTTCTTGGTTTACTTTGCATTACTTCGCGAACGCTGTTGCGTCCTTTGCGTCAATGCTTTTTGTGAACTTATATATCAGTAACCTTTGCGCCCTTTGCGTTAATGCTCTAGGTTTTTAAGATCTTTCATTGAAAATTGACCCCGAACAGCGCCTGCGCAATCTGCCGCAGCCGACTTACCCCGAAGACCTGCCGGTCGTCGCCCGGCGCGAGGAGATCGCGCGCGCCATCGCCGCCAACCAGGTCGTCATCGTCTGCGGCGAGACCGGCTCGGGCAAGACCACGCAGCTGCCCAAGATCTGCCTCGAGCTGAAGCGCGGCGTCGCCGGCCTGATCGGCCACACGCAGCCGCGGCGCATCGCCGCGCGCACCGTCGCCGCGCGCATCGCCCAGGAACTGAAATCCCCGCTCGGCCACGCCGTCGGCTTCAAGGTGCGCTTCGCCGACAAGCTGTCGGCCAACACCTACATCAAGCTCATGACCGACGGCATCCTGCTCGCCGAAACCCAGGGCGACCGGCTGCTGAACGCCTACGACACGCTGATCATCGACGAGGCGCACGAGCGCAGCCTCAACATCGATTTCCTGCTCGGGCTATGTGAAGCGCATCCTGCCGCAGCGTCCCGATCTCAAGCTGATCGTCACCTCGGCCACCATCGACGCCGAGCGCTTCTCGCAGCACTTCGACGACGCGCCGGTGATCGAAGTCTCGGGCCGCACTGTATCCGGTGGAGATGCGCTACCGGCCGCTCGCCGCCAGTGACGACGACGAGCAGGAACAGGACATGGAGCAGGCGATCCTCGACGCCGCGGACGAGCTCGCGCGCGAGCGCGCGGGCGGCGACATCCTGGTGTTCCTGCCCGGCGAGCGCGAGATCCGCGACACCGCCGAGCTCCTGCGCAAGCACCATCCGCCGGGCACCGAAATCCTGCCGCTCTATGCGCGGCTGTCGTTCGAGGAGCAGGAGCGCGTGTTCCAGCCCGGCGGCGCGCGCCGCATCGTGCTCGCCACCAACGTCGCCGAAACCTCGCTCACCGTGCCCGGCATCCATTACGTGATCGACACCGGGCTCGCGCGCATGAACCGCTACAGCTACCGCAACAAGGTCGAGCAGCTGCAGGTCGAGAAAATCTCGCGCGCCTCCGCCAACCAGCGCGCCGGCCGCTGCGGGCGGGTGGCGGCGGGCGTGTGCATCCGGCTTTACGCGGAAGAGGATTACGCGGCGCGGCCCGAGTTCACCGACCCGAGATCCTGCGCTCGTCGCTGGCGGCGGTGATCCTGCGCATGAAGTCGCTGAGGATCGGCGAGATCGAGGACTTTCCGTTTCTCGAGCCGCCGACCCCGCGCATGATCGCCGACGGCTACCAGCTGCTGGCCGAGCTCGGCGCGGTCGACGAAAACAACCAGCTGACGCCGGTCGGCTGGCAGCTCGCGAAATTCCCGATCGACCCGCGCATCGCGCGCATGATCGTCGCCGCGAAACAGGAGAACTGTCTCACCGAGGTGCTGATCATCGCTTCCGCGCTGACGGTGCAGGACCCGCGCGAGCGGCCGTTCGAGCGCGCCGAGGCCGCCGACCGCGCGCACCAGGCTTTCCAGGACGAGCGCTCGGACTTCCTCGCCTATCTCAAGCTGTGGGCGTTCTTCGAGGAGGCGCTGAAGCACAAGAAGTCGAACCGCAAGCTCGCGGAACTGCTGCACGCGAACTTTCTGTCGCACCGGCGCATGCGCGAATGGCGCGACATCCACGGCCAGCTCGCCGCGCTACACGGGCGAGCTCGGCATGCTCGCCAACGAGACGCCGGCGAGCTTCGAGCAGATCCACCGCGCGCTGCTCGCGGGGCTGCTCGGCAACATCGGCTTCAAGAACGAGGAGGGCGAGTATCTCGGCGCGCGCGCGATCAAGTTCGCGATCTTCCCCGGCTCGGTGCTGCGCAAAGCGCAGCCCAAATGGGTGATGGCCGCCGAACTGACCGAGACCACGCGGCTCTACGCGCGCTGCGTCGCGAAAATCGATCCGGAATGGATAGAGCCGGTGGCGCAAGCGCTGGTCAAAAAGCATTACTTCGATCCGCACTGGGAAAAGGAGCGCGCGATGGTGGTCGCGTTCGAGCGCGTCACGCTCTACGGCCTCACCATCGTCGCCAAGCGCCGCGTGCACTACGGCCCGATCGACCCGAAGGAAGCGCGCGAAATTTTCATCCGCCGCGCGCTCGCCGCCGGCGACTACCTGACGCGCTCGACGTTTTATGAACACAATCAACGGCTTATTAAAGAAGTGCAGGAACTCGAGCACAAGGCGCGGCGGCGCGACGTGCTGGTCGACGAGCAGGTGATTTTCGAGTTCTACGATGCGCTGATCCCGCCGGGCATCCACAACGGCGCGGCGTTCGAGAAATGGCGGCGCGAGGCCGAAGCGCAAGGACCCGAAGCTGCTGTACCTGACGCGCGACTACCTGATGCGGCACGCGGCCTCCGATATCACGGAAGCGCAGTTCCCGGAAACGCTCGCCGCGGCCGGCACCGAACTTGCGCTCAAGTACCGTTTCGATCCCGGCCACGCGCTCGACGGCGTGACGGCGACCGTGCCGCTGCATCTGCTGAACCAGCTCGAGGCGGCGGACTTCGACTGGCTGGTGCCGGGACTGATCCGCGACAAGGTTGCGTTCGCGTTCAAGGCGCTGCCGAAAACGATCCGCAGAAACCTGGTGCCGGTGCCGGAACAGGTGACCGGCATTCCTGACGGAATGCGAAAAGCGGGAGGCGGGAGGCGGGAGGACGGGAACCGCTTGCGGACGGCGCTCGCGCGCGTATCGTGCAGCGCGCAGTGGGTGCGCCGGTGGCGGCCGAGGTGCTGGAGGCGATCGACTACCCGCCGCATCTCAGGATGAATTTCCGCGTCGTCGACGACGCCGGGCGCGAACTGGCGGGCGGGCGCGATCTCGCCGCGCTGAAGGCGCAGCTTGAGCCAGGCGGCGCAGCTCACGTTCGGCAAAGCCGAGCCCGGCATCGAGCGCGACAACATCCGCACCTGGGACTTCGGCGACCTGCCGCGGGAAATTGCGTTCGACCGCGGCGGCCACCGGCTGACCGGCTACCCGGCGCTGGTGGACGAGGGCGACAGCGTCGCGATCCGCCTGTTCGACGTGCCGCAGACCGCCGAGGCGGCGATGCGCGCCGGCGTCACGCGCCTGATGCGCCTCATGCTCAAGGAGCAGATGAAGCAGCTCGAAAAGGGCCTGCGCGGCTTCGAGCAGGCGGCGCTGCAGCTGCGCGCCGTCGCGAACGCGGACGATTTGCGCGGGGACCTGATCGCCGCGATCACCGACCGCGCGTTCATCGGCGAGGACGCGCTGCCGCGCACGCAGCAGGAATTCGAGGTCCAGGTGAAGCGCGCGCGCACGCGCCTGCCGGCGGTGAGCGAGGCGGCGTGCCGGCTGTTCGTCGCGATCGCCGCCGAATATCACAGCGTGTCGCTGAAGCTCGGCGGCAGCGGCGGGGCGCTCGCGCGCGTCGCGGCCGACGTGCGCGCGCAACTCGCGCGGCTCGTCTGCAAGGGCTTTATCAGCGCGACGCCGTGGGAGCAGCTCGCGCATCTGCCGCGCTATCTGAAGGCGCTGGCGCTGCGGCTCGAAAAATATGCGCGCGATCCCGCGCGCGACGCGAAGCACGCGCAAAGCATCGCCGAGCTGTGGAAGCGTTACGAGGAAAGACTGGACAAGCAGAGGAAGGCGGGCGCGGTGGATCCGCGGCTGGAGGAATTCCGCTGGCAGCTCGAAGAGCTGCGGGTGTCGCTGTTCGCGCAGGAGCTGAAGACGCCGTACCCGGTGTCCTACAAGCGGCTGGACAAGATCTGGAATGCGATGCGGTGAGAAAATCAAAAAGAGCATTAACGCAAAGGGCGCAAAGGTTCGCGAAGTAACGCAAAGGGTAGCCAGGGCAGGGCTTATCAAAGTTCTGGTCTGGATAATTAGCGGCTCTGTGCGGTTATGCGAACGCCGGCTGAAATCCGGGACAAAAAGCATGAACGCAAAGGACGCGAAGGATCGCAAAGGAAGGCCAGGATTTATCAAAGGACCGGAACTGGATAATACGACGCTGTGCGGTTATGCGGATGCCTGGTGGAATCCAGGACAAAAAAGCATGAACGCGAAGGACGCGAAGGTTCGCAAAGGAAGACAAGACCGAAATTTAATAAGAACCGGCAATTAACAAACCGATAACCTGTAACCGCCGCTGCGTTGTGCGTTAGTGGACCTGTGGCGTCAATCAGGAAGGCAGCATGGACGAAGAAGCTGCAGCAAGGCAGGTGCTCGATTCAGCGATGAAGGTTCATACTGCGCTGGGGCCGGGCCTGCTGGAAAGTGCCTACGAAGTCTGCCTGGACTACGAACTGTCGAAACGCGGCATAAACGTCAGCAAGCAGGTGCCGATAGCCGTCCGTTACGATGGGGTCGCGACTCCTGCATAGTCTGACTGGTCGAGAGCAAGGTCGTGGTTGAAGTAAAGGCTATTGAAAAACTTCTGCCGTTACATCATGCACAACTGCTCAGTTACCTGAAACTCGGCGGATACAAGATCGGCCTGTTGCTGAACTTCCATGCCCTTCACCTGCGGGACGGGATTAAACGCATCGTCAACGGCATTTAACCCCTCCGTCTATCTGGTCCTCGATATTTTTAGCTTTTCCTTCGCGAACCTTTGCGTCATTGCTTCATGCTTTTGACCTCGTTGTTTACTCCCGTAGCAGCCGGCATTTCTATTTCCCCGAATTCCGGTTTTCGATAAATATTATTTCTGTATTTCCTTAGCGAACCTTTGCGATCCTTCGCGTCCATTGCGTTAATGCTTTTGAACTTAAACATCACTCCCGCACCAGCCAATCCACCTTCACCCCGCCCGCGCCGTCGACCGACAGCGCGCGCCACAGCCAATCCAGCAGCGGCTGCGCTTCGTCCTTGAACTGCCACGGCGGGTTCACCACCAGCATGCCGCAGCCGGGAATCACCGGCGAATTCTCCGCCATGATCGAAAACTCCAGCCGCAGGATCTTGCGGATGCCGGTCTTCTCCACGTCGCGCGCGAAGCCGAGCATGGCGCCATGCGCCATCAGCGGATACCAGATCGCATACGTGCCGGTCGCCCAGCGCTCGTGCGCTTCCTTCAGCGCCGTGGCGATGCGCGCGAATTCCTTCGCGCGGTCGAACGAGGAATCGATCAGCACCAGCCCGCGCCGCTCTTTCGGCGGCAGGTACGCTTTCAGCGCCTGGTAGCCGTCGAGCAGCTGGATCACCGTCTGCTGCTCGCGTCCCATCCACTTGCAGAGGTCGGCAAAATCGGTCTTGTTGAGCTCGGTCAGCACCATGCGGTCGCCGGGGCGCATGAGCCCGCGCGCGATGCGCGGCGAGCCGGGATAGAACCGCAGCTTGTGGTCGGGGTTTTCCGCCTTCACCGCGTCGAGGTACGGCGCGAGCGCCGCGGGGATGTCCTTGCGGTCCCACAGGCGGGCGATGCCGTTCTCGTATTCGCGCACCTTCTGCGCCCAGGCGTGGGTGAGGTCGTAGCGGCCGATGCCGGCGTGGGTGTCGAGATAGAAGTAGGGCTTGTCCTTTTGCGCGAGCGCGACGAGCAGCCGCGTGAGCAGCGCGTGCTTGAAGACGTCGGCGAAATTGCCGGCGTGGAAGAGGTGGCGGTAGGAGAGCATGCTTGCTCTAAGCTTAGAAAATCGTTTAAAAGCATAGACGCGAAGGACACAAAGGATCGCGAAGGAAATCGAAAACGAAAACGAGATACAAAAATAAAAATGATCCCGAAGCGGAACGGTGGGCGGCGACTCTTATTCAAGAACCGATTAATTGCCCGGCATCGAATTTATTGTTATGCCTTCCTTTGCGTGTCCTTCGCGTCCTTTGCGTCTCATGCTTTTGACCTTGACTCAAAGCTTGTCGTATTTCGTTGCCCGCCCCGCGCTTTCTCCACCGGGTATTTCTTCGCGTTCAGCGCGAGCTTCTTCTGCGCCGCCTGCGCGAGATCGATGTCCGAGCCTGTCGCATAGCCGCAGCAGGAACAGCAGCACGTCCGCGCATTCCAGCGCCACCTCGTCGCGCGTCGCGCGCGGCAGGTTCGCCGCCTGCTCGGGCGTGAGCCACTGGAAATGCTCGATCAGCTCGCCCGCCTCGCCCGCCACCGCCATCGCCAGGTTTTTCGGGTTGTGAAACTGCTCCCAGTCGCGCTCGGCCGCGAACTGCGCGAGCTGCACGCGCAGGGTTTCCAGGCTGTCCGTCGTTTTCGTCACGTGGCTATCCTTTCCCGTCCTTCCGATTGGACGCCATTGTATACTGTTCATTATCGCCGCCCATCCGGCAGGTAAACGAAATAGTCAATAGAAACAATCGACTATGAATAGCGCCCGAGACGATGCCCGGCGCACCGGGCAGGACCGGAAACCGTGGACACGAAAATAACCGCTCAAATGGACGCCGGGTCCACCGACCTGATCCTGCGCGCGGTGGCGTTCGCGGCGCACAAGCACCGCGACCAGCGCCGCAAGAACAAGGACGCCTCGCCCTACATCAATCACCCGATCCAGCTCGCGACGGTGCTGTGGGAGGAGGGCCGGGTGCGGGACGCGGAAGTCATCGCCGCGGCGCTCCTGCACGACACGCTGGAGGACACCGAGACCACCTGGCAGGAGCTGCGCGGCGAGTTCGGCGAGGGCATCGCCGACGTCGTCCTCGAAGTCACCGACACCCAGTGGATCAAGAAGGAATTGCGCAAGCGCCTGCAGGTGGCGCGGGCCAGGCATTCGAGCGAGCAGGCCAAGCTGGTGAAGCTCGCCGACAAGATCTGCAATCTGCGCGACATGTCGGCGCATCCGCCCGCCGGCTGGCCGCTCGAGCGCAAGCAGCAGTATTTCGAGTGGGCGAAGGAAGTGGTCGACCGGCTGCGCGGCGCCCACCCCGAGCTCGAGCGCAAGTTCGACGAGGTCTACGCGCTCAGGCCGTAAGTTCCTAAGTCCGAGTCCGGTCCCGGACCCGTGCCCGACATTTGATCCATGTCAAAAGTGCCTCCTGCCGGGAGAGTATGTTTACTCTAATAAAAGGATAGGAAGATCTATCCGGGGCGGCGCACCAGGTAAGGGGGATATTTCAAGAGAGGTGCCTTATGAAACGACAACCTGCAACGCAAACCCGCCAACCGGCGGCGGCGAAACAAGCCGCGCCAGTCGCCGCGCGGAAACCGGTCGTGCAGCGCAAGCGGCAGACAGCCGGCGGCGAGACGCAACGCCCGAACTCCCACACCGAACTCACGCCGGATGAACTCAGGCAGATGATCGCGACCGCCGCTTACCGCCGCGCCGAGGAGCGCGGTTTCGAGCCCGGCCACGAACTCGAGGACTGGCTCGCGGCCGAAGCCGAGATCAAGGACCTGCTCGAAAGCCGCCCGGCCGCGTCCTAGCACGAAATTTTTTCACGGGAAGAGAATCATGACGATCAGAATGCCCATCGACGTCGCCACGCGCGTCAGCCCCGAACTCTCGAGGATCATCGAAGTCCTCGCCAACGATCCCGACCGTGAAGAGCCGGCGACCCTCGACGAGGTGCGCGCCATGGTCGAGGAAGGCGACAGCAGCGCGGCCGAACTGGAACTCATGCACCCGCAGGAAAAAACCTCGGCGCTGGCCGAGCTCGACAGCCTGATCGAGGAATTCGGCGGCGAAATGCTGGCCGGCGATTTCGTCATCAACAAGGCGAGCGAAGGCCTGTCGCGGATCATCGAGACGGCGATGAGCGATTTGAGCATGCACCGCCGGCCGACGCTGGCCATGGTGCGCGAGTCGATGGCCGAGGGCCTCACCGCGCGGCTGGTGGGTGACGGCACGCTCGATCCCGACGACGAAGGCTCGCTGCTTTCCGAGATCGACGGGCTGATCGACCGCTTCGGCGCCGACACGATGGCGGAGGACTTCGTCCGCTTCGAGTAGCGCGCCCGCGGCGCCGCGCCGGTTGCGTTATCGCTTGCGCGGTGCGCGCCTGCGCCGTCTCTGCGCTGCCGCCCACAACCGGAATCCGCCGGTGAACGCGTTGGCGTTGTCGCCGGTCCGCACATTGGCGGGCAGTTTTTTCAACAGTCGCGCATTGCCGCCGCCCAGCACGACGTAATCGGGTTTCAGCGCGTCGCTCAGCCGGGCCACGACATCGGTGACTTTGCGCCGCCACTTTTTCTTTCCGAGGTGCTCGAGCCCGTGCTCGCCGACGTAATCTTCGTACGTGCGCCCTTTGCGGTACGGCAGATGCGCGAGTTCCATCGCTTCGACGATGCCGTCGACGATGAGCGCCGAACCCAGGCCGGTTCCCAGGCCCAGGAACAGCATCCTGCCGCCCTCGTAGCTGCCCAGCGCCTGCATCGCCGCATCGTTGACGAGCTTTACGGGGCATCCGAACGCGGCTTCGAAATCGAATCCCACCCAGCCGGGACCGAGATTGTGCGGTTCGTGAACGGGCTTGCCGTGCAGCACCGGACCGGGATAGCCGATGGAGACGCCTTCGTAGCGCCAGCCTGTGGTGATCTTCAAAACGCCCTCGACCATCTGCTCTGCGGTCATGCCCGGTCCCGAGTCGAAACGGCGGGGCTGTTTCCGGCCGGTGCACAGGACCTTCACGTGAGTGCCGCCGACGTCGATGACTAATATGTTCATGGGCTGATTCTTTTGCTGCCGTGATGGTCCGCGGGAAATTGCCGGAATTTTTCTCAAAAAAGCAATCGACAGGATTTACAGGATGATCAGGATTGAATAAAAAACATCAAATCAATCATGTGAATCTTGTTAATCCTGTCTATCGCGTTGTCCGCGATGGCAGGAGTGCGGCTGCATCGCGATCGACCAGCAGCAGCGCCGGCTCCCGGCGGACATGGCTCGCCGGCATCGACGGGTCGCCTTGAACCAGGCGCGCCACCGCGTCCGCCTTGTCGTCGCCCGTGACCAGCCAGAGAATGCGGCGCGCCCGGTTGATGAGCGGGAACGTGAGCGTCATGCGGCGCCGTCCTTTGTAAGCAGCCGTGACGGCGACATCGGCGCGCCTGACATCGAGCACCGCGTCGCCCGGCACCAGCGAAGCCGTGTGCCCGTCGGCGCCGAGCCCGAGCTGCACGAGATCGAGCAGCGGCGGCGAACCCGCCAGCCGGGCCAGCAGCCGGGCGTAGCGTTCGGCCGCCGCGTCGAGATCGGCATCGTCCACCGGCATCGGATGGACTTGCGCGGGCGGGAGCGTGACGCGCGCGAGCAGGGTTTCCCGCAAATGCGTGAGATTGCGGTCGAGGCTGCCGGCGGGGGCCACGCGCTCGTCGACCTGCGCCACGTGGACCTTGTTCCAGTCGATCGTCTCGGTGGCCAGGAGGCGGAGCATCCGCCACGGCGTATTGCCGCCGCTCAACGCGAGCACAAACCGGTCCCGTTGCGCGATGGCTTGTCTTGCAATTGCCGCGATCCAGTCGGCCGCGCGGCGCGAAACCGCGGCGGCATCGGCATGCACCTCGATGGTCAGGGGCGGCAACAACATGTTACGCGCCCTCTGGGTTGCGCCAGCCGCCGACCCCGCTGACCATCGCATCCGTTTCGCCCGGACCCCACGTGCCCGGTTCGTATTCCCGCACCGGCGTTTTTTTGTCGAGGATCGGATCGACGATGCGCCATGCCGCTTCGACGCCGTCCTCTCTCGCGAACAGCGTGGCGTCGCCTTTCATCGCATCCCCGATCAGGCGCTCGTAGGCTTCCATCGCATCGTCATGCGTGTTGCAGACGAAGAGCTCGACTTCGTCGCCGATATTTTCAATGCCGTGGCGCTTCACCCGGGCGCCGACTGCGATCGCGACCTGCCCCGGGCCGAGCCGGAAGCGCAGATAGTTGGGTGGCGACGGCATCGTTTCGGGGAACACCTGCTGCGGCGGACGGCGCAGCGCGACCACGACCTCGGTCGCGGTCACCGGCAAATGCTTTCCCGCGCGAATGAAAAACGGCACGCCCTGCCACCGCCAGGAATCGAGGTGAATCTGCATCGCGGCGAAGGTCTCCACCCGGGAATCCGGCGCCACGCCCGCTTCCGCGCGGTAGCCGCGATATTGCCCGCGCACCAGGCTGCGTCCGGTCAGCGGGCGGATGGAGCGGAACACTTTGACTTTCTCGTCGCGCAGCGGCTCGCTGCCGGCGCCGACCGGCGGCTCCATCGCCAGGTTGGCCACCACCTGCAGCATGTGGTTCTGGACGACGTCACGCACCGCGCCGACTTCCTCGTAAAACCGGCCGCGGCCTTCCACGCCGAACGCTTCGGCCATGGTGATCTGCACGCTTTCGACGTAATTGCGGTTCCAGATCGGCTCCAGGAACGAATTGGCGAAGCGGAAGTACAAGCAGATTCTGCACCGGCTCCTTGCCCAGGTAATGGTCGATGCGGTAAATCGCGGATTCATCGAATACCTTGTGCAGGACTTTGTTGAGGTGCTGCGCCGAGGCGAGGCTGCGTCCGAAAGGTTTTTCCACGACCACGCGGCCCTCCGTGGCGCAGGGCAGCTTGCCCAGTCCGTCCACCACGGTGGGAAACATGCTGGGGGGAATGGCCAGGTAGAACAGCGGACGCTGTGCCGTGCCCAGCGTTTTGCACAGCCGGTCGAAGGTGGCCGTGTCGCCGTAGTCGCCGTCGATAAAGAGCAGCTGACCCGAGAGCCTGGCGAACACCGCTTCGTCGAAGCCGCCGTGTTTTTCCAGGCTGTCGCGCACGCGCGCGCGCAGGCGCTCGAGATTCCAGCCGCCGCGCGAAACGCCGATCACGGGAACATCGAGCTGGCCGCGCTTGACCAGCTGCTGCAGCGCCGGATAGATCTTCTTGTGCGCGAGATCTCCGGTCGCGCCGAACAGCACCAGCGCATCGGATAGTTGCCCGTTCATGCCCGGCCTTTCTGCGGCGCCTGTTCGGCATGGCCGCCGAATTCGCCGCGCATCGCGGACAGCAGCTTGTCGGCAAAGCCGCTTTCGCCGCGCGAGCTGAAGCGTGCGTAGAGCGCGGCGCTCAACACGGGCGCGGGCACGCTGGTGTCGATCGCCGCCTTGAGCGTCCAGCGGCCTTCGCCGGAATCCGAGACCCGGCCCTGAAACTCCGAGAGGTCGGCGTCGCGCAGCAGCGCCTGCGCCGACAGGTCGAGCAGCCACGAGCGGATCACGCTGCCGCGCCGCCAGACTTCCGCGATATCGCCGAGGTTCGAGGTCGTACTCGATAGGCCTCCGGGTCCTCCAGCGGCGCCGTTTCCGCGTCCGCCTTTCGGGCCGTGCTGCCGCTGTTGGCATGGCGCAGGATATTGAGGCCTTCGGCGTAGGCGGCCATGATGCCGTACTCGATGCCGTTGTGGACCATCTTGACGAAGTGCCCGGCGCCGTTCGCGCCGCAGTGCAGATAGCCGTGTTCCGCGCTCGCGCCGGCATCCGTTCTGCCGGGCGTGCGCGGCGCGGCGTCGATGCCGGGCGCGAGCGCGCTGAAGATCGGATCCAGGCGCTGCGCGACCGCCGCCTCGCCGCCGATCATCAGGCAATAACCCTTCTCCAGTCCCCAGACGCCGCCGCTCGTGCCCACATCCATGTAGTGGATTCCCGGCGAGCGCCGAGCTGCTTGGCGCGCCGGATGTCATCGCGGTAATGAGAATTGCCGCCATCGATCAGCACGTCGCCGGCATCCAGTTGTTTCGCGATCAGGGCCGCAGTCCATTCCACCGCCGCGGCCGGCACCATCATCCATACGCAGCGCGGGCGGGCCAGCTTCCCGACGAAATCCTCCATGGAACTCGAGCCGGTCGCGCCTTCGCCGGCAAGCTGCGCAACGGCATCGGGGTGAATGTCATAGACGACGCATTCGTGCCCGGCCCGCATCAGGCGGCGGCACATGTTCGCGCCCATCCGCCCCAAACCTATCATGCCCAATTGCATGGTCCGTTCCTTTTCAAAAATGCCGCCGATGTGAAAGCGGTTGCTTCAGCTTGCTACGCGCTCTAAACGATGTCCACCCGGAAGTCCTGCCCTTCCCATCGGCCCGGGTCGGACCAACGGAAGGTGAAATCCACGTGCTGTCCGGCGCGCAGGTCGCGAACGGGAAGATCCGCTACTTGCATCCCGAGGCCGGTATCGCGAGTCGCCGCATCGGCCGCCGCGCGCCAGCCGTCGACGCCCCAATGCACGATCGCCGGCGCCGGCAGCAGCACGCTGAGCGTTTGTCCCGCTTGCATTTCGTCCACCGGCAGCCGCCGGCTCCAGAATATGCGGCCGGCCGCGGGGCGTTGACCATGATAGCGCTCGTGCACGGCCCGCGGCGCGTCGAACGGCCTGCCGAGCGACCGGCTCGCCACCAGTTTGATGAATTCGGCGTGCGCCCACACCAGCGGCATCGCCGAGCCGGACGGCTTGCCGGGATACAGATTGCGCGCGGGGATCGGCGCGCCGTCCCACACCTGCTCCGGCAGCAGCCCGTCTTTGCCCGCCATCGCGGCCATCGCTTCGAGGTAGGGCAGGGGATCGGCGCCGGCCGCGAGCTCGTAATGCCCGCGCTCTCCCGTCAGCAACGGCCAGGGCCGGCCTTCTCCGGTGCCGTCGAACGGGCTGCCGTCGGCGTGTTCGCCATAACCGTCGCTGGTATAGCGGTACCAGGCCGGGCCGTTGGGTGTATCGGCCTTCAGATGGCGGTCGACCGTCTTCACGCTCGCGCGGATCAGCGGATCGTCGGCGCGCCGCAGGCCGAAGCGCACCAGCTGCAGAAAGTCGGTCCCGATCTGTTCTTCGGCCGGCGAGTCCGGGGTCGCACGTCAGGTTCTTGATCGGCAGCACCAGCCGCAGGCTGTCGCCATGCTCTCCCGCCGGAGGGGGCGCGATGCGGACATAGTGCGCGTCCACCCCCGATTCGCGCGCGATGCGCGTGCCGCGCGCGCTGGTCCAGTCTTCCACATGCGCATTCCAGTAATCGGCGAGCGCGAGCGCGAAGCTGCGGCCCGGTTCTTCGACGAACTGCGCGCCGGCAACCAGCGCCGCAATGCACACGGCGAGCGTGAACGTGTTGATGCCCGGATCCTCTTCCCACCGGTCCTGGTCGGAGCACGGACCGTTGCGGGCGATGAAACTCAATGCGCGGCACACCATGTCCCGGACTTCCACGGCGTCCAGCGCGCCGCGTTCGGCGAGCGCCGCCGCCAGCAGCACCGGGAATCCCGTTTCGTCGAGCTGCACGCCGTTCCAGAACGGCTTGCCGCCGAGCCACTGGTTCTGCGACCAGTGCCCGTCTTCGTTCTGGGTCGCGATCAGGTAGCGCAGGATCGCGCGCGCCTTGTCGATTTCGCCCAGCGCCAGGAGCGCGCCCGCGCTTTCGACCAGATCGCGCGGCCACACCAGGTGGTAGCCGCCGATATCGTCGCGGCTGTTTCCCCAGGGAATGCTGAGACTGGCGACGAGCGCGCCGGGATAGGTCTTGTCGTGGTGCACGCGCAGCACCATCGCGGACGTCGCGACCTCATCGCGCACGGCTGCGGGCAGATCCGCGGGAAGATGCAGCCGCTCCTGCCATGCGCGCCACGATTCGACATGCTGCTGCCACGCATGGGCGAACGGCGCGGTGAGCGCGGAGAAGGCGAGCGTCGCCGCCGATTCGCGGCTGGTGCCGAAACCGAGCGCGAGCGTCGCGCGGCGGGGCAGTTCGCCGATCAGCGCGACGTTGCCCGGGCCGGCGCTGTCGAATTGCCAGGTCAGCGCGCCGTTGCTGGAGAAGTCCTGCCAGCCGTCGCTGGTTCCGACGTAACCGGCGCTCGCGATGCCCCACGCGTCGCGCTGATGGTCGTCGACGGCGGCCAGCGCGAGCGCGAACGGCCCCTGGTCCGCCCACAGAATTTTGCGCCCGCGATAACGGCCCGCTTCCGCCGAGTTGTCGTTGCCGGTGCCGCCGAGGTGGGGCGCGAGCAATGCGTACGGGCGCAGGTCCTCGTCGCCGTCGAGGCTCACCTCGATCAGCAGCACGTCGCGCTGCGGATCGGGCGCGATCCGCAGCCGCAGATTGAAGCGCGGATGCTCATGGACGATTTCGACCGCGGGAATGCCGGGTCCCGGTTGCACGCTGCGGTAACTGCACAGGCGCTTCACCTCCACCCAGAAGCCCTTGCCGTCGGCGACGATGAATCCGAGGTCGCGGATCTGCGGGATGTCGGCGCGCGGGTGATACACCTCGTTCAGGATGCCGAAGCCCGTGGTGAACCAGAGCCGCGGCGCGCTGAACGCGCAGCCCACCATGTCCTTCGCGCTGCTGGTCCACGTGGGTGCAATGCCGGGATGGCCTGGAGCGTCCATTGTTTTTACTTTCGTTTTGGAGGCGGGGTCGTGATGCGTGAGCGCTAAAGCGCGAAATCCGACACCATCTTATGCTGATTGACCGTCGAAGGGCGGCGGCGTTCACTGCCGTTGTCGAATCGGCTGCCACATCCCACCCCCGTCTTGCGATCCCCACCTCACCCCGCCCTCCCCTTGAAGGGGAGGGAATGGCATCTCAACAATTGCGAAGCGCTGCATCAGCCGCGTTTTGCTGCCGGATGAAAGACCGGGGAATTCAGATAGCGGTCGGTCGCGGCGAGGCTGGCCAGGCTGTTGATGTCCGGCCAGCGGTGCTTGTCGAAGCCCTGCATGTTCTTGAGTTGCGCAGGCTCGACGTCCAGCACGAGTCTGGATGTCTTGATATTTCCGGTCTTCGCCTCGGGGAACTCGAACGAGGTGATCGGGAACTGGAACAGCCTGTCGTCCTGCGCCCGCCCGGGCTCGAATTCCAGCACCGCGTAATGGACCTTTTGTTTGTTCATGTCGATCACGAGGTCCCGGATCTTGCCGAGGTTTTTGCCCTCGACGTCGCGCACGTCCTTGCCGATCAGCTCGCTCGCGCGGAACGCGAAATACCGGTCGATGGGCTGTATCGCGGGAGTTCCGGACACGCGGTCGATCTCGCTCCAGTAGCCGCTGTTGCGCAGGTCAGGCCAGTTGCTTGCGGTGAACGGCTTCCGCTCTTTCCACTGGCTGGCGTCGATATGCATGACCAGGTCGTCGCGCGTGGCGCCCATCTTCAGCGACTTGACGGGTATCGCGTACAGCCGGGACTCGCCGATGCCGACATCGCCTTTCAGCGACAGGACCGCGTAGCGCACGTTGCCGGTGTCCATGTTGATGACGAGGTCGTTGATTTTGCCGACGTCGACATCGTTCTGGCTTTTGACTTCCTTCCCGATGAGCTGCGTCGCGCGGAAGTTGCGTTGTTCCAGTGTTTGCCCGCCGCCTGCCTGATCGGCCGGCGCCGCTTCCTGTCCGGCGGGAGTGGTGCGCGCCTCGACGCCGGGCGCCAGAAATGCCGACGCCACCGCAAGGGCCAGCGCCGGGGCCAGAACAGTCCTGATTTTCAACTGGGATTGCCTGTCGATCGATTTCATGAACATGCTCCTTTGAAAGGGTTGATGAAATCTGTCATGGCCATCGCCATTCTGGTCGTTGCCGGAACTGCGCGCTGACCATGATAGTGAGGCCACGGTAAGGCGCGGAGCTTAAGGAAAACTTAAAAAGCGGAGACACGGAGGACACAGAGGAAAAGCAAAAGCGAAGAACACCAAGATGCAAGACGCCAAGCAGACCAAACGAGACACAGAGGAAAAACAGAATTAATGAACCGCCAAGACGCCAAGACGCCAAGCAGACTCAAAGCGGAGACACGAAGGACACAAAGGACACAAGGACACAAGTCACGAAATACCAATCACCAATCACCAATTAAGCGAATCGTATCCTATTCACGCACTCCTCAATCCACTCCGGCTCAATCCCGAATCCCGACTCCATTCCGTAGTATCGCGATCCCCGCATCGCTCCCTGGCATCCCTGATCGCTACTATAATGTCCTATCCTCAAAGGAGACTCAGATGGCGGACAATTCGCGTGAAGTCACGGTAACGGATATCAAAATTCCGTTCTGGTCGATGGTGGTGTTGATGGTGAAATGGGCGCTGGCGGCCGTTCCCGCGATCATCATCCTGATCGTCATCGGCAGCTTTCTTTCCATGGCGCTGCACACGCTGTTGGGCGGGGCCATGGGCTGGTACTGGGGGCCGCCCGGACGGATGATGTAGCCCTCCGCAGGGGGCCGTTTGCCGTTTTTTCGGCGGCGCCTGTTTCCGGAGGCCAAACAACCTTATAATTCGCCTGAAGCTTGGCAATTCAAGCCATCATGCCGGTCTCCCGGCCACCTGTGAAACTTTAATCATGACAAATGCCCTTATGAAAAGCTTTGCAACACTGCTGGTGTGCGTCCTGGCGCTGTTCGTGGGTTCCGCCGCGGCGCAGCCGGTCAAGATCGGATACATCGACACCTTCCGCATCGAGCGGGAATCGGCCCAGGCCCTGCGCGCGGCCGAGACGCTGAAGAAGGAATTCTCGCCGCGCCAGAAAGAGCTGGAGGCCCTCCAGAAAAAGATCATAGCCGCCCGGGATGCGCTGGCGAAGGCCAGCGACAAAATTCCGCTTGCCGACGGGCAGGCCAAGGAGCGCGAAATCGCCGACATGGCCAGGCAGTTCGACCAGGCGCGCCGCGCTCTGACCGAGGATCTCGAGCTGCGCAAAAACCAGGAACGCGCCAAGATCGCCCAGGAAACGAATATCGTGATCAAGGGCATCGCCGAGGCGGGCAAGTACGACCTGATCGTGCAGCAGGCGATCTACAGCAGCAACGCCATCGACATCACCCCGCAGGTGCTCAAGGAACTGGCCAAGCGGGCTGCGGCCGCGGGCAAGTAACGCCCGCGCCGTCCTTAACCGCCATGTAATCCTTCGGAATCCCTCATCCCTCATTAGTGAACCCTCATCCTTCAAAGAGAGGAGTCGCACATGAAACTCTACTATTCCCCCGGCGCCTGCTCTCTGGCGCCGCACATCATCCTGCGCGAAGCGGGCTACGCGTTCGATCTGATCAAGGTCGACATTCCCAACAAGAAAACCGAGCACGGCGACGATTACTGGAAAATCAATCCCAAGGGCTACGTGCCCGCGCTGGTGCTCGACAGCGGCGAGGTGCTCACCGAGGTCGGCGTCATCTGCCAGTACCTCGCCGACAAGATGCCCGAGGCGGGCCTCGCCCCCGAGCTCGGCACCCTGGCGCGCTACCACCTGATGGAGTGGCTCAATTTCGTCGCCACCGAAGTCCACAAGCAGATCGGCGCGCTGTTCAACCCGAAAATGACGCCGGAGATGAAAGCGGTGCAGCTCGGCGTGATCGAGCGGCGCCTGGACGCGCTGGAAAAAATGCTCGGCGGCAAGGACTACCTGATGGGCGAACGGTTCTCCGTCGCCGATGCTTACCTCTACACCGTGCTCAACTGGACCAAGATCCACAAGATCGACATGGCGAAGTGGCCGAAGCTCGCCGACTTCATGACCCGCGTCGGGGGCCGCCCCAAGGTGCACGAGGCGATGAGAAAGGAAGGGCTGCTCAAGTAACGGCAGCAGCGGCGCCGGAACACCGCTTTAACCTCGCCTCGATCTGAACGCTAAAGCCTCATCCCTCTTAGGGCGATCCCTCATCCCTCTAACAATCCCCATGACCCTGATCCGCCGCGTGTGTCTCGTGCTCGCGCTGGGCGCGTGCTTCCCGGCAAGCGCGCAGGTCGCGCCGGATGCCGGCGAGATCGCGGGCTACAGGGGCCTGCTGGCGGCTGCGGCGAAAGGTGACGCGGCGCTCGCGGAAAAACTGATCGCCAACGGCGCAAACGTGAACGAGCGCGACGGCTACCGCCGCACGCCGCTCCACGTCGCGACCTTCGCGAAACAGCGCCAGATCATCCGCATGCTCGCGAAAGCGGGTGCGGACATGAACGCACAGGAGCGCGACCGCTACGATGCGGTCACCATCGCCTCGGTTGCAGACGACGTGGAAACGCTCAGACTGCTGCTCGAGCTTGGCGCGAGCGCCAAGGCCATTACCAGCCGCTACGACGGCACCGCGCTCATCGCCGCGGCGCACCTCGGCCACGACGGCGTGGTGAAAGCGCTGATCGCGGCCGGCGCGCCGCTCGACCACGTCAACAACCTCGGGTGGACCGCGCTCATCGAATCCATCGTGCTCGGCGACGGCGGTCCGCGCCACACCGAAACGCTGCGCGCGCTGGTGCAGGCGGGAGCCGGCGTCAACCGCGCCGACCGCAACGGCGCGACGCCGCTGCGCCTCGCCCGCAGCCGCGGCTACAGCGAAATGGCGCAGATCCTGGAAAAAGCGGGAGCGCGGTAACATTACGATACGAGATTTACGATTCACTCAATCCCTCATCCTTCATCCCTCCGCCTTCATCCTTTAAACACCCCCCATGACCAAGCCCCCCCAACAGTTGCGCCTCGGCATTCCCAAGGGCAGCCTGCAGGAAACGACGCAGAAGCTGTTCGTCCGCGCCGGCTACGACCTGCGCATCTCCGGCCGCTCCTACTATCCCGACATCGACGATCCGGAGATCCAGTGCATCCTGATCCGGCCGCAGGAGATGGCGCGCTACGTCGGGCAGGGCATACTCGATTGCGCGATCACCGGCCTCGACTGGATCCTGGAGAACGAGCTTCGACGTGGCGGAGCTCGCCGACCTCAGGCGCCGTGGCCGAACTACGGCGTCGTGCGCTGGGTGCTGGCGTCCAAGGAAGACTCGCCGTTCCACACGGTGAAGGACCTCGAGGGCCGCCGCATCGCCACCGAGGCGGTGGGCATGACCAGGCGCTTTCTCGCGCACCACGGCGTGAAGGCGAACGTCGAGTTCTCCTGGGGCGCGACCGAGGTCAAGCCGCCGATCCTCGCCGATGCGATCGTCGACGTGTCCGAGACCGGCTCGTCGCTGCGCGCCAACAATCTCAAGATCATGCACGTGGTGCTGGAGAGCACGCCGCGCTTCATCGCCTGCCACGAATCGCTCAAGGACAGCTGGAAGAGCGCGAAGATCGACCGCCTGCTGATGCTGCTGAAGGGCGCGATCGCCGCCGCCACGCGCGTCCTGCTGTCGATGAACGTGCCGCGCGAGAAAGTCGACGCCGTGCTGAAGCTGTTGCCGGCGCTGGCGACGCCGACGGTTTCCACGCTCGCCGATCCGGAGTGGGTGGATCTGTCGCACCGTCGTCGAGGAAAAGACCGTGCGGGAACTGATTCCGCGCCTCTACGCAGCCGGCGCGCGCGGCATCATCGAATTGCCGATCAACAAGATCGTCGATACTGAGACTCTGAGGGCTAAGGCTGAGAACTGCAAAGAAAATAGCCGCCAAAATGAGCCGCCAAGGCCCAGCGCCAAGAAAAACAAACGGAATCACGAATCACGAATGATGAACCCAGCGGCTCACTTGGTACGCAGCATCATGCTCCGGCGTTTTTGCTCGTTCATTTTTCGAAAAACGCCGCGGCATCAAAAACGTTGACGCCCATTTAGGGATTCGCTCTTCCCTCATCCCTCCGCCCTCATTAAGTGAAACGTATCCTTTAGGGCCCTCCGCCCTCATCCCTCATCCCTCATCCCTCCTCCGTTCGGCGTCAGCCGAACTTGAGCCCCGCCTTCTTCACGATCTCGATGTTGTTGGCGATTTCCTTCTTGATCATCGCGTCGAATTCCCTGGGGGAGACCGGCAGCGGTTCCACGCCCTGCGGCTTGAACTTATCGATCACCGCCGGCAGCTTCAGCACCTTCTGCACTTCGGCGTGCAGCTTGTCGACGATCGGGCGCGGCGTTTTCGCGGGCACCAGCATGCCGTTCCAGAACGTGTAATCGCTGTTGGGATAGCCGGCCTCGAGCGTGGTCGGCACGTCCGGCAGCGCGGTCGAGCGCTTGAGCGTGCTCACCGCGAGCGCGACGAGCTGGCCCGAGCGGATCAGCTGGATGCCGGACGAGATGCCGATGCACATGAAATCGACGCGGCCGGTCAGCACTTCGGTCAGCGCCTCGGGGCCGCCCTTGAACGGCACGTGGGTCGCCTCGAATCCGGCCGCGAGCCGCAGCCGCTCGGCGGCCCAGTGCGTGGCGCTGCCGATGCCCGCCGACGCGAACGTCATGTTGCCTTTCTTCGCCGCGGCCACCAGCTGCTGGATCGTCTTGAAGCCTTTCTTGGGCGAGACCACCAGCACGTTGGGCACGGTGCCGAAGATCGCGACCCCGGCAAAATCGCGGGCCGTGTCGTAGGGCGCATGCGGATACGCCGCCGGCGCCGCCGAATGCGCGGAGGCATGGATCAGCATCGTGTAGCCGTCGGGCTCGGCGCGCGCGACGATGGCCGAGCCGATCGTGCCGCCGGCGCCGCCGCGGTTCTCGACCACGAAGTTCGTCCCGAGCGCGGCGCCGAGCGGATCGAGCACGATGCGCCCGATGATGTCGATCGTCGAGCCGGCGCTGAACGGAACGATCGCCCGGATCGGTTTCACCGGCCACTTCTGCGCGAAAGCGAGCTGCGGCATTACCGGCGCTGCGAGCGCGGCTCCGGTCAATTGCAGGAATCTGCGGCGTGACGTCATGACTGCTCCTCCTTGTTGTTGGTGATAGGCGGATTATATCCCCGATTATTGTAGGGGATTATCCTGCCCGCTTGCGGTCGGCCACCAAGGTTCGACGAAGGAAAGCAAAAGCGGAGACACAGAGGACACAGAGGACACAGAGGAAAAACAAAAGCGGAGACACGATACGTGACACAAAGGATCACGATACGGAATAAACCAGCCAAGCTTCTGATCTTGCCGTCACGATCGCCAAGTACGCCAATCACTCATACCAATCACAATCACTTAAGGATGCACTAAGGACACAAGTAAATCAACCAATCACGATTCCCGATTATCCTATTTCATATCCCTGATCCCTCATTAATACGAATCACTAATCACCAATTACTATTCCTGATCCCTCATCCCTCATCCCTCATCCCTCATCACCGCCCTTGGTGGCGGAGCGCGTCATCCACCCGCCGGCCCCCATCAGCAGCGCGTTGAGCCAGAACACCGGGAACAGCCCGAACACGGAACCGATCATGCCGAACACCGCCGGGCCGCTCGTGCGCACGAGGTTGTTCGCGGTCAGGCGCAGGCCGAGCGTCTCGCCCGAGCGGCCTTCCGGCGAGCGGCTGAACATCAGCATCAGCGTGAGCGGCTGGCCGCAGCCCATGCCGAGGCCGAACGCGAACGACACGATCGTCAGCACGAGCGCGCTGTGGAAGAAGGGGACGAGCGCGAAGCTCGCCGTGCCGACATAGAAACAGTAGATGAGCAGAAATTCCTCGGAGCGCCAGGCGATCAGGCGCGGCATCACCAGCCGCACGACGAACGCCGCGGCGGCGAACGCGGCGAGGATGGTGCCGATCTCCAGCGCCGACAGCGCGATCGCGTGCCCGTAGATCGGGATGTAGAACTGGAAGAAGTCGTTGCCGGCCTGCATCAGGCTGCTGATGCCGAGCATCTGCAGCGTCTCGCGCTCGGTCAGCGACTTGAGGATGCCCGACGCGCGCGCCTCCTTCCTGCCGCTGCCGGGCGGCAGCAGGCCGCCCCATTTCGCGATCAGCGCGATCCCGATCAGCGGCAGCACCATGATGAAGAGGAAGGTGGGCGCGTGGCCCGCATGGTCGATCGAAAACCCGGCGAACAGCGGGCCGGCGAAATTGGCGGTGGCGCCCATCAGGCTGAAGTTGCTGAAGTTCTGCGTGCGCTTCTCCGGCGTGCTGAGCAGCCCCACCATGTTCTGCACGATCACGTTGTAGAGCGCGAGCGCGAGTCCGGTGAACGCCGCCGTGACGAACAGCACCGGCAGGTGGGGGAAGAAATACGGCAGCAGCAGGCCGATCGCGCCGGAGCTCGTGCCGGCCAGCAGCAGCCAGCGCGAACCGAAACGGTCGGACATCGTGCCGACCACCCACGACAGCAGCAGCGGGAACACGTAGATCGTCGCGGCGAGCGCGCCGACCGCGTAGGCCGGGGCGCCGAGCTTCAACGCGAACAGCGAGAGCACGACGCGGCTCGCGGCCAGGGCGCAGAAATTGAGAAACGCGATGGCGAAAATGAAATAGATCGCCATCAGCGGACGCCGGCCGGCGGGCGAACGGACGCCCACGCATCGGACTTCTGCGGCAACGGGCAACGACCGGGGGACATGACGGAGACGATCAACTCTCGACCCTGCTTTCGACTGCAAAGCGGCTCATTATAAGCGACAAGCCGGCGGTTGAGAGT
Source organism: uncultured beta proteobacterium (assembly GCA_963734595.1). Taxonomy (GTDB): domain Bacteria; phylum Pseudomonadota; class Gammaproteobacteria; order Burkholderiales; family SG8-41; genus CAKKQX01. The sequence goes on from CAVTHV010000018.1 coordinate 329,322, forward strand.
TTCTCTCCAGTATCTGGACTCGGCGTGGCTGCGGCTCACGATTCACGAAAAAGCGGAGACACAGAGGACACAGAGGAAAAGCACAACAATGAACCGCCAAGGCCGCCAAGCACGCCAAGAAGAACAAAAATGGATAAGCTATTCATCGATCAATCACGAGCCACGATCCTAATCACCAATCACCAATCACCACATCGCCAATCGCCAATGACGCTTTTCGACGCCAAGCGCCAAGAGAACAAAGCGAGGACACAGAGGACACAGAGGAAAAAAGCGGAGACACGAAGGACACTAAGGACACGAAGGAAAAACAACGAAATCACTAATCACCAATTCACGATTCCCGATTCGCCGACTCACCGACTCACCGCATTACCCGATTCACCGTTCCCAATCACTCATCACTCAATCACCGATCACTGCATCCCTCATTGAGCGAAGCGTATCCCTCAGGGCCCTCCGCCCTCATCCTTCGTACAGCGTCCTCAGTTCCGGCAGTATCGCCTTGCGCCGGAACGGGTTCTCGAGGATCTCGGGCGTGGCCACGTCCACTTTGCGCCCGCCGAAAAGCGCGGAGAGTTCGTCCTGCATGGCCGGGATGTCGAGCAGAGACGTGCCGCTGCCCGGCTCGAACTCGACCAGCACGTCCACGTCGCTGGTGGGCGTCATTTCGTTGCGTGCCGCGGAACCGAACAGACTGAGCTTGCGCACGCGATAGTGGCGGCACAGCGCCGCGAGCTTGCCGCGCGGAATGTGCAGCTTCGGGCGCGGTGCTGGTACCTGGTAAGCCGCCTGTGGACTATGCAGGACGCGCGCTTCAACCGATACCGCGCGGATCGGCGCGCCTTGCACTGAGTCGGCGGCCTTCTGCAGCAGCGCAGCCAGTTCGTCGAAGACGGGGCAGGAAGGGTTTGCGCGGTAATGCACCTGCCGGCCCACTTCCTCGCGCAGCAGCAGGCCGATCTCCGCCAGCGCCCGCAGGTCCCGGTGCAGCGAACCTGGCGAAGCCCCCGTGATGCGCGCCAACTCGCGCACGTGCAGCGCGGCTTCCGGGTGGAGGAAGAGCGCGCTCAGCAATGCGGACCGGGTAGCGCCCAGCAAGTAAGTGACGACTGACATTGTATGTTCTCTAAATTGCTTCAATTGTAGCAAAAAAGAGAACGAATGGGCAGGGCCGAGATTATAATGTAATTCGTTGTTTTTATTATAATAATAGGAACGAAGTTGCCGGCCAGTCACTGCTCGCGATTTACGTTTCCCGATTCACGGTTCACCGTTCTTCCCCGTCTCTCGTCTCTCGCCCGGCGTCGCTCGCTCATATCGCCCACCGCCCACCGCTCACGCCTCACCAATCACTGAATCACCTAATCACACAATCCCTCATCCTTCATCCTTCATCCCTCAGCCCTCATCCCTCATCCTTCACCCCTCGGGCGTTCGGTGCATAAGAAAAAAGCAGCAGCCCACGCAGCCCTCGTAGTCCGTTGAATATAAAGAGATAATTCCGAACTTCCCCAGCGCGCCCGCATGAAAACTTTGTACTTCGGAGCCTTTTTCAGCGCGTGCGCCGCGCGGCCTGCGCCGCGAATTTCGCATGTAATCCGTTGAATGAAATGATGAATTCCTGCCGCTCGTGATCGCTGGCACGGCCGATGCTTAGTAAAGGTCAGGAAGCAACAAATCACAGACGGAGATGATCATGAGAACCTACACAAAACATATGACCGCTGAATACGGAATGATGGTTGGATTGGGGTTGGCCCCGCGTCCGGCCACGAGAGTTTACAAAGTCACTGCCGCCGCCAAAGGCAAAACCACTTTGGCGAAACGCGCGAAAAACATCGCGCTCTTCTTCGCGGCGCCCTTCATCGGCCTGGCCTACCTGATTGCGTTCCCGTTCGTCGGGTTGGCAGTGCTCGCCTGGATCGCCGGCAAAGCGCTGATGGCGAACAAAGCGGCGCGGCACGTCGCGCTCGGGATCGCGGCGCCGTTCATCGCGCTGGCGTTCGTGACCGTCGGCCCGATCGTCGGACTCGGCGCGCTCGCCTGGATGGGAGCCAAAGCATACCTTGGAAGGTGAAGAGCAGGGCAGAAGCAACGTAGCTGGTTGGGCGGGCGGGAGCCGGAAGGCCCCGCCCGTTTTTTTGTGCTGATCGGCAAGTCAAGAAGAACGAAAGCGGAGACACAGAGGACACAGAGGACACAGAGGACACGAAGGAAAAGCAAAATAAATGAACCGCCCACGATTCACCATTCACCATTTACCATTTACGATTCCCTGTTCCCCACTCCCGGGCCCCTCGCTCCGCTCTCCCCATTCCCCATCCAGCCTGCCGCTCGCTTGACAGGACAGGCGATCAGGGTATGATTTATTCATACCAACACGCAATTTACCGCCATGGGCACAGCCGTCAAGAAAACGATTTCCCTTCCCGCCGACCTCGCGCGCGATGCCGAGGCGCTGGCTCGCGCGGAAGGCAAAACGCTGAGCGCGGTCGTGCAGGACGCGCTGCGCCAGGCGCGCATCGAACGGCGGCTGCAGGAACTGCGCGGCATGCAGGGGTACTGGAGCCGCAAGGCGCGTGACAAAGGCATTCTCACCGAGCAGGATCTGGAGCGTTACTTGCGGCGGTGAAGGTCGTCTTTGACACCAACATCCTGGTATCGGCCCTGGTGTTTCCCGGTGGCAGAGGCGAAGCGGCGTTGCGGCGCATCGTCGAAGAACAGGACCAGATCGTTATTTCCAAGCCCATCCTCGACGAACTGCTCGGCATCCTCGGCCGCAAGTTCGCGCGCGACGCGGAAGAACTGGCCCACGCCGCCGTATTTCTGTCGGAGCTCGGCACCACGGTCAAGCCGCGGCAAAGACTGCGTGTCGTAAAGGACGACCCCGACAACCGCATTCTCGAATGCGCCATCGCCGGACGCGCCGACGCGATCGTAACCGGGGACAAGGCGCTGCTGGCGCTCCGCGAGTACCAGGGCGTGCGTATCCTCAGCTTGCGGGACTACCTGGAGGAATAAAGACGCAGCTTCTCCGCTAACCGCTCTTCAGTCAGGGTTCGCACGGAGCACACGGAGGAAAAACAAAAGCGGAGACACGAAGGACACAAAGGATTCTTCACAATACCTTCTTTTTAATACCCGCTTGACGGGTGCCCTTGAGGGGTACACAAAGGAAAAAGCAAAGTCACTTAATCACTAAGGCACGGTTAGCCGCGCACGTTTCTCGCCCGGCGTCTCTCCCGGTCACTGGGCTAGTTGCCATAAAGTAACGTAAGTGTTACTATTGCACATGGCCGATATTCGCGTCGTCGAGTACGTTGATACGCAAGGCAAATCGCCTTTCGCCAATTGGTTCGAAGAACTGAATGCCGAAGCCGCGGCGAAGGTAACCACCGCAATATACCGGCTCGGACAGGGTAACTTTTCTAATATCAAAGGCGTCGGAAGCGGTACCTTTGAATATCGCATCGACTTCGGCCCCGGCTACAGAATTTATTTTGGCAAGGATGGAGCAGACTCTGGTGATACTGCTGGGCGGCAGCACGAAGCAACGTCAACAACAGGCGATACGGGCCGCACAGCAAGTTTGGGTCGACTACAAACAGCGGAAAGCGGCGAGACGCTGATCAGGAGATAGATATGGCACTTACACGAGATTTCAAAGAAACGGTTGCAGCGCGCGCGCAGCGCGATCCCAAATTCAGGCAGGCGCTCTTTACGGAAGCGATCAATGCCTATCTTGCGGGCGATACGCAAACCGGCAAGGCGGTGTTGCGCGACCTCGTCAACGCGACGATGGGCTTCGAGGAACTCGCGGTCGAGGTGAACAAGCCCAGCAAGAGCCTTCATCGCATGCTGGGCCCGGCGGGCAATCCGAGCACGGAAAGCTTCTTCGGGATCGTCAGCGCGCTGCAGAAGAAGACGCGCGTGAAACTGCGCGTGACGGCCGACACCCGCTGACCGCTCAGCGGTCAATCACTTGATTACCAAGGCGCGGTTAACCGCGCACGCCTCTCGTTTCTCGCCCGGCGTCTCTCCCCTTACTGCTCACTGCTTACCGCTCACCATTCACCATTCACGTTTCACGATTGACGATTTGCTCATCACTCAATCACTTAATCACCCAATCACTCATTAAGCGAAACGTATCCTTTAGGGCCTTCATTAAGTGAAACGTATCCTTTAGGGCCCTCGGGTTTTCCTTCATCCTTCATCCCTCAGCCCTCATCCCTCTTCTTGCCGGGGGCAGCCCGGGTGCTGGTCACTTTGTGGCTCCGACATATTGGCTCCGACATGACCTGAAGGTCAGTCTCCACCGCAACAAGCTGCGCGTGTTGTCTAAAGGTTAGTCTTCACCGAAACTCCGCTTCACTCCGTTTTCTTGCGCGGCCAAGGAAGAAAGTAACCAAAGAGAAGGCCGCCCAGGTTCGCCGCCCCCGCATTTTGCGAGGGTGGCCCTGCGCTGCTCGACAAGCCCGGCGGCCTGCGCAACTCGCGCACCGTCCACACGATTGCTCAATGATCGGGCGTGATATCTCGGCGGGACTAGCTAATTACACGCGGCTCACACAGTGCTCGACCGGCGCCCCGGACTCGGACTCGCGCAGCGTTGAGCGGGTAGGGGCGCGAAGCGGCGTGTGGATGCGATGGTGCCCCGGGGCTTATGCAGCTGCTCCCGCAAACGGGCCTGCGGCTAACGTGTCGCAGCCGCCCCCGGGCTGGTCTGCGCTGCTCGGCGGCTCTCATGGGACCAGAGAATCAACGGTGCAGCTAGGGGAAACATCGACGCAGTAAATTATCCTCACGGCAAACGACATTCGAGCAATCGCTTACCGCTCACGATTCACGATTTACGTTTCCCGATTTACCACTTTTCCCTCATTAAGCGAAGCATATCCTTTAGGGCCCTCATCCCTCATCCTTCATCCCTCATCCCTGTTTTTCCCTATTTCCCGTTTCTCAATCACCTTTTCCCATTCCCGATTCACGATTCACGGACGCAGCCGAATGGATGCAAGCTGTCAGCCGGGGAAGACGGTGAAGCGTTCAAGGAATAGGTGAGCCGGCTCACGGCCACGCTGCGCGAGCAGATGAGGTGCCAAAATGGCACCTCAAGTAAATTAACTGTTTAAGGTCACAAATTGTGACCTTAAACCCAAAAAGGAAAATGCGTTGGTCAAGCCTGCATTGATCCCGATTGACGCGATCCAGAGCCGCATTCTGCTCATTCGTGGACAACGCGTCATGATGGACTACGATCTCGCCGCGCTTTACGGAGTGACGACGGCAAGGCTCAATGAGCAAGTACGCCGCAATGCCGAACGCTTTCCTGCGAACTTCATGTTTCAGCCCGGTAAACAGGAGTTCGCCGCTTTGATGTCGCAAATTGCGACATCAAACGCCGGGAGGGGCGGCCGACGCAAACTCCCCTATGGTCCTTGTCACCGCTCACGGCGTTTGTTCTCGGTTCACGGTTTACGAGCCAGCACTCGCAAATCTTGTGGCCTTGGAACGCTGGTGGGTTCTTGCCAATCTATACAAGTTTTTGTATAATCGTCGCAGATGAAGCCCGTCGCATTTTGGGGCGATTCCCTGGAAGCCCTGCGGGAGTTTCCGCAATCGGCCCGCAGGATGGCGGGGCTGCAGCTGGACCGCGTGCAGCGGGGCCTGGACCCGGACGATTGGAAACCGATGTCCACGGTGGGTTCGGGTGTTCGCGAGATACGGGTCCGGGATGCGGACGGCGCATTCCGGGTGCTCTACGTCGCGCAGTTTGCGGACGCCGTCTATGTGCTGCACTGTTTTCAGAAGAAAAGCTCGAAGACCAACAAGTCGGAGATCGAACTCGCCCGGAAGCGTTACCGTGAATTGATTGGAAAACGACGATGAAAGCCAGGAAGTATCAGAGTGTTTGGGATGCGATCGAAGCCACGCCTCAGGCGGCTGCGAGCATGCGCGCGCGCTCGGAACTGATGATCGAGCTCGCCGAGCTCATCCGTCGCTCAGGTTGGACGCAGCGTGACGCTGCGGCCCGCTTCGGCGTCACGCAGCCGCGGATCTCCGATCTCGTCCGCGGCCGCATCGAACTGTTTTCTCTCGACACGCTGGTGGACATGGCCGCCGCGGTCGGCCTCAAGCCTCGCATCACCCTGAAGCGCGCCGCCTGAACGCGTTCACTATACTTTCTCTTGCGCACACACAGGTAGTACAGTCCCCTCGCGGGGCCATTGGGCCGTGTGGGTGGACAAAAACTGGCGTCTGACTTTCACTTTCGAGGGTTCGGACGCCATGCTGGTGGATTATCAGGACTATCACTGAGAACACTGAGGAACAGAACGATGACGACGCGCATGCATAACCCCCCTCATCCGGGCGAAGTACTTCAGGACACCGTGCTTGCGGAAGGCCGGATATCGGTCAGCGAATTCGCGCGCAAGCTTGGCGTTTCCCGCGTTGCGCTCTCACGGATGGTGAACGGTCGCGCGGCGGTCAGCGCAGACATGGCGCTGCGTCTCGCTGCGGCGCTGGGCGGGTCGGCGGAATCGTGGCTGCAGATGCAGGCTGCCTATGACCTCTGGCACGCGGCGAAGAAGCGCCGGCCCAAGGTTCAGCCGCTTAAACTGGCGGCCTGAATCTGAGTCAGTCCCCGGCGCGGTCCCGGCCGCCTCGGTTTGAAATCACAATTTGTGACTTCAAGTTCGCACTTCTTTCCGCTATTCACGGCTCACCGCTCACGCTTTCCGCCTCTCGTCTCTCGCCCGGCGTCTCTCCCGCTTTTACGCCCTCGGTCCGCAATGGGATGCGGTAAATATCAGTAATAAAAACAATGTATTATTACGACAGATTCTTCGAGCACGAACTGGTCAGGCGTTGTTCCTCCGGCAGTGACGAGAAGCTTGCGGGCAGTCCTATTCATTGCCCGCCTCCGGGCACATTTCTCACCTTCCCCTTCAAGGAGAAGGGTGGGATGGGGATGGGATTGCGACTGCCGGCACACGAGCGGCCCAGTCCCCAGCCGGTCAGGTACTAAACGTTACGCTTGACGTAACGACGAAATCGGGGGTATCGTGGGTGCATGATCGTCAGCTTCCGCGACAAGCGCACGCGCGACTTTGCCGGCGGGAAATACGTCAAGGCGTTCTCTGGATTTTCGCGGCAGGCTGAACTGAAGCTCGATCAGCTCGACGCTGCAACCTCGCTGAAGGATCTCGCGGTTCTTCCTGGAAATCGCTTCGAGAGATTGAAGGGCGACCGCAAGGGGCAATACAGCATTCGCGTCAACGACCAGTGGCGCATATGTTTCGAATGGCCGGACCGATCCCTCGGGCCGGTCAATGTTGAGATCGTCGATTATCATTGAGGAAAACGGTATGGCACGCAACGCGATTCACCCAGGCGAACATCTAGCCGAGCAACTCGGGGAGCTTGGCATGAGCGCGGCCGAGCTCGGGCGGCAGTTGAAAGTGCCGACCAACAGGATTACCGGGATATTGAATGGCCAGCGGGCCATCACCGGCGACAGTGCCTTGCGGCTCGCGCATTTTTTTGGAACCAGCGCCGAATTCTGGCTGAATCTGCAAAAATTCTACGAGCTCCGCTTGGCCGAACAGAAGGCTGGTGCGGTTATCCGCCGCCTTCCGAAGCTGGAAGACCGCACGGAATCCGACGACCGCAAGGGACTCGGTCGCGCCGCCTGACCGGATAAAAGGTGTGTGAGCCATTTATCGGCGCAGGAGATGTTGCGATGAAAAAGGAACAGCTTGACCTTGTCCGCGGGAGCGGAAACATCTACCGGGACTTCAACGTTGCGGACGCTGACGTTCGCCAGTTGAAGGCGATCCTTGCGGCCGAAATCATAAAAACAGCTCGATAGAGAAGGGTTGAGCGTGAGAAAGGCGCAGGCGCTCACGGGAATCGATGCCGGAGACTTCTCGCGCGTCCGCAACGCGGATTTCCGGCGCATAAGCGTGGAACGCCTGATGGCGATGATCAACGGGCTCGGGTCGCGGGTAGAGGTAAAAGTCAAAGTGCGACGTGCTGAGAATTCCGAGCACGCAGTGACTGCATAGCGCAGGGGAAAAGGCTGCGCAGTGTCGGCCTTACTGCTTTTGCATAAGAACCTATAGAAGCGCTGAAAGTCATTCAGCCGGAGGCATGAGCATGAATCAACTCGTGGACAAACTCGCTGAACAGGCGAAGCAACTCAATCCGGATGAGCGCGTGGCGCTGATCGAAACTCTGCTCGCGCAGCTCCCGGATCCCGATCCCGAATGGGAGGCCGCCTGGGCTGCGGAGGTCGAGCGGCGCATGGCCGCGGTCGAACGCGGTGAGGAACAGCTGATCCCCGCCGAAAAAGTCATGGAGAAGCTGCGCAACAAGTACCGGCCGCAATGAGCCTGCACTATCACCGTGCGGCCGAGGCAGAGCTCGATGATGCACTTGCTTTTTACGCCGGCGTGCATGCATCCCTGTCTGTTGCCTTGCTGCACGACGTGGAGGCTGGTGAGCGGGCAATCCGCGAGCAGCCGCACGCGTGGCGTCAGATCAGCGGTAGCCTCAGAGTTTTCTGGCTGCGGCGCTTCCCGTTCGGATTGATTTACCACGTGTCAGGTCAGGATATTACGGTGTACGCGGTAGCCCATATGCGGCGCAAGCCCGGCTACTGGCGCAGCCGCGTGTCATAAGTTCCCCCGGTCGCTGATCTTCAATTTCCCCTGCAAGCGCCAAAGGAGTCCGGAAACTGGCGGCTTCGCGCTTTGGATTGCCCGCCTGCCAGCGTATATGTCGAAAAAACATAATTTTTTCGACACGTTTTGCCGATATGTCGATCCGCCCGCCATGTCCAGCTGACGTGTTGATCGCCCAATCACCCAATCACTTAATCACCCAATCACTTAATCACCAGGCGCGGTTCACCGTGCTTGTCTTCTCGTCTCTCCCCCGGCGCCTCTCCCCTCGCCCCTCATACCTCCGCCCTTCAAAATCCTTGTATGCCGGGGGCAGCCCGGCAGCTGGTTACTTTGTGGCTCCGACATATTGGCTCCGACATGACCTGAAGGTCAGTCTCCACCGCAACAAGCTGCGCGTGTTGTCTAAAGGTTAATTTACTGCGTCAAAGTCTCCCCTAGCTGCACTACTGATTTCTCGGACCCATGAGAGCCGCTGAGCATCGCAGATAAGCCGGGGAGGTTTCGTCGAGCACTGTTTGAGCGTTCTTTGCGAGTTGCGCAGACCGCCCGGCTTGTCGAGCAGCGCAGGGGACTCCTGACAGCAGCGGTCAGGAGCGGCGAACCTGGGCGGCCTTCTCTTTGGTTACTTTCTCTTTGGCCGCGCAAGAAAACGGAGTGAAGCGGAGTTTCGGTGAAGACTAACCTTTAGGTTATGTCGGAGCCACAAAGTGACCAGCACCCGGGCTGCCCCCGGACATACAAGGGATGAGGGCCCTAAAGGATACGCTTCGCATAATGAGGGATGAGGGTGGGAGAGGCTCCGGGCGAGAGACGAAAGACGTGAGGTGCCGCTGTCAGCGGTAAGCGGTAGCGGGCATATAATCGACTGGTCCAAGTTCCAGCGCAGCGCAGGCTTGTCGAAGGGTGTTCATGAAAGAGAGAGATCGCTACGACGTTTCCGGCTTGTCGGAGACCCGGTTCGAGCCAGGGTCCGGCGGCAAAGTGCTGAGGAATCTGCTTGGCATCCGGTCGACGAAGAAGATGGATAACGCCGAGGCTAAAGCGCTCGAGATCGCAACGGACGACCTCATCAGGACCGTTGATGCCGGACACCGCTTTACCGCGGCCGACATTTGCAAGTTTCACAAGGCATGGCTCGGGAAAATCTATGCGTGGGCCGGGAGCTATCGGCAGGTAAACATCAGCAAAGACGGTTTCCCTTTCTCGGCCGCGGCCCGAATCCCTTCGCTGATGAAGGACTTTGAAAAGGATGTGCTACGCTGCAATACACCGTGCAACTTCAGCGAAGCGGCCGGAGGTCGTTCATGCGCTGGCGGAAACGCATGTGGAACTGGTTCTGATTCATCCGTTTCGCGAGGGCAACGGACGGGTGGCGCGTGTTCTTTCAACGCTGATGGCGTTGCAAGCAGGATTGCCGCTGCTGGATTTCGGCTCGATTTCCGGGGAAAAGAAGGAAGCGTATTTTGCCGCAGTACAGGCGGGACTCGACAAGAACTACAAGCCGATGGAACAGCTAATCGCGGAGATTATCGAGCGGAGCGTTGCGGCTTCTTGACCGGTTCGACCTTGTTGCTCCCGGTTAGCGTGCGTGCGATGGACGCGACCGTGGCGCCCGTTTCGACAGCGGTCGAAGAGGCGACATTCATAATCAGCGCCTTGCGGAATTGCTCCGGGTCGCGCAGATACGGATTGGTCTCGATGAGCGGTCGCTTGTTCATGCATGAATTTTAACATAGAACCTCAGGGACAGACCCCTAAGGCGTATGTGTAAAGGAATTTCATTTTGTCACCGTTAGACTCGCCGCCGATTTCGGCATTCGCCTTCGACAACACCTACGCCCGTGAGCTCGAGGGGCTGTACGTGCCGTGGAAAGCGACGGAGGCGCCGCAGCCCGCGCTGGTGAAGCTCAACCGCGAGCTGGCCGAAGAACTGGGGCTCGATGCGAAAGCGCTGGATTCCACCGCAGGCGCGCTGCTGTTCTCCGGCAATCGATTGCCGCCGGGCGCCGCGACCATCGCCCAGGCCTACGCCGGCCACCAGTTCGGCGGCTTCGTGCCGCAATTGGGCGACGGGCGCGCCTTGCTGCTCGGCGAAGTCATCGACAGGCACGGCCGGCGCCGCGACATCGCGTTCAAGGGTTCCGGCCGCACGCCGTTTTCGCGCGGGGGCGACGGCAAGGCGGCGCTGGGTCCCGTCCTGCGCGAGTATCTGATCGGCGAGGCGATGCACGCGCTGGGCATTCCGACCACGCGCGCGCTGGCGGCGGTGACCACGGGCGAAGTCGTCCTGCGCGAGCGCAATCTGCCCGGCGCGGTGCTGACCCGCGTCGCGGCCAGCCACATCCGCGTCGGCACGTTCCAGTTCGTCACGGCGCACGGCGACGAGGCGCTGCTGCGCCGGCTCGCCGACTACGTGATCAAGCGCCATTATCCGGAGCTCGACGGCAAGGACGATCGTTATCTCGGCCTGCTGCAGGCGGTGACCGAACGGCAGGCCGCGCTGATCGCGCGCTGGATGCTGGTCGGGTTTCATCCACGGCGTGATGAACACCGACAACATGACGCTCTCCGGCGAAACCATCGACTACGGCCCCTGCGCGTTCATGGATCGCTACGACCCGACGACGGTCTTCAGCTCGATCGACGAACGCGGACGCTACGCCTATGTGAATCAGCCGCCGATCGCCATCTGGAACCTGACGCGGCTGGCGGAGACCCTGCTGCCGCTGCTGGGCGAGGATCCGGATCGCGCGGTGGCGCAGGCGACGGAAGTGCTGAACACTTTCCCGGAAAGGTATCAGCACCATTGGCTGCAGGGCATGCGGCAAAAGCTGGGACTGACGCGCGAGGCGGCCGATGACCTTGCGCTGGCCACGGATTTTCTGGCGACGATGGAAGGGCAGGGCGTCGACTACACGCAGGCCTTTCGCCGCCTGTCGGATGCGGCAGCACACATCGACCCCGCTGCCGATGCGGGTCTGCGCAAGTTGTATGCCGACGACGCGGCACTCGATGCATGGCTGCCGCGCTGGCGCGCGCGCCTGCAGAGCGAAGCCGGGCGATCCCGCGCAGCGCGCGCGGGCCATGCGCGCCGTCAATCCCGTTTACATCCCGCGCAACCACAAAGTCGAAGAGGCGCTGGACGCCGCGGTCGAGCTCGGGAACTACGCGCCTTTCGAAAAGCTGCTCGCCGTGCTGCAGCGGCCGTTCGACGAGCGGGAGGATCTGGCGGCCTATGCGGAACCGGCGCCGGCGCATGAGTCTGCCGGGTACCGGACGTTTTGCGGAACGTGATTACAAAGGAGGATTAGGGATTCGGGATTAGGATGGGTGATTAGAAGCTCGTGATTGGTGATTAGTGCCCTAAAGGATACGTTTCACTTAATTCGTGATTGGTATTTCTTTGTTTTTCCTTTGTGTCCCTCGGCTTTGGTCCCGTTTTGTCTTACTTGGCGTTCATGGCGCCTTGGCGGTTCAATGTTTCCTGTTTTTCCTCTGTGTCTCTGCTGTTGATCTTCTTGGCGCCTCTCGCGCCGTTCATCTCACGCTTTAAGTGCCGGGGCAGATTTTTGCGCGGATTCCGGATAAGATTGCGCGTCTTTTCTTCTCTCAGGGGATTCACAATGCGTATCAGTATCACGGGAATGAAGTGCGTTGCGGCGCTGGCGGCGTTGCTGGTTCAACCGGCGTTCGGGCAGGCGTATCCGACGAAGCCGATCCGGATTCTGATCGCGCAGGCGCCGGGCAGCGCAACCGACAACGTGAGCCGCACGCTGAGCGTAAAGCTCGGTGAGCGCCTGGGCCAGCCGTTCGTCATCGAGGCGCGGCCGGGCGCCGGCGGCACGGTCGGCACGGAAGTGGCGGCGCGCGCGCCCGCCGACGGCTACACGCTGTTCATGGCGAACAACTCCACCCACGGCGCGAATCCCGCCGTCTACCGCAAGCTGCCGTACGACGCGGTGAAGGATTTTGCGCCGATCATTCTCATCA
>CAVTHV010000019.1:0-12958 GCA_963734595.1 uncultured beta proteobacterium
CGCAGTAAGGCTGCTGCCCCGCGCTATCAGTCGATGCGAGTATCACGTGCCCGATCTTCTCGCCGCGCTCGACGGCGAGATGAGCGGCCACCGCTGCTGGAGGAGTGGAAAGCGGCGCGGCGATCGCGAATATCGGTTTCGGGCTTGCGCCAGCCGAGCGCGCGATATCGGCGTGCGCCTGCGCCTTGGCCGCGTCCGGCATGGTGTAGACGAATACCGGCCGGATCGTCGGATTGAGCTGGAACAGATCGCGGTAGGGAAACCGCGGTTCGAGATCGCCCATCGAAGCGTAGGATGCGATCACGGCATCGGGCCGCAATACTTTCGAGGTGACCGGCAGGTTCCTGCCGAAATCGACATCGACCACGCGATCGACTCCGCCCACCGTCGCGCGTATCCGTTCCACCACGTCTTCGCTGCGATAGTCGACCACCACGTCCGCGCCGGCAGCCCGCGCATGCGCCGCCTTGGCGTCCGAACTCACTGTCGTGACCACCGTCGCGCCGGCCCATTTCGCGAGCTGTATCGCGTAGTGCGCGACCACGCCCGCGCCGCCGGTCACGAGCACCGTCTTGCCGGCAACCGGGCCGTCGGCAAACAGGCAGCGATGCGCGGTCATCACCGGGATGCCGAGGCACGCGCCGTGTTCGAACGATAGCGCCGCCGGCAAAGGCACGGCGAGCGGCGCCGGCAGCGCGATGTACTGCGCGCTGGTGCCGAGCGGCCGGTCCCACTGGCCGTTGAAGACCCACACGCGCTCCCCGACGCGCCGGGGATCGACGCCTGCGCCCACCTGATCGATGACGCCGGCGCCGTCGCTGTCGGGAATGAGGCGCGGCCACCGGATCGGCCGGCTGCCGGCGCGCGCTTTCACATCGGACGGATTGACGCCCGAAGCATGGAGCCGGACGCGCACCTCGCCGGCACCCGCCACGGGATCGGGCAACTCACCAACCTTCAGCACCTCCGCTGCCGGTCCGTTTTTTTCATACCACGCTGCACGCATCGCTCGTTCTTTCCAAAAAAAAGGTTGCGGCAAAATGCCGCAACCCGTCGCTGTTTTCAGGACACGGCGCGCCCGCGCACTGCCGCCACGTCTCACTGCCCCGAGATGCCCTTCCCTGACGACCTTGGTGAACTTCGCCACTTCCGATTTGATGGTACGCTCCGAATTGCTCGGGACTGCCGCCCACCGTATCGGCACCCAGCGCGGCCAGGCGTTCCCTGACGTCGGGCATTTTCAGAATCTTGTTGATCTCGCCATTGAGCTTGGCGACGATCGCCGGCGGCGTGCCGGCGGGCATCACCGCGCCGTACCACGTGTTCATCGAGTAGCCCGGAACGCCCGATTCGGCCACCGTCGGCACGTCCGGCAGCGCCGCGTTGCGCTTCGCGCTGGTCACCGCCAGCGCCCTGTAGCGGCCGTTCTTGATGTAGGGAATCGCGACCGGCGCCGTGTTGAATCCGACCGCCACCTCTCCCGAGATCAGCGCTAGCGCGGCCGGGCTGCCGCCCTTGTACGGCACGTGGATCATGTCGATTTTCGCCATGCTCTTGAGCAGTTCCGCCGCGATATGCTCCGGGCTGCCGTCACCCGATGAAGCAAAAGTGATCTGCCCCGGCCGCTTTTTCGCCAGCGCGATGAGATCCCGCAGCGTCTTGACCGGCAGCGACGGATGCACGACCACGAACTGCGGCACGACGGAGATCTCGATCAGCGGCGTGAAATCCCGCTCGAGGTCGTAACCGAGCTTCTTGTAGTACGGCTTGCTGATCGCGTGCGACACCGAGATCATGAGCACGGTGTAACCGTCCGCCGGCAGCTTGGCGGCGATATTCGCGGCAAGGTTGGCATTGGCGCCGGGACGATTGTCGACGATCACCTGCTGCCCCAGGCTTTCGGTAAGCTTGGCCGCGACGGCCCGCGCCATGATGTCGGTGCCGCCGCCGGGCGCGTAACCGACGAAAAAGCGGATGGACTTCGTTGGGTAACCCTGGGCAAACGCACCCATGGCGGCTGCGGTCAGCGCGAACACGGCGATGGCGCGGATGGTATTTTTCATGATCCTTCTCCTGGGTAAGTAGGGCCGGTCTCGCGCCGGCCTGGGACCCGTCTCAAAAACAGGCAATGGACAGGATTTGCAAGATTAACATGATTAAAACCCCGGAATGATCAGGCAAAACCTGTTAATCCTGTCTATCCGGATTTTTGTTTGCGTGCGCTCTTTTGATCCCCGTCGCACACCAGCCGCGCGACCGCTTCGCCAAATCCCCGCGTTGTCCCGCGCCCGCCGAGATCGGCGGTCCTGACATTGGGGTCGGCGAGCGCCGCGTCCACGGCGGCGTGAATGCCGCGGCAGGCGTCGAGAAACGGCTGTCTGCCGTGGCGCACGCCCAGCCATTCCAGCAGCATCGCCGAAGACAGGATCATACCGCACGGATTGGCGATGCCGCGTCCCGCAATATCCGGCGCCGAGCCATGCCCGGCATTGGCGACGGCATGGCGGTCGCCGGCGTTCAGCGCGCCCGCGAGTCCCAGACCGCCGGACAGCGCGGCGGCTTCATTGGAGAGGATGTCGCCGAACATGTTGGTAATCAGGATGACGTCGTAGCGCTGCGGCCGGCTGTAGAGGTCTGCCGCCATCGCGTCGATGTCCATCTCCCGGAAGGCGACCTCCGGGTGCGCCTTCGCCGCCGCGTAGGCCTCGCTCATGAACAGCCCATCGGTCATCTGCAGCACGTGCTGCTTGCCAACTGCCGTCACGCTCTTGCGGCGCCGCTGCGCATAGTCGAATGCCACTCTCGCAATGCGGCGCGAGCCCTGCCGGGTGATCTTGCGCACCGACAGGGCGACATCCTCGGTTGGCATGAATTCCGCGATGCCCTGGTACATGTTGCGGTCGGCGTAAAAACCCTCGGTATTCTCGCGCACGATCAGCACATCGAGGTCGCGCCGCGCATCGGGGACGCCGGGGCGGCTGCGCGCCGGGCGCAGGTTGGCGTAGAGATCGAACTGCTTGCGGATGGAGCCCGGAACGTTGATGCCGCCCGCCTCGCGCGGCGGATAATCGGTCATGCCGCACGGACCGAGCACCACGCCGTCGGCGTCGCGCGCCGCCTGCATGGCATCATCGGTGAGCGTGACGCCATGCTTGCGATAGCTGGCCATGCCGACGTCGATTTCGGTGAAGCGCAGGCCAAGGTCGAATACCTTGTCCGCCGCCTTCAGTACCTCGAGTGCTGCAGCCGTGATTTCCGGCCCGATATCGTCGCCCGGCATGACCACCAGGTTCATTTCACGCTCCAGCCTATAACGCTTAGTTGGCCTTGATTCCAGCCTCGGCGACGACTTTCTTCCACTGGGCGATTTCCTTCGCGATCCGCTGCTGGAATTCCTCGGGTGGCCCGCCGTCCGCCGACAAACCGTCACTCTGGAGCTGCTTTTCCATCTCCTTCTGCTTGATTATTTTCACGACCTCGTCGTGGATGCGGGTCACGATCGGACGCGGCAGACCTTTGGGGCCGATGAGTCCGTGCCAGTTCGTCACGTCATAGCCGGGCACGCCGGACTCGGCAATGCTCGGGATATTGGGTTCCGCCGGAATGCGCTTTGCCGTGGTCACCGCAATCGGGCGCAGGCGTCCCGATTTCGTGTACGGCAGCGTGGAGGCAATGCTGCCGAACAGCAACGTCGTCTGTCCCGATATCGTGTCGGTCAGCGCAGGCCCGGTGCCCTTGTACGGAATATGGGTCATTTTGATCTTGGCCATGTTGAGAAACAGTTCGGTGGCCATGTGCACGATGCTGCCCTGTCCGCTCGTCGCATAGTTGATCTCTCCGGGCTTGGACTTCGCCAGCGCGATCAGCTCCTTGATGTTTTTTACCGGCATCGAAGGATGCACGACGACGAGAAACGGCCCCTTGTCGATCAGGACCACGGCCGTGAGGTCGTTGACGGGATCGAATTTGAGCTTATACAGACTCGGATTCACCGTGTAGCTGGCTGCGATCATCGTCAGCGTATACCCGTCGGGCGCCGATTTCACGCCGATCTCGGTGCCGAGCATGCCGCCCGCGCCGGGACGGTTGTCGACGATGAACTGCTGCCCCATGGCCACGGTGAGCTTCTGCGTGATGATGCGGGCGATGAAATCCGTGCCGCCGCCGGGCGCGAACGGCGCGACGATCCGCACCGGCCGGGTCGGGTACTGCTGGCTCCATGCAGACGGTGCCGCGGCCAGCACGGCCAATGTTCCCATTGCCGGCAAAAGCGTTTTGCCAATGACTTGCAGTATTCGCATCATGATTGCTCTCCTTTCATACCTCTGTTGAAAAACGACGGCTCCTTGTCAGTACTAAGACACCATCTCGCGGTACACGTACGGCAATATTCCGCCGTGCCGGTAATAGACCAGTTCTTCTGCGGTATCGATGCGGCTCGTGACGGGCAACTCGTCGGCGGCACCATTTGCGCGGCGGATGCGCAGCTTTAACTCCGCCCGCGGCTTCATGTCGCTCGCGATGCCCAGCACATCGAACGTTTCCGTGCCGTCGAGCCTGAGGTCGGCGCGTGTCTTGCCCTTCAGCTCCAGCGGCAGGATACCCATGCCCACCAGGTTGGAGCGGTGTATGCGCTCGAAGCTCTCGGCGACGACCGCCCGCACGCCCAGCAGGGCCGGACCCTTCGCCGCCCAGTCGCGCGAGGAACCGGCGCCGTATTCGCGTCCCGCGATGACGATCAACGGGATGCCGCGGCTGCGATACGCTTCGGCCGCATCGTAGATCGACATCACCTTGCCGTCCGGCTGCAGCATCGTGTTGCCGCCTTCGGTGCCGGGGACCATCTCGTTCTTGAGCCGCATCGAGGCGAGCGTCGCGCGCATGCCCACTTCGTGGTTGCCGCGGCGGATGCCGTAGGTATGAAACTCCGCGGGCGCGAGGCCCATCTGTTTCAGATAGCGCGCCGCCGGACTGTCGGCGGAGATCGAACCCGAGGGCGAAAGATGGTCGGTGGTCACCATGTCGCCGAGAATGGCGAGCGGGCGCATCCCCTTCAGTTCGCCGACCGGCGCGGGCTGGTTCGGGAGGCCGTCAAAATACGGCGGCTTGCGCAGGAACGTGCTGTCGGCGCGCCACGAAAAATGCGGCGTGGCTTCGCCTCTCAGCGCCTGCCATTCACGCGTGCCCTCGAACAGATGTTCGTAGCTCGAACGATAGAGCTCGGGGGTAAGGCAGCTCGCCAGAGTTTGCGCAACCTCTTCGGGGCGTGGCCATATATCCTTTAAAAACAACGAATTGCCATTTCTTCCTGCACCGAGCGGTTCGGTCTCGAGGTCGCGCGTGATCGTGCCCGTGATCGCGTAAGCCACCACCAGCGGCGGCGAAGCGAGATACGCGGCGCGCGCATAAGGATGCACGCGTCCCTCGAAATTGCGATTGCCGGAAAGCACGGCGACCGACACCAGTTGCTGCTCCTTCACCACCGCTTCGATCTCCGGCGCGAGGGGCCCGGAATTGCCGTTGCAGGTGGTGCAGCCGAAGCCGATCAGGTGGAAACCCAACGCCTCCAGCGGCTCGACCAGGCCGGCGCGCCGCAGGTATTCCATCACTACTTTGGAGCCGGGTGCGAATGAAGTCTTCACCCAGGGTTTTGCGGCAAGACCTTGTGCCGCGGCGTTGCGGGCAAGCAGGCCCGCCGTGATCAGGTTGGCGGGATTCGAGGTGTTGGTACAGCTGGTGATGGCCGCGATCACCACGTCGCCGTCGCCGAGCGTGTGGTTGCGGCCCGGCACGGGCACGCGCTTGCCCGGTGCCTTGCGGCCGTCGCGCGCAAGCGCGGGCATGTCGGCGGTGAACTTGCGGGCAACCTCGCCTATCGGCACGCGGTCCTGCGGCCGGCGCGGCCCGGCCAGGCAGCGTTCCACGCGCGCGAGATCGAGTTCGATCGTGGCATCGAAGCGGGGCGCCGGCGTCGCGGCGTCGCGCCACAGGCCCTGTGCCTGCGCGTAGGCCCTCACCAGTGCCACGCTCCGGGCATCGCGCCCGGTGAACGCGAGGTAATCCACGCATTTCTGGTCGATCGGGAAATAGACGCAGGTCGCGCCGTACTCGGGCGCCATGTTGGCGAGCGTCGCGCGGTCGGCGACCGGCAGCTGTTCGAGGCCGGGCCCGAAGAATTCGACAAATTTGCCGACGACCCCTGTTCTGCGCAACAGCTCGGTAGCGGTCAGGACGAGATCCGTCGCGGTCGCGCCCGGCGGCAGCTCGCCGGTGACGCGCACGCCGAGCACTTCGGGCACGCGCAGCGACAGCGCGCGGCCCAGCAGCGCCGCTTCGGCCTCGATGCCGCCCACGCCCCAGCCCAGCACGCCGATGCCGTTCACCATGGGCGTATGGCTGTCGTTGCAGACGAGCGTATCGGGATAGGCGAACGTCGCGCCTTCCGCTTCGGCAGTCCACACGCCGCGCGCGAGCCGCTCGAGGTTGATCTGGTGCACGATGCCGCTGTCAGGCGGCACCACGCGGAAATTGCGGAACGCGCCCTGGCACCAGGCGAGGAAAGCGAAGCGCTCGCGGTTGCGCGCGAACTCGATTTCGGTGTTGCGTTGCGCCGCGTCGGAGGTCCCCGCCACGTCGGCGATCAAAGAATGGTCGATGACGAAATCGACGGGAATTTTCGGATTGACGGACATCGGGTCGCCGCCGGCCGCAGCCACCGCCTCGCGCAGCGCGGCAAGATCCACCATCACCGGCACGCCGAGCAGGTCCTGCAGCAACACGCGCGCCGGCCGGAACGGAATCTCGAAGCCGCGCTCGCCGCGCGCCAGCGCCGCGAGCATCCCCGGCTCGACGTCCGGCGCGCCCGCATGGCGCAGCAGGTTCTCCGCGAGGATACGCAGCGAAAAAGGCAGCTGCGCGAGCCCGGCAAGGCCGGCATCGCCCGCCATCGCCGCCGGCAGACTGTAATAACGGCAGGAAACCCCGTCGGCCGCGAGTTCCCGGACAAAGTCGTTCTTTATTTCGGGCATGAATTTTTGCAATCGACCAACACGGGGTTCCACCGAAGATCCAGCCTTGTCTGAAGCGGAAATATTATTGCATAATGTTGCGATAATATGCAATGCGGCGGCGATCCGGATCCGGATCCGTTTTGCCTTTCCTGACCCATGCGACGAGCGCTCATCAACCTTACTCCGCTGCAACAGCGCGTCGCGCGCGAAATCATCGCGCTGGCGCGGCGCGACAACCTCCCTGCCGGACATCATCTGGGCAAGCTTGCGCTGGCGCGGGAAATCGGCACCTCGCACAATCCCGTGGAAGCGGCGCTGGCGCACCTCGCCCGGCTCGGTGTCGTCAGGCACGAACGCGACCGCGGTTATTTTCTGGCGCGCAGCGCACATGAACTGGGAGCCGCCGCTGAAAAGCTGGCCCCCGCCGGCGATGACCCGCTCTATCTGACAATTTCCTGGCACCGGCTGACCCACCGGCTGCCTGACGTGGTCAACGAAACCGATCTCATCCGGCAGTTCGGCGCGTCGCGCAACGCCGTGCGCAAGGCGCTGGCGCGCATCCAGCAGGAAGGCTGGGCCGAGCGCAGGCCGGGCCACGGCTGGGCTTTTCTGCCGATGATCGACTCCCCGGAAGCCTACGACGAAAGCTTCGAGATCCGCCGCGTGCTGGAGCCCGCGGGCATCGCCAGCCCGCGCTTTCGTCACGACCCGGCCGCACTTGCCGCCTGCAAGCGCCAGCAGGAATTCATCGTGGCGCGCGGCTACCGGACGATGACGCCCATCGAGCTGTGGGACGTCAATGCCCGCTTCCATGAAATGCTCGCGTCCTGGTCGGGAAACCGCTTCATGCTGCAATCGATACGGCGGCTGAACCAGCTGCGCCGGCTCGTCGAATACCGCCAGACCGTCCGCCTGCCGCACAGGAAGCAGGCGGAGGAACATCTGCGGATCATCGAAGCCATCGCGCAAAACGATTACCCGCGTGCGGCGTCCCTGATGCGCGACCATCTGAAGGGCGCGCAGCGCAAGAAGGTACAGCCCGCCTACTTCGCGGCACCCAGGTCATCCCGGAGCAGACCATGAGACGGGTATTGATCACCGGCGCCGCCGGCGCGATAGGCAGCACGCTGCGTGCCGGCCTGCGCGGCGTCTATCCGCTGCTGCGGCTTGCCGACATCCGGCCGCTTGCAGCGCCGGCACCCCGCGAAGAATGCGTGACTGCCGATCTCAGCGATTTCGCTGCGGTCGCGTCGATGATGGACGGGATCGACTGCGTGGTGCATCTCGGCGGCGTGCCGCGGGAAGGGCCGTGGAACGCGATCCTCGACAACAACATCATCGGCACCTACAACGTGTTCGAAGCGGCGCGGCAGAATGGCGTGAAGCGCGTCGTCTTCGCGAGCTCCAACCATGTGATCGGCTACTACCGCGCCGACAAAGAGCTTGGCGTCGACGAGCCACCGCGCCCCGACAGCCGTTATGGCGTCTCCAAGGTGTTCGGCGAGGCGCTGGGCCGGCTCTACGCCGACAAGTACGGCCTGTCGGTCGCGTGTCTGCGCATCGGCTCGTTCCGCGAGCGGCCGCAGAACGCGCGCCAGCTTGCGACCTGGATCAGTCCGCGCGACATGGTGCAACTCGCGCGCTGTTGCATCGACGCGCCGGATTACCGTTTCCTCGTGCTCTACGGCGTGTCCGGCAACAGCCGCAGCCGCTGGCACAATCCAGCCGCGGGACTGGTCGGCTATCAGCCGCAGGATAATGCTGAAGCCTATGCCTCGGGATTCACGGTGCCGCTCGCCAAGGGCACCGATCCGGCTGTCGAATTCCACGGCGGCGAATTCTGCGCACTGGAATTCACGAATAAAATCAACGACGTGGACTGACCGCAGACGGCGCCCGGCCGGCGCAGGGCGCGACGGGGATTACAGCCACTTCGCCTTGCGGAAACGGTAGAACAGGTAGATATCGATTCCCACCATCGCCGTGAGCGCGAGCGGATAACCGAACGCCCATTTCAGTTCCGGCATGAGCTCGAAATTCATGCCGTAGACGCCGGCGATCATGGTCGGCACCGCCACCAGCGCGGCATACGCTGCGAGCTGCTTGGTGGTTTCGTTCTCCTGCAGCGAGATCAGCGACAGGTTGACCGAAATCGCGGTGGTCACCATATCGCGCAGGCTGTCGATCGACTGGTTGATGCGGAACAGGTGGTCGTAGATGTCGCGGAAGTAATCCTGGGTGCTGGCGCAAACCTCGGGCACGCGCCCGCCGTAGAGCTTGCCGGCCGCCTCGTGCAACGGGCCCGCCGCGTGCTTGAGCACCATCAGCTTCTGCTTGATCGCATAGAGCGCCTCGATGTTCGCACGCGCCGGCGTGCCGGCAAAGATGCGCTTTTCCACCTCCTCGAGCTCATCCTCCAGCGCGTCGATGCACCGGAAAGTAGCGGTCCACGACCGCGTCCATCAGCGCGTAGAGCACGAACCCCGCGCCCTGCCTGAGCAGGTGCGGCTCGCGCTCGCAGCGCGCGCGCACGTTGGCAAAGCCGTGTTCGCTGTGGCTGCGCACCGACAGCACGTAGTTTTTGCCCACGAACACGTCCATTTCGCCCGACGTGCAGTTCGCCGCCCTCGACGTCGATGGTATGCATCACCGCGAACAGCGAGTCGCCATACTCCTCCAGCTTCGGACGCTGATGGCCGTGGTGCGCGTCCTCCACGGCCAGCGCATGCAGCCCGAACTCGCGCTGCAGTTCGTCCAGCTCCTCGGGAAGCGGGTCGCGCAGCGCCACCCAGACGAAGCACTCGGGCTGGTTCAGGTAGCGGTGGATGTCTTCCTTCGGGATATCGGCAAGTTTCCTGCCGTTCTGATAGACGACGCAGTTGACGAGCATGATGGCCTCCTCTACCGGTGATTAACCGCCTCAGCTCTGCCGCCAGCTGGTGCCCTGCGGCGTGTCTTCCAGTATCACACCGGCATCCAGCAATTCCTTGCGGATGCGGTCCGACTCGGCGAAATTTTTCGTCTTGCGTGCCGCCGCGCGCTCCGCGATCAGCTGCTCGATGCGCGCCGCATCCAGCCCCGCGCTCGAAGGCAGCGCCTGCAGGAACGCATTGGGATCGCGCTGCAGTAACCCCAGCGTCGCGGCCAGCGACTTCAGCAGTTTGGCGTTGCCCGGCGCACGCGTCCGGTTGACCTCGTTGGCGAGCTCGAACAGCACCGCCACCGCCTCCGGCGTATTGAAGTCATCGTTCATCGACTCGCGAAAACTCGAGGCGTAGGGATTGTCCCAGTCGACCGGGGCGGGCTCGACGCTCATGCCCTTCAGCGCGGTGTAGAGCCGGGTCAGGGCCTGCCTCGCATCGTCGAGATGCTGGTCGGAATAGTTGAGCGGGCTGCGGTAGTGCGCGCGGATGATGAAAAAGCGCACGACCTCGGGATCGTACTTGGCCAGGATCTCGCGCACGGTGAAGAAATTGCCGAGCGACTTCGACATCTTCTCGTTGTCGACGCGCACGAAACCGTTGTGCATCCAGTAATTGACGAACTTGCACGCGTGCGCGCCCTCCGACTGGGCGATCTCGTTCTCGTGGTGGGGAAACTGCAGGTCCTGGCCGCCGCCGTGAATGTCGAAGTGCCTGCCAAGCAGCGAGCTCGACATCACCGAGCATTCGATGTGCCAGCCCGGCCGTCCCTTGCCCCACGGCGAATCCCAGGACGGCTCGCCCTCTTTCGCGCGCTTCCACAGCACGAAATCGAGCGGATCCTGTTTGGCGCGGTCGACCTCGACGCGCTCGCCGGCGCGCAACTCGTCGAGCGATTTGCCGGAAAGCCTGCCGTAACCCGGAAACTTCCGCACCGAGTAATTGACGTCGCCGTTCGCGGCCTGATAGGCGAGCCCGCGCTCCTGCAATATCCCGATCATGTCGAGCATGCCCGGCACGTACGCCGTCGCGCGCGGCTCGGCATCCGGTTTTTCGATGCCGAGAGCCGTGGCATCCTCGTCCATCGCCTGGATGAAACGCGCGGTCAGCGCCTCGATGGGCTCGTGGTTGTCCTGCGCGCGCCTGATGATCTTGTCGTCGATATCCGTGATATTGCGCACGTAGGTGACTTCGAACCCCGAGGCGCGCAGCCAGCGCCGCACCACGTCGAACACCACCATCACCCGCGCATGGCCCAGATGGCAGTAGTCGTAGACGGTCATGCCGCACACGTACATGCGCACCCTGCCGGGGGTGAGAGGCACGAAATCCCGCTTGTCGCGCGTCAGCGAATCGTAGATTTTCAGCATGGATCAGCCGTCATGGGGCCTGCCGGTCCCGGGATTCCCGTTGTGGAGCGTGGCGAAAGTCACGGGGAATTCAGGTGCGTATTTTTTGAGCAGCCACGGCAGGCGAAAAGTAGAGTTTGAATTGCGCGGGGTTCTTGGTAGAATTTCGAGGATTTCGCAACTAAACTCCTGAAAAACTCGGGGAAAGTATAGCATAATGACGCCTCGCAACATCGCCGCTTTTGTCTCCGCCATCGCCGTGGTTTTCGCGCTCGGCGCGCCCTGCGCCTCCGCCCAGGACGATGCGGCTCAGTTGCAGGAGGTCAACCAGCTCTTCAAGCAAGGCCAGCTGGACAAGGCGCTGGAGCGCGTCAACGCCTATCTCGTCAAGCAGCCGAAAGAGGCGCGCGGCCGCTTCCTCAAGGGGCTGATCCTCACCGAACAGAACAAACCGGCCGAGGCGATCAAGATATTCACGGCACTCACGGAAGATTATCCCGAGCTGCCCGAGCCGTACAACAACCTCGCGGTGCTCTATGCTGCGCAGGGCCAGTACGACAAGGCGCGCAATGCGCTGGAAATGGCGATCCGCACCCACCCGAGCTACGCCACCGCGCATGAGAATCTCGGCGATATCTATGCCAAGATGGCGAGCCAGGCCTACGACAAGGCGCTGCAGATCGACCGCGGCAATGCCACCGCCCAGACCAAACTCAACCTGATCAAGGAATTGTTCTCCAGCGAGCGCCCGGCCAAGGTTGCCGTGGCAAAAGCCGAGCCTGCTCTCAAAACGCCGCCGCCCGCCCCCGCCGCGAAAACGCCTGCGCCTGCCGCCAAGGCCCCCGTTGTCACCGCTGCTGCGCCAACCCCGGCGCCGGCGGCAACCGTGCCTGCTGCGACTGCGGCTGCAAAACCGGCCCCTGTGGAACCCGCCAAGCCGGCGTCGACAGAAAACGCCGACGAAGTTCTGCAGTCGGTCAAAGCCTGGGCGAACGCGTGGTCGGCCAACGACGTACCGGGCTACCTTGCCCACTACGCGCCCACCTTCAAGACCCCCGGCGGGGAGCCGCGCAGCAAATGGGAAGCGCAGCGCAAAGCGCGTATCGCCAAACCGCGCAAAATCCAGGTTGAGATCGAAGCGGCGAAAGTGAAGTTCAACGACAAAAACCGGGCCACGGTGACGTTCCGGCAGCACTACCGCTCCGGCGGTCTCAAGGCGTCCAGCACCAAGACGCTGGAAATGGTCAAGGCGGGCAACCACTGGCTGATCCAGAAAGAACAGGTCGGCAGTTGAGCACCAGGCGAACTTTTTCGTCGGCAAACACGGAAATCCTCAGGCGGAGTCTTGCCGGCGCGTTGCTTGGCTGCGCGCTTGCAGCGGGCGCCGTCCCGGCACACGCCATGGGCGGGAAGCCGGTGCAGCAGAAACCGCTCGACGGCCCCCGCGTGGCACCCGAGCCCGACGCGCTGCTGTTCAAGACCCTGCTCGAAATCAAAAACAACCATCTCAGATGCGGCGCTCAGCGAGATCAACCAGGTCCTCAAGGCCTATCCCAATTTCCGCCTCGCACACCTGATCAAGGGCGATCTGCTGCTGGCGCGGACGCGGCCTCTGACGACGCTGGGCGACGATCAGGGCGCCCCGCCGGACCGGCTCGCCGATTTGCGCGATGAAGCC
>CAVTHV010000020.1:0-88151 GCA_963734595.1 uncultured beta proteobacterium
TCAAGAATTTCGTACTCGCGCACGCCGCCCGGCGCCAGCACTTCCGCGACGTCTCCCGCGGACTTGCCGATCAGCGCGCGCGCGATCGGCGAGCTGATCGAGATCTTGCCCTTCTTGATGTCGGCCTCGTCGTCGCCGACGATCTGATAAGTCACGACCTCGCGGCTGGTCACGTCCTCGAGTTCGACGGTGGCCCCGAACACACAGCGGCCGTCGGCGTCGAGCAGCGCCGGATTGATGATCTGCGCGTTCGAGAGCTTCGCCTCGAGCTCGACGATGCGGCCCTCGATGAAGCTCTGCTGCTCTTTTGCCGCATGATATTCGGCGTTCTCGGAAAGATCGCCGTGCGTGCGCGCCTCGGCGATAGCGCTGATGACCGCGGGCCGCCGGACGGTCTTGAGTTCCTGCAGCTCGCTGCGCAGCTTCTCGGCGCCGATAACAGTCAAAGGGATCTTGTTCATTGGTTTATTTTCCACCAGTCCGGGTTTTGCCGTCTTCTGCAAAATCCCGCGCGGCGATGACGCGACGCGGGCAGCAAAAAGACCGGGGGTTGCAAATGACAATCATGGGGCTCTTCGTCACAACGGGCAATAATGGTAGCGCAAGCGGAGACTTCTCCGCTATCCCCGGTTCGGGGTTTGCGGCAGCTTCGAATGCAATCCCTGCAGCACGTAAGCGCGCAACTCCTGCGCCTGGCCCATGCCGTTGCACGCGGCGCGCGCGCCGGACAGAGTGGTGTAAATCGTGACGCGCTGCTGCAATGCGGCGCGGCGGATCACGTACGAATCGCGCACCGCGGTGCGTTTCTCCTCCACGGTATTGACGACCAGCGCGATCTCGCCGTTCTTGATCATGTCGACGATATGGGGGCGGCCTTCCGCGACCTTGTTCACCGGCGTCACATCGAGCCCCGCCGCAGCGAGCGCCCCGGCGGTGCCGCGGGTGGCCACCAGATTGAAGCCGAGCCTGGCGAGGGAGCGGGCAATCTCTACCGTGCGCGCCTTGTCTTCGTCGCGCACGCTGATGAAGACCTTGCCGGTTTGCGGCAGTTTGTCGCCGGCCGCGAGCTGGGATTTCAGGAACGCCTCGCCGAAACTCTCGCCCACGCCCATCACCTCGCCGGTCGACTTCATCTCGGGCCCGAGTATGGTGTCGGCGCCGGGGAATTTGATGAACGGGAACACCGCTTCCTTGACCGAGAAATAGGGCGGCACGATTTCCTTCGAGACGCCCTGCGCCTCCAGCGTGATGCCCGCCATGCACCGCGCCGCGATCTTCGCCAGCGGCAGGCCGGTCGCCTTCGATACGAACGGCACGGTGCGCGAGGCGCGCGGATTGACTTCAAGCACGTATACCGTGCCGTCCTGGATCGCGAACTGCACGTTCATCAGGCCCACCACGTTGAGCGCCTGGGCCATGGCGACGGTCTGGCGCCTGAGTTCGTCCTGTATCTCCTGCGACAGGCTGAACGGGGGCAGCGAGCACGCCGAGTCCCCCGAGTGCACGCCCGCCTGCTCGATGTGTTCCATCACGCCGCCGATGATCACCTGCCTGCCGTCGGAAACCGCGTCGACGTCGACTTCGATCGCATCGTTCAGGAAATGATCGAGCAGCACCGGGCTGTCGTTGGAGACCTTGACCGCTTCGCGCATGTAGCGCTCGAGATCGCTCTGCTGGTAGACGATCTCCATGGCACGGCCGCCCAGCACGTAGGAAGGCCGCACCACCAGCGGATAGCCGATCTCCTCCGCCACCTGCAGCGCTTTCTGAGGGCTGCGCGCGGTGCGGTTGGGCGGCTGCCGGAGCTTGAGCTTGTGCAGGAGCTTCTGGAAACGTTCCCGGTCTTCCGCGACATCGATCGAATCGGGCGTGGTGCCGATGATCGGCACGCCGTTTTCCTCGAGGTCGCGCGCGAGCTTGAGCGGCGTCTGGCCGCCGAACTGCACGATCACGCCGTCCGGTTTCTCGACGTGCACGATCTCCAGCACGTCCTCCAGCGTGAGCGGCTCGAAATAGAGCCGGTCGGAGGTATCGTAGTCGGTCGACACCGTCTCCGGGTTGCAGTTGACCATGATGGTCTCGAAGCCGTCCTCGCGCAGCGCGAGCGCGGCGTGCACGCAGCAGTAATCGAATTCGATGCCCTGGCCGATGCGGTTGGGCCCGCCGCCCAGCACCATGATTTTTTTCCGGTCGGACGGCTCGGCTTCGCACTCTTCCTCATAGGTCGAATACATGTAGGCCGTGCGGGTCGCGAATTCGGCGGCGCAGGTGTCAACCCGTTTGTAAACCGGGATCACGCCCAGGGAATGGCGCCGCACGCGCACTTCCAGCGGGTCCGTGTTCAGCAGCTTCGCCAGCCGGCGGTCCGAGAAGCCGCTGCGCTTGAGCTGGCGCAATTCGAGCGCCTCCATGTCATCGAGATCCCTGCCAGCGAGCTCCCGCTCCCGGCGCACGATGTCCTCGATCTGCGCCAGGAACCAGGGATCGATGTGCGACAGCGCGTGCACCTCGTCGATGCTCATGCCGCAGCGGAACGCGTCGGCCACGTACCAGATGCGCTCCGGGCCCGGATCGCCGAGTTCGTTTTCGATGACGTCGACGTCGGTGGTTTTCTCGTCGAAGCCGTCGGCGCCGGTCTCGAGCCCCCGCAGCGCTTTCTGCATCGACTCCTGGAAGGTGCGGCCGATCGCCATCACCTCGCCCACCGATTTCATCTGCGTGGTCAGGCGGTCGTCGGCCTGCGGGAATTTCTCGAACGCGAAACGCGGCACCTTGGTGACGACATAATCGATGGTCGGCTCGAACGAGGCCGGCGTCGCGCCCCCGGTGATGTCGTTGCGCAGTTCGTCGAGCGTATAGCCCACGGCGAGCTTGGCGGCGATCTTGGCGATCGGGAAACCGGTCGCCTTCGACGCCAGCGCCGAGGAGCGCGACACGCGCGGATTCATCTCGATCATCACCATGCGCCCGTCTTTCGGGTTGATGCCGAACTGCACGTTGGAGCCGCCGGTGTCCACCCCGATCTCGCGCAGGCACGCGATCGAGGCGTCGCGCATGATCTGGTATTCCTTGTCGGTCAGCGTCTGCGCCGGCGCCACCGTGATCGAATCGCCGGTGTGCACGCCCATCGGGTCGAGGTTCTCGATCGAGCACACGATGATGCAGTTGTCCTTGCGGTCGCGCACCACCTCCATCTCGAATTCCTTCCACCCGATCACCGACTCCTCGATCAGCACCTCCTTGGTGGGGCTCGCATCGAGCCCGCGCTCGACGATGGCGATGAATTCCTCGCGGTTGTAGGCGATGCCGCCGCCGGTGCCGCCGAGCGTGAACGACGGCCGGATGATGGTCGGAAAGCCGACCATGGTCTGCACCTGCAGCGCCTCTTCCATGCTGTGCGCGAGCGCGGAGCGCGGACTGGCGAGGCCGATCTTCGCCATCGCCGCCTTGAACTTCTCGCGGTCCTCGGCCTTGTCGATCGCCTCCCGCGAGGCGCCGATCATTTCCACGCCGTATTTTTCGAGCACGCCGTGCTTGGCGAGATCGAGCGCGCAGTTCAGCGCCGTCTGCCCGCCCATGGTCGGCAGGAGCGCGTCGGGCCGCTCGATCGCGATGACCTTCTCCACCATCTGCCAGTTGACCGGCTCGATGTAGGTCGCGTCCGCCATTTCCGGATCGGTCATGATGGTCGCCGGATTGGAGTTGACGAGCACCACGCGATAGCCTTCCTGGCGCAGCGCCTTGCACGCCTGCGCGCCGGAATAGTCGAACTCGCACGCCTGGCCGATCACGATCGGGCCGGCGCCGATGATCAGGATGCTCTTGATGTCGGTGCGTTTTGGCATGAACAATTAGCGGCCAGGACGCCAGGATAAAATATCAATGGAATAAAATCAACTGGATTACGCATTGCAGTCGCTCGGCGAGCTTGTCGATCCTGTCTATTGCTCTTGCTCCATCAGTCTTCACAAACCGGTCGAACAGATAATCCACGTCGTGCGGCCCGGGACTCGCCTCGGGGTGGCCCTGAAAACAGAACGCGGGACGGTCGGTGCGCGCGAACCCCTGCAGACTGCCGTCGAACAGCGACACGTGCGTGACGCGGCAATTCGCAGGCAGGGTCGCGGCATCCACCGCGAAACCGTGGTTCTGGCTGGTGATCATGACGCGCTTCGTATCGAGGTCCTGCACCGGGTGGTTGGCGCCATGATGGCCGAATTTCATCTTGACGGTTTTCGCCCCGCTCGCCAGCGCCAGCAACTGGTGGCCGAGGCAGATGCCGAACACCGGAATATCGGTTTCGAGAAATCTGCGGATGGCCTTGATCGCGTAATCGCACGGCTCGGGATCGCCCGGGCCGTTGGACAGGAAAATGCCGTCGGGTTTGAGCGCCAGCGCTTGTTCCGCCGGCGTTTGCGCCGGCAGCACCGTGAGCCTGCAGCCGCGCGCGGCGAGCTTCCTCAGGATGTTGCGCTTGATCCCGTAGTCGTAGGCGACGACATGAAAGCGCGGGTCTTTCGGCTTGCCGTAGCCCTGGCCGAGCGCCCACACGCTTTCGTCCCACGGGTAAGCCTCGCCGCAGCTCACGACTTTGGCGAGGTCCATGCCGACCAGGCCCGGGAACTTGCGCGCCGCCTCGAGCGCGGTCTTCTCGTCGATGGCCCCGGCCATGATGCAGCCGTCCTGGGCCCCACGGTCGCGCAGGATACGCGTCAGCTTGCGCGTATCGATATCGGCGATCGCGACCACTTTTTCTCGCTTCAGGTACTCGGGCAGCGTCCAAGTCTGGCGCCAGCTGGAAGAAAGGACAGGCAAATCGCGGATCACCAGCCCGGCGGCGAATACCTGATGCGACTCGACATCTTCGGCATTCGCGCCGGTATTGCCGATATGGGGATAAGTCAGCGTGACGATCTGCCGGCAGTAGGAGGGATCGGTCAGGATTTCCTGATAGCCGGTCATCGAGGTATTGAATACCACCTCTCCGGCAGCCATCCCCTCGGCCCCGATGGAGGTGCCGCGGAAAACGGTGCCATCTCTGAGCACAAGGATGGCGGGCGTACGCGGCGACACTGCAAGCTCCTGATTTTTCGGGTTTAGATGTGGAAAGCGGGACAGGTTTGAGACCCGTCCCGCTACTTGAGCACAAATTATACGCGAAAGCGCTCAGCGCTTCAATTTCGTCACTTCAGACCGAGCACATCGAACATGTCGAACAGGCCGGTTTTTTTCCCGCCCAGAAACTCCGCAGCCCGCACCGCCCCCAGCGCATAGGTCATGCGGCTGCCCGAGCGCACCGTGACTTCGACGCGCTCGCCCGGGCCCGCAAACATTACGGTGTGCTCGCCGACGATGTCGCCGCCGCGGATCGCGTGAAAGCCAATGGTTTTCGCCGCGCGCTCGCCGGTGACGCCCTCGCGCCCATGGACCGCCGCGGTGGCGAGATCCCGCCCCAGCGCCCGGGCGACGATCTCGCCGAATTTCAACGCCGTGCCGGACGGCGCGTCCACCTTGAGGCGATGGTGCGCCTCGATGATTTCCACGTCGTAGTCGTCACCGAGGATGGTGGCGGCGATCTCGGCGAGCTTGAACGTCACATTGACCCCGACGGCCATGTTCGGAGAAAACACGATGGCGGTCTCGCGCGCCGCCTCGGCGATGGTTTGTTTCTGCCCGTCGTTGAATCCGGTGGTGCCGATCACCATCCTGATCCCCTGACGGCGGCACACCGCGAGATGAGCAAGAGTCCCCTCGGGACGGGTGAAATCGATCAGCACATCGCAGCCAGCGAGGCTTTTCCCGAAGTCGTCGCTGATTTTCACGCCGCACGGCGCGCCCGCCAGCTCACCGGCGTCTTTTCCCACATGCGGGTTCCCCGCCTGCTCCAGCGCCGCCGCGAGACGCATCCCGGGGTTGCGCCCGACCGCTTCGATCAGCATCCGCCCCATCCTGCCGGAGCTGCCCGCAATCGCAATCTTGAGCGTTGTCATATTTGCTTACCAGTGACTAAAGGTTGTCTCAAAAATAGAAATATGGCGCATTTACCCAGCCCCGAATAGACAGGATTAACAGGATGAACAAGATTAAAACGCCGGAATAATCATGTAAATCCTGTTAATCCTGTCCATTACCGGTCTTTGAGACAGGTTGCAGGTAAATCAGAGACCAATTTTGTCCAGCATTCTGCCGAAGAAGCCTTTTTCCTCCTCGGGCTTCTGTTCTTTGGACTGTTCTTCCTGCGGCTTTTCCGCCGAGCTTTCCGGTTTGGCCGACTCGGGCTTCGGGGTGTCCGTTTTCACCGGCTCTCCGGAACCTGTTGTCAGATTGGAACCGCCCGATCCGGACGGTGCAGCACCTGGCTCCGGTTTGGACGGTGCCGTGCCTGGTTCAGGCTTGGGTGGTGCAGCGCCTGATTCAGGTTTGGATGGGGTGGCGCTTGGTTCAGGCTTCGGCACAGCACCCGTTTCAGGTTTGGCAGATCCGGCATCTGCCGCGGGCTTTGCTTTTTCCGCGGCGGCGTCTCCGGTCTTGCCCGCCTCGCCGCTGCCTGCCGG
The DNA here is from genome assembly GCA_963734595.1 of uncultured beta proteobacterium. GTDB lineage: Bacteria > Pseudomonadota > Gammaproteobacteria > Burkholderiales > SG8-41 > CAKKQX01. The sequence goes on from CAVTHV010000020.1 coordinate 6,555, forward strand.
CACCACATCGCCTTCGACACGCAGCAGCTTGTCCTCCGCGAAAATCACTGTCAGCTTGCGCTGCTCGGTGACTTTGCCGGCCTTCTGGAAGACGTAGACGTAATCCCAGCGGTCGGTGCGGAACATATCGACCACCAGCGGCGTGCCGAGAATGAAACGCACCTGGGCGCGCGTCATGCCGGGCTTGAGCTTCGCCACCATGTCCTGCGTCACATAATTGCCCTGCTGGATGTCCATCTTGTATGCGCTGAGAGTGGGTATCGTCGGCACGCTCGAGCAGCCGCCCAGCACCAGCAACATGAGTAGAATGATTTTTCGCATCGAATATGGCATCGGGACTCGCGCCGTTCCGGCCTGTTGTGCCGGGCAGCGCGGTTTCCAAAGTGTCTGAAAATGAATATGATAGCCGAGACCCACCCAATCCGACAGGGACGCATCACTTGAGTTCACCCAGCGACCTCAAAACCATCGGCCTCAAAGCCACGCTGCCGCGCCTGCGCATCCTCGAACTGTTCGAGAAAAGCGAGGTGCGCCATCTGAGCGCCGAGGACGTCTACAAGAAACTGCTCGATGAAGGCACCGACACCGGCCTTGCCACAGTCTACCGGGTGTTGACGCAGTTCGAGCAGGCGGGATTGTTGATGCGCCACCATTTCGAAACCGGCAAAGCGGTGTTCGAACTGAACCAGGGCGGGCACCACGACCACCTGGTCTGCATCCAGTGCGGCCACGTCGAGGAATTCAACGATCCCGAAATCGAGAAGCGCCAGATCAAGGTCGCCGCAGAGCACGGCTTCAGGATCCGCGACCACTCGCTGCATATCTACGCCGAGTGCACGCGCCCTGACTGCCCGAACAAAGCTAAAGCCTGATTAGCCGCCAAGGCCGCCAAGAACGCCAAGAAGATCAAGAACGAAGAAGGCGCAAGAGGTTTTCAGTTCGATATAACCGGCGTCGGCAATTCAGGTAATCTCCTCGCGGCATTTAGCTTTATCTCTTCGTTCCGCTCTCTTGGCGTTCTTGGCGGCCTTGGCGGCTCAATTGTTCTTGATGTTTAGTTCGTCTTGGCGTCTTGGCGTCTTGGCGGTTCAATCTTTGTAGTTGATCTTCTTGACGGCCTGGCGGCGCATCAGATTTCAACCTGCGTGCCCAGTTCGATCACGCGGTTGGTCGGGATGTTCAGATATTCGACCGCGCTGCCGGCATTTCGCGCCATGGTCGCAAACAGGCGTTCGCGCCATAGCGCCATGCCGCCGGGAACGTGGGCCACCGGGATCAGGGTCTCGCGGCTCAGGAAGAACGAAGTCTCCATCATGTTGATCTCCAGCCCCCGCTCCCGGCACAGTTCGGTGAGCGCCCGCGACACGTCGGTCCGGTTCTTGAAACCAAAACTCAGCATCAGCCGATAGCAGTTGTGCCCGAGCGGCTCGATATCGACGCGCTCGTTGAACGGCACCCACGGCACCTCTTTCACCACCACGGTGAGAAACACCACGCGCTCGTGCAGCACCTTGTTATGGTTGAGATTGTGCAGAAATGCGTGCGGCACCACATCGGGCGTGGCGGTCAGGAATATCGCCGTGCCCGGCACGCGCACCGGGGGTTCCCGGAACAGCGCATCGAGGAACGGCTCGAGCGGCAGAGCGGAACTGCGCAGCCGCTGGAACAGGATTTCCCGGCCGCGCCGCCAGGTCAGCATCACGATATAGGCCACGGCGCCGAGAACGAGCGGAAACCAGCCGCCTTGATGCAATTTCAGCAGGCTGGAGGAAAAGAACGTCGCGTCGACGATGAAAAAGAAACCGGTCGGGAGAACACACAGCAGCAGGTTGTAGCCCCAGCCGTAGCGAATCACGAAGAACGTAAGCAGCGTATCTACCAGCATCGTTGCCGCGACTGCAACCCCGTACGCCGAGGCGAGATTCGTGGAGGAGCCGAAGACCAGCACGGCCACAAGCACCATGACGAGCAGGGCCCAGTTCACCGCCGGGATATAGATCTGCCCGATTTCCCTGGCGGATGTCTGCACGATATTCATGCGCGGCAGACATGCCGAGCTGGATCGCCTGCCTGGTCAGCGAGTACGCCCCGGAAATCGTCGCCTGCGAGGCGATCACCGTCGCCGCCGTCGCGAGCGCGATCATCGGATAGAGCGCCCACGACGGAAACAGCAGATAAAACGGATTGTCGACCGCCTGCGGATTGGCGATCAGCAGCGCACCCTGCCCCAGGTAGTTGAGCACGAGCGCCGGGAATACGAGCCCGAACCATGCGATACGGATCGGGGTCTTGCCGAAATGGCCCATGTCGGCATACAGCGCCTCCGCGCCGGTGAACGCGAGCAGCACCGCGCCCAGCACCACGAACGAGGCAATGCCGTGCTGCGTCGCGAAACGGAACGCGTGCACTGGATTGAGCGCGGCCAGGATGGCGGGATGCTGGACGATACCGTAGACACCCACGGCCGCCAGCGTGACGAACCAGACCATCATGATCGGTCCGAATAACGCGCCCACCGCCGCCGTTCCGTGGCGCTGGAAGAAAAACAGGGCGAACAACACGCCCACCGAAACCGGCAGCACATACGGTTGAAGCGCGGTCGCGCTTACCTCCAGCCCCTCGACAGCCGAGAGCACGGAGATCGCGGGCGTCAAAACTGCGTCACCATAGAACAACGCCGCGCCGAACAGCCCCGCGAACAGGACGAACGAGTGCACCCGCGAGCGGCCTTTCACGTACGAAGAGGCGAGCGCGAGCAACGCCATGATGCCGCCCTCGCCCTTGTTGCTCGCCCGCATGATGAGCGTCACGTACTTGAGCGAAACGACCACCATCAGCGCCCAGAAGATTGTGGAAATGCCGCCGAGGATGTTTTCGGTCAGCAGCGGAATCCCGTGTCCGGGATTGAAGGTTTCCTTGACTGCATAGAGGGGACTGGTGCCGATGTCGCCATAGACCACGCCGAGGGCCGCCAGCGTCAGCGCCGGGCGGGATTGCTGCGGATGTGGTGAGCCGTTAGTCAATTTGCCTTCCCACGAACGAGAAGGCGGGAATGCTACTCCCGCGTCGCACAGAATTCAAATCGGACGGAGAAATATACAATACCCACAACTAATCAGCATGTTAATTCCGATATCTGCGATGGTTGCACTTCAATTTCCTGCGCCGCAACAATATGCGCATGGAATAGAAACCCCTGGCGTACGGACGATTTGCCGATCAGCGGGATGGCCCGCGTGCTTTCACCATGCCCCAACTATTTGCCATGCACCGTCTTAAGCATCTCCGCCGCATGTTTGCGCGTGGTCTCGGTAATCTTCACTCCGCCGAGCATGCGCGCGATCTCTTCGACGCGCTGTTGCCCGTCCAGCACCGCGACACGGCTCAGCACCTGACCATTGGCGGCGCTCTTGACGACCCGCCACTGATGGTCGGCCGAGGCCGCGACCTGCGGCAGGTGGGTGATGCACATCACCTGGTGTTTTTTGCCGAGCTGCCCCAGCATGTTGCCGACGATTTCCGCGACGCGCCCGCCGATGCCGGCATCGACTTCGTCGAAAATCAGCGTCGGCACCTGCGCCACCTGGCTCACCACCGCCTGAATCGCCAGGCTCACGCGCGACAGTTCGCCGCCGGAAGCCACTTTGGCCAGCGGGCCGGGCGCCATGCCCTTGTGCGCCGACACCCGGAACTCGATCTGCTCGAGACCGTGAGCAGCCATTTCGTCCAGCGGGTTGAGCGCCACTTCAAACGCGCCGCCGGCCATCGCCAGCTTCTGCATCGCCTCGGTCACTTGCTCGGATAATTTCTTTGCGGCCTTCCTGCGTCCGGCGGAAAGTTTCTTTGCTTCGGCCAGGCATGCGGCATGCGCTTCCTCCTCCCGCCGGCGCAGCGCATCGATATCGCCGCTGGCGCCCAGTTCGGCGAGCCGCGACCGGGCTTTCTCCAGGGTCTCGGATAACTGCTCCGGCGATACGCGGTATTTGCGCGCGGCGGAATGAATGGCGTCGAGCCGCTGCTCGACCTCGCGCAGGCGCTGCGGGTCGACGTCGAGCCGCTCGCCGTAATGGCGCAGCGCATAGACCGCTTCCTGCAGCTGGACCTGCGCCGGCTCCAGCACATCGAGAATCTGCCTTAAGCCGGCATCGTATTCGATCAGGTTGTTGAGGCGCGCAATCACGCCGTTCACCTGCGACAGGCTCGAGCCCTCGCCTTCCGACAACACGTCGAGCCCGTACTGCGCCGCCTCGATCAGGCTCGCGGCATGCACGAGCCGCGCGTGCTCGTTGAGCAGCGACTGCCATTCCTCCGCGCTGAAATCGAGCGCCTCGAGTTCGCGCACCTGCCATTCGAGCTGCTCGCGTTCGGCGGCAAAGGCGGCGGCATCGGTTTCGAAAGCAATGCGCCGCTCGCGCCGCTCGCGCCAGTCGCGCCAAGCCTGCGCCGTCCGGTCGGCCTGCGCCTCCATGCCGCCGTAGGCATCGAGCAGCTGGCGCTGGGCGCCGGCACGCAGCAGGGACTGGTGCTGGTGCTGACCATGGATATCGACCAGGAATTCGCCCGCCTCGCGCAGCTGCGCCAGCGTCGCGGCGCGGCCGTTGATGAAGCCGCGCGAGCGGCCCGACCCGTCGATCACGCGCCGCACCAGGCAAATGCCCTCATCGCCGGCCAGTTCGTTCGCCTCCAGCCACCGCGCCAGATCCGCGCTGTCGCTGTCGAACTCGGCGCTGATTTCGGCCTGCTTCGCACCCTGGCGCACCACCAGGGCCTCGCCGCGTTCGCCCAGCACCAGCGCCAGCGCATCGATCAGGATCGACTTGCCGGCGCCGGTCTCCCCGGTCAGCACCGTGAATCCCGAATCGAATTCGAGATCCATGCGGTCGACGATCACGAAATCGCGGATGGAAAGTGCGCGCAGCATAACATTCAGGGATGAGGGATGAGGGATGAGGGATGAAAATCCCAAGCGAAGGTCATGAACGCGTTTCTTCGCCCCTCATCCTTCACTCCTTCCGCCCTCATCCTTGTTTCATTCCCGGTTCCAGTTCAGCTTCTCGCGCAGCATGCCGTAATAGCTGTGGCCGACAGGATGCAGCAGGCTGATGGCGTGCGGATAGCGGCGCACCACGACCCGGTCGCCGGCGCGCAGCTCGAAGTGCGAATGGCTGTCGAAGTGGGCGCGCGCATCGTCCGCGCTGCGGATCACGATTTCGACCGTGCACTCGCTGCTGATCACGATCGGGCGGTTGGACAGCGTGTGCGGGCACACCGGCACCAGCGCCATGACCGAAAGCGAAGGGTGGACGATCGGGCCGCCCGACGACAGCGCGTAGGCGGTGGAACCTGTGGGCGTGGCGACGATCAAACCATCGGAGCGCTGGGTGTAGATGAACTGGCCGTCGATGTGCACCTCGAACTCGATCATGCTGCCCATCACGCCCTTGCTCACCACGACATCGTTGAAAGCGAGCACCTCCATCGCACATTCGGCGCCCCTGCGGACTTCGGCCTTCAGCAGCATGCGGTCCTCGGCCACGTACTTGCCGTCGAGTATGGTGCCGATGGTCTCGTACATGGTATCGATCGAGATGTCGGTGAGAAACCCCAGCCGGCCCTGGTTGATGCCGATGAGAGCCACGTCGAATGGCGCAAAGGTGCGCGCGATATTGAGCATGGTGCCGTCGCCGCCGATGACGATCGCGAGATCCGCCTGCCGGCCGAGTTCTTCGAGCTGCAGCACCGGGTACGGGCAGTCGCCGATGTGCGACGCAGTCAGCCGGTCGATCAGCACCCGGACGCCGCGCCCTTCGAGAAACTTCGCGAGTTTCAGCAGCGGCTCGACGATCTCGGGGCTCTTGTATTTGCCGATCAGCGCGACGGTCTTGAATGACGTTTTCATGCCGGAATTAAACCATAATTTTTTGGTGAGCGGTATGCCAGTAAACAGCAGGCGGTTCAAGCGGTTATCGCCGCCCGGCGGCCACCGCTCACCGTTCACCCGTTTTGTGTAGAATAGGTCCATGGCCGCCGACATCACCAATCTGAGCGAACGCGCGCAAATCCTGCTCAAGACGCTGGTCGAGCGCTACATCGCCGAAGGCCAGCCGGTCGGCTCGCGCGCGCTGTCGCAAATATTCCGGGCTCGACCTGTCTCCGGCCAGCATCCGCAACGTCATGGCGGACCTCGAGGAGATGGGATTCATCGCCAGCCCCCACACTTCCGCCGGCCGCATACCGACGACGCGCGGCTACCGCTTTTTCGTCGACACCCTGCTCAAGATCAAGCCGCTCGACAGCCTCGAGATCAACCAGCTCGAAGGACAGCTGCACGCGGAAAATACCGCAGAGGCTGGTTTCGCTCGGCGTCCCAGCTCCTGTCGGACCTCACGCGCTTTGCCGGCGTGGTGATGACGCCGCGCCGCAGCGCCGGCTTCCGCCACATCGAGTTCCTCGAGACTGTCGGACAACGCGCGTTCTGCTGATCATCGTGACGCCGGAAGGCGACGTGCAGAACCGCATCATTCTCACCGACAAGCCCTACACGCCGGCGGAACTGATCGAGGCCGCCAACATCCTCAACCAGAACTACGCCGGGCTGACGTTCGACGATATCCGACAGCGCATCCACGACGAACTCAAGCAGTTGCGCGAAGACATGACGCGGCTCATGACCGCGGCGCTCGATGCCGGCAGCCAGGCGTGCCAGCGAATCCGCCGACGAATTCGTGATTTCGGGCGAGAGCAACCTGCTCGATGTCGCAGGACCTGTCGTCCAACATGACGCAGCCTGCGGAAACTGTTCGAACTGTTCGAACAGAAGACCGGCCTGCTGCAGATCCTCGACATCAGCAGCCGCGCCCACGGCGTGCAGATTTTCATCGGCGGCGAATCCGGCCTGGTACCGCTCGACGAGTGCAGCGTGGTGACCGCGCCGTACGAAGTCGACGGCCAGGTCGTCGGCACCGTCGGCGTGATCGGCCCGACGCGCATGGCCTACGAGCGCGTGATCCCGATCGTCGACATCACGGCGAAGCTGCTCTCCAGCGCGCTGTCGCAGCGCTGAGCGTCTGAGCGCGTGATGAGTAACGGCAAAATCCCGGCTGTCGTTGTTCCTGCCCATTACCCATAACTCATCATGCTGCCCGAACCGCCATTCACTCACGGCACCCCTTCGCAGGATCGGGGTTTTACTGGTCAACCTCGGCACGCCGGAGGCGCCGACGGCGCCGGCGGTGCGCGCGCTATCTGCGGGAATTCCTGTCCGACCCGCGGGTGGTCGAGATTCCGCGCCCGCTGTGGTGGGTCATTCTCAACCTGTTCATCCTCACCACCCGCCCCAAGCAATCGGCGCGAGCGTTATGCCCAGGTCTGGATGGGCGACGGCTCGCCGCTGAAGGTGCACACCGAGCGCCAGACGACCATGCTGCGCGGCTACCTCGGCGAGCGCGTCAAGTTTCCGCTGGTCGTCGACTACGCGATGCGCTACGGCACGCCGTCGATCGCCGACAAGCTGCAACAGCTCAAGGCCCAGAACTGCGATCGCATTCTGCTGCTGCCGCTCTACCCGCAGTACGCGGCCAGCACCACCGCGACGGCCTTCGACGAAGCGTTCGCCCGCCTGGCGCAGATGCGCAACCAGCCGGCGGTGCGCACGGTCAGGCACTTTCACGACCACACGGGTTATATCGGCGCGCTGGCGCAGAACATCCGCGACTACTGGATGAAAAACGGGCGTCCCGCGACAAGCTGGTGATGAGCTTTCACGGCGTGCCGCGCTTCACGCTCGACAAAGGCGACCCTTATCACTGCGAGTGCCAGAAAACCGGGCGCCTGCTGGCTGAGGCGCTGCAACTGAAACCCGAGCAGTACCACGTCACCTTCCAGTCGCGCTTCGGCCGCGCCGAATGGCTGAAGCCCTACACCGCCGAGGTGCTGACCCGCACTCGGCAAACAGAAAACCGAGCGCGTCGATGTCGTCTGCCCCGGCTTCGTCGCCGACTGCCTGGAGACGCTGGAAGAAATCGCGATCGAGGGCAAGACCCTCTTCATCCAGGCCGGCGGGCGGGAATATCACTACATTCCATGCCTCAACGAACGCGACGACTGGATCCAGGCGCTGACCGACATCGTGCTCAAGAACCTGCTCGGCTGGGCGTCGAGCGGCGCCGACGAATCGCTGGAGTCCTCGCGTCTCAGAGCGATGGCCATGGGAGCCAAGAGCTAGGGATGAGGGACTAGGGACGGGATGAGGGATGAATCGAAAACCCGGGGATGACCGGGTTTTTTTCATCCCTCATCTTCATCCCTCATCCCTTCCTCCATTCATCCCCTGCCTTCCAGCAGCTTCTGCGCCCGCGCCATCATCTCTTTCTGCCCGGACGCTGTCAGTCGCGCCCACGCGCGCCGCCATTGCGGAAACAGATTGTTTTCCTCGCGGTACTCGTGCTTGGCGAGCGTGCCCGACAGGATCGAGCAGAACGCGCCGATCTCCCCCGCCTGCGGCGGGTCCGCCGCGAGACATTCCCCGATCAGCGCGAACTGGCCAAGGATCTCCTGGTGCTCGCGTTGCATGATGGCCACCGGCTCGTCGGCGCGTGTCTCGCTGAACAGCGCCAGCATGGCGTCCTCGACCGCGACATGCCGCTCCAGCGCCACGGCGAACTCGCGCAATAGCGGCGTTGCCGCGGAAATATCAGCCTGATTGACGAGGCGCATCGCCTGCGCCAGCAGCGCGTCGAGATGCTGGTGGTCGCGCGTGAGGAGATCCAGCACGTCCAGCGGTACGCTGTCCGCGCGGTGCCTCACTTCCACCCGCCATCCCGGCTCCGAGCTGCTGATGGTCCACGCCAGGTTGTGGCGCAGTTGCAGATCCAGGCTTTGCATCATGAGCGAAGGCTCGTCTGTGGTGAGCAGAACCACCACATTGCCCCGCGCGAGGTCTTTTAACGCGTAGAATGCGGCGCTTTGCACGCGGCTTCCCGGTTCGTGGCGAAGATCCAGAGTCATTGCGGATGCAGTCATCAGCGGCGCGTGGCGGAGTAGGACCGGATCCAGTAAATCAGCAAATGCTGATGTCTGGCAACCATAAAAAGTTCTGTTTTAAAAACAACGCGTTACATACGTTTACTTGAACTCCTGATAAATGCCCCAATAAACAAGGGGTTCAACGAAAAGGATGGATCCGATGCAGGACAGCCCCGAACTCAGCGCACCGGCGCAAGCTGGTCAGGAACCGCAGGAGACGAAGACCGAGATGCCGCAGTCCGCGACCGAGACCATGCCCAGCCTCGAAGAATTATTGAAAACGGCCGAACTCGCCGCGCAGGAACATCACGATGCCTGGTTGCGTGCCAAGGCCGAAGCCGACAACATCCGCAAGCGCGCCCAGTCCGAAATCGCCAGCGCCCACAAGTTTGCGATCGAGAATTTCGCCTCGGAACTCCTTGCGGTCAAGGACAGCCTGGAAGCCGCATTGGCAACCGAGAACTCCAGCGCCGAAAGCCTGAAAAGCGGAGTGGAGCTGACGCTGAAGCAGTTGAAATCGGTATTCGACAAATTCAGTGTGGCCGAAATCAGCCCGGCCGGACAGAAATTCGACCCCCATCAGCACCAGGCCATCACCATGGTCGAAAGCGGCGCCGAACCCAACACCGTGGTCCAGGTATTGCAGAAGGGCTATCGGCTGCACGAGCGCGTGATCCGGCCGGCGCTGGTAACGGTTGCGAAACAGAAAACCGTTGAAAAATGAGGCGTTACCCCCATATCAAGCGTAGCAATGACGAATTTTCAGGAAAACTAACGAGGTAGCGAGAGAAAACCATGGGAAAAATTATCGGAATCGACCTGGGGACGACCAATTCGTGCGTCGCCGTAATGGAAAACGGCCAGCCGAAAGTGATCGAGAACTCCGAGGGTGCGCGCACCACGCCCTCCATCGTCGCCTACATGGAAGACGGCGAAATCCTGACCGGTGCGCCGGGCAAGCGCCAGGCGGTGACCAATCCGCAGAATACGCTGTATGCGGTGAAACGCCTGATCGGCCGCCGCTTCGAGGAAAAGGAAGTGCAGAAGGACATCGACCTGATGCCCTACAAGATCCTCAAGGCCGATAACGGCGACGCCTGGGTCGAGGTGCGTGGCAAAAAAATTGCCCCGCCCGAGGTCTCGGCGCAGGTGTTGATCAAGATGAAGAAGACCGCCGAGGACTACCTCGGCGAGCCGGTCACCGAAGCGGTGATCACGGTGCCCGCCTACTTCAACGATTCGCAGCGCCAGGCGACCAAGGACGCCGGGCGCATCGCCGGGCTCGAAGTCAAACGCATCATCAATGAGCCGACGGCGGCCGCGCTTGCGTTCGGCATGGACAAGAAAAAAGGCGACCGCAAGATTGCGGTCTATGACCTGGGTGGCGGCACCTTCGACATTTCCATCATCGAAATCGCGGAAGTCGAGGGCGAGCACCAGTTCGAGGTGCTCTCCACCAACGGCGACACCTTCCTCGGCGGCGAGGACTTCGATCAGCGCCTGATGGATTACCTGTGCGACGAGTTCAAGAAGGAATCCGGCATCGATCTGCGCAAAGACATGCTCGCGCTGCAACGCCTGAAGGACGCGGCCGAGAAAGCCAAGATCGAGTTGTCCTCGGGCCAGCAGACCGAGGTCAACCTGCCGTACATCACGGCCGACGCCTCCGGTCCGAAGCATCTCGCAATCAAGGTCACGCGCGCCAAGTTCGAATCGCTGGTCGAAGAACTGGTCGAGCGCACCATCGAACCGTGCCGCATCGCGATCAAGGATGCGGGGGTCAAGATCTCCGACATCGAGGACGTGATCCTCGTCGGCGGCCAGGCGCGCATGCCGAAGGTGCAGGAGAAAGTGAAGGAATTCTTCGGCAAGGAGCCGCGCAAGGACGTCAACCCCGACGAGGCGGTGGCAGTCGGCGCCGCGATCCAGGCCGGCGTTCTCAAGGGCGAAGTCAAGGACGTGCTGCTGCTCGACGTCACGCCGCTTTCGCTCGGCATCGAAACGCTGGGCGGCGTCATGACCAAGCTCATCCAGAAGAACACCACGATCCCGACCAAGGCGAACCAGGTGTTCTCCACCGCCGAGGACAACCAGACCGCGGTCACCATCCACGTGCTGCAGGGCGAGCGCGACCTGGCCAAGGCCAACAAGAGCCTCGGCCAGTTCAACCTGGCCGACATTCCGCCGTCGCCGCGCGGCCTGCCGCAGATCGAAGTCACCTTCGACATCGACGCCAACGGCATCCTCCACGTGTCGGCCAAGGACAAGGCGACCGGCAAGGAAAACAAGATCAGGATCCAGGCTTCCAGCGGGCTCTCCGAAGAAGAGGTCAAGCGCATGGTGCAGGACGCCGAAGCTCACGCCGAGGACGACAAGAAGGCGGTAGAACTCGTCACCGCGCGCAACCAGTGCGATGCGCTGGTGCATTCGGTGAAAAAATCGCTGAAGGATCATGGCGACAAGCTCGACGCCGACGAGAAAGGCAAGATCGAAGCGGCGCTGAAGGAGGCCGAAGAAGCGCTGAAGCTGGACGACAAGGCGGCGATCGATGCCAAGTCGGAAGCGCTGGCGCAGGCTTCGCACAAGCTCGCCGAGAAGATGTACGCGCAGGAGCAGGCGAAACAGGCCGCGGCCGGCGGTGGTGACAAGGCCGAAGCCGGCGGCAAGAAGGAAGACGACGGCAACGTCGTCGACGCCGAATACGAGGAAGTGAAGGACAAAAAATAATAGGATTCGGGACGGATCAGGATTCAGGGAGGCGGCGCAAGCAGCCTCCCTTTTCCGTTTGTACCGGATCCCGAATCCTGAATCTCGAATGCTGAATCCCGAATCCTGACGTTAGCTATGGCAAAAAAAGACTACTACGAAGTGCTGGGTGTGAACCGGGATGCCTCCGACGAGGAAATCAAGAAGGCATACCGCAAGCTCGCCATGAAGTGGCATCCGGACCGCAATCCGGATAACCCGAAGGCCGAAGAGCACTTCAAGGAAGCGAAACAGGCTTACGAGATCCTGTCGGACAGCGGCAAGCGCGCGGCCTACGACCAGTACGGCCATGCCGGCGTCGACGCGTCGGCGGGCGCCGGCGCGGGTGCCGGCTTCGGCAATTTCTCCGATGCGTTCGGCGATATTTTCGGCGATATTTTCGGCGGCGGCCGCACGCGCTCCAATGTCTATCGCGGCGCCGACCTGCGCTACAACCTCGAGATTTCCCTCGAGGAGGCGGCGCGCGGCACCGAGACGCGCATCCGCATTCCGGCGCTGGAGGAATGCAAGACCTGCGGCGGCAGCGGCGCCAAACCCGGCACCAGTCCGACCACCTGCACGACCTGCGGCGGACACGGCCAGGTGCGCATGCAGCAGGGGTTTTTCTCGATCCAGCAGACCTGCCCGAAATGCCATGGCAGCGGCAAGGTCGTGAGCTCGCCGTGCGCAACCTGCCACGGCGCCGGGCGCGTCAAGCAGCACAAGACGCTGTCGGTCAAAATTCCGGCGGGCGTGGACGAGGGCGACCGCATCCGGCTCTCCGGCGAAGGCGAAGCCGGCGTCAATGGCGGCCCGTCCGGCGACTTATACGTGGTGATCCACATCAAGCCGCATTCGGTATTCCAGCGCGATCACAACGATCTGCACTGCGAGATGCCGATCAGCTTCACCGCCGCGGCCCTCGGCGGCGAGATCGAGATCCCGACGCTCGACGGCTACGCCAAGATCAAGATCCCGGCCGAAACCCAGAGCGGCAAAGTGTTCCGCCTGCGCGGCAAAGGCATCCGGGGCGTGCGCTCGAGCACCCAGGGCGACCTGCTCTGCCACGTCGTGGTGGAAACGCCGGTCAACCTGACGCGCGCGCCAGAAGGAACTGCTGGTGGAACTCGAAGCCATCAACCAGAAAGGCGCCGGCCGCCACAATCCGCGCGCCAAGTCGTGGATGGACAAAGTGAAGGAATTCTTCGCGCAGTAAGTCTGCGTCCCGCCATCAGTCGATGTTGAGGATCACGTGCCCGATTTTCTCGCCGCGCTCGACGGCGAGATGAGCGGCCACCGCCTCGGCTAGCGGAAAGCGCGCGGCGATCGCGAATATCGGATTGGCTTGCGCCAGCCAGCGCGCGATATCGGCGTGCGCCTGCGCCTTGGCCGCGTCCGGCATGGTGTAGACGAATACCGGCCGGATCGTCGGATTGAGCTGGAACAGATCGCGATAGGGAAACTTCGGTTCGAGATCGCCCATCGAAGCGTAGGATGCAATCACGGCATCGGGCCGCAATACTTTCGATGTGACCGGCAGGTTCCTGCCGAAATCGACATCGACCACGCGATCGACTCCGCCCACCGTCGCGCGTATCCGTTCCACCACGTCTTCGCTGCGATAGTCGATCACGACGTCCGCGCCGGCAGCCCGCGCATGCGCCGCCTTGGCGGCCGAACTCACCGTCGTGACCACCGTCGCGCCGGCCCATTTCGCGAGCTGGATCGCGTAGTGCGCGACCACGCCCGCGCCGCCGGTCACGAGCACCGTCTTGCCGGCAACCGGGCCGTCGGCAAACAGGCAGCGATGCGCGGTCATCACCGGGATGCCCAGGCACGCGCCGTGTTCGAACGATAGCGCCGCCGGCAACGGCACGGCGAGCGGCGCCGGCAGCGCGATGTACTGCGCGCTGGTGCCGAGCGGCCGGTCCCACTGGCCGTTGAAGACCCACACGCGCTCCCCGACCCGCCGGGGATCGACGCCTGCGCCCACCTGATCGATGACGCCGGCGCCGTCGCTGTTGGGAATGAGGCGCGGCCACCGGATCGGCCGGCTGCCGGCGCGCGCTTTCACATCGGACGGATTGACGCCCGAGGCATGGAGCCGGACGCGCACCTCGCCGGCACCCGCCACGGGATCGGGCAACTCGCCAACCTTCAGCACCTCGGCTGCCGGTCCGTTTTTTTCATACCACGCCGCACGCATCGCTTATTCTTTCCAAAAAAAAGGTTGCGGCAAAATGCCGCAACCCGTTGTTGTTTTCAGGACACGGCGCGCCCGCGCACTGCCGCCACGCCTACTGCCCCAAGTGGCCTTCCCTGACGACCTTGGTGAACTTCGCCACTTCCGATTTGATGTACGCGCCGAATTGCTCGGGACTGCCGCCCACGGTATCGGCACCCAGCGCGGCCAGGCGTTCCCTGACGTCGGGCATCTTGAGAATCTTGTTGATCTCGCCATTGAGCTTGGCGACGATCGCCGGCGGCGTGCCGGCGGGCATCACCGCGCCGTACCACGTGTTCATCGAGTAACCCGGCACGCCCGATTCGGCCACCGTCGGCACGTCCGGCAGCGCCGCGTTGCGCTTCGCGCTGGTTACCGCCAGCGCCCTGTAGCGGCCGTTCTTGATGTACGGAATCGCGACCGGCGCCGTGTTGAATCCGACTGCCACCTCCCCCGAGATCAGCGCGAGCGCGGCCGGGCTGCCGCCCTTGTACGGCACGTGGATCATGTCGATTTTCGCCATGCTCTTGAGCAGTTCGGCCGCGATATGCTCCGGACTGCCGTCACCCGAAGAAGCAAAAGTGATCTGCCCCGGCCGCTTTTTGGCCAGCGCGATGAGCTCCCGCAGCGTCCTGACCGGCAGCGACGGATGCACGGCCACGAACTGCGGCACGACGGAGATCTCGATCAGCGGCGTGAAATCCCGCTCCAGGTCGTAACCGAGCTTCTTGTAGTACGGCTTGCTGATCGCGTGCGACACCGAAATCATCAGCACGGTGTAACCGTCCGCCGGCATCTTGGCGGCGATATTCGCGGCAAGGTTGGCATTGGCGCCGGGACGATTGTCGACGATCACCTGCTGCCCCAGGCTTTCGGTAAGCTTGGCCGCGACGGCCCGCGCCATGATGTCGGTGCCGCCGCCGGGCGCGTAACCGACGAAAAAGCGGATGGACTTCGTTGGATAACTCTGGGCAAACGCACCCATGGCGGCTGCGGTCAGCGCAAGTGCGGCGATGGCACGGATGGCAATTTTCATGAACCTTCTCCTAAGTGGACCGGTCTCGCGCCGGCCTGGGACCCGTCTCAAAAACAGGGCAATGGACAGGATTTGCAAGATTAACATGATTAAAACCCCGGAATGATCAGGCAAAACCTGTTAATCCTGACTATCCGGATTTTTGTTTGCGTGCGCTCTTTTGATCTCCGTCGCACACCAACCGCGCGACCGCTTCGCCAAATCCCCGCGTTGTCCCGCGTCCGCCGAGATCGGCGGTCCTGACATTGGGGTCGGCAAGCGCCGCGTCCACGGCGGCGTGAATGCCGCGGCAGGCGTCAAGAAACGGTTGTTTGCCGTGGCGCACGCCCAGCCATTCCAGCAACATCGCCGAAGACAGGATCATGCCGCACGGATTGGCGATGCCGCGTCCCGCGATATCCGGTGCCGAGCCATGCCCGGCATTGGCGACGGCATGGCGGTCGCCGGCATTCAGCGCGCCCGCGAGCCCCAGACCGCCGGACAGCGCGGCGGCCTCATTGGAGAGGATATCGCCGAACATGTTGGTAATCAGGATCACGTCGTAGCGCTGCGGCCGGCTGTAGAGATCTGCCGCCATCGCGTCGATGTCCATCTCCCGGAAGGCGACCTCCGGATGCGCCTTCGCCGCCGCGTAGGCCTCGCTCATGAACAGCCCATCGGTCATCTGCAGCACGTGCTGCTTGCCGACCGCCGTCACGCTCTTGCGGCGCCGCTGCGCATAGTCGAATGCCACTCTTCGCAATGCGGCGCGAGCCCTGCCGGGTGATCTTGCGCACCGACAGGGCGACATCCTCGGTTGGCATGAATTCCGCGATGCCCTGGTACATATTGCGGTCGGCGTAAAAACCCTCGGTATTCTCGCGCACGATCAGCACGTCGAGGTCGCGCCGCGCATCGGGGACGCCGGGGCGGCTGCGCGCCGGGCGCAGGTTGGCGTAAAGATCGAACTGCTTGCGGATGGAGCCCGGAACGTTGATGCCGCCCGCCTCGCGCGGCGGATAATCGGTCATGCCGCACGGACCGAGCATCACGCCGTCGGCGTCGCGCGCCGCCTGCATGGCATCATCGGTGAGCGTGACGCCATGCTTGCGATAGCTGGCCATGCCGACGTCGATTTCGGTGAAGCGCAGGCCAAGGTCGAATACCTTGTCCACCGCCTTCAGTACCTCGAGTGCTGCAGCCGTGATTTCCGGCCCGATATCGTCGCCCGGCATGACCACCAGGTTCATTTCACGCTCCAGCCGATAACGCTTAGTTGGCCTTGATTCCGGCCTCGGCGACGACTTTCTTCCACTGGGCGATTTCCTTCGCGATCCGCTGCTGGAATTCCTCGGGTGGCCCGCCGTCCGCCGACAGACCGTCGCCCTGGAGCTGCTTTTCCATCTCCTTCTGCTTGATTATTTTCGCGACCTCGTCGTTGATGCGGGTCACGATCGGACGCGGCAGGCCTTTGGGACCGATGAGTCCGTGCCAGTTCGTCACGTCATAGCCGGGCACGCCGGACTCGGCAATGCTCGGGATATTGGGTTCCGCCGGAATGCGCTTTGCCGTGGTCACCGCGATCGGGCGCAGGCGTCCCGATTTCGTGTACAGGCAGCGTGGAGGCAATGCTGCCGAACAGCAACGTCGTCTGTCCCGATATCGTGTCGGTCAGCGCGGGCCCGGTGCCCTTGTACGGGATATGGGTCATTTTGATCTTGGCCATGTTGAGAAACAGTTCGGTGGCCATGTGCACGATGCTGCCCTGTCCGCTCGTCGCATAGTTGATCTCTCCGGGCTTGGACTTGGCCAGCGCGATCAGCTCCTTGATGTTTTTTACCGGCATCGAAGGATGCACGACGACGAGAAACGGCCCCTTGTCGATCAGGACCACGGCCGTGAGGTCGTTGACGGGATCGAATTTGAGCTTGTACAGACTCGGATTCACCGTGTAGCTGGCCGCGATCATCGTCAGCGTATACCCGTCGGGCGCCGATTTCACGCCGATCTCGGTGCCGAGCATGCCGCCCGCGCCGGGACGGTTGTCGACGATGAACTGCTGGCCCAGGGCCGCGGTGAGTTTCTGCGCGATGATGCGGGCGATGAAGTCCGTGCCGCCGCCGGGCGCAAACGGCGCGACGATCCGCACCGGCCGGGTCGGGTACTGCTGAGCCCATGCAGACGGTGCCGCCGCGAGCATGGCCAATGCCGCCGTCGCCGGAAGCAGCGTTTTGCCGATTACTTGCAGTATTCGCATCATCATTGTTCTCCTTTCATACCTCTGTTGAAAAACGACGGCCCCTTGTCAGGTACTAAGACACCATCTCGCGGGTACACGTACGGCAGTATTCCGCCGTGCCGGTAATAGACCAGTTCTTCTGCGGTATCGATGCGGCTCGCGACAGGCAGTTCGTCGACAATACCGTTGACACGATGAACGCGCAGCGTCAACTCCGCGCGCGGCCGCATGTCGCTCGCGATGCCCAGCACATCGAACGTTTCCGTGCCGTCGAGCCCGAGGTCGGCGCGTGTCGCGCCTTTGAGCTCCAGCGGCAGGATTCCCATGCCGACCAGGTTGGAGCGGTGTATGCGCTCGAAGCTCTCGGCGACGACCGCCCGCACGCCCAGCAGCGCCGGACCTTTCGCTGCCCAGTCGCGCGATGAGCCGGCGCCGTATTCGCGGCCCGCGATGACGATCAGCGGCACGCCGCGGCTGCGATACGCTTCCGCCGCATCGTAGATCGACATCACGTTGCCGTCCGGCTGCAGCATCGTGTTGCCGCCTTCGGTGCCGGGAACCATCTCGTTCTTGAGCCGCATCGAGGCGAGCGTCGCGCGCATGCCCACTTCGTGGTTGCCGCGGCGGATGCCGTAGGTATGAAACTCCGCGGGCGCGAGGCCCATCTCGCTTAGGTAGCGCGCCGCCGGACTGTCGGCGGAGATCGAACCCGAGGGTGAAAGGTGGTCGGTGGTCACCATGTCGCCGAGGATGGCGAGCGGGCGCATTCCCTTCAGTTCGCCGATCGGCGCGGGCTGGTTCGGGA
This sequence comes from uncultured beta proteobacterium, assembly GCA_963734595.1. GTDB lineage: Bacteria > Pseudomonadota > Gammaproteobacteria > Burkholderiales > SG8-41 > CAKKQX01. Next base: position 24,607 of record CAVTHV010000020.1, read on the forward strand.
GGTCGTCAAAATACGGCGGCTTGCGCAGGAACGTGCTGTCGGCGCGCCACGAAAAATGCGGCGTCGTTTCGCCGCGCAGCGCCTGCCATTCACGCGTGCCCTCGAACAGATGTTCGTAGCTCGAGCGGTAGAGCTCGGGCGTGAGGCAGCTCGCCAGGGTTTGCGCGACCTCCTCCGGACTTGGCCATATATCCTTTAAATACAACGGATTACCATTCCTTCCCGCACCGAGCGGTTCGGTCTCGAGGTCGCGCGTGATCGTGCCCGTGATCGCGTAAGCCACGACCAGCGGCGGCGAGGCGAGATACGCGGCGCGCGCATAGGGATGCACGCGTCCTTCGAAATTGCGATTGCCGGAAAGCACGGCGACCGACACCAGTTGCTGTTCCTTCACCGCCGCTTCGATCTCCGGCGCGAGCGGCCCGGAGTTGCCGTTGCAGGTGGTGCAGCCGAAGCCGATCAGATGGAAGCCCAACGCCTCCAGCGGCTCGACCAGGTCCGCGCGCCGCAGGTATTCCATCACTACTTTGGAGCCGGGCGCGAACGAGGTTTTCACCCAGGGCTTTGCGGCAAGACCGTAAGCCGCAGCGTTGCGCGCGAGCAGGCCCGCCGTGATCAGGTTGGCGGGATTCGAAGTGTTGGTACAGCTGGTGATGGCCGCGATCACCACGTCGCCGTCGCCGAGCGTGTGGTTGCGGCCCGGCACGGGCACGCGCTTGCCCGGCACCTTGCGGCCGTTGCGCGCGAGCGCCGGCATCTCGGCGGTGAACTTGCGGGCGACCTCGCCTATCGCCACGCGGTCCTGCGGCCGGCGCGGCCCGGCCAGGCAGCGTTCCACGCGCGCGAGATCGAGTTCGATCGTGGCATCGAAGCGGGGCGCCGGCGTCGCGGCGTCGCGCCACAGGCCCTGTGCCTGCGCGTAGGCCTTCACCAGTGCCACGCTCCGGACGTCGCGCCCGGTGAACGCAAGGTAATCCACGCATTTCTGGTCGATCGGGAAATAGACGCAGGTCGCGCCGTACTCGGGCGCCATGTTGGCGAGCGTCGCGCGGTCGGCGACCGGCAGCTGTTCGAGGCCGGGCCCGAAGAATTCGACAAATTTGCCGACGACGCCTGTTCTGCGCAGCAGCTCGGTAGCGGTCAGGACGAGATCCGTCGCGGTCGCGCCCGGCGGCAGCTCGCCGGTGACGCGCACGCCGAGCACTTCGGGCACGCGCAGCGACAGCGCGCGTCCCAGGAGCGCCGCCTCGGCTTCGATGCCGCCCACGCCCCAGCCCAGCACGCCGATGCCGTTCACCATGGGCGTATGGCTGTCGTTGCAGACGAGGGTATCCGGATAGGCGAACATCGCGCCGTCCGCTTCCGCAGTCCACACGCCGCGCGCGAGCCGCTCGAGGTTGATCTGGTGCACGATGCCGCTGTCGGGCGGCACCACGCGGAAATTGCGGAACGCGCCCTGGCACCAGGCGAGGAAAGCGAAGCGCTCGCGGTTGCGCGCGAACTCGATTTCGGTGTTTCGCTGCGCGGCGTCGGGGGTCCCGGCCACGTCGGCGATCAGCGAATGATCGATGACGAAATCGACGGGAATTTTCGGATTGACGGACATCGGGTCGCCGCCGGCCGCGGCCACCGCCTCGCGCAGCGCGGCAAGATCCACCATCACCGGCACGCCGAGCAGGTCCTGCAGCAACACGCGCGCCGGCCGGAACGGAATCTCGAAGCCGCGCTCGCCGCGCGCCAGCGCCGCGAGCATCCCCGGCTCGACGTCCGGCGCACCCGCATGGCGCAGCAGGTTCTCCGCGAGGATACGCAGCGAAAAAGGCAGCTGCGCGAGCCCGGCAAGGCCGGCATCGCCCGCCACCGCCGCCGGCAGACTGTGATAACGGCATGAAATGCCGTCAGCCGCGAGTTCCCGGACGAAGCTCGTTCTTTATTTCGGGCATGACTTTCTGCAATCGACCAACACGGGGTTTACCGGATATCGGGGCTTGGCTGGAGCGCGCATATTATTGCATAATATTGCGATAATATGCAATGCGGCGGCGAACCGGACCCGTTCCGCTGTTTTTTCTCCGACCCATGCGACAATCGCTCAACCACCTCACTCCGCTGCAGCAGCGCGTTGCGCGAGAAATCATCGCGCTCGCGCGGCGCGAGAACCTCCCCGCGGGCCATCATCTGGGCAAGCTTGCGCTGGCGCGGGAAATCGGCACCTCGCACAATCCCGTGGAAGCGGCGCTCGCGCAACTGGCCCGGCTCGGTGTCGTCAGGCATGAACGCGACCGCGGTTATTTCCTGGCGCGCAGCGCACAGGAACTGGGCGCCGCCGCCGAGAAGCTGGCCCCCGCCGGCGATGACCCGCTTTATCTGAAAATTTCAGAGCACCGGCTGACCCACCGGCTTCCCGACGTGATCAACGAAACCGATCTCATCCGGCAGTTCGGCGCCTCGCGCAACGCCGTACGCAAGGCGCTGGCGCGTATCCAGCAGGAAGGCTGGGCCGAGCGCAGGCCGGGGCACGGCTGGGCTTTTCTGCCGATGATCGATTCCCGGGAAGCCTACGACGAGAGCTTCGAAATCCGCCGCGTGCTGGAGCCCGCAGGCATCGCCAGTCCGCGCTTTCGTCACGATCCGGCCGCACTCGCTGCCTGCAGGCGCCAGCAGGAATTCATCGTGGCGCGCGGTTACCGGACGATGACGCCCATCGAGCTGTGGGACGTCAATGCCCGTTTCCATGAACTGCTCGCGTCCTGGTCGGGAAACCGTTTCATGCTGCAGTCGATACGGCGGCTGAACCAGCTGCGCCGGCTCGTCGAATACCGCCAGACGGTCCGCCCGCCACACAGGAAACAGGCGGAGGAGCATCTGAGGATCATCGAGGCCATCGCGCAAAGCGATTACCTGCGTGCGGCATCCCTGATGCGCGAACATCTGAAGGGCGCACAGCGCAAGAAGGTGCAGCCCGCCTATTTCTCGGCTCCCAAGTCATCCCGGAGCAAACCATGAGACGGGTGTTGATCACCGGCGCCGCCGGCGCAATCGGCAGCACGCTGCGTGCCGGCCTGCGCGGCGCCTATCCGCTGCTGCGGCTCGCCGACATCCGGCCGCTTGCAGCGCCGGCCACCCGCGAAGAATGCGTGACCGTCGATCTCTGCGATTTCGCCGCGGTCGCTTCGATGATGGATGGAATCGACTGCGTGGTGCATCTCGGCGGCGTGCCAAGAGAAGGGCCGTGGAACGCCATCCTCGACAACAACATCACCGGCACCTACAACGTATTCGAGGCGGCGCGGCAGAGCGGCGTGAAGCGCGTCGTCTTCGCAAGCTCCAACCATGTGATCGGCTACTACCGCGCCGACAAGATGCTCGGCATCGAAGAGCCGCCGCGCCCCGACAGCCGCTACGGCGTCTCCAAGGTGTTCGGCGAAGCGCTGGGCCGGCTCTACGCCGACAAGCACGGCCTGTCGGTCGCCTGCCTGCGCATCGGCTCGTTCCGCGAGCGGCCGCAGAACGCGCGCCAGCTTGCGACCTGGATCAGCCCGCGCGACATGGTGCAGCTCGCGCGCTGCTGCATCGACGCGCCGGATTACCGTTTCCTCGTGCTCTACGGCGTGTCCGGCAACAGCCGCAGCCGCTGGCGCAACCCCGCCGCCGCGCTGATCGGCTATCAGCCGCAGGATAATGCTGAAGCCTATGCCTCAGAATTCAAGGTGCCTCTCGCCGATGGCACCGATCCGACTGTCGAATTCCACGGCGGCGAATTCTGCGCACTGGAATTCAATAATAAAATCAACAGGATAGACTGATTCCGGCAGCGCATGGCCAGCGCCGTGCGCAAAGCGGGTTACAGCCACTTCGCTTTGCGGAAACGGCGGAACAGGTAGACATCGATCCCCGCCATCAAGGCGACCGTGAACGGGTAGCCGAACGCCCATTTCAGTTCCGGCATGTGCTCGAAATTCATGCCGTAGACACCGGCGATCATGGTCGGCACCGCCACCAGCGCCGCGTAAGCCGCGAGCTGTTTGGTGGTTTCGTTCTCCTGCAGCGTGATCAGCGACAGATTCACGGATATCGCGGTGGTCACCATGTCGCGCAGGCTGTCGATCGACTGGTTGATGCGGAACAGATGGTCGTAGACGTCGCGAAAGTATTCCTGGGTGCTGGCGCAGACTTCGGGCACGCGCCCGCCGTAGAGTTTGCCGGCCGCCTCGTGCAGCGGGCCCGCCGCGTGCTTGAGCACCATCAGTTTCTGCTTGATCGCGTACAGCGCCTCGATGTTCTCGCGTGCCGGCGTGCCGGCAAAGATGCGCTTTTCCACCTCCTCGAGCTCGTCCTCCAGCGCGTCGATGACCGGGAAGTAGCGGTCCACGACCGCGTCCATCAGCGCGTAGAGCACGAATCCCGCGCCCTGCTTGAGCAGGTGCGGCTCGCGTTCGCAGCGCGCGCGCACGTTGGCAGAAGCCCTGTTCGCTGTGGCTGCGCACCGACAGCACATAGTTTTTGCCCACGAACACGTCCAGTTCGCCGACGTGCAGCTCGTCGCCCGCGACTTCGATGGTATGCATCACCGCGAACAGCGAGTCGCCATACTCCTCCAGCTTCGGACGCTGGTGGCCGTGGTGCGCATCCTCCACGGCAAGCGCATGCAGCCCGAACTCGCGCTGCAGGTCGTTCAGCTCCTCGGGAAGCGGGTCGAGCAGCGCCACCCAGACGAAGCATTCGGGCTGGTTCAGGTAGCGGTGGATGTCTTCCTTGGGGATGTCGGCAAGTTTCCTGCCGTTCTGATAGACGACGCAGTTGACGAGCATGAAGGCCTCCTGTTGCGGCAATGATAAACCGTATCGGGCCGAGGATGCTGGCCTAGCGCACCATCACGATAACTACGACGCTACACTCCGTGATTCGGTTGCCTCAACTCCGCCGCCAAATCGTACCCTGCGGCGTATCTTCGAGCGCAATACCGGCATCCAGCAATTCCTTGCGGATGCGGTCGGACTCGGCGAAATTTTTCGCCTTGCGCGCCGCCGCGCGCTCGGCAATAAGCTGCTCGATGCGCACCGCGTCCAGTCCGGCACTCGAAGGCAATGCCTGCAGGAACGCATTGGGATCGCGCTGCAATAGCCCCAGCGTCGCGGCCAGCGACTTCAGCAGCTGTGCGTTGCCCGGCGCACGCGTCCGGTTGACCTCGTTGGCGAGGTCGAACAGCACCGCCACCGCCTCCGGCGTATTGAAGTCGTCGTTCATCGACTCGCGAAAACTCGAGGCGTAGGGATTGTCCCAGTCGACCGGAGCGGTCTCGACGCTCATGCCCTTCAGCGCGGTGTAGAGCCGGGTCAATGCCTGCCTCGCATCGTCGAGATGCTGGTCGGAATAGTTGAGCGGGCTGCGGTAGTGCGCGCGGATGATGAAAAAGCGCACGACCTCGGGATCGTACTGACCGAGGATCTCGCGCACGGTGAAGAAGTTGCCGAGCGACTTCGACATCTTCTCGTTGTCGACGCGCACGAAACCGTTGTGCATCCAGTAATTGACGAACTTGCACGCCGTGCGCGCCCTCCGACTGGGCGATCTCGTTCTCGTGGTGCGGGAAACTGCAGGTCCTGGCCGCCGCCGTGAATGTCGAAGTGCCGGCCGAGCAGCGAGCTCGACATCACCGAGCATTCGATGTGCCAGCCCGGCCGTCCTTTGCCCCACGGCGAATCCCAGGACGGCTCGCCCTCTTTCGCCTGCTTCCACAGCACGAAATCGAGCGGATCCTGCTTGGCGCGATCGACCTCGACGCGCTCGCCGGCGCGCAGCTCGTCGAGCGACTTGCCGGAGAGCCTGCCGTAACCCGGAAACTTGCGCACCGAGTAATTGACGTCGCCGTTCGCGGCCTGGTAGGCAAGCCCGCGCTCCTGCAGCACCCCGATCATGTCGAGCATGCCCTGCACGTACTGCGTCGCGCGCGGCTCGACATCGGGTTTTTCGATGCCGAGCGCCGCGGCGTCCTCGTCCATCGCCTGGATGAAGCGCGCGGTCAGCGCCTCGATGGGCTCGTGGTTGTCCTGCGCGCGCCGGATGATCTTGTCGTCGATATCGGTGATATTGCGCACGTAGGTGACTTCGAAACCCGAGGCGCGCAGCCAGCGCCGCACCACGTCGAACACCACCATCACCCGCGCATGGCCCAGATGGCAGTAGTCGTAGACGGTCATGCCGCACACGTACATGCGCACCTTGCCGGGGGCGAGAGGCACGAAATCCCGCTTGTCGCGCGTCAGCGAATCGTAGATTTTGAGCATGGATCAGCCGTCATGGGGCCTGCCGGTCCCGGGATTCCCGCTGTGAAGCGTGGCGAAAGTCACGGGGAATTCAGGTGTCGTATTTTTTGAGCAGCCACGGCAGGCGAAAAGTAGAGTTTGAATTGCGCGGGGTTCTTGGTAGAATTTCGAGGATTTGGCAACTAAACTCCTGAAAAACTCGGGGAAAGTATAGCATAATGACGCCTCGCAACATCGCCGCTTTTGTCTCCGCCATCGCCGTGGTTCTCGCGCTCGGCGCGCCCTGCGCCTTCGCCCAAAACGATGCGCTGTCAGGAGGTCAACCAGCTGCTTCAAGCAGGGCCAGCTGGACAAGGCGCTGGATCGCGTCAACGCCTATCTCGTCAAGCCAGCCGAAAGAGGCGCGCGGCCGCTTCCTCAAGGGGCTGATCCTCACCGAACAGAACAAACCGGCCGAGGCGATCAAGATATTCACGGCGCTCACGGAAGATTATCCCGAACTGCCCGAGCCGTACAACAATCTCGCGGTGCTCTATGCTGTCGCAGGGCCAGTACGACAAGGCGCGCAATGCGCTGGAAATGGCGATCCGCACCCACCCGAGCTACGCCACCGCGCATGAGAATCTCGGCGATATCTATGCCAAGATGGCGAGCCAGGCCTACGACAAGGCGCTGCAAATCGACCGCGGCAATGCCACCGCCCAGACCAAGCTCAACCTGATCAAGGAATTGTTCTCCAGCAGCCAGCGCCCGGCCAAGGTTGCCATGGCAAAGGCCGAACCGGCTCTCAAAGCGCCGCCGCCCGCCCCCGCCGCGAAAACGCCTGCGCCTGCCGCCAAGGCACCCGCTGCCACCGCTGCTGCGCCAACCCCGGCGCCGGCGGCCACCGTGCCTGCTGCGACTGCGGCTGCAAAACCGGCCCCTGCGGAACCCGCCAAGCCGGCGTCGACAGAAAACGCCGACGAAGTTCTGCAGTGCGGTCAAAGCCTGGGCGAACGCGTGGTCGGCCAACGACGTCGCGGGCTATCTTGCCCACTACGCGCCCACCTTCAAGACCCCCGGCGGGGAGCCGCGCAGCAAATGGGAAGCGCAGCGCAAAGCGCGTATCGCCAAGCCGCGCAAAATCCAGGTCGAGATCGAAGCGCCGAAAGTGAACGTTCAACGACAAGAACCGGGCCACGGTGACGTTCCGGCAGCATTACCGCTCCGGCAGTCTCAAGGCGTCCAGCACCAAGACGCTGGAAATGGTCAAGGCGGGTAACCACTGGCTGATCCAGAAAGAACAGGTCGGCAGTTGAGCACCAGGCGAACTTTTTCGTCAGCAAACACGGAATTCCTCAGGCGGAGTCTTGCCGGCGCGTTGCTTGGCTGCGCGCTCGCAGCCGGCGCCGTCCCGGCACACGCCATGGGCGGGAAGCCGGTGCAGCAGAAGCCGCTCAACGGCCCCCGCGTGGCACCCGAACCCGACGCGCTGCTGTTCAAGACCCTGCTCGAAATCAAAAACAACCATCTCGATGCGGCGCTCAGCGAGATCAACCAGGTCCTCAAGGCCTATCCCAATTTCCGCCTCGCACACCTGATCAAGGGCGATCTGCTGCTGGCGCGGGCGCGGCCTCTGACGACGCTGGGCGACGATCAGGGCGCGCCGCCGGACCGGCTCGCCGATCTGCGCGATGAAGCCAGGGCCCGTCTCGCCCGCTATCACCAGAAGCCGCCCGGGGATCGCGTGCCGCGTTACCTGCTGCAGCTGGAGCCGGAACAGAAATACGCATTTGTGGTCGACACGTCGAAATCCACGCTCTACGTGTTCGAAAATCTTAACGGCACGCCGCGCTATGTCGCCGACTATTACATCAGCAGCGGCAAAAACGGCATCGACAAATTCAGGGAAGGCGACAAAAAAACGCCGCTCGGCGTATATCACGTGACGAGCCGGATGCCGCGCGAAAAGCTCGCCGATCTCTACGGCGTCGGCGCATTCCCGATCAACTATCCCAACGAATGGGACCGGCGCCAGGGCCGCAACGGCGGGGGCATCTGGCTGCACGGCACGCCGAGCAATACCTACAGCCGCCCGCCGCGCGCGAGCGACGGCTGCGTGGTGCTGACCAACCAGGATCTTGAGGCCATCACCCGCAACGTCCAGGTCGGACTGACCCCGGTCATCATCTCGAAAAGCATCGAATGGGTGAATCCGGAAGCGACCACGGCATTGCGGCAGGAACTCGCCAGGGACGTGGACGCATGGCGGCAGCGACTGGGAAAGCCGCGCCACCGACAAGTATCTGGCCCATTACTCGACAAGCTTTTCGTCGGGCGGCCAGAAATTTCAGGAATGGTCGCGCAGAAGCGGAAGGTCAATGCCGGCAAGACCTGGATCAAGGTCAAGGTCGACAATCTGAGCATGTTCCTCTACCCGGGCATGAATGGCCTCGCGGTCATTACGTTCGACCAGGATTACGCAAGCAACAATCTCTCCAACCAGATGCGCAAGCGGCAGTACTGGATCCATGAAAACAAGGGTTGGAAGATCGTTTATGAAGGAGCGGCGTGAAACCGGTGAACAGTAAAACGTGAACGGCGAATGGTAAAAAACCCGGTGCGCTCTGCGCCGCATTCCACCCTTCACATTTCACGATTCAGATTTCACGATTCACGATTCACGTTTCACGATTCACCTCTCATCCATCCGTCAGGACACCATGCTTAAAACTCTGCTAGTCATCCTCGGGCTGCTCGCCTCCTTCAACGCCGGCGCCGCCCAACCTCGCAGGTCGAGATCAAGACCAACATGGGACGCATCACGCTGGAACTCTATCCCGACAAGGCGCCGCAGACCGTGGAAAACTTTCTGCAATACGTGAAGGCCGGTTTCTACGACGGCACCATTTTCCATCGCGTCATTCCGGATTTCATGATCCAGGGCGGCGGTTTCACGCCGGCATTCAACCAGAAGAAGACGCGCGGCCCGGTCAAGAACGAAGCCGGCAACGGGCTGAAGAACGCCCTCGGCACCGTCGCCATGGCACGCACGTCCGACCCGCATTCGGCGACCGCGCAGTTCTTCATCAACGTCGCCGATAACCCCGATCTCGATTTTCGCGCGCCGACTCAGGACGGATTCGGCTACTGCGTGTTCGGCAAAGTCGTCAAAGGCATGGACGTCGTCAACAAAATCAGCCGCGTGGCGACCGGGCCCGGCAGGCCGCCCTTTCAGGACGTCCCGCTCAAGCCGATTGTCATCGAGCATGCGAAAATCATTAAATCATCAGATAAATCAACGAAATAGAGGAATACCATGGTCAAGCTTCACACCAGTCACGGCACCATCACGCTGGATCTCGATGCCGCCAAGGCGCCGGAGACGGTCGCCAACTTTCTGCAATACGTGAAAGACGGCTTTTTCACCAATACTGTGTTCCATCGCGTCATCGACGGCTTCATGATCCAGGGCGGCGGTTTCGAGCCCGGCATGAAACAGAAACCGGTCCGCAAGCCGGTCAAGAACGAGGCAAGCAACGGGCTGAAGAACGCCGCCTACACGATCGCCATGGCGCGCACGTCCGATCCGCATTCGGCGACCGCGCAGTTCTTCATCAACGTCGCCGACAATGCCTTCCTCAACTTCACTGCCGAGACGCCGCAGGGCTGGGGTTATTGCGTGTTCGGGAAAGTGGTCGAGGGCACCGATGTCGTGGACAAGATCAGGAAAGTCAAAACCGGCAGCCGCGGCATGCATCAGGACGTCCCGGTCGAGGACGTGGTGATCGAGAAGGCCGAAGTGGTGTAAGCCCGGATCAGGATGAGGAAGATACCGCGATGCAGCCTGCTTTTGATTGTCCCTCATGCCTCATCCCTGCATCCCTGCATCCCTGATCGGCAATGCACAGCATCTTCATCTCCGATCTCCATCTTTGCGCCGAGCGGCCGCACATCAACCAGCAGTTCTTCGATTTCATCGGGCGCACTGCCTCGCAGGCCGGGGCGCTCTACATCCTCGGCGATCTGTTCGAATACTGGGCGGGCGATGACGATCTTGCCGATCCGCTCAACGCCAGCGTTGCGGAGGCGCTCAGCGCCCTCGGCAGCCAAAGGCACTGCGGTGTGCCTCATGCACGGCAACCGCGACCTGCTGATCGGCCGGGAATTCGCACAGCGCTGCGGCGCGGAACTGCTGTCCGATCCCACCCTGCTCGACCTTCATGGCACGCGCACGCTCATCATGCACGGCGACACGCTGTGCACCGACGACGCCGCATACCAGAAATTCCGCGCCTACGCGCGCAATCCCGACAACCAGGCGCAATTCCTTGCGCAACCGCTCGCCGTACGGCGCGAGAAGATAATCGGCCTGCGCGCCGAGAGCGAACGCAGCAAGCTGGACAAATCAAATGAAATCATGGACGTCTCCCAAGACGCCGTGGACGAGGTTTTGCGCAGCCACGGCTATCCACGCCTGATCCACGGCCACACCCACCGCCCCGCGCGCCACGTGCACGTCGTCGACGGCCACACCTGCGAGCGCTGGGTGCTGAACGACTGGTACCAGCGCGGCGGTTATCTGCACTGCGACGCGAGCGGTTGCCGGCTCGTCAGTCTGTAAGCGCCCGTAACCTGATGAAAATAGCGCTCGGCATTCTGCCCGTCGTGATCAGCTTTGCGTTGCTGGCGGCGCACTTTCTTCGCGCCTCCCAATTCGCGCTGGTGGCGCTCTGCGCGCTTTTCCCCGTGCTGCTGGTGATTCCCAGGCGCTGGGTTGCCCGCAGCGTCCAGCTGGCGCTGACTGCCGGAGCAATCGAATGGGTGCTGACCCTGGTGCTGATCGCGCAGGAACGAATAGCCCTTGGGCTGCCTTACACCCGCTCCGCGCTGATCCTGGCGGCAGTCGCCGCCTTTACACTCGCCTCTGCGTTTGCGTTTCTTCTTCCTGCCATGCGCAAGCGCTACCGGCTCGATAAGGCCGTAAATCGTAAATCGTGAATGGTGAATGGGAGAAATTGTTCGCGCGTTCCACCGTTACGATTCACTGATTCACCATTTACCGCTTGGCGCCTTGGCGGCTAACGCAATCCCCGCGCCAGATCCGCCTTGATGTCCTCGATATTCTCGAGACCCACGGCCACGCGCAGCAGTCCGTCGCCGATGCCCGCCGCCGCACGCGCTTCGGGCGTGATGCGCCCGTGAGTCGTCGATGCCGGATGGGTGATGGTGGTCTTGGTGTCGCCCGAGGTTGGCGGTGATCGAAATCAGTTGCGTGGCATCCACGACGCGCCACGCCGCTTCCTTGCCGCCCTTGACCTCGAACGACACGATCGCCCCGCCGCTTTTCTGCTGGCGCATGGCGAGCGCATGCTGCGGATGCGACGGCAGGCCGGGATAGTAGACGCGCTCTATCGACGGCTGGCCTTCCAGCCAGCGCGCAAGCTCCAGCGCGGCGGCCGACTGCGCATCCATGCGTATCCTCAGCGTCTCCAGTCCCTTCAGTATCACCCAGGCATTGAACGCGCTCAGGGTGGGCCCGGCGGTGCGCAGGAATCCGAGCACGCCCTCGATCACCACCTCGCGCTTGCCGAGCACGGCGCCGCCCAGCACCCGTCCCTGTCCGTCGAGGTACTTGGTGGCCGAGTGGATCACGATGTCGGCGCCCAGCGCCAGCGGCTGCTGCAGCGCCGGCGAGCAGAAGCAGTTGTCCACCACCAGCAGCGCGCCCGCGCTGCTTCGCCACCGCGGCGAGCGCCGCGATGTCGTAGATCTCGGTCAGCGGGTTGGACGGCGTCTCGACGATAGCAGCATGCGCGTCGCCGGCGTCACTGCCGCCCGCCACGCCTCCGGCCCGGTGCCCGACACGAAGGTGGTGTCGACGCCAAAGCGTTTCATGATATTGCCGAACAGCTGCACCGTGGCGCCGAACACGCCCGCGGAGCACACGATATGGTCGCCCGCTTTTCAACAGGCCCATGACACAGGACAGGATGGCCGACATGCCGGACGAGGTCGCGATGCAAGCATTCGGCGCCCTCGAGCGCCGCCAGGCGCTCCTCGAATACGCGTCACCGTGGGGTTGGTGAAGCGCGAGTAGATATTGCCCGGTTCCTGGTCGGAAAAACGCGCCGCCGCCTGCGCCGCGGATTTGAATACGAAGCTCGAGGTCAGATACAGCGCCTCGGAATGCTCGCCGAACTGGCTGCGCTCGATGCCGGCGCGCACCGCCAGGGTTTCCAATTTGTAGTTTTCAGCCATGATCACCGCCGACAATTCGTTTAAACAACAAAAAACCCGTTTCAGCTCTCGCTAAAAACGGGTTTCTCACTCGCTTTAGCCGTATTTATTAAGCGCCCGCAAGCTGATCTTCAAATCGGCGCATCCTGAAATTACTCCGGGCCGAATATGTTGTCAAGTCGACGGCTCAATCCACGAGCTCCAGTCCCAGGTCGAGTTGGGTCGCCGCCTGCGCCGCCGCCTCCTTCTCGCCGTCGCGCCGCCTGGTTTCGACGCCGTCGAGATATTCCCGCGTCACGTCGCCGGTGATGTAGACGCCGTTGAAGCAGGAGGTCTCGAAGCTCGTGACTCGCGGGATTGACGCTCGCTCACGTCGGCGATCAGCGCGTCGAGGTCCTGGTAGATCAGCTCGTCGGCGCCGATCTCGCGCGCGATCTCGTCATCGCTGCGGCCGTTGGCGATCAGCTCGTCGCGCGTCGGCATGTCGATGCCGTAGACGTTGGCGATAGCGCACCGGCGGCGCGGCCGAGGCGAAGAACACCTTGCGCGCGCCGGCCTCGCGCGCCATCTGCACGATTTCGCTGGCTGGTCGTGCCGCGCACGATGGAATCGTCGACCAGCAGCACGTTCTTGCCCTTGAATTCCATGCCGATCGCGTTCAGCTTCTGCCGCACCGATTTCTTGCGGATCCCCTGCCCCGGCATGATGAAGGTGCGGCCGATGTAGCGGTTCTTGATGAAGCCTTCGCGGTAGGGCAGGTCGAGATACTTGGCACAGCTGCATCGCGCGCGGGACGGCTCGAATCGGGGATCGGGATCACGACGTCGATGTCGAGATGCGCTGTAGTTGCGCCTGATCTTGTCGGCGAGGCTCTCGCCCATGCGCAGCCGCGTCTCGTAGACCGAGATGCCGTCGATCACCGAGTCCGGGCGCGCCAGATAGACGAATTCGAAGATGCACGGATTGAGCGTGGGATTCTGGCGCGCACTGGCGGCTGTAGAAATTGCCGTCTTCGTCGATGAATATCGCCTCGCCCGGCGCGACGTCGCGCACGCAGCTCGAAACCCAGCGTGTCGAGGGCGACGCGATCTCGGAGGCGACCAGGTATTCGGAGCCCTTGCCGCGTTTCGAGCGCGCCGAACACCAGCGGGCGTATGCCGTAGGGATCGCGGAACGCGAGCAGGCCGTAGCCGGCGATCATCGCCACCACCGCGTAGGCGCCGCGGCAGCGCCGGTGCACGCCGGAAACCGCGGTGAAAATGGTCGCCGGGTCGAGCTTGTAATTGGTCGACGCCTCCTGCAGCTCGTGCGCGAGCACGTTGAGCAGCACCTCGGAATCGGAATTGGTGTTGACGTGGCGCAGGTCCTGGCGGAACAGCTCCTGCTTCAGCTGCTCGGCATTGGTGAGATTGCCGTTGTGGCCGAGCACGATGCCGAACGGCGAATTGACGTAGAACGGCTGCGATTCGGCCGCCGACCATGCGGAGCCGGCGGTCGGATAGCGCGTATGCGCGATGCCGCAGAAGCCGGGCAGCGCGCGCATGTTGCGCGTGCGGAACACGTCGCGCACCATGCCGCCGCCCTTGTGCATGTGGAAAGTCTGCGCCCTCGGCGGTGACGATGCCCGCGGCATCCTGGCCGCGATGCTGCAGCACCAGCAGACCGTCATAGAGCAACTGGTTTACCGGATTCTTAGCCACCACACCAAGAATTCCGCACATCGTGTCTACCTCGGTTTCACTTGTAAGTGATGCGTTGCGACAAATCGCCCGGCAGCCAGACTTTTGACGGCCATTGCCAGGGCCTCGAGCGGCTGCGCTGAACACCGCATCGCGCCACACCGGCTTCTTTCGGCAGCGGGGTCAGCCCCGCCAGCAGCACCAGCCACCAGCACGATCAACACGCCGCGCACCAGCCCGAACACCGCGCCCAGCATACGGTCGCTCGGCGCCCAGACCGGCGCTTTTCGACCAGGCCGGACACCGCGATCGACACCAGGCTCATCAGCAGCAGCACGACGAGAAATATCACCACAAATCCAGCCAGCAGCCGCAATTCCTCGCTCGGGATCTGCGCCGGCAACAGCGCCGCCACCCTGGCGCCAAACAGGTTCGCCACCACAAACGCCACCACCCACGCCAGCCAGCGCCAGTATTTCGCGCACCAAACCGCGGATTACGCTGAGCAGTATCGACAAGGCGACGATGGCCAGCACAGCGTAATCGAAAACTGTCATCTATTTCGGTACCACGCTTGCCGTCGAGGCCGATCGCCTTGAGCTTGCTTTCGAACCTTCTCCGCAGCTTCGCGCGTGGCGAACGGCCCGGCGCGCACGCGGGTCACGTCGCCCTTCACGGTCTTGACGACTTCAGTATACGACTTGATTCCGGCGGCGGAAATCTGCTGCCGCATCTGTTTCGCTTTCTCTGCGTCGGACAGCGCGGCCACCTGCACCACGAAGTGCCCGTTCGGCGCTTTGGCGGTCTTGGCGGCGGGTTCCTTGGCGGCCACGGTCTTGGCCGTCGATTTCACGGCAGGTGCTGGCGGTTCGGCCGGCGCGGCTGGTTTCGCGGCCGGCGTTTTTTCAGTTGACGCGACCGCTTCATGTTTCGCCGCAGCAGCCGCGGGCTCGGTCGGGGCAGCCGTCGTCCCGGATGGCTTGACGGTGCTGGCGCCGTCTCCAGCTGGGGGGCCGGTTTCAATTGCGGCCGCCGGCGCGACCTTCGAAGTAAACCCGCCGGAATCGGGCGCGGGGATCTTGATATTGACATCCTGGCTGACGGGCCGCGGTTCGCTGTCGAGCACCATCGGTAACACGACGGCGACAGCGGTGACCAGCGCGATTGCACCAATCAGGCGCCGGCGTGCGCGTTTTCTGAGCTGTAGTTCTTCGTCGCTAAGAGGTCTCGCCATGCCGCGTCAGTCGCTACAATTTAACCCGTTGATTCTATTCACGTTTTATTGGAAGCTTGGAGTACCTTGCGCGCCTCGCGCACCCGCATCGCCGCAGCCACCGTATAAAACGATCCGAAGACGATGATTCTATCATTTTCCTTCGCCATATCACACGCTTGGGCGCAGGCTGCGGCGATGCTCGCGCACTCTGTGACCGGCACGGTCACGCCCGCCGTCCCCAGTTCCCGCCGCAGCAGCGCCGCCGGCGCGCCACGCGCCGCATCGATGCCGGCGATCAGCCAGTGATCGATATGCTGGCGCACGGCGGTAATCACACCTGCGATGTCCTTGTCTTTCAACATGGCGAATACCGCCAGCGTGCGTCCGCCGGTCATGGCCGAAAGATTTTCGGCCAGCGCTTTTGCGGCGTGCGGATTATGTGCGACGTCGAGGATCATCGCCGGACGACCCGGCAGAACCTGGAAGCGGCCCGGCAGCTGCGCCTGCAGCAAGCCGGCGCGGATGTCATTCATCGTCACCGGCAGCCGCTCCCGCAACGCATCGAGCGCAGCGAGACAGGCGCTGGCATTGGCCAGCTGGTAGCCGCCGCGCAGCGCCGGGTGCGGCAGACCATTCCGCTTGCCCAGCGGCCCGCGGAACTGCCATTGCACTTTGTCCGCGGCATAGCCGAAATCCTCGCCGATCAGCAGCAGCCGCGCACCGATCCGCGCCGCGTGTTGCCGCAACGCCTGCGGCGGATCGGGATCGGCGCACATTGCGGGCCGGTCGCGGCGGAAAATCCCGGCCTTTTCGAAACCGATGGCCTCGCGCGTGTCGCCCAGATAGTCCATGTGGTCGAGATCGACGCTCAGTCACCAGCGCGCAGTCGGCGTCGAACGCATTGACCGCATCGAGCCGCCCGCCGAGCCCCACTTCAAGTATCGCAACGTCGATGCGCTCTTCCACAAACAGCCACATCGCAGCGAGCGTGCCGAATTCGAAATAGGTCAGCGCCGTCGGCCCCCGCGCGGCTTCCACTGCCGCAAACGCGCGGCACAGCGCCGCATCGCCCGCCTCCTGGCCGGCCATGCGCACGCGCTCGTTGTAGCGCAGCAGGTGCGGCGAGGTATAGCAGCCCACCGGTAACCGGCGTGCATGCAGGATGGCCTCGAGCATGGCGCACGCCGAACCCTTGCCGTTGGTGCCGCCGACCGTAATGATGGGAAACGACGGATTCAGGCCGAGTGTCTGCCGCACCTGCAACGTGCGCTCGAGCCCCATTTCGATGGAACTGCGGGTGAACGCGCTCGATGTGCTCCAGCCATTGCTCGAGCGACTTCGGTGTCGGCTGGCTGGCGGTAGCGGTCATGGGGAGCGGGGCGGCGCAGGCCGTGATGCGGACAGGAACTCTGCCGCGCTCGCATGCGCGCGGACTTGACTCAGGCCGCAGCAGGCAGCCTGAGCATCAAGGTGAGCAGGCTGGAAAACCTGTCGCGCATCTGACGCCGGTCGACGATCATGTCGATCGCGCCGTGCTCCAGCAGGAATTCGGAACGCTGGAAACCCTCGGGCAGGGTTTCGCGCACCGTCTGCTCGATCACGCGCGGCCCGGCAAAACCGATCAGCGCGCCGGGTTCGGCGATGACCACGTCGCCGATCATCGCGAAGCTCGCCGACACGCCGCCCATCGTCGGGTCGGTCAGCACCGAGATGAAGGGCAGCCGCTCCGCCGAGAGCCGGGTGAGCGCCGCGCAGGTCTTGGCCATCTGCATCAGCGACAGCAAGCCCTCCTGCATGCGCGCGCCGCCGGTTGCGGTGAAGCAGATGAAGGGCAGGCTGCTGTTCGAGGCAGACCTGCACGCCGCGCACGAAGCGCTCGCCGACCACCGAGCCCATGGAGCCGCCGAGGAACTTGAACTCGAATGCCGCCGCCACCACCGGCAGCGTCTTGATGCTGCCCTGCATGACCACCAGCGCGTCTTCTTCCGAAGTCTCGTTGCGCGCCTCCTCCAGGCGCTCGGTATAGCGCCTGCTGTCCTTGAACTTGAGGCTGTCGACCGGCAGCACTTCGGCGCCGATCTCATAGCGGCCCTCGAGATCGAGCAGATAATCGAGGCGCTCGCGCGCCGTGATGCGGTTGTGATGGCTGCACTTGGGGCAGACGTGGAGATTTTTCTCCAGGTCGGCGCGATAGAGCACGGCCTCGCACGATTCGCACTTGCTCCACAGCCCTTCCGGGACGATCTTTCTTGGAGCCGCTGGCGACGCGCTTGATTTTCGGCGGCAGCAGTTTCTGCAACCAGCTCATGCCGGCACCTCCTTGACCGCCAGGCTGTCCATGGCGCGGCGCACGCCGGCGACGAAATGCCGTCGCGTTTGCCGCAGCTTCTCCGCTGCGCGAGCCTTCGATTTCCTGCACCAGCCGGCTGCCGATGACCACCGCGTCGGCGCAGGCGGCGACCTGCCTTGGCGGTCTCGGCATCGCGGATGCCGAAACCCACCCCGACCGGCAGCGTGGTGAAGGCGCGGATATGCGCGATGCGCGACGCGACCTCCGCCGAGATCGATATTCGCAGCGCCGGTCACGCCTTTGAGCGAGACGTAATAAAGATAGCCGCGTCCGAGGGTCGCCACCTGCCGCAGGCGCGCGTCGCTGGTCGTGGGCGACAGCAGGAAAATCGTGTCCAGCCCGCGCGCATCCAGCAGTCCGACCAGCTGGCGTGCCTCTTCTGCCGGATAATCGACCACCAGCACGCCGTCGCCGTCCGCTGCCTTGCGCATGTCGGCGAACCGCTCGGCGCCCAGCGCCTCGATGGGATTGGCATAGCCCATCAGCACCACCGGCGTCGCCGTGTTGGTTTTGCGGAACTCGCCGACATAACCGATGACGTTTCGCAGCGAGACGTGGTGCCTGAGCGCCCGCTCGCTGGAACGCTGGATGACCGGCCCGTCGGCCATCGGATCGGAAAACGGCACGCCCAGTTCGATGATATCCGCGCCGCCCGCAACCAGCGCGTGCATCAGCGGCACGGCGCTCGCCGGATCGGGATCGCCGGCGGTGATGAACGGAATGAGCGCCTTGCGGCCCTGCTGCCTGAGCTTGTCGAAGGTGGCGGCGATGCGTGACATGTTAAGACCGTGAAGGGTGAAGGGTGAACAGTGCAGGGCACGATCGTTGCGACACTTGAATTTTCGCTTCACCCTTCACGCATTCCCGTTCACTCTAGAATTTGATTCCCGACTTCTCGGCGACGGTGTGCATGTCCTTGTCGCCGCGGCCGGAAAGGTTGACGAGCAGGATCTGGTCGCTTTTCATGCGCGGCGCGATTTTCGCGGCATAGGCGAGCGCATGGCTCGATTCGAGCGCGGGGATGATGCCTTCGAGCCGGCACAGATTGTGGAATGCCCTGAGCGCCTCGTCATCGGTCACCGCGACGTATTCGGCGCGGCCGCTGTCCTTGAGCCACGCATGCTCCGGGCCGACACCGGGGTAATCGAGGCCGGCGGAAATCGAATGCGTCTCGATGATCTGGCCGTTCTCGTCCTGCAGCAGGTAAGTGCGGTTGCCGTGCAGCACGCCGGGCTTGCCGGCGCACAGCGTCGCCGCGTGCTTGCCGCTTTCGAGCCCATAGCCTGCGGCCTCGACGCCGATCAGACGCACCGACTCTTCCGGAATATAGGGATGGAAAATGCCGATCGCGTTGGAACCGCCGCCGACGCACGCCAGCACCGCGTCGGGCTGGCGCCCGGCCATTTCCAGCATCTGCTGTTTCGCCTCGCGCGCCGATCACCGACTGGAAATCGCGCACCATCATCGGATAGGGATGCGGGCCCGGCGACGGTGCCGATGATGTAGAAGGTGTTCTCGACGTTGGTCACCCAGTCGCGCATCGCCTCGTTGAGCGCGTCCTTGAGCGTCCTCGACCCGCTCTCGACCGGCACCACGGTCGCGCCGAGCAGCTTCATGCGATAGACGTTCTGCACCTGGCGCTTGATGTCTTCCGCACCCATGTAGACCACGCATTCCATGCCGTAGCGCGCGGCGACGGTCGCGGCAGCCACGCCGTGCATGCCGGCGCCGGTCTCGGCAATCACCCGCGGTTTGCCCATGCGGCGGGCAAGCAGCGCCTGGCCGATGCAATTGTTGATCTTGTGCGCGCCGGTATGGTTCAGATCCTCGCGCTTGAGATAGACCTGCGCGCCGCCGAAATGCTCAGACCAGCGCCGGGCGTGGTAGACCGGACTCGGACGGCCGACATAATGCTTGAGTTCGTAATCGAACTCCGCAAGAAACTCGGGATCCTTCTGGTAGCGCGCATACGCGTCCCTGAGCTGGTCCAGCGCTTCGATCAGCGTTTCGGACACGAATACGCCGCCATAGGGCCCGAAGTGCCCGCTGGCGTCAGGCAAGTCATACATCTGCATTTCGTACTCCTGACATGAACGCGGCGATTTTCGCCGCGTCCTTGATTCCTTTGCCTGTTTCAACGCCGCTCGAGACGTCGACCGCCCACGGCCGGACTTTGCGAATAGCGTCGGCTACGTTGTGCGCATCAAGGCCGCCGGACAGCACCACCGGCAGCGGCAACCCCCGGGGAACCAGATTCCAGTCAAACGTCTCCCCGGTGCCGCCGTGGGTGCCGTCGACAAATGCATCGAGCAACAGCGCCTTGGCATCGTGATAATCCGACGCGTATTGTAACAAATCCACCCCGGCCCTGACCCGCACCGCCTTCAGGTACGGCAAGCCGAAGCGGCGGCAAAATTCAGGCGTTTCCGCGCCGTGAAACTGCAGCAGATTGACCGGCGCTACCGACAGGACGTCGCTTACCTCCCCGGCCGGCGCATCGACAAACAGTCCCACGGTGGTCACGAACGGCGGCAGCACGCGAATAATGTCGCGCGCCTTTTCCGGCGTCACATAACGCGGACTCGGCCGGTAAAAAACGAGGCCGATGGCGTGCGCGCCGCAGCGTGCGGCGGCCAGCGCATCTTCCGGCCGCGTGATCCCGCATATCTTTACGGCAGTAGGCATGGCTCAAACACTCGTCAGGTGCGGCAGTTCCGCGCGCGGCGCCGGCAGACCCCACTCCGCGCCATAATCCACGCGCGCGAGGTAGAGGCCGGCGGCATCGAACGTCGGCGCTGCCCGCGCGCGATCACGGCTGGCCAGCACCTCCGCCAGCCACTGCGGCGGATGTTTGCCCTTGCCGACGTATACCAGGCAGCCAATGATATTGCGTACCATGTGATGCAGGAAGGCGTTGGCGCACAAGTCGAAAACCACATAATCGCCGCGGCGTTCGATGTCGAGGCGGCGCAATTGCCGCACCGGACTGCGCGCCTGGCATTCGGCCGAGCGGAATGCACTGAAGTCATGCTCGCCGATCAGCCGTTGCGCTGCACCGCGCATCGCGTCGAGGTCGAGTGGCAGGTGAAACCAGCCTACTCTACCCCGGTCCACGGCCGGCCGCACCGCATGATTCAACAGCACATAGCGGTAGCGGCGGCCAAGCGCCGAATAGCGCGCATGAAAGCGCTCGTCGACCACCCTGGCCCAGGTCACTGCGAGCGCGGGGGGCAGCAGCGCATTGGTGCCGCGTACCCACGCCGATTCGGGACGCACCGCCGCGGTATCAAAATGCACCACCTGGGCGAGCGCATGCACGCCGGCATCGGTGCGGCCGGCACAGATCGTCGCGACCTGCTCGCCGGCAATCTGCGCCAGCGCCTGCTCGAGCCTGTCCTGCGCGGCACAGCCGGCCGGCTGCGTCTGCCAGCCGCAGAAATTGCTGCCGTCGTATTCGATACCCAGCGCGACTCTCACACACTCCCCTGCCAGAGCTCATTAAACAAAAACCGGAACCAATTAGACCATGAACTTGAAAAATCCGGTAAATCCTGTTTTTGAATCCTGCCAATGCCGTAGGTTGCCTTTTAGCCCCATAAAAACAAAACCGCGACAGCCAGGCTGCCGCGGTTATCTGTTCCGGAACCCGAAGAATCAGCTCAGGTTTTGCAGCAGTTTCTTGGCTTCCGTCTGCTGCCCGGAATCGCCTTCCTTGATCACTTCCTGCAGGATCTCCTTGGCGCCATCCTTGTCCCCCATTTCCTGGTAGGCCTTGGCCAGATCGAATTTGGTTTGGACATCATCCCAATGGGCGCCTTTTCCACCTTCTGCGGGCTCGGCACCAGACATCGTCTTGTCATCGAGGTTCAGATTGATGTCGCCAAGGTCGAGCTTGAAATCCGTTCCCGCGCCCGCATCGCCCTTTGCTGTCGACGCGTCTCCAGCCTTCGAATCCGGCGTGCCGGCGTCAGGCAATTCGATGTTGAAATCGATCACACTATTGGTGGCGTCGGCAGGCGAATGGGCTTCGAGAGAAATA
Source organism: uncultured beta proteobacterium (assembly GCA_963734595.1). Lineage (GTDB taxonomy): Bacteria > Pseudomonadota > Gammaproteobacteria > Burkholderiales > SG8-41 > CAKKQX01. Next base: position 46,376 of record CAVTHV010000020.1, read on the forward strand.
TCGGTGGCCGTGGCCGTTGACGAACCCGCCTCCGGAATTTCGAGCGAGAAGTCTGGCATCAGGGTCGCGGTAGCCGCGCCTCCCGCTTTTTCGGCTTCGCCGGCGATCGCTTGCATTTGCCCCGGTTCCATCATTATGGTGCGTTCCGTTCGCGGCTCTTGCGCCACGACCGGCTCGAAGGAAATATCCGTCGCCGTCGCACTGCCACCTGTCGTCACGCCGAGATCGAAATCGAGATCGGACCCGGCGGCGGCTTCGGCCGGGGGTGGCTGCATCGCACTGGCCGCATCCTTGCCTGCCGCATACAATGCATTGCCCGGATCGAGCACGTAACCCATCGCCGCGGCCTTCAGCCAATTCTCTCCCTGCCCTGCCGTGAGCTTGTTGAATCCGCTGGCGATCCCATTAAACGCGGCCTTGTCCTTGCGCCCGGCATAGATTTCGAGCAGCTTCAGCTGGACGTCTTCGCGGATAGGGTTCCTGGTCAGCGCATCCTTGAGAATCTCCTCGGCCTGCGCATCGCGGCCATAGGCAATATAGACCTCGGCCTCAGCCAGTGGATCAACTTCGTCGGTCGGTGCCGCCGGCGCTGTGGTCTCGGTCACCGGCGCCGCCGCGGCCACGGCCGCTGCACCGGAAACTTTCCCGACATCTTTACCCAGCGTCGGCGCGGACTTTTTTACGGGGGCCTCTTCCGCTTCCGCCTGCGAACGGCGGCGCCGCACTGCCCAGTAGCCAAGGCCGCCGAGCAGAATTGCCGCGCCTCCACCAAGCAGCGGGAGATTGTCCATCACCGTATTCATCAAATCCGGCTCGGGCGGTGCAACCACTTTCGGCTTGGGCGCGGGCTTGGGCTTCGGTTTCGCTTCCGCCGCCGGCTTGGCCGGCGGCGCGGCGGCTTTCGATTCATCCTTCTTCACAGGAGCAGGAGCGGCACCCGTTGCCGGTGCAGGCGCTGTTTCAGGTTTGGCTGCTCCGACCGCCGGCTGAGGTGCGGGTTTCGGCGCCTCCGGCTTGGCCGCCGCAGTTTCCGGTTTCTGCCCCGGCTTTGCCTCGGCCTTCTGTTGGGCGGCCGCCATGGCCGGGCTCTTGATGGCGAGCAGGCGTTGCATGTCCTGAATGTTTTTTTCCAGCTGGGCGATGCGCTCGTTGGCCTCGGTCAGCGCTTTCTCGCGGGCAATGGCCTCTTCTTCCAGCGTGCGCAAACGGTCGCCCGGCTTGCCGGTGCCTTTGGCACCCTTGGGCGGCTCGCCCTTGGACAGGCGCACGACATCTTTCGCCCCGCCCGCAGCGGCCTGATCTTCGACCCGGGTCGTAATTTTGCCGCTCGCTGCAGCACGCGATTCCGGCGCAGTGGCGGCATTATCGGCAAGTTTCCTGCGGTAGGCGTTCCAGTCGGCTGCCTGCACCCGTATTTCCTTGGCCGCTTCCCGCTGCGGCATCGCCGCCAATTCCTCTTTTTCCGGCACGCGCAGGATCTTGCCGGTCTTCATGCGGTTCATGTTCTTCTCGAACGCACTGGGATTGCTGCGGTAAAGACCAACCAGCATCTGTTCCAGGGTCACCCCGTCGGGTTTGATGCTGTCGGCAATCTTGTACAGGGTTTCGCCGCGCTTTATCGGGCCGTAATCTTTGCCGCCCATTGCCGTCGGCGCAGCAACGGCAGGCCTCTCGGCCGGGACTGCCGCGACCGGAGGCGTCTCGGGCGTCGTTATCGGACGGGCTTCGGGCAGGGTGGCTGGCGCAGGCGCAGCAGCCGCTGCCGTTCCATATCCGGGCGGATCGATCAACGCAGTGTACTCACGCGTGATGCGCCCCGAAGCCCAGCTGAGCTCGACCATGATGTCGATGAAAGGCTCATTGACGGGGCGGCTGGTCGTGGCCTTGATATAAGGCCGGCCGTCGGGCCGCTTTTCAATGTTCAGGCGCAAGCCGACCAATGCCGGGCCGTATTGCAGATTCGCCTGCTTGTACGCGTCGGGAGATGCAAGGCGAGCGGCTAGCGTGGTGAGTTCATCCTTTTCCACCGCTACCAGCTCAATTTCCGCGTTAAGCGGTTGACCCAGCGACGATAGTACGGAGAGCTTCCCAAGCCCGGCTGCGTCTGCAACCCATGGCATCAGCAGGAAAATCGCCAATACCCAGTGTTTCAGAGTGATAGTGCGCACAACGCCACCCTTTGGGTTAATTTTTAGGGATAATAAAGCTAACATCAAACAGTTAGCGATGCAAGCTAATATTACCTCTGACATTACGCCTTGATCCGACTATTTTTAATCAAATTTCAGCAAGATAGCCCGAATCGTTGCCCCTGAGGTTTACATGCGGGGACAGCGTATCGGAAATGGCACAACGGACCAGCCCATCCGGTTAAGGTCCGGTTTTCCGACATCCCAACGGCATAAGGCAGCCCAAAACCGCGGCAGGACTGCCGCTAGACGCCAGTTTCCAGCAAAACGCGCAGCATCCGGCGCAGCGGCTCGGCTGCGCCCCACAGCAACTGGTCGCCGACGGTAAATGCCGCAAGGTAGTCACCGCCCATCGGCAGCTTGCGCAGCCGGCCGACCGGCACCGACAAGTTACCGGTCACCGCCGCCGGGGTGAGTTCCTTCAGCGAGGCCTCGCGCTGGTTGGGGATCACTTTCACCCAGTCGTTCGCGGATGCCAGTATGCGTTCTATTTCAGCCAGCGGCAGGTCGCGCTTGAGTTTTACGGTCAATGCCTGGCTGTGGCAGCGCATGGCACCGATGCGCACGCAGATGCCGTCGACCGGGATCGGATTGTCGCTGCGACCCAGTATCTTGTTGGTTTCCGCCATGCCTTTCCATTCTTCGCGGCTCTGGCCGTTGCCCAGGTCCTTGTCGATCCACGGCAGCAGACTGCCCGCCAGCGGAAAACCGAAATGTTCGGCCGGGAAATCCTTGCGGCGCAGGGTGTCGGCGACCGTCCGGTCGATGTCGAGAATCGCCGACGCCGGGTCGTCCAGCAGCCGCCTGGCCGAATCGTGAACCACACCCATTTGCTGCACCAGTTCGCGCATGTTCTGCGCACCGGCACCGGACGCCGCCTGATAGGTCATCGCCGTCATCCACTCCACCAGCCCGGCCTTGAACAGCCCGCCCATCGCCATCAGCATCAGGCTCACCGTGCAGTTGCCGCCGATGTAGTTCTTCACGCCACTGGCGAGCGCGCCTTTGATCACGTCCATATTGACCGGATCGAGGATGATGACCGCGTCCTTTTGCATGCGCAGCGCCGAGGCGGCGTCGATCCAGTAGCCGTTCCAGCCGGCGGCGCGCAACTTGGGATAAATCTCGTTGGTATAGTCGCCGCCCTGGCACGAAATCAGGACGTCCATTGCAGTCAGTTCGCCGATATTGCGCGCATCTTTGACTGCCGTTGCCGCCTTGCCGACGGCCGGGCCCTTGCCGCCGGCCTGCGAAGTCGAAAAGAAAACAGGATCGATCAGATCGAAGTCGCGTTCCGCCTGCATGCGCTGCATCAGCACCGAGCCCACCATGCCGCGCCATCCAATCAAGCCTACCCTTTTCATGCTTATTCCTTTAAAAACAACGTATTATGTTTAAAGTGCCGCAACGACCGCGTCACCCATTTCCCGGGTTCCGACTTTTTGGGCGCCAGCTTCGAATATATCCGCCGTGCGGTAACCCTGCGCCAACACTTTTTTCACCGCGCCTTCGATGCGGCGCGCCCACGCTTCCTGGTTGAACGTATAACGCAGCATCATCGCTGCCGACAGTATCGTCGCCAAGCGGATTCGCGATGTTTTTGCCGGCGATGTCGGGCGCCGAACCGTGTATCGGTTCGTAGAGACCCTTGCCGCCGGCATCGAGCGAAGCCGAGGGCAGCATGCCGATCGAACCGGTCAGCATCGAGGCCTCATCCGACAGAATGTCGCCGAACATGTTGCCGGTCACGATGACATCGAACTGTTTCGGTGCGCGCACCAGCTGCATCGCCGCGTTGTCGACGTACATGTGCGACAACTCGACCTGCGGATATTTTTTCCCGAGTCCCGTCACGACCTCGCGCCACAGCCGGCTCGTCTCCAGCACGTTTTCCTTGTCCACCGAGCACAACTTTTTGTTGCGCTTGAGCGCCGTCTGGAAACCGACTTCGGCGATGCGCACGATTTCGGACTCGGCGTAGTGCATGGTGTCGAAGCCCTCGCGCTCGCCCGCGGCATTGGTGCGCCGGCCGCGCGGCTCGCCGAAGTAAATGTCGCCGGTGAGTTCGCGGATGATCACGATGTCGAGTCCCGACACCACTTCAGGTTTGAGCGTCGATGCGCCGACCAGTTCCGGGTAGAGCAGCGCCGGCCGCAAATTGGCGAACGAGTCCCAGTTCCTTGCGGATGCGCAAGTATCCCCTGCTCCGGGACGCTGCGGCCGCGGCAAGCGCATCGTATTTCGGTCCGCCGACCGCACCGCACAGCACCGCGTCGGCCTCGCGCGCGAGCTTCAGCGTCGATGCCGGCAACGGATCGCCGTGCGCGTCATAACCTGCGCCGCCGAACGGCGCCGCTTCGAGCTCGACCTTGAGCCCGTCCGTTGCCAGTGCCTTGAGCACCCTGACGGCCTGGTCGACGATTTCCGGGCCGATGCCGTCGCCGGCCAATACTGCGATTTTCATTCGAAATTCCAAAGATTAGCCACAGAGAGCACAGAGAAAAATCAAAAAATCGGCTTGGAACGTCTCTGTGTTCGCTGCGGCGATGGTTTTCAGTCAAATAACCATGGTTGATGCTGGCGGTGGCCGGTTTCGAACGCCTTGATCTTGTCGGCGTGCTCGAGCGTAAGGCCGATATCGTCGAGCCCGTTCAGAATGCAGTGCTTGCGGAACGGATCGATGTCGAATTTGAAATTTTCGCCGCCCGGCGTGGTCACCGTCTGCTGCTCGAGATCGATCGCCAGACGGTAGCCCGGCGTCGAGCCTCGGCTTCCTTGAACATCTGGTCGACGATTTTGGCGTCGAGCCGGATCAGCACCAGGCCGTTCTTGAGGCTGTTGTTGAAGAAGATGTCGGCGAAGCTCGGCGCGATCACCGCCATGAAGCCGTACTGCAGCAGCGCCCACGGCGCGTGCTCGCGCGAGGAGCCGCAGCCGAAGTTCTCGCGCGCGAGCAGGATCTGCGCGCCCCGGTAGCGCGGCTGGTTCAGCACGAATTCCGCGATTGAGCGGACGCTTGCTGTTGTCCATGCCCGGCTCGCCATGGTCGAGATAGCGCCACTCGTCGAACAGGTTGGGCCCGAACCCGGTGCGCTTGATCGACTTCAGGAACTGCTTGGGGATGATCGCGTCGGTGTCGACATTGGCGCGGTCGAGCGGCGCCACCAGACCTTCGCGCGATTGAAATTTTTCCATGTTACTTGTCGGACCTTTTCTGAATCGCCTCGCCTGCCTTTTCCATGTCCTGACCGAAGCCGCGCATGGTATTGCAGCCGGCCAAAGCGACCACCAGCACAGCAAGCGCCAGAACCGCAAATCGTTTCATCGTAACTCCCATCAATTGAAATTGCGCACGTCCACAAAATGTCCCGCAATCGCGGCGGCCGCGGCCATCGCCGGGCTCACCAGATGCGTCCTGCCGCCGGGGCCCTGGCGTCCTTCGAAATTGCGGTTCGAAGTCGACGCGCAGCGCTCGCCCGGCGACAACTGGTCTTCGTTCATGCCGAGGCACATCGAGCAGCCCGGTTCGCGCCATTCGAAACCCGGCCTCGGTGAAAATCTTGTCCAGCCCTTCTTTCTCCGCCTGCGCCTTGACCAGCCCCGAGCCGGGAACGACCATGGCCAGCTTGACGCTGGCCGCGACATTCTTGCCCTTCGCCACCGCGGCCGCGGCGCGCAGATCCTCGATGCGCGAATTGGTGCAGGCGCCGATGAACACCTTGTCGAGCCTGATCTCGGTGATCGGCGTGTTGGGCTTGAGATCCATGTAATTGAGCGCGCGCTCCATCCACTCGCGCTGCACCGGGTCTTTTTCCTGCGCCGGATCGGGCACCTTGCCGCCAACGGTCGTCACCATCTGCGGCGAGGTGCCCCACGTGACCTGCGGTTGAATGTCCTCGGCCTCGAGCGTCACCACCTTGTCGAACTTCGCGCCCGTCGTCGCTCTGCAGCGTGCGCCAGTAGGCGACCGCCTTGTCCCACAGCTCGCCGCGCGGCGCGAACTGTCTGCCCTTGACGTATTCGATGGTCTTGTCGTCGACCGCCACCATGCCGGTGCGGGCGCCGGCCTCGATCGCCATGTTGCAAACGGTCATGCGGCCTTCCATCGACAGCGCGCGCATGGCGCTGCCGGCAAACTCGATCGCGTATCCGGTGCCGCCGGCGGTGCCGATCTTGCCGATCACCGCGAGCACGATGTCCTTGGCCGTCACGCCCGCGCCCAGTTTGCCGTCGACCACGATCTGCATGCTCTTCGACTTTTTCATCACCAGGCACTGCGTGGCGAGCACGTGCTCGACTTCGGACTGGTGCCGATGCCGAAAGCCAGGCAGCGAACGCGCCGTGCGTGCTGGTGTGCGAATCGCCGCATACCACCGTCATGCCGGGCAGCGTCGCGCCCTGCTCCGGCCCGATCACGTGCACGATGCCCTGCCGCTTGTCGAGGAACGGAAAGTAGGCCTTGGCGCCGAATGCCTTGATGTTCTGGTCGAGCGTCTCGACCTGCAGCCTCGACACCAGATCCGTGATGCCATCGATCCCCTTGTCCCAGTTCCGGGTAGGCGTGTTGTGATCGGCGGTCGCCACGATCGAATCCACCCGCCACGGCTTGCGCCCGGCGAGTTTCAGACCTTCATAGGCCTGCGGGCTGGTGACTTCGTGCACCAGATGGCGGTCGATGTAAATCAGCGCGGTGCCGTCCTTTTCCTCGTGAACGAGGTGACTGTCCCACAGTTTGTCGTAGAGGGTTTTGGCCATCATGTATGTTGCGTAACATCATGGAAACTTTGGATTATTGCATAATCGGCCCGACGCGGAACAGGGCGGATTTGGCGACGTGTTCGTCGCCTCATTCGTCCAAGGTGCAGTTTCCACCACACAATCATCATCCCGGCGAACGCGCACCCCGCCGCCAGCGAGAACGTCATCGCGGCGCCCAGCTGCGCCCAGGCGTAGCCGCTGGCCAGTCCGCCCAGCGTCCCGCCCAGGCCGAAGGCAAGGCTGCCGTAAATCGCCTGGCCGCGCGCCTGGTGCCGGCCGCGGAACATCTTGTGGATGACGCCGATCGCCGCGGCGTGAAATGAGCCGAAACGTTGCAGCGTGCAGGGTCTGCGCAAACAACAGCAGGGGCACGCTGTCGACGGCCCAGCCAATGATCAGAAATCGCACCACCGCCAGCGCGAAGCTCGCGATCAGGATCCGGCGCAGCGTGAACGCGCGATACAGATGCGGCATCCAGATGAAGATTCCGATCTCGCAGATCACGCCGAGCGCCCACAGCCAGCCCGTCAGCGCCTTGCTGTAGCCATGATTGACGACGTGTATGGTGTAAAACGTGTAGTACGGGCCGTGCGCAGCCGCCATCAGCGCGCAAGCGGTGATCAGCGCGATGACCTCGGGCTTTTTTACGATATCCCATATCGGCTGCCGGTCGGTGGCGTGCGGCGGAACCGTTGCCTCGGGTATCTGCCAGCAGAAGGCAAGCATGCCCGCCATCAGCGCCACGATGATCCATAACAACACCCTGACCGGCACCCAGTCGAGCACATAGCCGATTGCGACCACCGCCACGATGAAACCGATCGAGCCCCATACCCGGATGCGGCCATAGCGCGCCGTATGTTCTCCCAGGTGCGACAACGTCGTCGCCTCGACCAGCGGCAGCGCCGCGCTCCAGAAAAAAGTCATGGTCAGGAGCACGGTGAACAGCAGAGCAAACCCGCTGCCGGCGAACACGCCCAGAAAACTCAGCGTTCCCGCGACGCCAGCGAGCCGCGCGACACGGAGCCGGCCCGTGCCGCGGTCGGCGAGCCAGCCCCAGACGTGCGGCGCGACGATGCGCGACAGTTGCGGCAGCGACATCAGCACGCCGATCTCGACCGGGGAAATGCCCAGCGATTTCAGGTACAGGCTGAAAAACGGCGCGAACGCGCCGAGATAGGCGAAGTAGAAAAAATAAAAACCGGCGAGACGCCGGTAGGGAAGGCCGTGCATCAATGCCGCGCCGACGCGTACGCTTCGTCAGGATCGGGATTTTCGGTCGCCGCGGCGCTCTTGAGCTTGTCGATCACCGACTTGCGGCGCGGCCGCCGGGATGCGCGGCGTCTCGCACGCGACATCGGCGTTCTGCGCGCGGTGGCGCAGCGCGTGGTCGATCAGCGTCAGCGCCATCATCGCCTCGCAGATCGGCGTCGCGCGGATGCCGACGCACGGATCGTGGCGGCCGTGGGTTTCGATCAGCGTCGGACGGCCCTGCGTGTCGATGGTGTGGCGCGCAAGGCGGATGCTCGACGTCGGCTTCACCGCGACGTTGACCACGATGTCCTGGCCGGTCGAGATGCCGCCGAGGATGCCGCCGGCGTTGTTGGAGACGAAGCCCTGCGGCGTCATCTCGTCGGAATGCTCGGTGCCCTTCTGCCCGACCGCGGCGAAACCGGCGCCGATCTCGACGCCCTTCACCGCATTGATGCTCATCATGTTGTAACGCGAGATCGGCGTCGAGCTTGTCGTAGACCGGTTCGCCCCAGCCCACCGGCACGCCGCTGGCGACGGTCGTGATCTTCGCGCCGCACGGAATCCCCGGACTTGCGCAGCTTGTCCATGAATTCCTCGAGCTGCGGCACGATTTCCGCGTTGGGCGACAAAGAACGGATTGCCGCTCACCGCGTCCCACGACTTGAAGGGAATGACGACGGGCCCGAGCTGCGACATGTAGCCGCGGATCGCGACGCCGTATTTTTCGCGCAGCCATTTTCTGGCGATGGCGCCGGCAGCCACGCGCACCGCGGTCTCGCGCGCCGACTGGCGGCCGCCGCCGCGGTAATCGCGGATGCCGTATTTCTGCCAATAGGTGTAATCGGCATGCCCCGGCCGGAAGGTGTCCTTGATCTTGGAGTAATCCTTGCTGCGCTGGTCGGTATTGCGGATCAGCAAGCGCGATCGGCGTGCCGGTGGTGACGCCTTCGAACACGCCGGAGAGAATCTCGACCTTGTCCTCTTCGCGCCGCTGCGTGACATGGCGCGACGTGCCCGGCTTGCGGCGGTCGAGTTCGGCCTGGATGTCGGCTTCGGTCAGCGCCAGGCCCGGCGGGCAGCCGTCGACCACGCAGCCGATCGCCGGCCCGTGGCTCTCGCCGAACGAAGTCACGCAAAACAGCCTGCCTAAAGTGCTGCCGGACATAAGCCAGTTTCTCGTCTAAAATCAACGGTGGAGTTTAACATATCGCCCCTTCGCCACACGGACGCCGCATGGCAGACAAACCCGATCCCGACAAACTCACAGGCCCAGGCGGCATGTCGATGCGCGAGCTGCACGAACTGGTGAAACGCAGCGCCGAGCGCGACCGGAAATTTGCCAGGACGCCCAACCAGCTCAAACACCCGCAGAACCGCTGGCAGCGCTTCGTGCGCTACGTGTGGGACCGGAAAAAAGGTTAGCGCGCCGCGTTCACGCCCGCGTTTCAGCGCCTGACCAGCGTATCGATCAGCGCCACACCCCAGCCGACCCCGAAGCCGGTCACGTCGCTTGCCACCGCGCCCAGCCCGCCCTTGCAACTCGAACCGGACAGATCCATGTGGATCCATGGCCGCTCGCCGGTAAAGCGCTTGAGAAAACGCGCCGCCAGGATATGGTCGGCCTCGCCTTCCAGCGTGCACTGCTTGACGTCGGCGATACCGCTGTCGAGCGCGGCGTCGTAGTCTTCATCCATCGGGAATACGCACACGCGCTCTCCGGAAGCGGCGCCGGCGGCAAGCGCCTGCCGCGCCAGTTCATCGCTGGTGGCAAAGATGCCGCTGTAACGGTCGCCAAGCGCGACATGCATGCTGCCGGTGAGCGTCGCGAAATCGACGATGAGATCGGGCTTTCCGCGCGCGGCGAGCGTCAGCGTGTCGGAGAGCACCATGCGGCCTTCGGCGTCGGTGTGCACGATCTCGATGGTGGTGCCGTTCAATGCCGTCACCACCTCGTTCTGCTTGTAGGCCCTGGGGCTCAGGTGGTTTTGCGCGAGCGCCATCCAGCAGTCGAGGTTGACCGGCAGCTTCGCCTCCGTCGCCGCAAGCAGGATGCCGAGCGCCACGGCGGAACCGTTCATGTCCTCGTGCATGCCGTGCATGTAGCGCGCGGTCTTCAGATTGTGGCCGCCGGTATCGAAACAGATGCCTTTGCCGACCAATGCGATGTTTTTCTTCGCTTTTTTGCCGCGATAGCGCAAATGCACGATCGCCGCGTCGTCCTCGGCGCTGCCCTGCGCCACGGCGATAAAGGCACCGGCGCCCATTTTCCGCAGCCTCCGGAGATCGTATTCCTCACGCTCCCAGCCCTGATCCCGCGCGAGCTGCGCGATGCGCTCGCGGTATACGCCGGGCGTCAACTCGTTGGGCGGCAGCACCGTGAGTTCGCGGCACAGCGCATTGCCCGCGGCCTGCGCGCGCAACGCGGCGAAACCGTCCGCGGCGCGATGGCCGTAAAGACTGATCCGCTGCAATGGTTTCCCGTCCGGTTTTTTCTTGCGCTGCGGCAGCGGCATGCCATTGACCCAAGCCGCGTAAACGGCAATCCCCGCTGCGTGGCGGCGCGCCTGCGCATCGCCGAACAAGCCCACCACGATTTCCCCGGGATTTTCGGCAAGCAGCGGCTGCAGCGCTTTGCGTAACACCGTTTGCTGTTCGAACGGCGATCGAGTGGTATCGAGCATCACCCACGATGCGAGCCCACCGTGCGGCAAATCTACGCTTAACGGCGCTTTCGACAGTTCCCCGATTTTTCTGCTGCGGCGGCGGAGTGCAGACTCGAGCACGTCCAGGAATGGCAAAGGCGGCAACGCGGCGAGACTTTTTGCCTGGGGCAGCACCAGCAGCAGGTGGGTGGCGCGCTGCGCGGCGGCGGCCGAAAGCGTGGAGGCATTCTGTTCGAGCTTGGCGAGCATGGAGAATCCGTTTGAAAAACGCAGAAAAGGGATTATACCCAACCGCTTCGCCGGTCCCGCCTGCGCCGCTGCCCGGAAAATCGATTAAAATCATGCGGTGCCTTTCTATCCCGACCGCTGAACGCCCAACATGCGCCAATACCTGGACCTCATGCAACGCGTTCTCGATCACGGCGCGCGCAAGCGCGATCGCACCGGCACCGGGACGCTCAGCATTTTTGGTGCGCAACTGCGCTTCGATCTCGATGCCGGTTTTCCGCTGCTGACCACCAAAAAAGTTCATCTCAAGTCGATCATCCACGAGCTGCTGTGGTTTCTCAAAGGCGAAACCAACATCGGTTACCTGAAGGCGAACGGCGTCTCGATCTGGGACGAGTGGGCCGACAAGAACGGCGAACTCGGTCCGGTCTACGGTTATCAGTGGCGCTCGTGGCCGGCGGCCGACGGCCGCCACATCGACCAGATCAGCCAGGTCATCGAACAGCTCGGGAAAAACCCCGACTCGCGGCGCATGATCGTTTCGGCGTGGAACGTCGCCGACCTCGACAAAATGGCGCTGATGCCGTGCCATGCCTTTTTCCAGTTTTACGTAGCCGACGGCCGCCTTTCGTGCCAGCTCTACCAGCGCAGCGCCGATCTGTTCCTCGGCGTGCCGTTCAACATCGCGTCGTATGCGCTGCTCACCATGATGATGGCGCAGGTGTGCGGGCTCGGGCTCGGCGATTTCGTGCACACGTTCGGCGACACCCATCTTTACCTGAACCATCTCGAGCAGGCGCGCGAGCAGCTGTCGCGCGCCCCGCGCGCGCTGCCCGCGATGAAGCTCAATCCGGCAGTGAAAAACATTTTCGAATTCAAATACGAAGACTTCACGCTCGAGGGTTACGATCCCCATCCCGCGATCAAAGCGCCGATAGCGGTGTAACAGGTGATGAGGGATGAGTGATGAGTGATGAGGTGAATGAGAAGAACTCGAGGGCAAGGCGCACCGCATCACCCATCACCCATCACCCATCACGGATTTCGATCATCGTCGCCATGGCCAAAAACCGCGTGATCGGCGCCGACAACCGCATCCCCTGGCACCTGCCCAGCGAACTCAAGCTTTTCAAAACCGTGACCCTCGGCCACCACATCATCATGGGTCGCAAGACCTACGAATCGATCAACCGGCTGTTGCCGGGGCGCACCACGGTGATCGTCACGCGCCAGTCTGGCTTTCAGGTCCCCGGCGCGCTGATCGCGCATAATCTTGACGACGCGATCGCGGCCTGCGGCGGCGATGATGAAGTATTCGTGATCGGCGGCGGCGAGCTGTATAAAGCGGCGCTGCCCCTTGCCGACCGCATTTATCTGACGACGGTCGATGCCGAGCCCGCCGGCGACACTCTCATGCCGGAGTTCGATCTCGGGCAATGGCGCGAGACTTCGTTCCAGTCACACCCGGCCGACGACCAGCATCGCTATGCCTACCGCTTCTCGGTCTACGACCGCGTTTAGAACCCTGGCGCTCGCCGCGGCCATGATCTGCGCGCTGTTCGCAGTCAGGTCCGCGTGATGCCGCCGCGCAAGACAAGATCAACATCGACGATCTCAGGGGCCGTGCGCGAAGCGGCGACAAGACCGCGGCCCGCAAGCTGGCGCAGGCCTATTACCTCGGCCACGACGGTATCGCGCAGAATTTCAGGGAAGCCGCGCACTGGTACCTGATGCTCGCGAAACAGGGTGACGCGCCCGCACAGACCAGCGTCGGGCTGATGTATGCGCGCGGCTACGGCGTCAAAAAGGATCCGGAGGCGGCGCGCAAATGGTGGACGCTCGCCGCCGTGCAGAACGAGCCCGGCGCGCAATTCAACCTCGGGCTGCTCTACGCGCGCGGCAATGGCGTGGCGCAGGATTACGCGCAGGCTTTCCGGTGGTTCCACGAAGCGGCGATGCGCGGCCACGTTCAGGCACAGCACAATCTCGGCATGCTCTACCACGAAGGCAAAGGCACCCGGCAGGATCCGGTGAACGCGTATTACTGGATCGCGATCGCCGCGCGACAGGGCGACGACATGGCCCGCAAATCGCTCCAAACCGTGACTGCAGGCATTACGCCGCGAGCAGATGGATGCCACCAACAAACAGGTGGATGAGTGGTTCAACCAAGCGTCGAAGACCCGCCAATAACAGTCGCTGTCTCGCTGATTACAGGAGCCTGTCGCAGCAACGGAATCGGATGTAATTCTGCCGAGTCTATGAACTCGCGGCAATACCCGCCTAACCCTGGGCCACGCAGTCCACGAAATAGCGCTGTCCACCCTCACCCGGCTCCACCGCCAAACCGTGGATATCGGTTTCGAAGCCGGGGAACTGCTGGTTGAAGGTGCGCGCAAACTGCAGGTAACGCACGATGGTCGCGTTGAAGCGCTCGCCAGGAATCAGCAACGGGATGCCCGGCGGGTACGGCGTGAGCAGAACGCAGGTCACGCGGCCTTCGAGGTTGTCGATCTCGATACGGTCGATTTCGCGGTGCGCCATCCGCGACCAGGCATCGGCCGGTCTCATGGCGGGCTGCATGTCCGAGAGGTACATCTCGGTGGTCAGCCGCGCCACGTCGTTCGCCTTGTAAATGCCGTGGATCTGGTCGCACAGGTCGCGCAGCCCGATTTTCTCGTATTGCGGATGCTTGTTCAGGAATTCCGGCAGCACGCGCCACAGCGGGCGGTTGTTGTCGTAATCGTCCTTGAACTGCTGCAGCTCGGTCACCATGGTGTTCCAGCGACCCTTGGTGATGCCGATGGTGAACATGATGAAGAACGAATAAAGGCCGGTCTTCTCGACGATGATGCCGTGCTCGGCCAGATACTTGGTGACGATCGCCGCCGGGATGCCGCTCTTGGCGAACCGGCCCGTGACGTCAAGGCCGGGCGTGATCACCGTCGCCTTGATCGGATCGAGCATGTTGAAGCCGGACGCAAGATTGCCGAAACCGTGCCAGCGCTCGTTGGCGCGCAGCATCCAGTCGTCGCGATTGCCCACGCCTTCGGCGGCAAGCCGCTCCGGCCCCCAGACCTTGAACCACCAGTCCTTGCCGAATTCGCTGTCGACCTTGCGCATCGCGCGCCGGAAATCGAGCGCCTCGAGAATGGACTCCTCGACCAGCGCCTTGCCGCCAGGCGGCTCCATCATCGCCGCCGCCACGTCGCATGACGCAATGATCGCGTACTGCGGGCTCGTCGAGGTGTGCATCAGGTAGGCTTCGTTGAACGTGTCCAGGTTGAGTTTGCGCTTCTCGCTCTCCTGCACCAGGATCTGCGAGGCCTGGGAAAGCCCCGCCAGCAGCTTGTGGGTGGACTGCGTGGAAAACACCATCGATTCCTTGCAGCGCGGGCGGTCGCGGCCAACGGCATGCATGCCCTGGTAAAACTTGTGGAACGTGGCATGCGGCAGCCATGCCTCGTCAAAATGCAGCGTGTCTATCCTGCCGTCCAGCATTTCCTTCAGCGTATCGACGTTATAGAGAATGCCGTCATAGGTGCTCTGGGTAAGCGTCAGCACGCGCGGCTTGTCCTTCACATCGCGCGCGAACGGATTGGCTTTGATTTTCTTCTCGATGTTCTCCCAGCGGAATTCCTCGAGCGGGATCGGCCCGATGATGCCGAAGTGATTGCGCGTCGGCATCAGGAACACCGGGATCGCGCCGGTCATGGTGATCGCGTGCAGGATCGACACGTGGCAGTTGCGGTCGACGATCACCACGTCGCCCGGCGCGACCGTCGAATGCCACACCATCTTGTTCGAAGTCGAGGTGCCGTTGGTGACGAAGAACAGGTGGTCGCAGTTGAAAATACGCGCCGCGTTGCGTTCCGATGCCCCCACCGGCCCGGAGTGGTCCAGCAGCTGCCCCAGTTCATCGACTGCATTGCAGACGTCGGCGCGCAGCATGTTCTCGCCGAAGAACTGGTGAAACATGCGGCCGACCGGGCTTTTCAGGAAAGCCACGCCACCCGAGTGGCCGGGACAGTGCCAGGAATAGGAGCCGTCCTGCGCGTAGTGCGTGAGCGCGCGGAAAAAGGGCGGCGCCAGGCTGTCGAGATAGGTCTTGGTCTCGCGAATGATGTAGCGCGCGACGAACTCCGGCGTGTCCTCGAACATATGAATGAAGCCGTGCAGCTCGCGCAGCACGTCGTTCGGGATATGCCGCGAGGTGCCGGTTTCGCCATAGAGAAAGATCGGGATTTCGGCGTTGCGGAAACGGATCTCTTTGACGAAGGCCCGCAGGTCCCTGATCGTCGACTCGGCCTCCTCGGGCGAGCCCACGATCTGCTCGTCGTCGATCGACAGGATGAAGGCCGACGCCCGGCTTTGCTGCTGGGCGAAACTCGACAGATCGACGTAGCTGGTGACGCCCGTCACCTCCAGGCCCTCTTCCTCGATGGCCTTGGCCAGCGCGCGGATGCCGAGCCCGCTCGCGTTCTCGGAGCGGAAATCCTCGTCGATGATGATGACCGGAAACTTGAATCTCACGGCATGCTCCTATGGAATCAGCCCGGCAACAGACGGGCACGCGGACTGATTATGCGCCGGCCGGCTAAATCTTGGGCAGCGTGACACCGACCTGGCCCTGATACTTCCCGCCGCGGTCCCGATAGGACGTTTCGCAGACGTCGTCGGCTGCCGCTTCGAGGAAGATGACCTGCGCCACGCCCTCGTTGGCATAGATTTTCGCGGGCAGCGGCGTGGTGTTGGAAAACTCCAGCGTCACGAAGCCCTCCCACTCCGGCTCGAGCGGCGTCACGTTGACGATGATGCCGCAGCGGGCATAGGTCGACTTGCCGAGGCAGATGGTGAGCACGTTGCGCGGAATGCGGAAGTACTCGACCGTGCGGGCGAGCGCGAAAGAGTTCGGGGGAATGATGCAGACATCGCCCTTGAAGTCGACAAAGGAGCGCTCGTCGAATTCCTTCGGATCGACGATCGTGCTGTTGATATTGGTGAAGATCTTGAACTCGCTGGAGCAGCGGATATCGTAGCCGTAACTCGAAGTGCCGTAGGACACCAGCTTGTGTCCGTTCGCCTGCTTGATCTGGTTCGGCTCGAACGGCTCGATCATGCGCTGGCTTGCCGCCATGCGGCGGATCCAGCGGTCGGATTTGATACTCATTCCTGTTGGCTCTCAGCGGTCAATGCGTGGCATGCCGCGCATTTTATAGCGTAACGCCCGCCGCTGAAAGCGGATAGATCAGGTATTTTGGACGACGATCTTGGGAAACGCCGCCGAGTGGTCCTGCTGCTGCTCGGCGATCTTGACCGCCACCCGCCGGGCGATTTCCTTGTAGATCTGCGCCACCCGGCCGTCGGGGTCGGAAACCACGGTCGGTTTGCCGGAATCGGCCTGCTCGCGGATGCTGATGTCGAGCGGCAGCGCGCCCAGGTATTCGATGCCGTAATCCTTGCACATGCGCTCGCCGCCGCCCTGGCCGAAAATCCGCTCCTCGTGGCCGCACTTGGAGCAGATGTGGATGCTCATGTTCTCGACGACGCCGAGGACGGGAATGCCGACTTTCTCGAACATCTTGAACCCCTTGCGGGCGTCGATCAGCGCGATGTCCTGCGGCGTGGTCACGATCACGGCGCCGGTGACCGGCACGCGCTGGGCCAGCGTCAGCTGGATATCGCCGGTGCCGGGCGGCAGGTCGACCACCAGGTAGTCGATGTCGCGCCACTTGGTTTCGTTCAGCAGTTGCTCCAGCGCCTGGGTCACCATCGGCCCGCGCCATACCATGGGCGTCTCGGTGTCGATCAGGAACCCGATCGACATCGCCTGCAGCCCGTGGCCTTCCATCGGCTCGAGGCTCTTGCCGTCCTTCGATTCGGGACGGCCGGTGATGCCCAGCATCATCGGCTGCGACGGGCCGTAGATGTCGGCGTCCAGCACCCCGACGCTCGCGCCCTCCGCTGCCAGCGCCAGCGCCAGATTGACGGCGGTCGTGCTCTTGCCCACCCCGCCCTTGCCGGAAGCCACCGCAATGATGTTCTTGACCCCGGGAACGAGTTTCACGCCGCGCTGCACCGCGTGCGAGACGATTTTCATTGTGACATTGACCGTCACGTTGCCCACGCCGGGCAGGCTCTTCACCTTGGCCGCAATCTCCTTGCGGATCGGCTCGATCTGGCTTTTTGCCGGATAGCCCAGCAGGATTTCGACCGACACGTTATCGCCGTCGATCTTGATGTTGCGCACGGACTTGGTCGAGACATAGTCCTTTTTCGTATTCGGATCGACCAGCGCCTTGAGCGCTTCCTGTACTTGCTGTTCAGTGACTGCCATTTCGGTTTCCTTTCGGGTAGGGCGCGATTGTAATCAGATTTGCGCTCCCCGCCTACCCACAACCCCTTAACTGGCAAGGTTTTTCCGCCAAGAAGGCCATGCAGACGTCCACAGGGCAGGAACGGGGATTTAAAAACCCTATTTGTTACAATCTCATTCTTTAAGTTCCGGTTACAAATGGAAAAACGCCGCATTTTCGTCACGTCCGCCCTGCCCTACGCCAACGGCGCGATTCACCTCGGCCATCTGGTCGAGTACATCCAGACCGACATCTGGGTGCGCTTCCAGCGGATGCAGGGCCACGAAGTGCATTACGTCGGCGCCGACGATACCCACGGCACGCCCATCATGCTGCGCGCCCAGAGCGAAGGCATCAAGCCCGAGGAACTGATCGCCCGCGTCTGGAAAGAACATGACCGGGATTTCAAGGATTTCCTGGTGAGTTTCGACAACTACCACTCGACCCACTCGGACGAGACGCGCGTGATCGCCGGGGAAATTTACCGCCGCCTCGACCAGGCAAAGCTGATCACCCGGCGCTCAGTCGAGCAGTTCTACGACCCGGTCAAGGAAATGTTCCTGCCCGACCGTTTCATCAAGGGCGAGTGCCCGAAGTGCGGCGCGAAGGACCAGTACGGCGATTCGTGCGAGGTGTGCGGCGCGACCTACAGCCCGACCGATCTCAAGAACCCGTACTCGACGGTGTCGGGCGCGGCGCCGGTGCGCAAGGCCTCGGAGCACTACTTCTTCAAGCTCGGCGACGTGCGGCGAGTTCCTGCAAACGTGGACGCGCTCGGGCACGCTGCAGCCGGAAGCCGCAAACAAGATGGGCGAGTGGTTCGCTGCGGGCCTCAACGACTGGGACATCTCGCGCGACGCGCCCTACTTCGGCTTCGAAATTCCCGGCGCGCCCGGCAAGTACTTCTACGTCTGGCTCGATGCGCCGATCGGCTACTTCGGCAGCCTGCGCAATTATTTTGAAAAACAGAAAGCCGCCGGCAAGGCCCTGGATTTCGACGCCTACACCGATGCCGCGAAAGCCGAAGCCGAAAAAACCGAGATGGTGCATTTCATCGGCAAGGACATCCTCTATTTCCACGCGCTGTTCTGGCCGGCGATGCTGAAAAATTCCGGGATTCCGCACGCCGACCAGCATCTACGCCCACGGCTTTCTCACCGTCAACGGCGAGAAAATGTCCAAGTCGCGCGGCACCTTCATCACCGCCGAAAGCTACATCAAGCAGGGCCTCAATCCTGAGTGGCTGCGCTATTACTACGCCGCCAAGCTCAACTCGACGATGGAGGACATCGACCTCAGCCTCGATGATTTCGTGGCGCGGGTGAACAGCGATCTTGTCGGCAAATACGTGAACATCGCCAGTCGGTGCGCTGGATTTATCACCAAGCGATTCAACGGAAGCCTCACAGGCGTGATTCAGAATCCGTTGCTTAGCGATCTACAGAGCGGCAGCTTTGGAGATCGCGCGATTGCTATGAAGCTCGCGAATACGGCAAGGCACTTCGGGAAATAATGTTTCATACCGACAACGCCAACGCTTTCGTGGATCAGGTAAAACCATGGGACCTTGCAAAACAAATTGGCAAGGAATCGGCCTTGCATCAATCCTGTTCTGAAGCGATCAACATTTTCAGATTACTCACCATCTATCTGAAACCCATTTTGCCACGTCTCGCGGCACAGGTTGAAATGCTGCTGAATATAAAGCCGCTACAATGGTCGGACGCAAAAACTTGGTTGCCTGATGGGCACACAATAAACGAATACAAACATCTCATGACCCGCGTCGACCCCAAGCAGATGACCGCCTTGGTCGAAGCCAACAGGGAAAGTTTGAAACCCGCAGCACCCGCGCCGCAATCGCAGCAGCGTCATGCCCAACATCAGGAGAACGTCGTGGAAGCCGCCACCCAGCCCGCCACCATCAGCATCGATGACTTCACCAAGTCGATCTGCGCATCGCGAAAATCGTCAACGCCGAGCACGTCGAAGGCGCGGACAAGCTGCTGAAGCTCACGCTCGACGTCGGCCCGCTCGGCACGCGCCAGGTGTTCGCCGGCATCAAGTCGGCCTACGATCCGGCAACGCTCGCCGGCAGACTCACGGTCGTCGTCGCCAATCTCGCGCCGCGCAAGATGAAGTTCGGCATGTCGGAAGGCATGGTGCTGGCGGCGTCCGGCGATGCGCCGGGCCTCTATCCTGCTCTCGCCCGATTCCGGCGCGCAGCCCGGCATGCGGGTCAAATAGCCGGACAACCATGCACCGCACCGGACAATACCGATGCCCGCCATGAGTAACCGCACCTTCATCTGCAGCGTGCTGTTTCTCGATATCATCGAGTATTCGAAACAGCCGGTTGCCGAACAGATCCGCCTGAAGGAGCTGTTCAACGCGCTGCTGTCGGAGGCACTGGCTGCCTTCGCACCCGCCGACCGCATCATCCTCGACACCGGCGACGGCGCCGCGATCAGTTTTCTCGGCGATCCCGAAGCCGCGCTGTTCGCCGGCCTGTCCCTGCGCGAAGCACTCGAAGCACACCGGCCCGGAGACTCCCCGCAACTCAGGATGCGGATCGGCATCAATCTCGGTCCGGTCAAGCTCGTCAAGGATCTGAACGGCCAGCCCAACATCATCGGCGACGGCATCAACGTCGCGCAGCGCGTGATGAGTTTCGCCCAACCGGGCCAGATTCTGGTGTCGCGCTCCTATTACGAAGTCGTGTCCTGCCTGTCGGAGGAATACGGCGGACTGTTCCGCTACGAAGGTTCGCGCACCGACAAGCACGTGCGCGAACACGAGGTCTACACGGTAGGCGTTCCAGGTCCGGCGCTCAGACATCCACTCCACGCGGAAAGTCCGGAAACGGCCGGTGTCCCCGCGACCGACCCCTTCTCCCAGACCGCGACGCTGGTCAAGGATAATCTGCAGCGCAAGCCGTGGCTGGGCACCACGCTGGTCGTGCTCTCCATACTCGCAGCCGCGCTCATCATACGCGGCCATCGTAACGCGCCGCCGGACGCCGCCGACGCGGAACCCGTTCCCGCAAAAACCTCGGCGCCGCATCCCGAAACCAGGCCTGCGCCGGTTACCGAAAGCAAACGTTCATCAGGCACGGAAACCGCAAGCCGCGCCGCCACAAGCGAGCGAGTGCCCGTCAGTCTCGCGATATCCCCGTGGGGCGAAATCTACGTCGACGGCAAAAAGCAGGGGGTAAGTCCGCCGCTGCGCGAAGTTGAAGTCAAGGCCGGAAGCCACAGTATCGAAGTCAGGAACACCACGTTCCCACCGCATGTCGAGACCATCGACGCCCAACCGGGAAGCCGGATTAAAATAAAGCATAAATTCCGCTGAGGAGGCATGAAGTGAACGCTCTGCGACTGATATTCGTGGCGGCACTGGCGGTGGCGCTCGCCGGCTGCGAATCCGCCCCCATCAAGCAGTTACAGCAGGACATCAACAGTCTGATCCAGCCAAACAAAGGGGATCAGGACCTGGCCACGGGCCTGCGCCAGTATGACGAGGGCAAGTACAGCGAGGCTGCCCGCACCCTGCAGTCAAGCCTCGACGAGGGCCTCGGCAGCAAGGACCAGGTTACCGCACACAAGTATCTCGCCTTCATCCATTGCATATCGGGCCGCGAGCGGCAGTGCCGCGACGAGTTCCGCAAGGCGCTGAAAATCGATCCGGAGTTCGAACTCGAACCCGCCGAAGCCGGGCATCCGATCTGGGGACCAGCCTTCCGCAGCGTCAAAGCGCGCCACTGAAACCCGCAGCCGCCGTGCAAATCAGCAAACTCGGACGCTACGAGATCGTTGCCGAACTGGGCAAGGGCGCGATGGGCGTCGTCTACAAGGCGACCGACCCCATGCTCAACCGCGTCGTCGCCATCAAGACCATCAACATGTCGCTCGACCAGGGCGAGATGGCGGAGTACGAGGCGCGCTTCTACCAGGAAGCCAGGGCCGCCGGCGGGCTGAATCATCCGAACATCGTCACGATCTACGACATCGGCAAGAGCGGCAATGTCGCTTACATGGCGATGGAAGTCCTCGAAGGCAGGGAACTGCGCGCGCTGATGATGCCGGGCAGGCCCCAGCCCGTCGCGCAAGCCGTCGACATCGCAATCCAGGTCGCCGAGGGCCTTGGCTACGCCCACCATCACGAGGTGGTCCACCGCGACATCAAGCCCGCCAATATCATGATCGTGCGCGGCGGGCTGGTGAAAATCACCGATTTCGGCATCGCGCGCATGCGCTCGGCCGAAGTCCAGACGCAGTCCGGCGTGCTGCTTGGCTCGCCGCGCTACATGTCGCCCGAGCAGGTGCTCGGCAAGCGCGCCGAGCCGCGCTCCGACCTGTTCTCGCTCGGCGTCATCCTCTACGAAATGCTTACCGGCAAAACGCCCTTCACCGGCGAGGACATCAACTCGATGATGTTCCAGATTCTCAATCTGACGCCGCCGCCGCCCAGTTCGATGAACCCGCAAGTGCCGGAAATGCTGGATCTCATCGTCGCCAGGGCGCTGGCCAAATCGCCGGATCAGCGCTATCAGGACGCGCACGCACTCGCCGCCGATCTCAAGGACTGCAGGAAACGGCTTGAAACCGCGGCGCCGCCCCCGTCACTGGCAACAACGGACAAGCAGCTGGCACATCCCGTCATCGATGCCGAGGGGGCGACGCAGCTCATGAAGCGCTCTTTTCCCCACGGCCGCCGCACCGATGCCGAACCGGGCGCGATCGAACCGGTTCCCACGGCGGAGCTGTCCAAGGCGTTCGATTCTCTGGCAGCGACGATGCGGCTCGCCGCCAAGACCGGCATGGCGAACGAGCTGAAGGATTACGCCGACACTCAGAAGCGGAAACCGCTGGACAACACCATTGTGCGCGGCACGGTGGTCGGCACTGCGGCTTTCGACCGCCGCTCGCCGCTTCAGCGCCAGGAGCGGGAGGGCTGGAGCCGCCGCGACAAACTGGTCTTTGCCGCCAGCGTTGCAGTCGCGCTCGTCATCGCCGCGATCATCGTGCTGCACTGACGCGGTTCATGCCGCGTATTATTTTTCTTGGCGTCTTGGCGGTTCAAAAATCCGTAAATAGTGAATCGTGAATGAATCGTATTCCTCAATGGGTATGCACGAGTCCTTCGTGTCCCTGCTTTGGTCTTTCTTGGCGTGCTTGGCGCACCCGTCAACGGGTATAGAAAAGCCTTGGCGGTTCAATAGCTCTTGATCTTCTTGGCGTCTTGGCGGTTCAGGTTTTTTTGACGCTGATCGCAGTCAGAATGCCCTGCATGATCGCGAGCGGCGTCGGCGGGCAGCCCGGCACCGCCACGTCCACCGGGATCACATTCGACACCCGCCCGCAGCTCGCGTAGCTTTCGCCGAAAATGCCGCCGGTGCAGCCGCAGTCGCCGATCGCCACCACCAGTTTCGGTTCCGGTGTCGCGTCGTAGGTGCGCTTCAGCGCCGTTTCCATGTTGCGCGAAACCGGCCCCGTCACCAGCAGCATGTCGGCGTGGCGCGGGCTCGCGACGAATTTGATGC
The DNA here is from genome assembly GCA_963734595.1 of uncultured beta proteobacterium. Lineage (GTDB taxonomy): Bacteria > Pseudomonadota > Gammaproteobacteria > Burkholderiales > SG8-41 > CAKKQX01. The sequence continues at coordinate 69,366 of CAVTHV010000020.1, forward strand.
CCAGCCCTTCGAGGTTGTAATAAGGGTTGTTGACCGCGTTGATCTCGAGTTCGCAACCGTTGCATGAACCGGCATCGACGTGGCGGATGGTGAGCGATCCGGCAAAATTCCTGAGAATCCCGGATTGCAGCCGCTGCGCGACTACACGCAGCGCCTCATCCGGATCAGGATAAGCCGTTGTTTTTATTCCTGTTTTTACAATCTGTTTGAGCAGTTGGAACATAACATCCTCAAACCGCGGCGGCCACGGAGAAAAGAATAAACCGGATATTGTTTGGATTCATGCTTATCTCTGTGTTCTCTGTGCTCTCTGTGGCTAATGGTTCAAAGATCCTGCCCGCTGTATGACAGGTTGAACGACTTGTTGATCAGCGGGAAGTCCGGCACGATGTTGCCGAGCACCGCGTGTTCCAGCAGCGGCCAGTTCTGCCACGACGGATCGTGCGGATGCAGCCGCCGGATGCGGTTGCCGCGACCGGTTTCGAGCGCGATAAACACCTCCCCGCGCCAGCCTTCGACCCAGCCCACGCCGAACGCGCCTTCGGCGGCGGCGGGAACCGGCCGCGACACCTCGCCCAGCGGCATGCGCTCCAGAATCAGGCGCATCAGCCGCAGCGACTCCAGCACTTCCTCGAAACGCAGCGTGACGCGCGCGGCCACATCGCCGTTACGGTGCGTCGCCATGCACACTTCGAGCTCGCCATACGGCACGCACGGATACTCGACGCGCAAGTCCCACGCCTGGCCGCTGGCGCGGCCGGCCAGGCCGATCAATCCGAGCTGCGCCGCAAGCTCGGGCGCCACCCGGCCGCAGGTAATGAAGCGGTCCTGCAGCCCCGGATGCTCGTCGTAAATATTCTTGAGCAGGGCAACCGACTTTGCCAGCGCATCGCACTCGCTGCGCAGTTGGTTCACGCCGTCGGCGCCGACGTCACGCGCGACGCCCCCCGGAATCACCAGATCCATCAGATAACGGTGGCCGAACAGCGCGTGATTCAGGCGCAGCATGTCCTCTTTGAGACAGGAGAACTGCGTCAGTCCGAAAGCAAGGCCCGCATCGTTGCCGAGGAAACCAAGATCGCCGAGATGGTTGGCGATGCGCTCGCGCTCGAGCAGCAATGCGCGCAGCCAGACCGCCCGCGGCGGCGGCGTTGCGCCCGCTGCGCTTTCGACCGCCATCGCATACGCCCACGCATAAGCAACCGTCGAATCGCCGGAAACGCGCGCCGCCAGCCGCGCACCCTCCAGCACATCCATCTGTTCGAAGCGCTTTTCGATGCCCTTGTGCTTGTAGCCCAGCCGTTCTTCGAGCCGCAACACGCGCTCGCCGACGACGCTGAAACGGAAGTGGCCGGGTTCTATGGTGCCGGCATGCACCGGGCCAACGGCAATCTCGTGCACGCCGTCGCCGGCGACCTGCACAAACGGATAGGCGTCGGCTTCAGATCCGCGACCGGTGACCGGTGACTGGTGACCGGAAAAATCCTTTCTAAGCGGGAAGACGTCCGCCGGCCACGCGGCGTGCCGCAGCCATGGGCGCCCGTCCGCAGCGCCCTCCGCCACCAAACCGAGAAGATCCCGGACGGCGCGCTGCATGCGGCTGGCGGCGGGGAAAATATCGCTGATGTCCGGGTAGCGCTCGTCCGCAAGCGGCAGCGTGATGATGGCAAGCCCCGGCTGGATGAGCAGCGCCGCATGCGCCGCCAGGCCTGTGCCGATATCGGAATCGTCGCTGCCCCATAACGCAACGAGACGCCCGCCGTCGAAGGCCGCGCGGCGGCACGCCTCGCGCCATTGCGCGGCGTCCACGGTGGCGCGCAGCGCCGCCACCGCGCCGGGGATTTCGGAAAACTCGAAGTTATAGCCCTCGATCCGCATGCGCCGACTCATCCTATCAGCCGCGCCGCCTGGTGGTACCACCCGGCGAGGTAAGGCGGAATATAAAGTCCGAGCAGCAGCACGATCGCCAGGTGCACGAACACCGGAATCAGCGCCGGCGGATGCGGCAGGCGTTTCGCCGTCGTCTCACCGAACACCATGGACTGCACGCGGGTGAAAATCGCGGCAAAGGCGACGCCCAGCGCGAGCAGCAGGATCGGCGTCGCCCACGGCTGTTCGCGCATCGCCGTGGTCAGGATCAGGAATTCGCTGGCGAACACGCCGAACGGCGGCATGCCGAGAATCGCGAGACTGCCCAGCATCAGGCCCCAGCCGATGGTGGGATTGGTGTCCGCCAGGCCGCGGATCTGCTCCATCACCTGCGTGCCGGTTTTCTGCGCCGCGTGACCGACGGTATAGAAAATCGCCGATTTGGTCAGACTGTGCACCGTCATGTGCAGCAGCCCGGCGAAAGTCGCCACCGGCCCGCCCATGCCGAAGGCGAAGGTTATCAGCCCCATGTGCTCGATCGACGAATAGGCGAACATGCGCTTCACGTCCTTCTGGCGCGTCAGAAAGAACGCGGCCACCACCACCGACAACAGGCCGAATCCCATCATCAGATCGCTGGCGAAGCGCGTCCCGAGCGCCCCGTCGACCAGCACCTTGCTGCGCACCACGGCGTAGAGCGCGACGTTGAGCAGCAGCCCCGACAGCACCGCCGAGACCGGCGTCGGGCCCTCGGCGTGCGCGTCGGGCAGCCAGTTGTGCAGCGGCACCAGGCCGACCTTGGTGCCGTAGCCGACCAGCAGGAACACGAACGCAAGAGACAGCACCGTGGGCTCGAGTTGCCCCTTGACCGCGTTGAGGTGCGTCCACAGCAGCGCATTGCCGCCGGCCCCGAGCACCTTTTCCGCCGCGAAATAAAGCAGGATGGTGCCGAACAGCGCCTGCGCGATGCCGACGCCGCACAGAATGAAATATTTCCAGGCCGCCTCCACGCTGGCCGGCGTGCGGTAAAGGCTCACCAGCAGCACCGTGGTCAGCGTGGCCGCCTCCATCGCCACCCACAGGATGCCCATGTTGTTGGTGAGCAGCGCCAGCAGCATGGTGAAAATGAACATCTGGTACATGCTGTGGTAGAGCCGCAGCATCCCGGCGTTCAACTTGCCGTGATGGTGCTCGTTCATCATATAGGGCCGGCTGAACAATGCGGTGGTGAAGGAGACCAGCGCCGTCAGCGCAACCAGGAACACGTTGAACGAATCGACGAAAAATATTTCGTGGTAGGCAAGGATCGCACCCTCGCCGACGACACGCAGCGTGAGCAGCACCCCCGCGACAAACGTGAGCAGGCTGAACAGCACGTTCAGCCGCGCCGCGCCCGGCCGGTGACCGGAAAACGCCAGCACCAGCCCGCCGAGCAAGCGGTGTGCCGAGCACGAATGCGATCTCGTTCATCTGGCGGTCACTCTTCCTTCAGCTTTTCCATGTGCTTCAGATCCAGGCTGTCGAACGCCTCGCGCACCTGGAAGAAGAAAATGCCCAGGATCAGCATGCCGATCAGCACGTCGAGCGCAACCCCGAGCTCGACCACCATCGGCATGCCGTAGGTGGTGCTGGTCGCCGCGAAGAACAGGCCGTTTTCCATCGCCAGGAAGCCGATGACCTGCGGCACCGCTTTGCTCCGCGTGATCATCATCAGGAACGACAGCAGCACGATGGCGATCGCGATGCCGAGCGTGCTGCGCGTGATGGTGCCGGCAAGCTGGGTGATCGGCAGCGCGAGATTGAACGAGATGATCACCAGCGCGATGCCGGCCAGCATGGTCGTCGGAATGTTGATCAGCGTTTCGACGTCCCACCTGATATTGAGCCGGATCGCCAGGCGGTGCAGGATCCACGGCAGCACGATCACCTTGAGCGCGAACGTGAGCAGCGCGGAATAGTAGAGGTGGGTCTGCCCCGTCGACCAGGCGACGATCACGCTGTTGGCCGCCAGCACCGCGCCCTGCCAGGCGAAGAGATAGATCAGCGACAGGATGCGCCGCTGCGACAGCATGGCGAACGAGATCAGCAGCAGCAGCGCCGCCATCATGTTGATCAGTTGCGTGCTCAACGGCATAGCTAAAAATCCTTCACCGCCAAGGCCGCCAAGCACGCCAAGAAAAACTTATAGTTCATACACAATCTCTCTAATTGCTCTTCCCATGCGAACCACATCAAAGATTAACAGTTCACTCTAATTTGCGATTCCAGTTTCAGGTAACTCAAAATGTTCTCCTTGGCGTTCTTGGCGGCCTTGGCGGCTAAAATTTTTTAAGCCCCCAGCAACAGGTGGATCAACATCCCCAGCACCGCAAACAGGAACGCCATGCCGAGAAACTCGGGCGCCCGGAAAATGCGCATTTTCGCCGAAACCGTTTCCAGCACCGCGAGCCCGGCCGCGGCGAGCGCAAGTTTCGCGACCAGGATCCCGAAAGCGAGCGGGAACAGCGGCCAGTTTCCCGCCTCGATCATGCCCCAGGGCAGGAACAGCGCGATGCCGATCGCGCAATAGAGCGTGAGCTTGATGGCCGTCACCCACTCGATCAGCGCCAGATGCCGCGCCGAGTATTCCAGGATCAGCGCTTCGTGGATCATGGTGAGTTCCAGGTGGGTCGACGGGTTGTCGATCGGGATGCGCGAGTTCTCCGCGAGCAGCACCATGACAAACGCAACCGCCGCGAACGCGAGGCTCGGATAAATCGCGAACTCGCGATAAGCGAGCACGCCGACGATGGTCGGCAGCGAGCTCGACTGCGCGATCAGCAGCGGCGTGAAAAACACCATCAGCAGCGCCGGCTCCGACAGGCTCGAGACCAGCATTTCCCGGCGCGCGCCAAGACTGCCGAACGCGGTGCCGATATCCATCGCGGCGAGCGACGAGAAGATACGCGCCAGCGCGAACAGTCCCACCAGCGCGATCACGTCGGCGGCCGGCGAGAACGCGAGGTTGGTCTCGACTACCGGCACGATGCTCGCCGCCAGCACCATGCAGCCGAACTGGATATACGGCGCGGAGCGGAAGACCGGCGACGCATTGCGCGCGATCAGCGCGTCCTTGTGAAAAAGCTTGTGCAACACCCGGTACTGCTGCAGCACGCCCGGCCCGCTCCTGTTCTGCAGCCATGCGCGGCACTGGTTGACCCAGCCCAGCATCAGCGGCGCGAGCAGCACCACCAGCAGGGTCTGCGCCAGTTGCGACAAAAAAGATTCGATGAACTGGGACATGGTCAGCGCACGAACATCAGCAGCGCGAGCAGGGTCACGAAGCTGTAAAGGAGATAAATATGGATGCGGCCGTGCTGCAGGATGCCGATCCACGCCGCCACGCGCTCGTTGAGACGTGCAACCGGCAGATACAGCCAGTACCACAGCCGGTCTTCGCTGGTGGCGGAATAGAACGGCTGGGCGTCGAACGCGCTCGGCATGCGGCGCCGGATGCGGAAAAACGGCTCGAAAATCTGCTTGATCGGCTGGCCGAAGCCTTCAGCGGTATCCTGCATGCGCGCGGTCTGCGCCGGGAACCCGCAGTCCCACGCATCGCCGCGCCGCACGCGCCCATGATAGAGCCGCCGCACCAGCGCGAAAGTGAGCAGCACGGTGCCTGCGATGCCGAGCAGGAACAGAAGCGGACCGTAGCTCGCGCGCTCGGCCGAAACCGGAGCGATCAGCAGCCAGCCGCCCTGGCCCATGTGTGCGCCGATGGCAAAATCCACCAGCGGCAACGTCACGTTGTCGAGAAGCCGGATCACGCCGGCAGGCAGCACGCCCAGCAGCACGCAGGCCACCGACAGCCACACCAGACCGGCGCGCGCCCACGGCCCCTCATCGCGTGCCGTGGCGAGCCGCGGTTCGCGGTGCTGACCGAGAAAGATCACACCGTAGAACTTGACCATGACGTAACTCGACAGCGCGGCGGCCAGCACCAGCGCGGCGGCGCCGACCGGCACCAGCATGTTCAGGTAGGGATTGGCGATCCCGGGCGAAAACAGGAACGCCTGCAGCAGCAGCCATTCCGATACGAAACCATTGAGCGGGGGCATCCCTGCGATCGCCAGCGCGCCCACGAGCGCGGTCGCGGCGACCCATGGCATATTGCGGATCAGGCCGCCCAGCTTGCCGAGGCTTCTCTCGTGCGTCGCGTGCAGCACCGATCCCGTCGCAAGAAAAAGCAGGCTCTTGAAGCAGGCGTGGTTGAGTGCGTGGTAGAGCGTCGCCACCAGCGACAGCGCGGCGAGATGCGGATTGCCGTAAACGTGAAAAATGATGGTCAGCCCGATGCCCGCCAGGATGATGCCGATGTTCTCGATCGAGGAGTAGGCGAGCAGCCGCTTCATGTCGGTCTGGACCGCCGCGAACATCACCCCGAACAGGGCGGTCAGCAGCCCCAGCGCCAGCGCCAGCGCACCCCACCACCAGAGCTGCGTCTGCAGCAGGTCCAGCGTTACGCGCAGGATGCCGTAGATCGCGGTCTTGAGCATGACGCCGCTCATCAGCGCCGAGATCGGTGACGGCGCCGCGGGGTGGGCTTCCGGCAGCCAGACATGCAGCGGCAGAATCCCCGCTTTGGCGCCGAAGCCGAACAATGCGAGCACGAAGGCGATGCTCGACCAGAATGGCGAAAGCCCGATCGCGCGCATCGCGGCGAATGTATAGTCGCCCTGGCCGCCCTGCAGCACGCCGAAGCACAGCAGGATGCTGATTGCGCCGATATGCGCGATCAGCAGATAGAGAAAACCGGCACTGCGGATTTCAGGAATCTTGTGGCTGCTGACGACGAGGAAATAGGAAGTGATCGCCATCGTTTCCCACGCCACCATGAACAGGTAGGCGTCGTCCGCCAGAAACACCGTGACCATGGCCGCCAGGAACAGGTGGTACTGCAGGCACAGCACGCCGGGCGCCGATCCCTGGCCGCGCCGGAAATAGCCGGTGGAAAACAGCGATATGCCGACTACCGCAATACCCAGCAGTTCGATGAAGAATGCCGACAGGGCGTCGAGCCGGATATGAAAAGGCAGGTCGGGAAGCCCCAACGGCAGCACCAGCGCCGCCGGCGCGGCGGAAATCCCGAGAAACGCGGCGACCATCAGCGCCAGGCCGCCGACCGCTCCCAGCGGAAACAGCACGCGGCTGACAAAACGCAGGCTGAGCGGGCGCAAGACGCCCGCCAATCCGATTGCCAGCCAGTACAACACGACGCCGAGGATCAGATCGACGGGAGGCGCCGTGAGTGGAAACATTTTTATAATTAAGTATTTAAAGAAGAAGCGCGCGGCAGATTACGTCGCGGCGCGATATCAGACGAATTGTAAGCGCTTTGGCACCGGCACCGCAATTTCGGGGGAACGGCAAGGGGGAAAAGCCGCGCTTTGGTGCCGGGAGCGCCGCGTTCACGGCTTCAGGTAAGCGTAGCCCTCGCGCTGTTGCAGCCGGGTGATTTCGGCGACGCCGGAAGGCACGAACGTCGCTTCCGGTATGAATTGCGACTTTTTGAGGTTGCGTTCGCGCAGCGTGATTTCGCACACTTCGAAGCGCACGCCGCGCATCGCCAGATCCTCCACCGGGATATCGTAGGGATTCCCGTTTTTGTCCTTGGCGCCGTCGATCAGGAAATCCACCCCGTAGGCGTGCGTGACCACGACGATCTTCGCTTTGGGATCGACCTCGAGCTGGTTGCGGATATACTGCATGGCCGCGTGCGCCTGTTGCGCGGTGTCGCTGATGTGATAGACGACCTTGTTCCGGGCGGCGCTGTCGTCCGCCGCCGGACGGTTCCCCGGCGCCGCGCAACCTGCCAACGCCAAGACCAGTGCCACCGCAATCATTCCGCCCGGCCTGAAGTGGCGCAGCATGTTCCCCTCCTTTCGCATCGCCCGCCCGAATGGGCCATGGACATACGCGAAACTTAAACGAGAACGAGGGGCGTCGCAATATGTCCGCCGCGCAGCAAAGCGGCGGAACAGCCGCTTTGTGCGCAACCGGCCGGCAGCAGCGGTCAATCGGGAATGGGTTTGTGCTGGAGTTCGTCCGCGCTGGCGTTCACAAAACCGAATTTTGCATACGCGGCCTGGGATTCCGGGCCCCGCAGGAATTCCAGGTACTTTTCCGCCATCGCCTTGCGCGCTGCTGTTGGTCAGCGCACCGATGGCGTAGGCCACTTCGTTGCGCAGGCTGTCTTCCGGCGGCAGCACCACGCCCTCCACGGGCGCCCCGACGCGTATCGCTTCCTGGGCTTCGGTCTTCCAGACGAAACCGGCATCGGAAGTGCCCGCCTTGATGCGATCCGGAGTTTCGCGGTGATGGACGGAGGTGAACCAGTTATTCGCCGTCGTTTGACAGGAATTACACATCTTGCCCGCGGAAATTTTCTCCCACAGGCCATGCCGTTCCAGCACCTTGCGGCCGTAGAACTGCATGATGCCTTCGCTGACCGGATTGGGCATCGAAGTACGCACATCCTGGCGGATCAGGTCTCTCACGCCACGGATACCCTTCGGGTTGCCCTTCGCCACCATGATCTGCAGTTCGTTATGCATGTAAATCGCATAACGGTCCATCAGTCCGGCTTTCTTCAGCGTCTTCAGATGCCCGAGGTTCACCGACGCGTAGACGTCCGGCAATCCCGGGTAACTCTTGCCCTCGTACGTCCACCCGCCGGCCTGAATCGCGTTCAGGATCAGCCCCGGCGGCAGGGTGATGAGCCCCACTTCCACGCCCGGATTCTTGCGTTGAAACGCATGGATCACTTCGTCCATCGCGAAGAACTGGTTGCCGGCGAGCCACAGGATGACTTTCGCGTCCTGCTGCATGCGTTCCATCGCCGGCGCGCCCTTCACGATCCTGCCGTCGGCGTAGTAGAGCTTGAGATCGTTATCCTTGCCCTTCGGTATTACGGCAGGCTTGGCTGCCGCTGGTTTTTGCGCGGGCGAAGCCTCCTGATTCGGCGCCTGTGTCGCGAAGGCTGAGATCGAGATGAGGCTCAGCATCACGCCGATAATCCGGGCTATTTTCATTTGTTTTCTCCCCTTTTGAAATGTGCAACGCATTGCGTCAGGTGCCCGGCAGCCGCCGGGTTACCGCATCGGGCCGAGGATCACGGCCGTACGACCGCCCAGCCCTGTTTCTGCCTGTTGATGATCTCGATGATGCCCGCCGGAACGTAGCCTATTTTGGCCAGCATGTCGTCCTTGGAAAGCTTGCGGGCGCGCATCGTGTTCTGGCATGCGTATACATGCGCCCCGGATTGAAGCGTTTCTTCGATGCGATTGCCGACTTCGGAATCCATCTTGAGCATCCCGATGCCGTTGCCGAAAGCCACGACCTCGACCTGGACCTTGTCCTTGCCATAGGCCTGCTGGATGTTTTTAACGACGTTGAGCGCCTGGTTCCAGGTCTTGGGGCTGTCGTCGCTCACCTGCAGGACCACCCTCTCCTTTTTCACCGCGGCATTTTTCTTGTGCTGCGCAGTTGCCTTGGTATCCGCAACCGCCACCTTGGTCTCCGCGGCAATCGAAGCGGTTACCGTCGCGCCCACTAACAGCATTGCGCCGAACATGCCGATCAATACGAGCTTGAGTCTTTGCATGATGCTCCTCCCCGTGGAATTTATTTTGAAACGCGCAATTAAAACACTACCATGCCGGCAACACAACGCGGCCAGCCTCCTTGCATAATTTATTTTTATGGGCCGATAATCAGGACTGCTGAGACGGCATGAAGATGAATACCGGCACAAGGATCACCAGGCGTTTGCAGATACTCGGGCGCGTGCAGGGCGTCGGTTTCCGCTATTACATGCAACGCACGGCGCAGCAACTGGGCGTTGCCGGCTGGGTGCGCAACCGCCGCGACGGCAGCGTCGAGGCCATGGTGCACGGCTCGCCCGAATCAGTCGCGGCAATGATCGACTGGGCGAAGCGCGGACCTTCGGGTGCGGCGGTCAGCGAAGTCAGGATTGCCGCGGACGACGGCGAATACGCGGGGTTCGTGGCCCTGCCGACAGAATGAATTGAAGTTCGCGCGCAGACGCGGGCTACGGTCAATAGCCCGCGTGCTGCTCGCGGTAGACGATATCGACATTGTCCGCGCTCAGCCAGTCGGCCAGCGACTGGATCAGATCGTCGTGCAGGGTGACGCGCCAGTCGTTGCCGAGATCGATTTCGCAGGTCGCGGCGCGGTTCGAATAGACGACGGACACCGGGCAGTTGCCGCCGCTGCGATAGGGAGACAGCAGCTCGCGCAGCCTGCCGCCCGAGGACTGGCCGTTGCAGGTCAGCCGCATCATCCTCGCGAAGCGGTTGCGCGCCGTCTGCAGGTCGAAGAGCTTCTCCGCGGAAATGCGCAGCCCGCCGGAGAAATCGTCGTGCGCGACCTTGCCCTCCACGATCAGCAGCTGGTCTTCCTTCAGCCAGTGGCGATGCTGCTCGAACAGTTCGTTGAACACCGTGAGTTCGACCCGGGCATTGCCGTCGTCGAGCAGGATCACGGCCATGCGCCCGCGCCGCGTCATCTGGATGCGCTGGCTGTGAATGATGCCCGCGAGCAGCACCGGATGCGGCTGGGGCGACAGCTGGTCGAGCCGGGTGGAAATGAATCCGCGCAATTCGCGCTCGTAGCTCCTGAACGGATGCCCGGAAAAATAATAGCCGAGCGCGAGCTTCTCGTTCTGCAGCCGCTCGCGGTCGGTCCAGCGCGGCACGTCGGCGAGCGCGATCTTGTGCGAGGTTTCGGCAAGCTCGCCGAACAGGCTGACCTGGTGCGCGCTGCGGCTCGCCTGCTCGGCGCTCTCCAGCGCCATGCCGACCGAGGCGAGCAGGCTGGCACGGTGATCGTTGATCCGGTCGAACGCGCCGGCGCGGATCAGCGACTCCACCGTGCGGCGGTTGACGATGCGCTTGTCGAGGCGATGGCAGAAGTCGAACAGGTCCGTGAACGGTCCGCCGCTGGCGCGCGCCTCCATGATGTGCCGGATCGCCGCTTCGCCCGTGCCCTTGATCGCGCCCAGGCCGTAACGGATCTGTCTTGCCGTCGATCGGCACGAAGCGGTAATCGCCGCTGTTGAGATCGGGCGCCAGGATCTCGAGACCGTTCTGCGCCGCGTCTTCGTAAATCTGCTGCACCTTGTCGGTGTCGTCCATCACCGCCGACAAGTTGGCCGCCATGAACGCGGCGGCGTGGTGCGCCTTCATGTACGCGGTCTGGTAGGCGACGAGCGCGTACGCGGCCGCGTGCGACTTGTTGAAGCCGTAGCCCGCGAATTTCTCCATCAGGTCGAAGATCTCGCCGGCCTTGGCGGCCGACAGACCGTTCTTCGCGGCGCCATCGCGGAACAGATCGCGGTGCTGCGCCATCTCCTCCGGTTTCTTCTTGCCCATCGCGCGCCGCAGCAGGTCGGCGCCGCCCAGGCTGTAGCCGCCGATGATCTGGGCCATCTGCATCACCTGCTCCTGGTACACCATGATGCCGTAGGTCTCGGCGAGGATCGGCTCCACGCGCGAGTCGGGATAGACGACCCGCTCGCGCCCGTGCTTGCGCTCGCAGAACGACGGGATGAGTTCCATCGGGCCGGGCCGGTAGAGCGCCACCAGCGCGACGATGTCGCCGAAGCGGTCGGGGCGCGCGCGCTTCAGGAGATCGCGCATGCCGCGCGATTCAAACTGGAACACGGCCGTGGTGTTGGCGCTGGCGAATATCGAGTAGGTCGCGGCGTCGTCGAGCGGCAGCTCGTGCAGCGCGAGCGTCGAAGCCGGGTCGAGCTGCCGCACGTAGCGCACCGTCCAGTCGAGGATGGTGAGCGTGGTGAGGCCCAGGAAGTCGAACTTGACCAGCCCGATCGACTCGACGTCGTCCTTGTCGAACTGGCTGACCGCGGCTTCCGAGTTATCGGCGATATAGAGCGGGCAAAAATCGGTGAGCTTGCCGGGGGCGATCAGCACGCCGCCGGCATGCATGCCGACGTTGCGCGTCAATCCTTCCAGTTTCTCGGCCAGCTCCAGCAATCCGCGCACCTCCTCCTCGTTCTTCTCGCGCTCCTTCAGCTGCGGCTCCATCTCCCGCGCGTCCTGCAGCGTGATGTGCTTGCCGGGCTGGAACGGAATCAGTTTCGCGAGCTGGTCGCAGAAGTTGTACGGCAGATCGAGCACGCGCCCGACGTCGCGCACCACGGCCTTCGCCGCCATGGTGCCGAAGGTGGCGATCTGGGACACGCTGTCGGCGCCGTAACGCTGCTTCACGTAATCGATCACGCGGTCGCGCCCGTCCTGGCAGAAGTCGATGTCGAAGTCGGGCATCGACACGCGCTCCGGATTGAGGAAACGCTCGAACAGCAGGTCGTAGCGCAACGGGTCGAGGTCGGTGATGCCCAGGCTGTAGGCCACCAGCGAGCCCGCGCCCGAACCGCGGCCCGGCCCGACCGGCACGCCGTTTTGCTTCGCCCAGTTGATGAAATCGGCGACGATCAGAAAATAACCGGGAAAGCCCATTTGCGAGATCGTCTTCAACTCGAACTCGAGCCGCTCCTGGTAGCGCGCAAGCTGCCGGCCGCGTTCGGCCTCGTCCGGATAGAGCTGCCGCATGCGGCTCGTCGAGACCGGCCAGCGCGCAATCGTGCAGATACTGGTCGAGACCGACGTTGTCGGGCGTCGGGAATTTCGGCAGCTGGCTTTTGCCGAGGGTCGAGCGCCAGGTTGCAGCGCCGGGCGATCTCGACGCTGTTGGCCAGCGCTTCGGGAATGTCCGCGAACAGCGCGCCCATCTCGGCCTGCGATTTGAAATACTGCTCGGTGCTGAATTTCCGCGGACGGCGCTGATCCGAGAGGACGTAGCCTTCGGAAATGCAGACGCGCGCTTCATGCGCGCGGAAATCGTCCGGCTTCAGGAACTGCACGGGGTGCGTCGCGACCACCGGCAGCCTGAGCTGGGACGCGAGCTGCAGCGCGCGCTGCACATGGTTTTCCAGCGGCACCGCGGCCGCGCCGGCCGTCATGGCCTCCGGCCCGAGCCGCTGCAGCTCGAGGTAATAGCGCCCGGGGAACAGCGCCGCCCACCCGCGCGCGAGGTCCTGCGCGAGCGGCATGTGATCGGCGATCAGCGCCTGGCCGACGTCGCCATGATGCGCGCCGGAGAGCGCGATCAGGCCTTCCGTCCCCGTCTCGCCAAACCAGCCTTTCGCAATCTCGGCGCGTCCGCGATAGTGGTTGGAACGGTAAGCGCGCGTGAGCAGCTCGCACAGGCGCAGATAACCGGCATGCGAGGCGCACAGCAACAGCAGGCGGTAGGGTTTGTCGCGGTCGGCCTCGTTGCTGATCCAGACATCGCAGCCGATGATGGGTTTCACGCCGCGGCCGCGCGCCGCCTGATAGAACTTGACCGTGCCGAACGCGTTGGCAAGGTCGGTCAGCGCCAGCGCCGGCATGCCGTCGTTGGCCGCGGCCGCGATCGCTTCGTCGAGGCGCACGATTCCGTCCACGATCGAGTACTCGCTGTGCAATCGCAGATGGATGAAAGACGGCTGCATGATGGGAATCTATTTTACGCCGGCACGCCGTTTTTTTGACAGCAGTCTGCGGCAGGTTTGCGGCATTGCGCGCGGCAAAAGAAATTTAAACAAGGAAAATCCACCACATAGCCGGCGGCATTGTGCAAGCAATAAGCAGAAGCGCTGCGGCTGTCGCGCGCCCGGCCTTACCCGATCGCCGCGGCTTGCTGCATAATGCGTATTTTTCCAATCGGCGCGCATACGCTGTCGCCGCCTGCCGTCCGGCGCATCCATGTCATTTGCCCGATCTACTGACAAAATTGGCCTCGCCATCCTCGCTGGTCTGTGCATGATCTGGGGCTACAACTGGATCATCACGAAAGAAGGGTTGCGCTTTGCCGGTCCGTTCGACTTCGCGGCATTGCGCACCATTCCGGGCGCACTGCTGATCTTTGCGATTCTGATAGCGCGCGGCCGGCCGCTCGCCATGAGGGCGCCGGGGAAAGCCTTCGTCTTTGGCCTGTTTCAGACTACGGGATTCAATGCCCTCGCTTCCTGGGCGCTGGTTGCCGGCGCCGCGGGCAAAACCGCAGTGCTGGTCTATACCATGCCGTTCTGGACGCTGCTGTTCGCCTGGCTGCTGCTGGGTGAACGCATTCGCGGACCACAATGGCTGGCAGTGGCGCTCTCGGTGACCGGGCTCGTGCTGGTACTCGAACCGTGGCAACCGGGCGGCACATTCATCAGCAAGCTGCTCGCGGTACTGACGGGGGTTGCCTGGGCGGTCAGTGCCGTCCTCGCCAGAAAATGGCGCGACACCATCGGTTCGGACTTGCTGCAGTTCACCGCCTGGCAGATGCTCTTCGGAGGGCTGGTGCTCGCCGTGATCGCGTTCGTATCGCCCTCGCGTCCGGTCGAATGGACGCCCTACTTCTGGTTCCTGCTCATCTACGGCACGTTGCTCGGGACGGTGGCCGGCTGGCTGCTTTGGCTGTTTGTGCTGCAGAGGCTGCCCGCCGGCGTAGCCGGACTTTCGATCATGGCGGTGCCGGCGCTCGGCGTGTTGTTTTCGCGGCTGCAGCTCGATGAAGTGCCCGCCGCGCCGGAAGCGATCGGCATGGCGTTGATCGTTGCGAGCCTGGCCCTGTTGTCATGGCAGGCACTGCGCAAGGCGCGGAGCATAGCAACGGAACCGCGGAAAAATTGACTCGATGAAACCCAGCCAATCGCATTTCCACGACATCCGCGGCCTGCGCTATCACGTGCGCACGTGGGGCGACGCCCGGTTCCCCGGTCATGTTTCTGCTGCACGGCTGGATGGACGTGTCGGCGTCGTTCCAGTTCCTGGTCGACGCTTTCAGCCGCGACTGGCATGTGGTCGCGCCCGACTGGCGCGGTTTCGGGCTCACGCAATGGGCAAGCGAGGGCTACTGGTTTCCCGATTATTATGCCGACCTCGACGCCCTGCTCGATCTCTACCAGCCCGGTGCGCCGGTCCATCTCGTCGGCCACAGCATGGGCGGCGTGATCGCCTGCACCTACGCGGGCATCCGGCCGGAACGCGTGTCGCGTGTCGTCTCGCTCGAAGGTTTCGGCCTGGCGCGGACGAACCCCGGACAGGCGCAGGCGCGCTACCGGAAATGGCTGGACGAACTGCGGGAACCGCCGCGCTTCCGCAAATACCGGTCCTGGGCCGAAGTCGCGGAACGGCTCAAGCTCGTCAATCCCCGCCTTGACGATCGCCAGGCGCAGTTTCTGGCGCAACACTGGGCCAAAGAAACCGGGGACGGCACCTACGTGCTGCGCAGCGACCCCCGGCACAAGATGGTGAATCCGCAACTATTCCGCCTCGAGGAGCTGCTCGCCTGCTGGCAGCAGGCCGCCGCGCAGGTGCTGTGGGTGTTCGCGCGGCAATCGAAAGGCACCGGCTATCTGAAGGATACGCCCGAACAGCTCGACGAGCGCAGGCGCGCGTTCCGCAACTTCAATGAAGTCTGGCTGGAAGACTGCGGCCACATGATGCACCACGACCAGCCGCAACGGCTCGCCGCGATCATCGAGAATTTTCTGATGGCGCCCTGACGGCTTACAATCACCTGTCAATATCATCAACCTGATTTACCCTCTATGAATGCACTCCTCGGCGTACTGGGCGGCATGGGCCCGCTCGCCACCGTCGATTTTCTGGGCAAGCTGATCGAGGAAACGCCGGCGCGGCGCGATGCCGAACATATTCCGGTCGTCGTCTGGTCGGTGCCGCAGATTCCCGACCGGCCGAAGGCCATCCTCGAAGCCGGGGAATCGCCGCTGCCGGCCATGCTCGCCGGCATCCGCACGCTGAAAGGAGCGGGCGCCACCTGCGTGGTCATTCCGTGCAACACCGCGCACTACTGGTACGACGACCTCGTGCGCGAAGGCGGGCTGCCGATCCTGCACATCGCCGATGCGGCATGCGAGCAGTTCGCCGCGCGCGGCATCGAGGTCGATACCGTGGGACTGATCGCCACCAGCGGCACGCTTGCCGCCGGCTTTTTCCAGCAACGCCTCGATGCGCTCGGCTACCGCTGCATCGCCAGCAGCGCGCGCGACCAGGAAGAGCTGGTGCTGCCGGCGATAGACAGCGTAAAACGCAACGACGTCGCACGCGCGCACGCGCTCGCCGTGCGCGCCGCACAGAATCTTCTCGATCAGGGCGCGCAGGTCATCCTGCTCGCCTGCACCGAACTGCCGCCTGCGATCGAGCACGCGCCGGCCGCGATCGCAGCCGCGTGCATCGACCCCACGCGCGCGCTGGCGCGGGCGAGCGTCGCGTGGTGGCAGTCGGCGGCGCGCAGCCTGCCTCGCTAGCGCGATCCGCGCACGGCCAGCGGGATGCCTGCCCGCGTCGGAATGGTCATCATAGTCCGTTGTTTTATATGGATATTTTTGAATTCCCGCAGAGTGAAGGTACTGGACAACCCCGGACCGTTCCGCTAGATTGAGGCCACCGCCTGAACCAACAACAGAAATGCGGCCCCCACCATCCCACTGCCAGGAGAAACAACAATGCGCTTTTTTCCGAAACTGACATTTGCCCTGCTCGCCGTCGCGCTGATGAGCGCGCCGGTGACCGCGCAGGAACTCACCGGCACGCTGAAAAAAATCAAGGAGACCGGCGTGATCAGGATCGGCAACCGCGATGCCTCGATTCCGCTTTCCTATCTCGACGACAATCAGAAGCCGATCGGCTATGGCATCGACATCTGCATGAAAATCGTCGATGCGGTCAAAGCCCGGCTCAAGATGCCCAAGCTCAAGGTCGAATTCGTGCCCGTCACCTCGCAGACGCGCATCCCGATTCTGACCGGCGGCAACATCGACCTGGAGTGCGGCTCCACGACCAACAGCGTCGAGCGCCAGAAGCAGGTCGACTTCGCCCCCACCTATTTCGTGACCGGCACCAAGATCATCGTCAAGAAATCGTCCGGCATCAAGAGTTACGACGATCTCAAGGGCAAGACCGTGGTGTTCACGTCGGGCACCACCAACGAGCGCGCGATGAAAGCCTATAACGACGAGAAGAAGCTCGGCATCCATTTCATTCCGTCGAAGGACCACGCCGAATCGTTCCTGGCGGTGGAAACCGGCCGCGCGGCGGCGTTCCCGATGGACGACGTCCTGCTCTACGGCCTGCGCGCCAGCGCCAAAAAGCCGGCGGATTACGACGTCCTGGGCCCGTTCCTGTCGGACGATCCGTACGGCATCATGCTGCGCAAGAACGATCCCGAGTTCAAGAAACTGGTGGACGACGCGGTGACCAAAATCTACAAGAGCGGCGAGATCAACAAGATCTACCACAAGTGGTTCGAGTCGAAGATCCCGCCCAAGGGCATCAACCTGAACATGCCGATGTCGGACGGGCTCAAGGAAGCGATCAAGAATCCGAACGACAAGGGCGTCGAGGCCTGCGGCAGGATGAAGTGCTGACGCGCCGCGCAACGGTCATTTAACAAGATTCGGGGGGCCGCGCGGTTCCCCGATTTTTTTCGCACGGCTGTTTCCCAATTATCGCGATCATGGACTTCAGCGTTTTTTTCCAGCCGGCATTCTCGGGCGGCGGCATCTACCTCGACTGGGTGCTGTCCGGCATCAAGTGGACGCTGCTGGTGTCGATCCTGGGCTGGGTCATCGCCTTCTCGGTAGGCTCGGTGCTGGGCGTGCTGCGCACCGCGCCGCTCGCCATCCTGCGCGCCCCCGCCACCGTCTACGTCGAACTCTTTCGCAACATCCCGCTGCTGGTGCAGATGTTCATCTGGTATTTCGTGCTGCCCGAGATCGTGCCGAAGGCCGCGGGCGACTGGCTGAAAACCCAGATGCCGATGCCCGAGTTCTGGAACGCGGTGCTGTGCCTTGGCTTCTACACCGCGTCGCGCGTCGCCGAGCAGGTGCGCTCCGGCATCCAGTCGATCCCCCGCGGCCAGACCGAGGCGGGTCTCGCCATGGGCCTCACGCGCGCGCAGGTCTACCGGCACGTGCTGCTGCCGATGGGCTATCGCATCGTGATCCCGCCGCTCACTTCCGAGTTCCTGACCATATTCAAGAACTCGTCGGTCGCGCTCACCATCGGCGTGCTGGAACTCACCGCGCAGGCGCGGCAGATCTCCGAGTACACGTTCCGCACCTTCGAGGTCTTCACCGTCGCCACCGCGGTCTACGTGCTGATCACGCTGACGGTGACGGTGGCGATGCACGCGCTGGAGAAAAAAGTGCGGGTGCCCGGCTACATCGGCAGCGCGGGGAAATAGCGCGCATGTTCACCGACAATCCATATTTCGCGCATCAGCGCCACGAATCCTCCCCTCTCCTGCGGGGAGAGGGGCCGGGGGAGAGGGAAAGTCGTGTTCACCGACTTTGACTTCGACGTCATCCAGCGCGCGCTGCCCTACATGGGAAAGGGCATGCTGTTCACGCTCGGGCTGACTTTCCTCGCGATGATCGGCGGCATCGTCATCGGCACCCTGCTCGCGCTGATGCGCCTGTCGGCCTCGAAGGTTCTCAGCATCCCGGCGAGCGGCTACGTCAACCTGCTGCGCTCGACGCCGCTGATCCTGGTGATTTTCTGGTTCTATTTCCTGGTGCCGATCGCGATCAAGAAAATCTCGGGCGACGCCTATGCCGAGGGCCTCGGGCCGTTCCATTCGGCGCTGATCGCGTTCACGATGTTCGAGGCCGCGTACTACTGCGAGATCATCCGCGCCGGCATCCAGAGCGTGCCGCGCGGCCAGGTCCAGGCCGCCTACGCGCTCGGCCTCACCTACCGGCTGGCGATGATGAAAGTGGTCCTGCCGCAGGCCTTCCGCAACATGGTCCCGGTCCTGCTCACGCAGGGCATCATCCTGTTCCAG
>CAVTHV010000021.1:0-61611 GCA_963734595.1 uncultured beta proteobacterium
CTTCAGATACTCGTCGGTCGCGCGCTCGCCGAGAAAACCGGAGGTATCGAGCGCGGTGTGCAGGCCGTACGACTTCGCTGCGGCGAAGATGCGCCGCGAGAAAGCCGGCTGCACCAGCGGCTCGCCGCCGGAGATAGTCAGCCCGCCCTGCAGCGAGCGCAGCGCCGGTGCGAAGTGCCCGAGCCGGGTGACGACGCGTTCGAGCGGGACGCGCATGCCGTGCTTCAGGCGCCACGTGTCCGGATTGTGGCAGTACTGGCAGCGCAGCGGGCAGCCGGAGAGAAAGAGCGTGACGCGGACGCCGGGGCCGTCGAGGCGGGAGCCGGTCTCGTACGAGTGCACGTAGCCGAATGCGCCGTCGCCTTCGCTGTAATTCTCGAGCTCCGGCGCATCCGGCGAGAGATCGTGGCGAAAATCGTGGCGACCGCCTTCCGGGATTTCGGCCGTCGCAGCGGCCACGAGTTCTGGCGTGACCATGATCAGATCTTCGCGTGGAAGAAGGTGCGGCTGACGACGTCCATCTGCTGCTCGCGCGTGAGGCGGACGAAGTTCACCGCGTAGCCCGACACCCGGATGGTGAGCTGCGGGTACTTGTCCGGGTGCTCCATCGCATCGAGCAGCGTCTCCTTGCTGAGGACGTTGAGGTTGATGTGGAACCCGCCCTGGCCGAAGTAGGTGTCCAATGCGCTGGCGGCCCGCGTGATCGCCTCGGCATCGCCCTGACGGGTTTCCGCCGGCACCACCGACAGCGTGTAGCTGATGCCGTCCTGCGCATGTTCGTACGGCAGGCGCGCGACCGACAGGCACGACGCCAGCCAGCCGTGCGAATCGCGGCCGTGCATCGGGTTCGCGCCCGGCGCGAAGGGTTCGCCCTTGCGGCGGCCGTCCGGCGTGTTGCCGGTGCCCTTGCCGTAGACGACGTTGGAGGTGATGGTCAGCACCGACTGCGTGTGGATCGCACCGCGATAAGTCGGGTGCTGCCGCAGATTATCCATGAAGCGCTTCACCAGGTCGGCCGCGATGTCGTCCACCCGCGGGTCGTTGTTGCCGAACACCGGGAACTCGCCGGTCGTCTGGTAGTCGACGACGAGGCCGTTCTCGTCGCGGACCGGCTTCACCTTCGCGTACTTGATCGCCGAGAGGCTGTCGGCGGCGACCGACAGGCCGGCGATGCCGAAGGCCATGGTGCGCACGATGTCGCGGTCGTGCAGCGCCATCATCAGCCGCTCGTAGTTGTAGCGGTCGTGCGAGTAATGGATGCAGTTCATCGCGTGGACGTAGGTCCGCGCGAGCCAGTCCATCATGTCGTCGAACTTCGCCTTCACGTCGTCGTAGTCGAGGACGTCGCCCGTCACCGGCGCGATAGGCCGGCCCCACCTGCACGCCGCTCATCTCGTCGCGCCCGCCGTTGATCGCGTAGAGCAGGCACTTGGCGAGGTTGACCCGCGCGCCGAAATACTGCATCTGCTTGCCCAGGCGCATCGCCGAGACGCAGCACGCGATGCCGTAGTCGTCGCCGAACTTCGGCAGCATCAGGTCGTCGTTCTCGTACTGCAGCGACGACGATTCGATGCTCGACTTGATGCAATGGCGCTTGAAGGCATCCGGCAGGTTCTTCGACCACAGCACCGTGAGGTTGGGCTCGGGCGCCGGCCCGAGGTTCGTGAGCGTTTGCAGCATGCGGAAGCTCGAGCGCGTGACGAGGGTGCGGCCGTCGAGCGCCATGCCGCCGATGCACTCGGTCGCCCAGTACGGGTCGCCCGAGAACAGCGCGTCGTATTCGGGCGTGCGCATGAAGCGGACGATGCGCAGCTTGATCACGAGCTGGTCGATGAGTTCCTGCGCTTCGGCTTCGGTCAGCGTCTTCTCGGCGAGATCGCGCTCGATGTAAATGTCGAGGAAGGTCGAGATGCGGCCCACCGACATCGCGGCGCCGTTCATCTCCTTGATGGCGCCGAGGTAGCCGAAGTAGGTCCACTGCACGGCCTCGCGGGCGTTCGTCGCCGGCTTGCCGATGTCGAAGCCGTAGGACGTCGCCATCGTTTTGAGGTCGGCGAGCGCGCGCATCTGGTCGGCCATTTCCTCGCGCAGCCGCATCACGTCCTCGGTCGGCCAGCGCGCGTCGATCTCGGCGCGCTCGGCCTTTTTCTCCTCGATCAGGCGGTCGACGCCGTAGAGCGCAACGCGCCGGTAGTCGCCGATGATGCGGCCGCGCCCGTAGGCGTCCGGCAGGCCGGTGATGATGCTGGAGCGCCGGCATTCCCGGATCTCCGGCGTGTACATGTCGAACACGGCCGCGTTGTGCGTCTTGCGGTACTTGGTGAAGGTCTCGCGCACCGCGGGGTCGGGCTCGCGGCCGATCGCCTTGAGGCCGTTCTCGATCATGCCCCAGCCGCCGGTGGGCATGATCGCCCGGCGGAACGGCTTGTCGGTCTGCAGGCCGACGACCACTTCGTTGTCGCGGTCGATGTAGCCCGGGCCGTGCGAAGTCAGCGACGAGGGCGTGGCCACGTCGACGTCGAGCACGCCCTTCTTGGCCTCTTCGCGGAAGTAGGGCTGCAGCTTGTCCCAGACGGCGAGCGTCCGCTTGGTGGGCTTGGCAAGGAATTCGGCGCCGCCGGCATACGGCGTCACGTTGGATACGATGAAGTCGCGGACGTTGATCTCGCGCTGCCAGTCCGTGCCCGAAAATTTGCGCCACGCCTGCGTCCATTGTTCCGCGTGCATGATTGATCTCCTTAAGTTGATTCGACCGCACCGCGTCCCCGTTTTCGGGAACGGACCCTGTTCAATTGGCAAACTTATCGGTTAATCCTGCGCCAACGGACCGTGCGTAAATTTGATCTAAGTCAACGGTTGATCGCTGACCGGCATCGTGGTCAGTCCGGGTCGGTTACGCCTCACCCGGCGGCTCCGGGGTGGGCGGTTTTGCGGCCACCGGCGGTGCCCCGTATCGGGGCCCTTATCCGCCGAGCGCCTTGATCGCGATCACCAGTCCCGTGCCCAGTCCGGCCATGGCAAGCCCCGCTTTCCAGCCGCCATAACCCGCGTGGCGGCCGAGCGCGAGGCCTCCGAAGAACAGCATCGCCAGCGCGATGGCGCGGGATACGTTTTTCGCCATTCCGACATCCTCGATCAGGTGAAAGGGCAGGACCACGGGAAGGGTTACGGTGACCACGATCAGAAATATGCCGAGGGCAGCAAGCAGGTCGTCCCGCCCCAGGGTCGGCCGCGCCGTCACCGGTGGCAGGGCGAGGATCCGCTCACGGATTACCTCGACCGCTTCTGGCGAGACCAGCCCCTCCGCGGGGCGCGACAGCGTGCGTTCGAGCAGCCTGCGCTCGATGAGCCTGCGCCCGGTTTCCGCGTCCGGTGCGGACTTTACCGCCCGGATCAGCGCGAGCGACCTGCCGCGATCCGTCACAGTGCGAACCAGGTACATGACGGCGTCGACGAGGCCCCAGGCAAGGTTGCAGCCGAGAGCGGCCGCAAACATCGTGCTGATTTCCTCGCGCCCGGTCGTCGCCGCGGACACGGCACCCACGAAGGTGAGGGCCATGAACAGGCCAAACAGCATCTCCGATATCCGTTCCACCGGGCTGAGTACCGGTTGCCGGACTTCTTCCTCGAAGGCGTTCTTGTCGCGCATTGGCGTTAAACGCTAGGTTGCCGGCACGGTCGGTCCTGCCGGTGTTCCCTTGGCCGTGCCGCCGTGGAACTCGTCGATCGCATCGGCCACCGAGATGCGGCGTCCGAAATAGCCGACGCGTTCCTCCAGTCCTTCGGCGCGCAGCATGTCGCGCACCGCCGCATGCGCCGCGACGAGCCGCAGGCGTATGCCCGCCGCCTGCAATCGCTGTTTGCAACGTCGCCAGCATGCGCGCGCCCGCGAGGTCGACGATGGGAGAGGTGGACAGATCGCATATCACCAGCTTGACCGGCCCGGTGGCCGCGCGGATTTTCTCCCAGAGCGCCTCGCGCACATGCTCGACGTTGAAGTAGAGCAGCGAGGCCTCGACGCGGAAAATCAGCGCGCCCGGAACGGCCTCGTTGTCGGGATTGCGCTCGATGTCGGAATAACTGCGGGTGCCGGGAATGCGGCCGAGGAAGGCCACATGCGGGTGCGCGGCGCGCCGTATCAGCAGCAGACATCGAGACGACCACCGCCACCATCACGCCTTTCAGAATGCCCAGCAGCAGCACGGCGGCGAACGCGACCATCGATATCGATGAATTCGTAGCGGCTCACCCGCCACACGTGGCGCAGTTCGCGGATGTTGATCAATCCCTTGACGGCAACCAGCACGATGGCCGCGAGCACCACGTTGGGCAGGTTGCTCAGCAAGCCGGACAGGTACATCAGGCACAGACCGATCGTGATCGAGGCGAACACCAGCGCGAGCGGCGTCTTGGCGCCGGCCTTGTCGTTCACCGAGGACTGCGACAGGCCGCCGGCCACCGGGTAGGCATGGAACAACCCCGCGGCCAGATTCGCCGCGCCCAGGCCGAGCAGTTCCTGGCGCGGATCGATTTCGTAGCCGTTCTGCTGCGCCAGCGCGCGTGCGGCGGAAACGCTTTCCACGTACGCCGAGCAACAGGCAGGCGAACGCCAGCGGAATCACCCCGTCCACATCGCGCACCCGCAACCCCGGCAGGCGGAACTCGGGCAGGCCTTGCGGCAGTGCGCCGACGACCTTGAAGCCGAGATCAGCCAGCGACGTCACCGACAACACGATGATGGAAACCACCACCACGAACAGCGCGACCGGGCGGCCCGGCAGGAATTTTTCCCCCAGCAGCAGCACGGCGAGCGCGGCAAGACCGAAGGCGAATACGGCGAGGTTGGTATCGGGGAGCTGGCCGCCGAGGTGCGATGCACTTTCGAAGAAGTCGTGCCCGCCGCCCTTGACCCCGAACAGCTTGGGCAACTGGGTCAGGGCGATCGTCAGCGCCGCGCCGGCCTTGAAGCCGAGTCAGTATGGTTTCGCTGATGAAGTTGACCAGCGAACTCAACCGCAGCAGCCACGCCAGAATGCACATGGCGGCGATGACCACCGCCGTCAGCGCCGCAATGGACGCAAAGCGCGCCGGATCGCCGTCCTGCCATGTCCGGCGACCGTGACCCCGACCAGCATCGAGATCGCCGAGGTGGGCCCGATCGCAAGCTGGCGCGACGAGCCGAACAGCGCATAGAACAGGCCGCCGACCAGATAGCAGTAAATGCCGACTTCCGGCGGCAGCCCGGCGAGCGATGCATAGGCGAGCGACACCGGAATGCCGTAGGCGGCGAGCGTCACGCCGGCAATGGCGTCGCGCGCCAGCCACTGCGGCCGATAGGTAGGGAGCCACTGCGCCGGGGGGAACGCCGCGCGCCATCCGCGCACCGGGGCCGGGACCGCGAGGTCGCTGGCGGAGCTGGTTTCGTCAGTCATGAGGCCATTCCCTTCCTGCTGTCTGCCGCCGCATGCGGGCTGGTGAAGATGTCGAAGCGACGGCAATAAACCTACGCTTTCCGGAGGGCAGGACTTTGACTGCGATCAACAAAACCCCAGGTTTTGACCCGGCCTCTGCGGTGAGGAACTCAGGCTGCTTTTCCTGGCGCGTCGCATGGGGCGCTCATCGCGACGGCACCGTCACGACAAGTCCCGCCACACCCGCACCACGCCGGGCCCCTCGCTGCTCGCGGTTTCCTGGAACCCCAGTCGTTTGGCGAGATTGCGCATCGGTGCATTGTTCGCAAGGATCAAGCCTTCCATGCCCTTCAGTCCGCGTGCGTGCGCCGACCTGATCAGTTCGTTTAACAGGAACGATGCCAGCCCCGTTCCGCGCCAGTCATCAGCCACGGCAATTCCGAATTCGCAGGTCTGGAGCGCCGGGTCCGCGATGTATCGTGCGCCGCCGACGATATTTCCTTCTGCGCGCGCGTCCGCCGGATCGGCCAGCGCCACCAGTGCAAGATCGCGTCCCGCGACCGGATGGACTGCGTGTTTCAGCATTGAAGGCGACAGTTCGCTGACCGCCGACATGAACCGCATATAGCGCGATTCTCCGGAAAGGCGGCGAAGCGCCGCCTGCAGGGCCGTTTCGTCGCCGGGGTGTATCGAGCGCAGGGTGACGCGCCGGCCGCCGCTCAGCATCACGGCGACCGGGGTGAAATCCGAAGCGATAACATCATCGGGCAACCGCGTTCCTCCAGGGCTCTTCGCGGGTGATCAACTGCAGGGCAATCGCGCGTCAGGCCATGATGTTGACGCCGCCGTCGACGAACAGCGTTTCGCCGGACAGGCGCCGCGCGTATGGCGTCGCCAGATACGCGCAGGCGAAGCCGACGTCCATGATGTCCACCAGTTCGCCGAGCGGCGCTTTCTTCGCGGCTTTGGCCAGCAGCAGATCGAAGTCCTTGAGTCCGGTGGCGGCGCGGGTCTTGAGCGGTCCGGGCGAAATCGCGTGCACGCGGATTTTCTGCGGGCCCAGTTCATAGGCAAGGTAGCGGCAGCATGCTTCGAGCGCCGCCTTGACCGGTCCCATCACGTTGTAGTTCGCGACCACCTTCTGCGCGCCGTAATAGCTCATCGCGAACAGCGAGCCGCCGTCCTTCATCAGCGGCGCGGCAAGCTTCGCCATGCGCACGAAGGAGTGGCAGGACACGTCCATCGCCACCTTGAAACCTTCGGCCGAGCAGTTGAGCAGCCCGCCCTGCAGGTCGGCTTTCGGCGCGAAGGCGATCGAGTGCAGCACGATGTCGAGCTTGCCCCATTTCTTCTCGATCTGTTCGAACACGGCCTCGAGCATGCCCGGCGTGGCGACGTCGAGCGGCATGAAAATCGGCACTTTCAGCGCGCGCGCGAGTGGCTGCGACGTAGCGTCTTGTTTTTTCATTGATATATGTGATCGCGAGCTCGGCGCCGAGTTCATGAAACGCCTTCGCGCAGCCGTAGGCGATCGACTGGTCGTTGGCGACGCCGACGATCAGCGCTTTTTTGCCCTTCAGGGGCGGGCGCGGCACTTCGGTTGTCATGGCTTTACTCCTGCGTTATTCGATTGCAGCGTTATCGAATGTCCGGCTGGCAGCGCATCCCGCTACGTTTTCGCGTAGTCGAAGAAACCGCGCCCGGACTTGCGGCCGAGATGCCCGGCGTCGACTTTCTCGCGCCACAGCGGGCAGGGGCGGTACTTCGGATCCTTGAAGCCGGCGTACAGCACCTCCAGAATCGACAGGCAGGTATCGAGTCCGATCAGGTCGGCCAGCGCCAGCGGCCCCATCGGGTGGGCCATGCCGAGTTTCATCACGGTGTCGATGTCCTCCGGTTTGGCCAGGCCTTCGTTCAGGCAGAAGACCGCTTCGTTGAGCATCGGCAGCAGGATCCGGTTGGCGACGAAGCCCGGACTGTTTTTCACCTCCACTGGCGTCTTGCCGACCTTCTGGGTCAGGGCTTGCACCGTTTCGAAGGTCGCGTCGGACGTCTGCAGCGCGCGGATCAATTCGACCAGCTGCATCATCGGCACCGGATTGAAAAAATGCATGCCGATCACCTGCGCCGGGCGCTTCGTCGCGCCGGCAATGCGGGTGAGCGAAATCGAGGACGTGTTCGAGGCGAGGATCGCCGCCGGCCTTGCGATCCGGTCGAGATCCGCAAAAATCCTGAGCTTCAGTTCCACGTTTTCGGTGGCCGCCTCGATTACCACGTCGCAATCCGCCACCGCATCGAGTGTGGTGGCGGTCTTGATGCGGCCGAGGATCGCGCTTTTATCACTTTCACTGATTTTCTGTTTGGCGAGCAGGCGGTCGAGGCTTTTCGTTACCGCGTTCACGCCGCGCTTGACGGCCGCATCGTCGATGTCCGTCATGACCACGTCGAGACCGCCCGCCGCCATGACTTGCGTAATGCCGTTGCCCATGGTGCCGGCGCCGATCACTGCGATTTTTTTTGCGTCCACGACGCTGTCTCCTTTCGTCTGTCGTTGCCCGTGCCGGATACCCGCTGACGCGATGCGATACTCAGCCTGTGGCCAGTTTGTGGGTATGCCGCGCGATCATCAGTTCCTCGTTGGTCGGAATGACCCACGCCGAAACGCGGCTCGAGGCCGTGCTGATGCGCGGCCCGCCTGCGTTGTTGGCCGCAGCGTCGAACTCGACGCCGATCCACGCAGCGTCCCTGCACACGCGCTCACGGATCACCGCCGCGTGCTCGCCGATGCCGCCGGTAAAGACCAGCGCGTCGAGCCCGCCCAGAGCCGCAGCCAGCGAACCGAGTTCGCGGCCGATGCGGTAGACAAAAAGATCAACGGCGAGTTTGGCACGCGGCTCATCGCTTTCCAGCAGCGCGCGCATGTCGCTCGATAAGCCCGACACGCCGAGCAGCCCCGATTCCTGGTAGACCAGCTTTTCGATCGCGCGCGCGTCCATCTTCAGCTCGTCCATCAGGTAGAGCATCACGCCGGGGTCGAGCGCGCCGCAACGCGTGCCCATCGGCAGGCCCTCGACCGCGGTGAAACCCATGGTGCTGGCGATGCTGGCGCCAGCCTTGATTGCGCACATGCTGGCGCCGTTGCCGAGGTGCGCGACGACCACGCGCCCCGCCGCCGATTTGGCGTCGAAACGCGGCATCGCACCGGCGATGTACTCGTAGGACAGTCCGTGGAATCCGTAGCGCCGCACGCCGCGCTCGGTGATCTCGGCCGGCAGCGCGAACGCCTGCGCGAGTTCCGGCTGGACGCGATGGAACGCGGTGTCGAAACACGCCAGTTGCGGCACATCCGGCCTGACCGCGGAGACAAATCGTATCGCAGCGAGATTGTGCGGCTGGTGCAGCGGCGCGAGTGGAACGAACTTCTCGAGGGTTGCCAGCACTTCCTCGTTGATGACCGTCGGCGCCGAGTATTTCAAGCCGCCATGCACGACCCGGTGGCCGACCGCGACCAGCCGGTGTTCGCCGCGTTTGCTGCGCAGAAAATCGACCAGATAGCGGATCGCGCCGTCATGACCGAGGCGAGTGCCGGGATACCATTCGTGCGCGCCGATTTCGCCCCCGTTCGCGTCCCTGGCTTTGAAACGCGGCGAGGTGTAGATCCCCGCAAGCTGACCGGAAAGCAGAAGCTCGGGTTGGCCGGCCTGATCCAGAAACACGGAAAACTTGATGCTCGAGGAGCCGGCGTTGAGAACAAGGATGACATCCGCCATGGCATCACGCGATTCCTTTGCCGCCGGTTGCACGGCGGGCATTGGCGAGCAAGGCGGCCACCGCGCACGAAGCGAGCCGCGCAATCAGCGAGTCGGCACGGCTGGTCAGGATGATCGGCACACGCGCTCCCAGCACGATGCCGGCGGCATCGGCGCCGGCGAGAAAGGTCAGGCTCTTGGCGAGCATGTTGCCCGCTTCGAGGTCCGGCACCACCAGTACGTTGGCGCGTCCCGCGACCGGCGAATCGATTTTCTTGATTTTGGCGGCCTCGGGGCTGATCGCGTTGTCGAGCGCGAGCGGGCCGTCGAGGAGCGCGCCGGTGATCTGCTTGCGGTCGGCCATCTTGCACAACGCGGCCGCCTCGAGCGTGGAGGGCACGTCGGGATTGACCGTTTCCATTGCTGACAGGATTGCCACGCGCACTTCCTTCAAACCCAGATCGCGCGCGAGGTCGATCGCGTTCTGCACGATGTCGATCTTGTCCCGGAGCGTGGGCGCGATGTTGACGGCAGCGTCGGTGATGATCAGCGGATCGGCGTGCCCCGGCACGTCCATGATGAAACAGTGGCTGATGCGACGCGCCGTGCGCAGGCCGGTTTCGCGACGGACCACCGCGCCCATCAGTTCGTCGGTGTGCAGGCTGCCTTTCATCAATGCTTCGGCGCGCCCGGCGCGGACCTCGGCCACCGCCTTGTCCGCCGATTCCTGGCTGAACCCGGCGTCGACAATGGTAAAGGCGGCGATATCGAGTTTGGCTTTTGCGGCGACTTCCCTGATCCGCGCGGCAGGTCCAACGAGGATTGGCGTAATCAACCCTGCCTTGGCCGCATCGACTGCGCCCTGCAACGAACTTGCGTCACACGGATGCGCGACAGCGGTAGGCGTTGGCGCGAGAGACTTGCAGCGCTGAATGAGCCGCTCGTATTTTTCGTGTTTCTTTGCCATGGCAGACACCTCTCATGCAGTTGTTGTAGTGAAACCCGCGGGTCCCGGTCACGCTTGCGCCTGCGGCCGTGCGTCCCGCTAGGCCGCAGCGAGATGCCGCACGCTGGGCGGCCGGTCGCTGAGCACGGCGCGGATGCGATCGAGCATCGCCATCTGCTCGGCGGTCGGCTTGGAACGCTGCACGCGCTCGTCGGCCAGCGCCCGATTGAGCAACATGAACAGGCGCTCGCGGTCCGCGGTGTCCGCCAGCAACTCGGGCAGGGCTTCGATGGCCCGGTCGGGTTCGTAACGGGCGATGATCTCCTGCTCGCCGCGGATGCGACGCCATTGATCGAGCGGCAGCGATGGCAAGAGATCGGCATAGTCCTTGGCCAGTTCCTGCCGCAGGATGAGCCGCGACAGCGGCAGCGTCTCGTCCTTGCGTGCGAGCAGGAACGCCACCCGCGCAAACGCCTCGGCATATCCGCCTTCGCGGATCGACGCCAGCGCTTCCTTGACGAACGGCAGCTCACGCGGGTCGGTGGCGCCGGCGGTCGCGCGCTCTTCGGTTTCGCGCTTGTCTGCGAGATAGAGCGAGAACATGTTGCCGTAGGTGCTGAAAAAAGCGGCCTCGCTCGCCGCATCGCGCAGCGCCCGGTAATGATCGAGCGATGCGCTCACCAGCTCGGCCATCGCGCCCTCGATCTTGCGCGCGGGAGCGTCGGCCGCGACGGCCTTGCGCTGCGATTTCACCGCTTGTGCCACGGGGGCAAGCCACGCCAGCCACGGATTGAGCACATCGGACAGCGCCCAGCGCTGGAAGCGCAACGGATGAAATTCTCGCCTGAGTTTCGCCGTCATGTCGTTCGACATCGATTGCACCACTGGCTGCGCGAAGAGCTCGTATGCGCGCTGGTTGAATTCCGACACCGCCGCGACGGCTTCGAACGGTTTCTCGTCGTTGCGTTCAAAGCGATTGAGCCGCGCGACGACGTCCTCGAGCCGGCGCTCCTGGAAACTGACCTCGTACTCGTCTTTGCCGTCGGCGTCTTTCTTCGTTTCGATCTGCATCGCGTACAGCCCCGGCGGCAGCAGCTCGACGGATTTCAGCACCGAGACGATTTGCGCATGCTCTTTCTTCGCCACTTTCCCCGACACGAAAATGCCGAGGTGGCCGATATCCTCGTGCATGAGACCGACGATGACCTGTCCGCGCGCCTTGATTTCCTCGGTGCTGCCGTAAATGTCGGCAACCCAGTTGAAGGCCTGCTGTGGCGGCGTGATATTATCGCCCATCGAGGCGAACAGGATGATCGGCACCTTGATGTCGCGAAGATCGAACACCTTGCCGCCCTTGGCCTTGGTGTCGCCCGACCACAGCTTGTTGCCGACGAACAGATTCTTCGTGATCCACTCGATCTCTTCGCGGTTCATCAGATAGAACCCGCCCCACCAGCGCTCGAACTCCAGAAACCGCGGCGACTCCGTGTCGATTTTTGCGAACAGGTTGTAGTACTTGTCCCAGAAGGTGTTGGCCGGGTTGAGATTCTCGAAATTTTCCACGAGATACGCGCCGTCGAAGATGCCGTTGCCCAGATCGGCGGTGAACGAGGCGAGCCACGAGCCGCCGAGCATGCCGCCGCTGTAGCGCATCGGGTTGTCGCCTTCGTCTTCCTGCCACGCGCCGCCCCAATAGGACATCGGCGCGCCATTGATCACGATCGGACCCGTATCGTCGGTGTCGGACGCGGCGAGCATCATCGCCGCCCAGCCGCCCTGGCAGTTGCCGATGATCGCCGGCTTGGCGCTTTCCGGATGAAGTTCGCGCACCTTGCGCACGAACTGCTGCTCGGCCGCGCACACGTCGGGCAGGGTCTGACCCGGCTCCGGTTCGCGGAAAAAGATCACGAAGTAGACCGGGTGGCCGTCGCGCAGCGCGACGCCGACCTGCGAGTCGTCCTTGAAACCGCCGATGCCCGGGCCGTGGCCCGCGCGCGGGTCGATGATCACATACGGCCGCCGCTTCGGGTCCACGGTCACGCCTTCCGGCGGGACGATGCGCACCAGCGCGTAGTTGACCGGGCGCTCGAACGAGCGCGCGTCGAGCACGGTTTCGTATTCGAAGTGGAGCAGGGGCGGCAGCCCCTTCTGGTTGTGCTGGATGAAATTGTTGCCGCGCTCGCGCAGCGTGTCGAGGAACAGCACGGAGCGCTGTGCCAGATCGAGCGCGTAATTGTTCCAGTGGGTCCATGCTTCCCACGGCATGACCGGCTGCGCCTGCAACTCCGCGATCGCGGTCTTCATCGCGTTCTGTGCCCGCTCGTTATATTGCTCCTGCGCGTGTTTCAGGCGCTTCTGCAGCAACAGCGCAACCTTGGTGGAGAGCTCGTGGCTGCGTGAGAGTTGGGTTCCGGCGTCCATGGTTAATCCCTCATGATTGAAAAGATCCCCAATTAAAGAATCAGTCTAACCTGTTGTTTTTGATGGATATATATAAAATATTGCCCCTATGTTCCAACCGCACACGTCGATCATTCCCACTCGATATCCCAAAGAAATACTAGCGTTATGCTGCAACTGCACATTGACCCATATCAACGTATCGGTAAATTTCCCGACCCGGTCTGCTGAACACGCAATTGGGCACGGAAATATTCACTTTGCGCACCCATGATCTTCCCGGCAGCGGTCGGCTTGATTAGCAGTGGGCGGGTAACTTAATTCGGGTGGGATGCTGCTCAGTCAGGTGACGCGAAGAAGTCGCACCCGCCCGGTGGCGATCTCGCACACTGCTCCCACCAGCTTCACGCGACCCTCGGCCATGCGTTCGCGACCTTCGGGCGTTTCGAGGAGCTGGCGCATGGACCAGCGGACGTTGGCTTCGACCGCGCGCTCGAGCAACTGTTGTGGCGGCAGCTGCGGATCGATATCTTCGAGACCCGGCAATAGATCCTGCAGCAGCAACTCGATGCGCGAGCGCTCGCGCACGCCCTGAAATTTCGCCGCGAGCGCCGCCTGCACGGCGCCGCAGCCTTCGTGGCCGAGCACCATGAGCAGCTGCGTCCTGAGGTGCGTGCCGGCGTACTGAATGCTGCCCATGACCTCCGGCGAAATCACGTTTCCCGCCACGCGCACGATGAAGAGATCGCCGAATCCCGCGTCGAACAACAGCTCCGGCGGCACCCGCGAGTCGCTGCAGCCGAGGATGGTCGCAAACGGGTGCTGGCCTTTGGTGAGATCGGCGAGTATCTCCCGCGGCGTGCGCGAGTTGCGCGGCTCGCCGCGCAAGAAGCGCGCGTTGCCCGCCATCAGGCGCGCGAGTGCCTCGTCTGCACTGAGCGGGCCGTCATGACCAACATCGACCATTATCTTGTCCCCGCGCGGTCCCCGCCGCCGGTCGGCGCCTCGGTTGCCGGTGGTATGTCCAACGACCCGCCCAGCCCCTGTGGATCGGGGATGCGTGCAAGCGCGAGGTCTTCCGGCAACTTGTAGTACCCCGCGACCACGCGATCCAGCAGCGCCAGTTGCTGGCGCAACTCGGCGTGCCGGTGTGGCGGCAGGGATTGCAGGAGATTCTCCAGCATCGAACGCATCCGCCGCATGACCTGGACGCTGCCCACGCCGAACTGGCGTATTTCGGTGCAGGCGAGATGCACGAAGTCCTGCCAGTTAGGCGTGCGCAAAACGAGCCGCACTTCGCCCGCGCGGTCGCGGACGTTATCGTCGTGCAAGTGCCGCAGGCCGGCGTGCCGCAGCAGACGGTGCAGCTGATCGATCGAAAGCACGGCCGTCGTCGGATCGTTGATCGCCGGCGACAACGCCTTGATCGCGATATCGACCAGGATGCGAAAGGCAAAAGTCGGGTCCTGCTCGATGGTGCGTTCGATCCCGAACGCGACAGACGCACGCAACGCACGGTCGTCGATCGCGCCGGCCCCGCCATAGAGCCGGAACAGCGGCTCGTCCACCGCCACGAAGTCGCCCACTTGCGGGACGAATTCAATCATGCCGTTGGCGCGCCGCGCTGCCTCGACCAGGCCGGGGAGATCCACCGCGAGCACGATCCCCGACTTTCCCGCTTTGGCGACGATGCGATCCGGGGCCGACCTGGCGGGCGGTTCGGCGGCGGGCGCGGGCGTGGTTGGCTCCGAATACACGCTCCGAACGGCCGCGACCCCCAGCTTGCCCAGCCGCTGCAGGATGCCGCCGGTTTGCGCCGATCGTGAGGCAGCATCGGTTTGCTGCCGGGACGCGGGTCCAAGGGACGGGTCACTCGGCTGCCTGGTCGGCTGCGGATAAATGGCGTCGATCACGGCAAGCCCGGCCGCCGCCACACGCGCCACGATGCTGACGGGACGCAGAAATCGCGCTGCATAGTCGACCAGGTAAAGGAACACCGCAATCGAGATCATCCCGAAAAGCGCTGCAACGAAAACGTTGAATTGGTGGACGGTCTCGTCGCCCATCCGGGTGGCAACTCTGTTGGCAAACAACCAGGTGAAGACCAGATACGAGACGATGTAGCGGATCCTGTTGTCACGCAGCAGCGTGGTCGCGATGATCCGCGGCGTGTATTGCCCGCCCGCGATCTGGATCGCCACCAGCAGCGACCCGAACGTGAAGACGAGGAAGGACAGGTTTGCCGTGGCGATCATGTCGAGCAATTGCCGCGCGCCCGTCATACCCAGGCCCAGGAACGAGGTCTTCTCGTCGATCCATCCGAACCGCAGGAGCATGCGGCCGACGAAGTACATGACGCGGGCGAACACCCAAAAAAACAATATCGCGAAAAAGGGCGCCAGCCACAGCGACCCTTTCAGGTAGCTCTTGAGGAAGTACTGCCGATTCCAGTCCATTTTCCAGCGCATTTCGTAGTCTCCCTCGGACTGCGGCGCGCCGTGCAAACCGAGCGCCGGTCCGTTATGTGCACGAGGCTTCTTGCAAGCCGAAAATAATTTACCTTACGCACTGGCCCGATATTTGATGCAAATCAACTTCCGCGTATTTAGATATGCGAATATGATTGCCGGCGGGGAACGCCGCAGGATATGGGTTGCCGCGCACTAAATTGCTCTCGGCTTGCGCCGCCGTCTTAATGCCCGCTGCTTAGATCACGTCGCCGAGAACGGAGTCGCCATGGCTGACGCACAACCCCAAACACTCCTCGACCGGATTGGACGCATTGCGCCGGGGCTTGCGATGCTGGCGCACTACCGGCGCGAGGACCTGCCTCATGATCTGGTGGCCGGACTGTCGGTCGCGGCCGTCGCGCTGCCGGTGGGCGTGGCCTATGCGGAGCTTGCCGGATTCAATCCGGTCATCGGGCTGTATTCGAGCATTCTGCCGCTTTTTGCCTATGCATTGTTCGGGTCTTCCCGGCAGCTCATCGTCGGGCCCGACGCGGCGACCTGCGCGCTGGTGGCGGCCGCCGTCGCGCCGCTCGCTGCGGGGGATTCCGCGCAGTACCTCGCGCTGACGATGACGCTTACCTTTCTCGCGGGCCTGCTTTCCATCGGCGCGAGTTTCTTCAAGCTCGGCGTGCTCGCGGATTTCCTGTCGCGCCCGATCCTGGTGGGTTTCATGAACGGCATCGCGCTGTCGATCGCGCTCGGCCAGCTCGGCAAGATATTCGGCTTCACGATCGAAGCCGGGGGCATCATGCCGCGGCTGTTCGAGCTGGTGGAGAAAATCGACCAGACGCACCTGCCGACGTTGGCCGTGGGGCTGGGCGCGTTTGTGTTGC
This sequence comes from uncultured beta proteobacterium, assembly GCA_963734595.1. GTDB lineage: Bacteria > Pseudomonadota > Gammaproteobacteria > Burkholderiales > SG8-41 > CAKKQX01. Next base: position 15,850 of record CAVTHV010000021.1, read on the forward strand.
TGGTGGTGTCGCCGAAGCTGGTGCCGCGGCTCCCCGCCGCGCTGGTCGTGATGGTGGTTGCCGCAATCGCAGTTGCCGCTTTCGGACTGGAAGCACACGGTGTTCAGGTCGTGGGCGCGGTGCCCGCGGGCCTGCCGAAGCTGGCGTTCCCAAGCTTCCCGCCCGCTCAACTGAAAACGCTGCTTGCCGACGCTGCGAGCATCGGCCTGATCGTTTTTACCAGCGGCATGCTGACGGCGCGCAGTTTCGCGGCGAAAAACGGCTACGAAATCGACGCCGACCGCGACATGGCGGCGCTGGGCGCCGCCAATGTCGTCGCAGCGATCTCGCATGGATTCGCCATCAGCGGCGCCGATTCGCGCACCGCGATGAACGACGCCACCGGCGGCCGCACCCAGGTGGCCGGGATGGTGGCGGCAAGCGCGATTGCGCTGGTCCTGGTCTTTCTGACCAGCCCGCTGCAGTACGTGCCGGTGGCGGCACTCGGCGCGGTGCTGGTGATGGCTGCGTATTCGCTGGTCGATATCAAGACCATGCGCATGCTGTGGCTCGAGACGAAGAGTGAGTTTGTGATTTCGATCATCGCCATGCTGGGGGTGATCGCGGTCGGCTCGATCGACGCGATCCTGTTCGCCGTGATCCTCGCGCTGCTGCGCTTCGTGCACATCGTCGCGCGTCCGACCTGCGAGGTGCTGGGCGAAGTGGAAGCGTTGCCGGGCTTTCACAGCATCGAGCGTCACCCCGGGGCAAAAACCATCCCGGGGATTTGCCTGTTCCGCTTCAATTCACCGGTCGTATTTTTCAATGCGCCTTATTTCAAGCGCGCGGCGCTGCACGCGGCGGCCGCGGCCGGCCCCGAGTTGCGCTGGTTCGTGCTGGACGCGGTGCCGATCACCAGCAGCGACGTCACCGGGCGTCACACGCTGCGCGAAGTGGAATGCGAATTGGCCGCGCGGGGCGTTGGGGTCGCGCTGGCCGGACGGCAGACTGAACTCAACGAGTGGCGCCGGGAGCGCGGGCTCGACAAGCTGCGCCCGACCAACGTGCGCTGGTTCCCGACGCTGCGGCGGGCGGTGCGCACGCTGCAGAAAGAACTGCACCCCGACGACCAGCCTGAGCCGGTCTGATATCGGGTTCCATGCGGCCGTGCGGTTTCTGCCGCAAGGACAACCGTAATTTTTTTCGCCCGGTCGGGTGTAATTTTGCCCGGAAGATGTTATTTTTGCGGCAACGAAGTTTAGAATCAGTGCGGACAGTCATCCGCCAAAGGAGAACAGATGAAACTCAAGGGCGTGCATCACGTGAACATAGGCTGCGGGGCGCAGGACCTGGCCGCGATCGAAAAGTTTTACAGCGCCGCGCTGGATCTCAAACGCGGCTTCCGCCCTGAATTTCCCAACGACGGCCTGTGGCTGTACGACGGCGACCATCCTCTCATTCACGTGGTGGTGCGCTCCCCCGGCAGCTGCGCCGGGCACGAGGCCCCGAAATGCGGTTTCGACCATGTCGCCTTCGCCATGACCGGAGTCGAGGAGTTTCGCGAGCGCCTGACGCAGTCCGGCGTCGCGTTCGACGAGCAGAATGTGCCGCAGGCGGGTTTCCAGATTTTTGTGCGCGATCCCGTGGGCAACAAGCTCGAATTCAATTTTCCCAACGAGGAAGCACCGCAGACTGTCGCCTCGGGCACGCTCGCGCCTATGCAGTTTCCCGACCACGCGCGGCGCTGAACCGTTCGTTGTTCATTCGCGTCAGTTCCGGCAACACGAGAAGGCCTTGTCGCGGATGCGAATGGAAGGCAGGTAGACTGTTGTAACCGCCGGCTGCGTGCAGCCGGCGGGTCGCGGCAGGCCAAAAAATAACAGCGGTCGCCGTATCGGATGGACCACTATCTCAGGAGGAGAGCTACATGATGCAGCGCGTGATCGTTGTGACCCTGGCAGGGCTTGCCTTCATCGCCGGCCACCCGGCCTTCGCACAGCATTATCCCAGCCGCCCGATCCGGCTCGTCGTGCCGTTTCCCGCCGGCGGCAACGTCGACGTGTTCTCGCGCGTGCTGTTCAGGCAGGTGGAACAGGAACTGGGGCAATCGATCGTGATCGACAACCGGGGCGGCGCCAACGGCATTCTCGGCTCGGATATCGTCGCCAAAGCCACGCCCGACGGCTATACGCTGCTCAACACCTCGTTCGGTTTCGCGGTGAATCCGGCGATTCGCAAGACGATGCCGTTCGACGTCGTAAAGGACTTCGTGCCGGTCACGAACGTCGCGTTGGGCCTGGGCTACCTGATGGTGGTCAATCCCAAGTTGCCGGCGAAGAACGTGAAGGAATTGATCGCGCTGGCAAAGAAGCAGCCGATCAGCTACAGCACGGCGGGCGTGGGAAACGGCCAGCATCTCGCGGGCGCTCTCTTCAATATGAAAACGGGGATCGAAATGCTGCATGTTCCCTACAAGGGCGGGGGGCCGGCGGTGAATGCAGTGCTGGGCGGCGAGGTGCAGGTGCATTTCCCGGCGGGGTCCGTCGGGCGTGCCACACGTCAAGGCGGGGCGGCTGCGGGCGATTGGATTTACCGGCGCCGAGCGCTTGTCGTCGCTGCCTGACGTGCCCACCGTCGCCGAAGCCGGCGTACCGGGTTATGTTGCGGATGCGGGCTGGCACGGTGTGTTTGCGCCGGCGAAAACCCCGGCCGCGGTCGTCCTGAAAGTGCAGATGGCGATCCACAAGGCATTGCAGGACCCGAAGGTCCACAAGCATTTCGTCGACAACGGCTATGAGCCCAAGGGCGAATCCCCGGCCGAATGGGGCAAGGCGTTCCGCGCCGACCTCACGCGCTACGCGGAAATCGTGCGCGCGGCAAAAATCGAACGGCAATGAAGAGGTCAGGGACTAGGGACTAGGGACTAGGGACTAGGGACTGGGGATGAGGGCCCTAAAGGATACATTTCATTTAATGAGGGATGAGGGGTTACCCATTACCCATTACCCATCACGACTTTTACTCGAGATAGGCAAACAGTTTCGGGTCCAGCAGTTTCCGGTATTTGGCGAGGACCGGCTGCACGGCATCGACGAATGCGGCGTGCTCGGCGCCGGTCAGCGTAATGATCTCATTGTGGCGCGGATCGAACTTCGCGAGTATTTCCGCATCCTCTGCTGCGGCGAGGCGCCACTGCAGCGCCGTCGCTTCCCGTGCCGCGGCATCGACGGCGGCCTGCACATCCTGCGGCCAGCTTCGGTAGTGCTCTTCATTGCACAGCATCACGGTCGCGCCGAAGAAATGCCCGGTCAGCGTGATGTAGCGGTGATAGCGATGAACGCCGAAATTGTAGATATTGGTCAGCGGGTTGTCCTGGGCGTCGAAGGTGCTGCCGGCGATCTCTTCCACGAACTGCTTGACGTCGGCGGGAATCGGCTCGAAGCCGAGCATGCGGAAGACTTCCCCGTGGAGCTCGCTCATCTGGGTGCGGATGCGCAGGCCCCGGCAGTCTTCGGGCTTGCGTATCGGCCGGACGCGGTTGGAAAGGTGGCGAAAACCGTTGTCCCAGAAACCGAGCACCCGGCACGCGGTGTTGGCCAGCATCCGTCGTCTCAAAAGTTCGCCCAGTCCGCCGTCCAGTGCTGAATGAATGCGGGCGCGGTCTTTGACGACGAACGGCAGCTCCAGCAGCTTGAACTCCGGTACCGGATTGGTGAAGCGGACGGACGAAATGTAGCAGCAGGACAGTTCCCCGCTTTCCACCATCCGCGGCAGATCGCCGGAGCCGCGGCCGAGCTCCAGCACATTGCCGATGAGCTGAAACGAAATCCGGTCGCCGAGGGTCTCGCCGAGAATACGGCCGAATAACTCAGCCGCCCGGTTGTGAATCGAGGCCGGCTTCTGGTAGCCGCCGAACTTGATGACGATGGGATTCATGGAGGTGGTTTATCATGGCTGTTCAGGCCGGTTATAGTAGCCGCAAACAAAACGCCTGAGGTAATTTTTATGCCGCGCCGGACGCGGCCGGGAGAGCAGATGAACGAGGCGGTCAAGTTGGAGCCGGGTCTGAAAGGATCCACGGAAATTCTCGTCGGCACGCGCGACACCGCGCCGCATGTCGGCAGCGGCAAGATCAAGGTGCTCGCGACGCCGGTGATGGTCAGCATGATGGAAGAGGCGGCGTTGCATGCCGTCGAAGGCCTGCTGCCCGAGGGGCACCAGACGGTGGGAATACGGCTGGACATCAGTCACGTTGCCGCGACTCCCGTCGGCATGCGCGTCAGGGCGCACGCCGAGTTGGTCAAGGTCGACGGCCGCAAGCTGACTTTCCGCGTGTCGGCCGAAGACGAGAAGGAGCCGATAGGCGAGGGCGTGCACGAGCGCATCGTCGTCAACGTGGCGCGCTTCGACAAACGCACCCAGGAGAAAGCGAGCCGCGAGTGGGGAGACTCCTAAGCGGTTGTTTTTATTGCTTATTATGTTGATTCGCCGAGTGAGCCGCGGGCCGGTCCAGCCGCGAATGCTCGATCACGACATACTCGCCCTCGAACGTATCCTCGCGCGCGGGCGAGGCGCGCAGCTTGCGGGTCAGCCACCACCAACGCAGGGCGGCTATCGAGGCGATCATCGCGCCCGCGGCCAGCGCAATGGTCAAAAAGAAAAAGGCCAGCACCGCGATCGCCGCGACCATCACGAAAACGATGATCCGCTGCAGCCAGTTCTGTCCATGCGTCGACAAAAATAAAACGCGGGGATTGCGGTCCATGAAAAGTAAGTCCGCGCGCGGTGGACAATAGTTCCCGGCGATTCAGGAACTTTTAATAATCGGGGTTGTAGCTTTTGATGATGACGCCGCCCGATTTCTCGTCGGGTTCGAGCGTCAGCAGCTTGCGCGCCTCGGCCTCGTCGAGCAGCTTGCCGAAAGAGCGGAAACCGTAATAGGCCTCGCTGAAACCCGGCTGGCGGCGCTTCAGCGCCTGCTTGACCATCGACCCCCAGATCTTTTCCTCGGCGCTGCGCTCGGCAAACAGCGCTTCGATGGTTTCCATGACGAGGTCGAGCGCCTGCTGTTTCTTGTCGCTTTCCGGTGTCGCGGCAACGGCGGCGGCGCTTTTCGGCTTCGCGGTTTTCTTTTTGCTCTGTTTTTCGGCTTTTTCGCGCACCAGGTCGTCGTAGTAAATGAATTCGTCGCAGTTGGCGACCAGCAGATCGGACGACGACTTCTTGACGCCGATGCCGATCACGATTTTGTCGTTCTCGCGCAGCTTGCTCACCAGCGGGGAAAAGTCCGAATCGCCGCTGATGATGACGAAGGTATCGACGTGGGATTTGGTGTAGCACAGGTCGAGCGCATCGACCACCATGCGGATGTCGGCGGAATTCTTGCCCGACTGGCGCACGTGGGGGATTTCGATCAGCTCGAACGCGGCTTCGTGCATCGCCTTCTTGAAAGTCTTGTAACGCTCCCAGTCGCAATAGGCTTTTTTGACGACGATGTTGCCCTTGAGCAGCAGCCGCTCGAGCACCTTCTTGATGTCGAATTCCGCATAATTCGCCTCGCGCACGCCGAGCGCCACGTTCTCGAAATCGCAGAACAGCGCCATGCTTTTCGTGTCTTGCGGTAAAGTCATTTGCCTGCCCCGCTGGTTTTGGATGCGGTTAATTGTGAGGCTTCGTGACGAAGTTGTCGATTCTGCCCCCCGGCGGCTCCTTGCCCCTGTGGAGTCTTTTGACTGCGCTGTGTGATAATAATGGAACAACACTCAAACCATGACACGGCAAACCGAAAACAAGGCCGTGCTGTTTGCGGATATCTGCAGCAGCACCAGCCTCTACCAGGAGCTCGGGGACGTCACCGCACGCAATATCGTCAATGCCTGCCTGCTCGCGATCACCGGCGTGCTGCCGGGTTACGAGGGGCGGCTGGTGAAAACCATCGGCGACGAGGTGATGTGCGTATTCCCGAGCGCCGATCTGGCGGTGCTGGCCGCGAGCAAGATGCAGGCGCTGGTGACTTCCACCAAACCCGGCAATTACCCGGTACGGATTCATATCGGCCTGCACTACGGCCCGGTGCTGGTCGAGGATGGCGACGTGTTCGGCGACACCGTCAATGCGGCGGCCTATCTGACGGCGGTGGCGATGGCCGAGCAGATCCTGACGACCGGGGCGACCGAGAACAACCTGTCGGCGGCGCTCAAGTCATGCGTGCGCCCGATTTTTTATACGGTTCTGAAAGGCAATACGGAACAGTCGACGGTTTACCAGGTGCTGTGGCGCACCGATAACCTGGATCTGACCGACGTCAATCTGCAATCGAGCAAGACGATTCCGGGCGATACCGGCAGCCTGGTGGTGACCCTCGACGAGGAGCGCGTGCGCATCGATCAGTGGCGCACCGAGATCGTCATCGGACGCGACAAGGAATGCGATCTGGTGGTCACCGACAAGTTCGCCTCGCGCCAGCATCTGTCGATCAAGCTGAGGAACACCAACTTCTACCTGATCGACCACAGCATCAACGGCACGTTCGTCTCGCTGCAAAGCGGCGAGGAGGTGCATGTGCTGCGCCGCGAATTGCTGCTCGATGGCGCGGGGAAGATCTGCATCGGCCGCAGCCGCGCCGAGCGCCCGGGCGAAATCATTACGTTTACGCGCGACCGCCGCTCGATGTACCGGGTTTGACGGCAATAAGCGGGTAACAGAGCAGTTTTTTGCCGATCACCCTTCGGCTGGATCATTTGCAGTCGGCGAGTTGCCTGGCCACTTCACTGCCGCTGCGATCGTGCGCACGAGCCTGCTCCGGCGATTCCCTGCCGAGCGGCGTGGCGGCGATGAACTCGAACATCTCGGCGGCACCCTGCATGATGCGCGGCGTCATGCCCACGCCCTCGAAGGTCTTGGCGATTTCCCGCATTTCCGGTATCCAGCGATAGGCTTTGGGCGGCATGGCCGGGGTGCGGTCCAGGAGCCAGTCGTGGATGCCGGGGATGCTTTCCCTGAACTCGGCTTCCAGAACCTGCTCGACGCCGAGCTTGCGCGCCGCAATCAGCAATTCCATTTCCAGCGCGACGGCGCCCTTGGTGATCGCGGCATAGCACATCTTGACGCCGGAAGCGTCGCCGATGCGCGCGCTGACCACGCGCACCAGCAGATTGGGATGGCTGAACTGCGTAAACAGGCCGGCATCGGGGCCGGAAACATAAAGGCGCGTCCGGCTCTTGCCGCGCGGCGGCGGGCCGATGATGCCGGCATCGATGAAGTTGCCGCCGGCGTCGCGGATGATGGCATCGATCTCCCGCACGGTCTGGGGCGAGACCGCATTGCAGTCGGCGTATACGGTTTTCCTGCCGGTCTTCCTGAGAGCGGCGGCGACTTCATGGGCCTTGGCCAGGGCCGCGCCGGGGTCGAGGATGGACAGGATCATGTCGCAGGTGGCGACGAGCGTATCGAGCGAGCCGCAATCGGTGAGTCCGGCCTCGTGCGCGAGCGTCCTGGTGCGCGCGCTGCGGCCGTCCAGCGCGGTGAAGACATCACAGCCGCATTCCTTGAGGCGTGCTGCAACGGCCTGTCCCATATCTCCCGGGCTGACCACTCCGATATTCTTGATGTGCATGGCAATGCTCCCTGTTCATACGCCTTACGATAAAATGCCGGCTTCGCGCTTCACCCAACAAGAAGAGTATTGCGCCATCCGCCCGATGTCCATCCGCCGCGCAGTTGCCAGCCGCTTTGCCGCCTTAACCGACCGCGGCGGTTATCCCCATCACACTGGCGCGGGACCGGGACGCTGAGATGCCCATCTACCTGATCATCCTGGTCACCGTGCTGACCCACACCAGCTTCAAGGGCAGCAAGGTGCTGATTTCGCTGTATGCGATGGAACTCGGCGCCAACCCGCTGACGATCGGCGTGCTGTTTTCGATGTACTCGGTATTCCCGGTATTTCTTTCGCTGTATGCGGGAAAACTCTCCGACCGGTTCGGTTGCCGCCTGCCGATGCTGTTCGGTGCCTGCGGGCTGTTTGGCGGCCTGCTGCTGCCGTTTCTGATGCCGCACCTCGCCACGCTGTATTTCTCGGCGGGCCTGATCGGCATGTGCTACATCTTTTATACGGTTTCGGTGCAGCACCTGATCGGCTCGTTCGGAGGGGGCGAGGAGCGCACCCGCAACTACAGTCTGTTCAGCCTGGGCGTGGCGCTGACCGCGCTGCTCGGCCCGACCATCACTGGTTTTGCCATCGATCTCATCGGGTACCGGGCGACCTACCTGTTGCTCGCGGTGTTTCCGGCGCTGCCGATAATGGTGCTGCTCTTTTTTGCGCGGTTGCTGCCGCGGGGGCAGGTCCCCGGCAAGGCGAAGCCGGAGCAGCGTGTGATGGATCTGGTCAAAATCGTGCCGCTGCGGCGCGTGCTGATCACCGCCGGTATCATCGAGACCGGTCTCGAACTCTTCAACTTCTATCTGCCGATCTATGCGCATTCGATCGGGTTCACGGCATCGCATATCGGCCTCATCATGGGCGCCTTCGCCCTGGCGCTGCTGGTGGTGCGCACCGTGATGCCGATGTTGTCCAGGCGTTTCAGCGAGGAGCGCGTGCTGGCCGCGTCGCTGTTGCTGGCGGCGACCTCGTGCCTGTTGTTCCCGTTCGTGTCGAGCTTTGTGCTGCTGCTCGCGATGGCGTTCGTCCTTGGACTGGGTCTGGGTTGCGGCAGCCCGCTGTCGATGATTCTGGCCTACAACCGGTCGCCGGCCGGCCGCTCGGGAGAGGCGATGGGACTGCGGCAGACCGTCAACAAGGCGACTGAAGCGGTGGTGCCGCTCGTTTTTGGCCTGATCGGCACCGCGTTCGGCATGATTCCGGTATTCTGGCTCGATGCGGTGATGTTGGCCGTCGGCGGGATGCTCATGCGCCGGGATGCTGCAACCAGCAAAGCACGTGAAGCGTGAGGCGCGCCGACCTCGATGGTTTTTACAATGACACAGAACGATAGGCGGTATGCGCTGGGCACGGCGGCGTGGTGTACCGTGCTGCTGCTGGCGTTTGCGGCGGATGTCGCGGGCGCGGCCGTGCCGGCCGAGCCGGTGTCTTTTCCCAGTCGCGACGGCACAACGCAGCTGACCGGTTACCTGTTCAAGCCCGATACGCCGGGACCGCATCCCGCGGTAGTGATGCTGCACGGCCGCTCTGGACCCTATTCGTCGCTGGCCAAGGGGGTGTATTCGGCAGAAACGCTGAGCAAGCGGCATAAGATGTGGGGCGGGTTCTGGGCCGAACGCGGCTATCTTGCGCTGCTGGTGGACAGTTTTTCCCCGCGCGGTTATCCACAGGGCTTCGCCAGGCACTCTTACAGCCAGCGCCCGCCGGAGGTAAGCGAACAACACGTGCGCCCGCTCGACGCTTACGGCGCGCTCGACTACCTGCGTGCGCGCAGCGATGTTCTGGCCGGGCGCATCGGCGTGCAGGGCTGGTCAAATGGCGGCATGACGGTGCTGGCGGCGCTGGCGCCGCATCCGCCGGGTCTTGCAGATCCCACACCGGTCAACGGATTTCGCGCCGCGCTCGCGTTCTATCCGGGTTGCCGGGCGCAGGAAAAACAGGATGACTACAAACCTTATGCGCCCCTGCTGATGTTTGTGGGGACGGAGGACGAGGAAGTCTCGCCCGTGATTTGCCTGCGGTTTGCGGCGCGGGTGCAGGCGGGCGGGGGCGGTCTGGAGGCCGTGAGTTACGAGGGCGCGCAGCATGCGTTCGACGATCCCGGCAAAACGAGACAAAGCCGCGAAGCCAATCGCTTCGCGACGGCTAATTCGATGCAGATGGCCGAAGCGTTTTTCCGCCGGCATTTGTCGCGCTGACCGGATCGGCAGCCAGTGAAGCGCTTTTCCGTTTCAGGTTCCATATTTTCGGCGGCGCGCGCCGCCGCGGTGCTGCTTGCGGCGCTGTACGTAATCGTTGCCGCCGGCGGCTCATGGGCTGCGCCTGTTTCGCCGTTTCCGCAGGCCGCGATTGCGTCCGCCCATCCGCTTGCAACCGAAGCGGGTTACCAGATATTGAAGCGCGGCGGCAATGCCTTCGACGCCGCAGTTGCGGTGGCTGCGACGCTCGCTGTAGTCGAGCCGTATTCATCGGGACTCGGCGGCGGCGGGTTCTTCCTGCTGCATCGCGCCGCCGATGGCCGCGACGTCATGGTGGACGGCCGCGAAACCGCGCCGGCGGATGTCGCGAGCGCGCAGTACTTCGACCGCAACGGTCAACCGATTCCACGCGCTTCGACGCGGGGCGGCACATCGATGGCGATTCCGGGCGTGCCTGCTGCATTGGTGCACCTCGCGCAACGCTATGGCAGGCTGCCGCTCGGCGAATCGCTGGCGCCGGCAGTGCGCTACGCGCGCGAGGGTTTCGCGGTCGATCCGCGCTACGCGCGCGTTGCCCGGCTGCGCGAGCATCTGCTGCAGGAAAATGGCGACACTGCAAAAGCTTTCCTCGATCAAAACCGGGCGCCGGCGCCCGGTTTCGTGCTGCGCCAGCCGGAACTCGCGTCGACGCTGGAGTTGATTGCGCGCGACGGCCGGAACGGGTTTTACACCGGACGCGTTGCGCGTGCGCTGGTGCAGGCAGTGAACAAAGCCGGCGGGGTGTGGCGTGCCGCCGATCTCGAGCATTACAGGATAGTCGAGCGCGAGCCGGTTAAATTTACTTATCGCGGCGCGACCATCACCGCTGCGGCGCTGCCTTCCGCCGGGGGCATCGCACTGGCGGAAAGCCTGGGCATGCTCGAACAGTTCGATTTGTCCGACGTGAGCCAGCCGGAAACCGCGCATCTGGTCATCGAGGCGTTGCGCCGCGCGTTCCAGGACCGCGCGCGGTATCTCGGCGACAGCGACTTCGTGGCGGTGCCGGTGGCAAGGTTGCTCAGCAAGGATTACGCAAAACAGCGTGCCGCAACCATCGACCCGGCTGCGGCGACGAAAAGCGGCGATCTCGAGGGCGACCGGGCGCTGCACGCCGAAGGCGGCAATACGACCCATTTTTCGGTGATCGATACGGAAGGCAACCGCGTGGGCGCGACGCTTTCCATCAATCTGCTGTTCGGTTCCGGCATCGTCGCCGGCGACACCGGGGTGCTGCTCAACAACGAGATGGACGATTTCACGCTGCGCGCCGATGTGGCCAACTCGTTTCATTTGCGCGGCAGCATGGCCAACGCCATCGCTCCGGGCAAGCGGCCGCTGTCCAGCATGACGCCGACGTTCGTCGAGGACGGCAGGGGCGTGCTGATTCTCGGCGCGCCGGGCGGCTCGCGCATCGTGAGCCAGGTGCTGCTGGCAATACTCGAATACCTGAATTCCCCGCAGGTCGATCTGCAGCGGCTGGTCGCGATGCCGCGCTATCACCATCAGTACTGGCCGGACCGCGTCGAGATCGAGCCCGAGGGCTTCACGCCGGAATGGCGCGCGGCGATCGAAGCGAAAGGACACGCGATTCAGGTCGTGAACCGCAAGTGGGGCAATATGCAGGTGGTGTTCAAATCGAAGCAGAGCGGCGTGGCGCAGGCGGCGAGCGATCCGCGCGGCGCGGACGTCGGATGGTACTGAAGAGCGAAAAGCTTGGCCACGAGAGAACACAGAGATCACAGAGAAGGATAGTTCAAAAAGATCGATGCGAAGGACGCGACGCACGCCAGAAGCGTGAATCGGACCGAAATTTCCGGCTCGTTTCTAATCTCAAGGTTTTTAGGGTTTTCTGGCAGGTCCGGTTTTTCTCGGTGATCTCTGTGGCAAAAATACATTCTGCTGTATCATTGGCGCAGCTATGAAAACGACATTTCTCGATTTCGAGCAGCCGATCGCCGAACTTGAGGCCAAGATCGACGAGCTGCGCTTCGTGCAGGACGATTCGGCGCTCGACATCTCCGAGGAAATCTCGCGGCTGCAGAAAAAAAGCCAGGCGCTGACCAAGGAGATCTACGGCAAGCTGACTTCGTGGCAGATCGCGCAGGTGGCGCGCCATCCGCAGCGGCCCTATACGCTCGATTACCTCAACGGCATTTTCACCGGCTTCGAGGAGCTGCACGGCGACCGCTCGTTTGCCGATGACCCGGCCATCGTCGGCGGGCTCGCGCGCTTCAATGGCGAGACCGTGATGGTGATCGGCCACCAGAAGGGGCGCGACACCAAGGAGAAAATTTTCCGCAATTTCGGCATGCCCAAGCCCGAGGGCTACCGCAAGGCGCTGCGGCTGATGAAGCTTGCCGAGAAGTTCGGCATCCCGATATTCACGTTCATCGACACGCCGGGCGCCTATCCCGGCGTGGGGGCAGAGGAGCGCGGCCAGTCGGAAGCGATCGGGCGCAACCTTTACGTGATGGCCGAGCTCAAGGTGCCCATCATCTGCACCGTGATCGGCGAGGGCGGTTCGGGCGGCGCGCTGGCGATTGCGGTGGGCGACGTGTTGCTGATGCTGCAGTATTCCACCTACGCGGTGATTTCCCCCGAGGGTTGCGCGTCGATCCTGTGGAAGAGCGCCGATTACGCCCCCGAGGCGGCCGAGACGCTGGGCATCACCGCGACGCGTCTGAAGACGCTGGGCCTTGTCGACAAGATCGTCAGCGAGCCGCTGGGCGGCGCGCACCGCGATCACGAAGCGATGATGCTGGGCCTCAAGAAGGCGCTGCAGGATGTGTGGCGCCAGCTCAAGGACAAGCCGCTCAACGACCTCCTCGAGGCGCGCTTCGGAAAACTCATCGGTTATGGCAAGTTCAAGGAAGTCGAAACCAAGTAAGCCGGTTTCGACCGACCTCGTTTCCCGCGTTTCCAACAATATCCGTGACGTCGTCAAGTCGGGGGAGCGTCTGGTCGTCGGCTTGAGCGGCGGCGTCGACTCCATTGTCCTGCTCGACGTTTTAAGGCGTATCGCCAATCGCCGGCGTTTTGCACTTGCCGCGCTTCACGTCAATCATCAGATCAGCCCCAATGCCGGCCGCTGGGCTGCGTTCTGCCGCACGATCTGCCGTGCCCGCGGCATACCCTTGCGGGTGGTCCGCGTGAACGTAAAAGGCGGTGACAGTCTCGAGGCCGCAGCGCGCGCGGCGCGTTATGACGCGCTGTTTTCGCAAAAAGCCGATTACGTCGCGCTCGCCCACAACCAGGACGACCAGGCTGAGACCGTGCTCCTGCAACTGCTGCGCGGCGCGGGGGTGAAAGGACTCGCGGCGATGCCGCTCGTCAGGAGGGATGAGGGTGGAGGGATGAGGGCGGAGGGAAAAACCCTCAAAAAAGGTCATCCCTCATCCCTCATCCCTCATCCCTTGATCGTGGCCGCTTCTCGATGTTCCGCGCGCTCAGATCGAGGCATATGCGCGAAAACGCAAACTCGCGTGGATCGAGGACGAGAGCAACACCGACGTTTATTTCCTGCGCAATTTCATGCGGCGCGAAGTCCTGCCGCTGCTGAACAGCCGTTTCCCGGCCTATCGCACGACGCTGGCGCGTTCGGCGCGCCATTTCGCCGAAGCATCGAAACTGCTCGACGAGTTGGCGGCGCTTGATGGCGTCGAATATCTCCGAAACGGGGCGCTGCGGGTTGCCGGATTGCGCAAACTGTCGCGTGCGCGAGCGAGGAACCTGATGCGGCATTTTCTGGCCGGTCGCGGGGTCATTATGCCCAACGCCGAGCGGCTGGAAGAGGCTTTGCGACAGTCATTGACCGCGAGAGAGGATACGGCGGTCTGCATAGATCTCGGTGATTGCGAGTTGAGAAGATTTGCCGGGGCATTGCATGTGGTGAACAAAATGCCCGGTCCGGACGCGAAATTCTCCCGGCGCTGGAGCGGCGAGCGCGAACTGGCGCTGCCCGAACTTGGCGGCGTGCTGAGCATGCGCAAAGGTCGCGGTGCCGGGATCAGCCTTGCCAGACTTCAGGTGAAGCCGGTGAGCATTCGCGTGCGGGGCGGCGGCGAGCGCCTGCAGCCCGATTGTCGGCGGCCGCGCCGCAGCCTTAAGAACCTGTTGCAGGAAGCCGCTGTTGCGCCATGGCAGCGGGAGCGCGTGCCGCTGCTGTTTTGCGGCGACATTCTGGTGTGGGTGCCCGGGGTCGGCATCGACTGTGAATTTCAGGCTGAAGCGGGCGAGATATCCGTTGCGCCGGAGTGGAAGGCGGAATAACCGTTATCTATTTAGTGACATTGCCAATGCATGGCGGCTTTGTTAAGCTGCAGTCGTGGTGTCCATCAATACCAAGCACGACGTGGCGCAGCCACCTGCAAAATGAAATGGGCGGCACATCTTGTCTGGGCTAAAACGAAAATAATAAATTAAAAACAACGGCTTGCATAACTCGCGCGGAATTTCGAACCAACCTAACCTCTTAGGAGAAATTGCCATGAGATTCATCACAACGCTGATTGGCACGCTAGCGCTCTCGCTGTCGACGATGGCACTGGCGCAGCAGCCGATCATCATCAAGTTCAGCCACGTCGTTGCCGAAAACACCCCCAAAGGCAAGGGCGCGCTCAAGTTCAAGGAACTCGCCGAGGAGCGCACCAAGGGCAGGGTCAAAGTCGAGGTTTACCCGAACAGCCAGCTGTTCAAGGACGGCGAAGAAATGCAGATGCTGCAGCTCGGCAATGTGCAGATCCTGGCGCCCTCGGTATCGAAGTTCGGTCCGCTCGGCGTGCGCGAGTTCGAGGTGTTCGACCTGCCCTACATCTTCGACAACGAGAAAGACCTGCATAACGTGACGCAGGGGCGCATCGGCAAGGAGCTGTTCAAGAAGCTGGAAAGCAAGGGCATCATCGGCCTGGCCTACTGGGACAACGGCTTCAAGCAGATGAGCGCCAACAAGCCGCTGAAAACGCCGGCCGACTTCCGCGGACAGAAGATACGCATCCAGTCCTCCAAGGTGCTCGATGGCCAGATGCGCGCGCTGGGGGCGACGCCGCAGGTGATGGCGTTCTCCGAGGTGTATCAGGCGCTGCAGACCGGGGTGGTGGACGGCCAGGAGAACACCTGGTCGAACATCTACACCCAGAAGTTCAACGAGGTGCAGAAGTACATCACCGTGTCGAATCACGGCGTGATCGAATACGCGGTGATCGTCAACAAGAAGTTCTGGGACGGCCTGCCTGCGGACATCCGCACGATACTCGATGGCGCGATGAAAGACGCCACCAACTACGCGAACGACATCGCCAAGCAGGAGAACGACGATGCGCTGGAAAAAATCAAGGCGACGGGCAAGACGCAGATCATCACGCTGACGCCGGAAGAGAAGAAGGCCTGGAAAAAAGCGGAGCTGAAGGTGCACCGGGATAACGAGGGCACGATCGGCAAGGCCCTGATCCAGGAAATCTACAAGGACACCGGTTTCGATCCGAGCAAGCTGTAAATTCAGAAAAGGCCACCGCAGATCAGGTGGCCTTTTTTGTGCCTGGAGGGGCGAGCTTGAACAAGGTACTCAACCATCTGGAGGAATGGCTGATCGCATTCCTGATGGCCGGCGCGACGATCGTGATTTTCGTCGCCGTGGTTCATCGTTACGCCTCGGGAATTCCCTGGCCCGCGCTGCAGGACTGGCTGCTCACCATCAACCTGAGCTGGGCCCAGGAGTTGTGCATTTACATGTTCGTCTGGATGGCCAAGTTCGGCGCTGCCTACGGCGTGCGGACCGGCATCCACGTCGGCGTCGATGTCCTGGTCAACCGGCTGCCGGACAAGACGAGGATGAAGTTCATCATATTCGGCCTGCTCGCCGGCGCGATGTTTACGGGCATCATCGGCACGCTCGGCGCAAAGTTCGTATGGGAAATCGCCCATACCGACCAGGTCTCGCCCGACATGGAAATGCCGATGTGGATCGTCTTTCTGGCGATCCCGCTCGGCTCCTACCTGATGTGCTTCCGTTTCCTGCAGGTTACCTGGTCGTTCTGGCGGACCGGTGAACTGCCGCACCACGATCACGGCCACGTCGAAGGCATCGAAGAGGTGAGGGATGAGGACATCAATCCCCTCGGCGCTCAAGGACAACCTGCACCCGCACGAGGCGTGAGCAAAGGCGGCGCGAAATGACGGCAGCCATCATTTTCGTCCTGCTGTTTGCGCTGATGCTGACCGGCATGCCGGTGTCGATTTCGCTCGGCCTGACGGTGCTGACATTCCTGTTCACGATGACCCAGATCCCGATCGAGTCCGTGGCGCTCAAGCTGTTCACCGGCATCGAGCGGTTCGAGATCATGGCGATCCCGTTCTTCATCCTGGCCGGCAATTTCCTGACCCACGGCGGCGTCGCGCGGCGCATGATCAACTTCGCCACGAGCATGGTCGGCCACTGGCACGGCGGTCTCGGTCTGGCCGGCGTCATGGCCTGCGCCCTGTTTGCCGCGGTGTCGGGTTCCAGCCCGGCGACGGTGGTGGCGATCGGATCGATCATGATGCCGGCCATGGTCAAGGCGGGATTTCCGAAACGGTTCGGCGCGGGCGTCATCACGACCTCGGGCGCGCTCGGGAATCCTGATCCCGCCCTCGATCGTCATGGTGATGTATTCGGTTGCCACCAATACCTCGGTCGGGACGCTGTTCATGGCCGGCGTGGTGCCCGGCCTGGTCCTTGCGTCGATGCTGGGCCTCGTCACCTGGTATCGCGCGTGGAAGAACGATTATCCCCGGATGCCGCTGGCCGGCGGGCGCACCGGCACGCAGGCGACGATTGCCAGCGATAGGCGGCCTGTCGGCGAGCCTGTTCTTCATGGCTGCGCCCATTGCGGGCCGTATGGATTGCAATGAGGCAGATCCGGGATGAGCGGCGGCGGCGTGCTGGTCGTTCTGTTCGGCATCGTCTGGCTCATCGTGGCCCGAATGCTGACGAAAAACGCGTTCGTTTTGCGCTGGGTATTCACGCTGGCGTTTCTGGTCACTCCGCCGTTGCTGGTCCATGCGATCGGCCAGGTCTTCCTGCCGCTGCCGGGCAATGCAGCGCTGATCGTGTTGCTCGCAATCTGGATCATTTCGGCCTATCCGCTCGCGAAAAAGGCGGATCTCATGCGCGGGTTCGGCTTCGAAGCGCGGCACGAAGCACTGCAGGTGTGGAACACATTCTGGGAGAGCGTTTGGGGATTGCTGCTGATCATCGTCGTGCTGGGCGGTATCTACAGCGGCATCTTTACGCCGACCGAGGCCGCCGCGATGAGCGCGGTGTACGCGTTTGTCGTCGCGGTGTTCATTTACAAAGACCTCAGCCTGAAGCAGGTGCGCAAGGTGCTGCTCGACTCGGCCAACATGAGCGCGATGCTGCTCTACATCATCACCAACGCGGTATTGTTTTCGTACCTGCTGACTTCCGAGCAGATACCGCAGCTGATGGCCGACTGGATGATCGGCAAGGGCCTCGGGGTCGTCGGTTTCCTGCTGATGGTGAATCTGCTGCTGCTCATCGCCGGCAACGTCATGGAGCCGTCGTCGATCGTGCTCATTACGGCGCCCATCCTGTTTCCGGTCGCGATGAAGCTCGGCATCGACCCGGTGCATTTCGGGATCCTGATCACCGTGAACATGGAAGTTGGCATGTGTCACCCGCCGGTGGGGCTGAACCTCTATGTGGCAAGCGGCATCGCGAAAATGGGTATTACCGAGCTCACGATCGCCGTTTGGCCATGGCTCCTGACGATGCTCGTTTTCCTGGTCATGGTCACATATATGCCGGGGATTTCGCTTTGGCTGCCCAGGTTTCTCGGGATGATGCATTAGCGCTTCGGAAGGTCTGTTTTGCATCCTCGACGAGGTACTGCCTTGTTTTTTTACGATCGTCGCTCGTTTGCTTCCCCTGCCGCCCTGACGTTCCCTCCCGACTTCTGACCGCCCGGAAGCGAATTTCCTGCGCAAGCGGGGAATAGGTCTTCATATCAGAGGGTTGCAGGGCGGACGACTGCGCTTAACGCGCGTTATATCCGCCTCCGTGTTTTTGCGCAGGCCGGCGCCTGATTTCATGCAGTTACCAGGTATCAGGCCAAGCGTCACAACAGCCTTGGCGGAGTTCGCTGAAATTCCATGAATCCTCTTTATTTCAAAGCCTTATCGTGCTATTCTTACCAGTTAATTTTAAACTCAGGGGCAGGGGACTACTTCATGGCATCAGAACGCACATTGTCAATCATCAAACCGGATGCGGTGGCCAAAAACGTGATCGGCCGGATTTATTCGCGGTTTGAGCAGGCCGGTTTGAAAATCATCGCGGCACGCATGCGGCATTTGTCGCGTGCCGAAGCCGAAGGTTTTTATGCGGTGCACAAAGAACGGCCCTTTTTCAAGGACCTCGTTGATTTCATGATCTCCGGCCCGGTAATGATCCAGGTGCTGGAAGGGGACAGCGCGATCCAGAAAAACCGCGATCTGATGGGCGCCACCGACCCGAAAAAGGCGGCGCAAGGCACTATCCGCGCCGATTTTGCTCAAAGCATAGATGCCAACGCGGTGCACGGCTCCGACTCGCCGCAAACCGCGGCGGTTGAAATCGCCTATTTTTTCCCGGCGCTGGAAATTTATTCACGCTGAACTGGTGCAATGACCGTCAATCTACTAGGGCTGGGCAGCCGGCAACTCAAGGCGTTCTGCGCGGACATGGGCGAGAAGCCTTTTCGCGCGAAGCAGCTGTTGCGCTGGATACACCATGCCGGGGTGGACGATTTCGCCGCAATGACCGATATGGCAAAACCATTGCGCGAACGGCTCGCGCAGTGTGCCGCGATCACGGCACCCAAGGTCATCCGCGACAGCGCGGCCGCGGACGGCACGCGCAAATGGCTGCTCGATGTCGGCACCGGCAACGCGATCGAGGCGGTGTTCATACCAGAAACCAATCGCGGCACGTTGTGTGTGTCTTCCCAGGCAGGATGTGCGCTCGAATGCTCGTTCTGCTCGACCGGACGCCAGGGCTTTAACCGCAACCTCACCGTCGAAGAGATCATCGGCCAGCTGTGGTGGGCCAACAAGTGCCTCGGGCGCGGCGTCGAGGCGGAGCGGCCGATCAGCAACGTGGTGATGATGGGCATGGGCGAGCCGCTGGCGAATTTCGACAATGTGGTGACGGCGATGCAGCTGATGCTTGACGATTCTGCTTACGGCCTGTCGCGGCGCCGCGTCACGCTCAGCACGTCCGGGCTGGTGCCGGCGATCGACCGCCTCGGCGAGGAGTGCCCGGTGGCGCTGGCGGTGTCGCTGCATGCGCCGAACGACGCGCTGCGCGATAAGCTGGTGCCGATCAACCGCAAATATCCAATCAAGCAATTGCTCGCGGCGTGCCTGCGCTATATCGAGAAGGCACCGCGCGATTTCGTGACGTTCGAGTACGTGATGCTCGCGGGCGTCAACGACAGTGTCGAGCAGGCGCGCGAGCTTGCCAGGACTAGTGAAAGCCGTGCCGTGCAAGATCAACCTGATCCCGTTCAATCCGTTTCCCGATTCGGGCTATGTGAGATCGGATGCGGAAACAGTTGCGCGGTTTCGCGACGTTCTGATGCAGGCGGGTTACACCACGACCACGCGCAAAACCCGTGGAGACGACATCGATGCCGCCTGCGGCCAGCTCGCGGGGCAGGTCGCCGACAAAACCAGGCGCAGGCAGCGCCGGGACGGGGCGTCGACAATGGCCAACGGTTTAATGGAGGAAGCGGCACAATGAAAACTTGCGGCGTAGCAGGGCTGTTGCTGGTGTTGCTGACGATTGCAGGCTGTGCCACGCAATCCTCTGAAAGCGAGTTCAAAGCCGCGACAGCCACCGCCGGCGCGGAATCCGAGCAGCAGACGCGGGCCCGCATCCATACCGAGCTCGCCTCGGGTTATTACGAAATGGGCAACCTCGGCGTTGCGCTCGAGGAGGTGAACGAAGCGGTGCGCGTCGATCCCAGTTACGGGCCTGCGCACAACGTCGCCGGTCTGGTGTATGCCAGCCTCAAGGAAGACCGGCTGGCGCAGCAGAGTTTCGAGCGCGCGCTGAGCATCAATCCGCTCGACTCCGATGCCAACAACAATTACGGTCTGTTTTTGTGCCAGAGCAAGCGCGAGGAAGCGGGAATCAAGTATTTTCTTGCTGCGCTGCGCAACCCGCTCTACCGGAATCCTGACCGCTCCTACGTGAATGCCGGGGTGTGCTCGCGCCGGCGTGGCGATACCGCTGCGGCGGAAAGTTATTTCCAGAGCGCCCTCAAGGTGCGGCCGAACCAGCCCCAGGCGCTTTATCAACTGGCGGACCTCGAGTATGCGCGGGGCAATTTCGCCGAGGCGAAGAATTATCTTGGCCGCCTGACCAGGATCGCGCCGGCCAACGCCGAGGTGTTATGGCTTGGTTTGCGCGTGGCGCGCAAGCTGGACGATGGCAATTCCGAGGCGAGCTATGCCCTGCAGCTGCGCAAGAATTACCCCAATTCCAAGGAAGCCCGCGCGCTTTCCGCGGGCCAATACGAGTGAGTGAGTCTGACAATCAGACTGCGGGAACCGTTGCCCCCGGCGCGGCGCTGGCGGCCGCGCGCGAGGCGCTCAACCTGAGCGTTGCCGAGGTTGCGCGCCAACTCAAATTGTCGGTGAGCCAGATCGAGGCGCTGGAAGCGGGTGCGTACGAAAAACTGCCGGGACCGGTTTTTGTGCGCGGCTTCATTCGCAACTATGCGCGTTTACTCAGACTCGATCCGGAAGCAGATGCTGCGTTCGGTCGAACCCAGCCTTCCGGCACAGCCGGCAAGCGAGGAGGTCCCGCCATCCAGGGATATCCCGTTTCCTCCCGCCAAGACCCGGCTGGTGGCCCTGGTATTCAGCCGGCGTGCTGCTGCTGATAGGAGGACTCGCGGCGTACGAGTTTTACTGGAATGAGCCCGAGTTCACGGTGTCGAAACGCGCGCCCCTGCCGCGGCCCGTTGAGCCGAGCCGGCCGCCTGTAGTTCCGCCGGCGGCACCCGCCACCGTGGCTGCGGAACCGGCACCGGCTGTGAGCGCGCCGGTTACGTCCACGTCATCCGATACGCCGGCTGCCAAGGACGCCAATGTCACCAGCTCCCAGGCTGCGGATGCGCCGCAGCCGGTCACTGCAACCAATGACGACAGGCATCCCGCTCCCGGTGAGCGTCTCGTGCATCTCAAGTTCGATGAGGAGTCCTGGGTCGAAATCCGGGACGGATCCGGGAATGTCATTTTTTCCCAGCTTAATCAGGCGGGTAGCGAACGGCGTGTCTATGGCAAACCGCCGCTGTCTCTGATCGTCGGCAATGCGCACAGCGTACGGCTGACCTACAATGCAAAACCGGTCGATCTTGAGTCCCATACCAAGATCGACGTTGCCCGTCTTACACTCGAATGAACTGCTTTGTTCCCTACGGCGCCGCGCCGCGCCGCAAAAGCTGCAGCATTAGCGTCGGTCACGTCGTGATCGGCGGCGCCGCGCCTATCGTTGTGCAATCGATGACCAACACCGATACTGCCGATGCCGCAGCGACCGTGCAGCAGGTTGCGGCACTGGCGCGCGCCGGCTCCGAACTGGTGCGCATCACGGTCAACAACGCCGAGGCCGCCGCCCAGGTGCCGCACATCCGGGACCAGCTCGACAGCATGGGCGTCAACGTGCCGCTCGTCGGCGATTTTCATTTCAATGGCCACCGCCTGCTCACCCAGCACCCCGCATGCGCGGAAGCGCTCGCCAAGCTGCGCATCAATCCCGGCAATGTCGGCCGGGGTTCGAAACGCGACGAGCAGTTCGCAACCATGGTCGAATTCGCCTGCAAGTACGGCAAGCCGGTGCGCATCGGCGTGAACTGGGGCAGTCTCGATCCCGATCTGCTGGCACGCATGATGGACGACAACGCGCGGCTCTCCCAGCCCGAGGACGTGACGGTGGTGACGCGCAGGGCGCTGGTCGCATCTGCGCTGGAAAGCGCAGAGCAGGCGGAGGCGCTCGGACTGGCGCGCGACAAGATCGTGCTGTCGTGCAAGGTGAGCGGCGTGCAGGACCTGATCGCGGTTTACCGCGATCTTGCCGCGCGCTGCGACTACGCGCTGCACCTGGGGCTTACCGAGGCAGGCATGGGCTCGAAAGGAATCGTGGCCTCGACCGCCGCGCTCGCCGTCCTGCTGCAGGAAGGCATCGGCGACACCCTCCGCGTCTCGCTCACGCCGGAACCGGGCGGCGACCGGACGAAAGAAGTCCTCGTCGCGCAGGAAATCCTGCAGACCATGGGTTTGCGCTCGTTTGCGCCGATGGTGATCGCCTGCCCGGGCTGCGGCCGCACCACCAGCACGTATTTCCAGGAGCTTGCCGACCGCATCCAGAGCTATCTGCGGGCGCAGATGCCGCTGTGGCGCGAGCAGTATCCGGGCGTCGAGACCATGCATGTGGCGGTCATGGGTTGCGTGGTCAACGGGCCGGGGGAAAGCAAGCACGCCAACGTCGGGATCAGCCTGCCGGGGTCGGGCGAAAATCCGGTGGCGCCGGTCTATGTGGACGGCCTGAAAACGGTGACGCTCAAGGGCGACGACATTGCCGGCGAATTCCAGAAAATCGTCGAGCGCTACGTCGTCAGCACTTATTCGAAGAAACGTCCGGAAAAAGCGGAGGACGCAGCGCGGCAGCCTGCTCACGCCGCCCGCTGACGCGGTTGCGCCCTGGCTCACGCTTCCATTCATGGCTGAAAAAATACAAGCGATCCGCGGGATGAACGATATCCTGCCGGAAGAGTCCCACTTGTGGGAATTTTTCGAAGACACCGTGCGCGGCTGGCTGCGGGCTTACGGCTATCGCGCCATCCGCACCCCGATCCTCGAAAAAACCGATCTGTTCGTGCGCTCGATCGGCGCGGTGACCGATATCGTCGAGAAGGAGATGTATACCTTCGTCGACGAGCTGAACGGCGAGAGCCTGGCGCTGCGCCCGGAAGGCACGGCTTCATGCGTGCGCGCGGCCGTCGAGCACAATCTGCTCTATGCCGGGCCGCAGCGGCTGTGCTACTGGGGGCCGATGTTCCGCCACGAGCGTCCGCAAAAAGGGCGCTACCGCCAGTTCCACCAGGTCGGCGTGGAAGCGCTGGATTTTGCCGGCCCGGACATCGACGCCGAGCATATCCTGATGTGCGCGAGGCTGTGGCGGCAGCTCGGCATCGACGGCATCGAACTCGAGCTCAATACGCTGGGCAGCAGCGAGGCACGCGCGCGCTACCGGGCGCGGCTGATCAAGTATCTCGAGCGCCATCACGACATGCTGGATGGCGATTCGCAACGGCGGCTGCATACCAATCCGTTGCGCGTGCTCGACAGCAAAAATCCCGCGATGCAGGCGCTGATCGCCGAGGCGCCCAGGCTCGCCGATGATCTGGATGAAACATCGTTCCGGCACTTCGAGGATTTGCAGCTGATGTTGCACGCGGCGGGGGTCACATTCAGCATCAATCCGCGGCTGGTGCGCGGGCTCGATTACTACAACGCAACGGTGTTCGAGTGGACCACGGACCGGCTCGGCGCCCAGGGGACCGTGTGTGCCGGCGGCCGCTACGACGGATTGATCGAGCAGATCGGCGGCAAGTCCGCCCCGGCGTGCGGGTTTGCGATGGGTGTCGAGCGCCTGCTGGCGCTGCTCAGGGACGAGGCGGTTGCGGTGGCGCGCGTGCGCCCCGACGCCTATCTGGTGCATCAGGGCGAGGCGGCGGACCGTTTCGCGGAACGGGTCGCCGAGCGGCTGCGCGACGGCGGCCTGAGCGTGGTCCTGCATTGCGGAGGCGGCAGTTTCAAGTCGCAGATGAAGAAAGCCGATGCCAGCGGCGCGCGTTTTGCGGTCATCATCGGTGACGATGAAGCCCAGGCGCAGCAGGTGACGGTCAAACCGTTGCGCGAGTCCGCCCAGCAGGTGCGCGCTGCGGTAGAGGAAGCGCTGGATTTGATTAAAGAAAACTAGGAATATCAATGGCCTACGATCTGGAAGAGCAGGAACAGCTGGACGCGTTCAAAGCGTGGTGGGGGCAGTACGGCAATCTGGTGGTGTTGGTCGTGGTCGCGTGCGCGCTCACCGTGACCGCGTTCTATGGCTGGCGCTACTATCGCAATCAGCAGGACCTGGCCGCGGCGACACTCTATGAGCAGCTGGGGCAGGCGGAACTCCAAAAAGACGCCAAAAAAGTGCGGGGCATCTCGCTCCAAATCGTCGACAAATATGCGTCGACTCCGTACGCGGGCATGGCGTCGCTGGCTGCTGCCCGCGCGAGCTTTGGCGCGGGTGATCTCGCTGCGGCGAAAACGGAGCTGCAGTGGGTCATCGACCACGCCAAGGAGGATCAAATGCGGGACGTCGCGCGGCTGCGGCTGGCCGGCGTCTTGCTCGACGAGAAGAACTACACTGACGCGCTCAAGCTTGTGGACGTCAAGCCCGTCGAGCCATTTGCGGGGCTGTATGCGGACATGAAGGGTGACATTCTTGCGGCGCAGGGCAAGGTCGCGGAGGCGCGCACCGCCTATCTGCAGGCGCTCGACAAGAGCGATGCCAAAAGCCCGTATCGCCAGTTTGTCCAGTTCAAGCTCGACGCCCTGGGTGACGCGAAGTGAAGATTCGTCGTGCCAGGGCCGGACTGGCCGCGGCCTGCCTGATCCTGCTCGGCGGCTGCCAGACGGTCGGCGACACATACGACAGCTGGTTCGGCCGGGGGCGCCCGGCACAAAAACCTGCCGAACTCACGCCGATCCAGGCGACGGCCACAGCCAAAGTCCTTTGGCAGGGCAGCGTTGGCGGCGCGGAGAAGGACGTCTTTTTCCCCGCGGTGAACGGCAGAGTCGTGTATGCGGCAGGCGCGGCGGGGAAGATTACCGGATTCGATGTGGCGACCGGCGGATCGGTGGCGCATATCGACGCCGGCCAGCGCATTTCCGGCGGGGTCGGCAGCGGCGGGAATCTCATTCTGGTGGGCAGCTCCAGGGGCGATGTGCAGGCGTTTGGCCGTGACGGCAAATTGCTGTGGAAGGTGCAACTTTCCGGGGAGGTGCTGGCGCCGCCAGCGGTGCAGGACGGCATCGTCGTCGTGCGGGTGGGGGACGGACGTATCTTCGGGCTCGATGCCCTGGACGGCAGGCGCAAATGGTTTTATCAGCGGACTGCGCCCGCGTTGTCAGTGCGCAGCCATGCCGGCGTGGTTGTCGAGCGCGGTGCGGTGTTTGCCGGTTTTGCCGGCGGGCGCCTGGTTGCGATGGCACTCGGAAACGGCAATGTCGGCTGGGAAAGCGTGGTGGCGTTGCCGCGCGGGACGACCGAACTCGAGCGGGTCGCCGACATCACCAGCCTGCCCGTAGTTGATGGGGGACAGGTGTGCGCGGTCGCGTTCCAGGGGCGTGTTGCGTGTTTTGACCTGTTGCGCGGCACGACGCTGTGGACGCGCGATATGTCCAGCGTTGCCGGCATGACCGCAGACTCGCGCTACGTCTATATTACCGACGACAAGGATGCAGTGATCGCGCTCGACAAGACCAACGGCGCCAGCGTCTGGAAGCAGGACAAGCTGAAAGGCCGCAACGTGAGCGGGCCGCTGGCGTTCGGCCGCTACGTGGTGGTCGGCGACTACCAGGGCTACGTGCATTTCCTGTCCCGCGAGGACGGCTCGTTCGCGGCGCGCATCGCAACCGATGGCAGCGAAATCGGCGCGCCGCCGGTGATGCTCAACCGTGATTCATTTGTCGTGCAGACGCGCAACGGCGGCGTATACGCGATCACTGTCCAGTGATCGCAAAGGATGAGGAGCGGAAGGATGAAGGCGGAAGGATGAATACCCCGCATCCCACTTTCGATTTCATCCCTCATCCCTCATCCCTCATCCTTCCATGAAACCCACCATCGTGATAGTCGGCCGGCCGAATGTCGGCAAGTCGACGTTGTTCAACCGGCTCACGCGCTCGCGCGACGCCATCGTCGCCGATGCGCCGGGCATTACGCGCGACCGCCATTACGGTCACGGCCGCATCGGCGACAAGCCGTATCTGGTGGTCGACACCGGCGGTTTCGAGCCGGTGGCGAAGGACGGCATTTACCACGAGATGGCGCGGCAGACGCGCCAGGCGGTGGACGAGGCCGACGCCGTGCTGTTCGTGATGGATGCGCGCGCCGGCCTGACGGACCAGGACCGGATCATCGGCAGCGAGCTGCGCAAAACAGGCCGCAAAATCTGGCTCGTCGTCAACAAGACCGAAGGGATGGTGCTGCCGGTGGTCACCGCGGAGTTCCATGCGCTGGGGCTGGGCGATCCGCTCGCGGTTTCGGCGATGCACGGCGACAGTATTTCGGACCTCATGGACCTGGTGCTGGCGGAGTTTCCCGACGCCGCGGAGTCCGCGCCGGAAGAAGAGCGGCATCCCCGCATCGCGATCGTCGGCCGGCCCAACGTCGG
Organism: uncultured beta proteobacterium; assembly: GCA_963734595.1. Lineage (GTDB taxonomy): Bacteria > Pseudomonadota > Gammaproteobacteria > Burkholderiales > SG8-41 > CAKKQX01. The sequence goes on from CAVTHV010000021.1 coordinate 42,219, forward strand.
CAAATCGACACTGGTCAACGCGCTGCTCGGCGAAGAACGCGTGATCGTTTTCGACCAGCCCGGCACCACCCGCGACTCGATCTATATCGAGTTCGACGCGCGGCGCGCAGTGCTATACGCTGATCGACACGGCCGGGATGCGCAAACGCGGCAAAATGGAAGAGGCGGCGGAAAAGTTCTCGGTGGTGAAAACGCTGCAGGCGGTCGAGGATGCCAACGTCGTCATTCTGGTCCTGGATGCGCGGCAGGAGGTTTCCGAACAGGACGCGCATATCGCCGGTTTCATTCTCGATGCCGGACGGGCGCTGGTGGTGGCGGTCAACAAGTGGGAGAGGCTGCCGGAACACGACCGCGACATGCTGAAGCGGGCGCTGGCGCGCAAACTCGGGTTCCTGAGTTTTGCCAAAATCCACTTCATTTCCGCGCTACAGGGAACGGGCATCGGCCCGCTGATGAAATCGGTGGATGCGGCCTACGCTGCGGCAATGACCAGGCTGCCCACGCCGAAGGTTACCCGCGCCCTGATGGCGGCGGTTGCCCAGCAGCAGCCGCCTCGCGGCGGGATGAGCCGCCCCAAGCTGCGCTACGCCCACCAGGGCGGGGTCAACCCGCCGCGCATCGTGATCCATGGCAACGCCCTCGAGCATGTGCCGGACAGTTATCGACGTTATTTGGAACGTTTTTTCCGCGACGCTTTCAAATTGCAGGGAACACCGCTTAAGGTCGAATTCAAGACCGGGCGCAATCCTTATGCAAGGGCGGCCAGGGGCGGATAGCAGCTGCAGTGCTAACCCTATGGCATAACGGCAGAAAATCAAGTAAAGTGGTAATCCGAATAATGATAAAGGCGAGGGTATCATGAGCAATAAAGGGCAATTATTACAAGACCCGTTCTTGAACACTTTGCGTAAAGAACATATCCCGGTCTCGATCTATCTGGTCAATGGCATCAAGTTGCAGGGCCAGGTCGATTCGTTCGACCAATATGTCGTCCTGCTCAAAAACACGGTCACGCAGATGGTCTATAAACATGCGATTTCGACCGTCGTTCCCGCGCGTGCCGTCAACATCCCGACCGAACAAAGCGCCGACAGTTGATAGCGGGCCGTTTCCTGTCTGATGTTTGACCGTCCCGGCAGCGGCACTGAGGCGGTAGTGGTCAGTCTCGATTTCGGTGAGGCTGACTATGCGGAAAGCCTGCAGGAAATCCAGTTGCTTGCGGCGAGCGCAGGTGCGAACGTGCGGGCGCTGATCAAGGGCAGGCGGCAACGGCCCGATCCGGCGCGGTTCGCCGGCAAGGGCAAGGTCGAGGAGATTGCGGATGCCGTCGCCGCGAACCATGCAACGCTGGCGGTATTCAATCATGAGCTGTCTCCGGTGCAGGAGCGCAACCTCGAAAAACAGCTCAATTGCCGCGTCGTCGACCGCACCAGCCTGATCCTCGACATCTTCGCCCAGCGGGCGCGCAGCCACGAGGGCAAGCTGCAGATCGAGCTTGCCCAGCTCGAGCATCTGGCAACGCGCCTGGTGCGTGGCTGGACCCACTTGGAGCGCCAAAAAGGGGGCATCGGCCTCAGGGGGCCAGGGGAGACCCAGCTCGAAACTGACCGCCAGCTGCTCGGCAAACGCGTCAAGATCCTCAAGGAAAAACTCATCAAACTGAAGGGGCAGCGCGAAGTGCAGCGCCGGGCGCGTCGCCGGGCAAATCTGCTGAATGTGGCTCTCGTCGGCTATACCAACGCCGGAAAGTCGACGCTGTTCAATCGCCTTACGCGTGCCGGTGTGTATGCCGCCGACCAGTTGTTTGCCACGCTCGACACCACTACACGCCGCCTGCATATGCCCGGCGGCAGCGCCGCGGTGCTGTCCGACACCGTCGGCTTCATCCGGCGGCTGCCGCATACCCTGGTGGCGGCGTTTCGCGCCACGCTCGAGGAGACGATCCACGCGGATCTGCTGCTGCACGTGGTGGACGCAAGCAGCGCCGATCGCGATGCGCAGATCGCTGCGGTCAACCAGGTGCTTGAGGAAATCGGCGCGAGCTCGGTGCCGCAGGTGCTGGTTTACAACAAGATTGATCTTACCCGCGTGCCGGCGCGGATCGACCGCGACGAATATGGTAGAATTGCAAGCATTTGGATCAGCGCTGAATCGGGCGAAGGCCTTGATTCCGTGCGCCTTGCGCTCGAGGAGTATGCGGCCAGCGCATTGCGCCAACACACCAGCCCTGCCGCGGCTTAACATCGGACTTATCTCCTCCATGATCGGCTATTTAAGGATTTTCCGCGACTATCTGAAAGATCGCTCGCTGCGGTTCGCCGGGGCGCTGATGTCGCTCAACGATCCGCAGTGGGGCAGGCGTCCCGGTGGCAACCAGGGGCCGCCCGATCTCGAGGAATTGTGGCGCAACTTCACCCGGAAACTCGACGGTCTGTTCGGCCGCAAAGGCGGCGGCGATGGCGACAGGCCTGCCGGGCCCGGCGGCGGGCGCATGGGCGGTGGCGGCGCCGGCCTGCTGCTTGGCCTCATCGTCGCGGTATGGCTGGCAAGCGGCTTTTACATCGTCAACGAGGGCCAGCGCGGCGTGGTGCTGCGTTTCGGCAAATACCTGGAAACGACCATGCCGGGGCCGCGCTGGCACCTGCCGTATCCGGCCGAGACCGCGGAGATCGTCAATCTTTCGCAAGTGCGCACGGTGGAAGTCGGCTATCGCAATACCGTCAAGAGCAAGGTGCTCAAGGAATCGCTGATGCTGACTGACGACGAGAACATCATCGACGTGCAGTTCGCTGTGCAGTACGTGCTGAACAGTCCCAAGGATTATCTGTTCAACAGCCGCGCGCCGGACGATTCGGTGCTGCAGGCGGCAGAGACCTCGATTCGCGAGATCGTCGGCAAGAGCAGCATGGACTTCGTGCTCTACGAAGGCCGCGCGGATGTCGCGGCCCAGGCGCAAAAACTGATGCAGGAGATCCTCGACCGTTACGGCTCCGGCATCACCATCAGCAAAGTGACGATGCAGAATGCGCAGCCGCCGGAACAGGTTCAGGCGGCGTTCGATGACGCAGTGAAGGCCGGGCAGGATCGCGAGCGCCAGAAAAACGAAGGCCAGGCCTATGCCAATGACGTAATACCAAGGGCGCGGGGCATGGCGTCGCGCCTGTTGGCCGAGGCGGAGGGCTATAAACAGCGCGTGATCGAGCAGGCAGAAGGTGATGCGTCGCGTTTCAAACAGGTCGTGGCCGAGTATAACAAGGCGCCGCAGGTGACGCGGGACCGTCTTTATATCGATGCCATGCAGCAAATCATGACGAATTCCAGCAAGGTGCTCATCGACCAGAAAAGCGGCAGCAATCTGCTCTATCTTCCGCTCGACAAGCTCATGCAGATTACCGGCCCCGCGCCCGCCGCGGAACCCGCGCCGAAACCTGCTGAAACGCCGCCCGCGTCGGAGGCCTCGACTGCGCGCACGCGCGATGCCTTCCGCAGCCGGGACCGGGAGGCGCGCTGATGAAAAATAATCTCAGCGTAGTCCTGATGGCGGTGATTGCCGCCTTGATAGTCGCTTCGCTTTCGATGTTCATCGTCGACCAGCGCCAGAACGCGATCGTGTTCCGCCTGGGCGAGGTGGTGAGCATCAAGAAGGCCCCGGGCCTGTATTTCAAGGTGCCGCTGCTCGACAACGTGCGCTATTTCGATATCCGCATCCTCACCATCGATACGTCGGAACCGGAGCGCTTTCTGACTTCGGAAAAGAAAAACGTGCTGGTCGATCTTTTCGTCAAGTGGCGCATTACCGACGTCCGGCAGTATTACGTGAGCGTCGGCGGCGACGAGACGCGGGCGCAGACGCGCCTCTTGCAAACCATCAACGGCGGCATGCGCGCCGAGTTCGGCAACCGCACCGTGCACGACGTGGTGTCGGGCGAACGCGACCAGATCATGGAGCTGATGCGCAAGAAGGCGAATGAGGACGCGAAGAACATCGGCGTGGAAGTGCTGGACGTGCGCTTGAAGCGCGTCGATCTGCCGCAGGAGGTGAGCGAATCGGTTTACCGCCGCATGGAGGCCGAGCGCAAGCGCGTGGCCAACGAACTGCGTTCGACCGGCGCCGCCGAGTCGGAGAAAATCCGCGCCGACGCCGACAAGCAGAAAGAGGTGATTCTTGCGCAGGCCTATCGCGATGCCCAGCGGGTCAAAGGCGAGGGTGACGCCAAGGCGACGACGATTTACGGGCGTGCCTACGAACAGAATCCCGAGTTCTACTCGTTCTATCGCAGCCTGGAAGCCTACAAGCAGACCTTCAAGAACAAGAGCGACGTGCTGGTGCTCGATCCGAGCTCCGAGTTTTTCAAGTATCTCAAGTCGGGCGGCAAGGCGGCCGGCAAGGCGGGCAAGTAACCGGGCGGCGCCGCGGCTGCTCTCCCGGCGGCGCCGTCTGAGAACTCCCAACAGACGAAGCGGCGACCATGAATATCCTGTTAACCGCGTTCGCTTTGATGCTGGTCATCGAGGGCATCCTGCCGTTTCTTGTGCCGGGGGTGTGGCGCGAGACTTTCCACCGGCTCACCAAATTGACCGACGGACAGCTCCGTTTCATGGGGTTGACGTCGATGCTCGTGGGCCTGCTGCTGCTTTACCTTGCGCGGCACTGATGAATGCGGCACCGGGGATTCGCCGGGATTCCGCAAAAGCAGCAGCCATTCTCTACTATAATTTCTCCCTGTATTCCGAATCCTGATATTCCGATGAGAACCTGGCTGCTGCCCGAATATATCGAGGACATTCTTCCCGCCGAGGCGCTGCGCATCGAGCATCTGCGGCGGGATATTCTCGACCTGTTTGCGACGCACGGCTATCAGCTGGTGATGCCGCCGCTGCTGGAGTATGTGGAGTCGCTGCTCACCGGCACCGGCCACGATCTCGACCTGCGGACATTCAAGCTGGTCGACCAGATCTCCGGCCGCATGCTGGGCGTGCGTGCCGATATCACGCCGCAGGTGGCGCGTATCGATGCGCACCTGCTGAATCGCAGCGGGGTGGCGCGGCTATGCTATGCCGGCAGCGTGCTGCACACTTTGCCATCGGGCATGAACCGGACCCGCGAGCCGCTGCAGATCGGGGCGGAAATCTACGGGCATCGCGGTATCGAAAGCGACGTCGAGATTCAACGCCTGATGATGAAAGCGCTGGATATCGCGCGCATTCGCGGCGTCTATCTCGACATCGGGCATGTCGCGGTGTTTCGCAGTCTGGTGCGGCGCGCCAGAGTCGCGGCCGGCCTCGAGTCGGACCTGTTTCGCGCGATGCAGGCGAAGGATGTGCCGGAGTTGCGCAGTCTTACGCAAAAACTGGATCGCAGAACGCGCGAGGCCCTCGCGGTGCTGCCGGAGCTGTACGGCGGCGTCGAGGTGCTGGCCATGGCGCGCCGCAGGCTGCCCGGCTATCCGGAAATCAGGGCGGCGCTGCGCGACCTCAAGGCGCTGAGCGACCCGCTGGGCGACGTGGCGCGTATCCGCTGCTTCGATCTGGGCGAGTTGCGCGGTTACCACTATCACAGCGGGGTGGTGTTTGCGGCTTATGCCGACGGCTGGCCGAATGCGCTGGCGCTGGGCGGCCGTTATGACGAAGTCGGCAAGGCGTTCGGACGCGCGCGTCCGGCGACGGGGTTCAGCATGGATTTGCGCGAAATTGCGCAGGCCGCGCCGAATGGTGCGAGCCGGGGCGGGATACTCGCGCCGTATGCGCCGCGGGACGCGCAGTTGCAGCGCAGGATAGAAGCGCTGCGTGCACGCGGGGAGGTGGTGGTGGTGGATCTGCCCGGCCATGCCGGTTCGCGCGCGGAGCTCGGTTGCGACCGTAAACTGGTGCGCCGCGCGGGTAAGTGGACTGTTGCAAAACAGAAATGAACCGCCAAGGCCGCCAAGCACGCCAAGAAAAACCAAAGGCAATACCAAGTGATATCAAACATCTATGTGGGCAGTTGTGATTATAATCCGTTGTTTTTATTTTAGAATTTCCTTGGCGCTCTTGGCGGCCTTGGCGGTTTAATTTTAAGGTTTTGTATTTATGTCAAAAAACGTAGTGGTGATTGGTTCTCAGTGGGGTGACGAGGGCAAGGGCAAGATCGTCGACTGGCTCACCGACCATGCGCAAGGTGTGGTGCGCTTTCAGGGCGGACATAACGCCGGCCATACGCTGGTGATCGGCGGCAAGAAAACCGTGCTGCATCTGATCCCGTCCGGGATCCTGCGCGCCAAAGTCGCCTGTTATATCGGCAACGGCGTGGTGCTCTCGCCGCAGGCGCTGCTCGAAGAGGTCGATACGCTCGAGCGCGCTGGGGTGGATGTGCAGTCCCGGGTCAAAATCAGCGAGGCCTGTCCGCTCATTCTGCCGTATCACGTTGCGCTCGATCAGGCGCGCGAAGCGGCCAAGGGCGTCGGCAAGATCGGCACGACCGGTCGCGGTATCGGGCCGGCCTACGAGGACAAGGTCGCCCGGCGCGCGATCCGGCTGCAGGACCTGTTCCACCGCAAGCGTTTTGCCGCCAAGCTCGGCGAAGTGCTCGATTTACACAATTTCGTGCTCAAGAACTATTTTCATGTTCCGATCGTCGATTTCCAGAAGACGCTCGACGAGACGCTGGCGCTGGCGGAACGCATCAGGCCGATGGCCGCGGATGTGCCGCGCATGCTCTACGAGGCGCAGAAGGCGGGCAGCAACCTCCTGTTCGAAGGCGCGCAGGGTGCGCTGCTCGACGTCGATCACGGCACCTATCCATTCGTGACCTCGAGCAACTGCGTCGCCGGCGCCGCCTCCGCGGGTGCGGGGATAGGGCCGCATCTGCTGCATTACGTGCTCGGCATCACCAAAGCCTACACGACGCGCGTTGGTTCCGGTCCGTTCCCGACCGAGCTCGATGACGAGATCGGCAAACATCTGGCGAGCCGCGGCAATGAATTCGGTTCTACCACCGGCCGGCCGCGCCGCTGCGGCTGGTTCGACGCCGCGGCGCTCAAGCGCTCGATCCAGATCAACGGCGTGTCGGGCCTGTGCGTGACCAAGCTCGACGTGCTCGACGGCATGGAGCGCGTCTGCCTGGGCGTGGGCTATATCGTGAACGGCGTCAAGAGCGACATTCTGCCGTTTGGCGCCGAGATGCTGGCGGAATGCGAGCCCATCTATGAGGAACTGCCGGGATGGAGCGAGAGCACGGTCGGGCTCACGCGCTTTGAACAATTGCCGAAATCAGCGCAGAATTACCTCAAGCGCATGGAGGAAATCTGCGAGGTGCCGATCGACATGGTCTCGACCGGTCCCGACCGCGAGCAGACCATCGTGCGGCGGCATCCGTTCGAGTAAAGCGGGATTACAGAAGTCGGGATTCAGGACTCAGGGAAAACCGGATTTTGCCGAATCCCGGTTCCTGAATCCTGGAATCTGGTGCCGAGGAAGGGACTCGAACCCCCACAGTGTTGCCACCGCCAGGACCTGAACCTGGTGCGTCTACCAATTCCGCCACCTCGGCTTTTGAGGCGTGCAATTCTAACTTAAGGCTCCTGTTTAATCAAATGAACCAACCACGAAAAACCCGAACCTCACGGACAACGGACGGCCCCGGGCGCAAAACCGCCGGCAGGCCGCAGCCGCACAAAACAGGTTCCCGCGCCACGGCCGCCGGCCTCTCGCCGGTGCGCGCTGCCGATCCCTTTCTGGAACGCGAACGCCTGCGCTACGACGAACCGCTGCCGAGCCGCGAATACATCCTGCAGACGCTGACCGAACAGGGCGTGCCGGTGTCGGTAGACAAGCTCGAGCAGTTGCTGGAAATTTCGCCGGACGAGCACGAGATGTTCACCCGCCGCCTGTCGGCGATGGAGCGGGACGGTGAAATCATGCGCAACCGCCGCGACGCGATCTGCGTCGTCGCCAAGCTCGATCTCGTGCGCGGCCGCGTGCAGGGGCATCCCGACGGCTTCGGATTCCTGGTTCGCGACGACGGCGAGCCCGACATGTTTCTCGGGCCGAAAGAAATGCACAAGGCGCTGCATGGCGATCGCGTCATGGTCCGCCAGTCGGGCGTGGACCGGCGCGGGCGCGCCGAGGGCAAGATCGTGGAAGTGCTGGAGCATGCGCACCAGCATCTGGTCGGCAGGCTCTACGTCGAACACGGCATATTGTTCGTGGTTGCCGAGGACAAGCGCATCAGCCAGGATTTTCTGGTGCCGCCGGCGGAAGCGCGCGATGCCAAGCCGGGGCAGGTCGTGATGGTGGAAATCATCGCGCAGCCGACCAAGCAGGGCCAACCGGTGGCGCGCGTGATCGAGGTGCTCGGGAACTATGCCGATCCCGGCATGGAAATCGAGATCGCGCTGAGAAAGCACGAACTGCCGCACATTTTCCCCGGCGAGGTCGAGCATCTGAGCGGAAAATTCCCGGACAACGTGACCGATGGGGACCGCCGCGGCCGCACCGACCTGCGCGACCTGCCGCTGGTGACGATCGACGGCGAGACGGCCAAGGACTTCGACGACGCGGTGTTCTGCGAGCCGGTCGGCCGCGGATTCCGGCTGGTGGTGGCGATCGCCGACGTCAGCCATTACGTGCAGCAAGGCGATGCGCTCGACCGTGAAGCATCCAAGCGCGGCAACTCGGTTTATTTTCCGCGCCGCGTGATCCCGATGCTGCCGGAACGGCTGTCGAACGGCCTGTGCTCGATCAATCCGGAGGTCGAGCGCCTGTGCATGGTGTGCGACATGCAGATCGATGCGCGCGGGGAAATCGCGTCCTACCGCTTCTACCCGGCGGTGATGCGCTCTCATGCCCGGCTCACTTACACGCTGGTGGCGGCCATGCTGGCCGATGCGCGCGGCGAGGCTGCCCGGCACCATGGCAAGCTGTTGCCGCATCTCGAAAACCTGTACCGGCTCTACAAACTGCTGGCCAAGGCGCGCGCGCGGCGCGGCGCCATCGATTTCGAGACCATCGAAACCCAGATGATTTTCAACGCCGAGGGCAAGATCGAGCGCATCGTGCCCGTCAAGCGCAACGACGCGCACCGCATCATCGAAGAATGCATGCTGGCGGCCAACGTCTGCGCGTCGGACTTCCTGCGCCAGAACGACCATCCGATGCTGTATCGGATTCACGAGGGCCCGACGCCGGAGAAACTCGTCGCGCTGCGCGAGTTTCTCAAGGGGTTCGGTTGCAGCCTGAGCGGCGGCGACGAACCCCATGCGCTCGACTACGCCAAGCTCCTGACGCAGGTCAAAGACCGGCCCGATGCGCAGCTGTTGCAGACGGTGATGCTGCGGTCGCTGCGACAGGCGGTCTACAGCCCGGACAATGTCGGCCACTTCGGCCTCGCCTACGAGTCGTACACCCACTTCACGTCGCCGATCAGGCGCTATCCGGACCTGCTGGTGCATCGCGCGATCAAGGCGGTGCTGGCACGCCGGCGCTATGAGCCCGGCGACTGGCACGAACTCGGCGTGCGCTGCTCGATGACCGAGCGCCGGGCCGACGAGGCAACGCGCGACGTCGAGAGCTGGTTGAAGTGCTACTACATGCAGGACAGGGTCGGCGAGTCGTTCGAGGGCAGCATCAGCGGGGTCACTGCGTTCGGCGCGTTCATCGCGCTCGACGATGTCTATGTCGAAGGGCTGCTCCATGTTTCCGATCTCGGCAGCGATTATTTCCATTTCGATGCGGGTAAACACCAGCTGGTGGGCGAGCGTACCAACACCCGCTACCGCCTCGGCGACCGCGTACGGGTGAAGGTCGTGCGCGTCGATCTCGAAACCAGCAAGATCGACTTCGCGCTGGAGGATAAGCCGGAACGCAAAGGGCGCGAAAAACGCTGAGGAGTGCCATGTATTACGTTGTTTTTAAACATATTATTATAGAGAACCCGTTTTGCTCCGGGCCGCGTGCGAGATAACCATGGCCGAGTCGCACATCATTTACGGTTTTCATGCGGTGATCGGCCGGCTGCGCCAGAACGCGGCGGCTGTGACGGAGATTTATCTCGACAACAGCCGCCACGACCGGCGGGCGCAGGATCTCGTGAAGCTGGCCGAGAGCCATGGCGTGCGCGTCATGCTGGTCGACGACAAGCGCCTGGCCGGCCTGACCGGCAACGCGCGCCACCAGGGCGTGGCGGCGCGCGCCGAGCCGGTGCAGCTGCCGACGCATATCGATGACGTGCTCGACCGCCTGACCGAGCCGGCGCTGCTGCTGATACTCGACGGCGTGACCGATCCGCACAACCTGGGCGCCTGCCTGCGGGTGGCGGACGCGATGGGCGTGCATGCCGTGATTGCACCCAAGGACCGCGCGGTCGGCATCAACGCCACGGTGGCCAAGGTCGCGAGCGGCGCCGCCGAGACCGTGCCCTATTTTGCGGTCACCAATCTCGCGCGCACCATGCGCGAGCTGAAAGAGCGCGAAATCTGGCTGATGGGCGCCGACGAGAAAGGCGAGCAGGAACTGTATTCGATGGGGCTCACCGGCGCGCTGGCCTGGGTATTGGGCGCGGAAGGAGAGGGTTTGCGGCGCCTCACGCGCGAGAGCTGCGATGAGCTCGCGCACATTCCGATGCTGGGGGCGGTCGAAAGCCTCAACGTCTCGGTTTCCGCCGGCATCTGCCTCGCCGAAACCCGCCGCCAGCGCATGGCCGGGAAGTGAAGGGGCAGGTCCAGGCATGCATAGCTTGTTCCGGGACGGCGTTGCCTCGCCACGCAATCACTTTACCGCCAAATCACCCTTTCGCTGACCGAAGGATGCGGCTAATGGACAAGACATGGGCGTAGAGATCAAGCTCACCGACAAGCAGCTGCCGGTATCGCCAGTATTCATCGAATTCCTGCATGACCGCATCACCAGCCGGCGGCAGAATTACGAATGGCACGATCAGTTGTCGGAGACCCTGATGCCGGCCGATCCCCATGCGAAAATCCAGGCTGCGCAGGCAGTTTCCGACGCAGTGATGCAGCACCCCGAAGGCCAGCGCGCGATCCTGCGCGCCTACGAACTGCTGACGGCCATGCTTACGGGGCAGCCCGCCAAGCTCGCGCTTCTGCATGAGCGCTACCGCTTCGTCTGCGTCGTTGGTTGTCCGCGCCACGGTGGTTCGTATCTCACCAAGGAGCTGTTTCGCGCGCTGGGCCACGATCCGATGCAAGTGCCGAACGCGATCGCGCATGACGGTTTTCCCGATGCCGGACCATTCCTGCTCGCGGAGCAGCACAACGGCTATGTCGCCATGATGCAGCAGACGGCGGAATACCTGACGATGATGGAAATGTTCTTTGCCGGTTCGAACCCGGTCGACGGGCGCGTCACCGTACCCAAGAAAATTACCAAGGCGGCCTACCACGGCGCATTCTTCGCTGCGGTATTTGGCCCCGCCGCCGAATACATGATCACGCTGCGCCACCCGGTAGCGGCCTGCATTTCCACTTACGAGAAATCAACCGGACTGCCGCCCAGCGGCAAGTTTGCGGTGCGCGGCAATATCGAGGAATGGGCGTACCGCGACAACATTGCCACCGGTGCCGACCCGAAGCGCCTGCTGGAGCAGGATTATTTCGACGTGTATTTGCGCTACTGGGAGCATTATCACTGCGCGCTGGCGCTGTCCGGCCTGCTGGCGCGCCGGAATCTGCAGGTGGTGGCTTATGGCCGCGTGCGCATGATGAACGCGGCACAGGCCTGGCATGCACGGTTTTCCTCTGCCGGTGTGCCCGGGGAGTTCAAGGTCTACGACAAGCGTGGCATGCATCCCGAGTGGCGGCGCAAGGCCGAGCCGGCCCTGCACCGGGTGGCACAAATCTGGCACGGCGTCGGGCTGTCGTTCCCGCTGGACGAGGTGATGGAAGGCTGGTAATGGGCCGGCGCGACCAGAATCCGCGTCTCTGTACGTCCTCCTATAAAAAAGTCGAGCGGTTGTAACCGTAACACTGCAATAACATTATTGTTCTAACCGCCGACTGAGTTGCATGTTCGACTGGCTGTACATATCGACAAATGAATGCTCAATGATCAAATTCGCCTACGTTTTTATAGGAGAATTGACCTACCCCGGCATACATAGTAGAGCAGCCTATGACTACATTGTTTTGAATAACGTAGTTGATATAAACCGCCCAGTCACAAACCGTGACTTATCTCACACTTCCTGGCGGTTTTTGAGCCTGTGATTTAATGCCCCTGTCCTGCAAAGCAGGCTTATAATTAGCCAGCGCGGCAGGGCAGCCCGGGTGAGGGTGTTGCGAGCCGCAAAATTCGAGAAGATGGGGGCGGATCATGGCCAAGAAAAACGCGCAGCATTTTCTTAATCCCAAACTGATTTCGCTGGCTGTGGCCTCGTGCTTTACAGCCGGCACGGCGATCGCCAATCCAACGGGGCCCACGGTCGTAAGCGGCACGGCGACCATCCAGCAGGCGGCCAACCTGCTGCAGATCACCAACAGCCCCAACGCCATCCTCAACTGGCAGCGCTTTTCAATAGGTGCGAATGAAATCACCCGTTTCATCCAGCAATCCGCGTCCAGCGCCGTGCTCAACCGCGTAATCGGTGCCGGCGGCACCATCGACCCCTCGGTGATCCTCGGCGCCCTGCAGTCCAACGGCCGCGTCTTCCTGCTCAACCCCAGCGGCATCGTGTTCGGCTCCGGCGCGCAGATCGACGTCGCCGGATTGGTCGCCTCGAGCCTCAATCTGAGCAACGCCGATTTTCTTGCCGGACGCATGAAATTCACCGACGTGCCGGGCGCCGGCAGCGTCGTCAACCAGGGCAACATCACCGCGGGCCAGGGCGGGCAGGTGTATCTGGTGGCGCCGGATGTCGCCAACACCGGCATCATCACCACGCCGCAGGGCGAAGTGGTGCTGGCCGCCGGCAAGAGCGTGGAACTGGTCAACCCCGGCACCCCCAACCTGCGGGTCGAAGTCACGGCCGACAACGAACAGGCGCGCAACCTCGGGCAGATCGTGGCCGACTCGGGCCGCATCGGAATTTACGCCGGCCTGGTCAGCCAGGGCGGCACGGTGCGCGCCGACAGCGCGGTGAGCGAAGGCGGGCATATCCTGCTCAAGGCGACGAAGAACGCGACGCTCGAAGCGGGCTCCGTTACTACGGCGAACGGTTCCACGGGCGGAAGCATTACAGTCCAGTCGGGCGACACGACGCTCGTCTCCGGATCGATCGAGGCCAACGGCAGCCAGGGGCAGGGTGGCAGCGTGCAGGTGCTCGGCAATCTCGTGGGTATGCTCGACAACGCGAACATCAGCGCCGATGGAGCGAGCGGCGGTGGCAGCGTGCTCGTCGGCGGCGACTACCAGGGCAAAAACGCGGATGTGCAGAATGCGTTCCGCACCTACGTCGGACCGAACGCCACGATCAGCGCGGACGCGACCACGAATGGCGACGGCGGCAAGGTGGTCGTGTGGTCGGACGACGCGACACGCTTTTACGGCAACATCAGCGCAAAAGGGGGAAGCCAGTCGGGCAACGGCGGCTTCGCGGAGGTATCAGCCCATAATTACCTTGATTACCGCGGCCTCGCCAAGTTGGGCGCCGCCAATGGCGCGTCCGGGACGTTGCTGTTGGATCCAAACGACGTGACGATCAACCTTGCCGGACCTGACGATGGCAGTTTTGATGGAGAACCCTTTTACCTGAATAACGCAGGGCCTTCCACCATTTCCTGGGGCACGATTAAGGCCCAGCTGGATCCGTTGGGTGCTAATTCCAATGCCATCATTACGACTTCTGGCTCCGGTACCCAGCTCGGCAACATCACGATAGCCGACAATTCCCCGGATCTGGCGACGCCCAATACACTGTCGCTGCTGGCCAACAACAACATTCAGGTCAACGGTTCGATAACGAATTCTGGGACTGGCGGACTGAAACTTTATGCCGGATGGGACGGCCTCAGCACTGCCACCCCCGCGGTCTCTTCCGGGACTGGCCTCATCAATCTCGCGGCCCCGATTGCATTCAACCCATCGTCGGGTGAGGTGTGGCTGATCGCCGGCAACGGTATCACCCAAGTGTCCACAGGTCCCGTCACCGCCTACACGCTGCTGGCGGACGCTGGCGCGGGCAATGTCGATATGGGCGCGGGGAACATGGTCAAGACCCTTGCCGGCAAAGCGGGCAACTCGTTCGCATTCACCAACGGCCAATCGCTCACCATCGATAGCGTGAACGGGGTCGACGGGATAACGGCCGATGCCTCGGGATACGGCGACGCTACCGTCAATGTCACCGTTACCAGTGGCGACCTGACGGTGGCTAAGCCGGTTTCGGTCACAGCTTATGGTTCCGGTGCCGCGGCTACGGTGAACCTCAATGCCAATGCGGGCAACATTTCCGTCAACAATTCGGTGTCTGCCACTGGCGGTAGCGGTGAATCCGGCGGAGCGGCAACCATAAACGTGAACGCAAATAATGCCATTGCCGTGAACAGCAACATCACCGCCACCGGCGGCAGCGGTAGTTGTTGTGGCGGGGGCGATGCCAATATATCTCTCTCCACCATCAATGGCGGCATTACCGTGAACAACAGCACGTTGGTTGCCGTGGGTGGCTCGGGAGGAAGCAGTTATTCTTCTAATCGAGGTGGCGATGCAACCATTTCCCTCGATGCTGGTACTGGCGTTACGGTCTTGAATGGCAGTGTGCTGAGTGCGACCGGTGGCAATGTCGGTGGCTCCGGCTCCAGCTACCAGCGTACGGCGGCATCAGTGATATCTCGCTGATTGCCAATAATGGCAACGTCGATCGTCAACGCACAGCACGATTGCCGCTACGGGTGGCGATGGCAACAACGGCGCGTATGCGGATATTTACATCGCTGCCTACGGCGGAGGCATCGCCGTGGCCGGTTCCACCATGACTGCCACCGGCGGCAACGGCAATGGAAGTGGAAGCTATTCTGGTTATGGCGGCAGTGGCGCGATCAATCTTTATTCTAGCGGGAGTGGCGCCGGAGTTATAAGTGTCACCGGCAGTAGCCTCAACGCCTATGGCGGGAATGGCAGTGTCCAAGGCGGGCGAGGGGAGATCACACTGGATGGCGCTAACGGTATCGCGGTCAGCGGCAGCACGCTCGCGGCCAACGGCGGCAACGGATCAACATATGGTGGCTACGCTACCCTGTCGCTGTATGCCGGGGGATCGAGCGAGATGGGGCCAAGCGGCAGCGGCGGTATCACCATCGCCAGCAGCACAGTTTCCGCGACCGGAGGATCAGGTTCTTCGTATGGCGGTAACGCCCGTCTTGAAGCTATCGCAGGCAGTGGCGGAATTACAATGAGTGGTAGCAGCACTCTGGCTGCGACGGGTAGCAGCGGCGCGACGATGATTATGGATACATTGGGATCTATTCAATCCAGCGTTGGATCACTACTATCTTTAAATGGGGGAGTTGGGGGTTACGTCGATTTGACCGCGACTAATGGCATAGGCACCTTGGCAAGCCCCGTACGCATAGCCATGATCGGCGATCCTATTCTCAATTTCCGCAACACCGGTACCACCGGTGATATTGCGATATCGTTATCCGGCACACCTTACGCCGGCAATCCCTGCGGCCCGACGGTGCTGGCGTGCATAGATCAGGATGTGGCGGGCACCTTCAACAACAATCCCGCCGGCACTTATTTCATCCGCGCCGAAAACGGGGATATTCAGCTCAACGCCGCTTTCCAGCCCGGGCCGGACATTTATACGATGGCCAATCCCCTGCCCAACCAGGACGTGATCATGGAGGCGCAGACAGGAAACATCATCATCGGCAACACCGGCAGCATCTTCACCGGCATGTCCGGCGGCAGCGGCAACGTGCAACTGCTGGCTTCGGGCACGCTGACACTGGCCAGTGGCAGCTACGTCAGCGGCCGCGAGCCGTTGCTTAAGGCGAATGACCTGGACATCCAGGGCAATGTGCTGAGCGGCAGCGGCTTCATCGATATACTGCCCTATACCGCCGGCCGCGGCATAGAACTGGGCGCTTCCGGGCCGGGCAGTGGCGTGCTGGCGCTGGACAGCGGTGAGTTGAACCGGATGACAGGCTGGGATGGCTTGAATACGTCGTCTGCCGGAGGCGGCGGCCTTGTTATCGGTGATGACGTCGGGGGTAGCGGCGCACTGACCTTTGTCGGCCCGGTGGGGCCGACTTCTGCCTTCCTCAACGTGCGCGGCACCTCGATCAGCCAGACCGGTGGCAGTATCACCGGTGGTATCAATGCGGCAGCGAGCGGCGCGATCAGCCTTAACCAGCCGGGCAACGTTATCGATTATTTCATGGGCGGTTCTTCCGGCAATGGCAACATTACCCTGGTCACGACCGGCCCGCTGTCTCTGGATTCAGTGACCACGGCGGGAGGCGCAGTCGATATCCGTTCCACCGGCGATATTACCTTGAGCACTTCCGGTGCGATCAATGCCGGCAGCGCGGGCACGGTCAGCCTGATCAGCAGCGGCGGCGCGATCCTCGACAACCATACGGGCGCGGACATCATCGGCGCCCAGGCGACCCTGCAAGGCGCGACCGGTATCGGTAGCCTGGCCAATCCTGTCGAAACCCAGGTCGGGCAACTGACGGTTGCGCCCAGCGGCGGAGAAGTCGGAATCTACAACGCCGGCAACCTGCAGATCGACAGCATCAGCTTTAGCGGCAGTTCCGCAGCGATCAATGCGGCAGGCGGCAGCATGAGTTTCGGCGGTGGCACCTTCGCGCTCAGTCCCACCACGGGTGTGTCCTTGCTGGCAGACGCCGGCATGACGGTCGGTCGCAGCCTTGCGCTGAGCAGCGGCAACTTGGAGCTCTACTCCGGCGGCGGCGATCTCAATTTCAGTTCGGCCTCGGCACTCAACGTCAACGCTCCCAGCATGAGCCTGATCGGCACCAACATCAACGTGGTCGCCGGGGCAGCGCCGGTCACGGTCAGCGCTGGCCAACTCGGCGTGATCGCCGGCAATGCGCTGACGGTGCAGGGTGGCAGCGGTAGCGGCGCCTACTCCGAGCTGGCGAGCACCGGCGGCAGTCTGGCGGTGGCGACGGGTGGCGACGTGGTGGTCAAGGGCGGCAGCGGCAGCGGCGCCTACGCGCGGATGTATGGAAATCCGGACGTAGTGCAGACGCTCGGCGGCACCGCCCACATAACCGCCGGCAGCGGGTCGGGCGCTTATGCCCAGATTGCAGCAGCAGCGCCAACCACGATCTATCTCAGCCTGGCCAATCTGTCGAATGGCGGATTTTTCGTCAACGGCGTGGAAAATCTGGTTTATGATCCCCCGACCAACACCGGTTTTACGGCGGGTGGTTTGGCGGCCATCCTGGGGCAGAATCTGCTGGTGACTTATGGTAATGCCACTGGTACCGCCTTGCCGCCGCAGATCGAGCAGATCGTCAACACCACGCTTCTGGCTTCGGTCGACACACTGGTAGGGGGGCTGCCAATGCAGGGCGACAACAACCTGGGAAACGAAGACGAGAAGGAAAAAGACCGGCCACAGGTGTGCAACTAACCTCGCGCCATCCTGCCGCCGGCATGTTTTTCACAGGCTGATCGTGGCTTGGCGTTACCAGAACCGTAAAGTATAATAAAAACAGAAGACTAGCTGCTTGCTCTCCTCCGCGCGCAGCGGCGGTAAGATGAACCGGAATACGGGTGGGAATGAAAAACAAGAAACAGAATGTAGTGCTTGCGGGGATCGTCATGCTACTGGTGCTGCTGAGCGGCGGCGCAGGTGCGCAGGACGCTCCGTTGCCGTCCCCGAAATTTGCAATTCAGCGTTACGCCATCAGTGGTAACTCCCTGTTGCCCAACGAGGAACTGGAGCGCATTGTCGCCCCGTATACCGGCGAGCAAAAAGACTTCGCCGATATTCAGCGCGCGCTGGAAGCCGTGGAGCAGGCCTACCGTGCGCGTGGCTATGGCGTTGTGCGGGTTGTGTTACCCGAACAGGATATTACCAACGGCGTGGTGCAGTTCCGCGTCGTCGAAGCGCGCGTCGGTAAAGTCATGGTGGAAGGCAACACCCAATTCGATTTGGCAAATGTGCGCAACAGCCTCCCGACGGTGAAGGAGGGGGGCACGCCCAATACCCATGACATCGCCCGCAATCTGCAGATTCTCAGCGAGCATCCGGTCAAGCAGACCAATGTGCTGTTGCGTTCCGGCAGCAAAGAGGACGAGGTCGACGTCAACGTCAAGGTCGACGACAGCAAACCCTGGCGCGCCATCCTGTCTCTGGACGACACTGGCACCTCGGAAACGGGCTACCTGCGTAGCGGCATCGGTTTCCAGCATACCAATCTGACCAATCGCGACGATACGCTGACCGCGCAGTACGTGACGTCACCCACGAACGAGAGCGCGGTTAGCATCTACGGCGTCGGCTACCGCATGCCCTTCTACAATCTCAACAGTTCCCTCGATCTGATTGCCGGCCATTCCGACACTGATTCCGGAACCGTGCAGGGCCTGTTTAACGTGAGCGGCAGCGGCGATATCTTTGGCGCGCGCTGGAATTATTACCTGCCGCGCTGGGGCGAGGTCGAGCAGAAGCTGAGTTTCGGACTGGATTACCGCGCATTCAAAAACCAGGTGCTGATTGCCAACGAGGGTTTGGTGCCTGATATCACTATCCATCCGGCAAGCATCGGATACAGCGGGCTATTGCGCATGGCCGCGGGCGAACTGGGATTCTACGGCGCCCTTTCGGCAAACATCCCCGGTGGCAACGACGGTACCGATGCAGGATTTCAAAAATTCTCGATTCGGGGCGACGGCCAGCTACAGGATCCTCCGCTTCGGCGCGAACTATGTGCATGCGTTTCGCAACGAATGGCAGGCGAGGGCGGTATTCAACGCCCAGTACAGCAGCGATGCCCTGGTCTCCGGCGAACAGTTCGGTGTCGGCGGGCCCGATTCCGTGCGCGGCTACCTGCTGCGGGAAGCGGCGAGCGATCGCGGTTACTCGGGCCAGCTAGAGGTCTATACGCCGGACCTGTCATCCAAAATCGGCCTGAACGACAAATACCGCACGCGGCTGCTGGGCTTTTACGATTTTGCCGCGGTGGAGCGCAACGATCCCCTCCCGGGCGAATTGACGCGTGCTTCGTTGGCCAGCACCGGCGCGGGTGTGCGTTTTGGCTTCAAACCCAACATCAGCCTGCGTTTCGACGTTGCCCGGATCTTGCAGTCAGTGGGCACCCGCGAGACTGGTGATTACCGCGTTTCCAGCGCACTTGCCCTGGTTTTCTGAAGAGGCGGCGCCAGCGTGGCGCCGTGCCCGATGTAAGCATTTGAAAGTTCTCCAACTTCAGGTATAATGCCGGTCCTCGCTTTGCGCACCTGGGGTGCGTGAATGCAT
>CAVTHV010000022.1:0-11572 GCA_963734595.1 uncultured beta proteobacterium
AAAAATAGGCAGAAACGCCGCAAGCGGGAAAACGCGGGGACAAATGCGCCGCGCAGTTCGTGCGGCACACCCACCTTCGTCTATCGCAGGTCAAATTTAATTCACCGCATTCCAGTGTGAAATAACTTGATTTAACGCAATTTCCGGCGCACCGGTGGATGTTAATGTTGCGCCGGGTTTCCCCCAGTTCCCCTCCGCATGACCCCGCACCGGCAGGATTGCTGAGGGTCAGCCATGAGCACAAACCCGAACATCACGGTGGCCGCGAGCACCCTGAACCGCGATAGGGTCAACACCGTCGCGCTCGTGGTGTTGGGCCAGGTTGTGCACGGTCTCACTTTCAGTCGCGATTCCGCTGCTGCTGCCGCTGATCCGCGACGATCTGGAGATGAGCTTTACGCAGGGAGGGATGCTCTCGGCCGTCGGCGATGCTGAGCTATGCGTTCGCGCAGATCCCTCGGGCTTTCTCTCCGATCGCCTCGGACCCCAGCGGCTGTTCTTCATCGGGCTGTCGGCTGGTCGGCGCTGTCGCTGTTTCGGACTGGTCCACGCGTTCTGGATCGCGCTGGTCATCCAGTGCGTGCCGGCGCCTTTCGCGCGCTGCTGTTCGCGCCGGGTCTCGCGCTGCTGGCGTCATGGTTTCCGCCGGAGCGCCGCGCCACCGCGATGAGCCTGTTCATGCTCGGCGGTGTCGGGGGCACCGTCGTGCTGTCGCTCGCAGGCCCGTTTCTCACGGCCCATTACGGGTGGCGGCCGCATTCGTCTCTTTTGCCGCGTGGGCATAGCCATGGCATTCGTTTACGGCGTATTCGCCCGGGACAAGCCGCGCCAGCAGCGGCTGCACGTCTCGGCTGATCGATGCGTTCCAGCGCTTCCGCTATCCGATCATGTGGGTGTGCAGCTGGCTGCAGCTCGTGCGCTTCTCGTGGTGATGGCATTCAATTTCTGGCTGCCGTCGTTGCTAGTCGCCGATCGCGGGTTCTCGCTGCAGACCGCGGGCCTGGTGGTGGCGATGAGCGCGGCATTCACGGCACCGTCGAACACGCTCGGCGGCTACGTGTCGGACCGCCTGAGGAATCCGCCGCTCGTGATCGGCGGCGCGCTCACTATTCTCGCCTGCACCTCCACGCTGCTCGTCGTGGTCGAATCGATTCCGCTGCTGCTGCTCGTCATCGCGGTCAATTCGATTTTCCTGCAATTCTATTTCGGGCCGCTGTTTTTCGTGCCGATGGAAGTGCTGGGACAGCGCATCGCGGGCACGACGACCGGATTCAGCAACCTGTTCGCGAATCTTGGCGGCTTCTTCACCGCCTACGCGCTGGGCGTAGTCAAAGACCGTGCCGGAACCTTCACCTGGGGTTTCGTCGGCATCAGCGCCTTGTGCCTGATCGGCGTCGCGTTGAGCGTGGTTCTCGCGCGCATGCGAAAGCGCGCGCTGACGGCGCACATCAATAAAACATAATAAAAACAACGGGCTGCAATATTTTCTGCCTCGCTACGCGATCGCCCGCGCACTGCGCGCGAAACGCGTCATTTTTCCGCTATCGCGATGTACCGGCGTGAGCACCGGCTTGCCGGAAAAATGTGCGCGCAGGTTCGCCAGCAGTTTTGCCTGGCGCTCTTCGCGAATCTCGCGGGTGGTCGAGCCGATGTGCGGAACGATCACGACGTTATCCATCCCGATCAGTTCCGCGGGCACCCGCGGCTCGTCCCAGAAAACGTCCGTCCCCATCCCTGCGATCCGTCCGTGCTTCAACGCGCCGATCAGCGCCTGCTCGTCGACTACCGAACCGCGCGCCACATTGATGAGAAACCCCTCCGGACCCAGCGCATCGAGGATGCGCGCGTCGATCAAGTTGCGCGTCGCCGGCGTTGCCGGACAGGCTACGACCAGGCAATCCGATAACCGCGCCATGCTTTCAAGATCGGCATAATAGGGATAGGCGACATCCCGCTTCTGTCGGGGGCCGTGGTAGCACACGGACATGCCAAACACTTCCGCCCGTTTCGCAATTGCACTGCCTATTTTCCCCATGCCGATAATGCCGCAGGTCTTGCCTGCCAGTTCCCTGCCCATAGGAAACGGCCCGGCCGGCCATTTGCCGGCGCGGACAAAACGGTCGCTCTCGCAAATCCGGCGCATGACGGCGATGATGAGCCCCATCGCAAGATCCGCCACGGACTGCGCGATGGCGATTGGCGTGTTGGTCACGACGACGCCGCGCGCCCGTGCCGCCGCCAGGTCCATCCCTTCGTGGCCGATGCCGAAGCAGGCGATGATCTCCAGCTTCGGCAGCGCGTCGAGATGGCGGCGGCCGAATCCGACGAGTCCCGTCGTCACCAGCCCGCGCACGCGCCCGGACACCTCTTTCATGTACGCGTCGGGATCCGCGGCGGTCCACAGCTTGTGCACGGTGAATTCGCGCTCCAGTTCGGCAATCGCCGGTGGATAGATCGATGCGAGGACAAGAATTTCCGGTTTCATGGTGATGAAACCCGAGGGATGAGGCGCGGAGGGCACAGAGAAAAGAGGGAACACAGAGAACCCTAAAAATATTATTTAACAAAATCAAACAAGCATCGCATTCCGTTGTTTTTTCTCTGTGTTCTCCGTGTTCTCTGTGGCTAAAGCTTTGAGGTTCCATCGGTGGTTGCAACATGATGTTCATTCTCCGAGCAATTCGAGCGCATTCAAACCCAGGATCCGCTCGCGCTGCTCATCGGTAAGCCCGGGCAGCGCGTTGATCATCGCCACCGGGTCGTCCTCGGCCATGTCGAAAGGCGCATCGGTGCCTATCGTCACGCGATCGGCACCCGCTTTTCCCACCAGGAAACGCAATGCATCGGCATCGTGGGTAAGCGCATCGAAATAAAACCGCCGCAGCAATGCGAGCGGGGAACTGGCCGAGTTCGCTCTCGGCTCCTTGCGCACCTGGTATCCGTGTTCGAGACGCCCGATCTGGTACGGCAGATAGCCGCCACCGTGGGCAAGAATGATCTTCAGGTCAGGCAGCTCGTCCATGGCGCCGCTGAACATGAGGTGCGCAGCCATCAGCGCGGTGTCGAGAGGGATGCCGGCAAGGTTGCCGAGGTAATAGCAGGCCAGATCGGGAGGCAGGGCGCCGGCGACGTAGGGATGGGTGAAAATGAACACCCCCAGCTCCTGCGCGCGCTTCAGCACCGGGCGGAACCGCGGCTCTGCGAGCAGTTGTCCCCGCACCCGGCAGCCGAGCTCGATCGACCGGAAACCGTGCTCCCTCACCACGCGCTCGAGCTCGGTGACGGCGGCATCGGGATCCTGCATGGGCAGCGTCGCCATGCCGCGCAGCCGGTCGGGCCGCGCCGCCACCATGCGCGCAATGCCGTCGTTCATCAGGCGGGCCGCGGCCAACCCCGCGTCGGCATCCAGCCAGTAGAAGAACACCACCGGCGTCACCGAGATCACCGAGATGTCGATGCCCTTGCGGTCCATGCCCTCGACCTTGGCGTCGGCATCGTGAAACTCGGCGTAGACCGGCGTCGAGTGCTTGTCGTCGCGGATGAAGGTCTCTTTCTCGCCCGCTCCTTCGACGCGCATCTGAAAGTCGCGCGGCCGCTCGCGGATCGCCTCCATGATTTCTTTCGGCAGCACGTGGCTGTGCACGTCGACGCGCTTTACTTTACTAGTCATTGTGTTTGCGGTCGTGGGTCGTGGTTCATATCTTGTTGAGATGGTGCGTGAGCAGTGAGCCGTTGGACCCGGTCTGTTGTTGCCCCGCTTACGACTTACTGCTTGCCGCTTGCTGCTTACTGCTTACGACTTATGGTTTATCGTTCCGCCCTAGTAATGCGACTTGAAGCTGATCGCTTCGCGATAGGCGAGATCTTCCAGATCGATGTAAGACCGCTTGGTTTTCTTGTCCACCGTAAACTGGATTTTGCGGTTGGTTTCATTGGTGGCGCGGATGTCGAGCAGCTCGAGCGACTCCTTGACTTCCCATTCGTGGGCGCCCGCGATTCCGGCCGGCGCGTAGATGACCGAACCGGGGCCGACTTCGAATTCTTTGCCCTCGAAGTTCCGCACCGTGGCATGCCCCGAAACCACGTAATAACATGCTTCGATCGGGTGCCAGTGGAGCTGCTCGTAGGTGCCCGGCTTGTAAGTCGCGCGGCCGATGCGGACGCGGTCGGTCTCTGTCGCTTCCGGCCATCCGATCAGCCGCTGGTAGGTCTGGCCGTCCGTCACGCCGCGCCGCCCCGGAATTTCCGCCTGATTGATGACCGTAAGCGTCGATTTCACATCCATGGTCTGCTCTCCTCCTGCCTAAAGGTCCCTGCAAAACGAAACGCGTGATGCGCCGGCACGATTCCGGCGCAGGGAGGCCCCCCGGCGCCAGTCCGCGGCTTATTTGATCCGCTTGAGCAC
Source organism: uncultured beta proteobacterium (assembly GCA_963734595.1). Taxonomy (GTDB): domain Bacteria; phylum Pseudomonadota; class Gammaproteobacteria; order Burkholderiales; family SG8-41; genus CAKKQX01. The sequence goes on from CAVTHV010000022.1 coordinate 4,406, forward strand.
CTTGACCCGCTGCACCGTGTCGCCGGCAAGGTGCGTCCAGACCATCGCGTCGCGCACGAGCTTGTCGACGCGCGCATTCATCAGGCAACCCTCGGCGCCGTGAATTTCCATGTTGAGTCGCGTCACGCGCAGAATGATATCGGTCGAATAATTCATCACGAGGCCGGCGTTGCCGGAATGCGTGCCCTGGTCATGCATCCAGGCAACCCGCATCACGAACGATCGCAATGCCTCGGTGAGCATGTGCATTTCGTGGATCTTGAGCTGAATCAGCTGATGGTCTTTCAGGAGCTTGCCGCCCTTTTTGTGCGCCTTCGTGAAATTCATCGACATCTCGATCGCATCGTCGCAGACGCCGATCGCATTCGCGGCGAGTTCGAGGTCGCCGAAGAGATCGCCGCCGGTGGTGTCCCCCTTGCCCGCCTTGACCGACCCGGTGCCCACATCGCCCACGATGTTGGCGTGCGGCACGCGCGCGTTCTCGAATATCAGCTCGGCATTCTGGTAGAAGCGCCAGCCGCGCTTGTTGAACACCTTGCCGATGCGGAAGCCGGGCGTGCCTTTCGGCACCATGAACAGCGTGCCGCCCTGCTTGATGTTGACATCCGGATTGGTGCGCGCGTCCACGAAAAAGAGCGAGCCCACGCTGCCGTTCGCGATGAAGCACTTCTCGCCATTGAGCACCCACTCGTCGCCGTCGCGCACCGCGCGCAGCCGGTAGCCGGCTTTGGGGTCGTTCTCGGGCGGCATGCGGTTGTCCGACCCGGCATTGGGCTCGGTGATGCCCCGGCCCATCACATAACGGTGGTCTGCAAGAAACGGTTTCAGGAAGCGCTCCTTCTGGTCCTGGCTGCACGCGTTCGCGATGAGATGGCTCCACTTCCAGTTCTGGCTGAACGCCTTGGAGATGGCGCTGTCGGCTTTGGCGAGTTCCGCCATCACCACCGCTTGCGTCACGAAGTCCGCGCCGGGCCCGCCCCATTCCTTGGGCACCGCCAGCGTGCGGAAGCCGAGTTTCGAACCCTTCTCCATGATGTCCCAGTCCCAGGGCTCGAACCCGCCTTCGATCTGGTCGCGTTTGAGCGAGATCGGGCGGATCTCGTCCTCCGCGAATTTGCGCGCCTCCATCTGCCAGCCGCGCTGCTCCTCATTCAGTGAAAAATCCATTTCAACTCCCAAAAAATCCGTGAATGGTAAAAGGTGAATGGCAAATCGAATAAAGGCTGTTGCTTCTACGATGCACGATTTGCAACTTTCCCCCCTTCATCCTACATTTCTCTGCGCTCATCCCTATCTATGCCGCCAGCGGCCGCTGATAGCCGGACACCGCCTCGGTGATGCCGAGTTTCGTCGCTTCGTCGCTGTCTGCGGAGTGCAGGAAGACTTTCGCGTCGTGCACGTATTTCTGCAGCGGCATATCGCGCATGACGGCCATGGCGCCGAAGCACTCGGCAGACTGCAGCGCAACTTCCTGGACCGCTTCCGCCGTATAGACCCGCGCAATAATGTGGAACGGCAGATCGGACACGCTGCGATCGGCGACAGCCTCCGGATGGTCGGCGGCCCAGGCGGCCTTCCAGATCATGTTGCGCGCCAATTCCAGCCTGATCGTGCAGTCGGCCAGCTTCAGGCCGATGGCATGGTGCTCGATGATGTTCCGGCCGCCTTGGCGCCGCAATTTTGCGTAATCCACCGCAGCCTCGTACGCGGCCCTGCCGACCCCGAGGTTGACAGCAGCCATCAGCGGCACGCTGCGCGCCGCTTCCGCGCCTCCGGCGAAAGGACTTTGCCCTTCCTTGCCGAGCAGGTGATCCGCCGGGACCTTGCAGTCCTTGAACACCACGCCGGCGCCTGCCCCGTGGTGCCAGCGGATGCTTTCTCCGACAGCCTTCGCGGGCTCGCGTACCGTCAGGCCCGGCGTATCCCGCGGCACGAGCAACGTGCTGAGGCCGTTCATGCCGGTTTTTTTCGGGTCGGTGCGCGCCTGGACCGCGAACAGCTTCGCAACCGGCGCATTCGCGACGAAGGCGACCGTGCCGTTGATGATCCATTCGTTGCCCTGCTTTACCGCGACCAGTCCGGGCCCGTCCTCGTCCGCCAGCGGCTGGTGATAGCACCAGCCGACCCCGGTGCCCGGATCACGGCCCGCGAACGCGAGATGATACTTGTCGTCCTCGGCGAACTTCTCGAGAAAACGGGTGCGCTGCGCGGGCGTCATCAGCCTGCCAAAAACCTGGGCCAGCCCCGCGGTATGCGCAAGCACGGCCGCAATATCCACGTCGCCGGCGGCAAGTTCTTCCAGCAGGATGCACGCGGTCAGGGTATCGGCGCCCGCACCGCCGGCTTCCTCGGAGAGCGCAAGCGTGCGCAAACCCATTTGCGAGGCCTGGTCGAGCAGGTCCGTCAGCAGCGGCTTCTCGAACGGCTCCAGACGGGCGGATTGCAGCGCAACGGGTTTGACTTCCCTTTCTACAAAATCGCGCAGCGTGTCGCGAAACTCCAATTGCTCCGCGGTAAGGTGAAGGTTGTACATATCGGTCAGCGTCCTCGGGTGATGGTCAGCGGATGAATGCGGAATGCGGGGTCAAATCCAACTTGGACAATATAGCGAGATCAGCGCCGCATGGGAAGAACACGGTCTCAGCATATGAAACCGGCGCGCGTTATTCGACGCTGGCCCGGCACGGAATTCCGTCATGCGGACTTTTCCAGACCGGCGGGAAAAATTCGCGCCGCGCCGAAGCTTCCTTTATGCGGCCAGGGTCCGAAGTTCCTCGTGCAGCGCGTCGGAAATTTCCAGGCCTTCCGCCCGCGCCCTGGCGACGGACTGATGACGGCGCGCGCCGGGCAGGCGCACGCCGGCATCGGCGAGCATCGCCGAAATCATGGTCTCGAGGCGCGAGAAATACGAATCCGTGCCCGCCAGCGCACCCGGATCGATGGCAAGGAGGGCGTGACCGATGCGCGGCGCGCGACCGGGCTCGAAGTAGGAATCGTTCTCGAAGCTGAACGCGGCACCGGTCAGCGCCACGCACAGTACTTCCACCATCAGCGCGAGCGCAGTGCCTTTGACGCCGCCGATCGCGGTGAGGCTGCCAGTGAGCGCCGCCTTGGCGTCGGTGGTCGGATGGCCGTCACGATCCACCGCCCAACCAAGCGGTATGGGTTTGCCCTCCTTCGCCGCGAGCATGATCTTGCCGCGCGTGACCTCGGTGAGCGAGAGATCGACCACGATGGGAGCGGCGTCCCTTCTCGGAAAAATCGCGGCAATGGGATTGGTGCCGAAGAACGGCTTCCTGCCGCCCCAGGCGTTGATCGCCGACGGCGAATTGGTGAACGCCAGACCCACCAGACCCGCTTCAGCGACCGGCGCAAGGTGATAAGCCGCGGCGCCAAGGTGATGACTGTTGGTGACGCCACTGAATGCGACGCCATAACGCCTGGCACGCTTGATCGCTTCTTTTGCAGCCATCGCGACAGCTTCATACGCAAGGCCGCCACGGGCGTCGACAAGGCAGGCGCCGCCCTTTCTCCGGATGACCTTCGCCTTCGCCTTGCCGTCGGCGCGGCCTTCACGCAGATGCTGCGCGTAAAGCGCAACGCGCGACACGCCATGCGTCGCGAGCCCCTCCATCTCGGCGGCGACCAGCGCCTGCGCGGTCGCCCTTGCCATGGACCTGGACGCGCCGGCTTTTTTGAGTCCGCGGGCGGCGAGATCGGTCAGCGCATCCAGTGATAACTTCGGCATGGTGGCAACGGTTCCGGTGTTTAATCGACTTTTGTGCCCGAACGCTTCGCGACATCCGCCCACTTCGCCGTTTCAGCCTTGTAAAACGCCGAAAATTCCGCCGGCGTGTTGCCGCCGGGTTCGGCACCCTGATCACGGATGCGCTTCGAGACCTCGGGTGACTTCACGGCTACCACCCATTCGCGGTACAGCTTGTCCTGCGCGGCCTGCGGGGTCTTGACCGGCACGAACAGGCCGTTCCATTGCAGCGCGAGTATGCCCGGCACGCCGGCCTCTTCTATTGTCGGTACATTCGGAACCACCGCCGAGCGCGTTTTCGCGGCAACACCGAGCCCGCGCAGCCTGCCGGCATTGATTAGCGGCGCTGCGACCGGCATCACGATGAATGCCACCTGCGATTCGCCGGTCAGCAGCGCGACCGTCGCCGGCGCGGCACCCTTGTACGGCAGATGCGTGATGCGCGTGCCGGTATTCACGCGCAGCATTTCCATGGCCATGTGCGACATCGTGCCGGTGCCGGCCGACGAATAATCGAGCGCGTTCGGTTTGGACTTGGCGAGCGCGATCAGGTCCTTGACACTCTTCACCGGCAGCGCCGGATGCGCGACCAGCGTGAAAGGATACGAGGATGCCATCGAAATCGCCGTCAGGTCGCGCACCGGGTCGTAACTTAGCTTCTTGTAGATTGCGGGGCTGATCGACAGCGACGAGTTGGCAAACAACACCGTGTAACCGTCGCCGGGCGCCTTGGCGACGATGTCGGCCGCGATGTTGCCGCTGGCGCCTGCGCGGTTGTCGACAACGACCTGCTGGCCGAGTTGCGCCGAGAATTTCTGGGCAATGATGCGCGCAATGAGATCGCTGCCGCCGGCAGCCGGAAACGGCAGCACCATGCGAATCGCCCGCGTGGGATATTGCTGGCCCAGCGCAGGAGCGGCTGCCGCCAGCATACCGCCCAGGGTTACGACGACACCGAATGTGCAACGAACCGCACGCGCAACAGAACTGGCCATGATTCCCCTCCCCTTTGTTCAAAACAAGACTTGCATCGGATAGCGAGTCTCCGCCACCGTCCCGGAAAAATCAATCACCAACTGCTGATACAGCTGCCGCGCCGGGTTCAGGTCGCGTTGAGCAGCGATTCACCGGGCTTGACGCGGGTGAATTTTACCGGGCGCGTGGCGCTGTCGAAGCGCCCGTCTTTCCAGGTCACGCAGGTGTAGCGGGAGTTTTCGAGATCGCGCACCTCCGGAAAGTCGGAGCGATAATGCGCGCCGCGCGAATCCTCGCGCGCCATCGCCGCAAAACGGATCGACTTGGAAACGAGGATGAGGTTTTTCAGGTTCATCCAGTCGTGCCAGGTCAGGTTGAAGGCGAGGTTGGCTTCCGCGACGCCGGTTGCATCGAGCTGCGCCTCGAGTTCGTCGAGCGCGCCTTCCGCGCGCTTCAGTCCCGCCGCGTCGCGCACGATGCCGACATCGTCCCACATCAGGTCATAGAGTTTTTCGCGGATCGTGTTGAGATCGCCCGCGGGTTTGCCGAGCGGCGCGCGCCAGCGCGCCAGCGCCTCGTCGACGGCGGCCGCATCCGGCTCGCTGAAGCCGCCGTTGGCCGCGATCCAGCGCGGCATGGAATCGCCGGCAATACCGCCGAACACCGTCGAATTCGCGACGCCGTTGCCGCCCAGGCGGTTGGCGCCATGCACGCCGCCCGAATCCTCGCCCGCGGCGAACAGGCCGGGCAGATCGGTGGTGCAATCAGTCCGGAACACGACCCCGCCCATCATATAGTGCGCGGTGGGCACGACGTCGACCAGCCCCGACACCAGATCGAAGCCGCAGTCGGCGCAGCGTTCGACCATTCCCTTGAACATCTTGCGTACCATCACCGGATCGAGGTGGCGCATGGTGATATACAGCCCGCCGCGCGGGCCGACCTTGCCCTGGCGCATCTGGTCGTACATGCCGCGGCTGACGATGTCGCGCGTGGCGCGCTCACCGCGTTCGTCGTAGAGGTGCATGAAGCGCTCGCCGTCGCCGTTGAGCAGCTGGCCGCCGGCGCCGCGCAGGCCCTCTTCGATAATGGTTCCCGTAATGCGGGTATGCGGCCCGGCGATCAGGCCGGTCGGATGGAACTGCACCATCTCCATGTCGCGGAGCGTGAGCCCCGCGCGCAGCGCCATCGCCATGCCGTCGCAGGTCTTGTCGCCGGACGGCGTGTGGTACTTGTACATGGTCGGGCCGCCGCCGGTGGCGAGCAGCACCGTCTGCGCCTGCACCAGCACGAACTCGCCGCTGCGCATGTCGATCATCAGCACGCCGGCGAGCGCATCGCCGTTTTTGTTCTTGATGAATTCCACTGCCCGGTGCTCTTCGAGGCGGCCGATGCCGCGCGACCACACCTGCTCGGCGAGGCGGTTGATGATCTCGATGCCGGTCAGGTCGCCCTTGTGCACGGTGCGGTCGAAGGTCTGGCCCGCAAACGCTTTCTGGTGGACGGTGCCGTCGGGATTGCGGTCGAAGAAACAACCCAGCTCGTTCTCCAGTTCGTGGATGCGCTCGACGGCAGTCTCGACCAGCGTCCACGCGAGGTCCTGGTCGGGCAGCCACTTGCCGCCCTCGATGGTGTCCATGAAATGCCGCTCGACGGAGTCCCCCGCGGCCAGCGCGACGTTGTAGCCACCCTGCACCATGCGCGTGCAGCCGCATTTGCCGAGCAGGCCCTTCACCGCGACCGTGATCGAGAGCTTGGGGTTGGCCTGATGCGCATGCAGCGCGGCGAACAGCCCGGCGCCGCCGGAACCGAGGATCAGAATGTCAGTTTTGAGTTTTTTCATAAATTTTTATAGCCGCCAAGGCCGCCAAGAACGCCAAGGAAAACAAGAAATTGATTTACTCGGGGTGCTATTCCAAGGTGAGCCGGAATCCGATAATTGCCAATCCACCTTTCTCCTTGCCGCTCATTGTTAGAAAACCGCGGTGACCAAATTTGATTTTACCTTGGCGTTCTTGGCGGCCTTGGCGGCTAATTGCTCTTGACTCCAAGCGAAGCGAGCGCAGCAGCACGCTTGCCGCGTGCCGCCGTGTTCACCTGGGTGTAAAGGTTGCCGCCCTGGCTGTCCATCGCCACCAGCAGCGGCCCGAAGCCCTTCACGCGGAATTTCCACAGCGACTCGGGGTTGAGATCGTCGAGATCGACATCCTCGATCTGCTCGATCCAGGTGGTTTCCAGCGCGGCCGCCCCGCCGATGATCGCAAGATAGACGCCGCCCAGTTCCTTGAACGCCGCGGCCGACGCGGCGAACAGCCCGCCCTTGCCGATGACGATGCGCACGCCGTATTCCTTCATCAGCGGCTGGGTAAAACGCTCCATGCGCGCGCTGGTGGTGGTGCCGATGCACACCGGTGCATAGCCCGAAG
>CAVTHV010000023.1:0-10307 GCA_963734595.1 uncultured beta proteobacterium
CGAGTGTTTCTCATGATCGATCTCCATACGTTAAGTAAAAGTTGCCTGCGCGGGGTCTGCGCTGCCCGCAAGAGGAGAGCGCAAGCGCCGTGGCAGGATGGATTTAAGCACCCGGACGTAACGGCAGGATGTCATGCAACGCCATTTTTGTATCGCAGTCTGTCACCGGGGCGGCTTGTTACACTGCGATACAATTTTCTTCCCGTTCGGGTCATCGCGGCGGTATATAGACACTATGAATGCGCAAGATCACGTGCTTGTCGTGGACGACGACCTGGAAATTCGCACCCTGCTGCGCGACTACCTGCAGAAGAACGGCTACCGGGTCACCGCGGTGGGCGACGGCAAGGGCATGTGGGCGGCGTTCGATCAGCGGCGCAGCCGGACATCGTCGTGCTCGACGTGATGCTGCCGGGCGACGACGGGCTCACGCTGTGCCGCGACGTGCGCTCGCGCTCGGCGGTTCCGATCATCATGCTCACCGCGCGCGGCGAGGAAACCGATCGCATCGTCGGCCTGGAAATGGGCGCCGACGATTATCTGCCCAAGCCCTTCAATCCGCGCGAGCTGCTCGCGCGCATCAAGAGCATTCTGCGGCGCACGCGCACGCTGCCGGAGAATCTCCAGCCCGACGCCGCGCGCACGCTGCGGTTTGCCGGCTGGACGCTCGACGTCGCGACGCGCAACCTGCGTCGCCCGACGGGCGTGGTGGTGGCGCTGAGCGGCACCGAGTACAAGCTGCTCAGGGTGTTTCTCGCGCATCCGAACCGCGTGCTGAACCGCGACCAGTTGATCGATCTCATGCTCTCGCGCGATGCGTCGCCGTTCGACCGCAGCATCGACGTGCAGGTGAGCCGCCTGCGCCATCGCCTCGGCGAGGACGCGAACGAGCCGTCGATCATCAAGACCGTGCGCGGCGAAGGCTACGTGTTCGCGGTGGCGGTCGAGGTGGAAAAATGATGCGCCTGCTGCCGCGATCGCTGTTCTGCCGCATGGTGCTGATCCTGCTGGGCGGGCTGGTGGTGGCGCAGTTGCTGAGCTTCGCGATCCACTGGCGGGAGCGCGGCGAGATCATGCTGCGCGCGATGGGCATGCGCTCGGCCCAGCGCATCGCCGACATCGTGCAAGCTGCTCGATTCGATGGCGCCGGCGGAGCGCAACAGGATCGTGAGCGTCATCGATTCGCCGCCGCTGCATATTTCGCTCGCCGCGCCGCCGCTGGCCCGTCCGCAGGCCGTCGATCCCGAGAAAGAGGACCGGGCGGCGCGGTTCGCCGGCGTTCTGCGCCGCGTGCTGGGCGACGAGTGGCCGCTCGTGGTCGTCGTCGCGGATGCGCCGGCATGGCGGCCGCAGGGTCGCGGCCCCGGGCAGGGCCCGGGTCAAGGCTATGGACCAGGACCAGGCGCCGGCGCAGGGCCGGGCTATGGACCAGAACCAGGGTCTGGCCCAGGACCGGGCTACGGCCGTGGGCAGGGCATGATGGGCGGAGGCATGGGCCCCGGCATGATGGGCGGGCAGGGGCCCGGCATCGGGGCGCCGGTCATTTCATTCGTGGTGCAGGCGCGATTGAAAGATGGCTCGCTCGTCACGTTCGATTCGAGGCAGACGGTGGATGCGGCCAACCTGCCGTCCCGGCTGCTGCTCAGCCTCGGCGTGCTGCTGGTGGCCGTGATCGCGCTGACGCTCGTCGCCGTGCGCTGGGTGACGCGGCCGCTCAAGACGCTGGCCGAGGCCGCGGAGCAGCTCGGCGCGGACATCAACCGGCCGCCGATCGACGAAAAAGGGCCGCTCGAAGTGAGCCGCGCGGCGCGCGCGTTCAACACCATGCAGCAGCGGCTCGCGAAATTCATCAGCGACCGCACGCGGATTCTCGCCGCCATGTCGCATGATCTGAAGACGCCGATCACGCGCTTGCGGCTGCGCTCGGAGCTGCTCGACGATCCGCAGCTCAGATTGAAGTTCACCAAGGACCTCGAGGAAATGGAATCGATGGTCCGCGCGACGCTCGATTTCATGCGCGGCCTGGAAAGCGAAGAGCCGGTGCGGCCCGTGGACGTCATGGCGCTGCTCGAAAGCATGCAGGCGGACAGGCGGGAAACGGGCGCGACGGTCAGGATCGAGGGCGCGGCGCACCTGCCGTATCAGGGCAAACCGCAGGCGTTGAAGCGCTGCCTCGGCAATCTCGTGGACAATGCGATCCAGTACGGCAAGTCGGCGGTGGTCGCGGTCGACGACGACAAGAACCGGCTGGTGATCAAAATCAGGGACGACGGCCCCGGCATTCCCGAGCCCGAGCTCGAAAAAGTCTTCGAGCCGTTTTACCGCCTGGAAAGCTCGCGCAACCGGCAAACCGGCGGCACGGGCCTCGGCTTGACGATCGCCCGCAGCATCGTCGAAAACCACGGCGGCAAGCTCGCCCTGCGCAACCGCCCCGAGGGCGGCCTCGAAGTCAGCATCACGCTGCCCCGCAGCACGACGGCCGCTCCCCGCCTCAAGTCCTAGTCCGGCCGCCCGGAAGCAGGACCGGCGGCGCGCCGCTTGAAATCCGCCGGCGCGGCCTCATATAACACGGCTGATAAACCCGGAGTCAAAAAAATGAACGATATCAGCAGCAAGGAAACCCTGGGCTTCCAGGCCGAAGTCAAGCAACTGCTCCACCTGATGATCCACTCCTTGTACAGCAACAAGGAGATTTCCGTGCGGGAGCTGGTTTCGAACGCGTCGGACGCCTGCGACAAGTTGCAGGTTCGAGGCGCTGACCGACAAGGCGCTTTACGAGACCGACACCGAGCTGAAAATCCGCATCGGTTTAGACCCGAAAGCGCGCACCATCACCGTGTCCGACAACGGCATCGGCATGTCGCGGCAGGAGGTGATCGAGCACATCGGCACCATCGCGCGCTCGGGCACGCGCGAGTTCTTCCAGAAGCTGACCGGGGACGACGCCAAGGACGCGCACCTGATCGGCCAGTTCGGCGTGGGGTTCTACTCGTCGTTCATCGTCGCCGACAAAGTCACGCTCACCACGCGCCGCGCGGGACTCACCGCCGAGCACGCGGTGAAATGGGAATCCGACGGCAGCGGCGAATACACGATCGAGACCGTGGACAAGGCCACCCGCGGCACCGAAGTCACGCTGCACCTGCGCGAGGGCGAGGACGACCTGCTGAACGGCCACCGCCTGCGCGCGATCATCCGCAAGTATTCCGACCACATCACGCTGCCGATCGTGATGAAAAAAGAGGAATGGGATAAGGACAAGAGCGAGAACAAGGTCACCGACGAGGACGAGACCGTCAACCAGGCGAGCGCGCTGTGGGCGCGGCCCAAGTCGGAAGTCACCGAGGAGCAGTACCACGAATTCTACAAGCACGTGGCGCACGATTTCGAGGCGCCGCTCGCCTATTCGCACAACCGCGTCGAGGGCCGCAAGGAATACACGCAGCTGCTCTACATCCCGGCGCGCGCGCCGTTCGACCTGTGGGACCGCGAGCACCGGCGCGGCATCAAGCTCTACGTGCGGCGCGTGTTCATCATGGACGACGCCGACCAGCTGATGCCGAATTACCTGCGCTTCGTGCGCGGCGTGATCGATTCCAGCGACCTGCCGCTCAACGTCTCGCGCGAAATCCTGCAGGAATCGAAGGACATCGAGGCGATCCGCGGCGGCTCGGTCAAGCGCGTGCTGTCGATGATCGAGGACCTCGCCGAGAACCACAAGGACAAGTTCGCGACGTTCTGGAAGGAATTCGGCCTGGTGTTCAAGGAAGGCACGGGCGAGGACCACGCCAACCTCGAGCGCATCGCGAAGCTGCTGCGTTTCGCCTCCACCCACAAGGACACCGAGGAGCAGGAAGTCTCGCTCGCCGATTACGTCTCGCGCATGAAGCCCGAGCAGGAGAAGATCTACTACGTCACCGCCGAGACTTTTGCCGCGGCGAAGAACAGCCCGCACCTCGAAGTGTTCCGCAAGAAGGGCGTGGAAGTGCTGCTGCTCTCCGAGCGCGTCGACGAGTGGGTGGTGACGCATCTGACCGAGTTCGAGGGCAAGCCGCTGCAGTCGGTGGCGCGCGGCGCGCTCGACCTCGGCAAGCTCGAGGACGAGGCGGAGAAAAAGGAACAGGAAAAGGAAGCCGGCGACTTCAAGGACCTCGTCGAGAAAATCAAGAAGTCGCTCGGCGAGCGCGTCAAGGACGTGCGCGTGACGCTGCGGCTGACCGAATCGCCGGCGTGCCTGGTGGCCGACGAGCACGATCTCAACGCCAACCTGCAGCGGCTATTGAAGGCGTCGGGCCAGAAAGTGCCGGCGTCGAAGCCGATTCTCGAAATCAACCCGCACCATCCGCTGGTGCTGAGGCTCAAGGCCGAAGCCGACGAGGCGCGCTTCGGCGATCTCGCGGCGGTGCTGTTCGACCAGTCGCTGCTCGCAGAAGGCGGCCAGCTCGAAGACCCGGCGGGATTCGTGAAGCGGTTGAATCAGTTGATGCTGGCGATGGGCGGGGAGTAGGGCTGTCGTAAAAAACAATGGACAGGATTTACAGGATTAACGGGATTAGAACCCTGGATTAATCACGTAGGTCCTGTTCATGCGGTCTATCGGGGTTTCGGAGTTGCGAGTCGCCACGGCCCCGCCGAGCGAAATATAGCCGTTGTTTTTATTACATAAAACATTTCCGCGCGGCGGGTGGTTTGTCCGCGATGGTTCAGATACAGTATCGCCTTCCGACGTTACCGAGGAGGAAAAAAATGAAAACAACGATGCTTTGGGTGTCGATGCTGTTCGCGGGCATGCTCGGTTCCGCGGGCGCATTCGCCGCAGAATCCTATCCCACGAAAGCAGTGCGCGTGGTCGTGCCGTTTCCCCCGGGCGGGGCAGCCGACATCGTCGCGCGGCAGGTCACGACCAGGCTGGCCACAGTGCTCGGGCAGCAGATCATCGTCGACAACCGCGGCGGCGCCGGCGGCATGATCGGCGCGGAGAATGCGGCGCGTTCCGCGCCCGACGGCTACAACCTGCTGTTCGCGTCGTCGAGCGTGCTGTCGATCAATCCGCATCTCGGCGCAAAGGCCCCGTACGACGTGCTGAAGAGCTTCACGCCCATTTCACTGATCGGCAACGCGCCGAACGTGCTGACGGTGCATCCGTCGGTGCCCGCCAAAACCGTCAAGCAACTGATCGCGCTCGCCAAGGCGAAGCCCGATGCGCTCGCCTACGCGTCCAACGGCGCCGGCACGCTGAGCCACCTGACCGGCGAACTGTTCTCGGAGCGCGCCGGCATCAAGATGCTGCACGTGCCGTACAAGGGCGCGGCGCCCGCGGTGATCGATACGATGGCCGGCAATGTCTCGGTGCTGTTCGCCGCATTCCCCAGCGTGTCCGCGCAAGTGCAGTCGGGCCGGCTGAAAGCGCTGGCGGTCACCAGCGCCAAACGCATCGCCATCGCGCCGAATTTGCCGACGGTGGCGGAAACGCTGCCGGGATTCGAATCCAGCCAGTGGTGGGGGCTGTATGGCCCGGCCGGTCTCCCGGCGGATATCGTCGGAAAACTCAACGCCGCCACCAACAAGGTGCTGGCCACGGACGACATCAAGAAAAGTCTTTTGGTTTATGGCGCGGCGCCGTCCGGCGGCACACCGGCGGAACTGGCCGCGTACCACAAAGCCGATTACGAGAAATGGGGCAAGGTGATCGCGAAGGCGGGGATCAAGGGCGCGCATTGAACAAGACCGGGATAGACAGGATTAACAGGATGAACAAGATTTAAGTGACTTCCGGGAATGATCATGAATCCTGTTGATCTTGTGAATCCTGTCCATTGCCATGTTTTTGAGATAACAATGATTCATTTTTGATTCGTAAAGTCGAATGCCACAGGAAAACACGCCGGTCGCGGCGACGCGCCGCTTCGCCGAGTTCGCCGCCGGCCTGAATTACGCCGCGTTGCCCGACGCCGTCAGGGAACACCTGTTCTTCTTCCTGCTCGATTACCTGCGCGTGGCGTCGCTGGGGCAGCGCATGGCGTGGAGCGACTGGGCGACCAAACTCGCCCGCGAACTCGGCGGGCGCGGACGGCGCACGATTCTGTTTTCCACCGAGCGCACGGATCCGGAGCGCGCCACCTTCGTCAACACCACGTACTCCGGCAGCATCGATGCCGACGACGTGCACGTCGGCGCGATGCTGCATCCGGGCTGCATCGTGATCTCCGCGGCGCTGGCGATCGGCGAAGCGCGCGGCCTCTCCGGCGACAGAATTCTCGCCGCGATCGCCGCCGGCTACGAAAACATGATCCGCATCGCGCTGTCGATCCAGCCCACGCATTTCCGGCGCGGGTTCCAGAGCACGGCGACCTGCGGTGGTTTCGGCGCGGCAACGGCCGCGGCATGTTTGCTGTTCGAGGGCAGCGATCGCGCGACGCGCATCGCCGAAACGCTGGGCCTCGTCGCGTCGTTCAGCGGCGGGCTGACGCAGTTCTATCATTCCGGCTCGACGGTCAAGCGCATCCATGCGGCGCACGCCGCGGGCGAGGGCGTGCACGCGGCGCTGCTGGCGGAGGCGGGTTTCTCCGGGCCGACGGATATCCTCGAGGGCAAGGACGGTTTCGCGCGCGCCTATGCCGACGGCCATGACTTCGACAAGGGACTGGACCAGCTCGGCATTCAATACAGATTGCTGGAGACGGCAATCAAGCCGCATGCGTGCAGCGCGCGCGTGCTGTCGGCGATCGAAGCGACCGCTGCGCTGTGCCACGAACACCAGACTGACGATGGCCGACATCAAGACCGTCCGCGTCGGCATCCCGAAAATCATCCAGGGCCGGCTGACGACCAGCGCGCCGGCCGACATCCAGGCCGCGCAGATGAGCCTGCCGTTCTGCATGGCGATGGTGCTGAATCGGCGGCAGGGAACTGCAACCCGGCTTCACGCTGAACGTCGACGACTTCGAAGCGGCGCTGGGTCAATCGCAGGTCATGGAGATTTCCAAGCGCGTCGAATGCGTGCTCGACGCCGACGCCGAGCGCGTCAGCACCGAGCAGTCGGTCGGCGCCAAAGTGACGCTGATTCTGCAATCGGGCAAGACCGTCGAGCGTTTCATCGAAGCGCCGAAAGGCAGCGCTTCGCGGCCATTCACCGTGGACGACCACGTCGCGCGCTTCACGCAGGAAATGCTGAAGCGCTTTTCCGCCGCGCAGGTCGATGCGTTGCTCGAAGAAGTGCGCGGGTTTGCGCGGAGCGCCGAATCCCGGCCGGCTGATGCAGTTGCTGGCGGGGCAGAAATAAACAGCCCACGGCGAACGGTTCTCGCTGATAGAAATTTAAGCCGTTGTTTTTATTTAATAAATAGTCTATCTATCGGCGAGCTTGAAGCAGGCGTTCAAACATAGGGTCGGTGTCATTTTTTCACTCCCAACGTTGTATTCGTCGGCGTCTTCCTAGAACTTTTCCTGGCCCCGCACACGATTTGGATCAGGGAAATCGCGGTAAAGAGCAAAGAACGCGTCCTGCACCTTTGAATTCACTGCGTGATGGAAGCTCTCGACAGGATCGGTGCGGGAGGAAACGTTGTCGAAGGCCGACTGCATTTGCGACATGCCTTCAAACTCAAGCGTGATATGAAAATCCCGGAGTTGTGGAGGGCGAAATCCAAGCTTGCTTCGTGTGATGCGGTAGGCGTGAACCTGGTGATCCTGCCGCAAGCGCTCAAGATAGGCGCGCACGTCTTCTATGAACTCGATGTCATACACCCCCGGCTTGAGATTGCACCAAATGTGATAGATGTCCAATTAACGCCCCCTTTCGACGTCCTGCATCCGCGCCGCGCCGCGAGAACCCGGTGCCGCTGAGCATTAAATATCCGGTAAAAACGCCGGATAACATAGTCCCCCACCAAGTTTGAGTATGTCAACCGCATTGCGATTTTAGCTGAGGCGAGCAGTGAGCGGCGAGCGGTGAGTGGTAATGAGTAATGAGTGAATGGGTGATTGAGTGATTGGGTGAATCGTGAATCGGAAATCGTGAATGGTGAATCGTACGTGTTTGCTTAAATGTCGTTAGTCTTGAGGATAATTTACTGCGCTGATGTCTCCCCTAGCTGCACTGCTTATTCCCTGGTCCCATGAGAGCCGCCGAGCAGCGCAGACAAGCCCGGGGTTTCGGTCGAGCACTGGGCGAGCCGCGCGTACTTAACCAGTCCCGCCGAGCTATCCCGCCCGATCATTAAGCAATCGTGTGGACGGTGCGCGAGTTGCGCAGGCCGCCGGGCTTGTCGAGCAGCGCAGGGTACTCCTCGCAGAAAGTCAGGAGCGGCGAACTGGGCGGCCTTCTCTTTGGTTACTTTTCTTTGGCCGCGCAAAGAAAGTGACCGGGCCCCGCGAGGGGACTGGACCGCTTTCAATGCGCAAGCACGAGTATTTTCTGTCACCTATGTCCCTGAACTCGACTGTTACCGATGTGCTTGAACCGTACAAGGGGACTGTACTGTCACTTTCACTGATGGCTCCGACCCCAATTATCGGACCTCATCGAGGAACCGTGCGATTTCGGCATTTACGACCTCGGGATGAGTGATCGGCGCCATGTGGCCCAGACCTGGCAGTTCGAGGAGACGGGCTCGTGGCAGTACGGGCAGGAGGATTCGAGCGACAGCGTGGGTGGGCTCCGGCGAACGCTGCCCGAGCAAGTACAAGATGGGCATATCGAGCGCCGAAAACGCTTGCACCGGCGTGGGCTCGGTGAAAAGGGCGTGAGCCCACCTATGAACATTCCTAACGGAATCCGCGATAGCCTGTTTCCGACCGATGGGCATGGCATTCCAGCTACCCGCACCCATCCAGTAGTCGATGAAGAGCTCGGCAGCGGAATCCTTGTCCGCCCGGTCCAGGGCCGCTGCAGCCACTTGCGCCACATGCCGGATGCCATCAGCGCCGTTGGGTGGTGCGCTCTGCGCGTCGACCAATGAGAACAGCGTAGGTTCGTAGAGAACGAGCGCGCGGATGCGAGCGGGGTTCGACAGCGCAGCGATCAGCGCGACCGCGGCACCGTAAGAGTGCCCGACGAGAGCGATGGATGATCCGGCCAGGCTCAAGACCGGCTCGATAAAAGAGGCTTCGTCTCCGAGGGTGGTCTCGCGGTTCAAGTGCCAGTCCGGGCTCTTTCCCGAGCCGTAGGAGTCAGGCGTCAGGACCCGGTAGTTCGGGGACAAAAGCTCCGTCAGGAGACGCCACTGCGCTGATGTGCTGGCGTTCGCGTGAAGGCATATCACCGAAGGGCCTGAGCCGGCCTCGCGGAAGAACGGTCGAGGACTCGTCATGCCGGGTTGCCCCCGACAAGGAGGCAAGGATGAAGGATGAATGATGAAGGATGAATGATGAAGAAGATCGCCTAGTACGACGGCTGATCGTCAGCCCGCGACGATGTAACCCGATGGCGTCCCCAGCACCGTCGTGCGCTCCAGATGCCGCAACTGCGTCTCGTCGAAATCGCCGAGCGCCTGGTGCATCGTGCAGCGGTTGTCCCAGATGAGGATGTCGTTCTCGCGCCACTGATGGCGGTAGACGAACTCGGGCCGGGTCGCGTGCCGGTTCAGGTATTCGATCAGCGGGCGGCTTTCTTCCTCGGTCATGCCGTCGAAGCGCTTGACCTTCTCGCCGAGGTAAAGCGCCTTGCGCCCGGTCTTCGGGATGCACGCGCACCACGGGCTGCGCGACCGGCGGGTTGATGCGCTTCTGCTCGTCCGGCGCGCGCAGCCGTTCAGATCGTTGGATCTTGCGGGTGCCGGAAAGCTGGATGCCGTGCAGATCGGCGATCAGCTTCTTCATGCCGTCCGACAGCGTCTCGTAGGCGAGATACATGTTGGCGAACAAGGTGTCGCCGCCGACCTCCGGCAGGTCGAAGCAGCGCAGCAGGGAGCCGAGCGAAGGCGTGGTGAACGACATGTCCGTGTGCCATTGGCGTCCGGTGTAGCGCGAATCCGAGGGTGTGCCGTCCGGATTCGGCCTGTTGGTGACCAGCAGCATCTCGGGGTAATCCGGATGCCGATCGCGCGGCAGCGAATCGTGCCGGTCGAGCTCACCGAAGCGGCGGCTGAACTCGATGTGCTGCTCGCGGGTGACGTCCTGATCGCGGAACAGCAGGATGCCGTGGTCGAGGAACGCCCGGTAGATCTCGCCGAATTTCGCTTCGGTCATCGGCCCGCCGACGTTGATGTCGCAGACTTCAGCGCCCAGCGCGTTCGACAGACGGCGTAGCTTCAGAGTCATGTCCCCTCCCGTTGCGAGCCCGCTGCCATCAATCGGCGCGCATTCCC
>CAVTHV010000024.1:0-9901 GCA_963734595.1 uncultured beta proteobacterium
GCATGGAACCTCGAATTGCGAATCAGAGGGGAAGGATGCGCGCCGACTATTGTAGGTATGATCCGGTGCCGCGAAACGATATTAGCACAGGCGAGCGGCGCATCGCCGCGGCAGCCTGCATCGCGGAAATCAGGGTCGGATGGATCCGGTTACTTTCGCGCCGGCACGCATCATTTTCTCGATGGTCTGCCGGTCCCAGCGCGGCGCCACTCTGCCGATGAAGTCGTACATATAATCCCGCAGGTAGCTGCCGCGCCGCATTTCTATTCTGGTGATGGTCGGCTCGAACAACCCGCTGGCATCAATGGCGCGCAGTTTGCGGTCGCGCGCCGGTTCGTAGGCCACGGCCGGCAGGATGGCGATGCCGAGACCCAGTTCGACGTAAGTCTTGATCACATCGGCATCGATCGCCGACAGTGCGATGTTGGGCCGGATGCGCGCGGCATCGAAAGTTCGGAGCACCGCCGAGCCGCCTGCAAAGCTCTGGTCGAGCGTGATGATCGGATAGCCAGCTATGGCCTTCAGGGTCAGTTTTTTTTCCCGCAACAGGGGATGCCCGGGCTGGGTGATAACGCTGCGTTCCAGACGGGCACACGGCAACATCACCAATTCATGAACGGGCTCCGATGGTTCGCTGCTGATTCCCAGATCCGCGTCTCCCGACGCCACCAATTCAGCGATCTGGGACGGGCTGCCCTGACGCAGCACGAGCTGGACCTGGGGGTGAGTGCGCATGAAATTTCTGATCACGGCTTGCAGCACGTAACGGGCATGGATGTGGGTCGTCGCCACGACCAGCCGCCCCGATCCCTTTTGCGTGTAGTCCGCGCCTATGTTTCTGAGATTGTCGGCGTCGTGAAGCATGCGGCGGGCAACTTCCAGTACCGACCGACCGGGCTCGGTGACGCCCACGATGCGGTTACCCTTGCGCAGCAGGATGTCGACGCCCAGCTCCTGCTCGAGCATCTGGATCTGCTTGCTGATGCCGGGTTGGGACGTGTGCAGGGCTGTTGCCGCACGCGAGATGTTGTAGCCCGCGTCGGCGATGCCGTGCAGGTAGCGCAGTTGTCGCAGGTTCATGTGCGCAATTATAACGGCAGGTTATCGTGCAATAGATAAATATTCTTATATTACATACTTTTCACCTTGCTATGATGAGGCTCCACAACGGGTGAGGAACGGCATGTCGGAAGGGACTGGCCCGCACCGCGCCCTCCGTATTTTTGTCCCCTGGCGATGCCGGTCTTTCGAGCTTCCGCATGACGACCGGCAACGGTCGCCCATGCTGCACGCGGGCGGCCGGCTCCCGCGCAGGGTCGGCAGAGTGATTACAACTTTCTGTTTTTAAAGGATTGATAATGCCAAAGATCAGCGGACCGCGATTCGTCGCCGAGGCGCTGCGCGGTTATGGCGTGACGCACGTATTTTTCGTGCCGCAGATGCTGCTGGAAACGCTCACCGCGATGGAAGGCATGGGCATACGGCGCATCATGACGCACGGCGAGAAGGCCGCGGCGTACATGGCCGACGGCTATGCGCGCGCGAGCGGCAAGCCCGGCGTGTGCATGGCGCAGCACGTCGGCGGTTCCAATCTGGCGGCAGGACTGAAGGACGCGTATCTCGCGTGTTCGCCGGTGATTGCGCTGACCGGCGGTCCGGCGCCGCTGGCGCGTCATCGGCACGCCTACCAGGAACTCGAGGATTTCACGCAGTTCGAGCACACCACCAAGTTCAACGCGCACGTCGATGACGTCGCGCGCCTGCCCGACATGTTGCGCCAGGCGTTTCGCGAGGCCACGACGGGTTCGCCCGGCCCGGTGCATCTGCAGATGGGCGGCCATCATGCGGAATCGCGCATGCCGAGGCGGAGCTCGAACTGCTCGTGGAGGACCGGTTCATGCAGGTGCCGGCGTTCCGTCCCGCGGCGGAGGAAACGCAGGTTGCGGAGGCGCTGAGACTGCTCAATGCCGCCGAGCGCCCGATCATCGTCGCCGGCGGCGGCGTGGCCTGGTCCAGCGCGCAGGCCGAGGTCGTCGCGCTCGCCGAAAAACTTTCGATTCCGGTTGCGACCTCGCTCAATGCCAAGGGCACCATACTCGATACGCATCCGCTCTCGGTCGGCGTGGTCGGCACCTACTCGCGCACCTGCGCGAACCGCACGGTGGGCGAAGCCGATCTCGTGTTCTTCATCGGCAGCCACACCGGCGGACAGGTGACCGCGAGCTGGCAGGTGCCGAAGCCGGGAACGCCAGTCATTCATCTCGATATCGACGCGGGCGAGATCGGCCGCAATTATCCGACGCAGCTCGCGCTGCTCGGCGACGCGAAGACCGTGCTGCGGCAAATGCTGGCCGCGGCGGGTGGCGGCGGCGCGAAGCGCGCGCCGTGGCTCGCGACCGTGCGCGCGCTCGTCGAGGAATGGCGCGCTTCGGTTGCGGCGCAATCTGAATTCGGACGCCGTGCCGATGCGTCCTGAGCGCGTGTGCCGCGAGATCACGCGCGCGCTGCCGGAGGACGGAGTGCTGGTGTGCGACACCGGGCACTCCGGTATCTGGGCCGGCACCATGGTCGATTTCACGCATCCGGGACAGCGGCTGATCCGTTGCGCCGGCTCGCTCGGGTGGGGATTTCCGGGCGCGCTCGGCGTGAAGTGCGCGCTGCCCGATACGCCGGTCGTGTGTTTCGCCGGTGACGGCGGCTTTTATTACCACCTTGCCGAACTCGAGACTGCCGCGCGCTACGGCATCAACCTCGTCGTGATCGTCAACAACAACAGCGCGCTCAATCAGGAGATTCCGCATTTCGACAAGCCGTACGGCGGCGATCCGGACGAACGCGGACGCGAAATGTGGGGCTTCAGCAACGTGAATTTCGCCAAGGTCGCGGAGTCGCTGGGCTGCGTCGGAATGCGCGTGGAAAAACCGGCGGATCTGCCGCAGGCGCTCGAACAGGCGTTCGCCGCCGGCCAGCCGGTGGTAATCGATGCGGTGACCGATCACCGCGCGTTTTCGCAGAAGACCTGGACCGGCGGCGCCGGCGACGGACATTGAGCTGAATGTAAGCAAAGGAGCAACCGATGCACGGATCGCTGGAAACTCTGAAGGTGGAAGTCGACCTGCTGCGCGCCCGGTGCGGAGCGCATCGTCGGCACGAGTCCGCCGCTCGACATCATCGCGCGGGACATCATTTTCGGCGAAGGGCCGATCTGGGACGCGCACAACAAGCAGCTCTTTTTCATCGACATCATCGGCGACACGATCTGGAAGTGGAAGCCGGGCGTCGGACAGGAGGTGGTGCTCCGGCCGTCGGTCAAGGCGAACGGCACGGCGCTCGATCTCGAGAACCGTCTCGTCGTCGCCGGATGGGGCGGGCGCACCGTGTTCCGCATCGAAAAGGACGGATCGCTGCACGACGCTCGCCGACCGCTGGCAGGGCAAGAAGCTCAACAGCCCGAACGATATCGTCGTGAAATCGGATGGCTCGATCTGGTTCACCGACCCGCTGGGCGGACTGTTCAACGTCGGCATGGTCGGCGACGATCTGCAGCGGTATCTCGACAAGCAGCCCGTCTTCCGGATTTCGCCCGACGGCAAGGAAATGACGCTCGTGACCGACGATATCGTCTACCCGAACGGGCTTTGTTTCTCGCCGGACGAGAAGATGCTTTACGTGAACTGCAGCCGCGAGCGGCTGATCCGCGTCTACGACGTGAAGGCGGACGGCAGCGTGGGCAAAGGGCGGCTGTTCTACCAGTACACCGGCCCCGAGCGCGGCGTCCCGGACGGAATGAAGTGCGACGTCGCGGGCAATGTCTGGTGCACCGGCCCGGGCGGCATCTGCGTGCACGATCCCGCGGGCAAGGTGCTCGTCCGCATCAAGACGCCGGGGCATCATCCGACCAACATCGCGTGCGGCGATGATGACTGGAAGTTCGCTCTACATCACGATTATCGGCTCGGTGGTGCGCATCCGGATCAACATCGCCGGCGTGCCGTCACGGTAGGCTGAACAGGAGAACAGAATGACCTGGAAATTCGAACTAGTTGCAGGCCCGTACAAGGGCCGGACCGGCGGTCTTGCCTGGGACGGCAAGGGCATGCTGTTCAGCGCGGTGCAGGAGGAGCGCATCCTGCGTTTCGATCCGGCGACCGGGAAAACGGAGGTGTTCCGCAAATACACCGGCCGCACGAACGGCATCGCCATCGCGACGGACGGCACCGTCTTCGGCGCGCAGGAAGGCGGGCGGCGCGTGATCCACTTTCCTGAAAGACGGCTCGACCGCGCCGACGCAGGAACTGCTCGACGGCGCGCACCACAACCAGCCCGTCGACGTCGTGGTCGACAGCAGGGGACGCGTCTGGATCGCCGATCCGTACAACTCGCAGCCGCCGTTCGGCCCGCCGGTTTACCCGATTCTCGCCGCACGCGTCGGTGCTGCGCCTGGACAACTGCGGTCCCCGGCTCTGGAAGCCTCACCCGCGTCACGCACGACACGCTCGGGCCGCGCGCGGTGCTGTTGTCCGCAGACGAGAAGACGCTGTACGTCGCGGATGGCGACGTCGAGCGCGGCGACGTGTGCCAGCTCCTCGCTTATCCGGTCAACGCGCACGGCAGCGCCGGACATTGCAAAGCGCTGCTCACGTTCACGGCAGTCGAGCGCGGGATCGAAGGCATGTGCCTCGACAGCGATGGCAATATCGTCGCCTGCGTGGGCTGGAAGAAAAGCGGCGCCGGCGCGGCGATCGTCGTGATTTCGCCCGCGGGCACCATACTCGAGACGCACCCCGCGCCGGCCGACATGCCGATGCGCTGCGCGTTCGGCGATGCGGACCTGAGAAGCCTGTATGTCACCGCCGGTGACGGCGGGCTCTATCGCGCCAAAGGTGTGGGGAGGCGCGGACTGAAACGGTAATCTGCATTCCGGCGCCACGAGCTTATAACGAGGAGGCTAGCCATGAGAGCAATGCAACGCAACGGATGGATCGCCGCGGTGGCGGCGGCAGTCACGCTGTCAGTGTGCGCGGTCGGGGCGCAGGGGTCAGAGGCCTATCCGACGAAGCCGATCCGGCTCATCGCGCTGAGTTCGCCCGGTTCGGGCCCCGATGTAGTAGGGCGTCTGCTCGGGGCGAAATTGACCGACGCGATGGGACAGCAGGTGATCGTGGACACCCGCCCGGGCGCGAGCGGCATCATCGGCGCGGAGATCGCGGCCAAGGCGGCACCGGACGGCTATACGCTGGTGATCATCACGTCCCAGGCCGTCATCGTTTCCGTGATGTACGACAAGTTGCAATACAATCTCGTCAGGGATTTTTCGCCCATCAGCCTGATCGGCTCGACGCCGTTCATCCTCGCGGTCAATCCCTCGGTTCCGGCGCACTCGGTCAAGGAATTGATCGAACTCGCCAAGTCGAAACCGGGCGAACTCCGCTATGGTTCCGGCGGGTCGGGTTCGCCGCCGCACCTGTCTGCGGAGCTGCTGAAGAGCATGACCGGCATCAATATCCAGCACGTTCCCTACAAGGGCGTTACCCCGGCGATGACCGACACCATGGCCGGGCAGGTGCAGATGGTCATATCAGTCATCCCGGCCGTGCTGCCGATGGTCCGCTCCGGCCGATTGCGCGCGCTCGGCATCACCAGCGCGAAACGCTCCGCGCTCCTGCCGGACCTGCCCACGATCGCCGAAACGGTCCCCGGCTATGAGTTCATCGGCTGGTACAGCCTGTTCGCGCCCGCGAAAACGCCGCCCGCGATCATAAACAAACTGAACAGCGAGGTCGTGAAATGGGAACAGTCTCCAGGCGTCCGCGAGCGCTTGTCTGACCTTGGCATCGAGGGGGCGAGCAGCACGCCGCAACAACTTGCCGCTTATCTTGCGGAGCAGATCACGAAAATGCGGGCGGCCGTGAAGGCGTCCGGCGCGCGAACCGACCGGTGACCCCCGCTGCGGCCTGCCCGACGCCTCCGGGCTCTTTCCCGGGGTTATCGTGCGGGATGGCTGTGATATGAATCTGAATCGATCGTTTCTGGGAGGAAGCACGAATGGCAGCAAGGAAAACAGCAAAAACCGGCGTCCGCGCGCGCAGTGCGAAACCGAAGCGCCCGCAGAGGATCGACGTGCACAGCCACGTCATCCCCGCGGAAATGCTGAGGGCGATCGAAAGAAATCCGGCGCGCTACCAGATGCGCCTTGAGGAAAAGGACGGCAAGCGGCGCATCGTACGCGAGGGTGGCCACACGTTTCCCGTGTTCGAGGAGTTTTACGATCCCGCCGTCAAGGTCGCGGGCATGGACCGCAAGGGGCTCGACGTGTCGTTCATCTCGCCGGCGCCGATGGTGTTCTTCTACTGGCTCGATGCGGATACCGCGCTCGAATCATCGCGCATTATCAACGACGGAATCGCCAACATGGTTGCGGCCCGGCCGGACCGGCTGCGCGGCATGGGCACGATTCCGATGCAGCACCCGGACGCGGCGGTGGCGGAGCTCGAGCGCGTGGTGAAAGACCACGGCTTTCGCGCGGTCGAGCTCGGCACTTCGGTGGAGGCAGAGCAACTGGCCGAGCCGCGCTTCAGGCCGGTTCTGAGGCGCGCCCAGGAGCTCAAGGTGTTCATATTCATGCATCCTTATTCGTTCGATGCGACCTGTGGCCTGGAGAAGTATTACCTGCGCAACCTCATTGGCAATCCCCTGCAAACGACGATCATGGTGGCCAACCTCATGCTGAGCGGCGCCCTCGACGACCTGAAAAAACTAAAGATCTGCCTTGCGCACGGCGGCGGCTTCGTGCCGTATCAGATCGGGCGCTTCGCGCACGGCCACAAGGTGCGCAAGGATTCGAGCGCGGCAACGAAGTCTTCTCCCTACAAGTTCCTGCGGCGCTTTTACTACGATGCCCTGATCCATGACACGCGCGCCCTGCGTTACCTCATCGACCTGGTCGGCGCCGACCGCGTCACCATCGGCACCGACGCGCCATTCGACATGGGTGAGGAAGCGCCGCTCGCGATGATCAGCAAGGTCAAGGGAATCAAGGCGGCGGAACTGGAGCAGATTTTCAGCCGCACCGCGATGGATTTGCTTGGGGGCAGGCTCTAGTGTCGGGAGCAGGGCACCGGGGATTGGGTTCTACAACTATGGAGGAGTGCATGAAACCGAAAATACGCGCAGGAATGGTGCTGATGCTGGCGGCATCGCTGGTTGCGGGAACGGCGGCGGCCCAGACGTACCCCTCGAAGCCGATCCGCCTTATCGTGCCACTTGCGCCCGGCGGGCCGAGCGACATTCTGGCCCGGACGATGGGGCAGAAACTGACCGAGAGCATGAAGCAGGCGGTGATCGTCGACAACCGCACGGGGGCGGGCGGAACGCTGGGCATCGACCTTGCCGCCAAGTCCCCGCCTGATGGCTACACGATGCTGCTGGTCGCCGTCGCCACTTATACGATCAATGCCAGCCTTTATCCCAAGCTGCCGTACGATCCGCAGAAGGACCTGACGCCGGTCACGATACTGGCCGGCGCGCCGTACATACTGGTGGTTCACCCGGCGCTGCCCGTGCATTCCGTCAAGCAACTCGTGGCACTGGCGAAAGCGCGGCCCGGGGAGCTCAACTATTCGTCCGGCGGCACCGGCACGGGTCCGCATCTGGCGATGGAAATTCTGAAAGCCAACGCCCGAATCAACATCGTCCACATCCCGTACAAAGGCGCAGGGCCGGCGCTGAACGACCTGGTCGCGGGACAGGTTCAGCTCCAGCTCGCGAACATGATCGCGAGCCTGCCTCTCGTGAAATCAGGAAGATTGCGCGCGATCGCGGTCAGTGGCTCGAAGCGGTCGAGTCTGCTGCCCGATATACCCACCCTCTCGGAATCGGGTATCGGGGGACTCGACGACGTCGGCGGTCACATGATCATGGTGCCGGGTGCGACTCCGCGGGCGATTATCGCGCGCCTGCATCAGGAGCTCGTCAAGGCACTGCAGCAGCCGGAGGTGAAGGCGCGGTTGGCGAGCGAGGGTGCGGAAATATTCGGCACGCCGCCGGACGAGGCCGCGGCCATCATCAGGGCCGACATCCCGAAGTGGGCGAAAATCATCAAGCAACTGAAAATCCAGGCCAACTAGGGCCGCCGGGGAGAGGATTGTCGATGACCGAAAAGCTGAAACCGATACGCCGGGTAGTGACGGGCAACGACGCGCAAGGGCGCTCGCGCGTGCTCTACGACAGCGCGGCGCCCAACGTGAACCCCGGGGCGATCCGGCCCGGTACCTGCATGACCGACGTTTGGGTCTACAAGACGTGCCCGGTATCGCTTTCTGGCGATCGCGATGACGGACGTTTGCCGTTCAGCTTCGAGCCGCCGCACGAAGGCGGACATTTGCGCATCGTGCAGTCGCCGCCGAAGCCGCCGGGTTACGATCCGGCCGCGGATCTCGACCGCAGTGCCGCTGCACGAGCCGAGACAGCGGCCGGGCGGCACCTGGGACCGTGGCGGCGCCAACGCTTTTTCGTCGCCGGTGCACAAATCCGAGACGGTCGACTACGGCATCTTGCTGGAAGGTGAGCGGGTACTGCTTCTCGATCACGGCGAATACGTGATGAAGCCGGGCGACGTCGTGGTGCAACTCGGTAACTGGCACGGCTGGTGCAATCCGCGCGAGGGCAGCCTGATGGCGTTCGTCATGATGGGCGCGAAGTTCGATGATTCGGGTGAGGAGTGAGGTGATGAAGGCGGTCAGAAGGATCGTCACGTTAGACGACGAGAAGGGCGAATCACGCGCCATCTGCGATGGCCCGTCTCCCGATGTGCGCACAGATCCGGCGCGGCCGGGATATGCATCGACGCGAATTTGGGTGACGGACAGGCACGCCGGCGCGGATCAAGGGCGTGCGGGAGACGCTGCACTTGCCGCACGCGCTGGAACCGCCGGCGGGCGGCTCGGTGTGCCGCGTCGTGACGTTTCCGCCGGACGAGAGTTACCGGGGCAAGGTCGGCGCGAAGGAAGTGCGGGCATTTTTTGC
The DNA here is from genome assembly GCA_963734595.1 of uncultured beta proteobacterium. Taxonomy (GTDB): domain Bacteria; phylum Pseudomonadota; class Gammaproteobacteria; order Burkholderiales; family SG8-41; genus CAKKQX01. Next base: position 9,025 of record CAVTHV010000024.1, read on the forward strand.
AGCCATGGGATCGCCCGGCGCATCGACCTATTCCCCGGACGCGCCGCATCCGTACATGCAGAAGACGCGCACGCTCGATTTCTGCCTGATTCTCGAAGGCGCCATTACGCTCGTGCTCGATACCGAAGAAGTGGAATTAAAGCAAGGGGATACAGTCGTGCAACGCGGCGTCAACCACGCCTGGAGCAACCGTTCCGGCAAGCCGTGCACCATCGCGTTCTCGTCCCACGACGCGACGTACTGATTTCGACCTCGAACCCGTGCCATAGGCGCGACGCTCTAGCCGCCGCCAGGAGTCTGTTCCGCGGGCTGGGGTGTGGTGGAACCGTTGCGGATGTTGATCCAGATCAATGGGCCCCATACGCTCCCTGCTAGGATAAATTCAGTCAGTAGCACAATCGTCGATAGTCCAATCCGTGAGAGGAATATGCCATGCATATCGTCATGTGGAAATTCGATGTAATGGAAGGCAAAAACCGGCAGGACCTGCTCGACGCGATCAAGGGTTCCGCCCCCGATTACCAGAACGTTCCCGGCCTGATCCGCAAGTACTATGGCATGGCAACCGATCTGAAATCGGTGGTCGAAATCTACCTGTGGAAATCGAAAGCGCAGGCCGACAAGTTCTTCGACTCGGATTGGGACGGCGAAACCAGCAGGCGCTGGGAATCGGCGCCGATGACCCGTCTGGACTACGAGGCGCCGGTCGTGGTCGAGACCGAGCAGAAGCGTCTAGTCACCGAAGCGTGACGCTTAGGCGGTTGTTGCTTGTCATAGTCGCCGCCGCGGGTATGACGGCAGGGTGCGGCTATGCGTTACAGGAGGCGAACATGGCGCTGACACTGAAATCTTCCGCGTTTGCGCACAATGGCGCGAT
>CAVTHV010000025.1:0-8217 GCA_963734595.1 uncultured beta proteobacterium
CGGCCTGAGAGCAAGACAGACGAAGCCACAGAGAGCACAGAGGACACAGAGAGAATAGAAAAACCATGATTTAAAACAACGAGATATAAAACATATCCCGGTATCGGTTTTTCCTCTGTGTTCTCTGTGTTCTCTGTGGCTAATTTGTTTTGTTACGGACTTCAGGTTTTTCAGGGCATTCATGCAAATTCAGGTATTCACGGGCAACAGCATGCGTAACGTGCTGAACGAGCTGGTGCCGCGGTTCGAACAGGCCAGCGGACACCAGGTTTCGATCAGCTACGATCCCGCGCAGATCATGCTGAAGCGCATCGCGAACGGCGAGTCGGCGGATCTTGCGTTCCTCGGCGAACCCGCGATCGACGAGCTGATCAAACAGGGCAAAATCGTTGCAGCCAGCCGGCGCTCGCTTGCGCGACTGGCCGCGGGGATCGGCGTGCGGGCGGGCGCGCCCAAGCCGGACATCAGTTCGGTCGAAGCATTCAAGCGGATGCTTCTGAACGCGCCGTCGATCGCTTACGCGAGCGAAGGCGCAAGCGGCATCTACTTCGCCGGCCTGATCGAGCGGTTGGGAATCGCCGCGCAGGTGAAGAGCAAGGCGCGGACGCGGCCGGGCGGCCTCGTTGGCGAACTCGTCGTGTCCGGCGAGGCCGAGATCGCCGTGCAGCAGATTCCGGAACTCATGGCCGTGCCGGGCATCGAGGTCGTCGGCCCCTTCCCCGCCGAACTGCAGAAGATCAGCGTGACGACGGCGGGCATCTTCGCCAACTCCAGCCAGCCCGATGCGGCGCGGGCGCTGCTCGACTTCCTCACGACGCCGGCGGCGGCGCGCGTGTTCAAGGCGAAGGGCTTCGATCCTCTCTTCTGATTACGTGGAGCAGAAATAAAAAAGGGCTCCTTGCGGAACCCTTTGATTTGACTGGTCGGGGCGAGAGGATTTGAACCTCCGACCACCTGCACCCCATTCGGCAGATAGCTTTATTTCATTTATTAATCAACGCATTACAACGCATCTACTAGAGAACTCGACCAGCCGGACGAGCGCACGCTGGAGCGCGCGGTTCGCGGCTTCGACTCCGGCGTAGGCATTGTCGGCCGCGGCGGGCTCGACCTCCTCGATCTCCCGCAGCGCGATCACGCGCTGCTTCTTCAGGTCCACGAGCTGGGCGCGCAGCGTGAGGCGTACGCGGCTCGGCTCGCCGATGAACTCGTGCTGCAAACGCACAAGCTCCGTGTCGAGGCGCAGGTCGGCCGCAACCGCGCCGGGGTTGTACACGACGGCACGGAAGACCCCGCATTGCTCGAGGGCGCGGGCAATCAGCGGCGCCAGCATCCGCGCCGGCGCATCGGCCCAGCGGCTTTTCGCGAAGTAAGCGAGTTCGTGCGGCTGCGTGACGTAGGCGATTCCCGCGGTGTCGAAGCCCGCGCGCGCGCGCATCGTGCTGACCGCGAGCACTTCGTTGCGCCGCAACGCCGCCGCCTTTGGCACGACCGGCTGCGCGTCGAGCAGGTACACGTTCACGCTGTCGGTTGCGGGAGCCTGCAGATTCGCGCAGCCCGCAAGCGCCGCGCACAGCGCAATTGCCGGGAACGCGAGGCTACCCGGCGCGGCCCGCAGCAGGCTGTACGCGAACGGTCTCATTCCCCCGGGCCCCGCTTCGGCGCCGGCTTGCCGAACAGCAGCACGCTCGGGTTCCGGTCGAGCTCGTCGGCCACGCGCTTGAGCGAGCCCGTCATCTCGCGCAATTCAGTCACCAGCGAATTCACGTCCGGCAGCGTTTGCGCGGTGAACTGACGCACGTCGCCCCGCGTGCTGTCCAGCGTCTGCGCGGCGCTCGCCCCCGCGCTCGCGACCTCGTTCGACATCTTTTCAAGCGCCTGGGCGCTGCGCTGCATCTGCTCGATCAGGCGCGGCAACTCCGCGGTCACCTGGGCGGCGTTCTCGAGCGCGCGCGAAGCGTTGACCAGCCCGGGTCGATCGCCGCCGAGCGCGCCGCGATGGTCCTGGTCAGCGTTTCGACATCCGCCAGCACCTGCTTGAGGGCACGCCGGTTTTCGTCGTCCATCACCGCGTTCAGGTTTTCGCTCGTGCGGTTCAGATTCGTGAGCAGCGTGGTGACCGCGGTGTCGAGCCGCACCATGAGCGACGGCCCGGTCCGGATCACGGGATACGCCTCGCCGGGTTGCGCCGTCAACGGCGGCGAATCGCGGTGGCCTCCGGTGAGCTCGATGTTCGCGATGCCGGTCAGGCCCTGGACCCGCAGCACCGCGATCGTGTCCTGCTTCACCGGCGTGCCGCGCTCGATGTCCAGCGTCAGCAGCACCTGCTCGACGTCCTGCGGGGCCAGCGCGATCTTGCGCACGCGCCCGACCTCGACGCCGCGATACCGGACGGGCGCGTCAAGGCTCAGTCCCGATACCGATTCGCGCATGTAGACCTGATAGGTGTCGTACGTCTTGCGATAGGCGCTGCCGCTGCTCAGCCACAGCACGCCGGCGATCAGCGCCGCGCCGAGCACCAGCACGAAGACGCCGACCACGACGTAATTTACTTTTGCTTCCATGCCTGCTCGCGCGCGGCGCGGCCGCGCGGCCCGTAAAAATATTCGCGGATCAGCGGATGCTCGGAGCGGGAAAGCTCGGTCATCGTCCCGGTGCCGAGAATATGGCCGTCGCCCAGCACCGCCACGCGGTCCGCCGCCCGCCACAGGAGGTCGAGATCGTGGGTGACCATCATGATGGTGAGCCCGAGCGCGTCGCGCAGATGGCGCACGAGCTCGTCGATGCCGCTCGCGCTGAGCGGATCGAGCCCGGCGGTCGGCTCGTCGAGAAACAGCAGCTCCGGGTCGAGCGCGAGGGCGCGCGCGAGCGCCGCGCGCTTGCGCATGCCGCCGGAGAGTTCGCTCGGATACTTGGGGCCCGCGTCGGCCGGCAGTCCGGTGAGCGCGATCTTCACCGCCGCGATCTCGTCGATCAGCCGTTCGCTCAGCCGCGTATGCTCCTGCAGCACCATGCCGACGTTTTCGGTCACGGTGAGCGAGCTGAACAGCGCCCCGCGCTCGAACATGACCCCCCAGCGCCGCCGCAGCGGCAGCGCTTCATCGTCGCTCAGCCCGATCACTTCCTGCCCGAACACCCGGATCGAGCCGGACACCGGCTGCTGCAGCACGATGGTCTCGCGCAGCAGGGTGGATTTGCCGCAGCCGCTGGCGCCCACCAGCGCGAAGATCTCGCCGCGGCGCACCGTCAGGTTCACGTTTTCGTGCACGACGGCGCTGCCGAAGCGCGTGTTCAGGCCGGAGATCTCGACCACCGCGTCGGACTGGCGAATGTCATCGCGTCGCTCATATGTCGAGCCAGCTGAAGACGATGGACAACAGCGCGTCGGTCACGATCACCAGGAAGATCGACTGCACGACGCTCACGGTGGTCTGGCGCCCGACGCTGTCGGCGCTGCCGCTCACCTTGAATCCCTGGTAACACCCGACCAGCGGCGATGATCACCGCGAACAGCGGGCGCCTTGCCGATACCGATCACGTACGACTTCAGGCTGATCGCGTCGTTCAGACGGTCGAAAAACACGCCGAAGCTCACGTCGAGCTTGGCCTGGGCCATGACCATGCCGCCGAGTATGCCGGTCACGTCGGTGTACACCGTGAGCAGCGGCAGCGCGACGATCAGCGCCAGCATTTTCGGCAGCACCAGCAGCTCCAGCGGCCCGACGCCGATGGTGCGCAGCGCGTCGATCTCCTCGGTCACCTTCATGGTGCCGATCTGGGCGGTATAGGCGGAACCCGACCGTCCGGCGACGATGATGGCGGTCATCAGGGGCGACAGTTCGCGCACCATCGAGAGGCCGACCAGGTCCGCGATGTAAATATTGGCGCCGAAGCGCTGCAACTGTTCGGCGCCCTGATAGGCGATCACGATTCCCATCAGAAACGACAGCAGCCCCGTGATCGGCAGCGCCTCGAAACCGGCCGTCTGCAGGTTGTAGAGGATGTGCCGCCAGCGAAACCGGCGCGGCTGCACCAGTGATTGCAACAAAACGGTCGCCGTTTCGCCGACGAAGGACAGCATGCGCCAACCTTCCAGGAGGCTCGACCACGCGTGCTGACCGATGGTGGAGAGCACGCCGGGCGCCGCCGGGATGGCGGTCTCCGGCGCGATCGCGCGCGCTGAAATCAGGTGCAGCAGCGCGCCGTATTCCGGCCGCAGCCCTCTCACCTCAACGGTGCATCCGCGCTTTTCGAGTCCGCGAATCGTGCGATGGAGCAGCCATCCTCCCGACGTATCCAGCGTCGAAATCGCCGAACCGTCGACGATCACGGACGTCCGGTCGGGATACGGGAGCGCCGCCAGCCGCCGTTCGAGTGGAGCGATCCCCCGCACGGTCCAGGCGCCCGAGCAACGGACTTCGACAGCGGCCCCGACTGGCGCCGCATCGGCAGCGATCGACAGTTGTGCAGTCTCGTCGGTAGTCATCAGCGCGGCCAGGCGGTCCGCGATCCATTGGCATCGGCAGACGGCATGCGCAACAGCGCGGCGGATGGATGATGTTGGCCCGTCCCCGCGCCCGTCAGCTTGATCTAACGCAATTCTTTGCCAATTACGCCAGGGGATGCGGCGTCATCTGACGTAGTAGACCGTCTGTCCCAGCATTTCCGGCGTAACCAGCGTGATTCCCTTTTCCGTGACGCGAAAGCGCTGCCGGTCGCGCGCCGGATCGACGCCGATTTCGGTGCCGTCGCTGATTTCGCAGCCGCGGTCCGTCACGACCCGCTTCAGCACCACGTTGCTGCCGATCCGCGTGTTCGGGAGTATCACCGAATCCTCGATCAGGCTGCCGCTCTCGATGCGGACGTCGGAGAACAACAGCGAGCGGCGCACGGTCGCGCCGCTGACGATGCAGCCGCCGGACACCATCGAATCGATGGCCATGCCGCGCCGGTCGTCGTCGTCGAACACGAATTTCGCCGGCGGCAACTGGTCCTGGTAGGTCCAGATCGGCCAGTCACGGTCGTACATGTTGAATTCCGGCACCACCTTGGTGAGCTCCGTGTTGGCTTCCCAATAGGCGTCGATCGTGCCGACATCGCGCCAATAGGGCCTGTCGCCGGCCTTCGTGCCGACGCAGCTTTCGCCGAAGTGATGCGCGAACACCCGGTAGCGGGATGCAACGTAGGGAATCACGTCCTTGCCGAAATCGTGCGACGAACCCGGGTCGTCGGCATCGCGTATCAGTTGTTCGTACAGGAACTGGGCGTTGAACAAGTAAATTCCCATGCTGGCCATGGCCTGGTCCGGCCGCCCCGGCATCGGCTGCGGCTGCGCCGGCTTTTCGGTGAAGCTGGTCACGCGATCTTCGGCGTCGACGCCCATGACGCCAAAGGCGTGCGCGTCCGGCAGCGGCACTTCCACGCACCCCACGGTCATATCCGCCTGGCGGGCCACGTGAAAGGCGATCATGCGGCCATAGTCCATCTTGTAGATGTGATCGCCCGAGAGCACGAGCACGTATTTGGGCGAATGCCGGCGCACCACCCCGAGGTTCTGGAACACCGCATCGGCAGTGCCGCTATACCAGGCCTCTCCCATCTGCTGCTGCGCCGGCAGCAGCTCGATGAATTCCTCGAAGCGGCCGTCGAGGAAGCTCCAGCCGCGCTGGATGTGGCGGATCAGGCTGTGCGCCTTGTATTGCGTTGCCACGCCGATGCGGCGTATGCCCGAATTCACGCAATTCGAGAGGGTGAAATCGATGATGCGGAATTTGCCGCCGAACGGCACGGCCGGCTTCGCGCGCCAGGTGGTCAGTTCGTGCAGGCGGGCGCCGCGCCCGCCGGCGAGGATCAGCGCGAAAGTATCGCGCGTCAACTGCCTCACCTCCGGCTGATTCGGCGCCCCGGCGTGTTCGTCGTGCCGGCCGCCTGTTTCGAATGACATGTTGTTCCCCATCAACGTCTACATGAACAGCACCGGCTCATGCCAAATCGCACCGAAATGGATGCCCGCGCGCGCCACCTATCAGGCGCCTCGGTCGTGGATACGGTCCTTGCGCTCCAATTCAGGCCAATGTTAGCCCCGCGCCCTGCTTTCAGCTTGACATAAATCAAATACAGCTACGGTATGCAGACCGCCCCGCGCATCATGGGCGCGTCTCCTTCTCGCCGGACCGCGCCGCAAGCTGGCGCAGGATCCCGACCAGCTCGGTGTGCGCGGGCGAGCCGCGCTCGCTGATGACCTCGACCGGATTGGCTTCGGTCAGCCGGTTGAGCCGCGTGAGCAGGCGAATACGTTGGCGCCTGGTGAGCTTGGCCTCGGACGAGTGCCAGCGCAGGAACAGTCGCGGCAGCTCGCCGTCGCCGAACAGCGTATTGAGCTCGTGGGCCGTCACGTAGACCATGAACAGCACCATCAGCCAGATCTGGATCGCCAGAAAGCGCGGCCACAGGAATTGCGCGGCCAGGAAGTCCGGGAAATCGCCGAGGGCGCCGCCGTCGCGCAGGAAATGGAACAGGCCTTCGGCGATCCGGAACACGAACACGAACAGCCAGTAGATCGTGGACTTGAACAGGATCGGCTGGATCAGCGGCGCGCCGTCGAAGCGGCGCATGAAGCGCAGGTTGTCGACCACCAGCACCGCTTTGCCGACCAGGAGCGCGGCGAGCGTCGCGGCGAAGAAATTGGTGAACGGAATGCCGTGCTCCAGCAGCGTCATCCAGCGCGTGAACAGGATCAGGTTGAAGCCGAAAAAGAAGAAGATGGTCGGCGGCAGCACGTGCTTCACCTGCACGAGCCACCAGTCGAAGGCGCGTCGCCAGAGTGGCGCGGGCGCTCCCGAGGCGGCGGGAACGGACGACGTCATGGCTTCCCTCCGGCGATCAAGTGAACGCCAAAAAGGCTGGTCGCGCCGTTCAGAAGAGAACGCCGAGGGTTGCCATCACCCCGGCCGTGCCGAACAAAACGACTTCGCCGCTGACATGCTTCCCCGACAACCCGATCGCAGGGACGATGGCCGGCGCGATCCCGGCGCCATTCAGGGGAATCTTGTCGCGGTACTCGTCCTTATAGCCATGTATCAGCCCTCCTGTGAGCTTGACGTGCACCAGTGGCTCGGACTCGAATGGCCGCCACAGCCTGCCGAAATATACATACTGCGAGGGTTGGTCGAAAGAACTGTCGAAGGCGGCAGCACCGACAACCCACCGGTCAGGCCGCTGGTACTCCAGATTGATCAGCCTCTGGTGATCGTTGTGCTGCGGGTTATAGCTGAAATGGTGAGTGTAAAGACTCGTTTGCAGAAGCCATCTGCTGCCCTCCTCGGCAAGTGCTTTACCTGAATTCGCAAAGAGCGCGAGCAGTGCCACGAAAAGGCTGACCTTACGAAACCGGAAATGGGGCATGGAATCTCTGATGGGAAAGTGTTCGCTGCCAATTATACGAAAAACCGCTAACTCCATCGCAACAAATCGGGTGTCCTATTGGGCGAAAATGGGCATTTGCCACGCATGCCAGCGTGATCCAGTGACGTAAAAGCGCTGCAGAATTGCTACAGCAGCGTGATAAGTCGTTGATTCTGCTTTGGCTTCACATGATTATCAGGTGCTATAACCGGCTGTATTTATTATTGGCCCGCCCTCGCGCGCCAAAGTTCGTACACACTCGCCGGGCTCGTCACGTTTTCACCAGGCTGCGTGTTATTGGAGGCACCGACGCTACGATTCGGTTACGTTCTGGCTACGTGGAGCAAAATAAAAAAGGGCTCGTTTCCGAACCCTTTCATTATTTGGTCGGGGCGAGAGGATTTGAACCTCCGACCACCTGCACCCCATGCACAAGTGTCATACCATTTAATCAGTCACTTACGACATAATTGCCTAACACCTTAGCCAGATAATCTCCTCTGATTACATGAGTTTTTTTAGTGAACTGTTAGGCAGTTAAAGTCAGTCACGACTGAGGTGAAAATTGCCCGATCCCTGCAATGGATTTCATCGACACAGCCCACCGCATTTAATGTCAGTATCATATGCTCCATATGCGGGTGTGGGGCTCCGAGGAAAGTCAAGAATATGCACAAATATGCGGGGGGCTGCAATGCGTAAAGCTATTTTGATGAATGCTATTGGCTGGCGTGAGCAATAGTGCGGCAGCGGAGTGGGTTGAGGTTGGCAGCACGGGAAAAGCCACCATCTGACGTTGACCCCGCCAGTATT
>CAVTHV010000026.1:0-418074 GCA_963734595.1 uncultured beta proteobacterium
CATCCAGCTCGACTTCATCGTGCGCAGGCTGGCCGAGAAGACCTCCGCCGACCCGCCGTTGGCGGAGCAGCAGCCGTACAAGGCCGCGTCGAGCGGTGACCTGCAATGGTTCGGCGCAGCGATCACCAGGCACTATCAAGGCGACGACACTGATCTGAAAGTGCTTACGGGGGCGGTACTATCGCTGCATGAGTCGATGAATGTGGAAGACCATGCAGCCCGGGTGAGTTCGTTCTTCGCGGATGCAAAGCACCCGACTTTGGGCCGACCGTATCAGGCGTGCACCTATGTGCCCATGGTGGAACTGCTGCGTTATCTGGAGGCCCACGACTTCACCTGCTACATCGTGTCCGGCGGTGGCCGCGATTTCATGCGCCCCATCACCAGCACGATCTACGAAATCCCTCCCGAACGCGTGGTCGGCAGCGCGCAGGGCCTGCGCTTCCAAGGCACGGACGGCAACGGCGATCTGTTGATCCAGCCGGCGTTGGATATCTGGGACGACGGCCCGGAGAAGCCGGTGCGCATCTGGAACCGGATCGGCCGCCGGCCGATCCTCTCGGCGGGCAACTCCAACGGCGACGACGAGATGCTGATGTACTCGGGCAGGCCAGGCGCACCGTCGCTGCGGCTGCTGGTGCTGCACGACGACGCCGACCGCGAATTCGACTACACCGCAGGGGCGGAACGCGCACTCGAGCACGCCAAGGCATACGGCTGGACCGTCATCAGCATCAAGAATGACTGGTCCACCGTCTTCAGTGGCTAGCGATCTCGTCTGCATCCCGTCGCAGACGGCGACGGTGGGCTCCGATGACCACTACCCGGAGGAGCGCCCCGCCCAGGCTGTCAAAGTCGACGAGTTCTGGATGCAAGCCCGTCAGGTGACCAATGCCGACTTCGCCGAATTCGTCGACACCATAGGCTATGTCACCGTCGCCGAACGACCGCTTGACCCCGCGGAATATCCCGATGCGCCCGCGGAGAATCTGCAGCCCGGGTCGATGGTGTTCACCCGAACGCAGGGCCCGGTCGACCTCCAGCACCTGAGTCAATGGTGGGCCTGGACGCCGGGCGCTTCGTGGCGGCATCCGGTGGGGCCGCATTCGTCGATCGCGAAACGCGCCGACCACCCGGTTGTGCACGTCGCCTACGAGGACGCCGAGTCCTATGCGCAGTGGGCGGGTCTCGCGCTGCCGACCGAGGCGGAATGGGAGATCGCGGCCCGCGGCGGCCTCGTCGGGGCGACGTACACGTGGGGCGACGACGCCCGAGGAGCCCGGTGAGCGGCTGGCCAACTACTGGCACGGCGACTTCCCATGGCGCCCGGAACCCGGATACGGCCGCACTGCACCGGTCGGCAGCTTCCCGGCCAACGGCTACGGCCTATTCGACATGGCGGGCAACGTCTGGGAGTGGACGACCGACTGGTATGCCGACACGCGAGAAGGCGATCCGTGCTGCGAGGCAGGCAGCTACGACCCGCGGCAGCCTCAGTTCCGAGTGCCGCGCAAGGTCATCAAGGGTGGGTCGTTCCTCTGCGCGGACAACTACTGCCTGCGCTACCGGCCCGCCGCCCGCAGGCCCCAGATGATCGACACGGGCATGAGCCATATCGGCTTTCGGTGCATAAGGCGCTCATGACTGTCAGGATGTGGAAATGAAGGACGGCGGCGTGCACTACGCCCGCAACGGCTCGGTGCGGCTCGCCTACCGTGTGCTCGGCGAGGGCGACACCACACTCGTGTGGATACCCGGGTGGATCAGCAATGCCGAGATCTTGACCGACCCTGCGATGCCATTCGTGCCGTTTGTCGAAGGACTTACCCGCAACACCCGACTCGTAGCGTGGGACAAACGCGGTACCGGATTGTCTGATCCGGTAACCCGCGTGCCGCCCCTAGATGAGCGGATGGACGATCTGCAGGCCGTGATGGACGCAGTCGGCGCAGACAGCGCGGCGTTGTTCGGCGTATCCGAAGGAGGCCCGATGAGCCTCTTGTTCGCGGCGACGTATCCAGAGCGTGTGCAGTCGCTCGCCCTCTACGGCACCATGGCGCGCTTCACCCCCGAGTTGCCCGATCATCCATGGGGATTCGACGCCGACGAGGCTGCCCAGATCATCGTGGAGATCGAAAGCCATTGGGGTGAAGGAGCCCTCGCCGACCTGTTCTTCGGCGAAGTCGCGGAGCTGCCAGGCTTTCGGGACTTTTACGGACGGATTCAGCGCTCGGGTGCGAGCCCCACGATGTGCCTGATGCTCTGGCAGGCGCTGCTGGACGGCGACGTCCGCGGGATCCTGGGCTCCGTCCACACTCCGGCGCTAGTCCTGAGCAGACAGGGTGACGAGGTGGCGCCCATCGACGGTGCGAGAGCCTTGGCCGCCGCGATGCCGAACGCGCAATTCCTAGAGCTGCAACCTGGCGCCCACGGCCTGATGAACGATGAGCTCGCGGCGGCAGTGGTGAACTTCGCACGCGGAAAGCCCGTCGACGACGCGAGTGAGCGCGTTCTCTCGACAGTTCTGTTCACCGATATCGTCAGCTCCACCGAACAACTCGTCGCCCAGGGCGACGCACACTGGCGCCATCAGCTCGACGCGCACGACAAGCTCGTCGACTGGATGCTGGAGAAGTACGGCGGCCGCCGCGTCAAGCACACCGGGGACGGCGTCTTCGCGCTTTTCGACGGCCCGACCAAGGCGGCGCGCTGCGGGCTTGACATGGTTCCGGCCCTGGGCGCGAGAGGCATCCGCATCCGCGTGGGGGCCCACACCGGTGAATGCGAGCGCCGCGGCGACGAGTGGAGCGGCCTTGCGATCCATGTCGGCGCACGGATAGGCGCGATGGCCGGAGCCAGACGAAGTGCTCGTCAGCCGAACCGTCCGCGATCTGTCGGCGGGATCAGAACTCCGGTTCGACAGCCTCGGTGGACAACATCTCAAGGGGCTTGCCGAGGATGTCGAAGTCTTCCGCGTGACGGCGTAGCCCAGTTCTTCGTCAGTGCTGTGATTCGGCGGCTTTCTTGATCGCCGCCAGGGTGGCGGGGATTCCGCTCTTCGCCGCATCGTGGCGCCTATCGATCTCGGCATCGGCCTCCGCGCCATAACGCTCGCGGAACCCCGCTATGCCCGCGGGCAGGAACTCCCACGACTCGGTGAGCCGGGTGCCGCCGTTCACGGCCTCGAAGGTGTACCCCCAGTGCACCCAGCCGTTGTTGACCTCCCACGCAAACCTCCGGCCGGGATCGGCGGCCACGACTTGGCTCCGCGTTTCCCAAGTCCGCTCGGGGGTCTCGTTGCGGCCGGTGAACCAGGCGCCCACCTGCGGGCCCGCTCCCTCGTCCCACCAGCATGCTCGGCAGATCGGGCTCCACTCGCCCATCCTGGTCACGTCCGACACCAGCGCATACAGCGCGTCTGGCGTCACCGCCACGGAAATCGACTCGGACATCTTCAACTCGGTCACGAGTCGAGTCTGCCACTGCGCGGCTATTGCACTTTCGGCCCGCGAATGTGAGGTTAGAACGCGTTCCAATCGCCGTCGAAAGGCCAACCGGATGAGCAACAGTAGCGAGCGGATCGCCGTCGTCATCGGCGGGGCGTCCGGGATCGGCTGGGCGACCGCGCGAGCCCTTGCCGCCGACGGATGCCGGGTGACGGTCGCGGACCGCAACGGCGACGGCGCGCGAGCGAAGGCCGCCGAACTGGGCGAGCCGCACACCGCGGCCGATGTCGACGTCACCGACGAGGCCTCGGTGCAGCGCCTCTTCGAACAGACCGGGCCGCTCGACGTCGTGGTGAACTGCGCGGGCTTCGGAAGCCTCGGACTGATCACCGATCTGGCGGTCGACGAGTTCCGCTCGGTCGTGGACGTCTGCCTGAACGGTTCGTTCATCGTCGCCAAGTACGCGGGCCAGAAGCTGCGCGAAGGTGGATCGCTGGTGTCGATCAGCTCGCTCAACGCACGGCAGGCCGCTGTCGGTATGAGCGCCTACTGCTCGGCCAAGGCCGGCCTGTCGATGCTGACCCAGGTCGCGGCGCTGGAAATGGGGCCGCGGGGAATCCGCGTCAACGCGGTCTCGCCCGGCTTCGTCGACACTCCACTCACCGAAGGGTCATATCTCGTCCCTGGCCTCGTCGAGGACTATCTCGAGAACACCGCACTCGGCCGCGCCGGAAAGCCCGAGGAGGTCGCCGACGCCGTGGTCTTCCTGTGCTCGCCGAAGTCGTCCTGGCTGACCGGCGAGGTGCTCGACCTCAACGGCGGCGCACATCTCAAGCGTTATCCGGATGTGTTGGGGCATGTGATGAAACTGGCGGAGGCGCAGTGATGAGCCTCTCGGGCGAAGATCCGAAGAGTAAGAGGTTCAGCGGCAAGCAGGCCATCGTTACCGGTGCAGGCTCGGGGATCGGAGCGGCGTTGTGCCGGGCACTCGCCGGCGCCGGTGCCGATGTGGTCTGCACCGACGTCGACGGAGACGCCGCCGAGCGCACCGCGTCGGCGCTCGGCGCTCGCGCACGCTCTGCCCGGCTCGACGTCACCGACGCCGCGGCGGTGCAGTCGACGGTGGACGATGTGGTCGCCCGCACCGGCCGCCTGGATCTGATGTTCAACAACGCAGGCATCGTGTGGGGCGGCGACACCGAACTGCTCACGCTCGACCAGTGGAACGCGATCATCGACGTGAACCTCCGCGGTGTCGTGCACGGTGTCGCAGCGGCGTATCCGCTGATGGTGCGGCAGGGTCACGGCCACATCGTCAACACCGCGTCAATGGCCGGGCTGACCGCGGCAGGACAGATCACCAGCTATGTGACGACCAAACACGCGGTGGTCGGGCTGTCGCTTGCGCTGCGATCGGAGGCCGCGGCGCACGGGGTCGGCGTGCTGTGTGTCTGCCCGTCGGCGGTCGAGACCCCGATTCTGGACAAGGGTGCGATCGGCGGCTTCGTCGGCCGTGACTATTTTATGCAGGGCCAGGGCGTGACGACGGCATACGACGCCGACCGCCTCGCGCGGGACACGTTGAAGGCCATCGAACGCAACAAGGCGCTGCTGGTCAAACCGCGCCGCGCGCATGCCCAGTGGCTGATGGCGCGACTGGCGCCCGGACTCATGCAGCGCATGTCGATCCGCTTCATCGCAACGCAGCGAGCCCACCAGGCCGAGGCGCGCCAAGCCATTCGCTGAACAAACCGGGCTTCCTACGGCGCAACCTGGCTACGGTATGCGAATGGCCGCAATGGATACCGAATTCACGCTGACGCAGAAGCGTGCACTTGCGATTGCGACCGTCATCGCCATCCTTTTCGGCGCCTACTTCCTGCGGAACTATTTCATTCTCATCGTGGTCGCTGCGGTGGTCTCCTACCTGTTCAGCCCGCTGTACAACCGGCTCAACAAGCGACTGAGCAAGGGCGCCTCGGCCACGCTCACCCTGTTGGCCGCAACCGCGAGCGTCATCGTGCCGCTCGGCCTGATCGTGCTTCTAGCGGTCGTCCAGATCACCGAGATGGTCAAGAGTGTCGCCGGCTGGGTCGAGAGGACCGACCTCTCCACGATCGGCGAAAAGACGCTGCGCTTTGTGAACGAAGCGCTTGCGCGGTTGCCGTTCGCGGATGTCACGGTCACTCCGGAGATGCTCCACAAGGCGATGACGACCGTCGCCCAGAATGTCGGACAGTGGCTGCTGCACGCCCTGCAGGGGGCGGCGGGCGGCGTCATCGGCGGGATCACCGCCGCGATCCTCTTTCTCTACGTGTTCATTTCGCTGCTGACCAACAAGGACGCGGTGCAGAACTTGATCCGCCAGCTCAACCCGCTCGGCGAAGAGGTCACCGACCTCTACCTCGCCAAAATGGGTGCGATGGTGAACGGCACCGTCAGGGGGCAGTTCGTGATCGCGCTGTGCCAAGGTATCGCGGGCGCGATATCCATCTACATCGCCGGCTTCCACGACGGCTTCTTCATCTTCGCAATACTTTTGAGTGCGCTCTCCGTCATTCCGCTCGGCAGCGGCATCGTCACGATCCCGTTCGGCGTGGGAATGATCCTGTTCGGCAACGTATTCGGATGCGGAAGTGCTGCAGGGACATCCGGTTACTTACCAAAGAATCCACAAACTCCAAAATGGTGAATCGCGCTACCTCGAGATAAAGCTTCTGCCGCATATCGAAGAATATGGGAAAGTATTGGGCTGTTTTTCGTTGATGACCGACATTACGGAATACAAGCTGACGGAGGAGCGTATCCAGCGTGTTGCGCATCACGACACTCTCACCGGTCTGCCGAACCGCGCGCTGTTCAACGACCGGCTGGATCAGGCAATCAGGGTTGCCAAACGCGACTCCCGCCAGTTCGCGCTGCTGTTCCTCGACCTGGACAAGTTCAAGCGGGCGAACGACACCCTGGGACACAGCGCCGGCGACGAGCTCTTGCAAGCCGTTGCCGCGAGAATCCAGCACCAGGTACGTGAATCCGATACGGTGGCCCGCATTGGAGGCGATGAATTCACCGTGATCCTGCGCAACATCACCAGGCGCGAGAACGCGGAGATCGTTGCCAGGAAAATCATTGCCGCTCTTGCCATGCCGTTCCAGCTTGGTAGTCAAAAGCAGAGCGTCGATATCGGAACCAGTATTGGCATCGCGGTCTATCCGGCAGATGCCCAGGACGCGGACGCGCTCGTCAAGGCGGCCGATGCTGCCATGTACAGCGCCAAGCAGACAGGGAACAGCTTTCGATTTTGCGCGACGTAGGGACAGCCAACTCCAATATGGCCCTCCTAAGCACCCGCGGCCGCATCGTTCTGCTTGTCGTCCTTGCCGCCCTGCCGGCACTGGCGCTCACCGCCTATAGCACCTGGGACGAACGCGCGCGCGCGGAATTTGACGATCGGGACGATTTGCGGCGGCTGGCCACGCTGGCGGCACAGCGGCAGGAACAGATCATCGAAAGCGCCAGGCAAACGCTGACGGCGATCGCGCTGGCCCTGCCTGCCGCGCAGGACGATCAGGCGCGCTGCAATGAATACCTGGCGAAACTGTACGCGCAAAGTTCAGGCATCTATCATTCGATGGGGATTTACGGCGCGGACGCTGTATTGATATGCAATGCCATCCCGTGGCAGGGAAAAGTCGTTTCACCCGACAGGTTGTATTTCCGGCTGCCCATGGCGACCGGAAAATTCACGATAGGCGAATATCAGGTGGGCCGCGTCACGAAACAGCAGGGAATCAATTTCGGTTATCCCATCACGGATTCCGCAGACGACATCCTGGGCGTTGCTTTTGTTGCCGTTGATCTGAACAGCTTGAATCACATGGCCGCGACTACGCCTTTGCCGGACCAGGGGACTGTCGCAGTTGTCGATCGCAATGGGGTGGTTCTCGCGCGGCATCCCGCGAAGGCTGAAAGTGTCGGTAAAAAGCTTCAGAATCTGCAGGTCCTGGAGAAGGTGCTCGCCGGCAGAAGCGGGATATTCCAGATGAAGGCGACCGACGGTTCCGAACGACTCTGGGCTTATGAAGCGATTGCCGACAACCCGGATGGCGTAATTCCCCTCCGGGTGCTGGTCAGCATACCCATGAACGTGGTTTTTGCCGATGCGGATCGCGCTTTCATGCGCAACCTCATCGGCATCGCACTGGCTACGGCCCTGCTCCTGATCGCGGCCTGGTTCGGCACCGAAATCTTTGTTCTTCGAAAAGTCAGGGCGCTGCTGAAAGCCGCCCGTCGCGTCCACGCCGGCGATCTGAGCGCGCGCACTGGTCTGCCTCGCGAAGGCGAGGAACTGAGTCAGATCGGAGCGGCGTTCGACGAAATGACCCAGGCGCTGCAGGATCGCGATGCCGAGTTGAAGCAGGTGCTTGGAAAACTCAGCGATCAGGCGACGACAGACCCGCTGACGGGGCTCTATAACCGCCGTTTTCTCATGGACTTTCTGCAAAGGGAACTCGACCGGGCCCGGCGTGCCGCCACGCCGGTGGCCGCCATCATGCTCGATCTGGATCACTTCAAGCGTATCAACGATACCTTTGGACATGCCGCCGGCGACCTGGTATTGACGGAAATCGCGGGACTGCTCAAACACCACATCCGCGGCAGCGATATGGTCTGTCGACTTGGCGGAGAGGAGTTCGCGCTGATCCTGCCCGGCGCGTCGCTCGAGGGCGCGCGGCAGAGAGCCGAGAACATTCGAACTTTGGTCAAGAGCCTCGAACTAAAATATAACGACCAGCCGCTCGGCACGATCACGGCGTCGCTCGGAGTCGCGCTGTTCCCGGATCACGCCGCGGAGGGCGAGTCACTTTTACATGCCGCGGATGAGGCCTTATACGAAGCGAAAGGCGCCGGACGTGATCGTGTCATCGTCAGCAGATCCGGGTGATTTCTGGCATCCGGTCTTTGTGCTTTTACCCTCCCCGCTCGCGGCGCTGCGGCTGCTGTGCATTAAAAACAAAGATTGAACCGCCAAGGCGCCAAGACCGCCAAGAAGATCAAAAGCGAAGACACGAAGGATTCTTTTCAATACCCGCTCGACGGGTGCACAAAGGACACAAAGGAAAAACAGGCATAGATTAACCGCTCACCGCTCACCGCTTACTGCTCACGATTTACGATTCCCAAATCCCGAATCCCGAATCCCGAATCCTGTTTTTGAACCGCCAAGACGCCAAGGCGCCAAGAAAAACAAAAAACAGAAAGAGCTCGCAGGTAGCCGGAGTAACCCCCCGAGAAAAACGCACGATAATCCGTTGTTTTAATTGATGTTTTATTTCAGCGTTCCAAAGCGCGGAAAGCACGTGGGGTGGGTGGCCTCAGGCAGATGTATTCTCCCCCGCCATCTCCGTCTCGTAACGGCACATCCGGTTGCGCCCGCCCTGCTTGGCGGCGTAGAGTGCGACGTCCGCGGCTTTGACGAGCGCCTCCAGCGAGTTCACCTGCTGCGGATACGTCGCCACGCCGATACTCACGGTGATGCTGGCAGTCTTCCCGCCACCGATGTCGAAGGACTGGCGCTCCACCGCCGCGCGCAGACGCTCGGCAATCTTCATGGCCCCGGTTGCATCCGTCTCCGGCAAAATCACCGTGATTTCCTCGCCGCCATAGCGGCACACGCGGTCGATGGCGCGCGCCTGTTTCACCAGCAAGTCGCTCATGCCTTTGAGGATGGCGTCGCCGCCCTGGTGCCCGTGGGTATCGTTGACACGTTTGAAGTAGTCGATGTCGAGCATTAGCAGCGACACCGGACGACTGTAACGCAATGTGCGAACCATTTCGTCTTTCAGCAATGAATAGAACGTGCGATGGTTATACAGCCCGGTGAGTCCGTCGCGGCTCGCCAGTTCCTCCGCATGTTCCGCACGCTTGCGCTCGGTGATGTCGCGCGCCACGGCCAACACTCCTGCAACCTCACCCTTCTCGCTGTGGTACACGCTGGCGTTGTAGAGCACCTCCGTCAGCTTCCCTGACACATGCCTCATGGTCAGCGGATAATTCCTGACAAATCCCTTCGCGAACGCTTCCAGATAACCCGCGTGCGCATTGTCCGGCTCGGTGAAATACGCCGAGAAGTCGCTGGCTATCAGCAGCTTGCGCGGCACTCCTGTCACCTGTACCGTCGCCTCGTTCACGTCCGTGATCTTGCCCTCCATGCTGATGGTCACCAGCGGGTCCAGGCCAGCCTCGATCAGGCTGCGCGCATACAACGATGCCGAGCGCAGTTGTTCTTCCGCCCGCTTGCTCTCGGCAATATAAGCCTCCAGTTCTTCCCCAAGAATATTGATGCCGGCCATGACGCCATCCAGGGCGCTGTCATCATCGGAAAGGGTTCCCCTGGCCTTCAAGTCGCCCGCGGCAAACTTGAAGATGACATCGAGCATCTCCGCAAGCCTCGGGTCTTCATCGTATTTGCGCGTCTGGTTCACTCGATATACCCCTTCAGCCACTCCAGCGCTTCGTCTTCCGAGGAAAAGAGCCGGGTCGGAAGGTGCGGATTGCTGAGGCCGAGGTAGAAGTTCCCCAATACCCGACTGACGGGCGTGCCGACGATGAGGGCGACAGCGCTGGCGACTTTCGCGGCCTCATCGCCCGCATAATATTGGCGAGCCTCCCGTGACAAGAGACTTCATCGCTTTGGTATCGACGAAAAGAGGCCGTCTCTTTCCCTTGTATAGCTTCAGGTAGGCCGCCATGGTCTCCTGTGCATCCTCCAGCGTCACTTCCGCGCCGGGAACGTGGATGATGCGGGCGATGCCGTCCTCTCCCAGCCATACTGTGTTGACCCTGGTTACGATTTTTTCGTCTTTCCATTTCCACGCACCCTTCCCGTCAGAACCTGTACGCAGCCGTCAACCCGAGCAAATGCTGGCTTATGTTGTACTTTCCGTTATAGCCGTTGATGTTGGCCAAAGTATTCTGCTCGCGCGTGACCGCATAGTGGTACGCGAGATTGATTTTCCACTGTCTCATTGCCCTGCCTATTCCCAACCCTATTTCATGGCCGTCCGCATCCGGCTGGGCAGGAATAATGTGGGTATTGGGGAAAGCGCCCTGAGAATAGGCATATCCGGCCCTCACAGCCCATCCCGCCGGCAGCCTGTATTCACCGCCGATCCTGACATCCCAACTGTCTCTCGCATTCAGTTGAGTTATGGAATCGGGCCAACTATCCGTCCTTGTCGTCACCTGATCCATCGAGCTCCACCCGTACCAGTCCGCATCCAGGGCAAGGGTCAGGTTTTCCGACGGGGTGAGCGCTATGCCGAAACCGAGCGATGCCGGATAGCGTACTTGCGCCCGTGCGTTGCTTCTTGTTGCGCACGCCCCCGGCCGCCATGATCCTTTCGCCATCGTGATCAATGGACATTCCGGTTCTATACGTGACGCCTGCTTTGAGGCGATCGCTGACTTTCCACAAAAGCCCGACGATGCCCCCGAAACCCATGCCATCCATTTTGTCGTTTATCCTCAAGGCAGGGCCTGCCGGGATGGATCGATCTACCTGGCTATAACCGATTACCAGTCCTCCCCCGATGGAAAAGGCATCGCTCGCCTTGTAGGAAATGACCGCGCTGAAGTCTGTTCTCACCATCTTCGACCGCTGAGAAGCAAACCCGTTGATCAGGTCATCGCCAAATTCCGCGTCCCTCGCATAGGGCGCGTAAAGCCCGAGACCGGTACTGAGTCTGTCTGTAAGGCGGTGCGTAATGAAGAAGCTCGGGGCGAAAGCGCTCTTTGTGCTTGTCTCAGTTGCATCACCAGGCGTTGTGTATCGTAGCTGCGGAGAGATCAGGGCTACCGAAGCCTCAACCGATGTCCCGTCGATCTGGCTGATTCCCGCCGGATTGTAGTAGACAGCCGATCCGTCATCCGCTACTGCCGTGAAAGCGCCCGCCATACCCAAGGCTCGTGCGCCCTGACCCGGAGTGGACAGCCCGCCTGCAAAAACAGGACGCACCCCATAAGAGAAAAGAGAGAAGCAGAACAGGGCCTGCTGCTGAAAACATTTTCATTTCTCACTCCTTTTTACATCTGTAACGTAGGGAGGGCCAGGAATCTGGTTTCGAAAATCTCGGCCGGCACCGGTTTGCTGAATAAAAAGCCCTGCATTTCGTCGCAGCTCAGCAACCGCAGCAGGCGCGATTGCTCCTCGGTTTCGACGCCTTCGGCCACCACCTTGAGTTTCAGCGAATGCGCGAGGTTGATGATGGTGGATACCAGCGCGAGTCCCTCCGGATCGGCAGTCATGGCGATCACGAACGAGCGGTCGATCTTCAGCGTGTCCACCGGCAGTCTGGCCAGGTAGCTGAGCGAGGAGAAGCCGGTGCCGAAGTCGTCGATGGCGATGGTTACGTCCATGGCGCGGATCGCCTGCAGGCTGGAGATATTGTGCCTGACGTCCTCCATGATCAGGCTTTCGGTGATCTCCAGTTCCAGCCCGGCCGGCGCATGCGCGTCGATGCCGATGACCTGCCCGATCTCGTCGACGAAGCCGCGATTGCGCAGTTGCAGCGGCGACACGTTCACCGCGATGCGCACGGCAGGCAGACCCGCGGCGCGCCAGCGCAGGTAGTCTTCGATGGCCTTCTTGAGCGCCCAGCGCCCGACTTCATAGATCAATCCGGTTTCTTCCAGGACCGGGATGAATTTCCCCGGCGGCACCAGGCCCGTTCGCGGATCGTTCCACCGGATCAGCGCCTCGGCACTGGTCATCTTGCCGCTCACGAGATTCACCTTGGGCTGGTAATGAAGCACGAATTCTTCGTTGTCGAGCGCCCGGCGCAACTGATTTTCCAGGGTGAGGTTGCCGGCCACCGTTTCGGTCATTTTCTGGGTGTAAAACAGGTATCGCTCGCCGCTCGCCTTGGCCTTCTTGAGCGCGGCCTCGGCGTTCCTGAACAAGGTGTCGGCGTCGGTCGCCGTCATCCGGGAACAGCGCTGCGCCGACCTTGACGGCGATCCGGAACACGGCGTCATTCAGGCGGAATGGATGCTCCAGAAAAGCTGCCGACGTTTTTTCGACAAGCCGCGACACGTCGCCGCCCGACTTTACCTCCGGCAGCACGATGGCAAAATGGTCTGCATCGATTCGCGCGAACAGGTTGGCGTCCCCCGCGTTGCGCGTCAGCCACTCCGCCACCTGCTTCAGGAGCGCGTCGCCGGCCGGCCGGCCGAGGCTGTCGTTGATGTTCTTGAACCGCTCCAGATCGAACAGGAACAAGGCAAGCTTGTGCCCGCCGGTGACGGCGCTGCGCATGTACTGGGCCACCCGCTCGAGAAACAGGTTGCGGTTCGCGAGTCCGGTGAGCGCATCGTAGTAGGCGAGGTAATCGAGCCGCGCCTGCTTGTCGATGTGATCGGTCGCGAACGCGATGTCGCTGGCCAGTTCCGTCAACAGCTTCAGTTCGTCTTCATCGAAGAAGCCGGCCACTTCAGAGTACAGCGCGAGCGCGCCTACCGCTTCACCGGAAACAATCAGCGGCAATACGGCCATCGAGCGGACTCCCGAGTCAACGTATATCTTGCCGAACAAAACCTGGGGATCATTTTGCGAATCGTTGGACACGACGGCCTTTTTCTCCCTCATCGCCCGCGCGACCATGGTATTGGGCGCGCCACTCGCTCGATGACAAGATGCCTTTGATGGCGGTCAGGAGCTCCTCATCCTTGCCCGCCGAGGCGACCGGGACAATCTTCATCTCGCTTCGATCCCTGATGGCTATCAAGGCCATGCGGAACCGGCCATCCTCGATCGCGATCTGGCAGGCTTCCCTGAACAGCTCGTCGCGGTCGCGTGCGCGCACGATCAGCGCATCGATACGGCCCAATACCGCCCGGATCCGGCTGAGGCCGGCAATCTTTTCTTCCTTTTCGATATGCTCGAGCGCAAACGAGATATTGGCGGCCACTTCGTTGAGAAGCGCGAGTTCTTCTTCATCAAAAAATCCTGTCCCCGGCCCGTAGAGCGCAATGAGGGCCACCACGCTGTCGTTCACCACCAGCGGCAGGCTTGCCGTGGAAGCGCAACCCCGGGCCAAAGCTTCGCCCCGCATCCCGCCGCCTGACAGCTCGGTTTCGATGTCGTTGCGGACCGCCGGTTTGCGGGTGAGGATCGCCTCGCTCAGCGTCCCGCGCGCGGCGGTCATGCTCTTCCAGCTCACCCTGTTGGCGATTTCAGGCGAAAACCCGGCCCATGCCTCTGCCCGGATCTCCTGCTTCACGACGTCGACCATCCCGATCCATATCATCTCGAACTTCCCCTGCTCCGATGCGATGCGGCAGGTTTCCTCGAGCAGGGCCTTGCGGTCGCGGATCCGGACGATCGCGGCGTTGATCTCGCTCGAGAACGCGCGGATGCGCGCCAGCTTGTCGAGCTTCTGCTGCCTGCTGATATTGCCGAGGGCAAACGAGATGTTCCCGGCAAGTTCGGTCAGCAGCCTGAGTTCATCCTCGTCGAAGAAGTTTGGCTCTCTCGCATACATCGTGAGGGTCCCCACGACTGCCTCGTTCTCGAAGAAGGGCAGCGTGAGTTGCGACCGGAATCCGAGCTTCAGGATTTCCTTCATGCGCGGTCCGCCAAAACCATGGGCGGCGATGTCATTATTGAATACCGGGCGTCGCTCCCGGATAGCCTGTCCCACCGCTCCTTTTCCTGCCGGCGTGTCGTCCCGGGAGGAAGACTTGACCGTGGTCATTTCTCCTGTGCTTTCACCAGCCCAGGCAACGGGCGTCACGTCCTGCGTCGCCGGATCAAACATGCCAATCCAGGCCAGCCCGAAATGGCCATGCTCGACGACGATGCGGCAGGCTTCGTTGAACACCTCCCGGCGATCATGCACGCGCACGATCAGCGCATTGATGCCGCTCAGCACCGCGTAGACGCGGTTCAGGCGGTTGATTCTGATCTCGGCCCGCTTCTGCCCGGTGATGTCTTCGCCGATGCCCGCTATTCCGGTCACATCTCCGGCTCCCGACCTCAGCACGGAATTGTTCCAGCGTATGAGCCGGCGCTCGCCCGAACGTGTGAGGATTTCGTTCTCGTGATGCCATACATCGGGCTGGTTCGCGAGCAGCGCCGTGTAGAAAGGCCCCCTTCAAAGCGGTAAGTTCGGGCGGAATGAAAAGATCGAACCAATTGCGCCCGATGACTTCCTCCGTACCGCCAACCGGTCAGGTGAGCAGGTATTCGTTGCAATATGTGATCCGCGCTTCGCGGTCGAGCATGACTGAAACCAGTTTCACGTTGCCGAGCATGTCGCTGAAACGACGTTCGCTTTCGCGTAATTCCTGCTCGGTCCGCTTGCGTTCGGTAATGTCCTCGGCCATTCCTATAATGTCCTGCGGCAGGCCATTTTCATCGCGCAGTATCGTGACAAGAAGATTGGCCCAGAGCAGATTGCCATTTTTATGGACAAATCTTTTTTCCATGCGGTACGAGGATATTTTGCCGTCCATTAATTTGGCGAATTCAGTTAAGTCCTTATCGACATCTTCGGGATAGGTAAATTCGCTGAATTTCATTTTCGACAATTCATCATTGCTATAGCCAATCATCTTCAGCAAATATGAATTTGAAATGACTGGATGGCCTTCCTTGTCGAGCAGCGCCATCGCGATGGGCGCCTGATCGAAAATGGCCCTGAAGCGCTTTTCACTATCTTGAACCTGGCGCTCGGCTTCCTTGCGCTCGGTGATGTCGGTGCCGATCCCGCGGTAGCCTTTGAATGCGCCTGAGGCATCGAACACCGGATCGCCGCTGATCGAGATATGCCGTTCTGCGCCGTCGGCGCCGAGCCGCGAGAGCTCGAAATTGCGGAAGGGAAGATGCGCGTCGAGCACGGCCCGATGCGCCCGCCAGCCGGCTTCGTCGGGCGAAAGATTCGGAATCTCCCAGCGGCGCTCGCCGATCTGGGCCCCGCGCTGGAACGCCGAAACCATGCTCACCTTCTTGTTCGCCGAGGCGCGCGCCGTGAGCCGGTGCTCGGCGTCGCTCTCCCAGTAGAAGTCCGTGGACATCCCGGTCAGGATGCCGAAACGCGCCTGGCTCTCGCGCAGTTCCTCCTCCGCGCGCTTGCGATCCGAGATGTCCTGGATCATGGCCAGCACATATTCAACTTGTCCCTTGTTGTCATGCACAACGGACAGGGTGACGCTGCACCAGATGGCGGCGCCATCCTTGCGGATGTAACGTTTTTCCCGTTCGAGGGACGCGACCTCCTGAGGATTGGTCAGGAGCAGTCTGCGGGAATCGGCGATCGAATCGACGTCGTCGGGGTGAGTGACATCGTCAAATCTGCGTTTCAGCAACTCCTCTCTTGAATAACCGAGGATATCGCACAGTTTCTGGTTGACCTCCAGATAGCGCCCCTCCGGATCGGTGTGGGCGATACCGACGGCGGCCTGGTCGAAGGTGGCCAGGATTCTGGACTGGCTGCGGACAACGGCAGCGGCCGCCCGCCGCTGGCTTGCCAGCGCCAGCATCAGCAGAATGGCGAAGCCCGCGATGACTGCGCTGGTCACCCCCGCGACCCAGAAATAGCGGGTCTGCCTGCGATAAAACTCGGCCATCACGTCGGCCTCCGCGGTCCCGACTGTGGTCATGACCTGATAATCCGGCAGCGACCTGTAGCTGAAAAACCGGGGCACGTTGTCCAGTTGGCCGGTGGCGAAATAGTTGCCGTTAGGATGCCGGGCCCGCTCCGCAAACAACGCGCTTTTGCTGATGTCTTCTCCCCAGCTTGCGGTCGTCCCCTTCAGCCTCGCGCGGGTGATGCCGTCCAGGCCCACCAGAGAAATGACATCGAGCGGGCGCAGTCTTGCGTCGTGCAGGACATCGGTGAACCGGGCGGGTTCGATCAGCGCCATTGCGACGCCGCCGAATGTGCCGTCGGCCTTGTTGATTCGGCGTGTGACGGGAATCACCCATCGGCCCGTGACGCGGCCCACCACCGGTTTTCCGACAAACAGCCGGCCGCTGTCGTGCTCGATGTGGACTCTGAAATGTTCGCGATCCGCCACATTCATCTGCTTTGCCTGATCGGGCGAATAGGCGGTGGTCAGCGCATTGCCGTGTTCGTCAGCCAGGACGACACCGACAATGGTTTTATTGTCGATGGTGTGGGCCGCCGCCCATTTGGCGAGGTCGATTTTCCCGCTGTTGTGCGGATATTCCTGGATCAGGTGCTGGATCACCGCGTCGGCGTTTTCGATGGTGCGGATGGTGTATTGCTCGAACGCGATGGCGAGATTGTCATTTCTGTCTATCGCGGCGCGGATCGTATCCTGGCGCTCGGTCTGCACGAGCCCGATCACGGCGTTCCACAGGATGCCGATGAGGATCGCGTTGAATAGCACGATCGCGGTGTTGACGCCGAGGCTGGTTGAAAACCAGTGCCACCATGCCCGTTTGCCGTTCATGGGTTCCGTTCCAGTGCCCCGGCCTTGACGCGCATGTCTGCCCGCTCCCCGAGCCCGGCCGCGCATGCCTGTTTAGGTATCTTGAACATCGGTTCCATTCAATTCCATTCTCCTGCCGGCTTAAGCCTGGAAGACGAAATTCCGGGAGGAGCTCATGACGCCTTCTTCCGAATCAGGGGATGGTCCTGGAGGCGGATCACGCGGCAAGAATCGCGGGAAGGGCGCAGAAAGACCGGCTCGGTCAGGGAAAACGGCACGGCTTCCCTGCTTCTGGCAGTGTCCGCCTGTTTACTGTGGTGGTATGTGCGGTAGCACACGCAGGGCAGGGTTGACGAGCCGAGGATTGGCCGCCAAGAACGCCAAGAAGATCAAAAGAAGCCTTGGCGGTTCGAGAATCCGTGATTGGTGATTGGTGAATCGGGGATCGTAGTCCCTATTGAAAACAATCCTTCGTGTCCTCTGTGTCCTCTGTGTCTCCGCTTTTGATCTGCTTGGCGGCCTTGGCGGTTCAATAATCCGTAAATCGTAAATCGTAAATCGTGAATGGGGAATCGTGCCCCTCAATCACTCCACGGGCTCAATCAGCTCCGGCTTGTTGTTGCGGGGGGAGTTGACCGCGCGGCTCACGCGGTAGGCGGTCATTTCCGCGGCGGGAAAAGGCTTCAGGATGTCGGCGAGCGCGGCGGGATCGGTGATCGCCGGGTCGAGCCACCGCGCATAGGCCGACGGCCTGACGATCACCGGCATGCGCTCGTGGATCGGCGCCACGAGTTCGTTGGCGCCGGTGGTGATGATGGTGAAGGTCGCCAGCTCGTCCGGTCCGCCCTCGTGCCAGATCTCGTAGAGTCCGGCGAAGAAGAACGGCGCGTTGTTTTTCATGCGGATCAGGTACGGTTGCTTGCCCGACGGCGTTTGCTGCCATTCGTAAAATCCATCGCACGGCACCAGGCAGCGGCGCTTGCGCAGCAGCGGTCCGAACAGTTTGCTGGCCGCCGCCGTTTCCACGCGGGCGTTGATCGGGCGCGGGCCCTGTTCGGGATCTTTTGCCCAGTGCGCGAGCAATCCCCACATCACCGGTTCCAGCCAGACGTTGCGGTCGTGGCGGCGCGCGATCCAGACCGCGTTGGTGGGGGAGACGTTGTAGTTGGGCGGGATTTCCTGCGGGCCGCGGTCGCGTTCGGGCACGAGGCCGCCCGGCTTCGCCAGCGCGTTCTCGTAGTCCATCTTGGAGCGGTAAAGTCCGTAACGGCCGCACATGGACTGGCCTATTTTTATAGCTGCTGTAGAAAATACAGATGATTAGCCGCCAAGGCCGCCAAGAACGCCAAGGAAAACAAGAAATAATGACGAATGAAGCCGGTGTCGTTAATGAGATCGCGACAGGGCAAAAATCATTGCGTTCCCATTGCTCACTGCACCTTCTCCCGTCCCGCATTTGATCTTCTTGGCGTGCTTGGCGGACTTGGCGGTTCAAAATTCCGTGAATCGTAAATCGTGAATGGTGAATCGTGTGCAGTAAGCAGTGAGCCGTTAATCTATTTTTGTTTTTCCTCTGTGCCCTCTGTGTCCTCTGTGTCCTCTGTGTCCTCTGTGCCTATGCTTTAGGCTTTTCCGGGCAGCGTCTTGCCGAGCCACCTGCTCACGATCTCCGCGACGACTTCGTTCTTGCCGTTATAGAAATGGTCGCAATCCTTCACGATCTCGACCGCGCACGGCCCGCCGGCCGCGGCCTGGAATTCTTCCGCCGGATAGCGGTCGACGTCTTCCCTGTCGCCGCGGATCGCGAGCACCGGGCACTTGATCTTCGGCGCGAGCCTGATCGTGTCCGGCACGGTCACGATGCGGTCGAGGAAGCTCTCCGCGCTGATCACGTACCACCATCCGGGCATGAACATCAGATCGCGCCCGCGGCCGGCCGCGACCAGCGCGCGCGCCTTGGCGGTCAGTTCGTCCATGCTGTCCACCGCGAAGATCTTCTCCGTGCCCGTGCGCTGATTCTCCTGGGGGCCGCCGCGACCGGCGGAGAGCAGCACCAGCGCCGGCGTTTGCGGATGGTCGACGACGTGCTGCGTGGCGAGCATGCCGCCGTTGCTGTGGCCCATGATCACCGGCGCCGCAAACCCGCGCGCGGCGAGCCAGCGCGCGGCGATACGGTTGTCCTCGAGCGCTTCGGCCGTGGTCTGGAACGCGCCGCCCTCGGCGATGCGGCTCGTCCGCGTGCTCAGGATGTCGTGGCCGCGCCGGTTGAACGCGAGGAACGCGTAGCCGAGCTTCGTCAGGGCAGGGGGCAGGAAACGCGCCCCGCCGACGTAGAAATTCATCGTGTTGCCGTGAAAATATAAAACCGCGCCGGCCGTGACGCCGCCGTCCGGCTCGTAATACGCGCCGTCCAGCGGCTGCCCGGTGCCGGTCGGGATGGAGACGAGTTCCGTGCGCATGACTGCCTTATTTCTTGCCGCCGCAGAGCTTCGCGGCGTAAGTCATGGCGTGATTGGCGTGGCCGAAGCCTGGCACGTTGAAGGTGTTGGCGTCGTCCCGGAAGATAAACGGATACTCGCCGTGGCCATGGTACAGCGCAAAAAGCGCTTCGGCAGTCATGCCCGGTTTGAATTGCCGGCGCAGGAAATCTTCGATGATCCCTTGCGCGGCAGCGACGGCTTCCTCCCGGGTCTTGTATTCGCCGATGCGCTTTACCTGCGTCTGCGGCTCGAAGTGTTTGCTCAGGACTTCGACAAAAAAAGTCATGCGGCTTCCTTAAAAAATTGAATAACCGGGGGCAGAACGGGCTGCCTCTATTTTTACGTTATATGGGATTGGCTATCCGACACCCGGCGACTATAGCTCCGCGCACAGCGCGATTCAATATTCATCTCGCTTGCATACCCAACATAGGGGCGCAGCGATCTTCACTTTATCGCCTTATCAATAATCGCTCCGGGCCTGTTTGCCAGAGCGGCCAACGCGTTTTCGCGCTTCGAGGTGATAAGGTAAAAGCAAATAAAAACAGCCGGTTACTACAAGCGCGGTGCGGTAATTTTCAATTCCGGAAAACGCCGATGGATTCGATTCGAGCGATTTCCTGACAATGGAAACTATCGGATACACTCCGCGTGGGGCCGCGGCTTGACGGTTTCGGCGTAAAACGGAAGGAGCAACAAATGATGAACATGGGATACAACGGCCTCTGGGGCCTGCTGATACTCGCCGGCGATATCTGGGCGATTATCAATATTTTGCAAAGCTCCGTGTCCAACGAGAAGAAACTGATCTGGATCATCGCGGTGGTGCTGCTGCCGCTGCTGGGCTTGATCCTGTGGTATTTCCTCGGGCCACGGGACGGTAAGACATAGATTTGCGCTTGCGGCGACGCAAGCGAAGCGACGATAAGGGGCGGAGCGGGCCAGGCCCTTTTCCTGACCGCAAGCCGGACGTTGGGCGAGCCGATCGACTCGATGCAATCAGGCTCGCTCGTGAATAGCGGCGCGCGCAAGCGCGGCAGCGCCCGGTCCCGGGTGAAGAGGGCTGGCTGGCCCGGGCTGGACTGCTACTCGCGCCCCTGACCCTTTTCCTGGCCCGGCCCCTGCTGGCGCTCCGGGTCGTCCTTGGATCCCTTGCCGCGGTCCCTTGCCTTGCGGTCCCTTTTCCTGGCCTTGCGCCCTTGGTGCCTGCTGCCCACGCTGGCCTGCCCCTTGCTGTTGCTGCTGCTGCTGCCTCTGATCCTGGACTGCGGGGCCTTTTTGTTGAGCAGGGGCCTGGGTTGGGGCTGACCTCTGAACGTCTTCGCGTTCCCGTTCCCGTTGCTGCTGAGGCTGTGAGCGCGGGGCGGCTTGGCCGCCTTGTTGTCCGGGCTGAGAACGGGTCTGCGTTCGTTGTCTTTCCTGCTCCTGATAGTGCTGGCGCACTACGGGATCATGCGGCTGGTAACGGTAATTCTTGCTGCGCAGCTCCTGCTGCTGCTCCACCTCGGGGATAGCGATCGCCCGAATACTGCCGCTGGTAGACAGGCAGCGGGGCGGGCGCCGGAACAGAACGGCGGTCCCACTTGTCCCATCCGTGCCGTTGCTGCTCCCATTCACGGCCCCAATGCTGGCCCCAGCGTGGCGGCGCATCCGACTGCCACCCGCGGAAGTACGGGGGAGGACTCCTGTAGTAGCGCACGGGGACTCGCAGGACATACAGCGGCACGTATTGCGGGCCCACCAGCCCCCACGGCCCGTTGTACCAGGAACTCGCGTACCAGTTATCTCCCTGGTAGACCCAGTACATGCCGTCGTAAAAGAAATAGTTCGAATTCAGTCGCGGCGCGTAGTAGACCGGGTAGCCCGGCACCGGGACGAGTTCCGGGTACACCGGCAGGTTGATCCCGATGCTCACGCCGGGAAGCCCGATCCCGATGCTCACCTGGGCAATGGCCGAAGTCGCCGATAACAACAGTACCCACAGCACAATCAGTGCGTAGCGCATTTTCTGTTCTCCAGTTCGATCAACAGGGTCGCGGTCCAATGTTGTCAACGGAAAGCGGGACCGACCCGAATCCTTCACGCAATCTCGCTTCTAATAAAACTAACCGATCGCATCCGGGTGTTCTGTGCGATAACGTACATAGGCGGCCAGGTATCGGATCGATCACCCGCGCCCGGGCGCCGCGTCAGGCAGCAGATGGCGACTGCTATTTCTTGCTTCCAATCAGCAGAAGCACGCCGCCGATCACTATCGCCCCCACGCCAGCCCAAACCGGGATATTGACCGTCTGCTTTTCATTTACCGACAGTTCGATCGGTCCGATCTTGGCCTGATGGGTTTCCTTGGTATAGCTGAAACTGCCATACGCCAATCCCAGGGCGCCGGCGACGATCAGCACGATTGCGGCAATCTTGACTGTGTTCATTTCATCTCCTTCTATCGGCTGCCCACTATGGACTGCGCGCCAGGGAATGGCTTTCAAAACCCGGGTCGCGAGCAGTCGGACTGCTCCAACGCCCCGCTGCACGAAACAGTCCGGGGACGTTACGCGCGTCGGCCTTGAATGAGACGAATCAGAATCACCACGACCGCGATGACCAGGAGGATATGAATGAATCCGCCCATCGTGTATGAGCTGACAAAACCCAGAAGCCAGAGAACGATCAGGACGACTGCAATGGTCTCGAGCATTTCGCTTCTCCTTTTGTCATGACTTGGCGAATCGGAAATCCGGCGGCCCGCAGCCGCCTTGCACCGATTTGAATGTACCCGGTCCAATCGCAACGTCGATTGACGCAGATCAAACATCATCGGCACCCCGATTGACAATTATCAATTCATTTTCCGGCGGGGAGGCATCTAATATTCGAGTATCGATACGCGCAGGACGTGGTGGAATTCTGGCATCGGGCGGTATCGATACGGGATTGCTCCGGGTCCGAGGCGGGAGAAGTTGAGTCGTGCCGGCGTTTGCTGTCGCAACGCAGATTGCCAAAGGGATTTAGTGATCGCTCTCCTCGATCCGGATAAATTGCAGGTCAATCCTTCACAAGGAGCATCGCCATGAGACTGGCCAAGAGATTTGCTGCTGTCATCCTTGCGATCATGATGGTTTCCCTGATCGGATGCGCAGGCACGTCCAAGCAGGAGGGGACCGGAGAGTACTTCGACGATTCCGTCATTACGACCAAGGTAAAAGCGGCGATTTTCAACGAGCCGACGCTGAAATCGGCCGAGATCAACGTCGAAACCTTCAAAGGCACGGTTCAGTTGTCCGGCTTCGTCAGTTCCAGTGCCAATATCAACAAGGCGGTCGAGGTTGCGCGTGGCGTCAAGGGCGTGACATCCGTCAGGAATAACATGCGTGTGAAGTGATGTTGAGACGGCCCACGGACACTTCGGTGGGAGAAACCAGGGGGCTGGGTTCACGGTTCCACTTTTGCTTGTTAAAGAACGGAGATTCATCATGAAACCGAATATCGCAATTGCGCTGCTCCTGGTGGCCGCGCTGACTTCCGGCTGCGCCGAAATGGAGTCGATCGGCGGGTCCAAATACGGCGAGACGTGCGGCGCGGTCGCGAGCCAGTCCGATCGTAACGGGACGATTACGGTACATCGAAATCGTCAAGGTGGACGACAGCTACAAGTTTGGTGTCGGCACGGTCGTCGGTGCCGTGGCTGGTGGTTTGTTGGGCTCGCAGGTCGGTGCAGCGGTCGGGGCGCGACTGCTGCGACGGTAGTAGGTGCGGCGGCGGGCGCCGCGATGGGCACGGTGGCAGAAAGCAAGATGAAAAAGAAGGACGCGCAGCGCGTGACCGTGAACATGTACACCGGCGGCCAGGTGACCATCGTGCAGCCGGTGGACAGCCGGCTCAGGAGCGGCATGAGGGTGTTCGTCGAGGGCAGCGGCGACACCGCGCGAGTGGTGCCGAACTAGGAGTCCGGCAACACCAGGATCTTTACCCGGGCACGCCGGTTGGCGCGCCCGGGTCCAGCGTTGCTTCGTGCTATCAGCTAAACGGGGCCGGAGTCATGTTCGCTTTGCCGGGGGGCGCCAGCTAGCCGGGAAGTCGCATGTTTACGAATTGACCGCTTTGCGTGCGACACCATTCGGTTCCAGGCAACCGAGCACCAGCCGCTGCACATTTTCGCGCGTGAATTCCATGAATGCCTGCGCCGCCACCGGCAGCTGCTTGCCAATCGGATACACGAAATACCAGTAGCGTTCCAGCGGAAAACCCTCGACATCGAGCGTGATGAGCTGATCATTCCCGGCTTCGTGGCCGAGCGTGTAACGCGGCAGGATGGAAATGCCGAGTCCGGAGAGAATGGCCTCGGTGATCGCCTCGTTAGTCGAGAGTTCCATTCTGATCCATGGCTGCAGGCCGTGCCGGTCGAAGATTTCCTGGACGGCTATGCGCGTGCCGGAACCCGGTTCGCGCATCAGGAACCGTTCCTGCGCCATGCGCTCGAACGGGATGCGTTTCTGACCGGCAAGCTCATGGTCGGAGCGTGCGAACACCACCATCGGGTTGGGGAGGATCTGTTGCGCGACCACTTCCGCGTCCCCGGGCCGGTCGGCGAATATGTAAAGGTCGTCCATGTCATCGGCAAGCCGTTCGAGCAGCGTCCGTCGATTGTGGATGTGCAGGGAAACTTCGACGCCGGGGTGCTGTTGCAGGAAGGCGGCGAGCATGCGCGGTGCAAAATACTTGCCCGTCGTGCTGATGGCGAGCTGCAGCCGGCCCGATTCAAGGCCGCGAATACTCGAAAGCCTGTCATCAGTCTTGGCCAGCACCTGAAAAATCTCGTGGCATGCGGTCTGCAGTTCGCGTCCGGTTTCAGTCAGATGCACATGGTTTCCCACCTGCTCGAAAAGGGGCAGGCCTACGGTTTCCGCAAGCTTCTTGACCTGCAGTGAAACCGTCGGCTGCGCCATGTAAAGTTCTTCGCCGGCGCGGGTGAAATTGCCCAGTCTTGCGACGGCTTCGAATACGCCCAGCTGTTGCAGCGTGCCGTGCCTGAAATAGCGGCGGATTTTCGGTTGCAGCATGATGACTCTCCTTGTGAAGAGTGGACCATTGCCGCGCCCGGTCGGGGGTGCGGCCTCTACCTCAAACAGGCAAAGGCCGAAAAAAAAGACCGTTGCCTGTCCGGCAAAGGTCTCGCTTGCAACAGTCGCTTCTGTTGCCGGCACAACCGGGAAGAATCCCGTGTTGACGATCGTGCCGTAGTAACCCGCAGGTTACCGAAGCTACTCCCCTCTGGAGGGTGTCCGGATTATTGCATCGGACAATCACCATTATAGGACTTCCTGATTGCAACGCAAGCGTCCTGCAGCCCCAAATCGAACCGGATTTGGCCGCTATTTCGTTTTGCAATGAGATCGATTGCGTTTCGCAAGCCGCCAAATGCCTGCCATTGCCAAACGTCATTTCCGTGATCCTGATTCGGTGTCCATACTTGGCTCCATCGCCTTCTCCAGGGCGTGAAACGCAGGGGCGGCAAAGCGGCGAGATGTAAGCAATCCGTGCCGTGACCGGTGCTGCCGCAGTCGCAGATGAAACCAAACGGAGGCTTGTATGAACGACGCAGAATGCCACAGCAAACCGATCGAGGATGTAGTCGACGGCCTGCAGACGCACATCCATCAGGGGCTGACCCAGGCGGAGGCGCAGGACCGTCTGCTGAAATTCGGGCCCAACGAGCTCACGGCGCGGCCGCGGCCGGGATTTTTAGCTCTGCTCTGGGATCAGTTCAACAATTACCTCGTGATCATCCTGATCATCGCGGCACTGGTTTCACTCGCGCTCGGCGAGTACGTCGATTCCATCGCCATCATGTTCATCGTCGTGCTGAACGCGGTGGTTGGCGTCTTCCAGGAATCGAAGGCGGAACAGGCCCTCGCGGCCCTGAAGAAGATGTCGGCCCCGAATGCCCAGGTGATCCGCGACGGCCATCAGATCACGATTCCGGGCCGCGAGATCGTGGGCGGGGATGTGGTCCTGCTGGAAGCGGGAAACTATGTTCCCGCCGACCTGCGGCTCATCGAGAGCGTGAATCTCAAGATCGAGGAGGCGTCGCTGACGGGCGAGTCGGTGCCCGTGGAGAAGAATGCCGGGGTGGTGCTGGACAAGGAAATTCCCCTGGGCGACCGCAGGAACACGGCGTTCATGGGGACCGTGATCAGCTACGGGCGCGGCAAAGGGCTCGTCACGGGCACGGGCATGAACACCCAGATCGGGCTCATCGCCGAGATGATCCAGTCGTTCGAGGCCGAGGACACGCCGTTGCAGAAGAAGCTCGAGCATATGGGGAAGGTTCTTGGAACCGCGTGTCTCGCCATCTGCGCGCTGGTGTTCATTTACGGCTTGTTCCGGGATACGCACCTGACCGAAGCCCTGAACAGCGGTTTCCTGAATTATCTCGAGGCCGAGAAGAAGGACATCATCAATCTGTTCATGACCGCGGTGAGCCTCGCCATCGCGGCCGTTCCCGAAGGCCTTCCGGCCATCGTGACCATCTGTCTCGCCCTGGGGATGCAGCGGATGATCAAGCACCATGCCCTGATTCGCAAACTCCCCGCCGTGGAAACGCTCGGATGCGCGACCGTGGTCTGTTCGGACAAGACCGGCACGTTGACGCAGAACGAGATGACCGTCGTCCAGGGATGGGCGGGCGGCAAGCGGTTCCGCGTTACGGGAGAAGGGTACAGCCCGAGCGGAGAATTCTTCATCGGCACGGACCCTTTCGTACCGCGAACGGATCCGGACGGGACACTCCTGCTTCACGGGGCGCTGGTCTGCAATGACTCGAAACTGGAGGAAAAGTGCGACGAGGCGGGCAAGCGCTCGTGGCAGATTATCGGCGATCCCACCGAAGGCGCCATGGTCGTCGCCGCCGCAAAAGGCGGATACCGGCGTGGCGAAATGGATTTGGCGCTGCCCCGGATTCAGGAGATCCCCTTCGATTCCGACCGCAAGCGGATGACCACGATCCACCGCGTGGATCGCGCGCACGCCCACGCTTCCGTCCAGGGCTTCGACTATCCGCCGGTCATTGCCTTCGTCAAGGGAGCGCCCGATGTCATACTCGGGCTATGCGGCCAAAGGCTGGAGAACGGCCGGGCCGTCGGCCTGACGCAGGACATGTGCAAAGCCATTCTCGGGCAGAACCACGACATGGCAAGCAACGCCTTGCGGGTGCTGGCGGTGGCGTATCGCCCGCTGCAGGAAGTGCCGGCAAGCGTAACCGCGGAAACCATCGAGAAGGATCTCATTTTCGTCGGGCTGCTCGGCATGATCGACCCGCCACGGCCCGAGGTGGTCGAAGCCCTGAAGGTGGCCCGCGGCGCCGGGCTCAAAAGCATCATGGTAACCGGCGATTACAAGGACACCGCCGAGGCCATCGCCCGGGACATCGGCCTGCTGACGCCGGGCGGGCTGGTGCTGACCGGGCCGGAAATCGAGAAACTCAGCGACCAGGAACTCGCGGCCAGGACGGAGAATCTCGAGGTATGTTGCCGCGTTTCACCGCAGCACAAGACGAGAATCGTGGAGGCGCTGAAGGCGCGCGGCCATGTCGTGGCGATGACAGGTGATGGCGTCAACGACGCGCCGGCCCTGAAACGCGCGAACATCGGCGTTGCGATGGGCATCACCGGCACGGACGTGGCCAAGCAGACGGCGGACATGGTCCTCACCGACGACAATTTCGCAAGCATCGTCGCGGCCATCGAGCAGGGGCGGATCATCTATTCCAATATCCGCAAGTTCGTCTACTTCCTGCTCGCCTGCAACGTCGGGGAAATCCTCATCATCTTCGTGGCCATGATGGCGGGCATGCCCATTCCGCTGCGGCCGGTTCAGCTTCTGTGGTTGAACCTTGTCAGTGACGGCGCGCCGGCTCTCGCCCTGGGGCTGGAGAAGGGGGATCCCGACATCATGAAGCAGCCGCCCCGTTCCCCGACGGAGCCGGTCATCAACAGGGACATGGCGATCGGGATCAGCGTTATCGGGGTTGTCGACGCGCTCGCCATTCTCGCGGTTTTCTATCTGGCCCTGCAGCGATATCCCGAGCAGCTGGTGGCAGCCCAGACGATTGCCTTCGTTACCCTGTGCACCTCGGAGCTGATCCGCGCGTTTACCGCCCGGTCCGAGTACCACAGCATCTTCTCCATCGGCGTGTTCTCAAACCGCTGGATGGTCTGGGCCGTCGGGGTGTCGTTCCTGCTCGTCCTGATGGTGGTGTACGTGCCGTTCCTCAGGCCGTTCTTCGACACCGTACCCCTTACCGCGGGCGACTGGCTGCTCATGCTTCCGTTTTTCATCGCCTCGCCGGTAGCCATGGAACTGCTCAAGGTTTATTTCCGGAACCGGAAGTCAAGGACGGTGGACTCGGGGCAGACTCCCGTGTTCGCCGCACCTGTCGCTGCTTTTGCGCAGCAGGGCGACGGTTCCGGATCGATCCCGCATAGATTTGCAGGAGGGCACACCATGCTGAAAGTACTCATCCCGGTCGATGGTTCCCGCAATGGCCAGTTCGCGGTGAACCATGTCATCAAGGAATTCATGAGCAACCCGGCAATGGAGATTCATTTGCTGAACGTTCAGACCCCGTTCACGAACGACATCGCGCGCTTTGTCAGCAGGAAGAGCGTTCACGACTACCATCGCGACGAGGCCGCCAAGGCGCTGGACCCGATCAGGAAGAGGCTCGATGACTTGCGCATACCGTACTCGGCGCACGCTGAAGTGGGAGACAGGGCCAAGCTCATCACCGATGCCGCGCGCCGCCTGCACTGCGACGAGATCGTGATGAGTTCGGCACGCAAGAACTCGCTGACCCGGCTGGTCGAGAACTCGGTGACCAACAAGGTGCTCGAGTTGAGCAGCGTGCCGGTGGAGGTCATCGCCGGCGACGCGGTTTCAATCTGGGAGCGGTGGGGCATCCCCGCGGCGATCGGCACGGCGCTGGCGCTTCTGATTGCTGCGGCGGACTGATATCCCCGAATGCGGGGGCCGTATCCGGCCGGAGCGCTCGCGCACTCCGGCCGCGGCCTTTTTCTATTTTGGAATTACCGCTTTTCCGGCGGGATCAGCCTGATGGGGGCGGCGAACCGGGCATGGACTTCCGGGTCTACCGGCCTGTGTCTGACTTTGGTGCCCGCCGGGTCTTTGCCCAGATAGTTGTCGCCTTTCCAGTTCTTCGCCGGCCTGATGGGTCTGGGCACAAAGCCGCCACCGCAGTTCGGGCAGACGTTGCCGAGGATGGTGTCGACACAGGCGGCGCAGAACGTGCACTCATAAGTGCAGATGCGCGCCTCGAGTGAATCGGGCGGCAGCGGCTTGTTGCAGTGCTCGCAGGTCGGACGGAGTTCGAGCATCGTCGCCTCCTGATTTAACGGCATATTATTCCACAAGGCTGACGCCCGAGCCGCCCATTTCCTTCGGCACGTCCTGCATCTTCGGCAATCCGTCCTTCATGCGCAGCTTCGTCTCCTGATAGTTGACATGGACGCCGGCGTGGTACGGAAAGTCCGGGATGGCCGCTGCATACACGTCGGTGAGTCCCCAGCCGGGATGCTCGGTGAAGATGTGCCCGCCGCAGGTTTTGCACCATTTGCGATAACTGCGCGGCGTCTTGTTGTAAGTGCCGATGTTGTCCGCCCCCCGCGCGATCTGCACCGCTTCGGGTTTCCATAGAGTGAAGGCGTTGACGGGTCCCGCCGACCAGCTTCGGCACGACTCGCAATGGCAATAACCCATTGCGGCCGGCTCGCCGCTGACCGTGAACTCAACCGCGCCGCAAAAGCAGCCGCCTGTGTAAACTTTTCCGTTGCTCATGTTGCTCCCTGTTGGTTTGCGTTCGTCCTGCCGAAAATTGAGAAGAGGCCCCGCAGCCACGCTGCATGCCGCGAACCCGGCGCCGTCACCACCACCGTGCTCGATTCCATCGCCAGCAGCAACGCGATGCCGTCGCGGCTGACGGTGAACGATTCCCCGGGGCTGAGAAAGAAGTCGCGCCGGTCGTTGTTCTGGGTAAGCCACAGCATGCCGCGCGCGCAGGTGACTGTCGTGCCCGGCCCATTGCCGATGGTCAGCATCTGGTCACGCGCCAGGTCCACCTTGCGGTCGCCGGGCCGGATTTTCATTCGATTTTTTCTGCCGGCGCTCATTTCCGCTCGATCACGACTTCGAGGTATTCGCCGGGGACCACCAGCGAGGAGGGGCCGGCGATGTTGAAGCGGTCGAGCAGCGCCGCGATGTCTTTCGCGAGCGCGTCGCGCCCGGCGGGATCCAGCGCCGCGAATGCCTTGTGCGTCGGGCCGTAGAAGTCGCGGAATATCTGTATCCAGTGCGCCGCAGAGCGATAGCGGAAGTTGAAATTCCTGCGCGTCGTGCGAATGGCTTTGGCCTGGGCGCCAAACAGATCGGCAATGTGCGGCTCGGTGCCCCACAACGCGGGCGATTTCAGTCCGGCCGGCGCGGGAATGTAACCGCCGATGACCTTGAACAGCTGTCCGATGAAGCCTTCGGGCGTCCAGTTCGCCAGTCCGATGCGGCCGCCGCTGCGCACCACGCGCAGCATCTCGCGCGCGGGGCGCGCGTGATCCGGCGTGAACATCGCGCCATACGTGGACAGGGCGACGTCGAAACTGCCGTCGGCGAACGGCAGGTTTTCGGCATCGGCAAACCGGAAGTCCACCTGCAGGCCCTCGGCGGTGGCACGCGCGCGGCCTTTATCGAGCAGTTCCGGCACGTAATCGGTCGAGGTGACGTTGGCGAAACGGCGCGCGGCGGCGAGCGTGGCGTTGCCGTTACCCGCCGCAACGTCGAGCACGCGCTCACCGGCGCGGATATCGACGGCCTCGGCCAGGGTTTCGCCGACGATTTGCAGCGTGACGCCGATGACCGCGAAGTCGCCGCTGGCCCAGGTCGTCTGCTGGCGTTGCTTGATGTTCGCGTAGTCCGGCGCGGCGGACGCCGGCTCTTTTTGCTTCGAAGGCGGGCGTTGCAGGGTGCTGGTCGTCATTGGATCTCCTTGTCATGGGTAAGCTGTGTGCGGCACATTCACCGCTTCAGCGACGACAGGGAGTATCCGCGGGCGGCGGCGCGCCGGCTATGACCGATCCTCCATCGTTTTTGCGCGAGCCGCCGGAATTGCCGATAATCGCCGCCATGGACGCCTTATCCGACGTGCTGCGCGTGTTGAGCCTGAAGGGCGGGGTATTCCTCGACGCCGAATTCACGGCGCCGTGGTGCATCATGTCGGAATCGGGGCACCTGGCGTCGGACGCGCATTCCGCGCCCGAACATGTCGCATTTTTTCACCTGCTGATCGAGGGACGCTGCACGGCGCGCCTCGCGGCGGGCGGCGAGACGTTCGAGGTTGCCGCGGGCGACCTGCTGCTGATGCCGAACGACGACTCGCATCTGATGGGCAGCGATCTCGGCCTGGCGCCGGTTTCCGCGCAGGGCCTGGTCAAGCCGCCGTCGGCCGGCGGCCTGTGGCGCATCGAGCACGGCGGCGGCGGCGAGACGACCCGCTTCGTGTGCGGATTTCTCGCATGCGACAAGCGCCTGTGCCGCCCGGTGCTCGACGCCTTGCCGCCCATGCTGCGCGTGCCGTTCGGCGACGATCCGACGGCGACATGGGTCAGGAGCCTGTTGCGCCTGGGCGCGCAGGAAACTTCTGCGCCGCGCCCCGGCAGCGACACGGTGCTGGCAAAACTCTCCGAGCTGCTGTTCGTGGAGGCGATCCGGCGTTACATCGAGTCCATGCCGGCGGAACAGACGGGCTGGCTCGCCGGCCTGCGCGACCGCTTCGTCAGCAAGGCGCTCGCGCTCATGCACCAGAATCCGGGCCAGGCGTGGACCGTCGATGCGCTGGCCGGCGAGGCGGGGCTGTCGCGCTCGGCACTCGCGCAACGCTTCACCGAGCTCATCGGCCAGCCGCCGATGCAGTATCTGACGCGCTGGCGCCTGACGGTCGCGGCGCAGCGCCTGCGCACGGACGGCGCGAGCCTCGCCGCGATCGCGGAAGACATCGGTTATGAGTCGGAAGCGGCTTTCAACCGCGCATTCAAGCGCGAATTCGGCGTGCCGCCCGCAACATGGCGCAGAACGCGCGGCGCGGATGCGGGGAGCGAAGCGGGCGGGTCAGAAATCCGTGAATCGTGAAACGTGAATCGTGAATCGTGAATCGTGAATCGTGAATCGTGAAATCGGGAATCGGGTAACTCAATGGGTGATCGTAAGCTGAGTATTGAATGAATCCTTCAGTCTACTTCTGTTGTTTCCTTCTGTGTCCTCTGTGTCCTCTCGTGTCTCCGCTTTTGATCTTCTTGGCGGCTGAAACGTCCTACTCCGGGGCTATCGGCCGCGCTGTCGTGATGAACGCAATCGATCTTGCCGCCGGCAGATTCGCGTGCACGCCTTCGACGAGCGGCAGGCTCACCGGAGAGTCCGCTTTCCATGCGACCACGAAATTCGCGCCCGATCCGCCCGTGTCGTCGCCGCGCGGAACGAATATCTCGTAGGTCCCCATCGGTTTGATCGTCGTCGGCGCGGCGACGTACTCCTTGATCCGCTTGCCGTCCGTGTCGAAATACTGCGCCGACGTCAAACGAATGGACTTCGCCGGATCCGTATTGCGGATGCTCACCAGGATGGAGACGAGCGTCTTGGCCGGCTTGCCGCTGCTGTCCACGTCGCCGTGCCAGATGTGCGAATAGACGGGCAGATACAGCAACTGGCCGGTGGACCGGCCGGTTTGGGATTGGGCGACGGCTGATCCGCTGCAAAGGAGCATCGCAAGCAGGATCAATCGGGGGAATCGTAAACGCATGTGCAAACTCCGAGGGTGGCAACAAAGGCAATATAACAGCGAACCCTGCTTCAGGAAATCGCTGCGCATTGACCCGGAATGCAGAAACGGATCAAACTAACATGCGAGGTTCAACCATTCATCGACCGGAGGCGCCAGTGAGTCAATCCCAGATGCAAGCGACGAGGCGGAGGAAGGAAAAAGCGAAGAAGGAACGCGCGAGGACAGCCAAGCAGGAGAAGAAACTGCGGAAGGAAAGCGCGAAGAAGGGCAATGCGGCCACCGCGAAAGCAGGAGCCGCCTGACCCGTTTTCAACGCCTGGGAAACCGGGTCGCCAACTGCAGCAGCGTTCTCTAGCGCAAACCTCGTGACTGAAGCGCCTGTTGCGCGGGCGCGTATCCCTGGGCCGCGGCCTTGCGGAACCACTGCACCGCTTCGGCCTCGTCCTTGGCCACGCCGCGGCCCTCCGCGTACATCCGCCCCAGGTTGAATTGCGCGGCCGCGTGGTTCTGGGCCGCCGCCTTGCGATACCACTGCACCGCCTCGGCGTCGTTCTTGGGGACGCCCCGGCCGTCCGCGTACATGGCGCCGAGGTTGAACTGCGCGGGGACATATTCCTGATCGGCCGCCTTGCGATACCACTGCACGGCCGCGGCCTCGTTTTTGGCTATGCCCAGGCCGTCCGCGTACATGACGCCCAGGTTGAATTCGGCAGCAGCAAAGCCCTGATCGGCCGCCTTGCGGTACCACTGCGCGGCCGTCGCCTCGTTCTTGGCCACGCCCCGGCCCTGCGCGTACATGACGCCAAGGTCGACTTGCGCGGGAACAAATCCCTGATCCGCCGCCAACGTGTACAACTGCACCGCCTCGGCATCGCTTTTGGCCACGCCCCGGCCATCCGCGTACATGCGGGCCAGGTTGAATTGCGCGTCGGCGAAGTTCTGGTCCGCGCCCTGCGGTACCACCGCGCCGCCTCGGCGTCGTCTTTCTCGACGCCGCGGCCGGCCTCGTAGACGACGCCCAGATTGTATTCCGCGGCGGCATACCCTTGATCGGCGCCCTTGCGATACAACTCCAGCGCCGCGGCTGCGTCCTTTGTTGCATCGCTGTTCTGCGCATACATCGCTCCGCGGTAATCGCGGGCGAAGTCCGGCTCGGCGCGCGCGGGCAGGGACGTTGCACTTGCGATGAGAACAACGGCCCACAGACAGCCGTTCACGATCGGGAACTTGATCGAAGCAGAAGAAATCGAGCGCCGCTGCATGGCTGTACTCCTGGTTGATGCATCCTGGTGATGACAGGAAACGACGTGCAGAAACCAAACGACTTTGAGATTTTGCCTGAATTTTATTTTCCAAGCCGTGCGCGGCGTCGTACTGACGCAGATCAAAAGGCCGTGTGAGTGTGGCGGCTTGCCCTGGGTTTTTTGCGCTTGGAAAAGGGAATGGTAAAAACATTAATAAAAACAACGGCATATGAGTGAAGCGACTTCGGGCAGCCCCCGGTTTCCCACGACCCAAGAATCATTTCGTGTTTTTCTTGGCGAGCTTGGCGGTTCAAGAATCCGTAATCGGGGATAGCGAAGCGATGGGCCGGTGATTAAGTGAATCGTGAATCGTGAAACGTGAGATGCGAATCGTGAATCGTGAACGGTAAGCGGTGAGCGGTTAATCTAATGCTGTTTTTCCTCTGTGTCGCTTTGTGCTCCTCTCGGGTATTGGAACCTTGGCGTTCAATCTTCTTGGCGTGCTTGGCGGCTGATCATTTATCTCCTACGGCAACGCGCGCCCCCGGAATTGAATCGCAATACAGGGGTCGCAGTTATTTTTTCGTGATTAAAACGCTGCACTGAACCTATTCGCTTATTTACTGATGTCATGGTTGCCGCTATCAGGAACCCGTCATTTGCGCCAGCGAGTGCCCGCGGTGTACATTCGTCAGGTGCCGGGCGCTTCCCGGAAGAGAT
Source organism: uncultured beta proteobacterium (assembly GCA_963734595.1). Taxonomy (GTDB): domain Bacteria; phylum Pseudomonadota; class Gammaproteobacteria; order Burkholderiales; family SG8-41; genus CAKKQX01. The sequence goes on from CAVTHV010000026.1 coordinate 34,181, forward strand.
TCCCGATAGCCATGACTGATGTAGGTGCGCCCGTTCTCGCCAGTGTGGTTGTGCTGGCCGTCCACGACCTGACGCGTAAGACCGTCGCGGAGCAGGGGCGGGTCAGGACCCGGATCGAGGATCTGGTGCGGAATGCGTTGCGGCCGCTGCCGGCCGCGCAGCGTATTGTGCTGGATGCCCCGCAGGGCATCGTGGCGGTGCTTCTGTATGGCCCCGGCGCCGCCTTGGAATTCGCGGAGCGGGTGCAAGCCGGCGCTGCGGAGCTGCCTCTTTGCATCGGGATCAATTACGGCCCGGTAACGATCGCGGAGGATGCGAATGGTGGCCGGGCACTCGTCGGTGATGGCGTTGCCGCCGGCATGACCATGGCGCAGGCCGGGGCGCCGGCCCGGATGATGGTTTCGCGCCCATTTCAGGAAGCATTGCAGGCAGATGATCCTGACAGCGCCGCCCGCCTTGTTCCCGCCGGCGTGCACACGGATATGCAGGTCCGCGCGCACGAACTTTTCACGCTGGACCGGGGCGCAGTACGCTCGGGGCGAAGGCGCCTTGCGATCACAGGCGTCGTGGCTTTCGCCGGCATCCTCACGCTCGGCGTGGTGGCGCGACTGGCGTTGTACGGCAGCGGACTGCGGGGCGCGCCCGCCATCATTGAATTCCGGGTCAAGCCCCGTGGTGAGATCTTCGTCGATGGCGTGCTGAAAGGCAGCACGCCACCCCTCACACGGATCGAGATCACGTCCGGACATCACACGATCGAAGTGCGCAACAGCTCCGTATCCTCCCTTGAAGGTCGAAGTGAATCCAGGGCCGGCGGAGGAAATGACGATCGCCCACTCGTTCAGTTCCAGGAGCGGCACGAAGAGCGGCGATAAGAGCCTGAGCCAGAGCGCGCGCGAAGGCTGGCGCAGTTTTCGCAGGAGCGTGGGCTTCTGATGGCCGGCTCGACTTTCACTCAACTGGGCCGCTACAAGATCCTCGGCGAGCTCGGGCGCGGCGCGATGGGTGTCGTCTACCGCGGCGAGGACCCGCTGCTCAACCGCACCGTCGCCATCAAGACCATCATCCTGTCTTCCGACGCGCAGGAGCGCGCCGAATACGAGGCCCGCTTCTATCAGGAGGCCAGGGCCGCCGGAGGGCTGAATCATCCTCATCTCATCACGATCTACGATATCGGACGCGAGGGCGACACCGCCTATATGGCGATGGAGTTGCTGGAAGGTGTCGAACTGCGCGAGCTGATGAAACGGGGCCGCGTTGCACTGCCGCTCGCCCTGGAGATCGCGTCGCAGGTGGCGGACGGCCTTGCCTTCGCCCACCAGCATGGCGTGGTCCACCGGGATATCAAGCCCGCGAATGTCATGGTCATCCGCGGCCGGCACGCGAAAATCATGGATTTCGGCATCGCACGCGTAAGGGTATCGGATATCCAGACGCAGGCCGGCGCGGTGCTGGGGTCGCCCAAATACATGTCGCCGGAGCAGGTGACGGGGCAGCGCGCCGATCACCGGTCCGATATTTTTTCTCTCGGCATCGTGATCCACGAGCTGGTGTGCGGCTCCCCGCCGTTCTCCGCGTCCACGGTCCCCGCCCTCATGCACTCCATCACGATCGTGACGCCGCCGCCGCCCAGCGCGGTGGACCGGTCATTGCCGGGAATGCTCGATCTGATCGTTGCCAAGGCGCTCGAAAAAGAGCCCGATGCGCGCTATCAGGACGCAGCGCAGATCGCGGCCGACCTGCGCGCGTGCCTTGAACTGCTGACGGATTCAACCGCCGCAGCGACGATGTCGCCACCTGCCGAAATGGAAACGACCGCGAAGCGGGACGTTTCCCTGGATGGGGGCACGGTGACTCTCAATCCGGAATCTACGGTGACCTCCGAAGCGACCCGGGTTGCGGAGCCGGGCGAGCGCACGCGCCGCACGGACGCTGCATTGGGCACCCGGATCGGGCAGGGGACGGTGACACCGCTATACCTGTCACGCGCATTCAATTCCGATGAAGCACTGAACCGGCTCGCGACGATGGCTTCGACCGGCGGCCGGGATGGCGCCGGGGCGGCGTCCGTAACGCGCATCGGCAACGCTCTGCGCCGTGTATGGGGAAATCCTGACCGAAGAATATTCGCGGCAGCGATGGTAATCGCCGTCGCGTGCGCGGCGTTCATTGCGCTGCTATCGTGAGGCACGACAGCTCCGGGATTGGGCTAAAATTGCCACCGATGAATCCGATTGAACCTTCGGCGCGTATGCGCGACGAAACAGGGTGGGCGCTGGTTTTCGGCGCCTGGCTGATCGCCAGCATCTCGGCGCTCGGCGCGCTGTTCCTCAGCGAAGTCATGCGGGTGCCGCCGTGCGTTCTGTGCTGGTATCAGCGCATCTGCATGTTTCCCCTGGTGCTGATGCTGCCGATCGGGCTGTTCCCGTTCGACCGCAAAGTGGTCCGCTACGCGCTGCCGCTGGCCGTAATCGGCCTGGTGTTGGCCATCTTCCACCTGCTGCTGATCGCCGGGGTGATTCCCGAGAGCATCAGGCCCTGCACCCAGGGCATCCCGTGCTCGGAGAAAACGGTCGAATGGTTCGGCTTTGTGACGGTGCCGATGCTGTCGGCCCTGGCGTTTTCAACCATCATCGCGCTGCTGCTCGCGGCGCATTTCCGGAGTTCCAGATGAAGCAAAAAACCCTGTTCAGCGTTGCCGTGGTGTTTCTGCTGCTGGCATTCATCGGCGGCGTGCTGCTCTATACCGCCAGCACCGGACATGAATCCCGGCTGCCCGATGAGAAACGCGCGGCGCTCATCCGCATGCACTCGCCGGCGGAAGGCAAAGCCGATGCGCCGGTCGTGATCGTCGAATTTTTCGATCCCGCCTGCGACACCTGCCGCGCGTTCTATCCGCTGGTCAAGAATATGCTGAAGACCCATCCCGACCGGCTGCGCCTGGTGTTGCGCTACGCGCCGTTCCACGAGGGCTCGGATAAAGTGGTGGCGTTGCTGGAGGCGGCGCGCAAGCAGGGCAAGTTCTGGGAGACGCTGGAAGCGGTATTTGCTTCGCAGCCCGATTGGGCGCCGAACCACGTGGCGCAGGTGAATCTCGTCTGGCCGCACCTGCAGGGGCTGGGCCTCGATCTCGACAAGGTGCGCGCCGACATGAACGCGCCGGAAATCGCCAATGTCATCGCCCAGGATCTTGCGGATGCCCGCACGCTGAACGTCACCCAGACGCCCGAGGTACTTCGTCAACGGCAGGCCGCTGCCGAGCTTCGGTTACGAGCAGCTGCAGACGCTGGTCGACGACGAACTGCACGCAAACCGCAACCGGTAGGTCCAGGGCGGTGGGATTCGCGAGAGCAAGCGAACCGCCAAGGCGCCAGACGCAAATGCAAGGAGACCCGGCGGATGGGTACTCGCTTCCGGCTGGCGTCAGGGGCTCCGAGAGAATTTTCTCGCCGAATTTCTTCAGCGCCGCTTCCGACAGCGTCAGGCCGAGGCCCGGCTCCTCCTTCAGCGTCAGCATGCCGTTGGCGATTTTCGGCGGGTCCTCGAACAGCTCCGCCTGCAGCGGATCGCGTTCGGGATCGGTGAAGGATTCGACGATGCAGCCCGCGGGACTGCCGGCGACGATGTGGGCGTGGATGAAGCAGTCGTGGTGCGGCGCGACCTGCACGTGGTTCAGCTCGCACAGCGCGGCGAGCTTCCGGCCCTCGGTGAAGCCGCCCATCATCGTGCAGTCGAATTGCAGGATCTGGATCGCCTGGTCCTCGATGCAGGCGCGGCAGCCGTAACTGGTCAGTTCGCTTTCGCCGGCCGACAGCGGAATGCGCGTGCGCTGCGCCAGCAGCTTCAGTTCGCGACGGTCGTCGGCCCAGCGCACCGGCTCTTCCAGCCAGCGCGGCCGCAGCGGCTCCAGCAGGCGCGCGGCCTCGATCGCGGTCGGCAAGATCCCAGCCGCGGTTGACGTCGACCATCAGGTCCTTGTCCGGCGCCGATGACTTCGCGCACCAGCTCCAGCCGCTCGATGTCCTCCGCCAGCGAGACGCCGCCGACCTTGGCCTTGAAGCCCGGTGTGGCCCTGCGCCTTGAGCATCTGCATTTCGTCGCGCAGTTCCGACATCGTCTTGCCGTCGCGGTAGTAGGCGCAGGTGACGTAGCAGGGCACTTCGCTGCGGTAGCCGCCGAACAGGCGATAGAGCGGCAGCCCCGCCACTTTGCCGATGATGTCCCAGGCGGCGATGTCGACCGCGGCGGAAATGCGCACGATGCGCCTCGCGCGACCAGCCCTTTTCGGGCGCCAGCGCGCTGCGCAGGTCAGCCAGAACAGCTTCTGGTAGAGCCGTTCCGGCGCCAGCGGGTCTTCGCCGATGATCGAATTCGCGCGATGCCGGTCTTGAAGGCCTTGATCGCGGCTTCGATCGGCGTGTAGCTGGTGGCGAGGCCGATGCCTTCGATGCCCTCGTCGGTCTGCATGCGCACGAGGATTTCGTTGGCCTTGGGCACGATGAAATGGCTGACCCAGTGCGGGCGGCCGGTGTCGGGCGCGCGCAGGATGTAGACGTCGAGCTTGGTGATTTTCATTTTTTCTCTTGGGGGAAAATATTGCAGGCTTAGTGTAGCAGGGTAAAGACCTAATGATTAGCCGCCAAGGCCGCCAAGAGCGCCAAGAAATTCAAAAGCGGAGACACGAAGGACACAAAGGACACGAAGGAAAAAAGCAAAAATAAATTAACGGATCAACGCTTGCTGCCCACGATTCACCATTCACGATTTACGATTCACGAGTCTGCGGTTCCTCGCTTCGCTCTCACCATTCACGGAATTTCGAACCGCCAAGACGCCAAGACGCCAAGAAGTTCAAATGTAAAAATGGAGGAGCGGGGAGTGCGGAAGCTGCGCTGTATCGCATGGCTGCACGGGCTCCGGTTCGAGAAATAATGCGGCCAGGTACTGTCGCGGGCGGGCTGATCGTAGTATTTTTCGCATTGGCGCGATTTTTACATTCGCGTTGCGCTGTCTGGTCGTCGACTTCGCGCTTGCCGTGAAACCCGAGGAGAAATAATGAAAAGACTATTAAAAACAACGAAATACGTAATCTCTGCCATGCTGTGCATCGCGCCCGCGCTGGCGTTCGCCGCGCAGGGCTACCCGCAGCGGCCGGTGCGCATCGTCGTGCCGGTGTCCGCGGGCGGGGGCGTCGACAGTCTCGCGCGCATCGTCGCCCAGCATTTCAACGCGGTGTGGGGCCAGCCCTTCATCGTCGACAACCGGCCCGGCGCGGGCGGCAGTCTCGGCGCAGAGATCGTTTCGCGCGCGACGCCCGACGGCTACACGCTGATGGTGACCAGCAGCAGCTTCGTCACCAACGCCGCGATCCGCCACGTGCGCTACGATCCGATCCGCGATTTTCAGCCGGTCACCAAGCTCACGACCAATCCGTACATCATCGTCGTGACGCCGTCGCTGCCGGTGAAGTCCGTGGCGGATCTCATTGCGCTGGCCAAAGCGAAACCCGACGGCATCAGCTATGCGTCCTCGGGCACCGGCGGCGTGCTGCATCTCGGCGCGGAGCTGCTCGCGGTGCTGACCAACACCAAAATGCTCCACGTGCCGTATAAGGGTGTCGCCGACGGCTATCCCGCCGTGATGTCGGGGCAGGTGAACTGGATGCTCGGCAGCCCGATTTCTGCGCAGCCGCTGATCAAAGCGGGGCGGTTGCGGGGCATCGCGGTGACCGGTCCCACGCGCATCAAGGCGCTGCCGGACCTGCCCACGATCGGCGAGAGCGTGCCGGGATACGAAGTGAGCGCGTGGTTCGGCCTGGTTGCTCCGGCGCATGTGCCTGCCCGCATCGTCGAGCAGTTGTACAAAGAGGCTGCGAAAGCCGTGACCGAACCCGAGCTCAAGCGCCGCATGGAAGCCGGCGGCACCGAAACCGTCGGCAATACGCCGCAGGAATTCACGCAGCAGGTGAAAGCGGAATACGAGAAGTGGCGGGGATTGGTGAAGAAGGCCGGACTCAAGCTTCAGTAACTCGCGATCCGGAAGGCGAGCCGTAAACACGATACACTCTGATCCGGGAGGGGAGTCATCATGAACATGACGCTGGCGTCGAATAGGAGCTTGCGCCTGTTTCCGTTGTGGCTGGGCTGTCTGCTGGCGGTCGCCGTCACTGCGGACCGCGCGCAGGCACAGGCGGGCGATCCGGCCGCGAGTTATCCGTCCAAGCCGATCCGCTGGGTCGTGCCGTCGTCGGCAGGCGGTGGCAACGATCTGCTGGCGCGCCTGTTCGGCGCAAAGATCAGCGAGAACTGGGGCCAGCAGGTCGTGGTCGATCTGCGGCCCGGCGCGGCCGGCATCTTGGGTTCCGACATCGTCGCCAAGGCGCCGCCCGACGGCTACACCATACTCATCGTCGCGACCGGCTATGGGCTGAACCCGGGGCTCTACTCCAGTTTGCCTTACGACACGCTGAACGATTTCGCGCGCGTCACGTTGCTGGCGTTCGCTCCCAATGTGCTGGTGGTGCATCCATCGCTGCCGGTGAAATCGGTGAAGCAGCTGATCGCGCTGGCCAAGTCGCGGCCCGGCGTGCTGAACTACGGGTCTTCCGGAGCCGGCACGGGCGGGCATCTGTCCATCGAACTGCTGAAGCACATGGCCGGAATCAACATGGTTCACATCCCGTACAAAGGCGCGGGCAATGCCACGGCCGCAGTCGTCAGCGGACAGGTGGACATGCTGATGACGTCGCCGGGCGCGGCGCTGCCGTTCATCAAGGCCGGCCGTCTGCGCGCGCTCGCCGTGGGCTCGGCGACGCGGGTCAGCGCGCTGCCGGATGTGCCCACCGTCGCCGAAGCGGCGCTGCCGGGTTACGAGGTCAACGGCTTCTACGGCGTGCTGGCGCCGGGGAAAACGCCGGCAGCAATCGTCGAGAAGCTGAACGCTGAATTCCAGCGGATCCTGAAGTTGCCGGACGTGCGCAAGCAGCTGGAGGCGCGGGGCTTCGATCCCGTCGGCTATCCGCCCGACAAATTCACCGATTACGTAAACAAATGAATCTGAAGAAATGGCCGCCGGTGTTCCGCGCGGCGGGCATCAAGCATGAATCAACTGAGCGTTTCGTAATTCCCGCAGACAATTTTTCACAGGAGTCGTAATGGGCAAAGATATTTCTGGTAGTGCCGGACGCGCCAATGGAAGACGTGGCGCAGTTGAAATCAAACCGTACCTTGGGCGGCCGCGGAATCCGGCTGGGCGTGCTGGACAACAGCAAGAACAATGCCGATCATTTGCTCGACTTCATCATCGAAGGCGTGAAGAAGGAGTTCAAGGTGGATTCGGTGGTGATCAAGCGCAAGCCCGCGTCGAGCCGCCCGGCGCCGGAGCAGGTGCTCGACGAACTGGCGAAGGAGGCCGATCTCGTCGTCAGCGCGATGGCCGACTGAGGGTCGTGCACGTCGTGGAGTGTCCACGACATGGCGCAGTTGACCAAGCGCGGCCTGATCGCGGCGGTGGTGTGTTCCGACACGTTCATGAAACTGGGCACGGCGCAGGCGAAAGTGTTCGGCGTGCCCGACCTGCCGTTGCTGAAAATCCAGCATCCGCTGGGCGGATTGAGCATGGACAAAGTGCGCGAGCGCGCAGATGCAGCGTTGCCCCAGCTGCTCAAGTTCGTCAAGGAGAAACAGTCATGAGTTCGCTCGCTGCGATGCTGAAGGCGCCCGGTGCACTGGTCGAGTGCGACGACGACCCCGAAGCGGTATACGAGTTTCTTTGCGCAAAAGGCTGGAGCGACGGCCTGCCGGTGATTCCGCCGACGCCCGAGCGCGTCGAGCGCATGCTCGCGTACTGCGATCGCGACCTCGAGAAGCCGGTGGCGAGAATCCCGCCGCGCTTTGGCGCCGCGACGCCGCTGCGCGTGGCCGCCAACGCGGTGATGGCGGGCTGCAAGCCGGAGTATTTCCCGCTGGTCCTGCTGGCGCTGGAAGCGATGGCCGAAGACCAGTACAACCTCTACGGCACCCAGGCGACGACGCACCCGTGCACGCCGATGCTGATTTTCAACGGACCGGTGGCGAAAGAGGTGGGCATCAACGCCGGGCAGAACGTGATGGGCAACTACTATCGCGCCAATGCGGCGATCGGGCGCGCCGTGCGGCTCGCGCTGGTGAACATCGGTGCGGCGATCCCCGGCACCGGCGATATGGCGACCGCGGGCACGCCCGCGAAGTTCACGTTTTGCGTTGCGGAGAACGAAGACAACAGCCCGTGGGAACCGCTGCACGTCGAGCTCGGTTTCCCCAGGGACGCGAGCACGGTGACGGTGGTTGCCGCGGAGGGCCCGCACAATGTCAACGATCACGAAAGTCTGACCGCCGAGGGCATTCTGACCATGGTGGCGGGGACCATCGCCATTACGGGATCGAACAACGCCTACTATGCGGGCCAGCCGGTGGTGGCCTTCGGCCCCGAGCATGCGGCGACGGTGGCCGCCGGCGGCATGAGCAAGGCCGACGTCAAGCGGTGGCTGTTCGACCATGCGACCCTGCCGATGTCGAGGTTCTCGAAAGAAACGATCGAGCGTCGCTTCCGCCGCAAGCTCGCCGAGCAATATGCGAATGCGCCGCTGGATACGCCCGTGCACATGTGGGCCAAGCCCGAGGACCTGGTCGTCATCGTCACGGGCGGCGCGGGCAAGCACACGCAATACGTGCCGACTTTCGGCAACACGCGCGCGGTCACGCGAGCACTGAAACGCGCGGATGGCGGGCTGGTGAAGTCGATACAGGAGTTGAAAACAAAATAAAATGCATGAACGCGAAGGCCGCAAGGGTCCGCAAAGGTTCGCGAAGGAACGGATATCAACAAGAATAAATGGCCCTGAGTCTCCCACGCATGAGCAACGACCCGGATATCGGATGGATCGTGCGGACGATACGGGAAGCCGCGTGGGCGCCGCTGCTCGTGCTTGTCCCAGTGTTCCTCGCGGACTGGGCCTTCGACGTGTTTACCCGTTTGCCTGGTTCGACATTCCCACGCATTTGCTGGGCGGCATCGCCGCCACTTACTTCTTCTGGCGTGCTGCCGCCAATGCGGCGTCAGTGGCCGGCCGTTTTCAGAGAGTGAGTCATGCGGTCTTCGCGCTGGCGTGCACGACGGGCGCGACGATCCTGTGGGAATTGTTCGAGTTTCTCTCGGACCGCTTGCTGCGCACCCGGATGCAGCACGGCATGGGGGATACGTTGTCGGACATTTTTTTCAGTCTGTGCCGGCGGCGTGGCGTATCTGGTTCTGCGCCGGTTCGCAGCGCATCGCGGCGAAAAAATTCAAAAGCATTAACGCAGCGGGCGCGAAGGTCCGCCAAGGTTCGCAAAGGGAAATGAGTGCGAGTGACCGGGATGAAAGGGATGCTCGGTGAAACACAGGCCTGGCTGCGCGGATTAACTTATGGCCCTTTCTCTCTGTCCCCAGCATTTTTTTTCTGTTCCTTCGCGAACCTTGCGGACCTTTGCGGCCTTCGCGTTCCAGCTCTTGACCTTGTCCGCTGGTGACGCGTGGCTGCGTGCTAGAACCGTCATCGCGGCTTCCCTTTGGGGACGGATTTCAATTTTCCTAGCATGGCTTCGATCTGATCCGCCGGGACCGGCTTCGAGAACAGGTAGCCCTGCATCGCGTCGCACTTCAGAAGCCGGAGCAGCCTGGCCTGGTCCTCGGTCTCGACGCCTTCCGCCACGACTTTGAGATCCAGATCGTGCGCGAGCGCAATGATTGTGGACACAATGGCCATGTCGGCGGGGCTGCCGTGCATCCTGACTATGAACGAGCGGTCGATCTTGAGCGAGTCCATGGGCAGCTGGGAAAGGTACTGCAGCGACGAGTAGCCGGTGCCGAAGTCGTCAATTGCGACCTCGCATCCCATCTGCCTGATCGCGGCGAGTTTCGCGATGTTGTCCTCGATGTTCCTCATGATGAGGCTTTCGGTGATTTCCAGGTCGAGACCATGATCGTGGTTCGACGCAAAGCGGCAGGCTTCTTCCACGGTGGAGACGAAGTCTTTCCGCCGCAACTGGATCTCCGATACATTGACGGCGATGCGGGGCGGATGCAGACCCTGCCCGCGCCATCTCCGGTAGTCGCTCACAGCCTGCTTCATCGCCCAGGCGCCGACCGGGAGTATCAGGCCGGTTTCCTCGAGAATGGAAATGAACCTGACCGGCGGCACCAGGCCCGTTTCCGGATCGTTCCACCGGATCAGCGCTTCCATGCCGACGATGCTGCGCGATTTGCTGTCGAATTTCGGCTGGTAGTGCAGGACAAACTGCTGTTGCTCGACGGCCTTGCGGAGTTTGTTTTCGATATTCAGCGTTTCCGTGACCCGGGCGTTCATTTCGGGCGCGTAGAAGAGATACGGCTCCCGGACTTCTTTCGCCCTGAGCAAAGCGCTTTCCGCATTCTTGTACAGGGTGTCGGCATCGCTGCCATCACCGGGAGAAACGGCAACCCCGATCCTCACCGAGATGCGGAGTTCGTTGTCCCCGACGGAAACGGGCTGCGCGAAACAGACTGTTGATCTGTTTTTCCACGAAATGGGCGATATCGGATGCTTCTGCCACGGGACTGACGGCAATCGCAAAGACATCGGCTCCCACACGCGCCAGGCTGCTCTGTGCGCCGACGAGCGGGCTCAACCGCTGGGCAATCAGTTTCAATACCGCATCGCCGCCGTGACGGCCGAGCGTGTCGTTGATATTCCGGAATCGCTCGATATCGAGCAGTATCAGCGCGGTCATCGTTCGTGCCTGCAGCGACAGTTGCAGGGACTGGCCCGCGCGCTCGATAAACAGCGTCCGGTTGGGGAGACCAGTCAGGACGTCGTAATACGCGAGGTAATCGACCCTGTCTTTCTTGGCGAGGTGATCGAGCGCAAACGAAATGTCCCCCGCAAGCTCTTCGAGGAGCTTGAGTTCGTCGGGATTGAAGAAATCAGGCTCTTTTGCGTACAGCGTGAGTACTCCCGCGACCGCTTCCTCCAGCAGCAGCGGCAGCACGATCAGCGAACGATAACCGCGCCGGACCGCCTCCTGCCGGCGCTCGCCGCCCGCGCCGGGTGTGGCGGCGATGTCATTGTTGAATACCGCGTGTTTTTCCCCGATGGCGGTGCCGACCTCGCCGCGGCCCATCGGCGAGTCGGGCGCCACCGAGGTGGGCGCCTGTACGAGAAAGAAACGCGGGGTCGACTCCGGCACACGCGATAGGCGCGATCAACTGGGTCGCCGGGTCCCACATGCTGATCCAGGCGATGCCGAAACCGCCGTGCTCGACGGCGATGCGGCATGCGCCGTCGAACAGTTCCTGGCGGTCCTGGACACGCACGATCAGCGAATTGATCCCGCTCAGCACCGCCTGGATGCGGTTGAGCCGCGCGATCTTCAGATCCTGCGCCTTGCGCTCCGTGATGTCCACGATCACGGCGACGAATTTCTGCACCTCGCCATTCACGTCGCGGATCACCGATGCGGAGAGATCGATCCACAATATCCGTCCGCCGATCGCGATGTAGCGCTTCTCCATGCGGTAGTGGTCCCGCTGGCGCGAGAGTATCTCGTTGAAATAGATGTTTTCCAAGCGCAGATCATCCGGGTGCGTGAAGTCTGCGAAGTTCATCCGGCCGAGGGCCTCGGCGTCATAGCCGAGCATGGAACGAAACGCTTCGTTGAAGCTGACGACGCGCCCGGTGGCGTCGGTCGCGGCGATGGGGGTGTTCGCGTTCTCGAAGATGCTGCGGTAGGAGGCTTCACTGTCATAGAGCGCCTTTTGCGCCTGTTTGCGCTCCGTGATGTCGCGCACCATCGCAGCCGCGTGCCATTTGTCGTTGATGGAGATGCGCGAGACGATCATCTCGATTGGAAATTCGGTTCCGTCTTTGCGCAGCGCCAACAATTCCCGCGGTTTGTCGAGGATGGGTCCCTCGCCGGTGGCAAAGAATTTTCGCAGTCCCGGCTCGTATTCCGCGCGATAGCGTTCCGGCACCAGGGCCCCATGCAAATCGCGGCCGATGATCTCCTGCGCGGAATAACCGAACATTTTCTGCGCCGCCTCGTTCCAGAACGCCACCTTGCCTTCGTGGTCCATGAGAATGATCGCGTCCTGCGCCGAACTGCTGATTTTCCTGAATCGTTCCTCGCTGTCGCGAAGCGCGAGTTCGGCCCGCGCGTGCGCGGCCCGGGCGCGCAATACGGTGATGCCGAAGGCCAGGTCGTCGGCCAGCTCCTCCAGGAACCGGACTTCTTCCGCGTCGAAAGCATCGGGTTCCGCCGCGTAGAGCATCAGGGCGCCGACCACCTTCTGACCGCTCGCAAGAGGCAGCGCGATGCTCGAACGGTAGCCGCGTTTCAGGGCATCTTCGCGCCATGGCGCCATGGCCGGATTCGTCGCAACATTCTGGTTTATCTGCGTGGTGCCGGTCCTGACGGCGGTGCCCGTCGGTCCTCTTCCTCTGTCGGTATCCGCCCACGTGATTTTCAATGTGTCCAGATAACCCTCTTCATAGCCGTACTGCGCCACCGGACGGACTGCTCCTGTCGGCGTCCTCTTCCGCCATGCCGACCCAGGCGAGCCGGTAGCCGCCTTGTTCGACGATGGTCTGGCAGACGATCTCGAACAATTTCTGTTCTTCATCGGCGTGCACAAGGGCCTGGTTGCAACTGCTCAACACGCGCAGCGCGCGATTCGACTTGCGGATGGCGTTTTCGGCTTGCTTGCGCTCGGAGATATCCTGCGCCGTGCCGCGCAGGCCGACGATCTGGCCGTGGTCGTCACGAACTGCTTCGCCCCGGGCCGTGATCCACTTGGAGGTGCCGTCTGCCCGGGGCACTTCGAGATCGATTTCGTAAGGGGTCCCGGTTCGACTGGTGTTTTCAATGGCGGCACGCAGGCGCTCGGCACTGGCCGCAGACATAAGTCGGGCATGCTCGGGGTAACCGGGGGGAGGCAATCGCGGGTCAAGGTTGAAGACATGGTATATCTCCTCCGACCAGCTGACTGCGCCGGAGGCCAGATCCAGGTGCCAATTGCCGATCTTGGCGACGCGTTGCGCGGCCTTGAGTTCGGCCTCGCTGGTGCGCAGCGCGTCCTCGATGCGCTTGCGTTCGGTGATGTCGCGGAAATACCAGACGCGGCCGTAATACCGGCCACCCGCGCCGGTTACCGGCGTGGAATATCGGTCGAGCACTCTGCCGTCCTTCAGCCGTATTTCTTCGCGACTCTTTTCTTCCCTGTGCTCGTACAGGTACCGGACCCTTGCCAGAAACTCCTCGGGTTTGGCTACGCGGGGCACGACCGACTGGAGCATGAGCTCGTTTTCCGCCGCCTTCGCGATTCGCTCGGGTATGCCCCACAGCTCGACGAATTGCCGGTTGTAGGAGACGACCCTGGCATTCTCATCCACGAGCAGAATTGCATCGAGCGAAGCCTCCTGCTGGGTCGACAGGATGCGGTTCTTCAGTTCCAGCTCATCCCGCACCCGCCGGAGCTCGGTGATGTCATAGAGCGTCGAGCGGCTCATCACATACTTGCCGTCGCTGTCCGTGATTGCGGTTCCGCTTAGCAACACGGGGAACACGGAGCCGTCCTTGCGGACCACCTCGAATTCGAGGTCCCGGACCCACCCGCGCTCCTTCAATTTCGGGAAGTTGTCCTGGAAGACGCGAAGGCTGGCCGGTGCCATCAGTTCGTAATACTTCACGCGCCCGATCAGTTCTTCGCGGGTGTAGCCGAGCCATTTCAGTTCCGTGTCGTTGATCTGCACGATGACGCCGTCGCCATCGAGCGAGTGGTAGCCGCAGGGCGCATTGTTGTACAAATCCGCTATCTGGTCCGCCGCTTTTTGCAGCGCGAGCTCTTCGCCCTGAATCCAGTTCTTGGCTTCGAGCAGGCGCTCGAACGGCTCGCGCACGCTGGCGACGAAAACCGCGCGATAAATGAACGAGTACGCGGCAATTTTATAGATGTGACCCAGCAGATTGAAAACGTCGGTGACGGCCGTATACAAGGTAAAGCTGAGTTCGCCGAGAATCGATATTGCCGCGGCGGCGAACAAAGAGGCGGATTCGACCGTTCTGTCGCGCCGGCTCCGGGCATAGAAAAGCACAGCCGCGATCACGAAAATGGCGATAATGATGTATTCCGCGACGACCTTGAGGGGCGTGAGTCCTTTGCCTTCGATGAACGTGCGGGGCAGGTCCCTTTCGTAAGCAATTCCGATCCAGTACACCAGGACGGTCAGGCCGAGCGCCGCAGCCAGGAGCAGATATCTGGTATGCGGGGATTTCAGCGGCCGAGGCAGCCGTATCGCCACGAGAGCTAACGCTGCCGCGGACACGAAGCGCGCGGCGAGCCAGAAATTGATCGCCTTTTCGGGGTTGGCCGGCGTCACGAAATCCGGCATGCCCCGATATGAAAGCAGATGTGCAAAATCGATGAGCCCCACCGCCAGCAAAGCGCAGGCAAGGATGACGATGTTGCCGGAGCGTTCGATGCTGTAGGAATGCCACGCGGCGCCAAAGACCAGCATCGAGACGACAATCGAGAAGCTCTCGACGAAGATATGCAACGGGAGATAACGCGCCAGGTTTTCGAAGGCGTGGTGGGGCGGCGCCTGCCAGATAACGAGGAAAAGCAATGCAAGCGCGATCACGGATATCTGAGGAAAAATCAGAGTGCCGTGATCTGCATGCAGTTTGCCCGGTCTAGCGGCGTGATCCCGCATTCCCAGTCTCCAAGTCTTGCGCCTGAACGGAAACCCAATGCTGCGGCGGGGAGTACGGCGCGACTTATATCGATTCTAAGTATGGTGGGATTGCGGGCTGGCAGCTTGACTTGGATCAAGACCAAATCGTAAGGAAATGTAAAGAAAGCGGCCGGCGGAAACGCGGTGGGGATATCGTCACGGAAGTACCGCCGCTGCGGAGAATCTGTCACGCCCCGGAAAAGGGCAGATGACGGCCCGTTGCCGAGCTGTCTTAACGCGAAAAACCAGTTCGACAAGCCTGCGCGCTGTTCGCGCCCGGGGAGCCGAAATTAAATATTAATTACAACAACGTATTCACCAATCCCGATTCCCGGCTCTTTAACGCTTTCCTCCCGCCATCTGCGCGCTCTCCGGCATGCGCCGCAGCCGCAGCGTCGCGAGCGGGCCGAGCAGGGCGCCCACGCCGAGCGAGCACCAGGCGAGTCCCCACGACCAGGTCGGCGAGGCTTCCGCCGCCCGCGTCGCGTCGAGCACCATGCCGAACACCCAGGGACTGATTGCGCCTGCGCCGAAGCCGAGCACGGAGCGCACCGAGTACGCGGCGCCGATGTAGCGCGGCGGCACCAGTTCGGTGACGGCGGTCGAGTAGACCGAGGAATCGGCGATCGCGAAGAAGCTGTAGAGCGCCGCGACTGCGGTGATGAACCACAGCGGCAGGCTCACCATCCAGCCCAGCGCGAACGAGCACGCCATGCTGCCGAGCGCCATCACGAGCATGGTCCAGGTGCGCCCGTGCCGGTCGGAGATCGCGCCGCCCGCGATGCCGCCCGCCATGCTCGTGATGTAAGTGATGGCGGTGAGCCCGGCGCCGAGGCTCGCCGCCTGCGTCATCGTGCTGCCGCTCATCTGCGCCGCCGCCGCGAAGAACGCCGGCATCCACGCCTTCAACCCGAGCAGTTCCCACGAATGGGAGGCATAGCCCCAGGTGACGAGCATCGCCGGCTTGTTTCTCAGCACGACGGGGACCGGATTGACTTTGGCCTGTTCGGCGGGCGCCGGATGCACGAGGTTGGGCGTCGCGCGCAGCGCGTAGAGCGCGATCAAGGTGCCGGCGACCGGCCCGCAGGCATTGACGATGAACGCGCCGCGCCAGCCGAACCAGGGCGTGACCGCGCCGGTGAAGAGCAGGGCAAGCGCGTAGCCGAACGATGCCGCCGCGAGATAGAAGCCCATCGCGCGGCCGCGCCTGCCCGAGACGAAGCGCTCGGAAATGAGCGTGAGCCCGGGCGTGTAGGAGCCGCCGGAAAAGAGCCCGGTGAGACCGTAGAGCAAAGCGGCGGACAGAAAGTTGTCGGCGAACAGCGCGAAGATCATCGCGCTGACGCTCGCGGCGATGCTCGAACCGAGAAAAATGCGCTTGGCGCCGTAGCGATCGGCGAGAAAGCCGATGGTGAACAGCGATACGAGGTAACCGGCATGCCAGGCCGACTGGATGAGCCCGGCCTGGCTCGCGCTCATGCCCCATTCGGGCGTGAGCAGGGGCATCACCGCCGAGTAGGCCGTGAAAATGACGGTGAAGCTCGCGCGGCTCAGGCATACCCAGGTGAGCCACGACCCGTCGCTGACGTTCGGAGGGCGGGTCATGCCGGTTTCTTTTTCACGCGCGACATTCATTATTTATGTTCAAAAGCATGAACGCGAAGGACACAAAGGTTCGCGAAGGAAATTCAAAGTGAATGAATGGGATGAAAACTTTGTTGGGTATACAAGAAACTTGGCCAGTTCAGAAATAAATTTTAGCAGTTTTGCCGTTGTCATTGTTTTTTGTTGTTCCTTTGCGAACCTTTGCGCCCATTGCGTTCAAGATGTTTAAACAATCTCCGCCCGTCCATTGTTGATCACCGTCACGCCGCGCGCGGGCACGGTGGAGCGGAACGAGACCACCGCACCGTCCTGCCAGATCTCGGTGCGTATCGTTTCGCCCGGATACACCGGCGACGAGAAGCGGCCCTCCATGCTCCTGAGGCGCGCCGGATCATAGCCGCAGCAGGTCTTGAGAATCGCGTGCCCGGCGACGCTGAACGTGCAGCGGCCGTGCAGGATCGGCTTTGTGAACCCCGCCTTCCGCGCAAAGTCCGGATCGGCGTGCAGCGGATTGTAGTCGCCCGAGAGCCGGTAGATCAGCGCGGCTTGAGGCAGGATCGGCAGGTCGCAGGTGAGCTGCGGCGGCCGGTCGGGAAGCGGATGCGGAGTCTTGACCGGGCCCGATGGCCCGCCGAAGCCGCCGTCGGCGCGGCAGAAGCCGGTCGAGGTGAGCGTGCAGATGAGCTCCCCGCTCGTCTTGTCGCGCACTTTGGTTTCCAGCAGCACGATCGCGCCCTTGTCTTTGCCCTTGTCGATGACGCCGGTGATCGTGGTGCGGCCTGCGATCGTGCCTTCGACCGGCAGCGGCCGGTGGATGATGAAACCCTGTTCGCCATGCACGACGTGGGTGCGCGTGATGCCGGCGTCGACGCGCACATACCATGGGCCGGGATAGCCGAGGATGATGGCCATGGTCGGCAGCGCCTGCAGGTTTTTCTCGTAGACGAATTTGAGCTGGCCGGGATCGCAGGGATCGGCGCCGAGCCCGACGCCGAGCGCATAGAGCATGGTGTCGCGCCGGGTGAGCGTCTGCTCGACTTCGGGAATTTCCGAGCGGATGAGTTTTTCGTAATCGATGGGCATGAGGCGGAGCCTGTCTGGAAAAAAGGAGTTGCGTGACGCGTTTTGGTCGCAGTCCTTTGGACGCAACGATTCTAGCGTATCCCTCCGCATGCGTCGCTGGTCTCCGTGGCCCGGCGAGGCCCGGCAGGCGATCCCGTCGCGGCTCTTTGATCTGGATCAATAGGGCCCCGGGCTGCCTGCTAGGATAAATCCAGTGGGCGGCATGTCTTTTGATAGTCCAATCCGTGAGAGGAATATGCCATGCATATCGTCATGTGGAAATTCGATGTAATGGAAGGGAAAAACCGGCAGGACCTGCTCGACGCGATCAAGGGTTCCGCCCCCGATTACCAGAACGTTCCCGGCCTGATCCGCAAGTACTATGGCATGGCAACGGATCTGAAATCGGTGGTCGAAATCTACCTGTGGAAATCGAAAGCGCAGGCCGACAAGTTCTTCGACTCGGAGTGGGACGGCGAAACCAGCAGGCGCTGGGAATCGGCGCCGATGACCCGTCTGGACTACGAGGCGCCGGTAGTGGTCGAGACCGAGCAGAAGCGTCTAGTCACCGAAGCGTGACGCTTAGGCGGTTGTTGCTTGTCATAGTCGCCGCCGCGGGTATGACGGCAGGGTGCGGCTATGCTTTACAGGAGGCGAACATGGCGCTGACCCTGAAATCTTCCGCGTTTGCGCACAATGGCGCGATCCCCCGGCGCTACACCTGCCAGGGCGCGGACGAGTCGCCGCCGCTCGAATGGAACGGATTGCCGGCGGGCACGAAGAGCGTTGCGTTGATCGTCGACGATCCGGACGCGCCCGATCCCGCGGCGCCAAAAATGACATGGGTGCACTGGGTGCTGTACAACCTTCCGCCGGCCGCGACCGGTCTCGGGGAAGCCGTAAAGCCCAACGCGCTGCCACCGGGCACGCGCGAAGGATTGAACGACTGGAAACGCACCGGTTACGGCGGACCGTGCCCGCCGATCGGGCGCCATCGCTATTTCCACAAGCTCTATGCGCTCGACACCGTGCTGCCCGATCTCAAGCACCCCACCAAGGCCGCGCTGGAGAAGGCGATGCAAGGCCACATCCTCGGCCATGCCGAGTTGATCGGCACCTACCAGAAAGACTGAAGCCCCGGCGTCACAGGCGGCTGTCCATGCGGCGCAGCCTGTCGGCGATCACGCGCATGATCTGGATCGCAAATTTCGGCGTCTGCTGAACCAGGAAAGTGAAGCGCCGGTGATCGAGCGGCACCAACTGGCAGTCGGTTTGCGCCACTGCCGTCGCGCTGCGCGGCGCGGAGTCGATCATCGCCATTTCGCCCAGCACGCCGCCCGGTCCGAGTCTTTCCACTTCGTTGCCCTTGACCGACAGCACGACCTCGCCCTCGACGACGACGTACATCAGGGTGGGCGGATCGCCTTCCCTGAAAATGGTCTGGCCCGCGGCGAACTTGTCGTAGTTGTCTTCTTTTGCGAAAAGATCAATCGTCACCATCGGTTTCTCCTGTGAGATGCGCGATGTCGCCGCCGGTGCGGATTGATTGCCGCCTGGCGATGGCGTTGCCCGTCATCTTTTCCGGAACAGCACGATGCGGTTCGAATTGGTGCCGAGCTGGTTGTTCTGGACACCCCAGATGTTGGCGGTCTTGGTGAAGCGCTGGGCATTGATCAATATGGCTTCGCACGCGAATCCAGCGGCCAGTCCCAGCGGCGCCACCGTTTCCTCCAGCTTTATTTTCCCGCCGCGCACTTCGCCGACCTCGAACGCCACCCAGCCGCCGGGCCGCGTGACGCGGTAGAGTTCGTGCATGACGGCGAGCATCGCGCCGGACCAGTCTTCGAGCGTGGTGCTCATCGTAATCCGGGTGCCGATCTCTTCGGCGTCGAAGCCGTTGAACCAGCAGCGCAGCCAGTTGTCGCGCGCGTACTGCACGACGTCGAGAAACGGCGGGGATGTCACGGTGAGCTGCACGCTGTCGTCGGGAATGGCGGAGGTTGCGTCAGCCTCGCCTTCGAGGAAGAGCGCGGAAGCGGCGGCCCGGTGCAGTTGCCAGCGGTCGCCGGCATTGATCGCACTCTGCAATTGCATCGATTTCCTGAGGATCAGCGCGCATACGTCGCGGTATTGCGGTTTCTGTCCGAGCTTCTCGTTGATCTTGACCTGGTTTTCCGGCGTGACCGCCTGATTGGGCGGCAGCGTGTAGACCGAGAAGAATCCCGGCGAGTGGCCGGTGAGCCGGTTGGTCGCGACCATGCGGATCCAGCGATCGATGTTGTCCTCCGTGCCATCCTCGCGGCGGCGGTGCAGATATTCGCGCAGATTGAGGATCTCGCGCTCGGTATTGGGGTGGTAGAACATGGATAGATCGAGGTCGCGGCGCGCTTTGGGCGTCAGGCGCAGCGCCCTCAGCCGCACGTCGATTTCCGCGACGATGGGCACTTCGAGCCGCGGCCGGGTCAGGATCGCACACAGCGGGTTGACGTCGTTCACGATCACGTCGCGCCCGCGCAAGGCGGCTTCGACGGCGGTGGTGCCGCGGCCGCTGAACGGATCGTAGACCGTGTCTCCTGTTATCGTGAGGCGTTCGATGAAATACGCGGGCAGTTGCGCCTTGAAGCAGGCGCGGTAGGACACTTCGTGCAATGGGTTGGCCTGCCGCTGCTTGCTGGTCCAGAACTCCTGCTCGTAGACCGGCACGGCGACATTGCCCAACGGTGCGGAAGTGTGCGCGGCTGTTGCCGGCGGGAAGGCGCGGGCTGACTGGAGCGCGCTATCCTGTTCGAAGCGACGGACGGGGCAGTGACGGGCATCGCATACCTCCTTGCATAATGGGTATGCACAGGAAGGTACGCCTGTTTTGGAAAAAGTACAAGCCCCCTTGGAAGGGGCTAGAGCAGATCGTCGAGCGCTTCGATCCAGTGCCGTACCGGCAGGGTGGTTGCGGTCTGCAGATGGGACTGGCAGCCGATGTTGGCGGTCAGGATCGCCGTGGGCGATTCTCCGGTCAGGGCACTGATCTTGTTGGCGAGCAGGCGCTGCGACAATTCGGGTTGCAGGATGGAATAGGTGCCGGCCGAACCGCAGCACAGATGCGAATCCGGCACCGGCGTCAGCGTGTAGCCAAAATCCGTCAGCAACGATTCGACTGCCCCTTTTATTTTCAGGCCGTGTTGCAAGGAGCAGGGGGCGTGGAAGGCCACGCGTCGAGGGATGAGGGATGAGGAATCGAGGATGAGGGCTAAGGATCGTTTCACTTAATGAGGCTTTGGTCTTTAGCTTCGGCTGGCGAATGATTTCGCTGATGTCCTTGGTGAGTTCGGAGATGCGCTGGCTTTGTCGGCGTAGGCCGGGTCGTGTGACGAGCAGGTGGCCGTAGTCCTTCACCATTACGCCGCAGCCGCTCGCCGTCATGACGATCGCTTCGGCGCCCTGTTCGATATGCGGCCACCACGCGTCGATGTTGCGCCGCATGTAGTCGAGTGCTTCGTCCTGGGCATTGAGATGGAACGACACCGCGCCGCAGCAGCCGGCGTTCGACGCGCGTACCAGAGAGATGCCGAGACGATCGAGCACGCGGGCGGCGGCGGCGTTGGTTGCAGGCGAGAGACTGGGTTGCACGCAGCCTTCGAGCACCAGCATCCTGCGCGCGTGACTGCCTTGCGGCCAGGGTTTTGCGGTTGCCGCCGGGGGCGGCACTTTGCGTTTCAATGCGGCAGGCAGAAACGGACGCGCGAGCCGGCCCAGCGCGAGCAGGGACTTGAATACCATGGGATTCGGAATGACGGCGCGCAGGGCCTTGCGCTTCAGCGCTTCGGCGCTGCCGCGGCCGACGCTGTCCTCGACGATCTGACGCCCGATATCGAGCAGCCGGCCGTAATGCACGCCCGAGGGGCAGGTGGTTTCGCAGGCGCGGCAGGTCAGGCAGCGGTCGAGATGAAGCCGGGTTTTCGCCGTGGCCGGCACGCCTTCCAGGACCTGCTTCATCAGGTAGATGCGGCCGCGCGGCCCGTCGAGCTCGTCGCCGAGCAACTGGTAAGTCGGGCAGGTCGCGGCGCAGAAACCGCAGTGCACGCACTTGCGCAGGATGGCGTCGGCTTCGCGCCCCTGTGGCGTGTCTTTGATGAAGTCGGCGAGATTAGTTTGCATTCAAAACCTATTTAGCCGCCAAGGCCGCCAAGCACGCCAAGAAAAGCCAAAGCGAAATATTTCATAAATGCATCGAGACTCAGGAAATGAATCGCGTAGTGTCATATCACTTGACGCTGTTGGAGTTTCAATATTATCTCTTGATTCTCTTGGCGTGCTTGGCGGCCTTGGCGGCTAATAATCGGGGTACATGCGGCCGGGGTTGAGGATACCCGCCGGGTCGAGCGACTGTTTGAGCCGCTGGTGCAGTTTCATCAACGCCGGCGGCAGCGGGTGAAACACCCCCGCTGCTTTGTCGCCGCCGCGGAACAGCGTGGCGTGCCCGCTGCCGATCTGCGCCGCCGCGCGCACGGTCGCCGCATCCGCATCGGACCGGAGCCAGCGCAGCGCACCGCCCCATTCGATCAATTGCGGGCCCGGCAGATTGAGCGGCGGTGTGGTGGATTTGAGCGACAGGCGCCATAGCGGCTGCGGCTGTTGGAAGAAGGCGGACTGCTGGTCGCGCAGATCGCGCCAGAACGCCGCGCCGTCAGCGACTTCCTCGCCGCCCAGTTTTTCGCGCGCGGCGCGCACCGCGGCCACGGCGCCGGAAAGCCGCACGTAAAGCAGGTTGTCGACGTGACAGGTCGCGGACAGCGGCAGCGGTTTCCCCGCCCATTCATTCATCAGCGCAATGGCCTCGGCCGCAGACTGCTCGCGGCGCAGCGTGAGTTCGGCGGCGGGCAGGGGCAGGGTCTTGAGCGAGACTTCGAGTATCACCCCCAGCGTGCCCAGCGAACCCGTCATCAGGCGCGAGATATCGTAACCGGCGACGTTCTTCATGACCCGGCCGCCGAACCTGAGATCGGAACCCCTGCCGTCGAGCATGCGCACGCCGAGCACGAGATCGCGTGCCGCGCCGGCATAGGCGCGGCGCGGACCGGACAGCCCGGCGGCGATGCAGCCGCCGAGCGTTGCCGGCCCGCCGAAGTGCGGCGGCTCGAAAGCCAGCATCTGGCCTTTGTCGCGCAGCGCGGACTCGATCTCGGCCAGCGGCGTGCCGGCGCGCGCGGTGAGCACGAGTTCGGTGGGTTCGTACTCGATCACGCCGCGGTAAGCGGACGTCCCCAGCGTTTCGCCGCGCAGCGGCCCGCCGTAGAAATCCTTGCTGCCGCCGCCGCGTATGCACAGCGGCGTCTTGTGGTTGGCGGCCTCGCGGATCGTGTGCGCGAGTTGATCAATAATTTCAGACATTAGCCGCCAAGGCTTCGCCAAGGATCGCCAAGACGCCAAGGACGCCAAGAGAATCAAAATAATAGTCGAAAATTCCGACACGCGGATGATGTCCATTACTGCGTTCATTTTGCCGACCTTCGATGCCTTTATGAAATATTTCAGTTTGGCTTTTCTTGGCGTGCTTGGCGGCCTTGGCGGCTAAAGAGTCAGAAACGGGGTAAATCCGGAAACTTGTCCTGCCCCGCATGCACGTGCATGTGGCCGAACTCGACGCAGCGGCGCAGCGTCGGCACGGCCTTGCCCGGGTTGAGCAGCGTGTGTTCGTCGAACGCCTGTTTCACGGCATGGAAGGTTTCGAGCTCCAGCGGACGGAACTGCGCGCACATCGCGTTGATTTTCTCGACGCCGACGCCGTGCTCGCCGGTGATGGTGCCGCCGACGTCGATCGACAGCTTGAGGATTTTCGCGCCGAACTCCTCGGTCTTCTCGAGTTCTCCGGGCTGGTTCGCATCGTAGAGGATCAGCGGGTGCAGGTTGCCGTCGCCGGCATGGAACACGTTCATGCAGCGCAGGCCGTATTCCTGCGACAGATCGGCAATCGCATTGAGCACGCGCGACAACGCCTTTCTCGGGATCGTGCCGTCCATGCAGTAGTAATCAGGGGACACCCGCCCCGCGGCGGGGAAGGCGGCCTTGCGCCCGGCCCAGAAGCGCCCCCGCTCGGCCTCGTCCCGGGAAACGCGGACTTCGGAGGCGCCGCTCGCCTGCATCACGGCTTTCATGCGCTCGATCTCTTCCGCGACTTCCTGGTCGTTGCCGTCGGCTTCGCACAGCAGGATGGCCGCGGCATCGAGCGGGTAACCGGCGTTGACGAACGGCTCGACCGCGCCGGTGGTGATTTTGTCCATCATTTCGAGGCCGGCGGGAATGATGCCGGCGGCGATGATGTCGGCCACCGCCTGGCCGGCTTTCGTCACGTCGTCGAACGCAGCCAGTATGCACTGCGCGCGCTCCGGTTTGGGCAGCAGCCGCACCGTGATTTCGGTGACGACGCCGAGCATGCCTTCGGATCCGGTCATCAGCGCCAGCAGATCGTAGCCCGCCGCGTCGAGGCCGTCGCCGCCGATCTCGAGCAGCTTCGCCCTCGATGGTGATGACGCGCAGCTTCATGATGTTGTGCACGGTCAGCCCGTACTTGAGGCAGTGCATGCCGCCGGCGTTTTCGGCGACGTTGCCGCCGATCGAGCACGCGATCTGGGACGAGGGATCGGGCGCGTAATAAAGACCGTACGGCGCGGCGGCCTCCGAGATCGCCAGATTGCGCACGCCGGGCTGCACGCGCGCGGTGCGCGAGGGTTTGTCGATTTCCAGGATGCGCATCAACCGGGCGAGCGACAGCAGCACGCCGTTGCCCAGCGGCAGCGCGCCGCCGGAGAGCCCGGTGCCGGCGCCGCGCGCCACCACCGGCACGCGCCGGTCGTAGCAGGTCTTGAGGATGCGCTGCACCTGCTGCTCGTTTTCAGGCAGCGCGACCACCATCGGCACCTGGCGATAGGCCGACAGCCCGTCGCATTCATAGGGTTTGACGTCTTCCTGCTCGAAGAGCACCGCCGATTCGGGCAGAAAAGCACGCAGCGCATGCGCCACTTCGCGCTGGCGCACGAGATCGACAGCCGCCTGTTCAGCAATCGCAGTCATGATTCAATTCTAGCAAACCACCTGTTCAAAGCGGCGCTGCGGGAGCGGAATCCGCCGCATGACGGCAATTACGATAAGAAACAAAGGGTAAGGGACGACCATATGCCGCGATTGGCGGAGCAGGCGGAAATCAATGCGCCGCACGGGCCCATCCCGGTATGCTCAGTGCGGTCAGTATGAGTTCGGCGGACAGCGCGGCCAGTATCATTCCCATGACCTTGACCAGGATCGCCGCGCCGTTTTTTCCGATGATGCGCAGGATAGGGTCGGCCAGCAGCATCAGCACCCAGGTGATCAGGAGTACGCCGAGCATGATGGCCGCAGTCGTCGCCTGGGATGCGATGCCGTATACGTCGTTGTCGGTCAGCAAAATCACCGCCATGATCGCACCCGGGCTTGCGATCGACGGCACGGCAAGCGGAAATACCGCGATGTCGTGACCGGGTTCAGGCTGGCCGGGTGCCGTGCACAGTGTCGCCGAAGATCATCTGCAGGCCGAACAGGAACAGGATCGCGCCCCCCGCGACCTCCAGTGAATTGAGCTTGATGCCCATGCCGTCGAGAATGACCTGGCCGATGACGATGGAGGACAGCAGGATGGCCGCGGAGTAGGCGATGGCTTTGGCGGCGGTTTTCCTGCGCTCCGCGGGTGCAACGCCTGCGGTGATCGCGGCAAACAGCGCCAGGGTGCCGATGGGATCGATCGTTGCCCAGAGGATCAGGACGTCCTGTATGGATTTCTCGAGCATGTGGCGCGCTCCCGTGTGAGCTGCGTGGGTCAGATGCGGATGACTTTACCCGGATTGAGCAGGTTGTGCGGGTCGAGCGCGTTTTTGATCGCGCGCATGACCGAAACCGCATCGCCGTGCTCGGCGTCCAGGAAATCGAGCTTGCCGAAGCCGATGCCGTGTTCGCCGGTGCAGGTGCCGCCCATGCTCAACGCGCGCTCGACCACGCGCCGGTTGAGGGCGTCGGCTTCCTCGCTGTCGGATGGCTTGTCGGGATCGACCAGCACCACGAGGTGGAAATTGCCGTCGCCGACATGGCCGAAAAGCGCGACCGGCATCGAGACCCCGGCGATGTCCTCGTTGGATGCGGCGATGCATTCGGCGAGCCGCGAGATCGGCACGCACACATCGGTCGAGAACGCGCGGTTGCCGGGCCGCAGCTTGCGGCACGCCGGGTAGGCTTCGTAACGCGCCTGCCACAGGCGGGTGCGGTCTTCCTGTTGCGTGGCCCACTCGAAATCCATGCCGCCGAGTTCCCTCGCGATCTGCTGAACGGTTTCCGCCTGTTCGGCAACGCTCGCCGCGGTGCCGTGAAACTCGCAGAACAGCATCGGCGCTTCGCGCAGGCCGAGCTTGCTGACGCGGTTCACCGCCCGGATGGTGAGCGCGTCCAGCAGTTCGCAGCGCGCGATCGGCACGCCGATCTGTATGGTCTGGATCACGGTGCGCACCGCGGCGTCCACGGAAGGGAACGCGCACACCGCCGCCGACACCGCTTCCGGCTGCGGGTGGAGCCGCAGCGTGACTTCGGTGATCAGGCCGAGCGTGCCTTCGCTGCCGACGAACAGCCGCGTCAGGTCGTAGCCGGCGGCGGACTTGCGCGCGCGGCCGCCGGTGTGGATCACGCGGCCGTCGGCGAGCACCACGGTCAGCCCCATCACGTTCTCGCGCATGGTGCCGTAGCGCACGGCATTGGTGCCCGAGGCGCGGGTCGCGGCCATGCCGCCGAGCGTGGCGTCGGCGCCGGGATCGATCGCGAAGAAGAGCCCCGTGCCGTTCAGATGCTGGTTCAGCTGCATGCGCGTGACGCCGGCTTCCACGGTCGCGTCGAGGTCGTCGGCGTTGACCGCGAGGATGCGGTTCATGCGCGTGAGGTCGACGCTCACCCCGCCGTGAAGCGCGAGCACATGGCCTTCGAGCGAACTGCCGGCGCCGAATGCGATGACGGGAACATCGTGCTGGCCGCAGAGCGTGACGATCTCCGCGACTTCCGCGGTGGTTTCGGGATAGACGACGGCGTCGGGCGGCGCGATGTCGTGCGCCGACTCGTCCTTGCCATGCTGCTCGAGTATCGCGGCGCCGGTGGAGACCCGGTTGCCGAATTTAGCCTGCAGCGCGGCCAGCAGGGCGGCGGGAAGCGGTTTGCGCAGTGGCTCCGGGGAGTTCATGGAAGACAATGGACAGGATTAGACAGGATTTACAAGATTGATTGGATGTTTCTGATTTAATCCTGATCATCCTGTTAATCCTGTCTATTGGTTTTATTGCTCGCGCTACTTTGCGACTTCGTGGTTCGCCATTTTTTCGAGCGCGCGCACCAGCGCCGAATGGTCCCACTTCGCGCCGCCGTGCGCGGCGCAGGCGTTGAACAGTTCCTGCGCCGTGGCGGTGTTGGGCAGCGACATGCCCATCGCGCGCGCGCCGGAGAGCGCGAGCGAGAGATCCTTCTGATGCAGCTCGATGCGAAAGCCGGGATCGAAGGTGCGCTTGATCATGCGCTCGCCGTGCACTTCGAGAATGCGCGAGGCGGCGAAGCCGCCCATCAGCGCCTGGCGCACTTTCGCGGGATCGGCGCCGGCCTTGGAGGCGAACAGCAGCGCTTCGCCCACGGCCTCGATGTTGAGCGCGACGATGATCTGGTTGCACACCTTGCAGGTCTGGCCGTCGCCGTTGCCGCCGACCAGCGTGATGTTCTTGCCCAGCAGATCGAAGACCGGCTTCACCTTGTTGAAGGTCGCCTCGCTGCCGCCGACCATGATGGTGAGCGCCGCATTCTTCGCGCCGACCTCGCCGCCGGAGACCGGCGCATCGAGATAGTCGCATCCTAGTCCGTTGATTTTATTAGCATATTGTTTGGTCTCGATAGGCGAGATCGAACTCATGTCGACCACGATTTTGCCTTTCGATAACCCTTCGGCGACGCCGTTCGCGCCGAACAGCACTTTTTCGACGTCGGGCGTATCGGGCACCATGGTGATGATGATGTCGGCTTTCTGCGCGACTTCCTTCGCGCTGGCGCACGCCTTGCCGCCGGCGTCGGTGAGTTCCTTGGGCACGCCGCTGCGGGAATGGAGGAACAGCGTGTGTCCGCCCTTGATGAGGTTCGCCGCCATGGGCTTGCCCATGATGCCGAGGCCGATGAAACCGATGTTGCTCATGTCATTTCTCCGTCGATTGAAGATCAAATTCTGCCACAGAGGTCACAGAGAACACAGAGGAGAATCCTTCAACAAAAACAGCGAATACAGAGGAATCAATGCGGATAAGCCGGAATGCGGTGCGTCACGCTTGATTGTTTACTTGCCATTCTAAGTTCATCCAATCCTGGTGGTTGGATTTTTTTCTCCGTGTTCTCTGTGTCCTCTGTGGCCAGATGGGTTTTGTTTTTGTCCGGCCAGCATCTGGCTGGCGATGACGACGCCGAGCAATACCGCGCCGATCAGGTCGCTGGCAAGGCCCGGCTTGATCAGCAGCAGCGCGGCGGCCACCAGCAGCACGCGTTCCCAGATGCGCGCTTCGCGCAGCAGATACCCGAACAGCCCCGCCGCCAGGCACATGGTGCCGATGGTGGCGGAGATGAAGGAGTGCAGGATTTCAGGCCATGTGCCGATCATCAGCAGCGACGGCTCGAACACGAACATGAACGGCACGATGAATCCCGTCGCGCCGACACGCACCGCCTCCCAGCCCGACGCCCACAGGTCGGTCTTGGCGAGGCTGGCCGCGGCGTAGACCGCGAGCGCGACCGGCGGCGTGATCGCCGACAGGATCGCGAAATAAAAAGCAAACATGTGGGCGGCGGGCGGAATCGCGCCGAGCTTGATCAACGCCGGGACCAGCAGCGACACCATGACGATGTAGGCCGGCGTGGTCGGCATGCCCATGCCGAGCACGATGCCGGCGACCGCGGTCAGCACGAGCGCGAGCGGCAGCAGGTTTTGCGACAGGCCCACGACGATTTGCGTGAACACGATGCCGAGCCCGGTGATGGTCACGCAGCCGATGACGATGCCGGCGCAGGCGCAGGCCATGGCCACCGACAGCGTGTTCCTCGCGCCTTCCTCGAGCGCCTCGAGCACGTTGCGCCAGGTGATGCCCTCGCGCGTGACCTTCTTCAGCATCGCGATCGGCAGGCAGATCAGCGCGCCCGCGAGCGCGCACAGCGGGGCGGAGTAGCCGAGCGTCAGGCCGATGAAAATGAGCACGATGGGGATGAACAGGTGGCCGCGCTCGGAGAGCACGCGTCCCAGGCGCGGCAGTTCGCTCTTGGGCACGCCGTGCAGGCCGCGGCGCTTGGCTTCGAAATGCACGGAGAAGAATACGGCGACGTAATACAGGAACGCCGGGATCGCCGCCCACAGCGCGACCTGGGCGTACGGCACGGCCATGAATTCCGCCATCACGAAGGCCGCGGCGCCCATGACGGGCGGCATGATCTGGCCGCCGGTCGACGCGGTGGCTTCGACCGCCGCCGCAAACGCCGGACGGAAGCCGGTGCGCTTCATCAGCGGGATGGTCAGCGGCCCGTCAACCATCACGTTGGCGACCGCGCTGCCGGACACGGTGCCGAACAGGCTGGAAGAGATCACCGATACCTTGCCCGGCCCGCCCGCGGTGTGTCCGGTGATCGACAGCGCAAAATCCATGAACAGCTGCCCGGTGCCGCTTTTCTCCATGAACGCGCCGAACAACACGAACAGCATCACGTACGACGCGGACACGCCGAGCGTCGAGCCGAAAATGCCTTCGGTCGACAGGTAGAGCTGCTCCATCAGCACGGGCAGCTTGACGTGGGTGAAAACGGCGGCATAGATCAGGAAGCACAGCGCGGTGATGGGCAGCGCCCAGCCGAGCACGCGGCGCGTCGCCTCGAGGATGACGAAGACCGCGACGAAGGTGTAGATGCGGTCCCAGACGGTGAGATCGTCGATGTAGATGATGCGGTTGATCACATACTGGTAATTGATGAAGATGTGCAGGATGAAGCCCCACGAGGCGAGCAGCAGCACGGCGTCGGCGATGCGCCAGGCCGGGCCGCCGGCGGGCTTGAAGGGGTAGAGCAGGAACACCAGCGTCAGCGCGAACAGCAGGTGGATGCCGCGGAAGATCATCGCTTCCGGCGGGCCGAAGCCGGCCACGTACATGTGGTACAGCGACATCGCGACCGCAATGACCGCGATGGCTGCCTTGAGCGCCGCCGCCTGCGGCTGCGTCACGGCTTTTTCTTCCGAGATGACTTTGACTTCCGAGACCATGTCGCTCCCTGGCCTGATGTAAAACGGGGCGGTTGCGCCGCCCCGTTTCGTTGCAGTCTGCAGACGGGCTTACATCGCTCCCACTTCTTTGTAGAACTTCACGGCGCCCTTGTGGAACGGCACGCCGATGTCCGCGGCCATGTCCTTGGGCGTGACGCCCGGCCATCGCCTTGTTCACCGCCGACATCGATTCCATGTTGGCGGCGACGGTCTTGGCCATGGTGTAGACCATGTCCTCGGGCAGGTCGCACGCCACGACGAGGTGCGCCGAATAGCCGATCATGGGCACGTCGCGGTCCTGCTTGGGATAGGTGCCGGCTTTGACCGTGAGCTTGATGTAGCCGGGGTTCTGTTTGCGCAGCGCGTTCATCGTCTTGTCGTCCACCGGCACGAGCTTGATGTCGCGCGCGCTGGCGAGGTCCATCACCGACGAGGCGGGAATGGTGGTGCCGAGCGTGAACACCTGGGCGTGGCCGTCCTTCATCAGCGACACGCCGTCGGTGTAGGACTGGAAATTGATCTTGGAGAGCGACTGGTAGTTCATGCCGTTGAGCTGGAGAACGGCGTTCGTCAGCAGCTCGGCGGTGTTGCCCTTGGGCTGGGTCACCAGCGACTTGCCTTTCAGGTCGGCGAAGGAATTCACGTTGGCGTCGGCCAGCGAGACCACCTGAAAGTACTGCGGATACAGATTGGCGAGCTGGCAGACCTTGGTGGTCTTCTTCGGATAGGGCGCGCGGCCTGCGAGACCGTCCACCGTGGTGCTCGAGTTGCCGAAGCCGGCCTGTGCCTTGCCTTCGTCGACCCCGCGCACGTTGGCGATACCGGCGCCCGGCGTCGCCGTCACCTGCAGGCCCGGAATGGCTTTTTCCCACATGCTCTTGAGCTGGCCGCCGAGCGGCACCCAGACGCCGCCCTGCGGGCCGGTCATGAGGGTGATTTGCTGGGCTGCGGCCGGAGCCGCGAATGCAGCGGCGCAGAAGACGTACAACGCAATTGCGAGGCGAGGCGATTTCATGGACTTCTCCCTTGTGGTTACTCGTGCCGGAATACGGAAACCAGTTTCAGGGATTGTGTAGCCGCCTGTGCCCGCGGTCAAGCGGCCTGACCTGCCCGCAGTCCTTTCAGGAGATATAAGACTTGATCCAGCCCAGGCCGGCATCGGTCGTCGTCAGCGGCTTGTACTCGCAGCCGATCCATCCGCTGTAGCCGATTTTGTCCAGGAAATCGAATAGAAACGGGTAGTTGATCTCGCCGGTGCCGGGTTCATGCCGGCCGGGATTGTCGGCGAGCTGCATGTGCGGGATCAGCTTCAGGTTTTTCTCGATGGTGGCGGCGAGATCGCCCTCCATCACCTGCATGTGGTAGATGTCGTACTGCAGGAACAGGTTGTCGGACCCGACCTCGGCGATGATGTCGAGCGCCTGCTGCGTGTGGTCGAGGAAAAAGCCCGGCATGTCGCGGGTGCTGTTGATGGGCTCGATCAGGAGCCTGATGCCCGACTCCTTGAGTTTCAGCGCCGCGAATTTCAGGTTGGACACGAACGTCGTGTGCAGTCGCTCCCGTGTCACGCCGGCAGGCGCAAGGCCGGCGAGGCAGTTCAGCTGTTTGCAACCCAGCGCCGTCGCATAGTCGATGGCCTTGCCGACCCCGTCCTGGAACTCGCCGACGCGGTCGGGATGGCAGCCGATGCCGCGCTCGCCGCCGGCCCAGTCGCCGGCGGGCAGGTTGTGCAGCACCTGGATGAGCTTGTGCCGTTGCAGCAGCTCCGCGAGCTGGTGCCGGTCGAAGTCGTAGGGAAACAGGTACTCGACAGCGGTAAATCCCGCGCGGGCGGCAGCGGCGAAGCGCTCGGTAAAAGGGTGCTCGTTGTAGAGCAGGGTGAGATTGGCGGCGAATCTGGGCATGGAAATTCCGCTCCTGACGGCGATTGGGATGAAAGCGTCGGGCGCCGCATTATTTGGGGACGCGGGCTCCGCGGCACAATTATAATGGCTGCATATGGAAAACAGACAGCGCGAAATCGTCGGAATCCTGCTCGCCGCCGGCGCGGGGGCGCGTTTTGGCGGCGAGAAGCTGCTGCACCCGCTGCCCGACGGCGTTGCGATCGGCGCGCATGCGGCGCGCAACCTGATCGCGGCCGGACTCACGGTCGTGGCGGTGGTGAAGCCCGGCGATTTTCCGCTGTACGACCTGTTCGAGCAGGAGGGCTGCCGCGTGACGTTCTGTCCGCATGCCGCGCGCGGCATGGGCGCGAGCCTCGCGCACGGGGTGGAGTCTGCGCGCAATGCCGGCGGCTGGGTGATCGCGCTCGGCGACATGCCGCGGATCCGGCCTGGCACCATCAGGCGGGTGGTGCAGGCGCTGCAAGAGGGTGCTGCAATCGCGGCGCCGGCTTATCGCGGCGAGCGCGGCCACCCGGTCGGTTTCGGCGCGCAATTTCTCGACGATCTGACGCAGCTCTCCGCCGACAGCGGCGCGCGCGCGATCCTCGAACGTCACCGGCAGGACATCCGGCTGGTCGACTGCGACGATCCCGGCGTGCTGTACGACGTCGACCGCAAGGGCGATCTCGCTGGCGCCGCATGATTTACTTGACGAAAGAACCCCGATGAAGCGATTTGAAGGCACCGACAGTTACGTTGCGACCGAGGACCTGATGATGGCGGTGAATGCCGCGATCACGCTCGAGCGGCCGCTGCTGATCAAGGGCGAGCCGGGCACCGGCAAGACCATGCTCGCGATCGAGGTCGCGAAGGCGCTCGGCCGGCCGCTCCACGAGTGGCACATCAAGTCGACGACCAAGGCGCAGCACGGCCTCTACGAATACGATGCGGTGTCGCGTCTGCGCGATTCGCAGCTCGGCGACCCGAAGGTGCACGACATCGGCAACTACATCGTGCAGGGCATGCTGTGGAAGGCGTTCGCGGCCGATGCGCCCGCGGTGCTGCTGATCGACGAGGTGGACAAGGCCGACATCGAGTTCCCGAACGATCTGCTGCGCGAGCTCGACCGCATGGAGTTCTACGTCTACGAGACGCAGCAGCTCGTCAAGGCGAAGCACCGGCCGCTGGTCATCATCACCAGCAACAACGAGAAGGACCTGCCCGACGCGTTCCTGCGGCGCTGCTTCTTCCATTACATCCGGTTTCCCGATCACGAGACGATGGAGAAGATCGTCAACGTGCACTTCCCGGGGCTCAAGAAATCGCTGCTCAGGCAGGCGCTGGCCTCGTTCTTCGAGATCCGCGAAGTGCCGGGGCTGAAGAAAAAGCCCTCGACTTCGGAACTGCTCGACTGGTTGAAGCTGCTGATGGCGGAAGACATTCCGCCGGAAGCGCTCCACAGCCAGGACAGCCACAAGATCATCCCGCCGCTGCACGGCGCGCTGCTGAAAAACGAGCAGGACGTGCATTTGTTCGAGCGGCTGGTGTTCATGTCGAGACGGAAAAGCTGATTGAGCCGCCAAGGCCGCCAGAACACCAAGGAAAAACTGAACCGCCAAGACGCCAAGACGCCAAGGAAGTGCAAAGGACATAGAAAATCGATTAAACCCCAGTCTGACAGGTCCAGAAATTGCCGACGAAGTCTTGTCATGGTATTCAATCTGTGATTCATTTTGTATTTCTTGGCGTCCTTGGCGCCTTGGCGGCTAAATTCGATGTTGATGTTTTGAACTGAGATGGCTAAAAGCGCGAAAGGATTTCCGCCGGTCGTGGATGAAAAAGTGACGACGCTGATACTGGGCAGCTTCCCGAGCACCGCTTCGCTCGGCAAGGGCCAGTA
This sequence comes from uncultured beta proteobacterium, assembly GCA_963734595.1. Classification (GTDB taxonomy): domain Bacteria; phylum Pseudomonadota; class Gammaproteobacteria; order Burkholderiales; family SG8-41; genus CAKKQX01. Next base: position 67,744 of record CAVTHV010000026.1, read on the forward strand.
CTACGGCCATGCGCAAAACCAGTTCTGGAAGCTGATGGGGAGCGTGGTCGGCGCGCCGCTCTACGACATGCCGTACGAGCAGCGCCTCAAAACGCTGCTCGCCAGCCGCATCGGGTTGTGGGACGTCATCGGCAAGTGCGACCGCGCCGGCAGTCTCGACAGCAACATCCGCAATGCGCGGCACAACGACTTCGAGCGCGTGACGGGCATCGCGAAGAAACTGCGCCGCGTGTGTTTCAACGGCAAGACCGCCGCGAAACTCGAGCCGTGGTTTGCCGGGCAGGGTTACGAAACCATCGTGCTGCCGTCGTCGAGTCCGGCGAATACGATGAAATTCGAGACGAAGCTCGCTGCATGGCGCGCAGCTTTCGGATGTTCGCAATGACCGGACGCCGCTTTTCAGATGCAGCTGGAGACAGACCCTGCCGGTTGCGGGTTTACCAGTCACCGGTTCACCGTTCACTGGTCACCGCTCTCATGCTGATCGAATTTTTTCTGAAGCTCAAGGAAAGCGGCATCCCGGTTTCGGTCAGGGAGTTCCTGACGCTGCTCGAGGCGCTGCAGAAAGAGGTCGTATCCGGCAGCGTCGACGATTTCTATTACCTTGTCGCGCGCCTGCCTGGTGAAGGACGAGAAGTATTTCGACCGTTTCGACCGCGCATTCGGCGCTTACTTCAAGGGCGTCCTCGATGTCGAGGGCATCGCGGCGCTGATTCCCGAGGAATGGCTGAAGAAACTCGCGGAAAAGAATCTGACCGACGAAGAGAAGAAGCTGGTCGAAGCGCTCGGCGGCTGGGACAAGCTGATGGAGACGCTCAAGCAGCGGCTCGAGGAGCAGAAGGGCCGGCACCAGGGCGGCAGCAAGTGGATCGGCACCGCCGGCACTTCGCCGTTCGGCGCCTACGGCTACAACCCGGAAGGCGTGCGCATCGGGCAGCACGAGTCGCGCCACCGCCGCGCGGTCAAGGTCTGGGACCAGCGCGAATTCAAAAACTTCGACGACACGGTCGAAATCGGCACGCGCAATATCAAGGTGGCGTTAAAGCGCCTGCGCAAGTTCGCGCGCGAAGGCAACCCCGAGGAACTCGACCTCGACGACACCATACGCTCGACCGCGAAGAACGCGGGCTGGCTCGACCTCAAGATGGTGCCGGAGCGGCACAACAGCGTGAAGGTATTGCTGTTCCTCGATGTCGGCGGTTCGATGGACGATCACATCCGCGTTTGCGAGCAGTTGTTTTCCGCGGCGCGCACCGAGTTCAAGCACCTCGAATATTTCTATTTTCACAATTTTCTCTACGAGCGCGTGTGGAAGGACAATCACCGGCGCGCCGCCGAGCGTCTCGCAACCTGGGACGTGATGCATACATACCCCCATGATTATAAAGTGATTATCGTGGGGGACGCGACCATGAGCCCGTATGAGATCGTCTATCCCGGCGGCAGCGTCGAGCACACCAACGAGGAGTCAGGCGCGGTCTGGCTGCAGCGCTGCTCGCGATTTACAAGGACACCATCTGGCTCAACCCGCAGCCGGAAGCGGTGTGGGACTATCACGAATCGATCCGCATCACGCGCCAGCTGATCGGCGAGCGCATGTTTCCGATGACGCTCGACGGACTGGACCGCGGCATGCGGCTGCTCAGCAAGTCGCATTGATCCGTGGACATCAAAACGGTTACCGCTGCGGGCCCCGATCTCGAAGCCGTCCGCAACCTGTTTTTCGAGTACGCCGACGCGCTCGGATTCGAACTGTGTTTTCAGGGATTCGACCAGGAACTCGCGGCGTTGCCCGGCGATTACGCGCTGCCGCGGGGCAGTCTGTTGCTGGCGAAACAGGGCGGTGAGGCGGCGGGGTGCGTGGCGGTGCGGCCGCTTGATGCCGGGCGCTGCGAGATGAAGCGGCTCTATGTGCGGCCCGAGTTTCAGGGCACCGGTCTCGGGCGCAGGCTCGCGGAACGCGCGATCGACTTTGCCCGCTCCTGCGGTTATCACAGCATGGTGCTCGACACGCTGCCGGATATGCACGCAGCACGCGCGCTCTATGGGAAGCTCGGTTTCAAGCCGTGCGCGCCGTATTACGACAACAGCGCTATCGGCAGCGATTGCTTCGAGTTGATGCTCTAACCGTCGATACCGGATTGAAACACCAGGCCCGCGTGTTCGCGCAGGGCGTGAAAGCGGATCGCTTTCCAGTTCTCCTGCGCCACTTTCAGTTCGGCGTCGAACGCGACCAGAAACGTCGGCGCCTCCACCGCGTCGTAGGCGACGCGGTGCGCGTTGAACTCGATGAAGCGCTTCATTTCCTGCGGATCGTCCGAGGTGATCCAGCGCGCGGAGGTGTAGCGTGCGGGAGCGAGGCGCGCTTCGGCGCCGTACTCATGCCGCAGCCGGTGGGCGACGACGTCGAATTGCAGGCTGCCGGCTGCTCCGAGCAGCAATGCGCCGCCCGCATGCGGCCGGAAAACCTGGATGGCGCCTTCTTCACCGAGCTGGGCGAGCCCCGAGCGCAGCTGTTTGCTGCGCAGGGGATCCGCGATCTCCACGCTCTGGAAGAGTTCCGGCGCGAAGAACGGCAGACCGGTGAACTGCAGGTCTTCGCCTTCGGTAAGCGTGTCGCCCAACTGCAGCACGCCGTGGTTGGGGATGCCGATGATATCGCCGGGATAGGCTTCCTCCAGCAGGTCGCGGCGCTGGGACAGGAATGACACCACGCTGTTGGGCCGCAGATCCTTGCCGGTGCGGCAATTTTTGAGGCGCATGCCGCGCACGAATTTTCCCGAGCAGACGCGGACGAATGCAATGCGGTCGCGGTGCGCCGGATCCATGTTGGCCTGGATCTTGAATACCACGCCTGAAAATTTGGCCTCGTCCGGCTCGACGACGCGCTGAATGGCGGCGCGCGATCTGGGCGGGGGTGCGAAATCCACCAGTGCATCGAGCACTTCCCGCACGCCGAAATTGTTGATGGCGGAACCGAAGAACAGCGGCGTTTGCCCGCCGGCGAGGAACAATTCGGCGTCGAATTCCGGCGATACGCCGCACACCAGGCGGCTTTCCTGAAGCGCGTGGCTATAACGGTCGCCAAAGCGCTGCGCAATCTCGGGATCATCGAGATTCTGGATGATTTCATCATCTCCGGTGACCCGGTCATCGCCCGGGCGGAACACGCGCATGCGGTTGCTGCGGACATCGATCACGCCGTGAAACTGCTTGCCCATGCCGACCGGCCAGCTGCACGGCACCACCGGCATTTCCAGCACCCGCTCGATTTCGTCGACGAGGTCCATGGGCTCGCGCACTTCGCGGTCCATTTTGTTGATGAAGGTGATGATCGGCGTTTTGCGGGCGCGGCACACCTGCAGCAGGCGCAGCGTCTGCGGCTCCACGCCGTTGCCCGCGTCGATCACCATGAGCGCGGCGTCCACGGCCGTCAGCACGCGGTAAGTGTCCTCGGAGAAATCGCGGTGTCCCGGCGTGTCGAGCAGATTGATCACGCAGTCGCGGTACTCCATCTGCATCACCGAACTCGCTACCGAAATGCCGCGCTGCTTCTCGATTTCCATCCAGTCGGACGTGGCATGGCGGCTCGCCTTGCGCGCCTTGACGCTGCCGGCGATATGAATCGCGCCCGCGAACAGCAGCAGTTTTTCGGTGAGCGTCGTCTTGCCGGCATCGGGGTGGGAGATGATGGCGAAGGTGCGGCGGCGCCCGACTTCGTTGCCGATGGTCATGATTGTCCGGCCTGCGCGCGTTTCCCGCGGCGCTTGCCGTCGCAGGCGCCGGGTGCATTGGAATGTGATGAGCAACTCATATAATTCATAAATATCGTGAAGCAATGGCGATGATCAAAGGCCAGGGCTGATCTGAAGCGTAAACCGGCTGGCGGGAAACAAGGGAAGACCGACCGTCATGGCACAGATGCGCCACGCTTCTGAAGCGGGAGGGTGGCCGGGCGAACGAATGGTGTATGTGGTCTACATCGGAGGGCGGATTCTACGCGTTATCGCCCATAAAATCAACGTGCTGCAGCCTCCGACCGTCAATTGGTAATTCCAAGCTTGTCGCGTCGGCTGCTTGCGCGCCTTCCCGCACCAGCGCTACGCGATACCGGGTCCGGTGGCAGCCTCCGCCAGCTCCATTGGCAATAATGACATTATCGCGTCGGCTGCTTGCGCACCTTCCCGCACCAGCGCTACGCGGTACCGGGTCCGGTGCGCACCTTCTCCGCCACCTTGGCGTTGAACCTGGCGGCATCGATCACGACGCGCTCGTGCGTGCCTTCCGAAATCGTGTCGATGCCGTCGTGCGCCGACAGCCGGAACGTGAGCTTGCGTCCTTCGATTCTGTCCAGCCTGACCTCGACCGTGACCGTCAGTCCCGGCGGCGTGGCGGCAAGATGGGTGAAGTTGACTAGGGTGCCCAGCGACTGCTCGCGCGGCCAGTCGAGATGGGGCCGGATCGCCTCGATGCACGCCCATTCCATGAGGCCCACCAGATAACCCGTTGCCAGCACTTGCGGCATTTGCCGGAACATTTCCGATTCCGGGTAGAGATGCGGGACCGTCTTGGAAGGCGGGATCCTGAACTGGAACCGGAAGGTGAGGCCGGGCTGGAGGGTGGCTTTCATAAGGGATGAGGATGACCTAAGGGATAGTCGGTAGTAGGGATGAGGGGGCAGAGTCGGCATTATCGCGCTTTAAGCGTCATCGATCACTTCCCATTACCCACTACCCATCACTCCGCGCCGCTTCCCATCCCAGAATCGCCGCCTTGCGCGTTTCGCCCCAGCGATAGCCCCCGAATGCGCCGGATTCGCGGATGACGCGGTGGCACGGAATCAAATAGGCGATGGCGTTGGCGCCAATGGCACTGCCGACTGCGCGCGCGGCGGTGGGGCGCCCGATTTCCTCCGCGAGATCGCGATAGCTGGTGACATGGCCAAACGGCACTTCGAGCAATGCGCGCCATACCTGGAGTCTGAAAGTTGGTGCCTTTGACCAGCAGCGCCAGAGATTTCGTTTGCCGCGCCGCCAGCGGGTCGAACATTTGCTTAGCCACGTCCGCCGTGCCTTGGGTGTCGCGGACGAGGCTCGCCTGCGGCCATTCGTTCCTGCAGCAGCGACGCGGCATCGCCGCCGCGGACGCGATCGACGAAGCGCACTGCGCATACGCCGCGCGCGGTGGTCGCGATGAGGCACGCGCCGAACGGCGAGTCATGGATGCCGAAGCGGATTTGCAGTCCCGCGCCGCCGCTGCGGATTTCTCCCGGCGACGCGGCTTCCAGCGTCACGAACAAGTCGTGCAGGCGGCCCGGGCTCGACAGGCCGACATCGGCCGTCAGGTCGAGGATGTTCGTGGTCCGGGCGAGGCGGGCTTTCGCATGTTCGACCGTCAGGTATTGCAGGAAGCGCTTGGGGCTGACGCCGGCCCAGCGCGTGAACAGCCGCTGGAAGTGATGTTCCGATAAATGAATATGCCGCGCGATGGCGGCCAGATCGGGCTGGGCCGTGGCGTGGCGCCGCAGATACTCGATTGCCCGCGCGACGCGTTCATAATCGCGGGCATTTGAATCGAACGCAGGTGGGGTCTTCACGATCCCGGCCGCTGTGGATTTGATCATGCGGTCAAGGATAAGACGGCCGGGTGACGGGCGCCACCCGCTTCTTGCTGTCTTTATAAATGGTGCTCGGGAAATAGAGAATAGGGCGGTTCGAAATTCACCGTTTACCATTCACTATTGACTATTTACCGCTTTCAACGCGGCTGCTGCCGCCGGTCGCCGGAGGGCGGCGGCGCGACTTTCATCACTTCGTCGATGGTGGTCAGGCCGGCTGCAATTTTCATCGCGCCGCCGATCCTGAGCGGCTTCATGCCTTCCTTGTAGGCCAGGTCGCGCAGCGCTTCGAGATTGGTTTCTGCGGTGATGACTTTGCGCAGCTCGGGGGACATCACCATCATTTCGTAAATGCCCATGCGGCCCATGTAGCCGGTCATGCGGCACTCGAGGCAGCCCTTGCCGATATAAGTGGTGTCCCTGGGTTTGGTCGCCTTCCATGGCGCGACCAGCGTGTCCCACGCCGAGTCGTCGAGCGCATGCTTCTCCTTGCAATGCGGGCACAGCGTGCGCACCAGGCGCTGCGCCAGCACGCCGAGGATGGTCGACTGCAGCAGATAAGGCGGCACGCCGATATCGAGCAGGCGCGTGATCGCCGATGGCGCATCGTTGGTGTGCAGCGTCGACAGCACGAGATGGCCGGTCAGCGCCGCCTGGATCGCCATGTCGGCGGTTTCGAGGTCGCGGATCTCGCCCACCATGATGATGTCGGGATCCTGGCGCATCAGCGTGCGGATGCCGCCCGCAAAATCGACGCCGATCGCACTCTGCACCTGCATCTGGTTGAAGGCGGGCTCGATCATCTCGATCGGGTCTTCGACGGTGCAGACGTTGACTTCCGGCTGCGCGAGCTGCTTGAGAGTGGAATAGAGCGTCGTCGTCTTGCCCGAGCCGGTCGGGCCGGTCACCAGGATGATGCCGTGCGGCTGGTTGGCCAGCTGGTTCCATTTGCGCTCGTCTTCTTCGGAAAAACCGAGTTCGCGGTAGTCCTTGACCAGGTTCTCGGGATTGAAGATCCGCATCACCAGCTTTTCGCCGAACGCGGTCGGCATGGTGGAAAGCCTGAGTTCGACCTCTTCGCCGTTGGGCGTAACCGTCTTCAGCCGCCCGTCCTGCGGCCTGCGCTTTTCGACCACGTCCATGCGGCCCAGCACCTTGATGCGGCTGGTCATGGCCCCCATCACCGGCGTCGGAATCTGATAGACCTGGTGCAGCACGCCGTCGATGCGAAAGCGCACGTTGGAGACGTCGCGCCGCGGCTCGAGGTGGATGTCGCTCGCGCGCTGCTCGAACGCGTAATTGAACAGCCAGTCGCAAATGTGGACGATGTGCTGGTCGTTGGCGTCGAGCTTGCCGCTCCTGCCCAGCTGCACCAGCTGCTCGAAGTTGGCGATTTCGTTGTAACTGCTCTTGTCCTTGTCGGTTGCGCCCTTGACCGAGCGCGCCAGGTTGTAGAATTCGACGAGGTAACTCTGGATATCGAGCGGGTTGGCGACGACGCGCTTGATTTCGAGGCGCAGCACCTGCTTCAGCTGGTCTTCCCACTCGCGCACGTAGGGTTCGCAGGTGGCTATGGTGGCTTCGCGCGTGGTGACGCTTACCGGCAGGATCTTGTAGCTTTCGGCGTAGGCATTCGACATCACCTTGGTCACGGTGGCGAAATCGATCTTGAACGGATCGATATGCAGGTAGGGCAGGCCGGACTTTTCCGCCAGCCACTGCGTCAGCGCCTCCAGGTGGAGCAGCTTTTTCGGCTGGCGCGGATCCTTCCATTTCTGGTCGGCGATTATCACCAGCGGATGGACCGCGGCGCGGCCGAAGCGGCGGTTCTTGAGCAACTCGTCGGCGGTTTCCTGCGTGACCAGCCGGTCGGCAACGAGGTCGGTCAGAACCTGCTGCAGGTCGAGCCGGCGGTCTGACTGGGGGTTGAACGCTTTCGCTATGGCCATGAGTTGCCTTTCGATTTTTTGACTATAACCGTAACCTGTAAATGTATCAATGGCTTACGGGCAGTACTTCAACGCGACTCTCGATATTGCCCATGGGGCTCGTGAGAGGGGATAAGCGCACCATACTGGTGCTTATTTTGAGCAAAATGTTCTATGTTGGTGCGTTTGACGGTAATTTTTCAGGGCAAAAAATCAGAAACTGCATTAATTCAGTATGTTATTGTTTTGGAATAGATTTTGCTTTGGTTTAACAGGTTTAATCAAGGGGGAAACATGGAAACTCTGAAAGTAAGCAGCGATACGCTATTCATACTGCTGGGCGCCATCATGGTGTTGGCCATGCACTCCGGCTTCGCTTTTCTCGAGCTCGGCACCGTGCGCAAGAAAAACCAGGTCAACGCGCTGGTCAAGATCCTCTGCGATTTCGCGGTTTCCACGGTCGCTTATTTTTTCATCGGCTACACGGTCGCTTACGGCGTCAATTTCTTCGCCGGCGCGGAAACCCTTGCCGCAAAAAGCGGTTATGAGCTGACCAAATTTTTCTTCCTGCTCACGTTTGCGGCCGCCGTGCCGGCGATCATCTCCGGCGGCATTGCCGAGCGTGCGAAGTTCAATACGCAACTGATGGCGACGGCGCTGATCGTCGGCTTCGTTTATCCGTTTTTCGAAAGCATCGCGTGGAACGACAAGTACGGCGTGCAGGCGTGGCTGCAGGCAGCCGCCGGCGCGAAGTTTCATGACTTCGCCGGTTCGGTGGTGGTGCATGCGGTGGGCGGCTGGATCGCCCTGATGGCGGTGATGCTGCTCGGCCCGCGTCGCGGGCGCTACAGCAAGGACGGCACGGTCAGCGCGCATCCGCCGTCGAGTATTCCATTTCTGGCGCTCGGTGCCTGGGTGTTGTCGGTCGGCTGGTTCGGTTTCAACGTGATGTCGGCGCAGACGATCGACAAGATCAGCGGGCTGGTGGCGGTGAATTCGCTGATGGCGATGGCGGGCGGCATCATCGCCGCGCTGGCGGTCGGCCGCAACGACCCCGGCTTCGTGCACAACGGCCCGCTCGCGGGACTGGTCGCCATTTGCGCCGGCTCCGATATCATGCATCCGATCGGTGCGCTCGTGACTGGCGGGGTGGCGGGCGCGCTGTTCGTCTACATGTTTACGCTGACGCAGAACCGCCTGAAAATCGACGACGTGCTCGGCGTGTGGCCGCTGCACGGACTGTGCGGCGCCTGGGGCGGCATCGCCGCGGGAATTTTCGGCTTGAAAAGTCTGGGCGGGATCGGCGGCGTGACGTTCATGTCCCAACTGCTGGGCACGCTGCTCGGTATCGGTGTCGCGCTCGCCGGGGGCGCGATCGTTTACGGCGCGCTCAAGTCAGTGGTCGGCATCAGGCTCGACCAGGAGGAGGAGTTCAACGGCTCCGACCTGAGCATCCACAAAATATCGGCGACACCCGAACGCGAATCGGGGTGGTGAGCGAATAAAGCGGGCAGAACGTTACAGGCGGTCGGCGGCCACTTCGCAGTGGCTGCCTGCCCAGTAATAACCGATGACCACGTCGCGGTCATCGAGCTCGACCGTGCTGTCACAGTACGAGCCGGCGGCCATCGACGGCGCAACTTTCACAGAGACCCCTGCAGCGTCGGTTCTGAAGGTCGCGAGTTTTTTCCCGTCGACCACCCGCCGTTCCGTGGGGGGGCCCCATTTCTTGATGAGGGTGGCGAGCGGCTGGCCCAGCACTTTGCGCATCTGATCATTCGTCTGTTTCGGAAGGCTTTCGCAACCTGCCATCAGCAGCAGGGCAGTCAAAAGTAATGCACGTTTCATGGTTCCCTGACCTTACCCAGAAATTTACGGATACGCCTGGCGTTGGTGCCGAGGTCGCTGCGGCCCACGCGCGAAACGGAGCGCACATCGATGCGGCTGCCATCGCCGGCTGGCGTGATGCGGATGACGATATCGTCCTTGAAGCCGAACAGCAGGGTGGTGGCGGTGGCCTCGATGCGGTTGTCAGCGGGCTCCGCCGCCACGATTTCCCAGCCCATCGCCCGCGCCGTGCTCAATGCGCGGTCGAACGCCGCAGCAGGCGGTATTTTCATGACAAGCGGGGCGATATCGGCATAACCCTGTTTCTGCAGTTCGGCGATTTTTTCGCCGCCGTACTCGGCGCTGTTCGGGGCGTTCTTTCGCAGCGGCAATATCGCCACAAATCGCGGCGGATTGGCGGTGTCCGTGGTGATGTCATGAATGCGCGGCAGCCGTTGGGCCTGGTTGCGCATCGACCACGGCAGGCCGAAGGTCAGCGCGCCCATCACGACGCCGGCCGCGCCCAGGAGCAGCCAGCGTTTCAGGCCGGCGGTGCCGGCGGCGAGGCACCCGATGAACGAAAGCACCATGCCGGCGACGCCGCCCCAGGCTGCCCATTTCAGCAGGGTGAAACCCAGGCGATAATCCCACCATCCCCAGCGATGGCCGAGACCCGCCAGCAGAGCGACCAAGCGCGCTGGCCAGTGCGATGCCGAAGCCGAATGGCGCGGTCCTCTGCAGCAAATGAATGATATTTTTCACTGGGTTACCGGCAGCCTGGGAATGGCTATGTCGATGCTACCGGTAAATATAGCATGGCCGCGGCGCGATGGTCACCGGGCCGGGGGCGCAGTAAAATGGATCGCAGGTCCCGATTCATGGCGGAGAATCAGCGATGATGCGTGCGAAATATGCAATCGTTTTTGCCGTTGTTGTGCTGTCCGGCGCGGCGATGTCGCAGGCGGCGGCTTCCGAAACCCCGGGCGCCGCGGTCCGGATCTATGAAGCGGGTGTCCTGGCGCCCTATCGCTACACCGTCATCAAACATCTCTGGGCCGAGTCGTGGCGTTCCGCTTTCTGGGTGCCGACTCACGAGGAGTCGGGGGATGCGATCGCGGCGCTGCAGGACGAGGCCGCCAGCCTCGGCGCGAACGGGATCGTCAACCTCAATTGTCTCAACGAGCGCGGCGGCTGGTTTTCCAGCCGGGATGCCTACTTCTGTTACGGTAACGCGATCAAGCTCAAGTAACATCCGCATCAATAATATGCGGTTCCCGTCATCGCGTACTGGCCGGCGGCATTGGTCGTCCACAATTCTGCCTGCGTGGCGTCGGCATTCAGGTTGCCGTTGACCGTGAAGCGCTCGGTGTGGAAGACCGGCTGCAGCGCGCGGTAGTCGAACTTTTTCACCGGCCGCGTTTCCCGGTTGCGGGCAAGATCGAGCATGAGGATGGTCTGCAACGGACCGTGCACGATCAGGCCCGGGTAGTTTTCTTCGTGCCGGCTGTAATCGAGATCGTAGTGGATGCGGTGACCATTGAAGGTCAGGGCGGAAAAACGGAACAGCAGCACCGGATCCGGCGCGATCTCGCGCCGCCACGCGGCGGACGGCGGGGCGGGCTTGCCCGGGGGCGCCGCGCCGGGCTTGGCGGCTTCCCGGTAAACGATGTCGTGTTCCTCGATCACCGCGATTTCATTCGCCGCAAAAACCGTGTGGCGCACGGTCACAAAAACCAGGCTGCCGCTTTTGCCCTGCTTCGGCTCGACCGCGACGATTTCCGATTCGCGCCTGAGCGTCTCGCCTAACCTGAGCACGCGGCGGAACTCGATGCGGCCGCCGGCCCACATCCTGCGCGGCAGCGGTACCGGCGGCAGGAAGCCGCCGCGCTTGGGGTGGCCGTCGGCGCCCAGTTCCGACGCGGGTTTGGCTTCCAGAAAATACAGCCAGTGCCAGCCCAGCGGAATCGCATCACCGATCGCCGGATCAGGGTCGCGGCGGTCCAGCGTGGCGGCCAGCGCGATCACCGGCCACGTCGTCGCGATATCGGCATGACTCTCTTTTTTTCCAACCCACTGGCGCAGGTGATCCAGATTATCCGGCATTCGTCAGGTCCCTCGGAGTTCAGAGGGCTTCACTCTAACTCCGGAGGCGCGCTTGAGCAACCGATGGCAGAGCGGAATATTCTGGTCGACCGATGACCGGCATTTTATAATGCGGGCATCCGCAGCGAACAATCCAACCGTAACCGGGAGCTTTCATGGAATGGCTGTTTGATCCGCAGATCTGGATTGCGCTGGCGACGCTGACCCTGCTCGAGATCGTGCTTGGCGTCGACAACATCATTTTCATTTCGATCCTGGTCGGGCGCCTGCCCGAGCACCAGCGCGCGAGGGGCCGCATCATCGGCCTCGCGCTGGCGATGCTGACGCGCATCGCGCTGCTGTTTTCGCTCGCCTGGGTGATGACGCTCACCGCCCCCATGTTTTCTGTATTCGGCAAGGAAATTTCCGGGCGCGACCTGATCCTGATCGGCGGCGGCCTGTTCCTGCTGTGGAAAAGCGTGCACGAGATTCACAACTCCCTGGAAGGCGTCGAGGATTCCGGCATCAAGGTGGCAGCCGCAAGTTTCGGCGCGGTGATCACCCAGATTGCGATCATCGACATCGTATTCTCGCTCGATTCGGTGATCACCGCGGTCGGCATGGTGGACGAGATCGGCGTGATGGTCGCCGCGATCGTCATCGCGGTGATCGTGATGCTGGTGGCGGCCAGGCCGATCGGCGAATTCGTCGACCGCCATCCGACGATCAAGATGCTGGCGTTGAGTTTTCTGATCCTGGTCGGCGTGGCGCTGGTCGCCGAGGGCTGGGACTATCATCTGCCCAAGGGCTACATTTATTTCGCGATGGCGTTCGCGGTCGCGGTGGAAATGCTCAATCTGCGCGCCCGCGCGCGCATGCGCCGGGAGCCGCTCCACTTGCGCAAACCGTTGCGCGAGAACGACGGGGAAAGCTGACCGCGCTAGCGGCCGAACAGCGCGTCCTCTGCCTGGGCGCTGCGATACATGCCCTTTGGCGTCGTGGCCGACACCGGGGACTTCGATGAGCCGCCAGTTGAATTCCCAGCCTTTGTCGCGCGCCAGTTCCTGCGCGGCGTGAAACGCGTTGCGGCCGCGCTCGTAGCGGGTGGCGCCTTGTTGCACGGCCAGCGGCAGCTGGTCGAGATTCTTGGTCAGCACATCGGCCGTGCCGAGCAGTATGGTCATCGGCTGCGCGAGGTAGCGGCGGATTGCCGGCTCATCGGCCATGTTTTCCGGCAGGCCGCCAAAGCCATAGGGAAAACGCGCCTGCAGCGACGGACGCACGTAGGATGAAGGATTGGCGACCACCATGCGTTTTGCGCTGTTCGGCACCAGCGCGGCAAAGCGGTTGACGACCTGTCCTCCCGCGGAATGGCCGATCAGGTAGTAATCGAGCGCAGGTTGCCCTTCGTCGTTGCGCACCTGGTCGATGAGTTTCAGGATCAGCGTGCCGGTCCATTGCGCCTGCGGCTCTATGACAATCGGGCCCGAGGTGATTTTGCGGCTGGTGTGCGTGATGCCGAGCGCCTGGTAGCGCCAGTATGGAAAACGCGGACGGTCGAACAGCGGCATGACCAGCAGCATGCCGTGGCGGTCGGCGATGCCCCTGGCCGCTTCACGGTAACTCTTCATGTTGCGGTTCAGACCGTGGAAACTGACCAGCAACGGCCCTTTGTCGTAATGCGCGGGTTTGTAGAAATGGACTTCGATGGCCGTGCCGCCGACATCGACGATGCGCTGGCTTGTCCCGGCAGGAAGCGCCTCGCTGTGCGCCGGCAGCGCACAGGCCGCGAAGCAGATACAGCAGAGGGCCTGGAGCAGGGCGCGGCGCGTTGTGCGGAAACGCATATCAGCTGAATGCGGGAATGCCGGTCTGCGCGCGGCCGAGGATCAGCGCGTGGATGTCGTGGGTGCCTTCGTAGGTGTTGACCGCCTCGAGATTCATCACGTGGCGGATCACGTGATACTCGTCCGAGATGCCGTTGCCGCCGTGCATGTCGCGCGCCGTGCGCGCGATGTCGAGCGCCTTGCCGCACGAGTTGCGTTTCAGCAGCGACATCATTTCCGGCGCGGCGCGGCCTTCGTCCATCAGCCGGCCCAGGCGCAACACCGCCTGCAGCCCGAGCGTGATCTCGGTCTGCATGTTGGCGAGCTTGACCTGGATCAGCTGATTTGCCGCCAGCGGCCGGCCGAACTGTTTGCGCTCCAGCGTGTAGTTGCGCGCGGCATGCCAGCAGAATTCGGCCGCGCCCAGCACGCCCCACGCGATGCCGAAGCGCGCTTTGTTCAGACAACTGAACGGTCCTTTGAGTCCGGAGACCCCGGGCAGCAGGTTTTCCGCCGGCACCAACACCTGGTCCATCACGATTTCGCCGGTGACCGAGGCGCGCAGGCTGAATTTGCCTTCGATCCTGGGCGCGGAGAGTCCCTTCATGCCTTTTTCCAGAATGAAACCGCGGATCACGCCGTCGTCGTCTTTGGCCCAGACCACGAAGACGTCGGCAAGCGGCGCGTTGGTGATCCACATCTTGGCGCCGTGCAGGATGTAGCCGTCGTCGGTCTTTCTGGCGCGCGTCGCCATGCCCGCGGGGTCCGAACCGTGATCGGGTTCGGTGAGCCCGAAGCAGCCTATCCATTCGCCGCTCGCCAGTTTCGGCAGGTATTGTTTTTCTGCTGTTCGGAGCCGAACTCGTAAATCGGATACATGGCGAGACTGGACTGCACCGAGAGCGCCGAGCGGTAACTGCTGTCCACGCGCTCCACTTCGCGCGCGATCAGGCCATAGCACACATTGTTGACGCCGGCGCAGCCGTAGCCGGTGAACGTCGGGCCGAGGAAACCCATCGCGCCCATTTCGTTCATGATCTCGCGGTGGAATTTTTCATGGCGGTTCGCTTCCAGCACGCGCGGCATCAGCTTTTCCTGGCAATAACTGCGTGCCGCATCGCGCACCATGCGTTCTTCGTCGCTGAGCTGGTCGTCCAGCAGCAACGGATCTTCCCATTGAAACGCGGGTTTGGTGGTGGGAATCGGTGCCGTCATGCCGGTCTCCTGCTAGAATTGAGCACATTCTTGCACATTTCCCGTAGCCTCGTAACATCGCCGCTCTGCGGCGGATTTCCTCTCAAGGGGTTCCAGTGGCTGGCGAAGATTTATCGAAATTGCGCATCGACCGCAGCGGCGCAGGCGTGGCCACCGGCGCGCCGAAGCAGCGCCGCAAACTCAAGCTATGGGCGGTCATCGCCGTTCTCGTTGCGCTCGGCCTCTATTATGCGTTCGGCTACAAGGCCGCAACGCCGGTGGAGGCCATGGTGGTGACGACGGCATATCCGTCGCAGGCGTATACCGTGCTCAATGCAACGGGCTATGTGGTCGCCCAGCGCAAGGCTGCGGTGGCATCGAAGGCGACCGGCCGTCTCGAATGGCTGGGCGTGCGCGAGGGCAGCCAGGTCAAGGAGAACGAGATCCTCGCGCGGCTCGAAAACAAGGATGTGACCGCGACCATGGAGCAGGCGGCGGCCAACATCAAGCTTGCGCAGGCCAATCTCGAACAGGGGCAGGCCGAATTGACCGACGCCAAGCATGCGCTCGACCGGTCGCGCGACCTGTTGGCCAAGAATTTCGTGTCGCAGGCGGCGCACGACACGGTGGTCGCCCGTTACGAGAAGGCGAAGGCAGCCATCAGCGGCTACAAGGCGGCGGTCGCGGTGGCGCAGGCCGCGTACCGTGCGACGCAGGTCGCGGTCGATCAGACCCTGATCCGCGCGCCGTTCGACGGCGTGGTGCTCACCAAGAACGCCAATGTCGGCGACGTGATCACGCCGTTTTCATCCGCCACGGGTTCCCAGGCCGCGGTGGTGACCATGGCCGACATGTCGACGCTCGAGGTCGAGGCCGACGTCTCGGAGTCGAGCCTGGCGAAAGTCAGCGTCGATCAGCCCTGCGAGATCCAGCTCGATGCGCTGCCCGATCTGCGCTTTCGCGGCGTCGTGCACCGCCTGGTGCCGACCGTGGACCGCGCCAAGGCGACCGTGATGGTGAAAATCGGCTTCGTCGACAGGGACCCGCGCATCCTGCCGGAGATGAGCGCCAAGGTCGCGTTCCTGTCGCAAGAGGTGCCTGCCGATCAGCGCAGCGCGCGCACCGTGGTGCAGCCGGGATCGATCGTCGATCGCAACGGCCGCAGTGTCGTGTACGTGATCAGGGACAACCGGGTATCCGCAGTCGAGATTCAAACCGCCGGCAGGATCGGCGAGATGATCGAGGTGGTCAAGGGCGTTGCGCCCGGAGACCGCATCGTGCTCAAGCCCTCCGGCAAGCTTCGCGACGGCGCAGCGGTGTCGCTGTCGACCAAGTAGAAAGTCTTGAACCGCCAAGGCTCAGAGCCGCCGACGAGTGCGCCAAGACGCAAAGCATCATATGAAACTTCCGCGTCCGATGCGGTGAAGCTCTGTACATGAATCAAGTCGCCCAACCGATTGTCGAGATCAGGAATCTGTCGAAATCGTACCGCCGCGGCGGGCAGACCGTGCCGGTGCTGGAGGACCTTACCTTCGACATCATGGCCGGCGATTTCATTGCGCTGATGGGGCCGTCGGGTTCGGGCAAGAGCACGCTGCTGAACCTCATCGCCGGCATCGACAAGCCGGACCGCGGCACGCTGCTGGTCGGCGGCATCGATATCACCGTGCTGTCGGAGTCCGAGCTCGCCGACTGGCGCGCGCACAACGTCGGTTTCATTTTCCAGTTCTACAACCTGATGCCGGTGCTGACCGCGTACGAGAATATCGAGCTGCCGTTGCTGCTGACCGGGCTGTCGGGAAAGGAGCGCAGGGAGCACGTCGAAGCGGCGCTCGCGATGGTCGGGCTCACCGACCGCATGACGCACTATCCGTCGGAACTCTCCGGCGGCCAGCAGCAGCGCGTGGCGATCGCGCGCGCCATCATCAGCGACCCGACCATCCTCGTGGCCGACGAGCCCACCGGCGATCTTGACCGCGTGTCGGCGGAAGATGTGCTCATGCTGATGGACCGGCTCAACACCGAACTGGGGAAAACCATCATCATGGTGACCCACGATCAGCATGCCGCGCAAAGGGCGCACCACGTCCGGCATCTTGAAAAAGGGGTGTTGCTCGATGGCGCCCACTGACCCGGTGACGCGCGTCGGGCGCATACTAAAAATAATAATAAAAACAACGGATTACGACATCATACCCGGTCCGCCTGGAATGGAGGCTCGGCGTTCATGCACTTGCTCAAGCTGATCCTCAGGAATGCGCTGCGCCACAAGCTGCGCACGGGCCTGACCGCGTTCGGCATCATCGTGGCGGTGCTGGCCTTCGGCCTGCTGCAAACGGTGGTGGACGCCTGGTACGCGGGGGCGCAGTCCGCCTCCAATGCGCGGCTGGTCACGCGCAATGCGATCTCGCTCGGATTTTCCCTGCCGGTGAGCTACGAAAACCGGATCCGGAGCGTCGCGGGCGTGACCGCCGTGGCGCGCTCGAGCTGGTTCGGCGCCATTTACCGCGAGCCCAAGAATTTCTTTGCACAGTTTGCCGTGGCGGACAATTATCTCGATCTCTATCCCGAGTTCGTGCTGCCCGAAGACCAGCGACAGGCGTACCTGCGCGACCGCAAAGGCTGTCTGGTCGGGCGCCAGCTCGCCGATCAGTTCGGTTTCAAGGTCGGCGACGTGCTGCCGCTGCGCGGCACCATTTATCCGGGAACCTGGGAATTCGTGGTGCGCGGCATTTTCGACGGCGTGGACGAGACCAAGGTGACGCGGCAGATGCTGTTTCACTGGGATTACCTCAACGAAACGATCAGGAAGAGCATGCCGCAGCGCGCCGACCAGGTCGGCGTCTACGTGCTCGGCATCGACAATCCCGACAACGCCGCGGCCATCTCGCGGGCCGTCGACCAGACGTTCAGGAATTCGCTCGCCGAAACGCTCACCGAGACCGAGCAGGCGTTCCAGCTCGGCTTCGTCGCCATGTCGAACGAGATCATCGCCGCGATCCGCGTCGTGTCGTACGTCGTGATCCTGATCATCATGGCGGTCATGGCGAACACCATGGCGATGAGCGCGCGCGAGCGCAGCGCCGAATACGCCACGCTCAAGGTGCTCGGCTTCGGCCCCGGATTCATTGCCATGCTCATTTTCGGGGAATCGTTCGCGATTTGCGCGGTTGGCGGCGCGCTGGGCGTGGCGGCTACTGTGCCTGTCGCCGCCATGTTCAAGGAACTGGTGGGAGGAATATTCCCCATTTTTCAGGTTTCGCCGCTCACGCAGCTGCTGCAGACGGCCTGCATGATGCTGATCGGCGTTGCTGCCGCCATCGTGCCGGCCATCCGCGCCTCGCGCATCCGCATCGTGGAGGGGCTGCGCGCCATTGGTTGATTGATAACACGACCTGACACTGAACACTGAACTTAACATGGCCATCCCGCTGTCCTACATCGCGCGCAATCTGTGGACCCGCCGTCTCACCACGGCGCTGACGGCAGGCGGGCTGGCGCTGGTCGTGTTCGTGTTCGCCACGGTGCTCATGCTCGATGCCGGGCTCAAGCGCACGCTGGTGACCACCGGCGAATACGACAACGTCGTGGCCATCCGCAAAGGCACGGAAACCGAGATCCAGAGCAGCATTTCCCGCGACCAGGCGAGCATCATCGAAATGAACAGCGCGGTCGCCAGCGGGGCCGGCGGCGAGCGCATGGCATCGAGGGAAACGGTGGTGCTGATCTCGCTCATCCGCCGCGGTGACAACAAGCCGTCCAACGTCATCATCCGCGGCACCGCCGCCATGGGGCTCGCGCTGAGGCCGCAGGTGAAGCTCGCCGAGGGCCGAATGTTCCGCGCGGGGTCCACCGAAATCATCGTCGGCAGCAATATCGCCAGGCGCTTCGAGGGCACGCGGATCGGCGGCAGATTGCGCTTTGCGCAGCGCGAATGGACGGTGGTCGGGATTTTCGACGCCGGCGGCAGCGGTTTCGATTCCGAGATCTGGGGCGATGTCGATCAGCTGATGCAATCGTTCCGCCGCACCGCCTACTCGTCGATGGTGGTGCGGCTGGCGGACGCGGGACTCTACGATCGTTTCAGGGCGGAGATCGACACCGACCCCCGGCTTGCCAATGAATTGAAGCGGGAGCAGGTGTTCTACAGCGACCAGTCGCGGGCGCTGTCCAAGTTCATCAATATCCTGGGGATGACGCTGTCCGTCATTTTCTCGATCGGCGCGACCATCGGCGCGATGATCACCATGTACGCTTCCGTCGCGAACCGCGTGGCGGAGATCGGCACGCTGCGCGCGCTTGGCTTCAAGCGCGGCAGCATATTGTGGGCATTTCTCGCCGAGGCGCTGCTGCTGGGGCTGGCCGGCGGGGTGATCGGGCTGGCGCTGGCCTCGCTGATGCAATTCGCGTCGTTTTCGACCGTCAACTTCCAGACCTTCGCCGATCTGTCGTTCCGCTTCACGCTGACGCCGGGCATCGTCGTGAAGACCGTGCTGTTCTCTCTGGCGATGGGACTGGCGGGAGGTTTTCTGCCGGCGGTGCGCGCCGCGCGACTCAACATCGTCGACGCGTTGCGCGCGATCTAGGATTTCTTTTGCATCGGTTCGATCGTTCCCATGTGAAACCTGAATTCGCCCTTTTTGCGGTCGGTGTAATAGTGGGTGAGGGTGTTGCGCACGGTGGCGAAAGCGAGTTGGTCCCAGGGGATTTCGTGTTCGGAAAATAATCCGACTTCGAGCGTCTCGGCGCCGGCGTGGAAATCAAGATCGAGCAGTTGCGCGCGGAACAGAACGTAGACCTGGTTGATGTGCGGGATGTTGTAAAGCGCGTAGAGCGGGCCGATCTCGACCCGCGCGTTGGCTTCTTCCAGTGTTTCGCGCACCGCCCCCTGAACCGTGGTTTCGCCGTTTTCCATGTAGCCTGCCGGCACCGTCCACAAGCCGTAACGCGGCTCGATCGCGCGCCGGCACAGCAGGATCCGGTCTTGCCACTCGACGATGCAACCGACCACCATTTTCGGGTTCTGGTAATGGATGGTGTTGCAGGCGCCGCACACATGGCGCGGCAGGGTGTCGCCGGCGGGGACCTTCAACGTGACCGGCGCGCCGCATTCGCTGCAGAATTTCATGATGTTGTGAACTCTTTGACGCCATAACTATACGGCAACATCAGTCCGTTGCAAAACTCCGCTTGCGCGCGAGCTCTCCATGCGTGTCCGTCATGTTTTGTTCTTCCTGGCGTTCTTGGCGGCTTAATTGTGGCGCTTCGTATTTCCTGGCGTCTTGGCGGTTCAATTCTTGAACGGGCTGCGCTCGTTCAGCTCGTCGACGTAGTGCGCCATGCCGTGCGTTTCGCGCGCGAGGAATTGTTCGACGGCGGTGGCAAATTCGGGATGCGCGAGCCAGTGGGTAGAGCAGGTCTCGACGGGCAGCAGTCCGCGCGCGATCTTGTGCTCGCCTTGCGCGCCGCCTTCGAAAGTGTCGAGGCCGCGTGCGATGCAGTACTCGATGCCCTGGTAATAGCAGGCCTCGAAATGCAGTGCCGGATGAAATTCGAGCGCGCCCCAGTAGCGGCCGAACAGGCTGCGATCATTGCGGATATTCAGCGAGGCGGCAATCAGCCGGCCGTCGTGTCTGGCGAGCACCAGCAGCGTGTGCTCAGGCAGGGTCGCGCCGATGCGCCGGAAAAAATCGAGGTTGAGATAGGGCGTCGAATGGTGCTCGCGGTAGGTCTGGCCATAGCAGCGCGCGAAGAAGCGCCAATGCTGATCGTCGATGGCGGCGCCTTCCACCCATTCGAACTCGATGCCGGCGTCCCGTAACTTGCGCCGTTCCTGCCGGATTTTCTTGCGCTTGTCGTGGTTCATGCCCGGCAAGAAAATCATCAAAACTGGCGTAGCCGCGGTTGGTCCAGTGAAACTGCACGCCGTGGCGCAGCATCATGCCGCGCCCGCGCATGTGCTCTGCCTGTTCACGCGGCGGGAACAGGCAGTGAAACGATGAAACGTGCAATTCGCGCGCGAGCGCCAGTGCCGCTGTGATCAGGCGGTCGCGTTGCTCCGGGGTATCGGCCAGGATGCGCCGCCCCGCCACGGGCGTGAACGGGATTGCCGACAGCAGCTTCGGATAGTAATCCAGACCGTGGCGGTGATAAGCGTCCGCCCATGCCCAGTCGAACACGTATTCACCGTAGGAATGGGTCTTGAGATAGAGCGGCATCGCGCCTGCAAGGCGGCCGTGCGATTTCAGCAGCAGATACCGCGGCGTCCAGCCTGTTGCCGTGGCGGCGCAGCCGCTGTCGTGCAAAGCGGAGAGGAACTCATGACGCAGGAATGGATCGTCGCCGGCAAGCGGATTCCATTCTTCCGCAGCGACCCCGGAAAGGGTATCGACGACCTCGATCGTCACCGCCGGGTGGCCCCTTCGGGCAATTGCCCGGTTTCCCTGATCAACTGTTGCGTCATCTTGGGATCGAATTCCGAGACCTGGCGGATGATCTTCCGCACCTGGTCGAGATTGTTGAGCGCGTAATACGCCTTCGCCAGTTCGTGGTAGGCATGCGGATTCATCGGCTGCAGTTGCGCTGCTTTTTTGAACATCTTGACCGCATTTGCGTAGTCGCTCCGGGCGCTGTAGATGAGTCCCATGCCGTACCAGGCGCGGTCGAAGCCGGGCTTCAGCTCCACGGTCCGGCGAAAGCTGTCGAGCGCCTCATCGTGTTGCTGTTGCTGTTGCTGGACGAATCCGAGGTCGAACCAGCTCCCGGCATCGCCGGGATCGATGCGCAAAGCCTCGCCAAATGCCGCGGCGGCTTCGGTATAGCGCTCCTGCGTGGCGTAAAGAAAGCCCAGGCCGGCGGCGGCCAGTGCAAAACGGGGTTGAGCGGCGAGTGCGAGCCGATAGGCGCGCGCCGCTTCCTCATGCTGCTTGCGCATCAGGTGGAAACGCGCGAGATAGTAATAGACCCAGTGCCGGAAATGCATTGCAGTTACTCGGGAAACCGGCTCCGATGATATATTAGCGCTATGAAAATAGCGATTGCCCAGATGAATTACATCGTCGGTGACCTCGCCGGCAATGCGGCGAAGATACTCGATGCCGCGGCCCGCGCCAAGGAAGCGGGGGCAACGCTGCTGCTCACCACCGAACTCAGCCTGTGCGGCTATCCACCCGAAGACCTGCTGCTGCGCGACGATTTCTATGCGGACTGCGCGCGGGTGCTTGCCGGCCTGGTCGAAAAAACCAGCGGAATCACGCTGGTAGTCGGCCATCCGCATGAAATCGACGACCGGCGCTACAACGCGGCCTCGGTAATCCGGGACCGGAAAATCATCGCCACTTATCTCAAGCGCAAGCTACCGAACTACACGGTATTCGACGAGGAGCGCTATTTCGCTTCCGGCACCGAACCGTGCGTGTTCGAACATGAAGGCGTGCGCTTCGGCGTCAACATCTGCGCCGACGTCTGGGAAGAGCCGGCCGCGATCGCGGCGCACGCGGCGGGCGCCGAGGTGCTGCTGGTGCTCAATGCCTCTCCCTACCACATGAACAAGCAGCTCTCGCGCTACGAAGTGGTGCGCGACCGCGTTGCCGAAACCGGCCTGCCGGTCATCTATGCGAACCAGGTGGGCGGGCAGGACGAACTGGTGTTCGACGGCGCGTCATTCGCGGTGGACGGAGGTGGCAATCTCGCGCTTCAGTTCCCGGCGTTCGAGGAGATGCTGGGATTTCTCGACATCGTCGACGGCGTGCCGCTCAACGGCGAAATCGTGGCCGCGGCGCCGCTCGAAGCCGAAGTGTACAAGGCGCTCACGCTCGGCGTGCGCGATTACGTGGACAAGAACGGTTTCCCGGGCGTGCTGCTGGGACTCTCCGGGGGCATCGACTCGGCGCTGACGCTGGCGGTGGCGGTCGATGCGCTGGGGCCGGAGCGCGTGCGGGCGGTGATGATGCCATCGCAGTACACGGCGGGCATGAGTCGCGAGGATGCACGCGCCGAGGCCGAGGCCCTCGGCGTGCGCTATACCGAGATCGCCATCAAGCCCATGTTCGATGCGTTTCTCGGGGCCCTGGCCGGGGAGTTCAAGGGATTGGCGGCGGACGCGACCGAGGAAAACCTGCAGTCGCGCATCCGCGGCACGCTGCTGATGGCATTGTCCAACAAATCGGGCGCCATCGTGCTCACCACCGGCAACAAGAGCGAGATGGGGACCGGCTATGCCACGCTTTATGGCGACATGGCGGGCGGCTTCGGCGTGCTGAAGGACATCAATAAAATGCTGGTCTACCAGCTTGCCAATTACCGGAACACCCTCTCGCCGGTGATCCCCCAGCGCGTCATCGAGCGCGCGCCGTCGGCGGAGTTGCGGCCCGACCAGACCGACCAGGACAACCTGCCGCCGTATCCGGTGCTCGACGCGATCATGGAGGCTTATGTCGAGAACGACGTCAGCCCCAGGGAGATCATCGCCCGGGGATTCAGCCCGGCGGACGTGCAGAAGGTGGTCCGGCTGGTGCGGCTGTCCGAATACAAGCGGCGGCAGTCACCGGTCGGCATCCGCATCACCAAGCGCGGGTTCGGCAAGGACTGGCGTTACCCGATCACCAACAGGTACCGCCATCAGTTTGAATGACAGGCGGCTCGCGCCCTGCTATTCTAAGCGCCTCTATTCAATAAGTTACATGCGAACCGGATTCTGGAGAAAGCAATGAAAAAAATCGAGGCCATTTTCAAACCGTTCAAGCTCGATGAAGTCCGCGAGTCGTTGTCCGAAATCGGCGTCAGCGGGTTGACCGTCACCGAAGTCAAGGGATTCGGACGCCAGAAAGGGCATACCGAGCTCTATCGGGGTGCGGAATACGTGGTCGACTTTCTGCCGAAAGTGAAGGTCGAGGTGGTGATCCCCGACAAGCTGCTCGAGAGTGTGATCGATGCCATCATCAAGGCGGCGCGCACCGGCAAGATCGGCGACGGCAAGATCTTCGTCACCAGCGTCGACCAGGTGATCCGCATCCGCACCGGAGAGACGGACGAAGCGGCGATCTGATTTAAGGATGAGGGATGAAGGATGAAGTAGCAGACGAGCGCTTAACCTTCATCCTTCCGTCTTTCCGCCCTTAAGTAACACCACCACCGCACCGCCGCCGCCTTCGGTGCGGCGCGCCTGGCAGAACGCAAGTATCTCGTCGCGCTGCATCAGCCAGTTGGCGACTTTCTGCTTGAGCACGGGTTCGCGGTTCTTCGAGCGCAAACCCTTGCCGTGAATGATGCGCACGCAGCGCGATCCGCGGCGGGCACAATGGTCGAGAAACTCGACCAGCAGTGCGCGCGCCTCGATCGTGGTCAAACCGTGCAAATCAAGTTCTTCCTGGATCACCCAATGCCCGCGCCGCAGCTTTTTCAGCGTCTGGGGTGAAATGCCGTTGCGCAGGAACACCAGCTCGTCGCCGGTTTCGATGCCGGTATCCCACGCGATGTGATCGCTCAGGCTGTCCTGCAGCGCCTGGCGTTCGTCGCGCAGCCGCTGTGCCGGGATGGGGCGCGGCCGCGGTTTCTCGTGCGCTACTTTGTCGCGCTTGGACAGCGGCGTGACGTCGGCGACCGAAGCGCGAAATATCTCGCTGTCTTCATGCTTGACCCGGGGTTTCCCGTCGTGCTTTTTCATCGCGGGTTATGTCATGCGCTACGGGCGCGGGCTAGCGGTCAGCCCTTGCCCTCAAGGTATTTCTGCGCATCGAGCGCCGCCATGCAGCCGGTGCCCGCGCTGGTCACGGCCTGGCGGTAGACATGGTCCTGCACGTCGCCCGCGGCGAACACTCCCGGTATGCTCGTCGCCGTGGCATTGCCTTCAAGGCCGGTCCTGGTCACGATGTAGCCGTTCACCATGTCGAGCTGTCCGGCAAAGAGGTCGGTATTGGGCTTGTGCCCGATGGCGATGAAGACGCCCTGCAGCTTCTTGTCGGTCGCTGCGCCGGTCTTGACGTTTTTCACGCGCATGCCGGTCACGCCGCTGTTGTCTCCGAGCACTTCGTCGAGCGTGTGATCCCACATGATCGTCGCCTTGCCGCTGGCGACCCGTTCCTTGAGCTTGTCGATGAGAATGGCTTCGGCGCGGAATTTATCGCGGCGATGGACGATGGTGACGTGGCTCGCGATATTGGTGAGGTAGAGCGCCTCCTCGACCGCGGTATTGCCGCCGCCGATCACCGCGACCTCCTGCCCTTTGTAGAAGAAGCCGTCACAGGTTGCGCAGCCCGACACGCCGCGGCCCATGAATTTCTCCTCGGAGGGCAGGCCCAGGTACATGGCAGATGCGCCGGTGGCGATGATCAGCGCATCGCAGGTGTAGGTGCCCTGATCGCCGATGAGCGTGATTGGCGTTTCCTTCAGCCTGGCGGTATGGATGTGATCGAAAATCAATTCGGTATTGAAGCGCTCGGCGTGTTTGAGAAAGCGTTCCATCAGTTCCGGCCCTTGCACGCCCGCCGCATCGGCCGGCCAGTTATCGACATCGGTGGTCGTCATCAGCTGGCCACCCTGGGCGAGGCCGGTCAGTAAAACCGGCTTCAGGTTGGCGCGGGCGGCGTAAATTGCGGCAGTGTAGCCGGCAGGCCCGGAGCCCAAAATCAGTACCCGGCAGTGTTTGGCAGATTGCGTCATGATGGAGTTTTGCCCAGAAGGAGTGTTATGAAATCAATAATTTAGCAGGTTGTGCAGTGCCGTGTCGAGTTGCGCGCCGACTTTTCGGTCGGCTGGGCAAGTTGTCACGATATAATCAAAAATGCAGACCGGTGTGTTATCAAATTAAACCGCCGCCTGGCTTATTGGCTTTCGACGAACGGCAACGGGTTGCAAGGTTTTGCTCTATAACAGGCGCGGCCCGAATTCATTACACAGTTAGTCGGTGTAGCAGGTAGCAGCCGGCCAGCGTCCGATCCAGGACAATGAAGAGAAGAAGAAACCGGAAGCTCCGGCGGGTCTGCCGATGAGCATATCCGGTGCCGACTCTGTAGGCCTGTAGATTTTAAAGTCGCAAGTAACTTGCACATTTCGACATTGGTTAAAGTATCATATGCTTAGAGTTCGAAAAACGAGTGCTGATAAAGCAATAAAGAGGGTTATTGGGAGCTAAATGTATGCCCGCGCACGCTGCCTTGATTCCGCAAATCCTGAAATCAGTGCCTTTGTTTTCGTCGCTTAGCGACGAACAGTTGCGCGTGCTATCCCCCTGTCTTCAGTTGCGCACCTATCCGCGCAATACCTTTATTCTGCGTGCCGGAGAGGAGACCGATGCGCTTTATGTGATCCTGTCGGGGCGGGTCAAGGTATTGATTCCCGACGAGGAAGGGCATGAGGTCATCCTCTCCGTGATGGGCCCGCACGAGTTTTTTGGCGAGATGGGGCTGCTCGATGACCAGCCGCGCTCGGCGAGCGCGGAAACCCTCGAGCCGTGCGAGATGCTGCGTTTCTCGAAATCCGGGTTTGTGAATTGTCTGAAGGACAATTTCGAGCTTGCGATGGTGATCATCCGCAATCTGGTCAGACGCCTGCGCGATGCCGACCGCAAAATAGAAAGCCTGGCGCTGATCGATGTCTATGGCCGTGTCGCGCGCCTGATCATGGATATGGCGGAGGAGATCGACGGCAACTGGGTTGTGCAGCGCGCGCCGCCCAAGCAGGAGATCGCACACATGATCGGCGCCTCGCGCGAGATGGTGAGCAGGGTGGTGAAGGATCTGCAGGAGAAAGGGCTGATCCGGGCCGAGAAGCGAAAGATCATCGTGCTTGACCGGCAAACGATGACGCGGCGAGCTTCTTCGCGATAGTTTTTTGGAGTGACTGGGGTGGCCCCGGACGGTACGTCTCGAATGGCCGAACCCTGTTTTTATATCCGGCACGCAGTCAATCCGGGCTTATTTGTGACATATGTCACACATCGTGGCTTTCACTTTCGACGAGTTACCATGCGCTGGTTCATGCCTATGGTATAAAATTTCTGTTACTAATATATTGTTGTGGCATGACGTCATAGTCGCCGGCAATATCGATCCCCTAAGGGAAGGAACAGGCCATGATGTGGGACATGAAATTCGCGAATTGGGCGGTCTTTCTCTGTCTGAGTTTTTTGGGCAGCACGGCTTTCGCCGCGGGCGCGGGAACAGTCACTCATCTCAGCGGCACATTATCGGTGCAACGTCCAGACGGAACGGTGCGTATCCTGTCGCAGAAATCGGATGTGAACCCTGGCGATACGCTGACCACCCAGCGCGACAGCTATGCGCAAATCAATTTTACCGACGGCAGTTCAATGACGATGCGGCCGAACACCACGCTCAAGGTCGAGGAGTATAACTTCGTCCAGGACAAACCCCAGGCGGACAGTTCTTTCATGCGGCTGCTTAAAGGCGGGCTGCGTACCATTACCGGCCTCATCGGGAAGCGCGGTAATCAGGATTCATACAAGATCGGGACCGCCACGGCGACGATCGGAATTCGCGGTTCTTCAGGCGACACGCTTGAATGCACGCAGGGTTGCGAAGGCGTCACCAGCACCAGTGGCAAGCTCGAGCCGGGTGTCTACCACACGACCTATACGGGCAGCTACATCATGCAGAACGAAGCGGGTTCGCAAATTGTTGGCGAGGGCCAGTTCGGTTTCGTCAAGGATCGAAATACGGCCCCGGTAATTCTGCCTGGCGATCCGGGGCTCAACCTCAACGATCTGCCGTTTACGCTTGGCGTCGGAAGCGGTCCGGTCCGCGGTGGACCCAATCAGGAGTGCACAGTACGCTAACTGCGTCTTGCCATGCGCGCCACAGACCCCGCCTTGCGCGGGGTCTGTTTTTTTGAGCGGCGCTTTTCGAAACCGGGAGCAAGGCGCAAAATGCGCCATGGTGATCGGTGGCGGGCTTATTTTCGATATAATCAGCCGGGTTTCCCAACCTTTTCTTTCAATGTATAATCAAAAGGTTAATAGAGAAACCTAATGTTCTTGAGCGATAAAACCAGCGGCGTACGAACCGCAAAAAATCCGCTGCCACCGAAGATTGCCGCGCTGTTGCGCGAATCATGGTGGCTCGCGCTGCTTGCGCTGGCGCTCTACCTCCTTCTCGTCCTCTATACCTATCACAAGACCGATCCGGGCTGGTCGCACAGTGTCGACGCCACCGTCATCCGCAATGCCGGCGGCATGGTTGGCGCTTATATCGCGGATCTGATGCTCGCGGTCTTCGGATTGTCTGCCTACTGGTGGGTCACGTTCTGCGGTGCATTGGTTTGGCTGGGATTCCGCCGCATCGAAAGCGTGCCTGAAACCGATCGCCGCTCTTATGCGGTCGCGGTGACCGGTTTCGTGATCGTGCTGATCAGCAGCAGCGGGGTCGAGGCGCTTCGGCTTTACAGCCTCAAGGCGGCATTGCCGTTCTCGCCCGGCGGCATGCTGGGAGGGGGCGTCAGCGAGTTGCTGTCGAAATCGGTCGGGTTCACCGGCGGCACGCTCATTCTTTTAATGGCGTTTGCTGCGGGTCTGAGCCTTTTCACCGGCGTTTCCTGGCTCACGGTTATCGAGCGCCTGGGGACATGGCTCGAAACCGGCTATTTGTACGGGATGCAGAAGCGGAAGGAGCGCGAAGATCGCCGCGTCGGCGAGCAGGCCGTGATCGAGCGCGAAGAAGTGGTCGAGGTGGGCCGCAAGAAGTTCGAGATCCACGAGCCGATCCGTATCGAGCCCGCTGCCGTCGAAATTCCCAAATCGCCGCGCGTCGAGCGTGAAAAGCAGGTGCCGCTGTTCGAGAACCTGCCGGATTCGCTTCTGCCGCCGCTGCATCTTCTCGACGAGCCGGAAAAGAATGTCGAGGTGCTTTCCTCGGAAACGCTCGAATTCACCTCGCGCCTGATCGAGAAGAAGCTGCTCGACTTCGGTGTCGAAGTCAAAGTCGTTGCCGCCTATCCGGGCCCGGTGGTCACGCGTTACGAGATCGAGCCGGCGGTCGGCGTCAAGGGCAGCCAGATCATCAATCTCGTGCGCGATCTTGCGCGCGCGCTGTCCGTAATCAGCATCCGCGTCGTCGAGACCATCCCCGGCAAGAGCTGCATGGGGCTGGAGATTCCCAATCCGATCGCGCCAGATCGTGAAGCTTTCCGAGATTCTGAGTTCGCAGGTCTATGCCAACATGGGCTCGCCGCTGACGATGGCGCTGGGCAAGGACATCGCCGGCAATCCGGTCGTCGCCGATCTGGCGCGCATGCCGCACCTGCTGGTCGCCGGCACCACCGGTTCCGGCAAGTCGGTCGCGATCAATGCCATGATCCTGTCTCTGGTCTACAAGTCGCCGCCGTCGCAGGTGCCGGTTGATCCTGGTCGATCCCAAGATGCTCGAGCTGTCGGTTTACGAGGGCATCCCGCACCTGCTGGCGCCGGTGGTGACCGACATGCGCCAGGCGGCGAATGCGCTCAACTGGTGCGTGGCCGAAATGGAGCGCCGCTACAAGCTCATGTCCGCGCTCGGCGTGCGCAACATGGCGGGCTTCAACCAGAAGGTGCGCGACGAGATCAAGGCCAAGAAACCGATTCTCAACCCGCTGACTTCAACGCCGGACAATCCCGACCCGCTGCACGAGATGTCGCTGATCGTGGTCGTCATCGACGAGCTTGCCGATCTGATGATGGTCGTCGGCAAGAAGGTCGAGGAACTGATCGCGCGCATTGCGCAGAAGGCGCGCGCGGCGGGCATCCACCTGATTCTCGCCACGCAACGGCCGTCGGTCGACGTCATCACCGGGCTCATCAAGGCCAACATCCCGTCGCGCATCGCGTTCCAGGTCGCGGCCAAGGTCGATTCCCGCACCATTCTCGACCAGATGGGCGCCGAAGCGCTGCTGGGGCAGGGCGACATGCTGTTCCTGCGGACCGGGCACCGGCCACACGCAGCGCGTGCACGGCGCCTTTGTTTCCGACCAGGAGGTGCACAAGGTCGTTGATTATCTGAAGAATCTGGCGCAGCCGCAGTATATCGACAGCGTGCTCGAAGGCCCCGACCCGGAAGCGGGCGGCGAGGGTGCGCTCGAAGGCGGGCCGGATGCCGAATCCGATCCGCTCTACGACCAGGCGGTGGCGATCGTGCTCAAGACCCGGCGCGCCTCGATTTCCCTGGTGCAGCGCCATCTGCGCATAGGCTACAATCGGGCCGCCCGGCTCATCGAGCAGATGGAGCGCGCCGGCATGGTTTCCGCGATGCAGTCCAACGGCAATCGCGACGTGCTGGTGCCGGCATCGGCGACGGCCTCCGAAGAACGTTAAGCTCGTCCGGAATCACCGGCGTTTTTCGCGGTCTGATCCGTTGATGGCAAAGGAACTCCTGTGAACAGACTGATTGCGGTGTGCGTGGCTGCGCTGGCAAGCAGTCCGTTGCTGGCGGCGCAGACCTATAAATGGGTCGACGAGCGTGGCGTCACGACCTACGGCGAGAAGCCGCCTGCCGGCCGTCCGGCGAAGGCGGTGGAAACCCAACCCGGAGGCACCCTGGAGTCGGGAAATCTCCAGCAGCAAAAGAAAGCGCTGGAATCACAGCAACAGGCGCAACCCCCGGCGGCACAAC
The DNA here is from genome assembly GCA_963734595.1 of uncultured beta proteobacterium. Taxonomy (GTDB): domain Bacteria; phylum Pseudomonadota; class Gammaproteobacteria; order Burkholderiales; family SG8-41; genus CAKKQX01. Next base: position 97,814 of record CAVTHV010000026.1, read on the forward strand.
CTGCGCCAGCCTCCGCGCGCGGCATGGATTTCGACACCTACATCCGGCTGCAGGTTGGCATGAGCGAAGGCGAGGTGTTGCTGCGCGCAGGAAAACCCGATCACGCGAGCGTCGACAACTTCTACGACAACGTAGTCAAAACACTTTATTACTATCCGACAGCCGCCAACCCCTATATCACGACCGTGACCCTGAGCGGCGGCACTGTCACTAAACTCGACCGCACGAAAAAGACCTTCTGATGCGCTATCTTCTGATTTTTCTGTTTTGGCTGTCCGGCGCGGCGGCGGCTTCGAGCCTCGATACGCTGAAGGCTTTCCTCGACCAGACGACCTCGGCCAAGGCGCGCTTCGCGCAGATGGTGCTCGACAAGAACATGAAACAGCTGCAGCAGGCGACCGGCACCATGCAGTTTTCGCGGCCGGGCAAGTTCCGCTGGCAATACGACAAGCCGTACGAGCAGACCATCGTCGGCGACGGCGAGAAGCTGTGGATTTACGACAAGGACCTCAACCAGGTCACGGTGCGCAAGCTGGACAGCGCGCTCGGCAGCAGCCCGGCGGCGCTGCTCGCCGGCAGCAACGCGATCGAGAAGAGCTATACGCTTACCAATCTCGGCAACCAGGAAGGGCTCGACTGGCTGGAGGCGGTGCCGAAGACCAAGGACACCGCGTTCGAGCGCATCAGGCTGGGTTTCAGCAAGAAGGGCCTGGAGGCGATGGAATTGCACGACCAGTTCGGCCAGGTCACGGTCATCAAGTTTGCGGACGTGGAGCGCAACCTGAAACTGTCCCCGAAAATTTTCGAGTTCGCGCCGCCCAAGGGCGCGGACGTCATTACCGAATAAGCCTGCAGGCCACGGTGGACCTGTTCGCAAAGAGGGAACCGCAGGCGCCGCTCGCCGAGCGGCTGCGTCCGCGCACGCTCGACGATGTCGTCGGCCAGGCGCATTTGCTGGGACCGGGCAAACCGCTGCGCCTCGCGTTCGAGGCGAAGAAGCCGCACTCGATGATCCTGTGGGGCCCGCCGGGCGTGGGCAAGACCACGCTGGCGCGGCTGATGGCGCAGGCGTTCGATGCCGAGTTCATCGCGATTTCCGCCGTATTCTCCGGCGTCAAGGACATCCGCGAAGCGGTGCAGCGCGCCGAGCTCGAACTGCAGCAGTCGGGCCGCCATACCATCCTGTTCGTCGATGAAGTCCACCGTTTCAACAAGGCCCAGCAGGATGCTTTCCTGCCCTACGTCGAGCGCGGTCTCATCACCTTCATCGGCGCGACCACCGAAAACCCGTCGTTCGAGGTCAACAGCGCGCTGCTGTCGCGCGCCGCGGTGTATGTGCTGCAGCCGCTCGGCGATGCCGAACTCGGCGAGCTGCTGGCGCGAGCGTGTCATAATGCGTTGAATAATATAAGTTTTTCAGATGCGGCGCGGCAGATCTTGATCGGCTATGCCGACGGCGACGCGCGGCGGCTGCTCAACCTGCTGGAGCAGATCGGCACCGCGGTGGAGGAGACGGGGCAAAAAGAAATCGACGAAACCTTCGTCAAGAATTCGCTGACGCAGAACCTGCGCCGTTTCGACAAGGGCGGCGACGCGTTCTACGACCAGATCTCGGCGCTGCACAAGTCGGTGCGCGGCTCCGCGCCCGACGCGTCGCTCTACTGGCTCACGCGCATGCTCGACGGCGGCGCGGATCCGCTCTACGTCGGGCGCCGTCTGGTCCGCATGGCGACGGAAGACATCGGGCTCGCCGACCCGCGCGCCTTGCGCATGGCGCTCGACGCCTGCGAGACCTACGAGCGCCTGGGCTCGCCGGAGGGCGAGCTGGCGCTGGCGGAGGCCGTGCTTTACCTTGCAGTCGCGCCGAAGAGCAATGCCGCGTACATCGCCTACAACAGCGCGCGCGGGCTTATCCGCGACGACAAATCGCGGCCGGTACCGGAGCATTTGCGCAATGCGCCGACCAAGCTGATGAAAGAACTGGGCTATGGCCGCGAGTACCGCTACGCGCACGACGAGCCTGATGCCTATGCGGCGGGAGAGAATTATTTTCCAGACGATATGAAGCAGCCCGTGTTCTATGAACCGACCTCATTCGGGCTGGAAGCGAAAATCAAAGAGCGGCTCGATCACCTGCGCGAACTCGACCGGCAGGCGGGCAGGAAAAACAGCAAGCGTCAGAAGCCGTAGAGCCGCGCCGGGTTGGCGACCAGCACCTTGGTGCGCTGCGCTTCGTCGGGAATCCAGTCGGGCAGCATGTCGGCCAATGCGCCGTCGTTCGGCGTCATGCCTTGCGCGCTCGGATGCGGCCAGTCCGTGCCCCACACCACGCGGTCGGGCGCCGTCGCCACCACCGCCCGGGCAAATGGCGTCACGTCCGGAAAACCGGGCGCTTGATTGGACAGAAAGTAGGGGCCGATGAGCTTGGCCCAGAAATTCCCGCGCCGGAGCAGCCGGAGCAGCGTCTGGAAGGGCGGCGCGTCGACACCATCGGCGGCACGCACGCGTCCGAAATGGTCGATCACGATATCGATGTCGAGTTTGCCCAGGCGCTCCTCGATATCGGGCACCTTGCCAAGATCGACGAAGAACTGCAGATGCCAGCCCAGCGCTTTCAGGCGCGGCGCCAGGCGCGGCGCCTGCTCCAGCGTGAGGCCCGGCGTCGCCGAGGCGAGATTGATGCGCACGCCGCGCACGCCGGCACGGTGCATGTCTTCCAGTTCACGGTCGCTGATATTCTCATCGACCACCGCCACCCCGCGGAACGAAAAAACGCCCGAACGCATGGCGTCGAGCATGGCGGTATTGTCGGTGCCGTAGACGCTGGGTTGCACCAGCACCGCGCGCTCGCAGCCGAGCGTGCGCAGCATGCGGACGTAATCGCCGGGCAGCGCGTCGGGCGGGATGTAGCCGGCGTTCGGAAGATAGGGATAACGGCTCTGCGGCCCGAACACGTGCGCGTGGCAGTCGCACGCACCCGGCGGCAGCCTGAATTTCGGTTGTCGCGTATCGGGATCGGGGCCGGGAATGGTCGGTGGCCTGATGGCTGCGGCTGCGGGATTCGACATGCTGGGAGTGATGGAAGTGGTGATGGACGGAAGCGCTCGCACTCTAAGACCTTGAAAACGCTGAGTCAAGGGGTGGTTTGCCGGCGCAAAGTCGACGATAATGTCGCACGCGATAAACGGCGGTGATCAAGGGCAATCGAGGACAACATGCTGGACATACAATTGTTGCGCAGCGATCTTCAGGGCACGGCGAAGCGGCTTGCCGATCGCGGTTTTGCGTTCCCGGCCGATGAATTCCAGGCCCTGGAATCCCGGCGCAAGACGATACAGACCGAGACCCAGGAACTGCAGGCGAACCGCAACCAGTTGTCGAAACAGATCGGCCAGATGAAAGGAAAAGGGGAGGATGCCTCCTCGTTGATGGCCGAGGTCAACGCGCAGGCCGACCGCCTGAAGGCGCTCGAACAGCAGCTCGCGGACCTGCAGAACGAGCTCAACCAGATGCTGTTCGGCATACCCAACGTGCCGCACGCGAGCGTTCCGGCCGGCAAGTCTTCCGACGACAATCAGGAGGCGCGGCGGGTTGGCGCGCCGCGCAAATTCGATTTTACGCCGAAGGATCACGTCGACATCGGAACCGGGCTCGGCATGCTCGATTTCGACACCGCGGCCAAGATCAGCGGCGCGCGCTTTACGCTGATGAAGGGACAGATGGCGCGCTTGCATCGCGCGATCGCGCAGTTCATGCTGGATGTGCACACGCAGGAACACGGCTACACCGAGGTGTATGCGCCGTATCTCGTCAATGCGGCAAGCATGACCGGCACCGGGCAACTGCCGAAGTTCGAGGAAGACCTGTTCGCGGTGCCGCGCAGCGATGGCGAGAAGCTGTACCTGATCCCGACGGCGGAAGTGCCGGTCACCAACATCGTCCGCGACGAGATCGTCGCCGGCGAGAAACTGCCGCTCAAGTTCGTGTGCCATACGCCGTGCTTCCGCTCGGAGGCGGGCTCCTACGGCAAGGACACGCGCGGCATGATCCGCCAGCACCAGTTCGACAAGGTCGAGCTGGTGCAGATCGCCCATCCGTCGAACTCCTACGAGTTGCTGGAGGAGTTGACCGGCCACGCCGAGACGATATTGAAAAAACTCGAGCTGCCGTACCGCGTGGTCACGCTGTGCACCGGCGACATGGGATTTTCCTCGGCGAAGACCTACGACATCGAGGTGTGGCTGCCGGCGCAGAACACCTACCGCGAAATTTCCTCGTGCAGCAATTTCGAGTCGTTCCAGGCGCGCCGCATGCGCGCGCGTTTCCGCAATGAAAAAGGCAAGACCGAACTCGTGCATACGCTCAACGGCTCCGGCCTGGCGGTGGGGCGCACGCTGGTCGCGATACTCGAGAACTATCAGCGCGCAGACGGCGGGGTGGACATCCCCGCGGTGCTTCAGCCCTATATGGGCGGGCTCAAGGCCATCGAACCTTAGGGACATTTACGCTAGCCGCAGCCCCGGCGCGCTGGTAAAATCGCGCCTTCGCCCGGAGAGGTGGCAGAGTGGTTGAATGTACCGGTCTCGGCACACGCGGAGCTTGTGCCAGTGAAGGCTAACCTGCGTTCTTTGCAGGTTAAGTGCGCTTGGCACGGGCCGGAGCTAAACCGGAATACGCATTACGAAGCAAAACGGAGAGGTGCCAGAGTGGTTGAACGGACCGGTCTCGAAAACCGGAATACGCGCAAGCGTATCGTGGGTTCGAATCCCACCCTCTCCGCCAAATAAAAACGATCGACCCGCGCGCGGTCATTTCTGTTTTTCCCGGCGTTGGTCTGGCGGGGGAGGCTCTGCAATCCCACATTGTCACCGCGCGGGCCGTAGCGGATCAGCTTGTTTTGTAATGATAATTTTACAACGCCGCAAGAACGCGGCAGCGATTATCGAGCCTGATTCCGTGCCTTCAACGTAACCTCGGCGAGGCAGGTATGTCGTGGGTTCGGCCGGGCGTGAAACTGGATCCTCAGGCCCGGTTCCTGGTTCCTTTAATGACTCAATGATCGCTTTCCTGGCATGCAGGGAATTCGGCAGATGCGAAGCCATCGTTTATAATATTATCGAATCACGGCCGGTCTTTTTACGGGTTCGCCAATGGCAAGCGCAGACAAACGGATGACCAGCGCGCAGCTCAACTCGCTTGCGGAGTTTCACAAGCAGTACGTGGATCTGTCGACAAGAAACGTCGATGACGATCAGAGGGTCAAGAATGCCCGCGCTGCCAAGCGGATCGTCTGATCATTTCTGCTGGCTGCTTCCTTCCTGGCCTTCTACCTGATGGACAAGATGACCGAAGCGTTGTCCCTGCTGTAATTTCCTGCAAGAAATCCTGGTTGGTGGGCGGTATGCGCGGGTCTATTGTCCCGGGCTTGAGCTGTTTTTCGCGCGGCCGGGACAGGATGCTGACCGAGACTCCCGAGGTTGTTATCTAACCGCAGTCGCAGTCCATCGGCCCCAACCGTCATTACCTGATTGCCCGTATCACGAGTGGTAACAGCCGGAGTGGCGGGTTCCTTTACGCTGATCCACGCGCCGATCGCGATGCCGATGACGAACATCACGGCTGACAATGCGGCAGCCCGAGGCCGGGGCAGCCATTTACCGGCGGCTTGCGCCAGTTGTTCCGCCTCGGTGCGCTGCGCGGCGAGCTGCGCCGCATCGCGTTCGGCCGCGGCGCGGGCGGCGGCCTGTGCCGCGGCTTGTCGTTCTGTCTCCAGCGCTGCCGCTTCAGCCTGCTGCTCTGCCGTCCGGCGGGCTGCAGCAACGCGCTGCGCCTCTGTTTCCGCATCTGCGCGCATCTGCGCGGCTTGTTGTGATTCCTGCTCCACCCGCTGCCGCTGCCGCGCCGCTTCGAGGGCCTGCGTTTCAGTCGCTGCGCGCAGTTGCGCCCCGGCTTCCGCCTGTTGCTCGGCGGCCAGTCGCGCTGCAGCAACGCGCAGCGCTTCGGTCTCCACATCTACGCGCGTCTGTGCCGTCCGTAGCAATTCCCGTTCCGCCTGCTGTCGCAGCGTCGCTGATTCGAGCGCCTGCTTTTCGCTGGCGATACGCTGTTGCGCGGCAGCGTCCGCCTGCTGTTCCGCCTCGATGCGCTGCGCAGCCAACTTTGCCGCATCGCGTTCGGCTATCGTCCGGACGGCGGCGTGCGCTGCGGCTTGTTGGTCTGATTCGAGCCGTGCGCGGGCAGCCTCGATGGCGTGGCGCTCGGTCATCGTCCGCCGCTTGGCTTGCGGCGGAAGCGGGCGCTTCATGGCCGGGATTGCGATGCTGCGTTGTTGCTTCGAAGTCCTGCAGCGCCTCGTGGGCCGCGCGCTGGAGAGCCTGTAACAGAACGCTATCGCCGCCGGGGCCCGCGGCCTTGTTGGCGTCCGATAATCTCGCGCCTGTCGGGGAAAAATTCCCCGAACCTCCAGCGGCCGGCGCGTCATTGGCGCTGCGCCGGCGCACCTGACCGAGCCGCTCCCGCGCGGCGCGCTTGAGATCATCGAACAGCCTGCTCAATGGTGTCTCCAGTAAAACAGTGGTCTCTGGGGGCTGTACATTCAGCCGGGCGAGCGGTCACCGCGGTGGCGGATTTCCGCTGCCGGGCTGCATTATACGATGCCGTGCCGCGCGTCTCGAAGAGCGGGGGCGGCGGGGAGGCGGAATTCGCCTTGGGGCAGGCAGGCGGTTGTTCAGGTGCCGCGGGTTGCGGCTCCCGCAGGTGCGCGTTAGCGCCGGCGTCCGCGCATTACTTTTTCACGCGCTTCATTCACTTTCATGGGCTGCCCGTGCAGGTCCCTGCCGTTGAGCCCCGCGATGGCGGCGAGCGAATGGGCCTTGCCCGGCATTTCCACGAAGGCGAAGCCTTTCGAAGCGCCGGTGAAGAGTTCGCGCAGAATCTGCACCGATTTCACCTGGCCGAACGCCTTGAACAGATCGGTGAGTTCCAGCTTCCGTGGATTCAGGGGCTAAGTTTCCGACAAAGATTTCCATCGCTGACTCCCGATTGATACGATTGGCAAATGGGGTGGAACAGATGCTCAGCCTGTTCGCCGGCGCATGCCGCCCAGCAACGCTGCCGGTGGTTTCGCGGCGCTGTGCTCCCGCGAACTGCGCGCAGGCGCCTGCTGTGGCTTCGGGCCGGCGGCAGGCGCATGCGGTGCCGTGCGTGAAGCCGGGGCTGCTTGCAGCTTACTCCGATTACGGCCGCCGCGGTCGGCACGCTGTCCGGTCTGGCCACGGCGGTTCGCGTCTCCCGCCCTGGGCGCCGTCGTGCCCGATGGTGATGGTTTTGCCAGCGCCGGGCCCTGCTCGAATCCGGGCACGGGCTGGCGCTCGAGGCGGCGCCCAAGCAGTTTTTCGATCGCAGCGAGCAACGGTTGGTCCTCGTGCGAAACCAGCGAGATCGCCTCGCCCGTGCTGCCGGCGCGGCCGGTGCGGCCGATGCGATGAACGTAATCCTCGGCGACGTGCGGCAGGTCGAAATTGACCACGTGCGGCAGCTCTTCGATGTCCAGGCCGCGCGCGGCGATGTCGGTGGCGACCAGCACGCGCACCGTGCCCGCCTTGAAGCCGGCCAGCGCCTTGGTGCGGGCGGGCTGGCTCTTGTTGCCGTGGATCGCGGTGGACTCGATGCCGCCCTTGCACAACTGCTCCGACAGGCGGTTCGCGCCGTGCTTGGTGCGGGTAAAGACCAGCACCTGGCGCCAGTCGCCGGACGACACCAGGTGGGCGAGCAGTTCGCGTTTGCGGTCCTGCCTGACGGGATGGACGCGCTGCGCAACCAGTTCGGATTCCGCGTTGCGCCGGGCGACATCCACCATCACCGGGTTATGGAGCAGGCCGTCGGCCAGTTTGCGGATCTCGTCCGAGAACGTCGCCGAGAACAGCAGGTTCTGGCGTTTCGCGGGCAGCAGCGCAAGGATGCGGCGGATGTCGCGGATGAAACCCATGTCGAGCATGCGGTCCGCTTCATCCAGCACCAGGATTTCCACGCGCGACAGATCGGCGGTTTTCTGCTGCACGTGATCGAGCAGGCGGCCCGGCGTCGCGACGAGGATGTCCACGCCGCGCTGCAGCGCCTGGATCTGCGGGTTGATGTTGACGCCGCCGTAGATCAGGGTGGACTTGAGCGGCAGATACTTGCCGTAGGTGCGCACGCTTTCTTCCACCTGCGCCGCGAGTTCGCGGGTCGGGGTGATGATCAGCGCGCGCACGGCACGGCGTGCCGGCGATGAAGCGTTATTGGTGCCGGCCATCAGGCGTTGCAGCAGTGGCAGCGTAAAGCCGGCGGTCTTGCCGGTGCCGGTTTGCGCACCGGCCAGAACGTCGCGCCCTTCGAGGATGACCGGGATCGCTTTTGCCTGTACCGGCGTGGTTTGCGTATAGCCCTGATCGGCAACAGCGCGGGTGAGCTCGGCCAACAGGCCGAGGCTTGAAAACATCTGAGTCAAAACTATCTCCTGAGATCGGCCCACTGCGGCTTCACGCCATCAGAACCGGTTCAGGCAGATACAACTTTTGGTTTAAGGGTTCGGGGGAGTTTGGGGGACAACCGCGAGGGGATCGGGCCGCAGACCGGAAGATGCGACCGTCGAATCCTGCCGCGGATTATACACGGTATTGGGCCAGCTGCTTTGCCTCTGTATCATAGCGGGATGCCCAGGCTCGGAATCGACCTCGGCGGCACCAAAATCGAAATCGTGGCGCTCGACGAGCACCATGAAATTCTATTTCGCCGCCGCATTGCCACGCCGCGCGACGATTACGCCGCGACGCTGCAGGCGGTGACCGCGCTGGTGAACGAAGCCGAGCGCGCGCTCGGCATGAACTGCAGCGTGGGCATTGGCACGCCCGGGACGCTTTCCAGGCTGAGCGGCATGCTCAAGAACTCCAATTCGCTGTGGCTGACCGGCAGGCCGCTCAAGCATGATCTCGAAGCGCTGCTCGGCCGCGAGATCAGCATGGCGAACGACGCCAACTGCTTTGCGCTGTCGGAGGCAGTGGATGGAGCGGGGCAGGGTGCCGGCGTGGTGTTCGGCGTGATCCTCGGCACCGGCGTCGGCGGCGGCATCGTCGTGAACGGCCGGGTGATCGGGGGCGCGAACGCGATCGCGGGCGAGTGGGGGCACAACGCGCTGCCCTGGCCGGAAGCCGCCGAGTGGCCCGGACCGGGCTGTTATTGCGGACGCAGCGGCTGTATCGAGACTTTCCTCTCGGGGCCGGGGCTCGCACGCGACCATCGCGAGGCCGCAGGAGAAGATTTATTGCCGGAGGTCATCGTGGCGCGCGCCGCGAAAGGAGAGCCGCGTTGCGAAGCGACACTCGCGCGCTATGAATCACGGCTCGCGCGGGCGCTCGCGCATGTGATCAATATTCTCGACCCGGACGTGATCGTGCTGGGCGGCGGGCTTTCCAACGTTGCGCGCCTGTACGGGAACGTGCCGAAACTCTGGGGCCGTTACGTGTTTTCCGACCATGTGGAAACGCGGCTGGTGATGAACCGGCATGGTGACTCCAGCGGCGTGCGCGGCGCCGCGTGGCTGTCAGCATAATGCGTTGTTTTTAAACAATAAATAGACTTACTGCGCACTGCGGCCGCGGGTGATCAGCGCTGCGTCGCTGCGCCGATTTTTTCGAAGAACTGCTCGTTGCTGATCACCCAGCCGAGGCAGCGCGCGATGTTCTGCAAACCGAGCACGTGCAGATCGTCGCCGTACATGCTGGCGACGCAATCGGAGAGCACCACCACCCGGTAGTCGAAATTGAACGCGGTGAACGAGGTGTTCAGCACGCAGGTATTGGTGTTGATGCCCATCAGCACCACGTTCCTGACGCCGAGCGTGTCGAGCAGGAAACGCAGGTCGGTGCCGTAGAAGCAGTCGAGCCGTTTCTTGTTGTCGATGACGTAGTCACCCTCGCGATAGAGTTCGGGGATGATCTCGGTGCCCGGCGTGCCCTCGATGTTGTGCTCGCGAATTGTGCTTTTGCGCCCGGGCGTCAGACGGTCTTCTTCGCCCAGTGCCGCGTGCATCGCTTTCCAGAACGGCGACACCATGCCTTCGCTGCCCAGCCCCGGGATGCGGCGGTAGACGAGCACGACGTGGATCACCGGCATGCCCTGCGTCCGGGCAAAGTCGAGCGCCGCGCGGGCGTTGGCAATGACGCGCTGCGCGTCTTCGGGCTTGGCCGGCATGGTCGCCACCTCCATGTCGAGATGGCCGCGGTGCATGTCGATCGTGACGATGGCCGTCTGCTTTGGATCCAGCACCAGCTCTTTGTAGAGCCCCCGGGTGAGGCTGGAGCGATCGACGATATTGACGGCAGCGGGCATGGTCATCCTGTCCTATTTTGGTTTATGCGCCGGGATGATCGGCACCAGCACATAGGATTCCCGGCCCGGGCCCATGTGCAGCGTGTTTTTGCCGCCGAACACCGCGGCCGGGCGGTCGCGCGGATCGTCGTGCAGGAACGGTCCGCATCCCTTGCAGCTCGTTCTTGAAATTCGACAGCCGCGCGCCGGTCGATTTCTGCCACTCGTAATCGCGGCCGCGCACGGTGAGCGCGATGCGGCAACCGGCCGGCACCACGATCGAGGTCGGCCACAACTCGATGTCGAGCGGCACCGCTTCGCCGGGCGTGAGCGGCTGCAATTCGTCGTGCGTGTGATAAGGACGGTACGGCGTGGACAGCGCGGCATCGAGCTTGCGGTGCGAAGCGCGCAGCCAGCCCTGGGCGACCGGCGTGTGCGGATCGATCGCGCCCATGAACACCACTTCGCGCAGGTCCGGCGTGAACACGCGGAACACCAGGAACAGGTCGGCGTCGGTGGTGGACGAGGACACGAACAGCTTCGCCGCGAGCGGGCCGGTGATCTCGGTATCGCCCTCGAGCGGCGGCGACAGGAAGGTCACGCCTTCGCCGAGCGCGTCATAGGTGATGTTCCCGGCCGCGGCGACCGGCTCGCGGTCGAGGCCGTGGCTCGCCGCATCGAGATAAAACTTCGTCCACTGCGTGCGCGCGATCGGCCATTCGTTTTCGTGGCGTTCGACGAAGCGGTCGACATGCCGCACCTGGAGCTGCACGCGCGGCTGTTTCTTCCAGTCGTCGTTGGCGCCCTTGAGGAAATGGTCGAAGAAACGCTTCTGCAGCTTCACGCCGTAGTCGGTGTAAAAGTGCGTCCAGTGCTCGATGCCGTGCGCTTCGAGCCATTTCTGTTTCGATGCGGCACGCACGAAGCCCTCGAAGTTGCCGCGCGGATGCAGTCCCTGGCCGCCCCAGTTGGCGGCGGACAGGAACGGCACGGTGATCTTGTCCCACGCGGCGGAGCGCGCGCGGTGCCAGGCATCGTCGAGCGGGTGCGCGAGTATTTCGTCGCCGAGATTGCAGCGGTTGTCGTAGAGCGCCTTGTCGGACAGCGTGACATCGCCGCACACCAGTTCGCCGGTGACCCGGCTCCGCGGACCGCGTTCGCCGAGGCCGTACTGCACGGTCTTCACCTGCATGTCGTACCAGTTGGCCCAGAACGTGGAGAGAATGCCGCCGTGGTGCGTCATGTCGCGGTACCAGTCGGCCGATCCTTCCCAGATGCACATCGCCGTCAGATGCGGCGGCTGCAGCGAGGCGACCTGCCACTGGTTGATGCCGTAGTAGGAAATGCCGTTGAGGCCGACCTTGCCGTTCGACCACGGCTGCACGCCGGCCCACTCGATGCATTCGTAAAAGTCCCGGGTTTCGCGCGGCGCGAAGGGTTCGATGTAGCCGGGAGAGCGGCCGGCGCCGCGCGAATCGACGCGCACGCAGACGTAGCCGTCGGGCACCCACTTTTCCGGATCGACGACTTCCCAGCTTTGATACTGGTTGGTCGAACCGTAGGCCACGTCCGGATGCTCGGCGACCATGCGCTGCCACGCGCTCGGATAGCCTTCCTGAAAGGCGAGGCCCTTGGCGTAGGGTCCGTAGCTCAGGATGACCGGATGGCGCGCGTTACCGATGGGCCGGAACACATCGGCCCGCAGCACCAGCCCGTCGTCCATCGTGATCGGCACATCCCAGTCGATGTGCATTCCGTCCCGCAGTTCGCTGTTCGGCACTGTAGTTTTCCTCGTGGGGTTCGCGCCAGGCGCCAGGGTCTTATCTGTTATATTTACGCCCTGATTTTATAACGATATGCCGCAGCGCGTGTCAATGCGCTGCACGATCACAGGAGACGAGCATGAAAATCGGTATCGCCGGCACCGGACGCATGGGCGCGGCCATGGCGGTGCGGCTGATGAACTGCGGCCACGAGCTGACGGTCTGGAACCGCACCGCGGAAAAGACCACGGCGCTGGCTGCGGCGGGTGCGAACGTCGCGGCGACGCCGGCAAAACTTGCAAGCGGGTCCGACATCATCATCACCATGCTCACCGATGCGGATGCCGTGCATGCCACCTACTGCGGCGCCGACGGCCTGCTCAGCGGCAATGTTGCGGGCAAGCTGTTCATGGAGATGAGCACGGTGCGTCCCGAAAGCCAGCGCGCGCTCGAGCAGGAAGTCAGGAAAAAAGGCGCGGCGCTGGTCGATTGCCCGGTGGGCGGGACCGTCGGTCCGGCCAGAGAGGGGAAACTGTTCGGATTTGTCGGCGGCGGCGACGGCCGACGTCGCGCGTGCGAAACCGGTGCTCGATCAATTGTGCCGCCGCGTCGAGCACGTCGGTCCGGTCGGCGCCGGCGCGAGCATGAAGCTCGCCATCAATCTGCCGCTGCTCGTCTACTGGCAGGTGCTCGGGGAGGCGCTGTCGCTGTGCAAGTCGCTCAACATCGAGCCGGCGCGGCTGATGGATATCTTCGCCGATACCTCGGGCGGGCCGAATGTGCTGAAAGTGCGCGGTGGCGCGCTGGCTGCGGCGCTCTCCGGCAAAGAGGTCAGTCCCGTCACGTTCGACGTGGACCTGATCCGCAAGGACCTGCGAACCATGATCGAGGAAGCGCAGGCGCTGGGCCGGGCATTGCCGGTTGCCGAACGCGCGCTCGAATGCATCGACGAGGCCGCGCGCGACGGCCTGGGCGCGGAAGACGGCGCGGTCATCCCGGCGCACTGGGTGCAGGGACAAAAATAGCGTTCGGGCTTTGATCGCCGCCGATGTTGGCTTAAACTGGCATCGCAGAAGAAATTCAGGAACAAACCATGGCTACAGAGAACATCGTCGAGATCGAAGATCTGGCGTTCTCGTATGGCGAGAACGAGGTATTCAAGGGCGTCAATCTCGCCATCCCGCGCGGGAAAGTGGTGGGGATCATGGGCGCCAGCGGATCCGGCAAGACCACGCTGATGCGCCTGATCGGCGGGCAGTTCAGGCCGTCGGGCGGACAGGTCAAGGTCCTCGGCCAGGTGGTGCACAAGCTCAACCGCGAAGACCTCTTCCGGCTGCGGCGCAAGATGGGCATGCAGTTCCAGCAGGGCGGATTGTTCACCGACCTGTCGGTGTACGAGAACATGGCGTTCCAGATGCGCGAAAAGACCAAACTGCCCGAGGACATGATCAACGACCTGGTGCTGATGAAGCTGAATGCAGTGGGGCTGCGCGGCGCGGCCGGGCTGATGCCCGCCGAACTGTCGGGCGGGATGACGCGGCGCGTGGGGCTCGCGCGCGCGATTGCACTCGATCCGACGCTGATCATGTACGACGAGCCGTTCGCCGGGCTCGATCCGATTTCCTGCAATGTCATCGGCAACCTGATCCGCCGTCTCAACGACGCGCTGGGGGTGACGTCCATCGTGGTGTCGTACGACGCGCAGGAATCGCTGAAAGTCGTCGACTACGTGTATTTCCTGTCCGACGGCGTCGTCGCCGCGGAAGGCGCCACCGCGGATGTCAAAGCTTCAAAGGATCCGTTCGTGCACCAGTTCATTCGCGGTGAGCCGGATGGACCGGTGCCGTTCCACTACCCGTCAGATCCGTACGCGGCCGATCTGGAATTGGCTGCACCGCGCAGCTGAGCCTGCTCCGCGCGCTCGCTCCGGCCGCGCCGGGTCAGTCGCGGCAATTCATAAAATCATTTAAAAACAACCGGATAAGATTTACGTGCACTTCCCGCCAGCGGTAAGGCTTTTCAGGACTATTTCCCTCTTGGTATCGGGCGGGCTGATTCTGCTGGGCGGTGTCGCGGCGCCGGCCGCGGCGCAGCAGACGCTGCGCCCGGAAGTCGAGGCCTTCATCGGCGAGATGGTGAGCAAGCACGAGTTCGGGCGCGCGGCGCTGCGCCGCGTGTTCAGCCAGGTGCGGCCGCGTCCCGCCATTCTCCGCGCCATCGCTGCGCCGGCAACCGCCAAACCCTGGTTCGAATTCCGCAGCCGTTATGTCGATGCCGCGCGCATCAACGGCGGCATCCGCTTCTGGGAACAGAATGCCGCGACTCTGGCGCGCGCCCGACGCGATTACGGCGTGCCGGAGGATATCATCGTCGCGATCATCGGCATCGAGACCCTCTATGGCCGCAACACCGGATCGTTCAGGGTGCTCGATGCGCTCGCCACGCTGGCATTCGATTACCCGCCGCGCGCGGATTTGTTCACGAGCGAGCTGGAACAGTACCTGTTGCTGTCGCGCGAGGGCGGCCTGAATGCGCTCGACGCCAAAGGCTCGTATGCCGGCGCGATGGGTCTGCCGCAATTTCTGCCGAGCAGCTACCGCAAATATGCGGTCGACTACGACGGCGACGGCAAGCGCGACCTGAATAACGTCGCGGATGCGATCGGCAGCGTTGCCAATTATCTGCAGGCTTTCGGCTGGCAGTCCGGCGAACCGGTCGTGGTTCCGGCCGAAACCGCCGACAGCGAATTCGATGTCATGCCGACTTCAGGCCTCAAGCCCGAAATCAGCGTCGGAGAGTTCAGGCGTCGCGGCATCGTGCCGCTCGCGCCGGTGAAAGACAAGGCTGACGCCGCGCTGTTTCTGGTTCAAACCGAAACCGGCCCGCGCTACTGGCTGGGATTGCAGAATTTTTACGTGATCACGCGCTATAACCGCAGCATCAATTACGCGATGGCGGTTCACGATCTGGCGGGCGAGCTGCGCGCCGGGATGAAATCGAACCAGGCTGCCAGGGAGTAAACGGCGCCGCCGCTTCGCCGGCTTCGCAAAAGCGCACGGCTGCCTGTCCGCGCATCATGCGCCAAACAGTCTTGTCCCCTCGAGCAGCAGCCGCACGACGCCGCTCACCAGCAGCGCCACGCCCACCGACAGCGATACGGAGACCAGCGCCTCCCTGCGGCCGATGGTCTTCAGCATCACGGCAAAGGTGGAAATGCAGGGAATGTAGAAGGTCAGGAACAGCAGGAAGGTCATGATCTGCACCCAGTCGAGCAGCGAGCCGACGTCGAAGGTTCCGAGCGCCTGATAGATCATCAGCAGCGACAGCTCCTTGCGCAGGATGCCGAACAGGATCGGCACGCCCAGCACCACCGGCAGGCCCAGCCACCACGAGGTGACCGGCGTGAGCAGGGTGTTGATCACGCTGTCGGCGCCGACATGATGCAGCAAGGCCAGCACCACGCTGCCGCCGATCAGCAGCGGGGTGACGATGGTGAGCATGTCCTCGGTGCGCGCCCAGGTTTCGGCAAGCAGCGAGCGCCACTTGCGGCAGCGCATAGGGCGGAATTTCCTGCACCTGTCCCGGGCCCGAATTCGCGCCGGTCGCGCGCCAGCAGGCGGCCCATCACGCGCGATCACGACGATGGTCAGCGCGAAGATGGCGAACACGCCCGCGCCGCCCAGGTATTTGCCGGCCAGGGCGAGGATGATGGCGGAACGCGCCGAACAGGGAACGAAGGTGATCAGCACCGAGGCGATCACGCGCTCGCGGCCGCTGGCGACCTTGGCCGCGGCCGGAGATGGCCGGGACATTGCAGCCGAGGCCGGTGCAGGAAGGGCACGGCGACGCCGCCGTGCAGGCCGATCTGGTGAAAGCCGCGGTCGACGACGAAGGCGATGCGCTGCATCACGCCGGCCTCTTCCAGCGCCACCAGCAGCAGCACCAGCGGAATCATGTAGGGCACGACGATGCCGACCAGTCCGATCAGGCCGTCGGCGACCGCGCGGCCGACGACGCCGCCGGTCGAATGCGGCTGCCAGTCGGCGACCGCGCTCGACCAGGCGTGCCGCGGTCATGGAATCGAGCCAGGCGCTGACCTCGAACACCACGAACAGCACGGCGGCAAACACCGCCAGGCTGCCGATCAGGCCCCACTGCGGATGCAGGAACAGTTCGTCGAGCCAGTAGCGCCAGCCGCGGCCCTCGTGCGGCGCGCCCATGCGCGTGCTGGCCTCGAACAGCGTGGCGGCGCGGTGATGGCGGTCGGCATGCAGTTCCTCTTCCAGCGGCCGCGGCAGCTTCAGCGCCGCCTCGCTGCGCAATTGCTCGCAGTTCCGGCAGCAGTTGCGGGAAGTGCTGGCGCAGTTCGTCCTGGAAATAAGGGTCGCCCGCCGCGAACCTGCGTCAGCAGCAGCGGGTGCGGCACGCGGAATGCCGCGTGTATCTCCGGGCGGTCCAGGGCCTGGCTCAAGGGCTGCAGGCTGTCGCGGATGTGCTTGCTTGGCGGCTGCGGCAGCGGGCAGGCGGCCTCGCGCGCGGTGTCCACCGCGGTGGCGAACAACTCCGAGATGCCCTGGCCCATCAGCGCGACCGTCGGCACCACCGGCATGCCCAACATGCCTGCTCAAGGCCTTGACGTTGATGTGCAGGCCCTTCTCCCAGGCCTCGTCCATCATGTTCAGCGCGATGACCATGGGCCGGCCCAGCTGGGCCAGTTCCAGCGTGAGTTCCAGATGGCTTTCCAGGCGGGTGGCATCGACCACCTGAATGATCAGGTCCGGGCGGCGCGAACGGCGCGGGCGGTCCGCCCGGTTCGTGCACCGATACGGGCGGACGCTCGTCGCCCCACAGCAGATATTTCAAGCGCGATCAGATCGTCCGGTGCCGAGGTGATGCAGGGAATGGATGCTCGGCAGGTCGATCACGCTGGCTTCGTCGAAGCCGATCTGAACGGTGCATTCTCCGTAGGCGCGGTGCGTGCCGGCCAGTTCTGCCGGTGTGCGGCGCGGTGCTCGACACCGCATTGAACAGCGTGCTCTTGCCGGCGTTCGGCATGCCGACCAGGGCGATGCGCAAACGCCGCTCGCCGCGGAACAGGGGCGTGCGCAGTGGAATGATGGATTTAGTCGGCGGCATTTTTGGCAAATTCATCCCCAGTTTCGATCTGGGGCAAAAATCCTTTTAATTCAATGAACATGTAAGCTGTGTTACATCAGCGTTGCTGATTGCCCAAATGCTAGCAATAACGATAGCTGAAAGCAATACAAATAAGAACCATTCTTGTTTGTTCGGGCATCCAAATTTGCGAAACCGCATCACGACCGCACCTAATTTCGGGATCCGAAGAACTCGATGCGGACCCGGTTGTCGCTTGTTAACCTGATCAGGAAAGCACCCTACATGTTCGCCTCACGTTTTTTCCCCGCCGCCTTGCTGCTGCTGACCCTGTTCGGCTGCGCGACTGCGCCAGTCGGGGTCCCGCCACCGTCCACCGAAGTCAAGAGGTCCCGCCGCCTACCGCAGTGAAGGCAGTCCCGCCGAAAATCGCGCTCGTGCTGGGCGGCGGCGCCGCGCGCGGCTTTGCCCATGTCGGCGTGATCAAGGTGCTCGAAGCGCAGGGCATCGTTCCTGACATCGTCGTCGGCACCAGCGCCGGCAGCTTTGTCGGCGCGCTCTATGCCGCCGGCTACAGCGGAACGGACCTGGAGCGCGTGGCCTTGCAGTTCGACGAATGGCAGATCGGCGACTGGTCGCTGCCGGACCGCGGCATTTTCAAGGGCGAAGCGCTGCAGAATTTCATCAATCGCGCCGTGCAGGATCGCCCGCTCGAGAAACTCAACCGCGTGTTCGCGGTGGTGGCGACCGATCTGCAGTCCGGCAAGCAGATGGTATTCCGCCGCGGCAACAGCGGCATGGCGGTGCGCGCCTCGAGCAGCATTCCCGGCCTCTTTCAGCCGGTCAGCATCAACGGCAGGGAATATGTCGACGGCGGGCTCGTGAGCCCGGTGCCGGTGCACGTGGCGAAGACACTCGGCGCCACCCTGATCATCGCCGTCGACGTGTCCAGCAAACCGCGCTACGGCAAGACCGGCGATACCCTCGACATGCTGCTGCAGACGTTCGCGATCATGGGCCAGGCGATTGCCAGCAGCGAGCTGCCCGAGGCCGACGTCGTGCTCCGGCCCGATACATCGGGTCTGGGGCTGGCCGATTTTGCGGACCGGCAGCATGCGATCCAGGCCGGGGAAAAGGCGGCGCTCGCCGCGCTGCCCATGATCCGGCAGAAGATCGCCGCCAAATCGGGGATTGCCGCGCGCTAGGCGCTCAGAAATTGATACGGCGGGCGCCGTTGTAACGCCGCTGCCAATAGTGGCCGCTCATGTCGACGATTTCGACCTGGCCCCCGCGGCTCGGCGCGTGGATAAAGCGGTGCTCGCCAACGTAGATGCCGACGTGCGAGAACGGCCGGCGCAGGGTATTGAAGAACACCAGGTCGCCGGGCTGCAGTTCCTCGCGGGTGACTTTCTCGCCGACGCGGCTGATTTCCTGCGCTTCGCGGGGCAGGGCGAGACCCGCAGCCTGGCGGAATACGTAGTTCACCAGCCCGCTGCAGTCGAAGCCGGTTTCGGGCGAAGCCCCGCCGTACTTATAATGGATACCGAGGAAAGCCATCGCGTTCAGGACCAGCTCGCCTACTTTCGCGAGAGAACGGTCTGTCACCGAATCCCCCGTCGCGGCAGGGGTGGTCGGGCTGTCGTCGGCAACAGCCTGGCCGAAGACCCCGGCCAGACAGGCCATGAGCAATAAACGAGTTAATCTCATGGTTGAAATATAATGTATAGTCAAATGATTGTAAATATAAATATCAATGTGCTATCTTGCACTTTAGGCGGCTGAACCGGCCCGTTTTCGGGCTGAAAGGAGCTCCACCATGAACCAGATTTTCGAGTCCGCGGCCTATTCACCGGCTGAAATCGCTGCCAAGGTCAAAACAATCGGCGTCACCAAGGCACGCATGCCGCTGGTGCCAGATGGCCATGCTGGGCATGCTGGCGGGAGGGTTTATCGGCCTGGGTGCATTGTATTACACGGTGGTCGTCAGCGATGCCAATCTGGGATTTGCCGCGAGCCGGGTGCTCGGCGGCGTGGTGTTTTCGCTGGGGCTGATCCTGGTGATCGTGGCCGGGGCGGAGCTGTTTACCGGCAACAACCTGCTCGCGATGGCCTGGGCGGACGGCATGATCAGCACCCGCGAGCTCGCGCGCAACTGGGTGGTGGTCTATGTCGCCAATGCCGTCGGCGCGATCGGGCTTGCCGCCGTGGTGTATTGGTCCAACCACGGCGCATTCAATGGCGGGGCGGTCGCGCAACAGTACCTGAAAATCGCCGCGGCCAAGACCGCATTGCCGTTCATGGAGGCGCTTTTCAAGGGGCTGCTGTGCAATGTGCTGGTCTGCCTGGCGGTGTGGCTGTGCATGGCGGGGCGGACCGTGACCGACAAGATCCTGGCGATCATTTTCCCGATCTCCGCGTTTGTCGCCGCGGGCTTCGAGCACAGCGTGGCCAACATGTATTTCATTGCGCTGGGCATTTTTCTGCGCGGCCATGTCGCGGCGCCGGCCGGCGCCGATCTCTCGACCCTCGACTGGTCCGGCTTCGCCGCCAATCTCGTTCCGGTCACGCTCGGCAACATCGTCGGCGGCAGCCTGATGGTGGCGCTGGTCTACCATTTCATTTACCGCCCCAGCGCCAAGGGTTGAGCCCGCGTCTGGTGCGTACTGTTCAGCATGTCATGAGCGCGTTTGCCTGGCGGGGGATCCACCGTCGCGAAAGACGGCAGGCATGCGTTGCCGCCGTGCTGGCGCTGCTCGTGTTGTTCGCGCCGCCGGCCTCGGCGCAGGCCACGGTGCTGGAAGTGATCCCGCTCAAGTACCGCACTGCGGAGCAGGTGATTCCGCTGCATCCAGCCCATGCTGGCGCCCGAAGGCAGCGTGAGCGGTCTGCAGAACCAGCTGATCGTGCGCACCACGCCGGACAATCTGCAGGAAATCCGGCGCATCCTGGCGAGCGTCGATACCATGCCGCGGCGCCTGCTGATCACCGTCAGGCAGGATGCCGACAGCGATCGCAGCCGGCGCGATTCCGAAATTTCGGGCAGCGTCGGCAACGATCACGCGCGCGTGACCATCCCGGGCAGCGGCGATCGCCGCGGCGGGAGCGTCGTGCTCGGCGAAGGCGATGACCGGTTGCGGGCGCATGGGCTCGACTCGCGATCGGTCGCGAGCGACCGCAATTCCCAGACCCTGCAGGTGCTCGAAGGCAACAGCGCGTTCATCCGCATCGGCCAGTCGGTGCCGGTGCCGCAGCGGCGGGAAGTGCAGACCGTGGTCAACGGGCGGGTGGTCTCGCAGGTGGTCGACAGCGTCGAGTACCGCGACGTCGACAGCGGGTTTTACGTGCTGCCGCGTCTGGCGGGCGACAACGTGACACTCGACATCAATCCGCAGCACGACACGCTGAGCCGCCGGCCTCGCGGCGCGGTCGACGTGCAGCGTGTGGCGACCACGATATCGGGGCGTTTGGGCGAATGGATGGAGATCGCCGGGGTGGACCAGGACCTCAGCAAAGAGCAGTCGGTCGCGCTGGGGCGCGCGTCAACCGGCGGTTCCGACAGGCGCCGCGTGCTGGTCAGGGTCGAAGTGCTGAAGTAGCCGGCGGGCCATAGCCGCCCATGCAGATCTGTAGCGGTTGAGTCACGTGGATGCGCCGTACTTATCGGTTAAAGTTCGCTTCGGCGATCGAATTCAGGTTGAGGGCGTCGAAATCGGCGCTGCTCGCCAGCGTCAGCCCCAGGTCGCGCAGCAGCCCGTCCTTGATGTCGTAGATCCAGCCGTGAATCGCGAGCGGCTGCGCGCGTGCCCAGGCATCCTGAACGACGGTAGTGCGCGCCACGTTGCGCACCTGTTCCATCACGTTGAGTTCGCACAGCCGGTCGGCGCGGCGCGCGCTTTCCAGCGCCTCCAGTTCGCTGCCGTATTTCTCCTGGATGTCCTGCACGTGGCGCAGCCAGTTGTCGATGAGCCCGTGCTTTTCCCTGTCGAGGGCGGCGTGGATGCCGCCGCAGCCATAGTGCCCGCACACGATGACATGGCGCACGCGCAGCACATCGACGGCAAACTGCAGCACCGACAGGCAGTTGAGGTCGGTATGCACCACGACGTTGGCGACGTTGCGGTGGACGAACATCTCGCCCGGCAGGAGGCCGACGATCTCGTTGGCGGGCACCCGGCTGTCGGCACAGCCGATCCACAGGTATTCAGGGGCCTGCTGGCGCGACAGCCGCTCGAAAAATTCCGGGTCGTGCCGGGTCATTTTCTCGGCCCAGGCGCGATTGCTGGCAAAAAGGTGTGGCAGGGTTTTCATGTCTTGGAGGTGGTGGAGTCAAGGGTTGGGGGGTGATCCAGGCGGCGATGCGGGAGACCACCTCAGGCTCCAGGCCATTGAAGCCATGGTAGGCGCGCGCTTCGCACGGATCGCCGACATTGCGGCCGCCTTTGTAGGTGATCAATTCCACGCGCGGCAGTCCGGCCAGTTTATTCATCAGAAGCGGCATGTCGGCGAACCGGCACAGCCGGCACCCATCCTCCTCGTGATGCACGACCAGCACCGGGATTTTCAGCGTTTCCAGCGGCATGTCCGGCACCGGGGTCGAGCGCCGGTCGGTGAGTATGGTGGAGGTGAGGACGATGCCGTCGGGCCCGCCGCCGGACACGAGCTGGGTGGCGACGTAGGCGGCGGATTGCGTGCCGCGGCTGGTGCCGACGAGCCACACCGGCACCTTGACGTTGTCTTTCAGCCATGCGATGACCGCCTTGATATCGGCGGCGTGCTCGGGCGTGTCCCGAAAGCCATTGAGGTTCTGGCGGTCGGAAGGCGCATCGACCACTGCCACCGCCAGTCCCTGGTCGGCAAACAGCTGGCGGGAACGCACCAGGAAATTGCCGCCGCCCCAGCCGAATGCGCCGCTGTCGCTGATGTGCAGGCCGCCGTGGCCCCCGGCGAACAGAACCACCGCGGCCTTGGGCGCGGCCGGCGCAATGTAGAGGAAGCGCTGGGTGACGCCCGGACGGGTCGGCACATCGACCACTTTTTGCGCGGCAGCGAATGGCGATGCCGCGGCGAGACCCAGGAACAGCGCAAAGAGGAGCGGATGGCGCATGCGGTTTTCGTATGAAGTCGGATAAACGCAGGCGCTATTTTACCCGCCCGCTTCAGGTCGCGCCGAAACCCGATCCCGCTTTGCGGTATTCCGCGCGCGGCGGGCTGAAGATGTCGAGGATGGTGGCGCCGGCGGCGCCGGCGCGCACGCTGTGCGGCACGCCGCCCGGCGTGCACCAGAAATCGCCGGCTTTCATGGCGATTTCCTGCGCCGTCCTGGATGCGCACGCATTCGCCGGCGAGCAGCACGCCCCATTGTTCCTCGGGATGGCTGTGCACGGTGCCCTCGGCGTGCGGCGCCACCTGCACCACCGACAGCATCACGTTCTGCCCGGGGAAAATGCGCGTGGTGATGCCTTCGGCCAGCGTGCGATGTATGCCCTGGGTTTCGTCCTTCAGATTGAACGACCAGTCCGATGATTTTGCGCGGGTTTCAGCGGTCACGATGAACGCTCCTTGTGTGGGAGATAAGCGATTTTACCCGCAGAATGTCCCGGCGGGCTGCAGGCGATAATGCGGGAGGGCGCCATGGGGTGCGTTACAATGCCGCGTGCCTGAACTTGATACGATTTTTTCCGACAGCGGCGCGCTCGCGCAGACAGTGAACGGCTTCCGCGCGCGGCCGTTCCAGCTCGAGATGGCGCGGGCGGTATCCGATGCGATTCGCGGCAACCGCACGCTGATCGTGGAGGCGGGCACCGGCACCGGCAAGACCTTCGCCTATCTGGTGCCGGCGCTGCTGTCCGGCGGCAAGGTCATCATTTCCACCGGCACCAAGACGCTGCAGGACCAGCTGTTCGACCGCGACATCCCGACGGTGCGCGCGGCGCTGAAGGCGCCGGTGTCGGTGGCGCTGCTCAAGGGCCGCGCCAACTACGTCTGCCACTATCATCTGGCGCAGGCGCTCGCCACGGGCCGGCTGCCGACGCGCGAGGACACGCATTATCTGCAGCGCATCGCGAGCTACGCCAAAAATACGCGCTCCGGCGACAAGAGCGATCTCGCCGACGTGCCGGAAAACGCCGGGGTCTGGCCGTATGTGACTTCGACGCGCGAGAACTGCCTCGGCTCCTCGTGCGAGCATTACGACAAGTGCTTCGTGATGGAGGCGCGCAAGCAGGCGCTCGCCGCCGACGTCGTGGTGGTCAATCATCACCTGTTCTTCGCCGACGTGATGCTGCGCGACGAGGGCGTGACGGAACTGCTGCCGGCGTGCAACACGGTGATCTTCGACGAGGCGCACCAGTTGCCGGAAACCGCGAGTCTTTTTTTCGGCGAGCGCCTGTCGACTTCGCAGCTGATCGAACTTGCGCGCGATACGCGCATGGAAGCGGCAGTGGCGGCGAAGGATTTCGCGCCGCTGCCGGAAGCGGCGCAGGCGCTCGACAAGGCGGCGCGCGATCTGCGTCTCGCGCGCAGCGAGGACAATGCCCGCCTGCCGCTGAATGCGCTGAAGGACCGGGACGCATTCGATGGCGCATTGTCGAACGTTGTTGAAAAACTGAATAAAATCAACGGACTGCTGAAGACGCAGGCGGAGCGCAGCGAAGGGCTGGAGAAATGCTGGCAGCGCGCGGTGGCGCTGACCGAGCAGATCGCGCGCTGGCGCGAGGGCGGGGACGGCAGCACCGTGCGCTGGATCGAGGTGTTCAGCCACTCGCTGCAGCTGAACGCGACGCCGCTGTCGATCGCGGAAATTTTCCGCAAGCAGATGAGCGACCATGCGCGCGCCTGGATTTTCACTTCGGCCACGCTGTCGGTGGGCGGCGACTTCAGCCATTACAGCGGCGAGATGGGCCTGGAAGAGGCGCAGACCGCGAGCTGGGACAGCCCGTTCGATTTCCAGAGCCAGGCGCTGCTCTACGCGCCGCACGGCCTGCCCGAGCCGAATACGCGCGAGTACACGCGGGCGGTGGTCGATGCCGCGCTGCCGGTGATCGAGGCGAGCGGCGGCCGCGCGTTCCTGCTGTTCACCAGCCTGCGCGCGATGCGCGAAGCGCACGAAACGCTCGGCAGCGAATTCGAGGCGAGAGGCTGGGAATTTCCGCTGCTGATGCAGGGCGAGGGCTCGCGCACCGAACTGCTGGAGCGCTTCCGCAAGCTCGGCAACGCGGTGCTGGTCGGCAGCCAGTCGTTCTGGGAAGGCGTGGACGTGCGCGGCGAGGCGTTGTCGCTGGTGGTGATCGACCGGCTGCCGTTTGCGCCGCCCGATGACCCGGTGCTCGCGGCGCGCATCGACAAGATGAACCGCGAGGGGCGCAACTCGTTCATGGAATACCAGTTGCCGCAGGCGGTGATCACGCTGAAGCAGGGTGCGGGGCGGCTGATCCGCGACGAGACCGACCGCGGCGTGCTGATGATCTGCGATCCGCGGCTGGTGTCGAAATCCTACGGCAAGCGCATCTTGCGCAGCCTGCCGCCGATGAAGCGCACGCGCGATCTCGGGGAAGTGACGGCATTCCTTGAGGCCTGCCGCGGCAAGGCCCCCGCGCTCGCAGGCCCGTTTCCTGCCTGACCTTCAGGCCGTGCCGAACCGCTTCATCAGGCTCGCGCCGTAGTATTTCCACAGCGCCGCGAAGAGAAGCATCCACAAGATCATGATGACCACCGCGGCGGCGATGCTCTTCGGCGTGGGGTGATGGCTGGCGATCCAGGCCGCGGCCTGGGCCCGGCACTCGGCGAGCACCGGACCGGGCACCAGCTTGAGGATGAAATAAATACTGAGCGGCAGCAGGATGAGTTCGTCGAGATAGCCCAGCACCGGGATGAAATCGGGGATGAGATCGATCGGGCTCAGAAAATAACCGACCACCAAGGTGGCGAGAATCTTGGGCAGCAACGGCATGTCCGGATGCCGGCAGCAGAACCACAGCGTGAGGCCGTCGTTCTTCAGTTCCTCGCGCCCAGCGCTTGAGCCTGTCCCACATCAGGCCTGCTGCGTTCCCCGCAGGTCGTGCGCGTCCGAGCCGGTGATTTTCACGCGGGCGAATTCGCCGGCCCTGAGCTTGCCCGGTTTTTCGATGAACACCAGGCCGTCGATCTCCGGCGCATCGGCGCTCGAGCGCGCCACCGCCCCGTTGTCGCCGACTTCATCGACCAGCACGGTGAGCGTCTTGCCGACCTTGCGCTTGAGACGCGCGGCGCTGATTTTCTCCTGCAGCCGCCATGAAGCGCGCGCGGCGCTCCTCCTTGACTTCTTCGGGCACGTGATCCGGCAGCTCGTTCGCGGCGGCGCCTGCGACCGGCGAGTAGGCAAAGCAGCCGACGCGGTCGAGTTGCGCTTCTTCGAGAAATGCGAGCAGTTCTTCGAATTCGGCCTCGGTTTCGCCGGGGAAACCGACGATGAACGTGCTGCGGATGGTGAGCTCGGGACAGATCGCGCGCCAGGCGCGGATGCGCGCGAGCGTGTTTTCGGCGTTCGCCGGGCGCTTCATGAGCTTGAGGATGCGCGGGCTCGCATGCTGGAACGGCACGTCGAGGTAGGGCAGGATTTTTCCTTCCGCCATCAGCGGGATCACTTCGTCGACGTGCGGGTAGGGATAGACGTAGTGCAGCCGCACCCACACGCCCAGTTCGCCCAGCGCGCGCGGCGAGTTCGGTCATGCGCGTCCTGAGCGGCCGGCCGCCCCAGAAGCCGGTGCGGTACTTGACGTCGACGCCGTAGGCGCTGGTGTCCTGCGAGATCACCAGCAGTTCCTTGACGCCGGCCTTGACCAGGTTTTCCGCTTCCTGCATCACTTCGCCGATCGGCCGGCTGACGAGATCGCCGCGCATCGACGGGATGATGCAGAAGGTGCAGCGGTGGTTGCAGCCCTCGGCGATCTTGAGGTAGGCGTAGTGCCGCGGCGTGAGCTTGATGCCCTGCGGCGGGACCAGGTCGGTGAACGGGTCGTGCGGCTGCGGCAGGTGCGCGTGCACCGCGCGCATCACTTCGTCGGTGGCGTGCGGGCCGGTGACGGCGAGCACCTGCGGGTGCGCTTGCTTGCACGATGTCGCCCTTGGCGCCGAGACAGCCGGTGACGATCACCTTGCCGTTTTCGGCGAGCGCCTCGCCGATGGCGTCGAGCGATTCCTCGACCGCCGAATCGATGAAGCCGCAGGTGTTGACGACGACCAGGTCGGCGTCCGTCGTAGGAGGGCGCGATCAGGTAGCCCTCGGCGCGCAGCTGCGGTGAGGATGCGTTCGGAATCGACCAGCGCCTTGGGACAGCCGAGCGAAACGAAACCGACCTTGGGTAGAGGCTTAGGCACTGCGTGGAATGTCGGGGAGGAACGGGCCGGGCGGTGACGCGTCAGCTCTTGTTTTCTTTATTGTCGGTCTTGCCTGGTTCAGGGGCCGGCGCCTCCGTGCGGCCGGGTGCGGCGCCGCCGAAGCCGGGGAAAGGAAATCCGCCGAACAGGTTGCGCGTCTGCTTCTGCAGCTGCTGCTGCATTTCCAGGAACGCGTTGGCGCTTTGCTCGAGATAGCTGCCCATCAGGCCCTGGATCGCCGGGCCCTGCATCTTGACGAATTCGCCCCACGCGTCGGAACTGAGCATGGGGTTCTCGCCGTACATCTGCCGCGACTGTTCCTGCAGCCGTTTCTGCATTTCGATGAAGGTCTGGATGTTCTTCTCGAGGTAGTTGCCCATCATGCCCTGCATGGCGTTGCCGTAGAAGCGGATGATCTGCGACAGCATGTCGCTCGAGAACATCGGCGCGCCCGCGCGTTTCTTCCTCGAGAATGATCTGCAGCAGGATGCTGCGGGTCAGGTCCTCCTTGGTCTTGGCGTCCTCGACCCGGAATTCGGCGTCTGTCGAGCACCAGCTTCTTGACGTCGACCAGCGTGATGTAGCTGCTTGTTGTCGGTGTCATAAAGGCGGCGATTCGGATACTTCTTGATGATTCTGGACTGTTGGGTCATGGCAAGTCCCGACAAGGTGGCAGAAAAACATTATTCCAGAATAGTTGCTGCAATGCAATCCAAGAGCATTGGAAAATCTTGGAAAATCAAGGATATGGAGTTCAGTCCCAGAAATGGCGCATCGCACAAAAAATACTTGACATCGTAGATTCTCAGCACTATATTATTAATGGTGCAGCGCAGCAATGGTGAGTGTGGCCGCAGCGGAAAGAGCGGCCTTGAATCCAAGGAGAACAGTCATGGTCAAGTTACCCGAAAATGTGGTTGAACTGAATCGCAGCACGGTAGAGACGGCGGTGAAGCTGGCGCAGGTATCGATGGCAAACGCCGAGAAGCTGGTCCGCATGCAGCTCGATGTGGCCAAGGACATGCTCGAGGGCAATCTCAAGAATGTGAAGTCCCTGTCCGAAGCGAAAGGCGATCCGCAACAGCTGACCGAGTTACGCACCAAGGTGATGGAAGACAGCATGGAACAGATGGCTGCGTACTCGCGCAGCGTTTACGACCTGGCCTCGAAGACGCAGGCCGAACTGGGCAAGCTGATGGAACAGCGTTTTGCGGCATTCAACCGCGATGTGGCGCAGTGGGTGGACGAGGCCGCCAAATCGGCCCCGGCAGGCGCCGAACCCGCGGTTGCGGCGATCAAGCAGACGCTCGCCACGACCAACGCGATGGTTGAAACGCTGACCAAGACCGCCAAGCAGTTTGCCGAAGCGGCCGAATCCAATCTCAAGTCGGCGACGGCGGCAGCGGTCAGCGCGACGAAGGCCGGCGCGAAAAAGCACGCCGCTTAACGATCTCCTCCTCCTTTATTGATCAGGACCCCCTCCTGTCTATAAAGGTTCAGCCCACCGGCAATACCGGTGGGTTTTTTTTGCCTGCTGCTCAGAACATGTGCTGGCCGCCGTTGATGGCGATGTTCGCACCGGTGACGAACGCGGCTTCATCCGTGCACAGGTAGGCCACCAGCGCGGCGACTTCCTCGGGCTTGCCGAGGCGGCCCAGCGGAATCTGCGGGATGATCTTGGTATCGAGGACATCTTTCGGGATCGCCATCACCATCTTGGTGCCGATGTAGCCGGGGGAGATGGTATTGACCGTCACGCCCTTGCGCGCGACCTCGAGCGCCAGCGCCTTGGTGAAACCGTGCATGCCGGCTTTGGCCGCCGAATAGTTGGACTGGCCGAATGCGCCTTTCTGGCCGTTGACCGAGGAGATGTTGATGATGCGTCCCCAGCCGCGTTCGACCATGCCGTCGCATACCGGCTTGGTCATGTTGAACACGCTGTCGAGGTTGGTTCTCATCACCGCGTCCCAGTTGGTCTTGTCCATTTTTTTGAAGGTCGTGTCGCGCGTGATGCCGGCGTTGTTGACCAGTACGTCGATGGGCCCGACGTCGGCCGCGATCTTGGCGACCGCTTTCTGGCAGGAATCGAAGTCGGCGACGTCGGCCTGGACCGCGTAGAAGTCGTGGCCCTGGGCCTTCATGTCCTGCAGCCACTGCGCGGACTTGGTGTTGCTGGAAGAGTAGGTGGTGGCCACCCGGAAGCCCATTGTCGACAGCCTCACGCAGATCGCTTCGCCGATCCCGCCCATGCCGCCGGTTACCACTGCAATTCGTTGTGCCATTTTGGATCCTCCTGGGTAGATTCAAACACGTCAAATACTAACTGCATATTCCACGCCCGACTTTGAGCTAGATCAGATCGGCTGGCTTTGCCTTGACGTAACGGCCCGGAGCCGGCTCGATTTCCTGGTAGGCCCGCGTTGCCAAGCGCCGTGCGCGCCGGCCGCCCGGTCGCCGCCATGTTGCGCGAGCCAGGCGCTCCAGTGCGTCCACCAACTGCCCGGACGCTGTGTCGGCATGCGCCAGCCATCGCTCCGGATCGTCGCCGAACTGTTCGTTCAACCAGTAGTTGCGGCGGTTCCGCGTCGCCGGATTGATGACGCCGGCAATATGGCCGCTGGCGGCCAGCACGAAGTCAATTTTGCCGCCGAGCAGCCGCGCGCTGGCATACGCGGTCTTCCACGGCACGATATGGTCTTCGCGCGTCGCCAGCACGTAGGTCGGCAGCGCGATCCTGCCCAGATCGGCGGGCACGCCGCACATCGTCAGCTGCGCCGGGCACGCGCAGCTTGTTCTCGAGATACATGTTGCGCACGTAGTAGACGTACATGGCGCCCGGCAGATTGGTGCTGTCGCTGTTCCAGTAGAGCAGGTCGAAGGCGCTCGGGGGTCATGCCCTTCAGATAGTTGTTGACCACGTAGTGCCAGATCAGGTCGTTGGCGCGCAGGCTGGCGAAGGTCAGCGCGAGTTCCCTGCCGTGCAGCACGCCGCCTTCGCGCGAAGTCCTGTTCGCGCTTGCGCGATGTAGGCCTCGTCGATGTATACGCTCAGTTCGCCGGTGTCGGAGAAGTCGAGCATCGTGGCGAGCAGCGTCAGGCTGGCGGCCGGGGCACGGCCTTTCGCGCGCAGCACGGCGAGCGCCGGCCAGCGAGCGTGCCGCCGACGCAGAAACCGAGCACGTTGATCTTGTCCGCGCCGCAGATTTCGGCGACAACGTCGATCGCCTTGATCACGCCGTGCTCGAGGTAATCATCCCAGGTCGCGCGGCCCATGGCCGCGGGCACATTGCGCCACGACACCATGAACACGGTATGACCCTGCTCGACCGCGTAGCGCACCAGGGAATTCTCCGGCTGCAGGTCGAGGATGTAGTACTTGTTGATGCACGGCGGCACCATCAGCAGCGGCCGGCCGTAGACCGTTTCGGTCAGCGGGCGGTACTGGATGAGCTGGAGGAACTCGTTCTCGAAGATCACCGCGCCCGGCGTGACGGCGAGATTGCGTCCGACCTCGAAAGCGCTGTCGTCGGTCATCGACACCAGGCCTTTTTCGAGGTCCCGGGCAAGATTTTTCAGGCCCGCGGGTCACGCTCTCGCCCTGGGTTTCCGCGGCGAGCTTCAGCGCCTCGGGGTTGCTCGCCGGGAAGTTGGCCGGCGACATGGCGTCGACCATCTGCCGCGCGTAGAAAGCGAATTTTCTCTTGGCTTGGGGTTCCAGCTTGGCGTTGTCGACGATCTCGTCGACCCAGCGCGCGTTGAGCAGGTAGGATTGCTCGAGATAGTCGAAATAGGGTTCGCTGCCATTCCTGGGCGCGAAAGCGGCGGTCGGCCGGGTCAGGGGTGGCGACTGGTGTGTGCGGCAGCGTCGCCGCCGGCGGCGCCAGCGTCCGACCACAGTTCGAGCTGTGCGCTGGTAGTAGCGGTTCTGGATTTCGAGCCAGCGCTCGCTGTCCTCGGCGACGCTCGGCAGCCAGTGACTTTGAAAATCTCCGAGCTATCGAGGCTGCCGTCCTGCACCAGCGGCTCGACCGCCTGCTCGATGAACTTGCGGTTGAGCGCGGTCAGGGCTTCGATGGCATCGGCATGCGGGTTCATCGGGCAGGCAACGGTATCCTGTGATCAGTCGAGCGTCTGGCGCCGCCATGTTGCAGATTTTGGACACGTCGGGCCCGGACACCCGCCAACAATAGCATGTTAGTCCGCGCGCAGAACAGCGCCTAGCCGTGAGAGTGCGCGAGTGCGCCGACCCGCCAGATCGTGGCGACGCCGAGCGCGATCAGGACGACCTGCTGCACTGTGTCCCGGATTTCCGGGCGCCGGTGCAGGCCGGGGATCAGGTCGGCTACCGAAACGTAGATCATGCTGGCGACGGCGAGCCCGAGCAGTGACGGGATCCAGTTCTGCATGGTCTGCAGCGCGAAATAGGCGAGCACCCCGCCCACCATCATCGCCAGGCTCGGACAGCATGTTGAGCGCGAAGCGCCTGGCGCTTGCTGTAGCCGGAATGCAGCAGGATCACGAAATCGCCGACTTCCTGCGGTATTTCGTGGGCGATGATCGCAAGCGCGGTCACCAGCCCGAGTTCGGGATCGGCGAGAAACGCCGCGGCGATCAGAATGCCGTCGACGAAATTGTGAAAGGTGTCGCCGATCATGATCATCATGCCGCTGCGGCCGTGATCGTGATTCTGGCTGGTTTCATGCGGGTCGTGCGCTTCGCATTCCTCCTCGTGGCAGTGGCGCCACAGCACCAGCTTTTCCAGCACGAAAAACAACAGGATGCCGACAAGGATGGTTGCCGCCATGCGCTCCGGGCTGCGGCGCAATGCTGAAGGCATGCGGCAGGATTTCGAGGAATACCGCGCCGAGCAGCGTGCCGACCGCGTAGCTGATCAGTATCGGCACGTGGCTGGCTTTGGCATTGAGCGCGATGATCGCCGCGGCGACGACCGACAGGAAACCGCCCAGCACGGTGGTGGCGACGATCCAGGCCAGTATGGTCATGAGGTGTGGGGGCGAAACCGGCCGGCAGGGGTTGCTGCCAGGGGCCGCATTCTGCAAAACGCGTGATTATACGTTATCCGACCGGCAAAAATCAGTCCGGGTTCTCGCGCCAGATCAGCGCGGCCATGCGGCCCGTGGTTTTGTCGCGGCGATACGAATAGAATCGTTGCGGATCGGATAGGTGCACAAACCACCGCCGTAAATACCTGCCGACGCCGCAGCGTGCGAGGCGCTGCCGTGCGAGCATGAACAGGTCGGCCAGCCATTTGCCCTGGCGATACGGCGTGAATGCCTGCGCGCAGCAGCGGATCGCGTGCAAGAAACGCATCGTCGCACGTCGCTGCCGACCTCGAAAGCGGAGGGGCCGATGGCCGGGCCGAGATAGGCGAGCAGTTCGGCCGGCGCGGCGCCGGCCCGGCCATTGCTCGCACGGTATTTTCGATCACGCCGCACTGCCAGTCCGCGCCATCCGGCATGGGCGGCGGCGACCACGGAACCCTTCCGGTCGCACAGCAATACCGGCAGGCAGTCGGCGATCATGACCGCGCATACGGTGCCGGCGTGGCGCGCGATGCTGGCATCGGCCTCGGGCATTTCATCCGGTGCATCGGCATCTGCGACGCGCGTGCCATGTACCTGCTTCAGCCACTTCGGCTCCTGTGGCAGCAGGCCGCGCAGGCGCGCTGGTTCGCCGCTACGGCCTGCGGATCGTCGCCGCTGCGCCGGCCGAGGTTGAAGCTCGCATAAGGGCCGGTGCTGACGCCGCCGTTGCGGGTCGTGATCAGCGCCCTGACATTCGGGGGCGCCGGCCACTCGGGCACGATCCAGTCCGGGTGCAGGCTCATGTCAGGGAGTTCCCGCCCGCAGAATGGCGATCAGTTCGTGCATGTCGTCAGGCAACTTGGCGTGCCAGGACATGACTTTTCTTCGAGAGCGGATGAACCAGCGCCAGCTTTTCCGCGTGCAGCGCCTGCCGCCGGAAATAGAGTTCATGGGGCGGCTTGTGCGCCGGTTTTCTGCCGTAAACCGGGTCGCCGACCAGCGGGTGGCCGATGGAATCAAGGTGCACGCGAATCTGGTGCGTGCGCCCGGTCTCGAGCCGGCAGCGCAGCAGCGTGGCATGCGCGAAATGTTCAACGACATGATAATGCGTGACCGCGGGCTTGCCGCCGGCGACGACTGCCATGCGCGTGCGCTTGACCGGATGGCGGCCTATCGGCGCCTCGACCTTGCCGTCGCGCGCAATGCGACCGTGCGCAACCGCGAGATACTCGCGCGTGACGCTGCGCGCCTGCAACTGGCGCACCAGATCGGTCTGGGCTGCCAGCGTCTTGGCGACGACCAGCAGTCCGCTGGTTTCCTTGTCCAGGCGATGCACGATGCCGGCGCGCGGCAGGTGCCGGAGCAGGGGCGCGTGCTGCAGCAGTGCGTTGAGCAGGGTGCCCTGCCAGTTGCCGCTGCCGGGATGGACCACCAGTCCGGCCGGCTTGTTGACGACCAGCAGGGTGTCGTCCTCGAACACGATATCGAGCGGAATGTCCTCCGGCTGGAAGGCGAGCGCCTGCGGATCGGGTTCCGGCAGCACGCTGATTTTTTCCCCGCCCCATACTTTCTGACGGGGCGCGGCCGTGCGTCCATCGACGGTAACCTGGTCGCGGCGCACCCAGAGGCTCAGGCGGTTCCTCGAAAAATCCGGCAACAAACGGGCAAGCGCCTGGTCCAACCGCAAGCCGGCGCAATTGCCGGGGACGGTCAGTTCGAGGCGGGCTGGCGCAGCGGCCTTTGCAGTATAATCCGCGGATTCTTTTGTGGTGCTCATTATGCGATATAGTTTAGCGGCAATTCTGAGTTTGAGTCTCGCCCTGTTGCTCGGCGCGTGCAGCCTGCTGCCGGAGGTGGTCGACGAGACCAAGGGCTGGTCGGCGCCCAAGCTTTACTCCGAAGCCAAGTCCGAGCTCAACGGCGGCGACTACGACAAGGCGATCAAGCTCTACGAAACGCTCGAGTCGCGCTACCCCTACGGCCGCTTCGCGCAGCAGGCGCAGATCGAGGTCGCCTACGCCTATTACAAGAACGACGACACGGCTTCCGCGCTCGCCGCTTGCGACCGCTTCATCAAGCTGCATCCCAATCATCCCAGCGTCGATTACGTGTATTACCTGAAGGGGCTCGCCAATTTCACCGACAACCTCGGCATCATGGGTTTCGTCAGCAACCAGGACATGACGGAGCGCGACCCGAAGTCGGCACGCGAGGCTTTCGCCGCCTTCAAGGAACTGGTGACGCGTTTTCCGAAAAGCAGATACACGCCCGACGCGGTGGCGCGCATGAATTACCTGGTCAACGCACTTGCTTCGCACGAGGTGCATGTCGCGCGTTACTACCTGAAGCGCGGCGCCTATGTTGCGGCGGCCAACCGGGCGCAGTACTCGCTGAAAACCTATCCGCAGGCGCCGGCCAACGAGGAAGGGCTGCTGATCATGGTGAAGTCCTACGACGCGCTGGGCATGACGGATCTGCGCAACGATGCGGAGCGCGTGATGCTGAAGAATTTTCCCAACAGCGTTTACCTGAAGGGCGGACCCAAGAGCACCACGCCGTGGTGGCAGCTGTGGAATTGACGGTGGCCTTCAACGCGTGAATTTTTGCACCACCTGCAACAACTCTTCGATGGCGGGCTTGCCGTTGCCGGATTTGATGGCCGCCTGCACGCAACCCTGGGTGTGATCCCTCAGCAACTGCATCGAAACCGCATCGAGGGCCGAATGGATCGCTGAAATCTGCGTCAGGATGTCGACGCAGTAACGGTCCTGTTCGATCATGCTCGAGATGCCCCGCACCTGGCCGGCGATGCGATTAAGGCGCTTCAGCAATGCGGCCTTGTGCGGCTGCACCACATGTTTGGGATGGCATTCCTGGGCGGCGGGATGCGGCGCTCTCGGCGCTTTGTCAGACAACCTCATACCCGGCGTCCTCTATTGCGGCCTTGAATTGGGCGGGGCCGGTGACGGCGGCGTCGTATTGCAGCGTTGCCTGGGCCTGGTCGAGCGAAACGTCGGCGGTCTTCACGCCGGCAATGCCCTGCAACACCCGCTTCACGCTGCCGACGCAACCCATGCAGGTCATTCCTTTGATTTTCACTACCGCGGTTTCCATGTGTGTCTCCTTTTTAAAGTGATGAGTGTTTAGTGATGAGTGTTGAGTGACGTGGGAAAGACCGCTCACCCATTAGCCCATTACGCATCACGTTTTCGCAGGCCGCCAGCGCTTGAGCAGCAGCGAATTGCTGACGACCGATACCGAACTCATCGCCATTGCGGCGCCGGCGATGACCGGACTCAGCATGCCGATCGCCGCCAGCGGGATGCCGAGCACGTTGTAGAAAAACGCGAAGAACAGATTCTGCCTGATCTTGCCGAGCGTGCTGCGCGACAGGCTGATCGCATCGACCACGCTCATCAGGTCATTGCGCATCAGCGTGATGTCCGCGGCGTGTATCGCGATATCCGAACCCGCGCCGATGGCGAAGCTCACGTCGGCCGCGGCGAGGGCGGGGGCGTCGTTGACGCCGTCGCCGACCATGCCGACCACGCGCTTCTGCCGCTTCAGCTGGTTGACCCGTTCGGACTTGTCCTGCGGCAGGATTTCGGCTTCGAAATGGGCGATGCCGGCCTGGGCGGCGATGCTCTTTGCCGTAACTTCGTTGTCGCCGGTCAGCATGATGACATCGATGCCGAGCTGCGCCAGCCGTTCCATGGCAGCACGCGAGGTCGGGCGCAGGGGATCGGCAATGGCGATGAGGCCAACCGCGCGGCCGTCGCGGGCGATGACGATCACGGTTTTCCCCTGGTTCTGCAGCGCTGCAACTTGCCCGGCATCGAAGGCAATGCCAAGGCCGGCGATGAAACGCGGGGAACCCAGAGCAGCCGCCTTGCCGTCGATCTCGGCCTGCACGCCTTTGCCGGGAATCGCATTGAACGCGGTCATCGGGACGAATGTAATGTTTGCTGCTGCGGCGTGATCGAGCACGGCTTTCGCGAGCGGGTGCTCCGATCCGGACTCGAGTGTGGCGGCCACCTGAATGACGTGATCCGCGGAGGTGCTGCCCAGCGCGACAACATCGGTGACCGCCGGTCTGCCGACGGTCAGTGTGCCGGTCTTGTCGACGACCAGCGTATCGATTTTCCCCGCGTGCTCGAGCGCCGCCGCGTTCTTGATCAGGATGCCGGCGCGCGCGCCGGCGCCGCTGCCGACCATCACGGCGGTCGGCGTAGCCAGCCCCAGCGCGCACGGGCAGGCGATGACCAGCACCGCGACGGCGTTGATCAGTGCACCCGTAAAATCGCCTGAAAACCACCACCACAAGGCCAGCGTGAGGATGGCGATGCCGACCACAACCGGCACGAAAATGCCCGAGATCACATCCGCCAGGCGCTGGATCGGTGCTTTGGAACCCTGCGCTTCCTCCACCAGGCGGACGATCGCGGCCAGCGCCGTGTCGGCCCCGACACCGGTGGCGCGGCACTTGAGCAGGCCCTGCTGGTTGAGTGTCGCGGCGAACACCTTCATGCCGGACTCCTTGGCCACGGGCAGGCTTTCGCCCGTCAGCATCGCTTCGTTGATGCTCGATGCGCCGTCGATGACGGTGCCGTCGACCGGTATGCTTTCGCCGGGACGCACGATGAACACGTCCCCGACTTTGACCTGCGCAGTCTCGACTTCGACGATGCTGCCGTCGCGTTCGATGCGTGCGGTCTTGGGCTGCAGCTTGATCAGTGCCTCGATCGCCTCCGTGGTTTTTGCCTTGGCCCGCGCCTCAAGCAATTTGCCCATTAAAATCAACGTGATAATAGTGGCGCTCGCTTCAAAATAGACATGCAGGGGCAAGCTGAAGGCGACCACCGACGCACTATAGAAATAGGCCATGCTGGTGCCGAGCGCGATCAGCACGTCCATGTTGGCGCCGCCACCGCGCAATGCGTGATACGCACCGAGGTAAAAACGCTTGCCGATCCAGAACTGGACCGGCGTTGCCAGCGCCAGTTGCAGCCAGGGTGGCAGAAACCCGTGTTCCGAGCCGAAGAACATGAAAATCATCTGTACCATGAAGGGCAGGGTGAGTGCGACCGATATCCAGAACCTCGTCAGTTCCGCGCGGTAGGCGGCGGCGCTGCGCGCCTTTTCCTCATCCCGGCTGACACCGGCAATCTCATGGGCGTCGTACCCTGCCTTGCGTACCGCAGTGATGAGAGCGGCGACATCCGTGCCTCCGGGAGGGTAGTGGATCCGTGCTTTTTCTGAAGCAAAGTTGACGCTGGCCGTCACGCCCGGGATTTTGTTGAGCACTTTCTCGATGCGGGTCGCGCACGCCGCGCAGGTCATGCCTTCGATGGCGAGCGCGACACTGTGCTCGGGCACGTCGTAGCCGGCTTTGCGAACGGCGGCGACGAGATCGGATGGCTGCGTCTGCGCTCCGGCAATCACGACGTGAGCGCGTTCGGTCGCGAAGTTGACGGTGGCGTCGACGCCGGGCAGCTTGTTGAGCGTTTTCTCGATGCGGGTAGCGCATGCCGCGCAGGTCATGCCGGTGACCGGCAGGTCGACCGTGTTGGTTGCGGGGGAGGCAACAGTGCTTTGGTCCATGATGACGGCACAATATACCCCATGGGGGTATATGTCAACCCTGCAAACAAAAAAAGGCCGCGACAAGCGCGGCCAGGAGGGGAGGAATGCGGAGGAATCAGTTGGCGACAATCGCCCCTTCGACGATCTTGACCTTGTCGCCGGTGCGGAACGCAGGCTCGGCCTGATAGGAGAAGGTCCGGGAGGTGCCGTCTTCGAGGCGCACCACCACATCGTAGCGCACCGTTTTCTTCACCCTCTTCTCGACTTCGTTACCGGCGAGAGCGCCGGCGCCGACGCCGACTACAGTTGCAACAGTGCGGCCGGTACCGCCGCCGACCTGGTGGCCGAGCACGCCACCGATGACGCCGCCGGCGACTGCGCCGAGACCGGTGCCTTCGCCTTTCTGTTCGATCGCGTTGACCGCTTCGATCCGGCCGCAGTTGTTGCAGACGCGCGGCGCGGAAGCAACGCGGACCGGTTCGCCGGCGGCATGCCTGGTCGAATCGGCCGTCTGTGCCTTTCTGTGTACGGCAGGTGCGCTGCTCGTGGTTTTCTTGGCCGGTGCCGCGGCTGGTGCGGCCTCCTTGGGCGCATCGGCCTTGCTCAGGACCTGCTCGTCACCGCTCTTGGAAAAAGAACTCGGAATGATCCCGGTCATGACACCGACGCCCACCGCGCTGAATATGATGACCGCGATCGCGGCGATCACCACCACGGGACTGGTACGATTTTGTGCTTCTGACATAAATCCCTCCTTTGCAAAATGGAAACGTTGATGCGTTAACGGGGATACTACACACGCAGTTGACGCAGCAAACGTTATGTAAAAAATTCTTACAAATTAACCGCTGCAGGACGAGGAATTATTTGGCATTTGGCGCCGCTGTCTCCAATCGGCGACGCCGGAAGCGGGCTGTGATGGCAGGTACGTGCGCGCCGCACCAACATCAGACCTTGAGTTCGGCAAGTTCTTTATAAAGATCGAGCGCTTCAGGATTGGCGAGCGCCTCGAGGTTTTTGACGGGGCGGCCGTGCACGACATCGCGCACGGCGAGTTCGACTATTTTCCCGCTCTTGGTGCGCGGGATGTCGGCGACCTGCGCGATGATCGCCGGCACGTGCCGCGGCGTCGCATTGTCGCGGATCTGTTTTCTGATTTTGTCGCTCAACGCCTGATCGAGCTTCAGGCCCTCGCGCAGCCGCACGAACAGCACGATGCGCACATCGCTCATTTCACCCGGCGGCCAGTGCTGGCCGATGACGATGCTCTCGACCACTTCGTCGAGACGCTCGACCTGGCGGTAGATCTCCGCGGTGCCGATGCGCACGCCGCCGGGGTTGAGCACGGCGTCCGACCGCCCGTAGATGACGAGTCCATCGTGGGCGGTGAGCTCGACGTAATCGCCGTGGCACCACACCCCGGGAAAGCGCTCGAAGTATGCGGCGTGGTATTTGGCGCCGTCGGGATCGTTCCAGAAACCGAGCGGCATCGAGGGAAAGGGCGCGGTGCAGACCAGTTCGCCTTTTTCGCCGAGCACCGGCCGTCCTTCGTCGTTGAATACCTCGACTTTCATGCCCAGGCCGCGGCATTGCAGTTCGCCGCGCCATACCGGCAGCAGCGGGCTGCCCAGCGCGAAGCAGGAAACGATGTCGGTGCCGCCCGAGATCGAGGACAGCTGGAGGTCGCTTTTGACGTTGTGGTAGACGTAGTCGAAGCTTTCCGGGACCAGCGGCGAGCCGGTCGAAAGCATGGTTCTGAGCGCGGCCAGCTTGTGGGTGCGGCGCGGCTCGAGCCCGAGTTTTGCCGCGGCGTCGATGTATTTGGCTGACGTGCCGAACACGGTCATGCGCTCGGCGTCGGCGTAGTCGAACAGGATTTTCCCGCCGGCTGCGAACGGCGAGCCATCGTACAAGAGCAGGGTGGCGCGCGCCGCCAGTCCTGAAACCAGCCAGTTCCACATCATCCAGCCGCAGGTCGTGAAATAGAACAGGCGGTCGCCCGGTTTCACATCGGTGTGCAGCACATGCTCCTTGAGGTGCTGCAGCAGCGTGCCGCCGGCGCCGTGCACGATGCACTTCGGCACGCCGGTGGTCCCCGACGAGTACATGATGTAGAGCGGGTGATCGAACGGCAGCCGCTCGAATGCGATGCCGCGCGGCGAATAGGGCGCCATGAAGTCGTGCACGTTGGCGGAATTGGGAATGCCGCCGATATCCGGATCGCGGCTGGTGTAAGGCACGACGATGAGTTTCTGCAGCGACGGCAGATTTGCCGCTATGTCCCTGAGGCGATCGAGGACGTCGATCGTCTTGCCGTTGTAGAAATAGCCGTCGGCGGCAAACAGTACTTTGGGCTCGATCTGGCCGAAGCGGTCGAGCACGCCCTGCACGCCGAAATCCGGCGAGCACGACGACCAGATGGCGCCGATGCTCGCCGCGGCGAGCATCGCGATCACGGCGCCGGGGATGTTGGGCAGATAGCCCGCAACGCGGTCGCCGCTTTTCACGCCGGCGGCGCGCAGCGCCTGCGCCAGGCGCGAGACTTCGGCATAGAGTTCGGCGTAGCTGATCCGGCTCTTGATCCGGTCTTCGCCCCAGAACACGAGTGCGGTTGCCTGGTCGCGGCGCCGCAGCAGGTTCTCCGCGAAATTGAGCCGCGCGCCCGGGAACCAGCGGGCGCCGGGC
This sequence comes from uncultured beta proteobacterium, assembly GCA_963734595.1. Classification (GTDB taxonomy): domain Bacteria; phylum Pseudomonadota; class Gammaproteobacteria; order Burkholderiales; family SG8-41; genus CAKKQX01. The sequence continues at coordinate 137,706 of CAVTHV010000026.1, forward strand.
ATCTTGTCGCGGTCCGCGAGCACGATGTCGCCCTGGGTCGCGGCGATGACGCCGCAGAACGGCCATAGCGCATGCCAGAACTGTTCGGGATCGGTTACCGACCACTCGTAGAGCGCGGGGTAGTTATCGACGTCGACGCCATAGTGCTCGCGCACGTAGCGCATGAACGCGGTCAGGTTCGCGGCCGCGACGCGTTCGGGGGAGGGTTTCCAGATCGGCTGGTTCATAAAACCGGTAAGCGGTTAGCGGTAAGCCGAAAGCAGTAAGCGGTAAAAGGTCAGCGGTAATTAAATTGCTCGGCGTTTGCTGTTCGCTGCTCACGACTTGCTGTTCACCGTTCTTCCTGGCGCATTTGGGGGAACAGGATCACGTCCCTGATCGAGGGACTGTCGGTCAACAGCATCACCAGCCGGTCGATGCCGATGCCGGCGCCGGCGGTCGGCGGCAACCCGTACTCGATGGCGCGGATATAGTCCGCGTCGTAATGCATGGCTTCGGCGTCGCCGGCATCCTTCTGCCTGACCTGGTCCTGAAAGCGCTCGGCCTGGTCCTCGGGATCGTTGAGTTCCGAGAAGCCGTTGGCGATCTCGCGGCCCGCGATATAGAGCTCGAAGCGCTCGGTGATTTCCGGACGCTTGTCGCTGCGGCGCGCCAGCGGCGACACTTCCGCGGGATAGTCGACGATATAGGTCGGCTCGAACAGCTGGGTCTCGCAGGTGTTTTCGAACAGCGTCAATTGCAGGCCGCCGAGGCCGTCTTCGGGCTTGTAGGCGAAATGCATCTCTTTCAGTTTTGCGATCAGCGCATCGCGATCGTTCAGCACCGCGTCGGTGATCTCGGGGCGGTATTTCTTGATGGCACCGGTGATGGTCAGGCGCTCGTACGGTTTGGCGAGATCGATTTCGCGTCCCTGATAAGTGATCTTCGCGGTCCCGAGCACGCTTTGCGCGACGTCGCGCAGCATGGCCTGGATGAAATCCATCAGATACTCGTAGTTCTCGTAGGCGACGTAGAACTCGACCATGGTGAACTCGGGATTGTGGCGGGTCGAGATGCCCTCGTTGCGGAAGTTGCGGTTGATTTCAAAGACTTTTTCGAAACCGCCGACGACCAGCCGCTTCAAATACAACTCCGGGGCGATGCGCAGGAAGAGCTGCATGTCGAGCGCATTGTGGTGGGTCTCGAACGGACGCGCCGCGGCGCCGCCGGGTATCGGGTGCATCATCGGCGTCTCGACTTCGAGATAGCGCCGCGCAAGGAAGAAATCGCGGGTGGCCTGGATGATGCGCGAGCGTTGCGCGAACACCGTTCGCGTGTCCTCGTTGACGATGAGATCGACATAGCGCTGCCGGTACTTGAGCTCCTGGTCGGTGAGCCCGTGAAATTTCTCGGGCAGCGGCCGCAGTGATTTGGCAAGCAGGCGCAGCTGCCGGGCGCGCACCGTGAGCTCGCCTTTCTGGGTCTTGAACAACCCCCCCTCGACGCCGATGATGTCGCCGATGTCAAAGTGTTTGAACGCGTCGTGGCTGTCCTTTCCGGTATCGCCGTCGGAGACATAGACCTGGATCTGTCCGCTCATGTCCTGGACGGTGGCGAAACTCGCCTTGCCCATTACGCGCTTCAACATGATGCGACCGGCAATTTTCGCGGGGGCCGGGTCCTGTTCCAGCGCGGCGCGCTCGCTGTTTCCGAATTTTTCGGCCAGGTCCGCCGCAAGGTGCTCGCGGTGGAAATCGTTGGGATAGGCGGTGCCGGCCTCGCGCAGCGCTTTCAGCTTGGCGCGGCGTTCTTCGATGATCTTGTTGGTGTCCGAGCGGGGCGGGTGCTTGCTGGTCTTCCATGGCTTTTCCTTTGGGGACTCTTAAAGCCCTTGTTTCAGGCTGGCGCTGATGAAATCGTCGAGGTCGCCGTCGAGCACGGCCTGGGTGTTGCCGGTCTCGACGTTGGTGCGCAGATCCTTGATGCGCGACTGGTCGAGCACGTAGGAGCGGATCTGGTGGCCCCAGCCGATGTCGGTCTTGGCGTCTTCCAGCGCCTGCTTTTCCTCGTTGCGCTTTCTCAACTCGAGCTCGTAGAGCCGGGACTTCATCATCGCCATCGCTTCGGCGCGGTTGCGGTGCTGCGAGCGGTCGCTCTGGCATTGCACGACGATGCCGGTCGGCAGGTGAGTGAGGCGCACCGCGGAGTCGGTCTTGTTGATGTGCTGCCCGCCGGCGCCGGACGCGCGGTAGGTGTCGACCCTGAGATCGGCGGGATTGATCTCGATTTCGATCGTTTCGTCGACCTCGGGATAGACCGAGACGCTGGCGAACGAGGTGTGGCGCCGGTTGTTGGCGTCGAACGGCGACTTGCGCACCAGGCGGTGCACGCCGGTCTCGGTGCGCAGATGACCGTAGGCATAGTCGCCATTGACCCGGATCACGGCGCCTTTGATGCCGGCAACTTCACCCGGCGATTCTTCGAGCAGCTCGGCCTTGAACCCCTTGCGTTCGCAGTAACGCAGATACATGCGCTCGAGGATCGAGGCCCAGTCCTGGGCTTCGGTGCCGCCCGAACCGGCCTGGATGTCGACGAAGCAGTTGTTGGGGTCCATCGGGTTGGAAAACATGCGGCGGAACTCCATGTCCGCCACTTTTTTCTCGAGGTCGTCGGCGTCGTGGGCAATGCTGGTCAGCGTGGCGTCATCCTGCTCGGCTTTGGCGATGCCGAACAGTTCCCTGGCGTCACGCAGCCCGCTGTCGAGCTGCGTCAGGGTTTGCACCACCGCTTCGAGGGATTTGCGCTCCCGGCCGAGATCCTGCGCGCGCTTGTTGTCGCTCCATACGGCCGGGTCTTCGGCCAGGCCGATGACCTCTACCAGGCGCCTCTGCTTGGTGTCGAAGTCAAAGATACCTCCGCAGTTCCGCAGCGCGGCTTTCGACGTCCTGCAGTTGCTTGGCGATGGCGTTGATGTGTTCTGCTTCCATGGCAATCTCGCGAAAACCGTGATTATACAATGCGGACCGCTTATTCCGCCGGTTGCCAGTGTTCGAGCATCAGTTGCAGGCTGCGGCTGCCGTTGAATTCGTTGACCTCGAGCCGGTAGACCGCGCGGATCGCCGGTGGCAGCGGTTGATCATGGCGAAACAGCATGGCCTCCACGCTGCGGCCGGCGCGGGAAAGGCGCAGTTTCAGGTGCCGCTCGCCGACGATGCGCTGACTGGCCACCTCGAAACGATCGTCGAAGACCGGGCGCGGAAAACCCTGGCCCCAGACCTGCTGATCGAGCGCGTGGGCGATCTCCAGCGTCATGAGCCCGGGTTCCAGCGGGCCGTCGGTCTCGATCTGGCGCTCGAGATCGGCCGGCGTCAGCAGCGCCTGGGCGGCTTCCTCGAATGCCGCGCGGAAGCGCTCGAAGTCGGCTTCGCGCAGGGTCAAACCTGCGGCGGCGGCGTGTCCCCCGAACTTCAGCAACAGTCCGGGATGGTGCTTGGCCACCAGATCGAGCGCATCGCGCAAATGCAGGCCGCTGATCGAACGCCCCGAGCCCTTGATTTCATCCCCATTGCCGCGCGCAAACGCAATCACCGGGCGGTGAAAGCGGTCCTTGATGCGCGAGGCGACGATGCCGACCACGCCCTGGTGCCAGCCCGGATCGAACAGGCTCAGCGTGTAACTGTCGCTGAACGTCATGCGCTCCAGGCTCGCCAGCGCGGTGTCCTGCATGTCGGATTCGATGGAGCGGCGCTCGCGATTGAGACGGTCGAGTTGGGCGGCGATTTCCATCGCGCGTCCCATATTGCCGGTAGCGAGGCATTCGATACCGAGCGACATGTCGGAAAGCCGGCCGGCTGCATTGAGGCGCGGTCCCAGCACAAAACCCAGATCGTAGGTCGAGGCGCGGCGCGGATCCCGGCCGGCGACCTGCGAACAGCGCGGCGATTCCCGGCTGCATGCGGCCGGCGCGAATGCGCATCAGCCCCTGCTGGACGAGAATGCGGTTGTTGTCATCGAGCTTCACGACGTCGGCGACGGTGCCGAGCGCGACCAGCGGCAGGAGTTCCGCGAGGTTGGGCGCGCTGTCGCCGAGGGATGAGGGATGAGGGATGAGGCGGATGCGGCGGTGTCTTGGAAAACACCACGTTCGCGCAGCTCTGCGCGCAGCGCGAGCATCAGGTAGAACATCACGCCGACGCCGGCGAGGTTCTTGCTCGGAAAATCGCAGCCCGGCTGATTCGGGTTGATGATGCACCAGGCGTCGGGCAGCTGGCTGCCGGGCAGGTGATGGTCGGTGATCAGCACTTTCAGGCCGAGGCGGTTGGCTTCCGCGACGCCCTCGACGCTGGCGATGCCGTTGTCCACGGTGATCAGAATGTCGGGCTGGCGGGTGCTGTGCGCGAGCTGCACGATTTCCGGCGTGAGCCCGTAGCCGTACTCGAAGCGGTTGGGAACGAGATAGTCGACGCTGGCGCCGAAACTGCGCAGCGCATGCAGGCCCACCGCACAGGCGGTGGCGCCGTCCGCATCGTAATCGGCGATGATCAGCAGTTTCTTGCGGGCGGCGATCGCGTCCGCCAGCAGCCGCGCCATGCGCTGCAGATTGAGCATGTGCGCGGGCGGCGCCAGGCGCTCGAAGTCGGGTGCGAGTTGTTGCGGGCTGACGATGCCGCGCGCGGCGTAGATGCGCGCCAGCAGCGGCTGCATGCCGTCTCCGACCAGCCGGGCGACGATGTCGCCGGGAACATTGCGCGTGACGATGGCGGGCATGGCTAGACCTGCTCCGGCGCGTACGCGGACAGGGGTTTCGCCGGGCGCCAGAACCGCAGCAGATTGCCAGGCGAAAACTCGAAGCGCTCACAGCCCCGGTCGCCGGGGACGACCAGCGCGACGCGCGAGACGTGCCTGCGCCGCAACGCTGCCAGCAGCGGGCCGAACCAGTTGCGGTTGAGCGCGGACGCTTCCTCGCGCCAGCGGGCGATATCGCCATATTGGGCCGCGCCGGCCAGCTGGCCGAGCACGATCAGCGGGTGCGCGTTGGCGGGCAGCGTCGCATCGAGCGAGCGCAGCCAGTGCCCGGGATCAGTGGGCAGGGGCGCGGCGGGCAGGTCGGCGCTGGCGCCGAGCGCACACGCCAGCGGTTCGTCGCTCCATATCGCGGAGAAATGCCGCCCCGGGACGGCCGGCCGGGTGCCGCCTCCCCACAGCCATACGCTGTTGACCGTCATCCGGCCTGCTGCTTCGCGCGCCGCGTTGAGCGGATGCTGGTGCAGCAGCATCTGGATTTCGTTCGAGACGGTGTGCCAGCGCAAAGCGTCTTTGCCCGCAGGCAGGCGGGCGTTGACGTTGGTCCCGTTCACTTCGCTCAGCACGCTGGTGACGATTGCCGGCCGCTGCGCGAGGCGCAGATACCAGCGCGCGGCGTGCGGCGCGATAAACTCCAGGCCATCCTGCCCGAAATGCCGGTTGAGTGCCGACACGTATTGATCGGCTTCCTGTTGCGTAATGCCGAAAGCGGCGCTGTCGGCGAGCAGCAGCTGGTCGCGGTGTATCCGCAGATGCACCGGGTCTGCGCGCAGCCAGTACGCGGTGCCGGGATCGCCGCCGTCGAGCGCGAGCGTGAGCGGGGCGACCGGCCAGTCCTGCTGCCGTTGCACCTCGAAAGCCTGGCACAGCCATGCTTCCGCGCCGAGCGGCGCAAAGGTTTGGCGGCGCGAGCGGGCAAGGAAGGTCTGCAATTCATCGAGCGCCAGATCGCGGCAGGCCTCTTTGCCGAAGTCGCCGGGCGGCAGCAGATGAGGGACGAGTAGCGTGCACTGCATGGGAGTCTGTTGCGAGTCTAACATACGGTTGCAGCGTGCTTAGAATGGCCGGTTGTGGCAAACTGCGCCTTTACTTCATGTCTGCCGCGCGGTGAGTTCCTACGAGCTTTTCATCGGTTTGCGCTATACGCGTGCCAAGCAGCGCACGCGCTTCATTTCGGTCATCACGCTGATTTCCATCGTCGGCATCGTGCTTGGCATGACGGTGCTGATCACGGTGTTGTCGGTGATGAACGGTTTCCAGGAGGAAATCCGCACGCGCATTCTCGGCGTCGCTTCGCATGTCCAGATCAGCGGCGCCGATGGCAAGCTTGCCGCCTGGCAACCGGTCAGCGATCTGGCCATGCGCAACCCGCAGGTCGAGGCGGCCGCGCCCTACGTGAGCGCCCAGGGCCTGCTGACCTACGGGTCCGCGGTGCGCGGCGCTTTCATCCGCGGCATCGTGCCGCAGCTCGAGGCCAAGGTCGCGGACGTCGGCGATCACATGAAACGCGGCAGCCTCGCCGCGCTCAGGCCCGGCGAATTCGGCATCGTGCTCGGCATCGAACTCGCGCGCGCGCTGGGCGTGACGGTGGGCGAGAAAGTGGTGCTGATCGCGCCGCAGGGGCAGGTGACGCCGGCGGGCATCGTGCCGCGCCTCAAGCAGTTCACGGTAGTCGGCATATTCAGCGTCGATCACTACGAGTACGACTCGGGCCTCGCCTTCGTCAATATCGAGGATGCGCAGACGCTGTTCCGCTTCGGCGATGCGGTATCGGGCGTGCGCCTCAAGTTGAAGGACCTGTTCCAGTCGGGGGCGGTGGTGCGCGAGCTGGCGCCGCAACTCGGTCCGGATCTCTATCTCAGCGACTGGACCATGCAGCACGCCAATTTTTTCCGCGCGGTCCAGATCGAGAAGCGGATGATGTTCCTGATCGTGTTCCTGATCATCGCCGTCGCGGCATTCAATATCATCTCCAGCCTGGTGATGGCGGTAAAGGACAAGCAGTCCGATATCGCGATCCTGCGCACGCTGGGCGCGGCGCCGAACAGCATCACCAAGATTTTCATGGTGCAGGGCGCGATGATAGGCGTGTTCGGTACCGCGCTGGGATTGCTCGGGGGCATTACGCTGTCGCTGAACGTCGATGTCGTCGTGCCGTTCATCGAACACCTGTTCGGCGTCAGGTTCCTGGCGAAGGACGTCTATTACATCAGCGAGCTGCCTTCCCAATTGCAGATGCCGGACGTGGTGGTGACGGGTGTCGTGGCGCTGGTGCTGAGCCTGCTCGCGACGATCTATCCGAGTTACCGGGCGGCGAAGGTCAATCCCGCCGAGGCGCTGCGCTATGAGTGAAGCGGTCATTTCCTGCCGCGGCCTGCACAAGAGCTATTTTCAGGGCAAGGTCGAAGTGCCGGTGCTGCTGGGCATCGATCTCGACATCGCGGTCGGGGAGCGCGTTGCGATCATCGGGTCCTCGGGTTCGGGCAAGAGCACGCTGCTGCACCTGCTCGGCGGCCTGGACGAGGCGACCGGGGGCGAGATCCGCATCCTGGGACAGGATATACGCCGCCAGAACGAAACCGAGCGCGGCGCCACGCGCAACCGTTCGCTCGGGTTCGTCTATCAATTCCACCATCTGCTGCCGGAGTTCAGCGCGCTGGAAAACGTGGCGATGCCGCTGTTGATCCGGCGCATGGCCAAGGCAGAAGCCTACGACGCGGCATCCAAAGATTCTGGGGGAGGTGGGCTTGAGCCACCGCCTGACGCACACGCCGGGGGAATTGTCGGGCGGCGAGCGCCAGCGCACGGCGCTGGCGCGGGCGCTCGTCACCAGGCCGGCGTGCGTGCTGGCCGACGAGCCGACCGGCAACCTCGACCGCCACAACGCCGAGGCGGTGTTCGAACTGATGCTGCAGCTCAATCAGCGCATGGGGACGAGCTTTGTCATCGTCACCCACGACAGCGACATCGCGGCGCGCGCGAACCGCATCCTGAAGCTGGTCGACGGCGTGCTGTCGCCGGAGCGAAGCTGAGACGCGAAGGGTTCAGTGCAACACCCGCCCGACGGATCTGCGCGCGAGCGACGTCTATAGCCCGTTGTTTTAATTAATATTTTCTAGAGATCCCGGGTTTGCCGTGGTTGCCGATTCGCGCGTTTCGCGCGGTCAGCTTGTCGGCGTGACGCGCAGGATATTGGACTGCGTGACTTCCTGATAAATGCGCTCGTCTTCGAGCGCCTGGGTCAGCACGAAATGCGGCGCCGAGCGCTTGATCAACCGGGGCGTGATGATGCCCAGCACAAGAACCGTGACGCCCGTCCAGATCCAGCCGGTCAACGCGAGCGCGATGCCGATGCCGAGCACGGGCATCATCACCAGCGGCAGCAGCAGCCGCGCGCTGATGTAACGCGCCGCATTCCGGGGATCGATGTCCACCTTGATTTTTCCAGCGCCATAAGCGCTGACGAATTCGGCGTGAGTCATGCTTTCTGCGGCTCCTAGATCCAGCCCGCGGCTTTTTCAAGCTGTTTGCGGCCGGCCGGCGTGGTCATCACGATCAGGGTAAAGCCGGGTTTGATGAGCTTGTCGTCGGGCGGATTGAAAGTCCAATCGCGTTGTTCGCGCAGCGCGAGCAGGATGTAGTCGCGTCCCGCGTGTTTGAGATCGGCGACCGTGGTGGCGGGGTAACCGGACGGCACGACGATTTCCTCCACGCGCAGGTTGTCCTCCGACTTGAGCATTTCGTCGAGAAAAGTCACGACGTGAGGGCGGATCATCGCCGAGGCCATGCGCAAACCCCCGGTGAAATCCGGCGACACGATGGCATCGGCGCCGGCCTTGCGGACTTTTTCGATGTTGCGCACTTCATGGCAGCGCGCCACGACCCGCACCGCCGGATTGAGCTGCTTGGCGGTGATGGTGATCAGCAGGTTCTTGCTGTCGTCGCCGGTCACTGCGAATACCCCGGACGCCGTATCGATATGGGCCTTGACGAGCACGTCGTCGTCGCTGGCATCGCCGAGCAGGTAAACCGTATCGGGATGGCGCTCGAGATGGGTGTCGATGGCCGGCATGCTCTCATCGATGACGATGTACGGCCGGCCCGTCGTGACCATCTCGTTGGCGATGTTGCGGCCGATGCGCCCGGCCCCGCAGATGATGTAATGCTTCCTGAGTTTATCGATATGCTTGTCCATGCGCCGTCTCCAGAGTATTTCGTTGATCCTGCCCTCCACCAGATACGCCACCACCGTCGACATGATGTAGGTCGACACGCCGATGCCGGTGAAAGCGACGGCGACGGTGAACAGCCTGCCGGCGGGGCTGTGGGAAAGGTCGACGATCTCGCCATAGCCGATGGTCGCGATCGTGATGAACGTCATGTAGAAGCAGTCGATCCACGAGTACTGCGGGCCGCCGATCAGCCGGTAGCCGACTGTGCCGATGGCGAGCACCACGGCAAGCGCGAACAGCGACCACGCGAAGCGGAACAGCAGCGCGCGGGAGGAGATGACGGATTCGGACTTGTTGAGCATGGTGGTCTGCGGGCGTCAGTATACGACGGCAATCGGGTCCAGGCTGCGCCACAGGTACCACGTCGCGACCGAGCGCCACGGCGCCCAGGTGTCGCCGATCCTGCGCATCCTGGGCCTGGACAGCGGCCGCCCGCGGTTATAGTGCAGGCTCATCGCGCGCTGCAGGCCGATGTCGTCGAGCGGCAGCACGTCGGGACGCGTCATGTAGAAAATCAGGAACATCTCCGCGGTCCAGCGGCCGATGCCTCTGACCTGCGTGAGTTCGGCGATCAGGCTTTCATCGTCCAGTTGCAGCCACATGCCGGCGTCGAGCGCGCCGGAATGAAAGCGCGCGCGAGATCCTGCAGATACCCGACCTTGCGGTTTGACAGGCCGCAGGCGCGCAGCCGCTGGCTGTCCGCGCCGTGGACGGCGGCGGGGGTCACGGTTTGCACTTCGGCCGTCAACCGGTCCCACACGCTTTGCGCGGCCTTGACCGAAATCTGCTGGCCGACGATGGCGCGCGCCAGCGTGGAGAACGCATCGCCGCGGCTGCCGAGCGTGAGGCCCTTGAATTTCGCGACCAGCTTTTTGAGCACGGCGTCGCGCGCGGCGAGTTCCCGCGTGGCATTTTTCCAGTAGTGCGGCGTGGTCATGGGTTTGCCGCCTGTCGCGCGCGGCGGCGTTTGCGCTGTTGCCATGCGCAGCGCACATGCAGTTTCCATGCCCAGTCGACCGCGAAATAGCCGACCATCGCGAGCAGCGCGGCCAGCAGCGGCAATCCGATCAGCAGCGGCTTGCCGATGCTGCGTCAGCCATTCGAGCGCAGCCGGAATCCATTCGCGGAAACCCTTGCCCTCGAGGCTGAACGCGACGGGCGGCAGGCCGTCGTTGCCATGCATCAGCACGAGTTGCCCGAGTTTGAACGCCGCGTAATACAGCGGCACGATGGTGAACGGATTCGAATACAGCGTGACGATGACGGCGATGGGCAGGTTGACGCGGAACACGATCGCCAGTATCGCGGCGACGGTGAACTGCACCGGGTTGCTGCCCGGCATCAGCCCCGCGAACATGCCGATGGCCAGCCCGCCCGCGACCGAGCGGCGGTGCAGGTGCCACAGGTTGTGATGCTGCAGCCACGGGCCGAACCGCGCGAGATGGCGGTGCTGCCTGATGGCGGCGTGACTGGGCAGGAATTTGCGGAAATACTTGCGGGGCATGGGATTGCGCCAATAGCGGTAATGCCTATTTTACCCAGTTCGTATACCGGCCATGCGGCTTGGGCGTTAAGCGGGAAACACAGGCTGGAAGCGTGCGGCTCAACATCCTATTTTTCGTGCTCGGCGCGTGGCTGCTGCAACAGCAGGCCGCATTGCCCGATTTCAGATGGGCGTGGCTGCTCGGCGCCGCTCTGGTCTTGCCGCTGCTGTGCGCGTCTTCGGGGCGCTGCCTGCGCGTATCACGCGCGAAATTCTGCTGAAGGTCGCTGTGCCTGGGTTTCGGGTTTTTCTGGGCGGCGGCCTTCGCCGGGCAGCGCCTTGCCGATGCGCTGCCCGCCGCGTGGGAGGGCAGGGACATCCAGGTCGTCGGCGCGATCGCGAGCCTGCCGCAACCCTACGAGCGCAGCGTGCGCTTCGAGTTCGACGTCGAGCGCGTGCTGACGCGCAGGCGCAACGGTGCCGCGCCATATCGCGCTGTCGTGGTGGGGCACCGCAGCGGACGACCCGAAGCTTTCAACGTTGCCGGAACTCCATCCGGGCGAGCGCTGGCAGCTGACGGTGCGGCTCAAGCGGCCGCACGGCACCGTCAATCCGCACGGCTTCGACTACGAAGCGTGGCTGCTCGAGCGCGATATCCGCGCCACCGGCTATGTGCGGCCCAAGGGCAGCCGCCGGCTTGCCGCGATGGTCGAGCGGCCGCAGTACCGGATCGAACACGTGCGCGATGCACTGCGCGAGCGGATCCGGCAGGCATTGCCGGACGCAGCCGTATGCCGGGGTGCTCGCGGCGCTCGCCATCGGCGACCAGCGCGCCATTCCGCCGGAGCAATGGCAGATCTTCACGCGCACCGGCGTCAATCATCTGATGAGCATCTCCGGCCTGCACGTGACCATGGTTTCCGGGCTGGTACTGGCGCATCGCCTACTGGCTGTGGCGCCGCAGCGCGCGCCTGACGCTATGGCTGCCGGCGCGCAAGGCGGCGGTGCTGTTCGGGTTTGCCGCGGCGCTGGCCTACACGCTGCTCGCCGGGTTTCGCGGTGCCGGCGCAGCGCACGCTCTACATGATCGCGGTGATGGCGCTGGCGCTGTGGTCCGGGCGCGTGAGTTCGCCCTCGGTGGTGCTCAGCGCTGGCGCTGCTGGCGGTGGTGCTGCTCGATCCGTGGGCGGTGCTCGCGCCCGGTTTCTGGCTGTCGTTCGGCGCGGTGGCGGTGATCCTGTTGGTGACCGCGGGCCGGGTGACGCCGCCGCACTGGTTCAAGGCGTGGGCGCGGGTGCAGTGGGCGGTGACGCTGGGGCTGATTCCGCCGCTGCTCGCGATGTTCCAGCAGGTCTCCATCGTCTCGCCTGTCGCCAATGCGATCGCCATTCCGGTGGTGAGCCTGGTGGTGGCGCCGTTAGCGCTCGCCGGCGTGCTGCTGCCGTTCGATTTCGTGCTGCTTGCCGCGCATGAGGTCATGGCGTGGTGCATGGCGCTGCTCGAGTGGATGAGCACCGTTCCCGCTGCAGTCTGGCAGCAGCACGCGCCGCCGGCCTGGACGGTTGCTCGTCGCCGCGCTGGGCGCGGCGTGGCTGTTGCTGCCGCGCGGCTTTCCCGCGCGCGGGCTCGGCGTGATCGGTGTTCCTGCCGCTGTTTCTGGTGCTGCCGCCAAAACTGGAGGAGGGCGCGCTGAAACTCACCGTGCTCGACGTCGGCCAGGGACTGGCGGTCGTGGCGCAAACGCGCAACCATGCGCTGCTCTACGATGCCGGCCCGGCGTTCGGGCCGGGCGCCGACAGCGGCAACCGCATCATCGTGCCTTACCTGCGCGCCGCCGGCGTGCAGCGCCTCGACGGCATGATCGTGAGCCACGACAACGCCGATCACAGCGGCGGCGCCGTGTCGGTGTTCCAGGCGCTGCCGGTCGCTGCGTTGTTCACGTCGCTGCCTGACATGGATCCGCTGCCGCTCGAAGCAGAGCAGGCTTTCCGGTGCTTTGCCGGGCAGAACTGGGAATGGGACGGCGTGCGTTTCGAGATGCTGCATCCGTCGCGCGCAAGCTACGACCAGGACCGGATCAGGGACAACGACCGCAGTTGCGTGCTGAGGATTGTCACCGCGCGCCGGCGCGGTGCTGTTGCCCGGCGATATCCAGCGCAGAGCGGAAGAGGAATTGTTGTCGGCGCAGCGCGACGCGTTGCGTGCCGATGTGCTGGTCGCGCCGCACCATGGCAGCAAGACTTCATCGACGCCGGAGTTCGTGCGCGCGGTCGCATCCGCGAAGCGTGATTTTTCCGGTGGGCTATCGCAACCGCTTCGGCCATCCGCATGAGGACGCGGCCGCGCGTTACCGCGGTCTCGGCAGCAGGATCTACCGCACCGACCGCGACGGGGCGCTGACGGTCAGGTTTGAAACGGGCGGCGCGATCAGCATCGAACCGTACCGCGCGGTCTATCGCCGTTATTGGCAGACCATCATGGTGGACGATCCGGTGGCCGATATCGAGGGGTTCTGAGGGCAGGGTTACTTCGAGTTGCGCTCAGCCCAGTGAAACCGGTGAAGCACCCGGTGAACGACAGGCGCCAGCAGGATGCCCATCACGGCGATGAATGCCAGTCCTGCATACAGCGCATAAATACCCGCGAAGAGTTTTCCGCCATCGCTCAAGCCCTCCGTCTTGACCGGCCCCATTCCGCCGAGCAGCATCGCCGAATTCAGGAACGCGTCGAGCCATGACATCTGCTCGTAGTGCCGGTAACCGATCATGCCGATAAACAACGAGATCGCGATCAGGACCAGCGCCACGCAGGCATGCATGGCCATCCGCAGCGCAAACTTGCCGACGGGCAGCGGTGGAGCGTGGCGTGGCTCGTACAGGGGTCGCATCAAATTTACTAATAAAAACAACGCGTTACAATTAACATCGAGCGCAGGGATTGCCGTTTCCGGATCTACTCCCGCACGCGCGCGATCAGTCTGACAATTCCTGATGCCGGAAGCAAGTAACGAGGTGATCGTTCACCATGCCGGTAGCTTGCATGAAGGCGTAGCAGATGGTGCTGCCGACGAAACGAAAGCCGCGTTTCTTCAGATCCTTGCTCATGGCGTCGGACTGCGGCGTCGAGGCCGGAACCTGCTTGAGGCTGCGCCGCCTGTTCCTGACGGGTTTGCCGCCGACGAACTGCCAGATGTAGCGGTCGAAGCTGCCGAATTCCTTCTGCACCGCGAGGAAGGCGCGGGCATTGCTGATCGACGATTCGATCTTCAGCCGGTTGCGGACGATTCCGCTGTCGTTCATCAGCCGCGTAACATCGCGTTTGCCGAAGCGCGCGACTTTTTCAGGATCGAAGCCCGCAAACGCGCGGCGGTAGTTGTCGCGCTTCTTGAGTATCGTGTCCCACGACAGGCCCGCCTGCGCGCCTTCGAGGATCAGGAATTCGAAAAACCTGCGATCGTCGTGGACCGGCACGCCCCACTCGGTGTCGTGATAGGCGGCTTCGAGTTCGTTGATTGCTGCCCAGGGGCAGCGTTCCAATTTTTGCATCGGGAGATTTTACTCAACTACAATGGCGTGAGGTAACTCGCGTAGATCGCTGATGCGCCGGGAACTATTGGTGGTGCTGGCGGCTCTGTCGTGGGGAGGTTACATTCTGTACTCCCAATATCGCAATTTGTCCGGCACAACGCAAACATGGTCAAGGCATCGCATCTGACGCTGGTGAAGGCTGAAGATTCAGCCGTCACCGCGTGGTTCGACCGCTTCGCGGGCCGTTATTCCCCGGCCGAGGCGGGGGCGCTGCGCGGCGTGCTCGATTTCGTCGCGCCGCTCTATGCCGGACGCAGGCTTGCCAGCGGCGAGCCGGTGCTGACGCACGTCCTCGAAACCGCCGGCATACTTGCCGAACTCAAGCTTGACCATGAAACGCTGACCGCGGCGCTGCTGTTTCCCTGTCACGAGGTCGCGCCGAAGGACGCGCAGTTGCTGCGCGAAAAATTCGGCGCCGCGATTGCCGAGCTTGCGCAGGGCGTGGTGCGCATGGGCGAGCTCGGCGCGCTGTCGAGCCGCAAGCAGGCGGCGCAAAAGCCGGAGCAGCAGGCGGCCCAACTCGAAGCGCTGCGCAAGATGCTGCTCGCCATGGTGCAGGACATCCGCGTGGTGCTGATCAAGATCGCCGACCATGTGCAGGAGCTGCGTTTTATCGTCAAGTCCGAAGACGAGGGGCTGCAGCGCGCATCGGCAGAGCTGACGCGCGATATTTTCGCGCCGCTCGCCAACCGCCTTGGGGTGTGGCAGCTCAAGTGGGAACTCGAGGATCTGGCCTTCCGCATCCTCGAGCCGGACACCTACAGGCGCATCGCGCGGCAACTCGACGAAAAGCGCGTGGACCGCGAGCGCTACATCGAGAACGTGATGGCGATTCTCAAGGGCGAACTCGCGCGCGCCGGCATTGCCGCGGAGGTCACCGGCCGGCCCAAACATATATTCAGCATCTACAAGAAGATGCAGATGAAAGGCCTTGATTTTGAAGCACTTCATGATGTCCGGGCGGTGCGCATCCTGGTCGATGACGTCAAGGACTGTTACGCAGCGCTGGGGCTCGTGCACAACCTGTGGTCGCCGCTGCCCAAGGAGTTCGACGATTACATCGCCAAGCCCAAGAGCAACAACTACCGGTCGCTGCACACCGCGGTGATCGGTCCCGAAGGCAAGGCGGTCGAAGTGCAGATCCGCACTCACGACATGCACCAGAATTCGGAGCTGGGGGTCGCCGCGCACTGGCGCTACAAGGAAGGCGTGCGCCACGACAAAAGCTACGACGAGAAAATCGCGTGGCTGCGGCAGATCCTGGAATGGAAGGACGAGGTCGGCGACGCCGGCGAGCTTGCCGAGCAGTTCAAGAGCGGGCTGTTCGAAGACACCGTCTATGTGCTGACGCCGCAGGGCAGGGTCATCGATCTGCCGCAGGGGTCGACGCCGATCGATTTCGCCTACCATGTGCATACCGAGCTCGGCCACCGCTGCCGCGGCGCCAAGGTCGATGGTGCGATGGTGCCGCTCAATACGGCGCTTGCCAACGGCCAGCAGGTCGAAATCCTGGCGGCGAAGCAGGGCGGGCCGAGCCGCGACTGGCTTAACCCGCAGCTGGGCTATCTCAAAAGCCACGGTGCGCGCACCAAGGTCAGGCAATGGTTCAACCGCCAGAACTATGAAGTGGACGCGGCCCAGGGCCGCACGGTGCTCGACAAGGAGCTGCAGCGCCAGGGGCTGACGAAGCTCAACCTCGACAAGCTTGCCGGCGATCTGGGATTTTCCAAGCTCAACGATTTCCTGGCCGAACTGGGACGTGGCGATATCGGGCCCAAACAGCTCACCGACGCGCTGCGCGGCGAGGTTGCGCCGCAGCCGGCGGCGGCGGAACCGCTGGTCGCGCGCCGGTCGCGCGCCGTCGGCAAGGACAGCGTGCTGGTGGTGGGCGTCGACAAGCTGCTGACGGTCCCGGCGAAGTGCTGCAAGCCGGTACCGCCCGATCCGATCGTCGGCTTCGTCACGCGCGGGCGCGGCGTCACCGTACATCGCGCGAGTTGCGCGAGCGTGAAGCGTCTCGATCCGGAGCGCATCGTGACGGCGGAGTGGGGCGGAGCGGAGGGCGCGACGTTCCCGATCGATATCGAGGTCGAGGCGGCGGATCGCACCGGTCTCTTGCGCGACATCTCGGAAGTGCTGTCGCGCGAGCGGATCAATGTCACTGCGACCAACACCGCGAGCCGCGATCTCTCCGCGCGCATGCGCTTCACGCTCGAAGTCGCCAATCTCGATCAGCTGCGGCGCGTGCTGGCGCTGATCCGCGATATCAAAGGTGTCGTGAGCGCGGCACGGCGCTGAACGACAAAACGCCCGGATTTACAGGGTTAAGGCAGTCGCCAGAGAAGGGCTTCCCGCCAGACCGCAGCCTTTGATGCAATTTTGCGCTGCCAACATACTGATTTTATTTGAAGCTCGACTGCGATTCGGCTAAAATGCCGCTTCTTTAGGCGCGTAGCTCAGCTGGTTAGAGCACCACCTTGACATGGTGGGGGTCGTTGGTTCGAGTCCAATCGCGCCTACCAATTACAGGCAGCACAGCGTACGGAACAGGGAAAGGCAGCGTTATGACACCGCGAACTTGCGCCACGATGTTGCTGCGTTGCTAGTCGTGCTGTTTCGCTGTACCGGGAAAAAGTGCGGCCAGACCGCACTTTTTTTTACTCTGCGCTGACGAATTCTGACATGGTCAACATAAAACTTCCGGACGGCTCGGTCCGTCCTTTCGACAAACCGGTTTCGGTCGCCGAGGTCGCGGCCGCCATCGGACCGGGGCTCGCCAAGGCGGCGCTTGCCGGGCGCGTCGATGGCAAGCTCGTCGATACCTCCTATCGCATTGCGGCCGATGCCGATGTTTCGATCGTCACCGACAAGGATGCCGCCGGGCTCGAGATCATCCGTCACTCCACGGCGCACCTGCTGGCGCATGCGGTGAAGGAACTGTTTCCCGAAGCGCAGGTGACGATAGGCCCGGTGATCGAGGACGGGTTCTACTACGATTTTTCCTACAAACGGCCGTTTACGCCCGAAGATCTCGCCGCGATCGAGAAGCGCATGGCGGAAATCGCCAAACGCGATATCAAGGTCGAGCGCCGGCTGATGCCGCGCGATGAGGCGGTCGCCTTCTTCAAGAATCTGGGCGAACACTACAAGGCCGAGATCATCGCGTCGATTCCGAGCAACGAGCCGATATCGCTTTACGCGCAGGACAATTTCATCGATCTGTGCCGCGGCCCGCACGTGCCCTCGACCGGAAAACTCAAGGTATTCAAGCTGATGAAGCTGGCCGGCGCCTACTGGCGCGGCGACTCGAAAAACGAGATGCTGCAGCGGATTTACGGCACGGCGTGGACCAAAAAGGAAGACCAGGAAACCTATCTTCATCGCCTGGAAGAAGCCGAAAAGCGCGATCACCGCAAACTGGGCCGCAGTCTCGACCTGTTTCACCAGCAGGACGAGGCGCCGGGGATGGTGTTCTGGCATCCCAAGGGCTGGGCGATCTGGCAGGTGATCGAGCAGTACCTGCGCCAGGTGGTGAACGAGCACGGTTACCAGGAAATCCGCACGCCGCAGATCATGGACCGCTCGCTGTGGGAGCGGTCCGGTCACTGGGAAAATTTCCGCGAAAACATGTTCACCACGGAGTCGGAATCGCGCGACTACGCGGTCAAGCCGATGAACTGCCCCGGGCACATCCAGGTATTCAACCAGGGGATCAAGAGCTACCGCGACCTGCCGCTGCGGCTTGCCGAATTCGGTTCCTGCCACCGCAACGAGCCCTCGGGCGCGCTGCACGGACTGATGCGGGTGCGCAATTTCGTCCAGGACGACGCGCACATTTTCTGCACCGAAGAACAGGTGCAGGCAGAGGTCAGCCAGTTCATCCGGCTGCTGCAGCGGGTCTACGCCGATTTCGGTTTCAACGACGTCCTGGTCAAGCTGTCGCTGCGGCCGGCGAAGCGCGTCGGCAGCGACGAGCAATGGGACAAGGCCGAGGCGGCGCTCGAGGCTTCGCTGCGCGCGATGGGCCTGCCATTCGAGGTGCAGCCGGGCGAAGGCGCGTTCTACGGCCCCAAGATCGAGTTTTCGCTGAAAGACAGCCTCGGGCGGGTCTGGCAGTGCGGCACGATGCAGCTCGATTTCTCGATGCCGGGACGGCTGGGCGCCGAATATGTCGCCGAGGACAACACCCGCAAGACGCCGGTGATGCTGCACCGGGCGATCCTGGGCTCGCTGGAACGCTTCATCGGCATCCTGATCGAGCATTACGCGGGTGCCATGCCGGTGTGGCTGGCGCCGCTGCAGGTGGTGGTCATCAACGTCTCCGAACACCAGGCCGACTATGCCGGGCAGGTGGCGGAAGCGCTCCAAACCGCCGGTTTGCGCGCCGAAGCCGACTTGAGGAATGAGAAGATTTCCTATAAAATTCGGGAACATAGTTTACTTAAGCTGCCTTACCAGGTCATCGTAGGCGACAAGGAAGTGGCGGCGCAAAAGGTTGCCGTGCGGACCCGCAAGGGCGAAGACCTGGGACAGGTGTCCCTGGAAGGCTTCATCGACCGCCTCAAAACCGAGGCGGCGCAGAGGGGCCACGCGGCTTGAGACTGACGAAACAAAGGAGTTTTTCTAATAGCTAAGGAAGAAGAAGCACGGATCAACAGCGAGATTTCCGCGCCGGAGGTCCGTCTGATCGGTGTCAACGGGGAACCGCTCGGAATCGTGAGCCTCGCCAGCGCCAACAAGCTGGCTGAGGAAGCCGAACTGGATCTGGTCGAGATCGCCCCCACGGCGAAGCCGCCGGTGTGCCGCATCATGGATTACGGGAAATTCAAGTACCGTGAGAGCAAGCGGCAGCACGAGGCGAAACTCAAGCAAAAGCAGATCGTCGTCAAGGAGATCAAGTTTCGCCCGGGCACTGACGAGGGCGATTACAAGATCAAGCTGCGCAATCTGATCCGCTTTCTCGACGAAGGCGACAAGACCAAGATCACGCTGCGGTTCCGCGGCCGCGAGATGGCGCATCAGGAAATCGGGATGCGGCTGCTCGAGCGGGTCAGGACCGATCTCGATGCGCACGGCGTGATCGAGCAGTTCCCGAAGATGGAAGGCCGGCAGCTCATCATGGTGCTGTCGCCGAAGAAAGGTGGTAAGGGTTCCCAGCCGGTGAAAGCCGGGGCGGCGCCGAAAAAGGCAGCGCCCGCAACACCCAAGGCCAAGGTTGCAGTGAAGACGACTGAAGCCGTGGAGCCGCAGGCGGAAACGGAAGCAGCCGCTGGGATTGAGAAGAAGTAGTTAGAAGAAGTAGTTGTCCGGGTTTACGAAGTCCCCGCGGAACGCAGGGCACCCGGCGCTAGGCTAAAACAGGAGTTGTCATGCCGAAGATGAAGACCAAGAGCGGCGCTGCGAAGCGCTTCAAGAAGCTGGGAGGTGGCGGGTTCAAGCGCGCCAGCGCCAACGTGCGCCACATCCTGACCAAGAAAACGACCAAACGCAAGCGTCATTTGCGCGGCACCAGCAGCGTGCACGCGTCGAATGTGCGCTCCGTGCGTGCCATGTTGCCGAACTAGGAGGATGAGCCATGCCTAGAGTCAAACGTGGCGTAACCGCGCGCGCCGCCACAAGAAAGTAATGCAGAAGGCGAAGGGTTTCCGCGGCCGCCGCGGGAACGTGTTCCGTATCGCCAACGAAGCGGTGATGCGCGCCGGGCAGTACGCGTACCGCGACCGCCGCACCCGCAAGCGCGTGTTCCGCGCGCTGTGGATTGCGCGCATCAACGCGGCCGCGCGTGAACACGGCATGAGCTACAGCGTGTTCATGAACGGACTGAAGAAGGCCGCGATCGAGGTCGATCGCAAGGTGCTTGCCGATATCGCGGTGCTCGACAAGCCGGCATTCGGCAAGTTCGTCGAAAAGGCCAAGGCCAGCCTCGGCGTCTGAACCCTGATGCGGAAAGAAGGAGGCTGATGCGGCCTCCTTTTTTTTCTCTGTTTTTCCTAAGCGCAAGATGCAAGACCTTGATGTCATTGTGAATGAGGCGCTCGCGCAGTTTGCGGGCATCGACGATGCCGATCAACTCGAGCAGGCGAAGGCACGCTATCTCGGCAAGTCCGGCGCGTTGACCGAGTTGCTGAAAGGCCTCGGCAAGCTGCCCGCCGCGGAGCGCCCGGCAATGGGCAGCCGCATCAATGCCGCAAAGGAAAAGCTCGAATCCGCATTGCGCGAGCAGCGCGAGAAAATCGTGTCGCAGCGGCTCGAAGCCAAACTCAGCGAGGAAGCGCTCGACGTGACGCTGCCGGCCCGCGGCCTGGAGTGCGGCGGACTGCATCCGGTGACGCTTACGCTGGAGCGCATTGAAACGCTGTTCCGCTCGCTGGGGTTCGAAGTCGCCGACGGTCCCGAGATCGAGACCGATTACTACAATTTCACCGCGCTCAACCAGCCGGAAAATCATCCGGCGCGTTCGATGCACGACACCTTCTACCTGGAGGACGGCCGGCATTTGCTGCGCACGCATACCTCTCCGATCCAGATCCGCTACATGGAACATAACCGGCCGCCGGTCAAGATCATCGCGCCGGGACGGGTCTATCGCGTCGACTCCGATGCGACGCACTCGCCGATGTTCCACCAGATCGAGGGGCTGTGGATCGACGAGCACATCACGTTTGCCGACCTGAAAGGCGTGCTGGCGGATTTCTTCAGGCGCTTTTTCGAGCGCGACGACCTGAAAGTGCGTTTCCGCCCGTCATTCTTCCCGTTCACCGAACCCTCGGCCGAGATCGACATGAGCTTCGGCGACGGCTGGCTGGAAACGGGGGGCTGCGGCATGGTGCATCCCAACGTGCTGCGCAACGTCGATATCGATCCGCGAGCGGTACCAGGGCTTCGCATTCGGCCTGGGCCCGGACCGGCTCACGATGCTGCGCTATGGCGTGAACGATCTGCGGTTGTTCTTCGAGAATGACTTGCGGTTTTTAAAGCAATTTAATTGAGCCGCCAAGGCCGCCAAGCACGCCAAGAAAACACGAACAAGAACATATATACCATGGGCAAGAAGAAATATTTTCAGGAATGCGAAGATTCCAAGTTGATCGTCTTTGTTAAATGTTATTGGTTTTCGTTTGATTTCTTGGCGTCTTGGCGGCCTTGGCGGTTAATATTGAATATGAAGTTCTCCGAAAACTGGCTCCGCACTTTCGTCAATCCTCCGCTCTCCAGCCGGGAGCTGGCGGACGCGTTGACGATGGGCGGCATCGAAGTCGAGTTTATGGAGCCTGCGGCGCCGCTGTTCGACAAGGTGGTGGTGGGTGAAGTGCTCAAGGTCGAGAAGCATCCCGGCGCCGACCGCCTGGCGGTGTGCGAAGTCGATACCGGCGCCGCGCCGCTCACCATCGTCTGCGGCGCGCCCAACGTGCGTCCGGGCATCAAGGTGCCGGCGGCGCTGGTCGGGGCGCGGCTTCCCGGCATGGAGATCAAGGCGGCCAAGGTGCGCGGCGTCGAATCGCACGGCATGTTGTGCTCGGCCCGCGAACTGGGCCTGAGCGAAGACGCTGCCGGACTCCTGATCCTGCCGCAGGACGCGCAAACGGGCGCCGATATCCGGAAAGTGCTCGATCTCGACGATCAGCTGTTTACCACCAAGCCGACGCCGAACCGCGGCGATTGCCTGAGCCTGCTGGGCATGGCGCGCGAAGTCGCTGCCATTACCGGCGCCGCGATCACGGCCGTCAAATGCGATCCGGTGGAGGATGAACTTGGCGAAGCGCTCGACATCAAGCTCGAGGCACCGCAGGCATGTCCGCGTTATTGCGGGCGGCTGGTGCGCGGCGTCAACGCCCGCGCGCGGACGCCGCAATGGATGGTGGAACGGCTCGCACGCAGCGGCGTGCGCTCGCTCGGTGCCCTTGTCGACATCACCAACTATGTCATGCTCGAACTGGGGCAGCCGCTGCACGCGTTCGATGCCGCAAAAATCGAGGGCGCCGTGCACGTGCGTTTTGCGCCGGGACCAGGAGCGGCTGACGCTGCTCAACGGTGAAACGCCCGCGCTGTCGCCGGATTTTCTGGTGATCGCCGATGACAAGAAGGCGCTGGCGCTGGCAGGCATCATGGGCGGGGCCGACAGCGCGGTGAGCGACTGCCACCACGGATATTTTTCTCGAAAGCGCGTTTTTCGACCCCGGCGTGATCGCCGGCAAATCACGCATCCTCGGTTTCGGCTCGGATTCGTCGCACCGGTTCGAGCGTGGCGTCGATTTTTCCGGGACCGTGAGCGCGCTGGAGCACGCCACGCAACTGGTGCTGGAGATTTGCGGCGGCAAGGCAGGCCCGGTGAGTGAAGCGGGCGCGGCATTGCCGCAGCGCGCGCCGGTACACCTTGCGCCTCGAGCGCGCCGCGCGTCTGCTCGGCATAGAACTCGGTGTCGCCGAGGTGGGTGGCATGCTGCGCCGTCTCGGCTTCGAATTCACGGCAGCGAAGGGCGTATTCCACGTGATGCCGCCGGCGCACCGCTTCGATATCTCGATCGAGGAGGACTTGATCGAAGAGGTGGCGCGCATCCACGGTTATGACAACATTCCCGCCGCCACCCCGGTGGCACATGCCGTCGATGCTGCCGGTGCCCGAGGCCACGCGCGATGCGGCAGCGGTCCGCCGGCTGCTGGTGGCGCGCGATTACCAGGAAGTCGTGACTTACAGTTTTGTCGATCGCGCAGTGGGAACATGATTTCTGCGGGAATGCATCGCCGGTGGCGCTCGCCAATCCGATTGCGAGCCAGATGAGCGTGATGCGTTCCAGCCTGATCGGCAGCCTCGTCAACTGCGTCGCGTTCAACGTCAGTCACAAGCAGGCGCGGGTGCGCGTATTCGAGATCGGCCGCTGTTTTGCGGCAACCCCAGATGGTGGGCATGAACAGCCGCTGCGGGTGGGCGCTATCGCTTATGGTGATGCACTGCAAGAACAGTGGGGGAGTCCGGCACGCCGCGTCGATTTTTACGACGTGAAAGCCGACGTGGAGGCGCTGCTTGCACCGCGTGGCGTGCAGTATGACGCGGCGTCCCATCCCGCACTGCACCCAGGCAAAACCGCCCGCATTGTCCGCAACGGTATGACGATAGGATGGATAGGGGAATTGCATCCGCGCTGGCAACGGAAGTATGATCTCGCCTTTGCTCCGGTGCTCTTCGAGCTGGACTTCGAGTACGTGGCCGAGGGAACGCTGCCGGTTTACGCCGAGATTTCCAGGTTTCCGCCAGTGCGGCGCGATCTCGCCGTCATCGTTGACGAGAACGTGAGTTATCGGGCGATGGTGGAGGGCTTGAATTCCGGGCGGCCGGCGATAGTGACCGAAATCGGGCTATTTGACGTATACCGCGGGTCGGGTATAGAAAAGGGTAAAAAAAGTCTTGCATTCAGGGTGTTATTGCAGGATACTCATAAAACTTTGACCGATTCGGAAGTGGATTCCGCCGTCGCGCAACTGATCCAGGTTTTGCAACAACGCTTCAACGCGAAGCTTCGTTGAATAGGGGAGAACATGACTTTAACCAAGGCCGAACTCGCAGACCTCTTGTTTGAAAAAGTAGGGTTCAACAAGCGTGAAGCCAAGGACATGGTCGAATCGTTTTTCGAGGAAGTCCGGATGGCGCTGCAGAACAACAGCGGCGTGAAGTTGTCCGGCTTCGGCAACTTCCAGCTGCGCGACAAGCCGCAGCGTCCGGGCCGGAATCCCAAGACCGGCGAGGAGATTCCGATAACCGCACGGCGTGTGGTTACGTTTCACGCATCGCAGAAGCTGAAAGCGATGGTGGAACAGCATTTCCATGGAACAAGTCACAGTCCTAAGGTTCAGCTGCCGCCGATCCCGGCGAAGCGCTACTTCACGATCGGCGAAGTCAGCGAGCTGTGCGGCGTCAAGCCGCACGTGCTGCGCTACTGGGAACAGGAATTCACCCAGCTGAAACCGGTCAAGCGCCGCGGCAACCGGCGCTATTACCAGCACCACGAAGTGCTGCTGATCCGCCGCATCCGCGAGCTGCTCTATGACCAGGGGTTTACCATCAGCGGCGCGCGCAACCGGCTCGACGAACTGATCGTCGAGGCCAAGCCGGCGCGGCCCGTGGTGCGCACCGGGCTCGCCTTCATGCGCAAGGAAATCAAGAGCATCATCGATCTGCTGCGCGCCTGAGTCAGCGCGCAGTTTCCGAAGTTTCCGTCCGGTCAGCGTCTTCTGCAGTCTGTTATAATTCTTTCCTCGGGGCGTAGCGCAGCCTGGTAGCGTACCTGCATGGGGTGCAGGTGGTCGGAGGTTCAAATCCTCTCGCCCCGACCAAGATTATCAAAGGGTTCCCACTACGGAACCCTTTTTTATTTCTGTCCCAGCTAGCCAGCGCGGTGGTTCGTCGACAGACGGGCATTCGGTTGAACCTCCCGCACGGAGCAGGTATTCACGAGGCCCGCAACGAGTTCTTTTTCAGTTTCTACGCCCGAAACCGCCCGATCAAGGCGAGCCGGATACTTGGACCGTCTTTGACTTGTGTCAAAGTCCGCAGCCATGTCCGGAGTACTCTCCAAAAGGTAATTTAGGAAATTGCCCTTACGGGTCGTCGGCCGGATCCCGTCCGCAGCGTGGACGGTATTGCGAGGCACAAACGTCGAAAGGAGAGAATCAGCCCATGAGATCAAACACCAAAGCGTGGCGTCAGCTATTCCGGATCGCAGGCACCGCGGCGCTCCTGCTGGCGGCAGGCCTCGCCTATCCGCAACAGCCCGCACCCGCCAAAAAGGCGCCGCAGGCAGCCGCAATGACCGAGTCGCAAACCAAGGCAAACGAGATTCTGATGCACATGGCGGACTTTCTCAGCGGATCGCAGCGCTTCAGCGTCAGCGTGAACGCGGGTTACGACGCGGTGCAGAAGTCCGGACAGAAGATCGAGTTCGGCGAATCGCGCAAAGTCATCCTGAGCCGGCCGGACCGGCTGCGCGTGGAAGGCGAGCGCAGCGACGGGGCCAAGATGCTCACTGTGTTCACCGGCAAGGAGATCATGCTGAGCGACGCGGCGAACAATGTCTATGCGATGGCGCCGCAGCCTGGCGGACTCGACGAGACCGTCATCTATTTCGTCCGGGATCTTGGCATGCGTTTGCCGCTTGCGATGCTCCTGGTGACCCAGCTGCCGGCGGAATTGAAGGCCCGGGTGCGGTCGATCGAATATGTGGAGAAGACGAAAATTCGCGGCGTCGCCTCCCATCATCTTGCCGCGCGCGGCGACGCGGTGGACTTCCAGGTCTGGGTGGCGGATGGTGACAAACCTTTCCCGCAGCGCGTCGTGATCACTTACAAGACGGCAAAGGGCCAGCCGCAGTTCTGGGCGGACTTGACCGACTGGAATCTTGCGCCCGCGATCACGGATTCGACGTTTCTGGCGAAGCCGCCGGACGGAGCACAGAAAATTGCGTTCGCGGCGCAGTTGGCAGCGGCCCGCAAGGCCTCTGCAAAGAAAGGAGCCAAGTGATGAAGATCACGTCATGGTCTGGTGTCGGAGCGGTTCTCGCGGCGGTTGCTTTCATGCTCGGCCTCGTTAGCGAGGTGGATGCTGCGCGAGCGGGTGGGGGTGGGGGTGGCGGTGCCCGTGGAGGCGGTGGCGCCTCCCGTGGAGGTGGCGGCGGAATGTCCCGTAGCGGCCCCGCGGCCGGTGGAGGTTTTTCCGGCGGTGGTGCGCAACGCGGTGGCGGGGCTGCCGCGCAGGGTGGCGGTCAGCGGCAGGCTGCGGCCGGCGGTGGTCAGCGGCCGGCTGCGTCTGGCGACAGACAGCAAGGCCGGCAGGAGTCCCAGGGCCAGCGACAGGACGCATCGAACCAGAATCAGTCCCAGCGCCAGGGCGCGGCACAGCAGAGGCAGAGCACCCGCTCGACAAACGTCAGCAATGTGCAGCAGAACAACTACTACGGCGGCGGTGGCGGTTGCTATGACTGCGGGCACTGGGACAGCAGCGACGCGGCTGCCGGCTTCGTGGTTGGTGCAATCGTTGGGGGGGCGGTGGTTGCCGCGAACCAGCCGACTACGACGACCGTGGTCACTACGGCACCGGCGCCGGCGCCCGTGCCCCCGCCGTGCAACGTCGCCCCGATCCCCGTGAGCGGCGTGCCGTACCATCACTGCGGCGCGACCTGGTATACGGCAGGCTATGCCAGCAGTGGCGTGGTGTACATGCCGGTTCCTCCTCCGCCGGGATATTAAGAGCTCCTGTCGGAATCACTTCCCTCTCCCCCGCTTGCGGGGGAGAGCCTGCGTAGGGAGGGGGCCGGGCAGGGTGAGGGGTTGCTAAGGTAGCTGTTGGTGGGAAACAACATGTCATTCGAGAAAGACGACCGGCACGCTGAGCATGCCGAGTCGCCGAATCAGCCGGAGGTGAGGCAGTTGACGCGCGATACTTTCGCGCTGGTCCTCGCCGGCGGGCGCGGCGCCCGCCTGCACGAACTGACCACCTGGCGCGCGAAGCCGGCCGCGCCGTTCGGCGGGAAATTCCGCATTATCGATTTCACACTCTCGAATTGCGTGAATTCGGGTATCCGCCGCATCGGCGTGGCGACTCAATACAAGGCGCACAGCCTGATCCGCCACATCCAGCGCGGCTGGAGCTTTCTCGACGGCCGCTTCGAGGAATTCATCGAGTTGCTGCCGGCACAGCAGCAGACGGGAGAGACCTGGTATAGAGGCACTGCCGATGCGGTGTTCCAGAACCTCGGGGTGGTGCGCCGGCATTCGCCAAAATATGTGCTCGTGCTCTCGGGCGACCATATCTACAAAATGGACTATGGCCGCATGATCGCTTTTCACGTGACCAGCCAAGCCGATATGACGGTAGGGTGCGTGGAAGTGCCGCTGCGGGATGCGCTCGGCTTCGGCGTCATGGGGGTCGACGGGGACGACCGCGTGACGAGCTTCACCGAAAAGCCGGCCCAGCCTCAGCCGATCCCGGGGCAGCCCGACAACGCGCTGGCCAGCATGGGAATTTACGTGTTCAATGCCCAGTTCCTTTACGAACAACTGATACGCGACGCCGACGACCCGGGTTCGTCGCACGATTTCGGCAAAGACGTGATTCCCTACATCGCGGCCCGCTACCGGGTGTATGCGCATCGCTTCGGCGAAAGCTGCGTCGGCACCAAGGCCGGAGACAGGCCGTATTGGCGCGATGTCGGCACGGTCGATGCCTATTGGGAAGCCAACACGGAGCTCACCAAGGTGGTGCCGGAGTTCAACATGTACGACCGCGACTGGCCGATCTGGACCTACCAGGACCAGTTGCCGCCTGCGAAATTCGTGTTCGACGACGACGACCGGCGCGGCATGGCCATCGATTCGCTGGTGTCCGGGGGCTGTATTGTCAGCGGAGCGACGGTGCGCCGCTCGCTGTTGTTCTCCGACGTCCGCATCGAGAGCGGCAGCCTGATCGAGGATTCGGTGATACTCCCGAATGCACGGATTGGCAGCAACGTGGTGCTGAAGCGGGTCGTCACGGACCGCGGGTGCGAAGTCGGCGACGGCACCGAAATCGGCGTCGACCCGGCGCGCGACCGGCAGCGCTTTCGCGTCACGGAAAAAGGAATCACCCTGGTTACGCCGGAGATGCTGGGACAGAAGGTCTACTACGTCAGATGACGAGGCCAAATGGCGGGTATCAGAGCGAACCGGCGTCATCGGAAATGTGCGTGTCCATTTTGCAGGTATTAGACCAAAGTCTAATTGGCCTGATGCGCGGTACAGGTTAAAACTACAGGGGCACTAAAAACTCGATAACGAAGTAACGAGCAAATCGTAAGAGTGATCAGGGACTTCCGCCGGCCTTCCATGCGCCGGAGAATTTTTCTTAACGCAAGAAAACTTGTTTAAAGGGATACAACTATGCGCACTAAATTGATGATTTGCGGATTTCTATTTTCCTTATTGGCGTTGACTTTGCCACAGATGTCGTTTGCCGCGGAGCAAGCTGCGAATCAAAAGGTTACGGGTCAGGACCTGAACGCCCCCCCGGATGCAACCATTGACTTCGAGGCGACGCAGATGCGTTTGATTCTCGGCGGGGCGAAAGGCAAGGGCGTTTTGCACTTCCAGGGCAAAGACTATCCGTTCACCATGGAAGCCGTATCGGTCGGTGGCGTCGGCTACAGCGAAGTCGCGGGCACGGGTACTGTGCATTACCTGAAAAAGGTTGAAGATTTCGGGGGCAGGTACAACGCCGTTGGCGCCGGTGCGGTGGTAGGCGGCGGGAAGGGGGCGTCCACCTTCGAGAACGGAAAAGGGGTGGTCGTCAGCACGAAGGCGAAGGCCACCGGCCTGGCGCTTAACCTTGGCGCCAGTTCTGCCACCATCACTCTCGGAAATTAATAACAGCGCGCGCACGTCATCGCTAACCGGCCGGGGCTGCAACGTCAATTGGGTGGTCCCGCGCCGGTGTTTCAATCTCCCCTGCCTTAGTCTGTTAAGGTGTACCTGCAAGGGATGTCCCGGGTGTTTCAGACTTCGGCGGCTCGAAGCTATCGATTGTGATACGCTGGAAGTGGTTGAATGCGTCTGTAATGAAGAATGTGGTAAGGGTTTGGACGCCGCTGTGAGCGTTCCCTGTTATTCGCACATTTCGTCAGGCTTTATAAATGTCAACTGCGCCTCTGATCGCCTGCCACGAATGCGATTTGCTGCAGCGTGAAACACCGCTGCCGCGCGGCGGCGTCGCTCGCTGCGGGCGTTGTGGCGCGACGCTTTACCGCAGCCATCCCGAGAGCCTCGAGCGCACCTTTGCGCTCACCGTCGGGGCCATCATGCTGTTCGCAATCGCGAATGCCTTTCCCATTGTCGGGTTGCAGTTGCAGGGGCAGCTTATTCAGACTACGCTCTTCAATACCGTGCGCACCCTTTATGATGAAGACATGAAGTCGGTCGCCGCACTGGTGTTCGTGACGACTATCGCGATGCCGGCGCTCGAACTGTTCGCGATGACGTACCTGTTGCTGCCGCTGCGGACGGGACGGGTGCCGCCGCACTTTGCGGTTCGTGTTCCGCATGCTGCAGGCCGTGCGGCCGTGGGGCATGGTGGAGGTATTCATGCTCGGCGTGCTGGTCTCCCTCGTCAAGCTCGCGCATCTGGCAGGCGTGGTGCCGGGAATCGCCTGTGGTCTTTCGCCGCGCTGATGCTGGTGATGACCGCGATGGCCGCAGTGTTCGATCCGCGCGCATTGTGGGCGAAGCGAGCCGCATACGGTGAAGCAGCCAGCGACCGCCGCCAAGCTCGGCCTTCTCGTCTGTCATGCGTGTGGCCTGCTGTCGCGGGCAGCACCGCATAGCCACGAGCAGTGCTGCCCGCGCTGCGGCGCGCATTTGCACTTCCGCAAACCGGACAGTATTGCCCGCACCTGGGCGCTGTTGATCGCCGCCATCATTCTCTACATCCCGGCCAACGTGCTGCCGATGATGCACACGAGTTCGCTGTTCGGCTCGCAATCGGACACCATCATGAGCGGCGTCGTCTATTTCTGGACATCGGGCTCGTGGTACCTCGCGCTGATCATCTTTTTCGCCAGCATCATGGTGCCGCTGCTCAAAATGATCGCGCTTGTGCTGCTGCTGGTATCGGTGCAGTTGCGTTCGCGCTGGCAACAGAGCCAGCGTGCGCGGCTCTACCGGCTGGTGGAATTCGTCGGCCGCTGGTCGATGCTCGACATCTATGTCGTCGCGGTGATCGTCGCGCTGGTGCAATTGAAGGCGCTGGCGACCATCGAGCCCGGCCCGGGCGCGATGGCATTCGGCGCGGTGGTGGTGCTGACGATGTTCGCGGCGATGGCGTTCGACCCGCGCCTGATCTGGGATCCCGTGGAGAAAAACGATGGCTGAAACATCCGCAGCAGGCCTGAATTCCGCGAATATTGCCCGAGGCGATCGCAGCGCCGAGATCGGGCCGCTGCGATCCAACTTGGTGTGGATCATCCCGCTGGTCGCAGCGCTGATCGGCGGCTGGCTTGCGGTCAAGGCCATCATCGATAAGGGGCCGGTCATTACCATCAGCTTCAAGACTGCCGAGGGCCTCGAGGCCGGCAAGACCAAGCTCAAGTACAAGAACGTCGACGTCGGCCTCGTGACAAGCGTCGCGCTGTCTCCAGATGCCAAGCGTGTGATCGCTACGGCCGAGCTGGGAAAGAATGCCGCCCCCTATCTCGTGGAGGACACGCGGTTCTGGGTGGAGCGTCCGCGCATCTCCGGCGGCAGCGTTTCCGGACTCGGCACGTTGCTCTCCGGTTCCTATATTGGCGTCGATATCGGCGCTTCTTCAAAAAAACGGCATGACTTCGTGGGGCTCGAAGAAGCGCCGGTTATCGCCAGCGACGTGCCGGGCCGCGAGTTCGTGCTGAAAAGCGAGGACATCGGGTCCTTGAATGTCGGCTCCCCCATTTTTTTCCGGCGTCTTCAAGTCGGGCAGATCACCGCCTACGACCTCGACAAGGATGGCAATGGCGTGACGCTCAAGATTTTCGTTCGTTCGCCGTTCGACAAATTCGTCACCACCAACGCCCGGTTCTGGCATGCGAGCGGGATCGACGTCACGCTGGATTCGACCGGCATCAAGGTCGATACGCAGTCGTTGATGGCGATCCTGATCGGCGGCATTGCGTTCGAGACGCCACACGGGGCGGGGACCCCGCCGGCGGCGGAGTCGAACGCGACATTTACGTTGTTCGCCAATCGGGGCGCGGCATTGAAGAACCCGGAGCGCGATGTCTTGCCGGTTGTTATGGTGTTCCGCGAATCGGTGCGTGGACTCGCGGTAGGGGCACCTGTTGACTTCCGCGGCATCGTGGTCGGCGAGGTCGTCGCGATCAACCTCGATATCGATCCGGTCACCCGGCAAATCGTCGTGCCGGTCAGCGTAAACCTCTATCCCGAACGCATGCGTTCGCGATCGCTGAAGTCGGTCGCCACTACCCAGAAACTGCTTGCTCTTGACTCTGCCAAACCCGGCAGCCAGCTGCAGTCCGTCCGCGGCATGGTGGCCCGCGGCCTGCGCGCGCAGTTGCGCACCGGTAACCTGCTTACGGGGCAGCTCTACATTGCGGCCGATTTCTTTCCTGACGCGTCCAAGGTGAACCTGGACGTGAGCAAGAGCCCGCTCGAGTTCCCGACGATTCAAAGTGGCCTGCGGGAACTGCAGGCGATGATTGCGCGCATCGCGGAGAAAATCGAGAAATTCCCGCTGGAAGAGGTGGGCGCCGACCTGCGGCAGACGCTGAAGAGCGCAGACAAGCTGATGCAACGGCTCGATACCGAACTCACGCCGGAGGCGACCGCCGCGATGGTGGAAGCGCGCAAGGCACTGGCAAGCGCAGACCGGGTCCTCAGCAACGACTCGTCCCTGCAACAAAATACGCGCGAAATGATGCGCGAGATTGCGCGTGCGGCCCAGGCTTTCCGCAATCTCGCCGATTATCTTGAACGCCATCCCGAAGCTTTGATCAGCGGCAAGAAGGAGGAACAAAAGTGATACGCCAACCTGCGATCATGGTGCTGGCGCTGGCGATGGCGGTGCTCGCTGGCTGCGGCACTTCACCCAAAGTCAATTTCTATACGTTGAGTTCCGGCGCCGCATCGGAACGCCCGGAAGCCAGGGCGACGTATGTGGTCGCGATCGGCCCGGTAACCGTGCCGGACGTGGTGGACCGTCCGCAGTTCGTAACGAGTGCCGGCGCCAACCAGGTCACGATCGATGAATTCGCGCGCTGGGCCGAACCGTTGAGGAGCCAGATTCCGCGCATCATCGCCGCCGACCTCACGCAGTTGCTGGGCGGCGCGTATGTTTTTGCCTATCCGCAGAGCGATAACGTCGATCCGGACTACAAGGTGCTCATCGACGTGCAGCGCTTCGATTCAGTGCCGGGTGATGCGGCAACGGTAGAAGTGCTGTGGACAGTGCGGCCGAAAGGTGGTGCGCTCAAAACGGGGCGCGCCGTGGCTCGCGAGCCGGCGGGCGGCGCCGGCTACGATGCGCTGGTTGCGGCCCATGGGCGGGCGCTGGCGGCAATCAGCCGGGACATCGCCGGGGCAATTCGTCCGTCAAAGTAACATCGGGCCGTTCTTTTCTTTGGCTGTCCCGAAAAGTCATCTTTGATCGGTGCGCGTGCATCATTTCACTATTCAAAAATGACTCCGACCCCATTTATGTCCTCAGAAGAGCGGATCAAAACCCTTCACCTTGAACACACGCGCCGCGGCCGGCGTCGTGAGAAAGTCGAGCAGCGCCCGCGCCGCCTCGGGCTGGCGGGAGTTGGCGAAGATGCCCGCCGTCGTCACGCTGATCTTCTGCAGTTCGGCGGGGAAGGGTCCCACGACCTCGATGCCGGGCACGGCCATGAGTTCCGGAATCTGCTGCACGGCGATCTCGGCCTCGCCGGAGATGACGAGTTCGCCAAGCGAGGCCGCCCGGCCGCGTCCGCGCCTTGCTCTTCACCTGCGCGGCGATTCCCAGACGCTCGATCAGGCCGGCGAAGTAGATGCCGCTTGCGCCTTCGCTCGCGTAAGCGATCGACGGCGCGTTCAGAAGCATCCGTTTGAATGCTTCGACCGAACTGATGTCCGGATGGGGCGCGCCCGCGCGCACGCCGATCCCCGCGGCCAGTCGCGCAAGCGAGCGCCGGCTCGCCGCAGTGATCTTGCCCTGCCTGATCAGCTCGTCGATCGCGGGCTCGCCGAGGAACGCAAGATCGGCCGACTCGCCGTTCGCGATGCGCTTCAGCATGATCTGCGCCGGATCGTAGCTGATCGACACCCGGTGTCCGCTGGCCTGTTCGAACTGCGGCACCAGCTCGTTCAGCACGTTACGCATGCTGTTGCCCGTGAATACCTGAATTTGCATGAATGTCCTGAAAAACCTGGAGCCCGTAACAAAACAAATTAGCCACAGAGAACACAGAGAACACAGAGAGATCAAAAAACTTATTTAAAACAACGGATACGTTATACATGTCTCGGTTATTGTATTTGAGTTTTAGATTTTCATCGGTGTTTCTCTGCGTTCTCTGTGCTCTCTGTGGCTTCGTTTGTCCTGCTCTCAGGCAGCGGCGGACTCCAGAATCCATTGCGCTCACCGTCTGCGCGTTTTGCTGCGGCGGCATGAGCGGAGACATTTTCGCTTTCGGCATCAGTTCGCGCAGCGCGTGGGCGGCGGAGGTGGCATGCGATGCGTCGTCGCCGGACATGATGAACGCCGGCACGTCGATGCGCATGAGCTGCTCGGCGGTCGCGCCGGTGGGCATCGTGTCGTGGAACAGGGTATCGCGGCTTTGCGTGATGAGGCCGAGGTAGCGATTCAGGTCCTGGCGCGCGAACGCGTCGGCGAAGGCGGCATCGGATCCGATGACCGCCGACCACGGGCCGGATTCGGGATCGTTCCAGAACACTTTCGATTTCTTCGCGCGCTCGACCACGCCCTGCAATCCATTCTCCTTTGCATAGGCGATATGCTTGTCGAAGTTGCCCCGGCACTTCAGCATGAAGCGATAGCCGCCGACCGGCCAGTGCAGGAGCAGTGCGCGGCAGCGCTCCGGGAACAGCGCGCCGATCGTGAGCGCCACCGAGCAGCCCATGCAGCCGCCGATCACGAATGCATCCTTGATCCCGAGATGATCGAGCAGGCCCACGGCGTGCCGCGCGTAGAGCGGCCAGTCGAGGGGCTCGATGCGTCCGCCCGATTCGCCGGTTTCGCGCCGGTCGTAGGCGATGAGCTTGAAGTCGCGCGCGAGCGTGTCGAGCGGCTGCATTTCCTTCCACACGCCATTGAGGCGCCAGCGCGACATCGAGGCATCGAATCCGGCGGGTGCGAGCATCAGCAGCGGCGGCCCGTCGCCGAAAATCTCGTAATGGGTCTTGATGCCGTCGATGTTCGCGAATGCCATGCTTCTCCTCCTGTGCGGGAAACGGATGCCCGGACGATTTTAAATGATGATCGCGGCCGGCGCATGCGGTGTCCGATGATGGTGCGCGTTTATCCGATATAGTAGAGTGCGCGAGGATTCCCGGGCCGAGCCGTCCGCTGCGAATCCGCAACCAACCGCATAAAAAAATGGAGGAGAAACAATGAAAACAGGCAGGGCAGTCGCCGTGTTCCTCGCGGCGGCGCTTTTATCAGCAGGCACCGCGCTGGCGCAGCCCGGACAATATCCCGTGCGTCCGGTCCGGCTGATCGTGCCGTTCGCGCCGGGCGGCAGCGTCGACACCATCGCGCGCATGCTGGGCGCGGGACTGACGGAGGAAATGGGGCAGCAGATCATCGTCGACGACCGCGGCGGGGCGTCGGGCAGCATCGGCACCGAGCTGGCGGCGCATGCGGCGCCCGACGGCTACACGCTGCTGCTGCATACCATCCCGTTCGTGGCCAATACTTTCTTCCATCGCCACGTGCCTTACGACGTGGTCAGGGACTTCGAGCCGGTGGCGCTGATCGCGTCCTCGCCGTCGCTGCTGTGCGTGCATCCTTCGCTGCCCGTGCATTCCGTGCGCGACCTGCTGCAACTTGCGCGGACCAGACCCGGACTGCTGACCTATGGCACCGCGGGCGCGGCCTCAAATCCTCATATCGCCGGCGAGCTGTTCAATTATCTGGGCAAGGTGAATATTCTCGCGGTGCATTTCAAGGGCGGCGGTCCCGCCCTGATCGCCACGATCAGCGGCGAGGTGAGCATCGGTTTCTCGAATTTTTCCTCGACGATAAATTTCGTGAAGGCCGGCAAGCTGCGCGGCATCGCCGTGAGCGGCCTGAAGCGCGTGGCGTCGATGCCGGAACTGCCCACCATCGCGGAGTCCGGATTGCCCGGTTACGAGTTCACGGCGTGGTTCGGCATGGTGGCGCCGAAAGGGACGCCCCGCGCAGTGATCGAGCTGCTGAACAAGAGGATCAAGGACGTGCTGGCGAAACCCGAGTATGTGAAGCGCTTCGCGGACAAGGGACTGGACGTCATTGCCAGCTCGCCGGAGGAGTTTGGTGCGCACCTGAACCGCGAACTGGGCAAATGGGGCAAGGTGATGAAGGAAAGAGGCATGCGCGCGGATTAGCGCGCTTTACGGAGAATGTCATGAAGCAGGCGCCAAATATCGTGCTGTTCAGCGTGCACAAGGATGCGATGGAAGCGGCGGTCCGCGCTTTCGAGAGCGACTGGCCGGAGGCCCGCATCAGCAATCTGCTGGATGACGGGCTGTTCGCGTGGGTGCGCAAGACCGGCGGCGTGGTGCCCGAGATGTACGACGTTTTTCGCACGCTGACCCGTTACATGGTCGATCGCGGCGCCGACGGCATCCTCTATACCTGCTCGGCCTTCCGCGAATGCATCGATGCCTGCATCGCCGAATTCGACGTGCCGCAGCTCAAGCCCAACGACGCGATGATCGAGCAGGCGCTCGATGCCGGTTCGCGCATCGCGGTGGTGGCGACGGTCGGTCCGACCATTCCGTCGATTTCCGCCGAGTTCGCAGGAAATGGCGGCGGCCCGCGGCCAGAAAATCGAGCTGGTGCCCTATGTCGTCGAGGGGGCGTTCGATGCGCTGGCCGGCGGCGATGCCGCGCGGCACGACGCGCTGGTCGCCGCGCGGGCGCGCGAGATCAAAGGCTGCGACGTCATCGCGCTGGCGCAGTTTACGCTGTCGCGGGCAGCGCCCGCGGTCGCGGCGGTCAGCAAGATACCGGTGCTCAATTCGCCGGGCGCGGCGGTGGCCAAGATGCGCCGCATGCTCGGCGCCTGACTAAAACTGATCTAAAAACAAGTGAATGGACAGGATTTACAGATGACAGATCAACCAAAGAGATCCTTGCGAAGCCGTCTTTGATGATTTCACGCACCTGTGACTTCGAGTCACGCTGGAGCGAAGACTCGTATCGTGTAAAGTAACGGCTTTTCGCCGTTCAGCCGACTTCATGCCGATTTATGCCATTACCCTGTTGAGCGTGCTGAACGGCATCAGCCTGCGCGGCAGCCGCGTGCTGCTTTCGCTGTTCGCCATCCATCTCGGCGCCAGCGCGTTCGAAATCGGCATCCTGATCGCGCTGTCCTCGGTTTTCCAGCTGTTCCTCGGCATCTACGCGGGCAGGGTGACGGACCGCTACGGCTTCCGGCTGCCGCATGCTGTTCGGCTCGCTGGGCGGGTGCGTGTCGATGATGGTGCCCTTCGCGTATCCGCACCTGCTGTCGCTTTACGTGTCGCGGGCGCTGACCGGCGTGACGTTCATTTTTTTCATGGTCGCGATCCAGAACCTTGCCGCATCCCTCGGCGGGGCGGAAATGCGCACGCGCAACCTCAGCACGTTCAGCCTCGGCCAGTCGCTGTCGGGGCTGCTGGGCCCGGTCATGGTGGGTTTCGCGATCGACGGCTTCGGCTACAGGTTCAGCTACCTGTTCCTGGGATTGATGTCGCTGCTGCCCGTGATGGCCATCATCGCCTTCCGCCGGATGATTCCCAATGTGGCGCACGTGAAAAAGAAGGAGAAGACGCCTCCGAACATACTCGACCTGGTGCGCATCGCGCCGTTGAGGAGGACGCTGCTGACGGGCGCGATCATTTTTTCGGGCGTCGACCTGCTTTCGTTTTACGTGCCGATCTACGGGCACTCGATCGGGCTTTCCGCATCCACCATAGGCGTCATCCTCGGGGTCTATGCCGCGGCCGCCTTCGTCGTGCGCGTATTCATGCCGTCGCTGGTGCAACGCATCGGCGAGGAGAAAGTTCTGACGATTTCACTTTTCGCTTCCGGCATGACCTACCTGTTGTTTCCATTTTTCCAGAATCCGTGGATCCTGATGCTGATCGCGTTCCTGCTGGGCCTGGGTCTGGGTTGCGGCCAGCCGCTGTCGATGATCCTGACCTACAGCCGGTCGCCGGAGGGCCGTGCCGGCGAGGCGCTGGGGCTGCGCATCACCGTCAACAAGGTGATTCAGATCGGGGTGCCGCTCGTGTTCGGTTTCATCGGCAGCACCTTTGGCCTGATACCGGTTTTCTGGGCAAACGCCGTATTGCTCGTCAGCGGCGGCTTCCTTAACCGGAAGGCGGGAGGCAAAACCGGGGCGAGTCCTGATTGATCGATAAAATACGGGAAGAACGTCCAGCGGACCTGCCGCATACTGTAAAATGGACCGGTTTTCCGCGGGAACGAGTAGTCACGCTGGAGACCACGCATGAGAGCATTTGAACTCTTCACTGCCAGGGATTCCGGGCAGGCCGTGGCGTTGCTTGCCAAGCACGGTCCGTCCGTCAGGATTCTCGCCGGCGGCACCGACATCCTCGTCGATTTCAAGTCCTCGCCGCACGTTCCGCATACGGTCATCGACATCTCGCGCGCCGCGGACCTGAAGGGCATCGAAATCACGGACCAGGGTCTGCGCATCGGCGCGCTGGCCACCCATACCGATCTCATGCGCTCGCCGCTGATCCGCGAGATGTTCCCGGCACTGGCCGATGCGGCGCACACCATCGGCGCCGTGCAGACCCGCAATCTCGGCACGCTGGGCGGCAACCTGGTGACCTGCGTGCCGTCGATGGACAGCGGCCCCACGCTGATTGCGCTCGAAGCGCTGGTCACGATTGCCGGTCCTGCCGGACGCAGGCAGATGCCCCTCACCGAATTCTTTGTCGGGCCGCGGAAAACCATACTCAAGCCCGATGAACTGCTGGTGGAAATCGTCATTCCCAAAAAGAATCTCGGCAAGCCTGCGGAGTTTCTGAAATTCGGGTTGCGCAAAGGGCAGGCGCTGGCTTTGGTCAATGTCGCGGCAAGCCTGTGGGTGGACTGGAGCAAACAGGCATTCAGGGAACCGCGGATCGGGCTCGGCGCCGTTGCGCCAACGGTCATCCGCGCGCCGGCGGCGGAAGCTTATCTCGAGGGCCGCGCGATCACGCCCGAAGCGATGGCCGAAGCCGGCCGCATCGCCGCCGGCGAAGCGAAACCGATCAGCGATTTCCGCGCCTCGGCCGATTACCGGCGCGATCTGATCGCCGTGCTCACCAGGCGGGCACTCGAAAATGCTTATGCGCGCGCCAAGGCGCAGCAGAAGGAAGGAAAGAAATGACGGACGTGACGCTCAAGATCAACGGCAAGACCCGGACCGCCTCGGTCCCGCCGGAGACGACGCTGCTCAAGCTGTTGCGCGACCACTTCAACCTGACGGGCGCCAAGCTCGGGTGCGACGTCGGGGATTGCGGCGCGTGCACGGTGATCGTCGATGGCAAGGCGGTCAACGCCTGCCTGATGCTGGCCAGCCAGGCCGATGGCTGCGAGCTGCTGACCATCGAGGGACTCGCCACCCAGGAGCGGTTGCATCCGATCCAGCAGGCGTTCGAGGACCACGCGGCGCTGCAGTGCGGCTTCTGCGGGCCGGGCGTGATCATGTCGGCCAAAGCGCTGCTCGACGAGAACCTCGAGCCGACGCCGCAGGAAATCCGCGATGCGCTGTCGGGAAATTTGTGCCGGTGCACCGGCTATACCAAGATGATCGAAGCGACCCAGGAGGCGGCACGCACGCTCCGCGATCAGCCTGCGGACCGGGCAGTGGCCCGATCGGGAAGGAATAAGTCATGGACGATAAAACGTGTCGCGGAACGACAAGGGCATCGCGCCAACGGCTTTACCACGGATGGCGGTTTTGCCGAGTACACGATCAATCATGT
Organism: uncultured beta proteobacterium; assembly: GCA_963734595.1. GTDB lineage: Bacteria > Pseudomonadota > Gammaproteobacteria > Burkholderiales > SG8-41 > CAKKQX01. Next base: position 176,483 of record CAVTHV010000026.1, read on the forward strand.
CAACACTCTGGTGCGAGTGCCCGAACACATGACAGATGAGGAGGCGACGCTCATCGTCACGGCGGGCACCGCGACCTACGGACTGGACGTGCTCGGCGGGTTGATCGCCGGGCAGTGTCTGGTGGTCACCGGGCCGGGACCGATAGGATTGATGGCCGTGGGTGTCGCCAAGGCCCTGGCGCAAGCCCCGTGATCTACCGGCACCGGCAGCGACCGGGCGTCTGGAGATCGGCCGCAGTTCGGGGCGGATTCATGTGTGAATGTTCAAGAAGAGGATGCGTCGCTGCGGTCAGGCGCATCACCGGCGGCAAAGGCGCGCACTACGTAATGGAGTGCTCCGGTGCGCCGAATGCGGTCAACCAGGCGGCGCGCATGGTGAGCCGCGGCGGCCGTATCTGCCTGGCCGCTTTTGCCAAGGAGCCGGTGCTGGTGGATCGGGAAGGAATAAGTCATGGACGATAAAACCATAGTCGCGGAACGAAGCGGTACGCTGGAGGCTCCGCGGGAGGTGGATGAAACGCTGCGGCTGCCCGCGATCACGCCGCCGGTGACGTATCCGATCGAAACCCTGGTGCCGAAAGTGCGCCACCAGACCCCGGCCGTCGGCCAGCGGGCGACGCGGCCCGATGGCCGCATGCACGGGCTGGGCCAGACCAAGTACATCGACGATCTCTCTTTTCCCGGCATGCTGCACGCCAGGATCAAGCGCGCGGGCATCGCCTCGGCGCGGATCAAAAACATCGACACCAGCGCCGCCGAAGCCATGCCGGGCGTGATCGCGGTGCTGACCGGAAGGGAAATCCCCGTCAACTCGTTCGGACCCTCGTTCCAGGACCAGCCGGTGCTCGCCGACGACCAGGTATTCCACGCCGGCGATGGCGTGGCGGCGGTAGCCGCGGTCACCGAGCAGATTGCCAATGAGGCGCTCGACAAAATCAAGGTGGAATACGAGCCGCTGCCGGCGGTGTTCGATCCGCTGGAAGCGATGCGAGAAGACGCGCACAAGGTCCATGCGCCGAAGAGCAACATCTACGCGACCAAGGTGATCCAGAAGGGCGATGTCGAAAAGGGATTTGCCGAAGCCGCTCACATTTTCGAGGGCCAGTTCCGGACGCAGATGGTCGAGCATGTGCCGCTCGAGCCTCACGCGGCGATCGCCGACTGGGACGCCAACGGCCGGGTATCCATTTATTCGAGCCTGGGGCGGATCACGCTCGGGCGCGCGGACATCGCCCGCACGCTCAAGATGCCGATCAACCGCATCCGGATCATCGCCACCATCGTCGGCGGCAATTTCGGCGGCAAGAACGAGATTACCCAGGAACCGGTGCTTGCGCTGCTGTCGAAGAAGACCGGCCGCCCGGTCAAAGGCGTGTTCACGCGCGGCGAGGAGTTCATCTCGTCGACCACGCGCCACCCGATCATCATGGACTACAAGACCGGCGTGACGAAGGAAGGCAAAATCATCGCGCGCAAGGTGCGCCTGGTGCTCGACGGCGGCGCCTACTGTTCATGGAGCGAGACGACGCTGGGCAAGGCGGCGATTCTGTCGGCGGGTCCGTACAATATCGAGAACCTGCATGTGGAAGCCTTCGTCACCTACACCAACAAGACCATGACCGGCGCCATGCGGGGATTCGGCGCGCCGCAGGTGTGTTTCGCCTATGAGTCGCACATGGACGACATCGCCGCGGCGCTGAACATCGATCCGCTGGACATCCGTCTGCTCAATGCATTCGAGGAGGGCTCGGCGAGCCCCACCGGCCAGGTGCTGCAAAGCGTCGTGGTCAAGGACTCGCTGCTCAAGGCGGCGCAGCGCTTCGGCTGGAAGGAGGCGCAGTCATGAAACGGCGCGGACGCGGCATCGCCTGCATGTGGTATCCGATCGGTTTCACGGTTGCGGCCAACCCGAGCGCCGCGGTGGTGAAAGTCAACGAGGACGGCACTGCGACGCTGCTGACCGGCACGGTGGAGACCGGGCAGGGTTCGCTGACCGTGCTCGGCCAGATTGCCGCGGAAGCGCTCGGCATCGCCACCGACGACGTGCACGTGGTGTCGGCCGATACCGATACCACGCCGATGGACACCGGCGCGATCGCCAGCCGCACCACCTATGTGACCGGAAACGCGGTCAGGCTGGCAGCCGAGAAGGCCAAGGCCATCCTGTGCGAAGTCGCCGCGCCGATGCTCGGCGTGCGGCCCGATCAACTCGAAGCGCGGGACCGCAAGATCCAGGTCAAAGGCTTTCCGCAGCGCAACCTGTCGATAGGCGAGGTCGCGTATCACTCGCAGGTGGTCAAGGGACAGCCGCCGATCGGCAGCGCGTCATGGAATCCGCCGACCGTGGGCATGGACCCCGAGACCGGCCAGGGCAAACCGTTCAGCACTTACGTTTACGCGACCCAGATCGCCGAGGTGGACGTCGACGATGAAACGGGCGAAGTGGAGGTGCTCCGCATCGTCGCGGCCCACGACTGCGGCACTGCCATCAACCCGATGCTGGTCGAAGGCCAGGTGCAGGGCGGCATCTCGATGGGCGTGGGCTTCGCGCTCCAGGAAGAGATCCTGTTCGACGCAGCCGGCCGGCAGATCAATCCCAATCTCACGAACTACATCATGCCGACCAGCCTCGACATGCCGGAGATCGAGGTCGACATCGTGGACAGCTACGATCCGACCGGACCGTTCGGCGCGAAGGGCGTCGGTGAACCGACGTCGGTGCCGACGGCGGCGGCGATCCTGAATGCGATCCACAACGCGGTGGGCGTGCGCATCACTTCGCTGCCGGCGACTCCCGAGAAGGTTCTGGCGGCGATCAAGGCCAAGCGTTCGCAGCCGCAGAAACGGATTTCGGCCCGCTGATCTTTCGCTTACTGGTTCAGGCGCGGCTGAGCGCCGGACTGTTATCGTAGTCCGTTGATTAATAAAGAGATTGTCTAATAGTCAGGATACGGCAACGCCAGTCCCGGACTCGATGCTCATGCGCCTGATTGAAATCAAGGAATGAGCGAAGCGCGCCGTGCCGCATATAAAGCGGCGCCGAGCAAAGGCGTATCGGGATTGAGTATCACCCTGACCGGAATGCTCGCCAGCAGGGTTGTCATCCGTCCCCTCGCGGTGAAGGCTTCCATGAACCGCCCATCCCGCAGCTTGTTCACGATCGCCGGGCGCGATTCCGCCGCCCACATAAACGCCGCCGGTGGCCATGGTTTTCAGCGCGAGGTTGCCGGCTTCCGCGCCGTAGAGGGAAACAAAAAGATCGAGCGCCTGCAGGCAAAGTCCGCAATTTGCCTTCAAGTGCGGCCTGCGAGATCACCATCGGCGGTTCCTGCGTGCGCATCGCATCGGCAATGCGGGGCGATTCCCTGCCGCGTCCGGTATCGCGCAAAAAAAGATAAAGGTTATAGAGACCCGGCCCGGAAACAACCCGTTCGTAGCTCACGTGCTCGTGTCGCGAGAGCAGGTATCGCAACAGCTCCATTTCCAGGTCGTTGCGGGGCGCGAAGTCGGCATGACCGCCTTCGGTTGCGAACGGATGATGGCGCGCGCCGTCCCAGTACAATCCGGCTTCGCCGAGCCCGGTGCCGGCCGCGATGACTGCGGCGTTTCCGGTTGCATCGGGCAGGCCCTCATTGAGAACGGCAAAATCGCCGGGGCCGAGCGCCGCCAGGCCGTGCGCCTTTGCTTCGAGGTCGTTGATGAGCGTTGCTTCCGGCAATTGCAGCTCCCGCGCGAGTTCCGTCGCATCGACCAGCCATGGCAGATTGGTGATTTTCGCCCGCCCATTGCGCACCGGCCCCGGAACGCCGAACGCGGCGTAATCGACCGGATGACCGAATTCCGTCGCAAAGCGGGTGGCGAGTTCGGTCAGACTCGCGGATTCCCCGCTCGGATAGATCTTTTTGGCGACCAGTTTGAGGCGCCGGTCGATCACCTCGAAAAATGCGAGCCGCGTCAGAGTGCCGCCGATGTCGCCGGAGAGTATCATCAGACAAATCGTGTCATGACGATGAAAATAATGCAAAATATTCCCTTTTGACCCCTCGGATCATGCCCGGCACCACTTATCAGCTCGAAGTCAATCCGCAGTTGCCGCAACGGCTGGCGCGGCTCGACGAACTCGCCAACAACCTCTGGTACAGCTGGGACCGCCCGACGCGCACGCTGTTTTCCCGTTTGCATCCGTTTTTGTGGCATGCGATCGGCCACAGCCCCAAGGCGTTTCTGAAGCGCATCGACCAGGAGCGTCTGACCGCAGCCGCCGACGATCCGGTGTTTCTCAGCACCTACAACCGGGTGCTGTCGGCCTTCGACTCCTACTGCGACGAAACCCGGCGCAGCGAGCTCGCCGAGGGGCTGGAGCAGGATGACCTGATCGCGTACTTCTGCGCCGAGTTCGGCTTTCACGAGAGCATGCCGATCTACTCGGGCGGGCTGGGCATACTTGCGGGAGATCACTGCAAGGCGGCGAGCGACCTCGCGCTGCCGTTCGTCGGCGTGGGGCTGCTCTACCGCCAGGGATACTTTTCCCAGACCATCGACAACGAAGGGCGCCAGCACGCGCATTATGCCGATTCGGATTTCGACGATCTGCCGATTGCGCCGGTGCTGCGGGCCGATGGCACGGAACTGCATGTCACGGTCGATTTGCGCGAGCGCAGAGTCATCGGCCAAGGTCTGGCAGCGCGGAAGTCGGCAAGGTGCGGCTGGTCCTGCTCGATACCGATATCGAGGAGAACACCGCCGCCGACCGCCATATCGCGCACCGGCTCTACGGCGGCGATCGCGCCACCCGCATCGAGCAGGAGATCTGCTGCTCGGCGTCGGCGGGGTGCGCGCGCTGGAAGAAATGGGCCTGAAGCCCACGGTATGGCATATCAACGAAGGGCACGCCGCGTTCCTGGTGCTCGAGCGCGTGCGGCAACTCGTGGCGCAGGGCCATGAATTCGCAGCGGCACTCGAGGCGGTGGCGGCAAGCACGGTATTCACCACGCACACCGCCGGTGCCGGCGGGGCACGACCATTTCAGCGAGGAAATGATCCTGCACTATTTCGAGAAATGGTGCCTCGATCTCAAGATCAACTGCAAGGAATTGCTCGCGCTCGGGCACGATCCGGACAGCGGCGATTTCAACATGACCGCGCTCGCCGTGCGCGGCTCGCGTTTTCATAACGGGGTGAGCCGCATCCATGGCGGCGTGTCGTCGCGCATCTGCGCCAGGCTGTGGCCGCAGATCGAGCACGCCGAGAATCCGATCACCTACGTCACCAACGGCGTGCACGTGCCGACTTTCCTGTCCGACGAATGGCACGAGTTGTTCGAGCGCCAGCTCGGGCCGGGCTGGCGCCAGCGCCTGGCCGACGAGGAGTGCCAGCGCGGGATTTACGCCATTCCCGATCATCTGTACTGGAGCGTGCACCAGTCGCTCAAGGCGCAGATGCTGCATCTCGTGCGCTATCGCATCACGCAGCAGCATGGACAAAACCATGGCTCGGAAGCGCACCTCGACCGCATGCTGAAGTTCGCCAATCCGGACAATCCCAACGTGCTGACGGTGGGATTCGCCCGCCGCTTTGCCACCTACAAGCGCGCCACATTGCTGTTCCAGAACCTCGACTGGCTGCGTGAACTGGTCTCCGACCCCAAACGGCCGGTGCTGTTCGTGTTCGCGGGCAAGGCGCACCCCGCCGACCTGCCGGGACAGGAATTCATGCGCCGGATCGTCGAGGTTGCGCGCATGCCTGAATTCGAAGGCCATTTTCTGCTGGTCGAGGGCTACGATCTGCAGCTGGCGCGGCGGCTGGTCTCCGGCGTCGACGTCTGGCTCAACAACCCGGTTTATCCGCTCGAGGCCTGCGGCACTTCGGGCATGAAGGCCGGCATGAACGGCGTGCTCAATCTCTCGGTGCTCGACGGCTGGTGGGGCGAAGGCTACGACGGCAAGAACGGGTGGGCGATCAAGCCCGCTTCGAGCACGCTCGACGAGGCGCGGCGCGATCGCGAGGAGGCGCGCACGCTGTATGAAATCCTGCAGGATAACGTGCTGCCGCTTTACTACAACATCGGACCGGCAGGCTATTCGCCGGGATGGATCACGATGGCCAAGCACTCGATGGTATCGATCCTGCCGCGTTTCAATGCGGTGCGCCAGGTCGGAGAATACCTGACCCGCTTCTACAAACCGGCCGCGCAGCAATGGCGGCGTTATGTCGAGTTGAATTTTGCCGGCGCGCGCGCGGTGGCGAACTGGAAGGCGAGGGTGCGCACGGCCTGGGAAAAAATCGGAGTTCGCAGGATCGATAATCCGCATCAGCGCATTCGTTTCGGCGAAAGTCTGCGGTTCGAAGTTGCGGTAAACCTCGATGGGCTGACGCCGGAGGACGTGGTGGTGGAGTTGTTGCTGGGCCGGCCGGGCGACAGCAGCCTGCCGCGCGCGCGGTCCTATCAACTGCGGAACGAGGGCCCGGTCGCAAACAGCACCGAGCATTTGTACACGATCGAATTCAAGCCGGAACTGTGCGGCAAGATCGAATACCATATCCGGATCTATCCGTTTCACGAACTGCTCACGCACCGCTTCGAGATGGGCATGATGAAGTGGCTGTAACGCCCGCGGCCATGCATGCCGCGACGCCCGGCGCACGACGGCGCTCCACCTCCTGTTCGCGATGAGCGCATCCGCACCTTTGCGTGTCCTGTATGTGACGCCGGAAATCGCGCCGTGGGTGAAGAGCGGCGGGCTGGGCGATGTTTCGGCCGCGCTGCCGGCCGCGTTGCGCTCCGCCGGCGTCGATGTGCGCGTGCTGGTGCCCGCGTTTCAGCCGCTGCTCGCGGCCTTCGGCAGCGCGGCGCGGTGTCTCGCCACTTTTGCTGCGCCGGGCGGCGCGCTCGCGCCGGCCAGGCTGCTTGCCGCGAGCACGGCGCAGGGCGTGCCCCTCTTCATGGTCGACTGCCCCGAGTACTATCACCGGCCCGGCGACGCCTATCAGGACCAGGATGGCGAAGACTGGCCCGACAACGATCTGCGCTTCGGCTTGCTGAGCAAGGTTGCCGCGCTGATCGCGACCGGGCATTCTGTCGATTGGGAGCCGCAGATTCTCCATTGCAATGACTGGCCGGCGGCGTTGGCGCCGGTCTATCTTCGATTCGCGACCGGTCACCGCGTGCGCAGCGTCATGACGGTACACAACCTCGCGTTTCAGGGACTGTTCCCCGCGGCCTCGCTTGCAAGGCTCGGGCTGCCGCCGGAGGCGATGTCCGTCGATGGCGTCGAGTATTACGGCAAGCTGTCGTTTCTGAAGGGGGGACTGGTCTGCGCCGACCGCATTACGACGGTGAGCCCGACGTATGCGCGCGAGATTCAGGGCGAGGAACTGGGCTGCGGTTTGGGCGGGCTGCTTGGGCGGTCGGCGCGAGGTGATCAGCGGAATACTCAACGGCATCGATACCGGTGAATGGAATCCGGCCGCAGATTCTCATATCGCGAGCCAATACGACAGCGCCCGCATCGAACGCAAAGCGCGGAACAAGGCGGCATTGCAGCGCGTGTTTGCGTTGCCGCAGGACGAGACCATCCCGCTTGCCGGCGTGGTGAGCCGGTTGACCTGGCAAAAAGGCATCGACCTGATTGCGGACATCGTTCCGCGGCTGCCGGAATTGCCGGCCCAGCTGGTCGTGCTGGGTACCGGGGAGCGCAAGCTGGTGCAGCGCCTGGCCGCGCTGGCACAGGAATTTCCCCGGCAGATCGCGTTCAAGGCCGAGTTCAACGAGCGCCTCGCGCATCAGATCGAGGCGGGGGCCGACATGTTCCTGATGCCTTCGCGCTTCGAGCCGTGCGGACTCAACCAGATGTACAGCCTGCGCTACGGCACGCCGCCGGTCGTGCGCGCCACCGGCGGGCTGGCGGACACGGTGGTGGACTGCAATCCGGCGACGCTCGCTGCCGGGACCGCCAACGGTTTCGTGTTTGCCGAGCCCACCGCAGAGGCGCTGCTCGCGGCGCTAGTGCGCGCGGTCGGCGCATGGCATGATCGGGAATGCTGGCGCAGGTTGCAGCACAACGGGATGCGGTCCGATTTTGGCTGGGGGCCCAGCGCGCGGCGCTACTGCGAGGTGTATCAGGCAGCCATTGCTGCGGCGTGAACGGAAAGTTTGTGATAGATCAAGGGAGTTGAACGGGCCGGCGGCTAGATTATCCGAATGTATTCAAAAACAATATCCCGGCACGCGGTCGAGCCATGACGCAACATCCTTCCCAGATGATGCCGGCGGCCGGCGCGCAGACGAGCCTGCTGACGGACTTCGACATCTTCCTGTTCAAGGAAGGCAGCCATACCCGGTTGTACGAAAAGCTGGGTGCGCATATCGTCAAATCGGGCGATGTGGCGGGCGTCCATTTTGCGGTGTGGGCGCCGAATGCCGAGCGTGTTTCCGTGATCGGCGACTTCAACTACTGGAATGCCGGCGCCCATCCGCTGCAGCCGCGGCCGGACCGTTCGGGGATCTGGGAGGGATTCGTGCCCGGCGTCGCGCATGGCTGTCCCTATAAATACCATATCGAATCCAGATTCAACGGCTATCGCGTCGACAAGGGCGATCCCTTCGCCTGTTTCTGGGAAGCGCCGCCGGCGACCGCCTCCCGGGTATGGGACCTGTCTTATCAGTGGCAGGACCATGAATGGATGCAGCGGCGCCGCGCGGCGAACGCGCTCGATGCACCATGGTCCATCTACGAAGTCCATCTCGGCTCATGGCGGCGCGTGCCCGAAGCCGGCAACCGGTCGCTCAGCTATCGCGAGCTGGCCGAACCGCTCGCGCAGTACGTGAGCGACATGGGCTTCACCCACGTCGAACTGCTCCCGGTCACCGAGCATCCGTTCTACGGCTCGTGGGGTTACCAGACGACCGGCTATTTCGCGCCGACGGCGCGCTACGGCACGCCGCAGGATTTCATGTATCTGGTCGACACCCTGCACCAGCGCGGCATCGGCGTGATCCTGGACTGGGTGCCGTCGCATTTTCCGAACGACGAACACGGTCTCGCCTATTTCGACGGCACCAATCTCTTCGAACACACCGATCCGAGGCAGGGTTTCCACCCGGAGTGGAACAGCTACATTTTCAATTACGGCCGGCACGAGGTGCGCGCGTTTCTGATCAGCAGCGCGTTGTTCTGGCTCGAGCACTACCATCTCGACGGCATCCGGGTCGATGCGGTCGCATCGATGCTCTATCTTGATTACGCGAGGCAGCCCGGGGAGTGGGTCCCCAACAAGTTCGGCGGCAGGGAAAATCTCGAGGCGATGGCGTTTCTGAAGGCGCTCAACGAAGCGGTGTACCGGGATCATCCAGACGTGCAGATGATCGCCGAGGAATCCACGGCATGGCCGATGGTGTCGCGCCCCACCTACATCGGCGGTCTCGGCTTCGGCATGAAATGGAACATGGGCTGGATGCACGACACGCTCAAGTACTTTTCGAGCGATCCGATCTACCGCAAGCATCACCACGGGCAACTGACGTTCAGCATCTGGTACGCGTTCTGGGAGAATTTCGTGCTGCCGCTGTCGCATGACGAAGTGGTGCACGGCAAGGGCGCGCTGATCGGCAAGATGCCGGGCGACGACTGGCAGCAGTTTGCCAACCTGCGCCTGCTGTTCGGTTACATGTGGGCGCATCCGGGCAAGAAGCTGTTGTTCATGGGCGGGGAATTCGGCCAGCGGCGCGAGTGGCAGCACGAGGAAAGCCTGGAATGGCACGTGCTCCAGTATCCGGAGCACCGCGGCGTGCAACACTGGATGAGCGACCTCAACCGCCTGTATCGCAACGAACCGGCATTGCACGAACTCGATTTCGCGGCCGAGGGTTTCGAGTGGATCGATTTCGACGACTGGCAGACGAGCGTCGTCAGCTTCGTGCGCAAGGCCAGGCACGGCGGCGATCTGATTCTCGTGGTCTGCAATTTCACGCCGATTCCGCGTATGCAGTACACGGTGGGCGTGCCACGCGGCGGCCATTGGCGCGAGCTGCTCAACAGCGATGCGGAAATCTACGGCGGCAGCGGGATGGGAAATTTCGGCGGGTTGCAGGCGGCGTCGCCGGGCGCACATGGGCGTGATCATGCGCTGCGCGTGACGTTGCCGCCATTGGCTGTCGTGTTTTTCAAGAGTCAATAAAATATATTATAAACAACGGGTTATGTTGATACTGCGGCGGCGGGCAAGCGCAACGGTAGCGGCGGCAGTAGCCGGACGCGAGGCACCACTGAATGATGGCCGCGGCGGGTACTGCAGAACGGAGGTGACAGGTGAAAGCGCTGAAGATTCTCGCGTTCGTGCTGGCAGGCGGGGAAGGCTCGCGGCTGCATCCGCTGACTTCCGAACGCTCCAAGCCCGCGGTGCCGTTCGGCGGACGTTACCGCATCGTCGATTTCGTGCTGAGCAGCCTGGTGAATTCGGGCATTCATTCGATCTATCTGCTGGTGCAATACAAATCGCAGTCGCTGATCGAACACGTCAGCCAGGCGTGGGCGCTCACGCCGTTCGCCCCCGAGCAGTTCATCACGGTGGTGCCGCCGCAGATGCGCGAGGGCCCCGACTGGTTCCAGGGCACGGCCGATGCGGTCAGCCAGAACCTGAACCTGGTCGAGCGCCATGCGCCGGATCTGGTGGCGGTGTTCGGCGCCGACCACGTTTATCGCATGGACGTGCGGCAGATGATCGATTTTCATCTGCAGCGCGGCGCCGAACTCACGATTTCGGCCAGGCAGGTGCCGCTGGCGGAGGCCTCCGGTTTCGGTGTGATCGCCGCAGATCGCGACGGCCGCGTCCTGAATTTCGAGGAGAAGCCGGCGCGACCGGCGCCGATGCCGGCCAATCCGGACCGCGCCTACTGTTCGATGGGAAATTATCTGTTCAACACCGATCTGCTGATCGACGCGGTAAGCCGTGCACGGGATGAAGGCAAACACGATTTCGGCAGGCACATCATTCCGGAGCTGATCCGCAGCCGGCGGGTGTTCGCCTACGACTTCACGACCAACACGGATACCGGGCGTGAAGTCGTATGAAGAACAGGGTTACTGGCGCGATGTCGGAACGATAGACAGTTACTTCGCCGCCAACATGGATATGCTTGGGCTCGAACCCCGCTTCAACATGTTCAATCCCAAATGGCCGATCGCCACCAAAGGCTATCCCGGGCCCAACCCCAAAGTCATCGAAGGCACCATCCGCAACGTGATCCTTGGCGCGGGCACGCTGGTGAAAAGCGCGAAACTGACGAATTCAATACTGCGGCGCGAGGTCGTGCTCGAGGACGATGTCGAAATCGAAGACTCGATCATCATGGATTACACCAAGATCAAACATGGCGCACGGCTGAAGCGTGTGATCGTCGACCGGTACAACACGATCGAGGCGGGGCAGCGCATCGGTTACGATCTCGAGGCCGACCGCCAGCAGTACCATGTGACCGACTCGGGGATCGTCATCGTGTCCAAGGGACGGCACTGCGTAGACGACACCCACTATTATTAGAACCTCCCAGAAACAGAGCAATGTGATGAACCAGAAGTTCACGGCGATCTGGCCGGGAAAACCCTATCCGCGGGGGGCGACCTGGGATGGCGAGGGCGTGAATTTCGCGCTGTTTTCCAGGCACGCGGAGAAGGTCGAGCTGTGCCTGTTCGACCACAGCGGGCAGCGCGAAATCCAGCGCATCGAACTGCACGAGCGCACCGACGAAATCTGGCACTGCTACCTGCCGGAAGCGCGTCCCGGCCTGCTTTATGGCTACCGCGTCCATGGTCCGTACCGTCCCGAGGAAGGCCACCGCTTCAATCCGCACAAGCTGCTGATCGATCCCTGCGCCAGGGACATCATCGGCAAACTGACGTGGAGCGATGCCCATTACGGTTACCGCGTCGGCAGCAGGGACGAGGACCTCTCGTTCGACCGGCGCGACAATGCGGCGGGCATGCCCAAATGCATGGTGATCGACCCGGCGTTCACCTGGGGCGACGACCGGCCGCCGCGCGTCGCCTGGCATGACACCGTGATCTACGAGCTGCACGTCAGGGGTTTCACCATGCAGCATCCGGAGATCCCGCCGCAGCTGCGCGGCACCTACGCCGGATTGGCGTCTGCGCCGGCGATCGAGCATCTCAAGCGCCTCGGCGTGACCACGGTGGAGCTGATGCCGGTGCACACCTTTCTCGATGACCACCGCCTGGTGAAGCAGCGCCTGCACAACTACTGGGGCTACAACTCGCTCGGCTATTTCGCGCCGGACGCACGCTATTCCGCGACCGGGCTGGTCAGCGAATTCAAGACCATGGTGAAGACGCTGCATTCGGCGGGCATCGAGGTGATCCTCGACGTGGTCTACAACCACACCGCCGAAGGCGATCATCTCGGGCCGACGCTGTCGTTCCGCGGCGTCGACAACGTCAGCTATTACCGGCTCAACGCGGACAATCCGCGCCATTATGTCGATTACACCGGCTGCGGCAACACGCTCAACATGCAGCATCCGCGCGTGCTGCAGCTGATCATGGACAGCCTGCGCTACTGGGTGCTCGAGATGCACGTCGACGGCTTCCGCTTCGATCTGGCCTCGGCGCTGGCGCGCGAGCTGCACGCGGTCGACCGCCTCGGCGCCTTCTTCGACATCATCCAGCAGGATCCGGTGCTCTCGCAGGTCTGGCTGGTGGCCGAACCCTGGGATCTCGGCGAAGGCGGCTATCAGGTCGGAAACTTCCCGGTCGGCTGGGCCGAGTGGAACGACAAGTACCGCGACACGATGCGCGCCTACTGGAAAGGCGACGGCGGGCTGATCGGCGAATTTGCGCAGCGGCTCACCGGCTCGAGCGATCTTTACGGACCCAGCGGCCGCGATCCCAACGCCAGCATCAATTTCATCACCGCCCACGACGGCTTCACGCTGCAGGATCTGGTGAGCTACGACCGCAAGCACAACGAGGCCAATCTCGAGCACAACCGCGACGGCAACGACCACAACATCAGCTGGAACTGCGGCGTCGAAGGGCCGACCGACGATCCCGCGATCAAGGCGCTGCGCGCGCGGCAGAAGCGCAATTTCCTGGCGACGCTGCTGTTCTCCCAGGGCGTGCCGATGTTGCTCGCCGGCGACGAACTCGGCCGCACCCAGCTCGGGAACAACAATGCGTACTGCCAGGACAACCAGGTGAGCTGGGTGAACTGGGATCTCGGTCCCGATGAGCGCGTTCTGCTCGAATTCGTTGCCCGCATGGTGCGGTTGCGGCGCGACCATCCGGTTTTCCGCCGCCGGCAATTCTTCCAGGGGCGGCCGATTCGCGGCAAGGACATCAAGGACATCGTCTGGTTGAGCCCCGATGGCAAGGAAATGAGCGACGACGAATGGAACAAGTCGTTCGCCAAATGCCTCGGCGTCTATTTGTCCGGCGAGGCGCTCAACGAGCGCGACGAACGCGGCCGCGCCATTACCGATGACAATTTCCTGCTGCTGTTTAACGCGCATCACGAGGAAATCCGTTTCACGATCGCCAACCACGACTCGGAGGAAGAGTGGCAGGTCCTGCTCGATACCCACTTCGAAGACGGCCTGCCGGCTGAACGGCATGTGCGTCCCGGCGCGGTGTATCCGTTGCAGGGGCGGTCGATGGCCATGCTCGTCTCGCCCAAACACAAGCCATCCCACGCGGGAGAACACAGGCCGTGACCGGCGAGACGGCGCTCGAACGACTTTGCGCATGGTGCGGAATCGCCCCGGATTATTACGATATCTGGGGGCAGCGCCGGCACGTTTCGCCCGACACGCAGCGCGCTTTGCTGGCGGCCATGGGCATCGCGGCCGGCACCGAGACCGAGGCGGAGCACGCGCTCGGAGAATTGCAGGCACGCGAGTGGCGGCGCCTGCTGCCGCCGGTGACGGTGACGCGGCGCGATGGCGGCGCGGTTGAAATTCCCGTCACCGTGCCGGCCGCCGCACGGCAGCGCCGCTTCGATTGGGTGCTGACGCTTGAAAACGGCGACTGCGAATCCGGGACGTTGTGTCCGGCCGAACTCGCCGTGACAGCGGAAGCCGAAGCGGGCGGCGTCTCCTACGTGCGCGTCGTTTTTGCGCTGCCTCACGCACCGGACATCGGCTATCACCGGTTTGAAATGCGCAGCACGGTGGACGGGCAGGAACATGCGGCGCACATGAGCCTGATCATGGTGCCGCTGCAATGCTACCGGCCCGCGGCGCTGGCGGAGCAGTGGGCGGGTCTGGGGTCCCGCCGTGCAGATTTATGCGTTGCGCTCGCAGCGCAACTGGGGCGCCGGCGATTTCACCGACCTCAAGACGCTGATCGACCTGGCGGCGCGCGTCGGAGCCGGCATCGTCGGCGTGAATCCCGTTCACGCGCTGTTTCCGCACAACCCTGCGCACGCGAGCCCGTACAGTCCATCGAGCCGGCTTTTTCTCAATGTTTTTTGTCTCGACGTGGAGGCCGTACCGGACTTCGCGGAATGCGATGCCGCGCGCAGCAGGGTCGCCGATCCGGAATTCCAGGCGCGGCTGCGCGCATTGCGTGCCACCGAATGGGTCGAGTACCGGGAAGTCGGGGAGATCAAGCTCGGGGTGCTGGAACAGTTATATCTGAATTTTCGCGAGCGTCACCTGGCCGTGGGCGATCAGCACGCCCACGCGTTTCGCGCATTCCAGGCGGAGGGCGGCGCGGCGCTGCGCAGGCAGGCGCTGTTCGAGGCGCTGCAGCGGCACTTCCACGGCAACGACCCGTCGATATGGGGCTGGCCGGAATGGCCCGAGCCGTACCGCGATCCGGCGGCCGAAGCGGTCGCCCAATTTGCGGTCGAGCAGGCCGAGCAGGTGGAATTTTTCGAATACCTGCAATGGCAGGCCGAACTGCAACTGGAAGCGGCCAGCCGGCGCAGCTGGGAACATGCGCTCGGCGTGGGGCTGTACCAGGACCTCGCGCTCGGCGTGGATCGCGGCGGCGGCGAGGCGTGGGCGAACCAGGGACTGTATGCGCTCGGCGCAAGCATGGGCGCGCCGCCCGACGACTTCAATCTGCACGGGCAGGACTGGGGCCTGCCGCCGATGATCCCCGCGCAACTGGTTGACGCGGCCTATGCGCCGTTCATCGCGACGCTGCGCGCCAACATGCGCCATGCCGGCGCCTTGCGCATCGACCACGTGATGGGGTTGATGCGGCTGTTCTGGATTCCCGCCGGCGGCACGCCGGAGGCGGGCGCCTACGTGGCCTACCCGCTGGACGATTTGTTCGGGATCGTGGCATTGGAAAGCCAGCGCAATCGTTGCCTGGTCATCGGCGAGGACCTCGGCACCGTGCCCGACGCGGTGCGCGAGGCGATGGCGCGCTACGGCGCGTTGATGTATCGCCTGCTTTATTTCGAAAAAGAGCAGGATGGCGCGATTCAGGCCGCCTGCTGCGTATCCGGCCCCGGCGCTCGTGGCCGTCAGCACGCACGACTTGCCGACGCTTGGCGGTTACTGGCAGGGCAACGACCTGGACGCGCGCAGCCCGGCTGGGCCTGTTTCCGTCGGAGGAGATGCGCGAGCAGCAGATCGCGACCCGCGCCCGGGACCGGGCGCAACTGCTGGCCGCGCTCGAGCGCGAGCAGCTGCTGCCGGCGACGGCGGGCGTCGATCCGGCCGGAAATCCGGAAATGTCGGCGGAACTCGCGCGTGCGATCCACGTCTATCTGGCGCGCACGCTGTCGCAGGTCATGATGGTGCGGCCGGAGGATGTTCAGGGACAGGTCGAGCAGGTCAACATGCCGGGTACTACGGACCAGTATCCAAACTGGAAACGCAAGCTGCCGCTCGATCTCGAGGCAGTGGCTGGCCGATCCGCGCCTGGTTGCGCTGGCCGATGCGCTGCGTGCCGAGCGCGGCAGGACGCTGCGGCCCCTCCCGCCGTCTAAATAATTCAAACCGTCCCGCATCCGCAGCGTTCGGGAAGCGGGCGGTTGCGATCACGACCCGACGATCCGTCCATTCACGGCTTCGGCAGGCCGGTTGCCCCGGCGCGTCGACCGCAAACCAGGCCGCACTGTGATTTATACGGAACTGGATGGATTCCCGGATGTCATTCAATAGAGTCACGCCCGCGTCGCTGGCGACGACATGCTGCAAACAATGGCGCTTCGCATCCCGCACCGCGTTGCATGAGGGGAGCGCGGGACATGCGCAAGCGGCGGTTATTTTCTCTTGATTTTAATGGAGTTTATCGAGCGCCAAGACTTCTTGACGTTTCTTTACAAAGTTTTCATTGCGTTGCGTCACGGAATTGGTATCGGAGAATCTGCGTGCAGTCGACATCAGTCGCGGTGCCGCAAGTGAAATGCTGGTGCAACACGTTTTCAGTAAGCTGATTTGATCGCTGTGTTGCTGCTCCTGTGGCGGTTGGCCGCGAGACCGTCTCCACAGGCGGCGCGGGACAGGCCAAGCCGGCGGTCCGTGCCCGGGCAAGAACGTTGACATAAATCAAACCGGGGCCTCAAGAACATATTGATAATGTTTTTGAGGGCTCGCAAAAAAGGAGTGCAAACCGATGGAGGTTCTTGCGCTGATCCTGGCAGGCGGGGAAGGCAGCCGTCTTTTCCCGTTGACAGCCGAGCACGCGAAGCCGGCGCTGCCTTTTGCGAACGGTTACCGGATCATCGATTTTGTGCTCAGCAATCTGGTCAATTCGGGAGTGTCCTCGATCTATGTGCTGGCGCAATACAAGCCCCATTCGCTGATCGATCACCTTACCGCCAACTGGGCGCCGCACTTCGACGGTAAAGACCACCTGCTGACGGTGATCCTTCCGGAAACGGACCGATCCTTCAAGGGCACCGCCGACGCCGTATACCAGAATCTCCATCTGATCGATCGTCACAAACCGGATCTGGTGGCGGTTTTCGCCGCCGATCATGTCTACCGCATGGATGTCGGCCAGATGGTCGGCTTTCACCGGGGATGCAACGCCGATATCAGCGTCGCAGCAGTTCCGGTACCGATCGAAAAGGCCTCTGCCTTCGGCGTCATCGTCACCGGCCATGACGGCAGAATCCGTGAATTTCAGGAAAAGCCGGAACGGCCGGCGCCAGTCGCGGCCGACCCGACCCGCGCATTTGCCTCCATGGGCAACTATTTGTTCGATCCCGGCGTTCTCGCGGAACTGCTCGCAGAGGCAGGCCGCAACGGCGGCAGCGACTTTGGCCGGCATGTCCTGCCCCGCGTGCCGGGCCGGTACCGCACGTTCGCCTATGATTTCTCGAGCAATCTGCTGCCCGGCGTCGCGCCTCACGAAGAACGCGGCTACTGGCGCGATGTAGGCACGGTCGAAGCGTTTGCCGCCGCGCAGAACGATATCCTGGGCTCGCGGCCGCGCTTCAACCTTCACAATCAGGAGTGGCCTCTGCTCGCCGGATACCAGGCCCGGACCGTAAAGGACGGCAACAACGGGATCCGCAAAAAAATACAGGTCAAACCGGCTCAGCGGCAGCCGCCGGGAATTCGACATCAGGACGCCGGACGGAACGAAGGTTCGCGCTATACGGGAAAATGCCGCCAGATAGCGCATAGACACGCAGAGCTCTGCAGGGGGCCACGGCTGCATTTGCGGAACGGCTTCGTGGCAGGACGCCGCGTAAATCAGTGCGACTTGTTGTTCAAGCGTCACCGATCTCAATGACACAGACTATGCTATCAGCCGGACGCGGCTGTCGCATCGGGGCGGCACGAATGTCGACGAATTCACGCGCGAACCGCGCATCGCGTATTTTTCGATGGAGATTGCGCTTGCCAACGACATTCCCACGTACAGCGGCGGTCTCGGCATTCTCGCCGGGGATACCATGCGCTCGGCAGCGGATCTCGCGCTGCCGTTCGTCGCCGTGAGTCTGTAAGCCGGGCCGGAAATTTCAGACAGGAAATCGACGCGGCTGGCCGCCAGATCGAGCATCCCGCCGAGTGGGATCCGGGCAAGTCGGCGATACCGCTGGAAGCCAAGATCGTCGTGAACATCGAAGCCCGCGACGTCTGGGTCGGCGGCTGCTAGCGGATAACCGGCAGATCATTATTGGTCAATGGCGGCCTTTTTGTCTGGTTTGTTTGATTTATCTCAATATGCGGCCAGTACAGCCGGATACATTTGAATCTGTGGGTACTCCGCTGAAAAGGAGGTATTCCATGAGCAATCCTCAGACTCATTCCGCCAAAAAATCCGGGACTGCAAGCCGGGCGAAGGCCGGCGCGGCAAAACGTGCGGTCAGCAGCACAGCAAAGCAGCAAAGCGCCGTATCAATCAGTCCGCCTGCCGCAATCACGGCTGAAGAACGCCATCGCCGGATCGCCGAAGCCGCTTATTACCGCGCCCTGCGCAGGGGTTTCCATGGCGGCTCCGACCTCGAAGACTGGCTTGAATCGGAAGCCGAAATCGACAGATTGGTATTGCGCAGCTGACGCAAGCCGATGCTTGCCGATCGCTGCGCATGACGTGGAAACAACATGAAATATGCTATGTAGTAGATTGTTTTTAAAGGAGTATTAACATGGCAAACCTTACCCGTTACGATCCTTTCAGAGACCTCACCCGATTCGAACCGTTTCGCAATTTCGACGACATGTTCAAGGGATTCATGGTGCGGCCGGTTCTGAGCGAGATGGAGCCGGAAATCAAAATGGACGTGTCGGAGGACGACAAGGCCTATACCGTGCGCGCCGAAATCCCGGGCGTCAAAAAGGATGACATCAAGGTGGCGGTGGAAGGCAACCAGGTTTCCATCAGCGCCGAGGTGAAAAAGGAAAAAGAAGAGAAGGAAGGCAAGAAGGTGATCCGCAGCGAGCGCTATTACGGCAAGGTCTACCGCAGCTTCAGCCTCGCCCAGGACGTGGATCAGAATGCAACCAAGGCCAAGTACAGCGACGGCGTGCTGGAACTGACGCTGCCCAAGAAACCGGGTACCGCGGGCAAGGAAATCACTGTTTCCTGAGTGGCGGACGGCGGCGCCTGCCATGGCAGGCGGGCGTCGCATCTGCTCTGGCTGGTCCCCATCAAGGTGTCCCTTATTGCCGTTTCAGGAGGTCAGGCCATGCAACTGCCGCTGCAGATCACGTTTCGCAACCTGGACCGTTCGGAGGCCATCGAGGCCAAGGTCCGCGAGCGCGCGGAAAAACTGGATCAATTCTACGATCAAATCATGGGCTGCCGGGTGGCGGTCGAGGCGCTGCACAAGCATCACCGTCACGGCAATCATTATCACGTCAGGGTCGACGTGACGGTGCCGGGCAGCGAGCTGGTGTCCAGCCGCGAGCCGGACGAGCATCACCGGCTACACCGACGTCTACGTGGCCATCCGTGATGCGTTCGACGCGATCTGCCGCCAGCTCGAGGATTACGGCCGGCGCCAGAGCCGCCACGTCAAGGCGCACGAAACGCCGCCGCACGGGCGGATTGCGGAACTCTATCCGGCTGAAGACTATGGCAGGATCGAAACGCCCGATGGCAGGCTGGTCTACTTTCACCGCAACAGCATGGTGGACGCGGATTTCGACAAATTGCAGACCGGCGCGGAGGTGCGCTTTACCGAGGAAATGGGCGAGCGCGGACCGCAGGCGAGCACGGTTTACGCTGTCGGCAAGCACCATATCGTGGGATAAGCGAAGGCGGGCGGTACGGCACGGCGCAATTTTCCCGGCGGATCACAGCTTCTTCACGATGCGCACCGTCGTGGGGTCTTCCGGGACCGGCTGCACCTCGAATCCCAAGCCGCGCGCGAAGCGGATCATCTCCGCGTTGCGGGTGAGCACGATCCCTTCCATGATGGCCAGTCCGCGTTCGCGGGCTGTCCTGATCAGCGCTTCCATCAGCAGACCCGCGATGCCCGTCTTGTGCCAGGAATCGGCGATCACGACCCCGAATTCGCAGCCTTTGCCATCCGGGTTTACCACGTAGCGCGCTTCGCCCACGAGTTGCTCGCCGTCCGCCTGCATCTCGGTACACACGAACGCCATGTGCCGGTCGTAGTCGATGTCGGTCAGGAAATGGATCAGCTTCTCCGAAGGCGCATGGACCCACTTGTGAAACCGCAGGTAGCGGCTTTCTCCCGACATCTCGCTGAAGAAATCGTGCTCGCGGACTCCATCATCGGGCCGCACCGGGCGTATCGTCACCGTCCTGCCGTCGAACAGGCGGCGCTCGCGGGCGAGATGGGCGGGATAATCAGCCATCGGCAGGCAGCGCTTCCTCCTTGAGCTGGCGGCGCAGGATCTTGCCGAGCGGCGTCTTGGGCAGCTGCTCGCGGAACTCGATGCGTTTGGGCAGCTTGTAGCGGGTGAGATGCTTTGCGCAGTGCTCGAGCAAGGCCTCGGCGCTGAGTTCTGGGTCGCGCCTCACCACAAAGAGCGCGACGGCCTCGCCGCTGTGCGGGTCCGGCACGCCGACCGCGCCGGCGTCCTTCACGCCGGGATGCAGCATGGCGACGTCCTCGATTTCCGCGGGATAGGCTTTGAAGCCCGAGACCACGATCACATCTTTCCTGCGATCGACGAACTCGATAAAGCCGCGCTGATCCATGCGGCCCATGTCGCCGGTGCGCAGCCAGCCGTCGGGCGTAAACGCCGTGGCGGTTTCCTCGGGCGCGTTCCAGTAGCCCCGCATCACCTGCGGGCCGCGCACGCAGATCTCGCCGACCTCGCCGAGCGGCACCTCGCGGTCATGTTCGTCCAGGATCGCGACCTCGGTCGAAGGGACCGGCACGCCGATCTTGCCGCTGAATTCCTTCGCATCGAACGGGTTTCCGCACACGATGGGCGAGGCTTCGGTGAGCCCGTAGCCCTCGATGAGCGGCACACCCATCGCGCGCTGCCAGCGCTCGGCGACGGACCGTTGCACCGACATGCCGCCCGCGACCGCGACCTTGAGCGCGCCGCGATTCGCCGCGCGGACTTCGTCGAAACCCGGGGCATCGAGCAGCGCGCCGAAGAGGGTGCTCACGCCGGTGATGGCGGTGAAGCGCGTCTTCTTCAGTTCCGCGACGAAGCGCGGGATATCGCGCGGATTGGTGATGAGCACGTTGCTGCCGCCGAGCTTCATGAACACCAGCAGGTTCGCGGTGAGGGCGAAGACATGGTAGAGCGGCAAGGCGGTGATGACCGTTTCTTCGCCTTCCTTCAGGGCCACCGCGATCCAGACCGCGGTCTGCTCGACGTTGGCGACCATGTTGCCGTGGGTGAGGATCGCGCCCTTCGCCCGTCCGGTGGTGCCGCCGGTGTACTGCAGGAATGCGATGTCGTCCGGACCGAGGTCGACTCGACGGAGTGCTCGCTGGCCGCCGCGGAAGAGCGCCTGGCGAAAGGCAACTGCGCCGGGAATGCGCCACCGCGGAACCATGCGCTTTACGTGCTTCACGATGAAATTCACGAGCCATCGCCGGGTGGGCGGGAACAGGTCGCCCAGCTGGGTTGTGACTACGTGCTGCAACCGGGTCTTTGCCAGCGCCTGTTCCAGCGTGAGTGCGAAGTTCTCGAGCACGACGATTGCCGATGCACCCGAGTCGGCAAGCTGCTGCCCGAGCTCGGCCGCGGTATAGAGAGGATTGACGTTGACCACGATCATCCCGGCGCGCAGCGCGCCGAACAGGGCGACCGGATACTGCAGCAGGTTCGGCAGCATGATCGCGACACGGTCCCCCTTGTGGAGTCCGAGATCGTTTTGCAGATAGGCGCCGAAGTCGCGCGAGAGACGATCGAGCTCGCCAAAAGTCATCGCGACGCCCATATTGGTGAATGCGATCTTGTCCCGGAAACGCAGGCAGCTTTGCTCGAGCATGTCCCGCGAGCGAGGGTAGGCGCGCACGTCGACCTCGGCCGGGATGCCCTGCGGGTATGCATCGAGCCAGATCTTTTTCATGGGCAGATTACCAACTGTGAAAATAGCGAGGTGGGACGAGGTGCGGATTGATTTGGGTCAAACGATCTGCGTGGTTCGGATCGACGTGCGCCTGCCGGAGCGGCTCCTGGCCGACGAGCGCAGGCTCTGACAACGACTGCGCGCTGCTCGTCATGCCGGAACAGGCTGATCGGAGAAAAGTGATACAATGCGTTGATTATAAATAAGATAAAGTTCAAGACGAAGAATAAAATGCCAACGAATTCCAGTTTCCGCATCGCCTGCCTTCAGATCAATTCCGGCAGCGACTATCAATCGAATCTCTCGACCGTGACCGAGATGGCGCGCGAAGCGGCGGGCGCAGGGGCGCAGTTCATCCTGACGCCGGAATACGCGCTGATGATGGACGGCAGCGGCAAAGTGATGCGCGAGCGCGCGTTTGCGGCCGATGGCGCGCCGGCGCTTGATGCGCTGCAGTCGCTCGCGCGCGAACTCGGCGTGTGGTTTCTCGCCGGATCACTGACCTTGCGCGCCGACGAGGAACGTATCGCCAACCGCTCGTTCCTGATTTCGGCGGAGGGGCAGGTTGTCGCGAGTTACGACAAGATCCACATGTTCGATGTGACGATGCCCGACGGGCGCGTCATCCGCGAATCGTCGACCTACCGGCCCGGCGACCGCGCGGTGGTGGCGGATATGCCGTGGGGGAAACTCGGCATGACCGTGTGTTACGACCTGCGCTTTCCCGGCCTGTTCCGCGTGCTGGCGCAGGCGGGTGCGCAGTTCATCTCGGTGCCGTCTTCGTTTCAGCGCCAGACCGGCAAGGTGCACTGGCATGCGCTGTTGCGCGCGCGCGCCATCGAAAACGAAAGTTTCATCATCGCCCCCGCGATGTGCGGCGACCACTCCGGCAACCGCCAGAGCTACGGGCATACCCTCATCATCGATCCGTGGGGCGAGATTCTCGCCGAGGGCGGTGAAGCGCCGGAAATCGTCTATGCCGACATCGATCCGGCGCGCGTGGCGAAAGTGCGGGGCATGATCCCGTCGCTCGAGCACGACCGCGAATACAGGCGGCCGTGACGGGCCGGTCTCAGTCCTCCGGCATGCGCGTGATGCCGTCGGCAATCATCGTTTTGATTTCGGGTTCGGAGTAACCGGCCGCCCGCAGCACCTCGATGCTGTTCTCGCCCAGGCGCGGCGCATGGCGCTGGAATTCCGGGGCGGAGTCTGACCATTTGGTCGGCACGGCGGTGGTCCTGAGCGCGCCTTCGCTCGGATGCTCGGCGAGTTTGATGAAACCGGTCGCGGCCAGGTGCGGATCGGCCATCAAGTCGTCGATCGAGTTCATGGTGGTGACCGGAATGTCGGCCTCGGTCAGGGCTTTCAGCCACTCGGCGGTGGTGCGGGTTTTGATCTGTTCCGCGACGAACTCGTTCACTTCGGCAATGTGACGGGCGCGGTTTTCGTGACTGGAAAAGCGCGGGTCGTCGTAATACATGTCCTCGCGGCCGATCAGGCGGAAGAAATTCTGCCATTGCTTGTCGTTGTAGATCAGCAGGCACAGATAGCCGTCGCGGGTCGCGAACGGCTTGCGGTGGGGGGCGAGCACGCGCGCGTAGCCGGCGGGGCCGAGCGGCGGCTCGAAGGTCTTGCCGCCGAAATGGTCGCCGAGGATCAGTTGCGCCATGCTTTCGAACATCGGCACTTCGATCGACTGGCCGCGGCCGGTGCGCTCGCGATGGTAGAGCGCCGCAGTCACCGCGTAGACCGCGTGCAGGCCGACGATGCGATCGGCCAGCGTGGACGGAATGAAACGCGGTTCGGCCGCGCCCGACTGCTGCATCAGCCACGGCAGTCCCACCATGCCCTGGATCAGGTCGTCATAGGCCGGCTTCGCCGCGTACGGCCCGTCCTGGCTGAAGCCATAGGCGCCGACATAGATGATGCGCGGATTGACTGCTGCGATATCGTCGTAGCCCAGTTTGAGCCGCGCCATGGCCTGCGGCCGCACGTTGTAGATCAGCACATCCGCCTGTTGCGCAAGCCGCAGCAGGGCTTCGCGTCCGCCAGGCTGCTTGAGGTCGAGCACGACGCTTTTCTTGTTGCGGTTCAGATGCAGGAACATGTGGCCCATGCCGGGATGCCGCATCGGGCCGACATGGCGCGTGTTGTCCCCGTCGGGCGCTTCGACCTTGATGATTTCGGCGCCGAGGTCGCCCAGAATCTGGGTCGCGTACGGACCCATGACGACGGTCGTGATGTCGACGATCTTGACGCCGGAAAGCGGGCCGCTCATAGCACCGGGGGAGAAAGCTCAGCCGGGACAGGCTCTAGAAATCGCAGCCCTTTTGCCGGAGGGTCTGATCGACCCAGGCGCGGTCGAGCGTGCCTTTGCTGATTGCTTTCAGGACTGCAGCTTCTTTCGCTGCCTGCAGCTTGGCGAGCCTGATGACATCGGCGGCAATGTCCTGCGGCAGCGCGAGCAGCCCGTCTTCGTCGCCGACAATGATGTCGCCGGGATTCACCACCGCGCCGCCGATGACGACCGGCGTGTTGATTTCTCCGGGACCGTTCTTGTAGGGGCCGCGGTGGGTGACGCCACGCGCATAAACAGGAAAGGTGGAGGCGGCGAGGGCGCCGGCATCGCGGATGGAGCCGTCGATCACCATGCCGGCCACGCCGCGGCTGGCGGCATGATTGCTCATGATCTCGCCGATGATGGCCTGCGCCGTCACGCCGCCGGCATCGACCACGATGACGTCGCCGGGACGCGCGATGTCGATCGCCTTGTGCACCATGAGGTTGTCGCCCGGCGGCACCTTGACCGTCAGCGCCGGTCCGACCAGGTTGCCGCGCTTGTGGCAGGGGCGGATCTCGGCGGCCGATCGCGTGCAGCCGGTTCATGTTGTCGCTCAGGTGCGCGGTGACGATTTTGCGCAGCTCGGCAAGGAGCTTCGGCGACGGGCGTTTGGGGAAGGGCAGGATACGAAAACCGATATTGGCCATGGGTGTGGATGTCGATGGAGTTTTGAAGAGCGCGTATCGTAGCATTACGCCGGCCGTTGCGGCCACCGTGATACAATTTGCCGTGCTCAGCAATCGCATTATCAGAACCCG
The DNA here is from genome assembly GCA_963734595.1 of uncultured beta proteobacterium. Lineage (GTDB taxonomy): Bacteria > Pseudomonadota > Gammaproteobacteria > Burkholderiales > SG8-41 > CAKKQX01. The sequence goes on from CAVTHV010000026.1 coordinate 201,511, forward strand.
AACCACGGACAAAAGAGGGCCAGCTGGAGCCCCCGTGCCTCGATTCCTTCCTCCATTTTTTTCCTCCGGCGCATGCGCATCCTGCTAAGCAACGATGACGGTTATTTCGCTCCGGGCATCACGGTGCTGGCGGAGACGCTTTCCGCGCTGGGCGAGGTCACGGTGGTGGCGCCCGAGCGCGACCGCAGCGGCTCGAGCAATTCGCTGACGCTCGACCGGCCGCTGACAGTGAAGCGCGCCCAGAATGGCTTCTATTACGTCAACGGCACGCCGACGGACTGCGTGCATCTCGCGGTCACCGGGCTGCTCGGCGAATTGCCCGACATTGTCGTCTCCGGCATCAATCATGGCGCCAACATGGGTGACGACACGATTTACTCCGGTACCGTCGCCGCGGCAACCGAAGGTTTCCTGCTGGGCATTCCCTCGATTGCGATCTCGCTGGTGGCCGAGGGAAATGACTACTTTGCCACGGCGGCACAAGTTGCGCGCGACCTGGTCGGGCGCTTCAAGGCGCAGCCGCTGCAGCAGGCGGTCCTGCTTAACGTCAATGTTCCGGACGTGCCGCATGGGGACTTGCGCGGCGTCGAGATCACGCGCCTCGGCAAGCGCCATAAGGCGGAGCCGGTGGTGAAATCCGCATCGCCGCGCGGCGAAACGGTCTATTGGGTCGGCGCCGCCGGCGGGGCGCAGGATGCGGGCGAGGGCACTGATTTTCATGCGGCGGCGAGGAAGGTGGTTTCGGTCACGCCCTTGCAGATGGACCTCACGCGGTTTTCGCAGATGGCGGCGGTGCAGCAATGGCTGGAAGGACGGTCGCCGGCATGACGGCCCGTCATTCAGGCATCGGCATGACGTCGCAGCGCACCCGCATGCGCATGGTCGAGCGCCTGCGCAGCCAGGGCATACGCGACGAAGTGGTGCTGGCCGTCATGGGCGAGGTGCCGCGGCACCTGTTCGTCGACGAAGCGCTGGCGAGCCGCGCCTACGAAGACATCTCGTTGCCATTGGGATTCGGACAGACCATTTCCAGTCCCTATACCGTGGCGCGCATGACGGAACTGGCGCGCGCCGGGTCCGCGCCGAACAAGGTGCTCGAAATCGGCACGGGTTGCGGCTATCAGACCGCCGTGCTGAGCAGGCTGGCGAAGGAAGTCTATTCCATCGAGCGGCTCGCACCGCTGCTGGCCAGGGCGCGGCGGAATCTGCGCGAGGTCCGCGTTACCAATGCGCGGTTGCGTCACGGCGACGGCATGCTGGGGATCCCGGAAGCGGCGCCGTTCGACGTAATCGTCATCGCGGCTGCGGCAACGCACGTGCCGGATACGTTGCGTGAGCAGCTGGGCGTGGGTGGTAGAATGATTTTGCCCATGTCGGGCAAGAATGAACAGCGCTTGTGCATCATCGAGCGCACGCCGCAGGGTTATACCGAAAAGAAGATGGATCAGGTAAAGTTTGTGCCATTGCTTCCCGGAACCGCATGAGCCAAAACGCGGCGGCAGACGCGCATTCTTTTTCCCGGCTCGGCGTACTGATAGGCCTGGCCTGCCTGCTCGCGGCAGGTTGCGCTGCGACCCGGCGCGCACCGGTCAGCGAGCGCGCGCCGCAGGCGCGGCCGGCCGCGCCTGCACAACCGGCCGCCGCCAGGCCGTTGCCGCGGCAGCCCGATGCGCGCGCAGACTTCTACACCGTGAAGCAGGGCGACACCCTTTACAGTATCGCGCTCGATCACGGGCTCGATTACCGGGAACTCGCCGCGTGGAACAATATCGATCCGGCGAAGATCCGCGTCGGCCAGCAACTGCGGATGAAGCCGCCGGCAGGCGCCGTGGTCACCGCGCCGCTCAAGGCTGCCCCGGGCACCGTCGAAGCCCGCCCGCTCGGCAGCGGCGCGCACGGCGCAGGCGCCAGGCCCCGAAAACATCAAGACCCAGCCCAAAGCGGTGCGTGTGCCTTATTCGGACAAGGTTTATGCGCAGATGGCGTCGCTCAGTCCCGAGGCGGCTGCTCCAGCCCAGGCGGAACCCAAAACCGGCCCGCAGCAGGAAGAGAGCAAGGGCACCGATGATCTCGACTGGGCATGGCCTGCCACAGGCAAGATCGTCGGCACCTTCAACGACAGCACCAGCAAGGGAATTTCGATTGCCGGCCAGTCCGGACAACCGGTGCTGGCCAGTGCCGGCGGCAAGATTATTTTCAGCGGCACCGGCATTCGCGGTTTCGGCAAGCTGATCGTGATCAAGCACAACAAAACCTACCTGAGCGTCTACGCCCACAACAGCGAACTGCTGGTGAAGGAAGGCCAGACTGTGGCGAAGGGGCAGAAAATCGCCGAGATGGGCAACACCGATGCCGACCGGGTCGCGCTGTATTTCGAGATCCGCCGTTTCGGCAAACCGCTGGATCCCGCCAAGCTTCTGCCCGGCCAGCCTGTATCGTCCCGGTAAGAACGCGCCTACCTTAGGTGCGGAACTGCCTCACCCGTCGTTCGAGATCGCGCAATGCACTCGGCGCCCGCATTCGTGCCGTAACGCAGAGCGACGTACAGCCGGGTGATGGCCGCGACCGCCGCGGCCAGGTCCGGGCGCAGGCGCGACAGGCGCGCCGCATAATCCAGCGGTCCCTCCGCCGCTTCGCGCGGCAGATTTTTGCGCTCGAGCTTGGCGCAGAAGCGCGAATAGGCGCGCTTGGCCGGGTCGCGCGCTGCCGGATTGAGCTTGCGCAGCATCAGCAGCGCGAGCGTCAGCGTGATCAGGGCGGTAGCGGCCATCAGGATGATCGCCATCGTGCGCCAGGTGGCGTCGTCGATGCCCACCCGCGACAGCAGATGGCGCTGGCGTTCCGGGTTGTAGCCGAGCACCCATTGATTCCAGCTGTTGGCCACGGAGTCCCAGTTCAGGCGCAGTTTCCGCAGCCACGGATAATCGCCGCGCACCATGAGCGGCAGCGGATCGGTGCTGGGTACCGCAGCGGCAATGCCCGATTCAACGCGTAGCGGCGAGACCGCCGCAGTGGGATCGACGCGCGTCCAGCCCGTGTCGCGGAACCATACCTCGTTCCAGGCATGGGCATAGGCCTGGCGCACGATCATGTAGTTGCCGACCGGATTGATCTCGCCGCCCTGATAGCCGGTGACAATGCGCGCCGGAATTCCCGCGGCACGCATCAGCACCGCAAACGCCGATGCATAGTGCTCGCAGAACCCGCGCCTGGTATCGAACAGGAATTCGTCCACCGAATTGGTGCCGAGCAGCGGCGGTACCGTCGTGTAGAAAAATTTCTGGGTGTGGAACATGGACAGGACTTCGTTGATCAGCGCGTGATCATCCGGAAATTGCCGGCGCAGCGATTGGGCGAGTTCGATCGTTCGCGGATTGAAACCGGGCGGCAACTGCAGCGCGCGGCGCAACGCCATGCGGGATTCGGTGATGCCGTAGCCCATGTTGGGGTAGGACACCATCGCGTAACGCAGCCGGCTGGTGACGGGGGTATTCGAAATGAGCTGGAAATCACCGGTCAGCCGGGCGTTCGGCGGCACGCGGGCCGGCAGCTCGAGCGCGAATAACCAGCGCTTGCTGTGCGGCTCTATCGTCACTTCGTACTCGACCGGCGTATCGGCTGTCTGGTATGAGGGCGTGCCGTAAAAAAAGCGCGGCGCCGTCCACGTGCGCCCGTCGAAATCCCACAGTACCGGGCCGCGCCAGTAAAGCTGTTTGGCGGGCGGCGGCGGCGAGGTGAACGTAACGCGGAATGCGACGGCGTCGGAGAGGCTGAGGTTGCTGAGGCTGCCGGGCGACATGCTGTCGGAGAGGCCGGTCATGCCGGAGTAGGCATCCTGCGGCAGTCCCCATAGCGGTCCCTGCACGCGCGGAAACAGCAGGAACAGCGCGAGCATCAGGGGCGCGGACTGCGCGAGCAGCAGGGCGGCGGTGCGCAGCTGAGTGCGGTAGCCGGCCGGCTGGGTGTAGTGCAGGCCGATCATGCCGGCCGTGATGATCCACACGCAGAGCAGCATATAGAGGGCGGTGGGTATCGTCTGCGAATAGAAGAAGTTGGTGATGACGATAAAATAGCCCAATAAAATCAACAGAATGGCATCTCGTTTCGCCCGGGTTTCCATCAGCTTGAGCGCCAGCATCACGATCAGCAGCGCGACGCCGGCGTCACGCCCGAAAATCGTGCGGTAGGACAAAAAGATGCCGCCGGTGGCGCCGGCCACGATCAGCAGCAGCAGCAATTTGCGCGGCAGCGGCAAACGATGATGGCCGAGATAGACGCGCCAGAGCATGAGCATGATGGCCAGGGTGGTCACCCACCATGGCAGCCGTTCGACATGCGGCGCCGCGACCATGGCCAGCGCCGCAAACAGCCACAACGTGTTGCGCAGGCTGAGCGTGGTGTCGTTCACGCCGGCTCCCGGCCGCTATCGAACAACGCGAGGGCTTCCAGGCAGCGCTCGCACTGCACATCGCCACTGCCGATGGCGAGGGTTTTTCCCGGCAGCTTGAGGCCGTAGCGACATTCCCGCCGCATGGGCGTCGAGCACCCAGCGCGCGAGACGCGACAGTTTTTCCTCGATGTCCATGCGTGCCGGCAAGAGGTCCCACGAGAGCCACAGTTCGGAATCGGCGCGCCCGCTGAATTGCTTGGTCAGCAGTCCCTGGCCGTGTGCGGCCGCCTTCCACGCGATATGCCGCGGCGAGTCGCCGGGATGATACTGGCGCAGGCCGAAGAAATCTTCCTGGCCTTGCCCGTATTCGACGCCCTGGCCGGCGCTGCTGCTCGCGGGCGGCAGCGCCAGACCGGGCGGTGCCGGTCGCGGGTACACCACGCATTGCATTGCGGGTTCGAAGTAGGCCCAGGCGTAGTACAATCCCAGCGGATAGGTCGTAAACAGGGTCAGTCTGCCGGGCCGCAGCAAGCCGCGCCGCGTTGCGGGAACCGCTATGCCCAGCAACGTGGTCTTGTCGCGCCGGCACATCGGTGAATGACGCTTCCTTTTTGTCGCGGGTGAGCCCGATGCTGTAGCGGCTGGTTGCGCCGGGGTTATCGATACAGATCGTGAATTGGGCGGCTTCGCCGGCAAACACCGGCCGCACCCGGCCCGGGGACAGATGCAGGTTCGCGAGGTTGCGGAAGGTGTAGAGCATGGTGTTGACGCCCATCGCCCCCAGCAGGAAGGTCAGCACGTAGCCCAGGCTCAGGTTGTAGTTCACCGAACCGGTCAGCATCATGATCAGCACGGATGCGAACAGCGCGCCCTGGCGCGTCGGCAGGATGAAGACACGGCGTTGCACCAGAACGACGGGTCCCGGTTCTGCGCCGCGCGGCCGGAAAAGCCAGTGGTAGAGGCGGTTTTTGAGCGCGAGGTACATGAGCGGTGACGAGTTGTGAGTAATGCGTGATGAATGATGAGAGATGGGTAATGCGATGCGCAGCGTCGATCGGCCGTATTCTACGTTCCCATCACCCATTACTCACTTCTCACGCTTTACCGCTTTTCACGGTATTGCGCACCTGCTTGATCAGATGCCCGGCGACGTCGGCGCCGTTGATGCGGCTGAATTCTCCGGTCGGGATCAGGCGATGCCCGACCACGCCCGGCAGCACGGTCTGCACGTCTTCGGGCACGACATGTTCGCGGCCCTCCATCAGCGCCCAGGCGCGCGCCGCACGCAGCAGCGCGAGCGCGGCACGCGGCGACAGGCCGTTGACGTAATCGGCGGCCCGCCGCGTGTGGTTGACGAGCGCCTGCACGTAGTCGAGGAGCGCACTCGAAACGTGTATTTTCTGCGCGCGCTGCTGCAGTTCGACGAGCTGGTCGATCGCCATGCACGGCGTGAGCCGTTCCAGCAGGTCGCGCCGGTCCTGGCCCTGAAGCAATGCGCGCTCCGCCTCGCTGTCGGGATAACCCAGCTGGACGCGCATCAGGAAGCGGTCGAGCTGCGATTCGGGCAGGGGAAAAGTGCCGATCTGGTACGAAGGATTCTGGGTCGCGATGACAAAAAACGGCTGCGGCAGGTGGCGCGTTTCGCTGTCGATCGTGACCTGGTTTTCCTCCATCGCTTCGAGCAGCGCGCTCTGGGCCTTGGGGGTGGCGCGGTTGACCTCGTCGGCCAATACCACCTGGGCGAAGATCGGGCCGGGATGAAACTGGAAACCGCCGGTCTCGCGATTGTAGATCGATACGCCGAGGATGTCGGCCGGCAGCAGGTCGCTGGTGAACTGAATGCGCTGGAAGCCGAGGCCGAGCGAAGCGGCAAGCGCATGGGCAAGCATGGTTTTGCCTACGCCCGGGATGTCCTCGATCAGCAGGTGGCCCCGCCCCAGCAGGCAGGCGAAAGCAAGCCGGATCTGGTGCTCCTTGCCGAGGATGATGCCGCCGACCTGGGCGACGACTTTGTCGATGGGATTGGTCATGAGGAAAGGATCATTCATGGTTGAGTTTGCCACAGCGGGCGGATTTGGTCTCGCAGCCTCACAGTTTGGCTTCGATGCGCATGAGGCGGGTGTCGTTGGGGTCGGGCGTGGCATGGAAACCGAGCCGGGCCACGAAGTTGAGCATCTTGTGATTGCTGCTGAATACTTCGCCGAACATGGTGTCCAATCCGCGCTGGCGCGCGGCGTCCATCAGCGCGTGCATCAGGCGGCTGCCTACACCCCTGTGCTGCCATGCGTCGGTGACGACGATCGCAAACTCGCAGCTCGAGCCGGCATCCGTTATGATGTAACGTGCGACCGCGATCTCGCTTTCCATGCCATTGAGGCGGGTCACGGCGACGAGCGCCATGTGGCGATCGTAGTCGACGCGGGTAAAGTGCGACAACATTTGGGGTGTGAGTTCCCGCAGCGAGCCCATGAAACGGTAGTAACGCGATTCATTGGAAAGGTTGCGCACGAATTCCGCCTCGATTCCGGCATCCTCCGGCCGTATCGGGCGAATGGTGATCTCGTGGCTGTCGTCAAGCGGCACGTGTTTGACCAGGTGCGAAGGGTAAGGTTGCATGGCAGTCGGGGTGCAGGCGCCGGCCCGGGGCCGGATTTGAACTGCGGATGCCATACATTATAGGATTGGGGCGTGAATACCGGAAATAATTCCTGTGGCGGAGCGTGACATGACGACCGCATTCATCACTCACGACGACTGCCTGTTGCATGATATGGGTACCCACCATCCCGAGCAGCCGGCGCGGCTGCGCGCGGTCGAGGACCAGCTGATCGCGTCGGGCCTGATCGGATTCCTGCCGCATGTCGAGGCGCCGCTTGCCACACGCGAGCATCTCGAGCGGGTGCACCAGCGCGGGCTATCTGGACGCCATCGAGGAAGCCGCGCCGAACCCAGGGGATTGTGCACCTCGATCCCGATACCGCGATGAATCCGCATACGCTCACCGCGGCGCTGCGCGCGGCAGGTGCTGCGGTGCTGGCAACCGACATGGTGATCAACGGCGAGGTGAACAGCGCCTTTTGCAATATCAGGCCGCCCGGCCATCATGCCGGGCGCAGCAGGGCGATGGGGTTCTGCCTGTTCAACAACGTCGCGGTTGCGGCTGCGCATGCGCTGGAGCAGCACGGCCTGGAACGCGTGGCCATCGTCGATTTCGACGTGCATCACGGCAACGGGACCGAGGATATTTTTCGCGACGACGCGCGCGTGCTGATGGTCTCGACCTTCCAGCATCCGTTCTATCCGTACAGCGGCATCGACGGGCGTTCCGAGCGCATGGTCAACATTCCGCTGGCGGCCTACAGCACGGGCCGCGAGTTTCGCGCCGCCGTCGAGCAGCATTGGATGCCGGCGCTCGATGCATTCAAACCGCAGATGCTGTTCATTTCGGCAGGCTTCGATGCGCACCGCGACGACGATATGGCGATGCTCGGCCTGGTGGAAGCCGATTACGCGTGGGTGACCGAAAAAATCAAGGCCGTGGCGGGGCAGTACGCTTCAGGGCGCATCGTCTCGGTGCTCGAGGGCGGCTACGAATTGCACGCGCTGGGACGCAGCGTGATGGCCCATCTCAAGGTGTTGAGCGGTTTATAGCGGATAATCGGGAAACCGGCAGGCGGCATTCCCGGTTAAAATCCATGCACTAGTTCCTGGCCAGATCAGGAACAGATGTAATATATAAATAAAACAACAGGTTGTTTTTTTCCGAGGGGGGCGTCGACGCCGGCGGCCCGTTTTTTTCAGAAGCCGATTACAGGGTATTCCCTGATATTTGAGAAGTGCGGGCAGAGGTATAGTTTGCTCGGGATCCCCGCCTATGCCTCTGGGCGCCTGAAACCCCTCATCGAACGGACCATGAAAGTAGACTCACTGCCAGCGAAGGATCATGCGGAACGGGAGGCGCGCGTCCACGAGGAGCGCTTTCGCGCCACGTTCGAGCAGGCGGCGGTCGGCATGGCGCACACGACGGTCGACGGGCAGTTTCTCGAAGTCAACCACAAGCTGTGTGAAATCCTCGGCTACCCCAAGGCCGAACTGCTGGCTCTGACGACGCGCGCCATCACCTATCCCGAAGACCGCGGCAGCCACCGCAATTTCAAGCGCGCTCTGCTGTCAGGGACAAACAGTTCGTTCTCCGGGCACCGGCGCTATGTCCGCAAGAGCGGCGAGGTCGTGTGGCTCAATCGCACGGTGACGCTGTCGCGGCACCCGGGCAGCGGCGAGCCGTACCTGATCCAGGTCATCGAGGACATTTCGGAGCGCAAGCGCGTCGAAATGAGCTTGCGGCGGCTGATACGCGCGCGCCAGGTGATCGCCGAATGCAACCATGCCCTGGTCCATGCCGCCAGCGAGTCCGGGCTGTTGCAGGAAATCTGCCGCATCCTGGTCGATTCGGGCGGTTATTGCCAGGCTTGGGTTGGATTGGCTGAAAACGACGTAGACAAGTCGATCAGGGTCGCGGCCGCAGCCGGCTTCGAACCGGGTCATCTCGATGCGCCCAAAACCTGGGCCGATGGCGGCGGAAATCGGAGCGTGATGGGCCACGTCATTGCCACGGGCAAGGCACACACGTCTCAAAACATGCTGACCGAGGACAGGTTTTTGTTCCGGCGTGAACGTGCAATCAAGCGTGGTTACCAGTCGGCGATCACCCTGCCGCTCAATATCGAGAATCGCTGCGTCGGCGGATTGAGCATCTATGCTTTCGAGCCCGATGCTTTCGACAGCGATGAAATCGAGCTGGTCAACGAACTGGCCGCCGATATCGCTTACGGCATCGGGTCGTTCCGCGCACGCGCGGCGCGCGAGCAGGCCGAGGCGAGCGCCCGGGAAAACGAGCAGCGCTTCCGCGAAACCTTCAACCAGGCGGCAGTCGGCATCGTGCATACGGCGCCTTTGCCCGACCGGCGTTATCTGATGGTCAACCAGAAGTTTTGCGACATGGTGGGGTACAGCGCCGAGGAACTGAAGAGCATGACGGGGCTGCAGTTGACCCATCCCGACGATCTGGAGACCGACCGCGATCTGGAGCGGCGGCTGATCGAGGGCGAGATCGGTACTTATGTCTCGCCCAAGCGCTACATTCGCAAAGACGGCGGGATTCTCTGGACGAACCGCACGGTTTCGCTGGTGCGGGATGCCGGCGGACAGCCCGTTTATTTCATCCGGGTTATCGAAGACATTTCCGGGCGCAGGGAGCTCGAGGAACGCTTCCGGGCGACATTCGATCAGGCTGCGGTCGGCATGTTCCAGGTGAACCTGGAGCGCCGCTACATCCAGGTCAATCAGAAGTTCGCCGACATGCTCGGCTACTCGAGGGGGGAACTGATCGGCATGCGGGCGGTGGAACTCTCGCATCCTGACGATCGCGCCGAGATGTTGCGGAATCAGGAACGCATGCTGCGGGAGCATGTCGCAAGCATCAGCGGGGAAAAGCGCTATCTGCACAAGAGGGGCCACGTGGTATGGGTAAAGCGCACGATCTCGGTGGCGCAAAACGATGCGGGCGAGCCGCAGTATTTCATCGGCGTCATCGAGGACATCACCGGCAGCAAGGAGTCGGAAGAGGCCCTGCGCATGAGCGAGGAGCGCTTTCGCACCGTGTTCAGCAAGGCCAACGTCGGCATCACGCTGACCGCGCTCGACATGCGTTATCTGCAGGTCAACGACAAATATTGCGAGATGGTCGGCTATGAGCGCGACGAACTTCTGCGGATGAGCATTACTGACATCGTCCCCCCGGAGAATGTCGAGGAGTCCCTGGCCAACCGCAGGAAGCTCGTGAGCGGCGAGATCAGCTCTTACCATGTAGACAGGCAGCTGCTGCGCAAGGACGGCACGACGGTATGGGCGAGTCTGGTCGTTTCCATCGTGCGCAACAGCAGCGGCGAGCCGAGTTACTTTGTCGCGGTGATCCATGATTTGTCGGAGCGTAAACGCGCCGAGTTCGCGCTGCGCGAAAGCGAGGAGAAGTTCAACCAGCTTTCGAACAATATTCCCCAGGTGTTCTGGATCAGCGATGCGTCCCACCGGCAGACCATCTATATCAGCCCGGCCTGCGAACAGATGCTTGGATTTTCTGCGGACCAGCTGAAGGAGAATCCATTACGGTTGATCCGGTCCGTGCATTCCGGCGACCGGCTGCGGGTATACAAGGCGCGGAAGGCGGCGGCTTTCAGGCAATACGATGAAACGTACAGGATCGTGCGCCAGGACGGGGCCATCCGCTGGATCCGGGACCGCGCGTTCCCGGTGCGGGATGCGGCCAATCAGGTTTATCGCATAGCGGGCATCGCGGAGGACATTACCGAGCGCAAGGAAGCCGAAGAAAAGCTCGTCCACATGGCGCATTTCGACGGCCTCACCGGTTTGCCGAACCGCGTGCTGTTCCACGACCGCCTGGGGCAATTGCTGGCGCAGGCGCAACGCCGCGGCCGGATGGTGGCCGTGATGTTTCTCGATCTCGACCGCTTCAAGGTCGCCAATGACACGCTCGGTCATGGCATCGGCGACCTGCTGTTGAAGCAGGTCGCAGAGCGGCTTTCCGAATGCGTGCGCGTGGGCGATACGGTGGGGCGCATGAGCGGGGACGAGTTCAGCATTATCCTGTGCGATCTGCACAGCGCCGAGGATGCGCGTCTGGCGGCACAGAAAATCCTGGGGGTGTTCGCGGCTCCGTTCATGCTCGAGCATCACGAGGTCTACGTGACCGCGAGTATCGGCATCAGCATGTACCCGGCCGACAGCGATGACGGTGATGCGCTGATCAAGGATGCGGATACCGCGATGTACCGCGCCAAGGATTCGGGCCGGAACAACTTCCAGTTCTTCACGAGGGAGATGAACTCCCGCGCGATGCACCGGCTGGATCTTGAAAACAGCCTGCGGCGCGCGCTGGAGCGGAGGGAGTTCCTGGTTTATTACCAGCCGAAAGCGAACCTGGAGAGCGGCGAGATCACCGGATTCGAAGCGCTGTTGCGCTGGCGGCGCCCGGACCACGGGCTGGTATTGCCCGGGGAATTCGTCCCGCTGCTGGAGGAAACCGGCATGATCGTCCCGGTCGGCGAGTGGATTGTCGGCGCAGTATGCGCCCAGTTGAAAGCGTGGGCGGCGGCAGGATGCCGGGCACTGCCCGTCGCAATCAACCTGTCGGCGCGGCAGTTCGCGGCGAAGGACCTCGGCATCACGGCGAAGCGCATTCTGGAGGAGTACGGCGTCGATCCGCGCCTGATCGAGATGGAGATCACCGAGAGCTCCCTCATGGCCAATACCGGGGAGGCGGAGCAGACCCTGGAGTATCTCAATGCTCTCGGAGTCCGCCTGACGATCGACGATTTCGGGACCGGTTACTCAAGCCTGAGCTATCTCAAGCGCTTCCCGCTCGATGCGCTGAAAATCGACCGCTCGTTCATACGCGATATCACTTTCGACATCGACGATGCGACGATCACGCGCGCGGTGATCAGCATGGCGCACAACCTGGGCTTGAAAGTGGTCGCCGAAGGCGTGGAGACCGAGGCGCAGCTCGCGTTTCTTGCCGCCAATGGCTGCGACGAAATGCAGGGGTTTTTCTTTTCGCAGCCGCTGCCGGCGGCGGTGTGCACGGAATTGCTGCGCGAGACGTGGCGGCTCAATCTTCCCGCGCGGCCCGGCGCTGGGCTAGGCGATCAGGATCGCGGCCACGACTTTGCGGCCCTCGGCAATCAGGATGTTGTAGGTACGGCAGGCGGCCCTGGTATCCATCACTTCCAGGCCGATGCCGCTGGCGGCGAGCCGGCGGGACAGCGCGGGGTCGGGGAAGCGCAACGCGCTGCCGGTGCCAAGCAGGACGATTTCCGGTTCCAGCGCGAGCACGGATTCGAAGACTTCGGCGCTCAGCGCCTCGAAACTCTCGATGCTCCATTCCGTGATCTGATCGGCGGTCACCACGATGTGCTTTTCATGGCGCACATTGTTGACCGCGACGTAGCCGGGACCGTAACCGGTGAACATGTTCTGGCCGCTGCTGGCGGCAAGATGAAGCTTCATAGCGTAGCCGATAACCTGCTGATTTGCTTTGGATTAGTCGCTCCGATAGAATTATACGCTTTTTCACCCGCCGGCCTCTGCAGGCAATATTGGTCCACTGAGACATGGAAGAGTTTTCCCGCATAAAAAGGTTGCCGCCGTACGTGTTCAACGTGACCGGCGAGCTCAAGCTCGCGGCGCGGCGGCGCGGCGAGGACATCATCGATTTGAGCATGGGCAACCCCGACCAGCCCACGCCGCGGCATATCGTCGACAAGCTGATCGAGAGCGTCCAGCGCCCGGACACGCACGGCTACTCGGTGTCCAAAGGCATTCAGCGGCTGCGACGCGCGATCTGCAACTGGTACAAAACACGCTACGACGTCGAACTTGATCCCGATTCCGAGGCGATCGTCACGATCGGATCGAAGGAGGGCATCGCGCACCTTGCGCTGGCCACGCTGGATACCGGCGACATCGTGCTGGTGCCGAATCCGAGCTATCCGATCCACATCTACGGGCCGGTGATCGCGGGGGCCGATATCCGCCACGTGCCGATGCAGGCCGGCACGGATTTCTTCGAGTCGCTGGAGACCGCGATCCGGGACACCTATCCCAAGCCCAAGATGCTGATCGTCAATTTCCCGAGCAACCCGACCACGCAGTGCGTCGACCTGCCGTTTTTCGAGCGGCTGATCGCGATTGCGCGCGAGCACGACATTTACGTGGTGCACGATCTCGCCTATGCGGACATCGTGTTCGACGGCTACCGGGCGCCGTCGATCATGGAGGTTCCCGGCGCGCGCGACATCGCGGTCGAGTTCTTCACCATGTCGAAGAGCTACAACATGGCGGGCTGGCGCGTCGGCTTCATGGTCGGCAACCGCGACCTGGTGACCGCGCTCGCGCGCATGAAGAGCTACCACGACTACGGCATGTTCACGCCGATCCAGATCGCTTCCATCATCGCGCTCGAAGGGCCGCAGGACTGCGTCGAGACCGTGCGCCAGCTCTACCAGGGCCGGCGCGACGTGATGTGCGCCGGGCTCGATGCGGTCAACTGGAAAGTCGAAAAACCCAAGGCGACGATGTACGTGTGGGCGCCGATCCCGGAGCCGTACAAAGCGATGGGCTCGCTCGAATTCTCGAAGAAGCTGCTGGCCGATGCCAAGGTTGCGGTGTCGCCCGGGACCGGGTTCGGCCACTACGGCGACGACCACGTGCGGTTTGCCTTGATCGAGAACGAAGCCAGGACAAGACAGGCCTTGCGCGGCATCAAAGAGATGTTCCGCAAGGACGGACTTCTTTAGGAGAGCAAGGATGAAGGTGGAAGGCGGAAGGCGGAAGGAAAATTTTAAAGTGCAATGTTGCGGCAATATCGTATTCATCCCTCATCCCTCATCCCTCATCCCTTTTCGGCAATGAAACCAATCAATGTAGGTCTGCTGGGCATAGGGACCGTCGGCGGCGGCACGTTCACGGTATTGCGGCGCAACCGCGAGGAGATTTCGCGCCGCGCCGGATGCGCGATCACCATGAAAATGGTGGCGGACAAGGACCTCGAGCGCGCGCGCAAGATCGTGGGCGACAGCGCGGTAATCACCGCCGACGCACTCGATGTCGTCAACAATCCCGACATCGACGTCGTCGTCGAGCTCATCGGCGGCACCGGTATCGCCAAGGAGCTGGTGCTCAAGGCGATCGCCAACGGCAAGCACGTCGTGACCGCGAACAAGGCGCTGCTTGCGCTGCATGGCAACGAGATATTTGCCGCGGCGCAGAAGAAGGACGTGATGGTGGCGTTCGAGGCCGCGGTGGGCGGCGGCATCCCGATCATCAAGTCGCTGCGCGAAGGCCTTACCGCGAACCGCATCGAATGGATCGCCGGCATCATCAACGGCACCAGCAACTTCATCCTGTCCGAGATGCGCGACAAGGGCGCGAGCTTCGGCGACGTGTTGAAGGAGGCGCAGCGCCTGGGCTATGCGGAGACCGACCCGACTTTCGATATCGAGGGCGTCGATGCCGCGCACAAGCTCACGATCATGGCCGCGATCGGCTTCGGCATTCCGATGCAATTTTCTTCGGCTTATGTCGAAGGGATTTCCAAGCTTACGCGGGAGGATATCCGCTACGCGGAGGAACTCGGCTACCGCATCAAGCTGCTCGGCATCGCCAAGCGCAAGAGCAGGGGGATCGAGCTGCGCGTGCACCCGACGCTGATCCCGGCGCGCCGCCTGATCGCCAATGTCGAAGGCGTGATGAATGCGATCCTGGTCAAGGGCGATGCGGTGGGGCAGACCATGTATTACGGCGCCGGTGCCGGCGCCGAGCCGACGGCATCGGCCGTGATCGCCGACCTGGTCGACGTCGCGCGCATGCTGACGGCAGATCCCGAACACCGCGTGCCGCACCTCGCGTTTCAGCCGGACCAGTTGTCCGACGTCCCGATCCTGCCGATGGGCGAGGTCGAGACCTCGTATTACCTGCGGCTGCGCGTCTACGACAAGCCCGGGGTGCTGGCCGATATCACGCGCGTGCTCGCCGATCTCGACATTTCGATCGACGCCATGATTCAGAAAGAGCCGCACGAAGGCGAAGACCAGGCCGACATCATCATGCTGACCCACCTGACGGTGGAGAAAAACGTCAATGCCGCGATCGAGAAGATCGAGGCGCTGCCCGTCGTGGCCGGCAAGGTGACCCGCATCCGGCTTGAAGAATTTAATTAATAAAAACAACGGATTACAATCGCAGCACGGCCTCGCTGTGCCGGCCCCACATCAGGACACCATGGCTCATTACACCGGATTGATCGACAAGTACCGCGACCGGCTTCCGGTCACGGCCGACACCCCCGTCATTTCGCTCAACGAGGGCAATACGCCGCTGATCGAGTTGAAGAACCTGCCGCGCCTGATCAAAAAGAATGTGCGGATCTACGCCAAGTTCGAAGGGCTGAATCCGACCGGCTCGTTCAAGGACCGCGGCATGACCATGGCCGTGACCAAGGCGGTCGAAGCCGGCGCCAAAGCGATCATTTGCGCTTCCACCGGCAACACCTCGGCCGCCGCCGCAGCCTATGCGGCGCGCGCCGGCATCGCCTGTTTCGTGCTGATTCCGGAAGGCAAGATCGCGCTCGGCAAGCTCTCCCAGGCGATGATGCACGGCTCGGTCGTGATCCAGATCCGCGGCAATTTCGACGACGGCATGCGCCTCGTGCAGGAAGTCGCCAAAACGACGCCGGTCGACATCGTCAATTCGATCAACCCGTACCGGCTGCAGGGGCAGAAGACCATCGCGTTCGAGATCATCGAAGCGCTCGGTGATGCGCCGGACTATCACGCGCTGCCGGTGGGCAACGCCGGCAATATCTGCGCGCACTGGATGGGCTATTCGGAATCGGTGTGCGAGCAGACCCGCGCCTGCGCGCTGTGCGCCGGGAAGTGCGGTTACCACAAGAACAAGACCGCTACACGGCGGCCGATCATGGTCGGTTACCAGGCATCGGGCGCGGCGCCGATCCTGCGCGGCAGGCCGGTGGAAAATCCCGAGACCATCGCAACCGCGATCCGCATCGGCAATCCGGTGTCGTGGCAGCAGGCGCTGGCGGCCCAGAAGGAATCAGGCGGCTGGTTCGACGAATGCACCGACGAGGAAATCCTGCGCGTGCAGAAACTGCTGGCGCAGACCGAGGGCATTTTCTGCGAGCCGGCATCGGCGATATCGCTGGCGGGCGTGCTCAAGGACCTCGAACGGGGAAAAATCGGCGAGGGCAGCACCATCGTCTGCACCCTGACCGGTCACGGCCTCAAGGATCCGGATACCGCGATCGCGCAGAGCATCCAGCCGATGACGGTCGATGCCGAACTGGGTCCGATCGAGCGCGTGATCCGCGAAAACCTCAAAGTTTGACTACAGAAAAAACGATTGAACCGCCAAGGCCGCCAAGGCCGCCAAGAAATTCAAGTCACGAAAAGCTGATGAGGTAGGTTAGGGAATACTGAGCGATTCGTTTCAGTGGTAATTGATTTTAGTTCTTGTTTTTCCTTGGCGTGCTTGGCGGCCTTGGCGGTTAATTTGTTTTGGGTCTTGGCTTATTCAATAAACCGCATCGACAGATCGACCGCCCTGATGTCCTTGGTCAGGCTGCCGATCGAAATGCGGTCGACGCCGGTTTCGGCAATGGCGCGCACGTTGTCGAGCGTGATGCCGCCTGATGCTTCGAGCTGGGCCCGGCCGGCGGTGATTTTTACCGCCTCGCGCATCTGATCCGGGGTCATGTTGTCGAGCAGGATCATTTTCGCTCCGGCTGCGAGCGCTTCCTCGAGCTGTTCCAGCGTCTCGACCTCGATCTGAATCCATACGCCTTGCGGCGCGGTTTTCTGCGCCTGTTGCAATGCAGCCGTGACCCCGCCGGCGGCCGCTATGTGGTTCTCCTTGATCAGCATGGCGTCATAAAGGCCCAGCCGGTGATTGACGCCGCCGCCGGTTTTGACCGCGTATTTCTGCGCCAGCCGCAGCCCCGGCAGGGTCTTGCGGGTGTCGACGATGACGGCGCGCGTGCCTGCGACAGCCCCGACGTAGCGTCTGGTCGTGGTCGCCACCGCCGACAGCAGCTGCAGGAAGTTGAGGGCCGAGCGCTCGCCGGTCAGCAGCGCGCGCGCCTTGCCGCGGATTTCGCAGATGCGGGTCCCGGCATCGACATGCGCGCCTTCCGCAACCAGCCAGGTGACCGCGGCGGCGGGGTCGAGCCTGCGAAAGCACGCCTCGAACCAGGCCTGGCCGCAGATGACGGCGGGCACGCGGCACACGACCGCCGCATGCGCGCTCTTGTTCTCGGGGGTCAGCAGCGCCGTCCAGTCGCAACGGCCCACATCTTCGGCCAGCGCCGCGCTCACGTTGCGCTCGATTTCGGATGCCAAATCCATCGAATTACTCTATAGTTAAACGACGATTTTAGCGCCAAAGGGGTCTGCATGGGTGGCATGCTCGGCGTAGTGTCCTACGGAATCGGCACGGTGCTTGGCTTCGTGCTGATCGGCGCATTGATCGTATTGATCATCCACGACATCACCCAGAAAAAACACACCGTCCTGCGCAACTATCCGGTGATCGGCCGGCTGCGCTTCTTTCTGGAAAATCTGGGCGAGTATTTCCGCCAGTACTTCTTTGCCGGCGACCGCGCCGAGATGCCGTTCAACCGCGCCACGCGCGGCTGGGTCTACAAGGAAGCCAAGAACGAAGGCGGCATCATCGGCTTTGGTTCCACCAACGACCTGCGCGAGCCGGGCTCGATCATTTTCGTCAATCATCCGTACCCGGTGCTGGAAGAAGACCGGCTGCCGACGCCGTCGCTGCTGATCGGGGAGGGCTATTGCCGGGATCCATTCGAAGCGAAGTCGGTCGTCAATATCAGCGGCATGAGTTTCGGCGCGATTTCGGCGCCGGCGGTACGCGCGCTGTCGCGCGGCGCGGCGCACGCCGGATGCTGGATGGATACCGGCGAAGGCGGGCTGTCGCCGTACCATCTCGAGGGCGGCTGCGACGTCATCATGCAGATCGGCACCGCCAAATACGGCATTCGCAACCTCGATGGCAGTTTTTCTCCGGAAAAGGCAAAAGAGCTCGCGCGCTCGGTGAAGGCGTTCGAGATCAAGCTGTCGCAGGGCGCCAAGCCCGGCAAGGGGGGCGTGCTGCCGGGCGCCAAGGTGACGCGATGAAATCTCTCGCATCCGCGGCATTCCCGCAGGACAGGATTCGATCAGCCCGAACCGCCATCACGACATCGCCAACGTCGATCAGCTGCTCGACAAGATCGCCTACATCCGGGATCTTACGGGGCGTCCGGTCGGCGTCAAGACCGCGATCGGCGGCTGGGAATTCATCAACGAGCTGTGCAATGCGGTGCTGCGGCGGGGCCGGGAGTATGCGCCGGATTTTATCGCCATCGACGGCGGCGAGGGCGGCAGCGGCGCGGCGCCGCAGACGCTGATGGACCACATGGCCCTGCCGATCGCGGAAGCCTTGCCGCGCGTCGTCGATTCGCTGCTGCAGTCGGACCTGAAGGGGCGCATCCGGGTCATCGCCGCCGGCAAGCTCGTAACCTCGGCGCGGGCGGCATGGGCGCTGTGCGTCGGCGCCGATTTCGTCAACACCGCGCGCGGCTTCATGTTTGCGCTGGGCTGCATCCAGGCGCTCAGGTGCCACACCAATACCTGCCCCGCCGGCGTCACCACCCATAACAAGCGCCTGCAGCGCGGCCTGGCGGTCGACGAGAAATATTTGCGGGTGGCGCACTACTGCCAGAACATGAACAAGGAAATCGACATGATCGCGCACTCCTGCGGCTGTCGCCACGCCCGCGAACTCAAGCGCGAGCATGTGCGCATCGTGCAGTCGGCGAACCAGAGCATCGCGCTCAACATGCTCTACCCTTATCCCGCCGTCGGAACCCGGGTCAGGCAAGCCGGATGATTGCCGGCCGGGTAACGGCCTGGCTGTCTGCGCCTTGAGCGCGATCGCAGGCAAACGGGGTTGATCGCGAAGGTGCCTTATCTCTTCCCGCGACGCTGAGCGACCCCAATGCCGTGCGGGCGAGGCATTAATTAATTCTATGAGCCCATTGTTTCATTTGATTATCCAATTTACTACATAAATATATTATTATCGCCAATACAGGTATTTGCCGGCGGTTTGAGTGCGGCCGACCTGTATCAAGACGAACATGTACGTATTGCAGAGATAATTTTTCACGGGGGAGACGCAATGATCAGCAGGCGGGAATTTCTGAAGCGGGCGGGATGGGCGGCGGGGGGCGGCATATTGCTGCCGGGCATGGGCTGGGCCGCGGACATGGGTCCCAAGACCTTGCCGTCGGGTACGTTGGCTTCGGCGGTGCTCGAGGCGTTGCCGGGCAAGCGCCCGTTGATCAAACGCTCGTTCCGTGCTCCCAATTATGAAACGCCGATGGAGTATTTCAACGAGGCGATCACGCCGAACGACGCGTTCTTCGTCCGCTGGCATCTGTCGAACATTCCGGAGGTTTCCGCGGAGTCGTGGCGGCTGAAGATCGGCGGCGATGCGGCTGAAGCGCCGTACGAACTCACTTTTGACGAGCTGAAGAAATTCGAACCCGTCGAACTCGTCGCGGTCAACCAGTGCTCGGGTAACCGCCGCGGCCTTTCCAACCCGCACGTGCAGGGCGTGGAGTGGGGCTACGGCGCGATGGGCAACGCGCGCTGGAAGGGTGCACGCCTGAAGGACATCCTGGCGCGGGCCAAGCTCAAGAAGGATGCGCTGGAAATCGGTCTTGACGGCGCGGAGACCGGAGCCAATCCCGCGACCCCGGATTTTGTGAAAAGCATTCCGGTGTGGAAAGCCCTGGACGAAAACACGCTGCTCGCCTATGAGATGAACGGCGCGCCGCTGCCGCATCTGAACGGCTTCCCCGTGCGCTTGATCGTCCCGGGCTGGACAGGCACCTACTGGACGAAGCAGATCATTTCCCTGCAGGCGCTGTCGAAGCCGCAAGGGGGGTTCTGGATGAATCCGGCCTACCGCGTCCCGATCGGCAAGTTTCCGCTGGTGGACCGCTTCGTGTCGCAGGAGACGCCGGGCAACCCGTCGACGCCGATCACGGAAATCGTCGTGAATTCCCTGATCACCAACCTGCAGGACGGGCAGAAAGTCAGTGCCGGGCGTCCGGTGGAAGTGAAAGGCATCGCCTGGGACGGCGGTTACGGCATCAACCTGGTCGAGGTTTCGACCGATAACGGCCAGAGCTGGCGCCGGGCCGAGCTCGGCAAGGATCTCGGACGGTTTTCTTTCCGCCAATGGAAGTTTGGTTTCACGCCGCAGGATCGCGGGCAGGTCACGGTGATGGCCAAGGCGACCAACGTCCGGGGCAGCACCCAGGTATTCGAGTTGATCTTCAACCCTGCCGGCTATCACAACAACGTGGTGCAAAAAATCAACCTTCAGGTGGCGTGAGGAGACCGACGATGAGAATGCTATTTTTGCTGGTGGGCTGCGCGATGTCTTTTGGGGCCCTGGCTGACGAAAGCGCGATCAAGCTCAAGGATGGTCCCGGCCGTGACGTCGTGGCGGGCAACTGCGTCATGTGCCACAGCCTCGACTATATCCCGATGAACTCGGTCTTCCTCGACCGCAAGGGATGGGATGCGACCGTGCACAAGATGATCAATGTCATGAAGGCGCCGATCAGGGAGCAGGATGTCCCCGCGATCGTGGACTATCTGGCGAAAAATTACGGCAAGTAATTCCTGGCTGCAAAGGCGCCCGGCGGGCGTCTTGAGAAAAGACCCGGTTCAGGCCGGGTCTTTTTTTTGAGCATCGATCCGGGGCGCAATCAATCGTTGCCGCTCTGATCCTCACTGCGTTCCTTGAAACGCTGCCGGGTGGTGGCCTCATCGAGTTCGCCGAACGAGTATGAGGCTTCCAGCCACATCACGTTGATGATGCCGAAGGCCAGCGCGAGGCCGATGCCGAGAATCCACGTGAAATACCACATGATGGGCTCCTAATATGACGTATGGGGGTTCTTGCGTATGGTTTCCACCGTGATCTTGCCGCGCAACACGCGGTAGACCCAGGAGGTGTAGGCGAGCACGATCGGCAGGAAGATCACGACGACCCAGAACATGACCTGCAGCGTGCGGTAGCTGGAAACGGCGTCCCACACGGTGAGGCTGCTGTTGGGGTTGCTGCTCGAAGGCATGATGAACGGAAACAGCGAGAATCCCGCGGTGAGGATCACGCCGGACACCGCCAATGCGCTGGCCACGAAGGCGGGGAGCGCGCGGTTTGCAGCGGAGAACACGATGGCGATCGCCGCGCCCGCGAATCCGAGCACCGGCGCCGCGATCATCCACGGATGCGCGCTGTAGTTGGCGAGCCATGCGCCCGGGGCCTTTTCGACCGCCTTGGCGAGCGGCGTAAACGCGGTATCGGCCGGCGGCATCGAAACGATGCGGTAGCCGTCGATGCCCATCGCGACCCACACGCCCGGCCAGCGCGAAGGCTGCCATCATCACGATCGCGGCGACCTTGACCGCTGTTTTCGCGCGCGCGTTGATTTCGCCTTCACTGCGCAACTGGAGATAAGTGGCGCCGTGCATGACCAGCATGGCGAGACTGACCACCCCGGCGAGCAGGCCGAACGGGTTCAGCAGCGCGAAAAAGGACCCGGTGTAGTAGACCTGCATGTCGCGCTCGTAATGGAACGGCACGCCGAGCAGCAGGTTGCCGAACGCGACGCCGAACACCAGCGCCGGCACCGTGCCGCCGACGAACAGCCCCCAGTCCCAGGCGTTGCGCCAGCGCGGATCGTCGACCTTGCTGCGGTAGTCGAACCCGACGGGGCGGAAGAACAGCGCGAACAGCACCAGCAGCAGCGCCCAGTAGAAACCGGAGAACGCGGTCGCGTACACGAGCGGCCAGGCGGCGAAGGTCGCGCCGCCGGCGGTGATGAACCAGACCTGGTTGCCTTCCCAGGTCGCGCCGACCGAGTTGATGATGACGCGGCGCTCGTCGTCGGTCCTGCCGAGGAACGGCAGCAGAAAGCCCACGCCCATGTCGAACCCGTCGGTGACGGCGAAGCCGATCAGCAGCACGCCGATGAACAGCCACCAGATGACTTTCAGCGTTTCGTAATCGAAGATCATGACGCGGTCCCCTTCGTTGATTGCGGCGCCGGTTCAAGATCGTAACGCCCGGTGTGCAGGCTGCTCGGCCCCAGGCGGATGTATTTGAGCATCAGGTACATCTCGACGATCAGCAGAAACGTGTAAAACGCGATAAAGGCGGCCAGGCTCAAATAGACGTTGGAGGCCGGCACGTTCGACACGCTGAGGAACGTCGGCAGCACGCCCGAGATGGTCCAGGGCTGGCGCCCGTACTCGGCGACCACCCAGCCCAGTTCGGCGGCGATCCACGGCAGCGGAATGCTCCAGAGGGCCAGCTTCATGAGCCAGCGCTGGGGCGCGAGGTTGCGCACCGCGAGAAAATAGAACGAAGCCGCGAAGATGAACAGGAACAGGAAGCCGAGCGCCACCATGAGCCGGAACGACCAGAACAGGGGCGCGACGCGGGGAATGGTGTCGGCTGCCGCCCGCTTGATCTGTTCCGGCGTGGCGTCGACGACGTTGGGCGTGTATTTCTTGAGCAGCAGCCCGTAGCCCAGGTCCTTTCTGTCGCGCTCGAATGCCGCTATGTTTTCCCCGCTGGTATCGCCGCTTTTGAGTTTTTGGAGATTGGCGTAGGCCACCATGCCGTTGCGGATGCGTGCTTCGGCTTCCTCCTTGAGTTCCCCGATCCCGGTGACGGTCTGGTTCGTGGAACGCGTCGCAATCAGGCCGAGCATCCACGGAATGCGGACGGCATAGTCGGTGCGCTGCTCGGCTTCATTGGGAACGCCGAAGGCGGTGAAGGAAGCGGGCGCCTTCTGGGTTTCCCATTCCGCTTCGATGGCGGCGAGCTTCACGCGCTGCACCTCGCCTACCGTGTACCCGGATTCGTCGCCCAGCACGATCACCGAACAGGTCGAAGCGAGCCCGAAACCGGCAGCCACGGCGAACGAGCGGATGGCGAACGGCACGTCGCGTCCTTTGAGCAGGTACCACGCGCTGATGCCCAGCACGAACATCGAGGCCGTGACATAACCGGCGGCGACGGTGTGCACGAATTTCGACTGCGCGACGGTGTTGAAAATGATGTCGCTGAGGCTGGTCAGTTCCATGCGCATCGTTTCGTAGTTGAACTCCGCGCCGACCGGATGCTGCATCCAGCCGTTGGCGATCAGGATCCACAAGGCGGACAGATTGGAGCCGAGCGCGACGAGGAACGTCACCCCGAGGTGCTTGATGCGCGTGAGGCGGTTCCAGCCGAAGAAGAACAGCCCGACGAACGTCGATTCCAGGAAAAACGCCATCAGGCCCTCGATCGCCAGCGGCACGCCGAAGATGTCGCCGACATAATGCGAGTAATAGGCCCAGTTGGTGCCGAACTGGAATTCGAGCGTGATGCCGGTCGTGACGCCCATCGCGAAATTGATGCCGAAGAGCTTGCCCCAGAACTGCGTCATGTCCTTGTAGATTTCGCGTCCCGTCATCACGTACACCGATTCCATGATGACCAGGATCCACGACAGGCCGAGCGTCAGCGGCACGAACAGGAAGTGGTATAACGCAGTGGCGGCGAACTGCAGGCGCGAGACGTCAACGAGTTCCAGGTCGGGCAGCATGGCCGGTCTCCTGTTGCGATGGGGTTGGGGCGGAGTGCGGGGCTGGTCTCAGCAGCGAGCCTGCAATGCCGGCGGCATCGAGGTGCCGGGCGGCGGGGGCGGAGAAGAAGGCGAGCCAGATCAGGTACAGCGCTGCCGCCTTGATCACCAGTATGATGGTGATTTCCTTCCAGAGCGGCGTCCGGCGCAGGCCGGCGAAGGGATTGGAATCGGACATGGCTGTGCCAATAACCCGATGTTAGACAACGCTAATTTACCACATAAGCGAAGGGGGCTCTCATCCTGGCCGCGAAAGTTCAGGAACGTCTTGAAACTGCAGCGCTTATCCCCATGTACCTGTCAACCTTATTGCGGACAAAACCATGCGATTCGACAAATTTACGACTAATTTCCAGCAGGCATTCGCCGACGCCCAGAGCGTGGCGGTCGGCAATGACAATCCGTACATCGAGCCGCAGCATCTGTTGTATGCGCTGCTCAACCAGCAGGAGGGCAGCGCCGCATCGCTGCTGTCGCGTGCCGGCGTCAACATCGGCGGCCTGCGCACCGCGCTCAAGCAAGCCATCGATCGCCTGCCGAAAGTGGAGGGGCAGGGCGGGGAAGTCAACGTGTCGCGCGAGCTCTCCAACCTGCTCAATCTGACGGACAAGGAAGCGCAGAAACGCGGCGACCAGTTCATCGCCTCCGAATTGTTTCTGCTGGCTCTCGTCAACGACAAGGGCGAAACCGGCCGGCTGCTGAAGCAATCGGGCGCCAGCCGGGCGCCGCTCGAGCAGGCGATCAACGCCGTGCGCGGCGGCGAGGCGGTGCAGAATCCGGAAGCAGAGGGACAGCGCGAAGCGCTCAAGAAATACACGCTCGACCTGACCGAACGCGCGCGCGCCGGCAAACTCGACCCGGTGATCGGGCGCGACGACGAAATCCGCCGCGTGATCCAGATCCTGCAGCGGCGCACCAAGAACAACCCGGTGCTGATCGGCGAGCCGGGCGTGGGCAAGACGGCGATCGTCGAAGGCCTCGCGCAGCGCATCATCAATGGCGAGGTGCCGGAGACGCTCAAGGGCAAGCGCGTGCTGTCGCTCGACATGGCGGCGCTGCTGGCCGGCGCCAAGTATCGCGGCGAGTTCGAGGAACGCCTGAAATCCGTGCTCAAGGAAATTGCGCAGGATGCGGGGCAGACCATTGTTTTTATTGATGAATTGCATACGATGGTCGGGGCCGGCAAGGCCGAGGGTGCGATCGACGCCGGCAATATGCTGAAGCCCGCGCTCGCGCGCGGCGAGCTGCATTGCGTCGGCGCCACCACGCTCGACGAATACCGCAAATACGTCGAAAAGGACGCCGCGCTCGAGCGGCGTTTCCAGAAAGTGCTGGTGGACGAGCCCAGCGTCGAGAGCACGATCGCGATCCTGCGCGGCCTGCAGGAGAAATACGAAGTCCACCATGGCGTCGACATCACGGATCCGGCGATCGTCGCCGCGGCCGAGCTTTCGCACCGCTACATCACCGACCGCTTCCTGCCCGACAAGGCGATCGACCTGATCGACGAGGCGGCCTCGCGCGTCAAGATGGAAATCGATTCCAAGCCCGAGGAAATGGACAAGCTCGACCGGCGCCTGATCCAGTTGAAGATCGAGCGCGAGGCGATGAAAAAGGAAAAGGACGAGGCGTCGCGGAAGCGGCTCGGCGCTGATCGAATCGGAAATCAAAAGCCTCGAGCGCGAATACGCCGACCTCGAGGAGATCTGGAAAGCCGAGAAGGCGCAGGTCCAGGGCAGCGCCCACATCAAGGAAGAAATCGACCGCATCCGGGCCGAAATCGTCAGGCTGCAGCGCGAAGGCAAGCTCGACAAGGTGGCGGAGCTGCAATACGGGAAGCTGCCGCAGCTCGAGGCGAGTCTGAAGCAGGCTGAGAAAGCCGGCGACGCGAAGCCGAAACACAAGCTGCTGCGCACCCAGGTCGGCGCCGAAGAGATCGCCGAGGTGGTGTCGCGCGCGACCGGCATCCCGGTGTCGAGAATGATGCAGGGCGAGCGCGAAAAGCTGCTGCACATGGAAGCGAAGCTGCACGAGCGCGTCATCGGCCAGAACGAGGCGGTGCGCCTGGTGTCGGATGCGATCCGCCGCTCGCGCGCGGGGCTCGGCGATCCCAAGCGGCCGTACGGCTCGTTCCTGTTCCTGGGGCCGACCGGCGTCGGCAAGACCGAACTGTGCAAGGCGCTGGCGTTGTTCCTGTTCGACTCGGAAGACCATCTGATCCGCATCGACATGTCGGAATTCATGGAGAAACACTCGGTGGCGCGGCTGATCGGCGCGCCGCCCGGCTATGTCGGCTACGAGGAGGGCGGCTATCTGACCGAAGCGGTGCGGCGCAAACCGTACTCGGTGATCCTGCTCGATGAAGTCGAGAAGGCGCACCCGGACGTGTTCAACGTGCTGCTGCAGGTGCTGGACGACGGCCGCATGACCGACGGCCAGGGCCGCACCGTGGATTTCAAGAACACGGTGATCGTGATGACTTCCAATCTCGGCTCGCACATGATCCAGCAGATGGCGGGCGACGATTACCAGGTGATCAAGCTCGCGGTGCTGGGCGAGGTCAAGACGCATTTCCGTCCCGAGTTCATCAACCGCATCGACGAGATCGTGGTGTTCCACGCGCTCGACGAGAAGCACATCAAGTCGATCGCGAGGATCCAGCTCGGCTATCTCGAGAAGCGGCTGGCGGCGATGGAGATGAAGCTCGAGGTGAGCGATGCGGCACTGAAGGAACTCGCCGCGGTCGGGTTCGATCCGCTTTACGGGGCGCGGCCGCTGAAGCGCGCGATCCAGGCGCAGATCGAGAACCCGCTGGCCATGGCGATCCTCGAGGGCAAATTCGCGGCCAAGGATACGGTGAAGGTCGACGCGAAGAAGGGCGCCATCGTGTTTGCCAAGGCGGATGCGCCGACGCCAGCCGAGGCGTAATTCCTGCTTTGACCGGAGTTGCGGCGGCTGCTGCGCTACAACTGCAGCGGCCGCCAGTAGCCGGTGAGTTCCAGGTAGCCGCGACCGGCCGGCTTGCCGTCGCGCAGCGCGCGCACCGCGCCTTCCCAGTAAATGGTGCCCGTGGACAGGCGCGTATCGTTTTCCTGGTCGTCCATCAGCGGCTCGATTTCGATTTGCAGCGCGCCGGCCCTGACGGCCCATGACACCGGGTAGGCGGCACCGGTGCGCGGCGAGCGCCATTCGCGGCGCGGCGTGAAGTCGACGTCGTCCGCGCCCAAGATGCGGGTTACGCCTTCCGCGCTGCGATAGCCGCCGCCCGCCCAGAATTTGCCGCCTTGCCGGTCGCGCATGCGAAACGCCATCAGCGCGCCGCCGTCGGCGAGATTGATGCCGATCCAGTCCCAGCCGGCCGCTTCGCTGTCCATGTAGCTCGACGACCATTCGTGATCGAGCCACGCGCTGCCGGTTACCGGTTGCGCCTTGCCGCTGCGTTCCAGCGTCCCGCTGACCGTGAGCTGCGGCAGGCTGTAGTAATAACTGGCCGAGCCGGGCCGCGGTCCTTTGCGGCTCAGGCCGCGATCGCCCTGCAGCAAGGGCGGCTGCGTGGCGCTGAACGTGAAATCGAACCTGAAGTCTTTGGCTGCGATGCGCGCGCGATAAGCACCGTCTTCCTGCGCGAGCGACCAGTCGTCGATCCAGACGCGGGTGCGGCCCGTATCGGCGCCGGCGAGGGTCAAGCCGGCGCGCGCCGCGCGCTGATCGTGCTGCAGCCTGCCCTGCGCCGGGTCGCTCAGCGCGGCGTGCGCGATCAGGATCTGGCGCGGCGCGAACGCGCTCGGATTGTCGTCCTTCAGTTCGGGACGGGTGCGGAAAAAAGTGATCTGAAATCCGAGCGGCTTGCCGCCGGGAGCATCGAGCCAGCCCGTCACGTACCACCATTCGGTGCGGAATTCCGGGTGGCTGCCTTCGTCGTGAGGAAAGCGCAGCGTATAGCCCGGTACTACGGCAGCAAACGGCGTGACCGGTGACTGGTGACCAGTGACCAGTGATTGGTTGCTGGTGACTTGCGCAAAGGTCTTGGGCGTGACGAATGCACCTGCGACCCCGCCTAGCAGCGTCAGCACGCGCCTTCGACTTACACCCTCATCCTTCATCCCTCAGCCCTCATCCCTGTTTGGTCACCAATCCTCTCGCACCGCGCTCAGCACGCTGCTGTCCATCGCGCGGCGGCCGCTCCACACCGCGGTCGCGCTGGCCGCGAGGATCAGCACGGCGGCGAGCGTGGCGAGCGGCTGCCACGGCACATGCAAATCCATGCTCCAGTGAAACGACTGGCGGTTGATCACGTAAATCAGGATCAGGCTCAGCAGCCAGCCGAGCGCGAGTCCGAAGCCGGCGCCCACGCCCGCCACCAGCGTGCCTTCGCAGCCCAGCATCATGCCGATCTCGCGGCGCGTCATGCCGACATGGCGCAGCATGCCGAACTCGCGCCGCCGCGCCAGCGCCTGCGCGCTGAAGCTCACGCTGACGCCGAACAGGCCGATCAGCACCGCGGCGATTTCGAGCGCGTAGGTCACGGCGAAGGTGCGGTCGAATACGGCGAGCGAGGTGGCGCGTATTTCGCGCGTTGCGGCGATCTCGATGCCGCCGGCATTGCCGAGGCTTTGACGCAGCGCCTCTTCAACCTTGCTCGATGCCGTGCCTGCGGCGAGCCACAACGCCGCGTCGTTGACGAGACGGTCACCGGTGAGTCGAATATAAAGATCGCGGTCGATGACGATCGCGCCCGCCTGCTGCGCATAATCGCGCCAGATTCCCGCGACGGTGAACGGCATGGCGCGCCCGCCGATCGGCAATTCAATGTGGTCTCCGACGCGCAGACGAAACAAGTCGCCCGCGATTTCGGAAACCCAGACCGGCGGCGGTTCGGGCGCGCGGACTGCGATGGACGGACCAATCAGGGGCAGGGTCTTGTATGCGGCGCCGGCGTCGACGGGGCGCGCAAGCAACATGACGGGCGGCCGGTCGGGCGCAAGCAGCAGGCTCTGGCGGCGCAGGAACCGGACTTGCGCGACGCCGGGCGTGGCGGCGATGCGCGCCTGCTCTTCGGGTGTGAAGAACCCTGTTTCACCCGCGTGCGCCGCGCGCAGGTAAAGATCGGCGGGCAGTACCTGCGTCAGCCACGTTTCGAGGGAATGACGAAACGACCCGACCATGATCAGCATCGCGACCATGAGACTGAAGCTCGTGACGATGGCCGCGACGCTGATCGCGACCTGGCGCGGCGTTGCCTGCAATTGCGTGATCGCCAGCATCGCCGGCGGAAAACGCGGCAGCGGCAGGCGTTGCAGCAGGCCCGCGGCGAACCGCGGCAAAACGAGGATCGCGCCCAGCAGAATCGCCGCGATCGCAACGTAGCCGGGCAGCGGCAGACCGGCCAGCGCCGGGGCCTGGGTGAGAATCAGTCCGAGTGCGATCAGCACTGCGCCTGCCCATGTAGTGCGTTGTTTTTTAATGATTTCTTCTTCATCACCGGCCCGCAGCGCCAGCGCCGGCGCGCGCCGGCCGGTTTCGATCGCGGATGCCGCGGCGCCGAGTATCGAGAACGCGACGCCAAGCAGCCAATAAGCGGCCAGAGCTGCGGGCGTAACGTGCAAAGCAGGCGAGAGCGTATTGAAATAACCGGCGCCGAGATCGCCGCCGAAACGCTTGAGCGCCAGCGCCGCCAGCGCGTAGCCGAGGATAACGCCCAGCGTCGCACCCGCCGCGCCGATGATCGCGCCTTCCGCGACCAGCAGCCTGACCAGTCGCGTGCGGGTCAGCCCGACCACCCGCAGCAATGCGAATTGCGAACGCCGCCGCAGCGACGAGAGCATCTGCGTGGAAAATACCAGGAATGCGCCGGTGAACAGGGCGACCAGCGCCAGCATGTCGAGGTTGAGACGGTAGGCGAGCGACAGGCTGGCGCTGCGCGCGGTCTCGCTGTCGAGGGTTGCCGCTATCACGCCGGCCGGCAACCGTGCGGCCAGTTCGCGCTGGAAGGTCGCGACGTCGACGCCGGGACGCAGCCGCAGATCGATGCGGTTGAGGCGGCCCAGCTGCTGCAGCCGCCACTGCGCGCCCGCGATGTCCATGACGCCCAGCCGCTGGCGGTATGCGCCCGCCGCCAGCACGCCGATGACTTTCAATTCGATGGCGGAAGTCCCGACGTAGACGCGCAGCGTGTCACCGGCCTTCACGCCCAGCCAGTCTGCGGCGGCACGGCTCAACATCACGGCGCTGGAATCGAACAGCTCGATCGTCTTCGCTTGCATTCCCGCCAGCAGTCCGGGCTGGACGCGGGCAGCGCGGAACGGATCGATGCCGATGATCTTGAGCGTGCCGCGGTGCCCTGCCAGCGGCACGTCGAGCTCGAGCCCGGGACTTGCTGCCTGCACCTGGGGCAGACGCGCGATTTCCGGATAGATATCCTCGGAAAAACCGGCGCGTGGCCCGCGGACGACCAGGTCGACATCGCCGGCAAGGTTGTGGGCGGCGAGGTTGAATTCATTGAGCGCGCTGGCGTTGACGAGATGAACCGCCACGCCGAGCGCCACGCCGAGCGCGATGCCGAGCAGGGCGAGCACGAAGCGGCCGGTGTTGTCGTGCCACGCTCCACCGGACACCGCGCTGAACATGGCGCCTGACGCCGCTGCCCGCATCAATGCCCCGCTTGTGGCCGCAGGCCGTCCGCGGCAAGCACGTAGATGCGGTCGGTGGTGGCCGCCGCTGCCGCCGAGTGCGTGATCAGGATGCCGGCGCCGGCGTTGCGCGTGATCTGGCCGCGCAGCACCTGCAGCACCTGGTGCGCGCTGTCGGGATCGAGGTTGCCGGTGGGCTCGTCGGCGAGCACGAGTTGCGGGCGGTGCACGAGTGCGCGCGCAATCGCCACGCGCTGCATCTCGCCGCCCGACAGCTCGCGCGGCTGGCTGGCGGCGAGTGCCGCGATACCCACCGCGTCCAGCATTTCCCGTGCGCGCTCCGCGCATTGTGCCGGCAGGCTGCCGCTCAACACGAGCGGCAGCGCCACGTTTTGCGCGACCGTAAGATGCGGCAGCAGATGAAAAGCCTGGAACACGAAGCCCATGCGGTCGCGGCGCAGCAGCGTGCGCGCGTCATCGTCGAGCGTGGTGAGTTCGGTGCCGTCGAGCACGATGCTGCCGCTGTCCGGCGTATCGAGCCCGGCGATCAGGTTGAGCAGCGTCGATTTGCCGATGCCCGACTCGCCCATGATCGCGATGTATTCGCCGGGCGCGAGATCGAGATCGATGTCGCGCAGCACGGCGCGGCTGCGGGCGCCGGCGTAGGATTTGCTCACGTTGCGGAGGGTCAGCACGGCCGCGTTTTTCCTGTGAATGCTGATGCAGATGGTAGCATGCGGACGGCGTTTCACTCTTGATGTCAGGGACTCTTATGGAACCAAAGCGCGGGATACGGCTCTCACTGTCATATCTGATATCATTCAGCCTGTTTTACGTCCTGAGAAAAACGAGGAGAATCTAATGAAACGGAATTTATCCGGAGTATGCAAGTTGTTGGCTGCGGTGCTGGGCATGGGCCTGACCGCGGCGGCCGTGGCCCAGAGCTACCCTGTGCGCCCGGTGCGCGTGATCGTGCCGTTCTCGCCCGGCGGCGCCGCGGATACGCCCGGCCGCGTGCTGCTGTCGAAATTGTCCGAGTCACTCGGCCAACAGGTCATCGTGGACAATCGTCCCGGTGCGGGCAGCACCATCGGTGCCGAGCTGGTTGCCAGATCGGATCCGGATGGCTACACACTGGAGATGATCTCCAATACCCACGTCATCAGCGCGTCCCTTTATAAGCATCTCAAGTACGATGCCATCAAGGACTTCACGCCGATTCTGCAATTCGGCGATGCGCCCAATGTGCTGGTCGTCAATCCGTCGCTGCCGGTGAAATCAGTGAAAGATCTGATCGCTCTCGCCAAGGCGAAGCCCGGCCAGGTCGATTACGCGTCCTCGGGCAACGGCAGTTCGCAGCACCTGTTCATGGCGCTGTTCACGTCCATGGCGGGCATCAATATGAACCATATTCCCTACAAAGGCAGCGGCCAGGCGCGGACCGATCTGATCAGCGGCCAGGTCTCGGTCGGCATGCCCGGCATCTCCAGCGTGATCCAGCACATCAACAGCGGCCGGCTGCGGGCGCTGGGCGTGACGAGCGCCAAGCGTTCGCCCGAGCTGCCCAACACGCCGACTATCGCGGAAGCCGGGGTCAAGGGTTACGACGCCAGCCTGTGGCTCGGATTGATCGGACCGGCGGGCCTGCCCAAGGACGTGGTCGCGCGGCTCAATACCGAGGTGGCGAAGCTCCTGAAGAGCAGCGAGCTGCAGGCCCAGTTCCGGAAAATCGGCACCGAAGTGGTTTACCGCGATCCCGCGCAATGGGGCGCTTACCTCAAATCCGAGCGCGAGAAATGGGCAAAGGTCGTGAAAATCACCGGCGCGCAGGTCAACTAAGCACAATCAGCAACTTCAGCTTCAATTAAAAACGCCGCGGAACGCGGCGTTTTTTCTGTACTCAGCCGTGCAGCAGCTGCAGCAATGTCGGGCCGTAGCGCTCGAGCTTCTTCGCGCCGATGCCGTCGATCGTGGACAGCGCGTCGAGGTCTTGCGGCTGCGCGGCCGCGATCGCCGACAGCGTGCGGTCGTGAAAAATCACGTAGGCCGGCACCGACTGCGCGCGCGCCTGCTCGATGCGCCAGGCCTTGAGGCGTTCCAGCAGGCTCGCATCGGCAGCGGGCATCGTGGCGGCTATCCGTGGAACGGCGGCGCGCCGCGGCCTTGCCCTTGCGCGGCATCACGCGGCGCATTTCAACGTGCTTTTCGCCCTTCAGCACCTCGCGGCTCGCGTCGGTCAGGCGCAGCGCGCCGTAGGCCTCGTGATCGGGACGCGCATAACCCAGCGCCACCAGCTGGCGGAACACGTTGCGCCAGGCGGCCTCGTCGAGGTCGCTGCCGACGCCGAACACGTTGAGCTTGTCGTGATCCCATTGCGACACGCGCTCGGTGGCGCGGCCGCGCAGCACGTCGATCAGGTGCACCGCGCCGAAGCGCTGGCCGGTGCGGTAAATGCACGACAACGCCTTGCGCGCGGCCTCGGTCGCATCCCAGGTCTGCGGCGGCTCGAGGCAGGTGTCGCAATTGCCGCACGGTGTGCTCGCCTCGCCGAAATAGTCGAGCAGGCGCACGCGGCGGCAGCCGGCGGTCTCGCACAGGCCGAGCAGGGCCTCGAGTTTGACGAGCGACGCGCGCCGGAACGCCTCGCTGCCTTCGGACTGGTCGATCATGCGCCGCTGCTGCACGACGTCGCCCAGTCCGTAGGCCATCCACGCATCGGCGGCGGCGCCGTCGCGGCCGGCGCGGCCGGTTTCCTGGTAATAGCCCTCGATGCTCTTGGGCAGGTCGAGGTGGGCGACGAAGCGCACGTCGGGCTTGTCGATGCCCATGCCGAACGCGATGGTGGCGACGATGACGATGCCGTCCTCGCGCTGGAAGCGCGCCTGATGGCTCGGCGCGCGTCTCCGCGTCCATGCCGGCGTGGTACGGCAGCGCGCGCACGCCCTGCGATCGCGAGCCAGGCCGCGGTCTCTTCCACCTTCTTGCGCGACAGGCAATAGACGATGCCGGCCTCGCCCGCATGCTCCTCGCGGATGAAGCGCAGCAGCTGCGCGCGCGCGTCCTGCTTGTCGACGATGGTGTAGCGGATGTTCGGCCGGTCGAAGCTCGCGACGAACACGCGCGCCTCGTCGAGCGCCAGCTGGCGGATGATTTCCGCGCGCGTCTGCGGATCGGCGGTCGCGGTGAGCGCGATGCGCGGCACCGCCGGGAAAGCGCTCGTGCAGCACCGACAGCTGCATGTACTCCGGGCGGAAATCGTGGCCCCACTGCGAGACGCAATGCGCTTCGTCGATGGCGAACAGCGCGATCCGGGCGTCTGCGAGCAGCTCGAGCATGCGCGGCATCATCAGCCGCTCGGGCGCGACGTAGAGCAGATCGAGTTCGCCCGCATGCAGCGCGCGCTCCACGGCGTTGATCTCGCGGCCGTCCAGCGTCGAATTGAGGAAGGCCGCGCGCACGCCGAGCTGCCTGAGCGCCGCCACCTGGTCCTGCATCAGCGCGATCAGCGGCGAGACGACCAGCGCCGGTGCCTTCGCGCAGCAGCGCCGGCAGCTGGTAGCACAGCGACTTGCCGCCGCCGGTGGGCATCAGCACCAGCGCGTCGCCGCCGGCGGCGACATGGGAGACGATGTCCTGCTGGGCGCCGCGGAATGCCGGGTGGCCGAAGACCGTGTTGAGGAGGTGCAGGGCGCGTTCGTTGGGATTGCTGGGGGTCATTTCAGGTCAAGGTCAAAAGCATGAACGCAAAGGACGCAAAGGATCGCAAAGGTTCGCAAAGGAAACACCAAAACAAAGCATAGACACGAAGGACACAGAGGACACGAAGGAAAAGCATTAAAACATATTAACCACATGAATCATTCTGGATCTGGCGGTAATTTTTTATTCTTATTCGTTTTGCCTTCGTATCATCGCTATTCAATTTCTTGATTTTACCTTGTAACCTTTGCGTACCTGTCGCGAACCTTACGCGTCCTTTGCGTTAATGCTTTGCTTTAAAAATGTGACGCAGGCTGGGGAGCGCGATGCACGCCCAGCCATTCGCTCGTACTGCACGGACGATGCGCGCTGCTCTCGAGATGTTCTGTAATAGATTGTTTTTATTGAATTATTACTTGACATTCCAAGGCGCAGACAGTGCTGCGGGTTACTTCTTCTGCTGCAGCAGATCCTTCAGCCCCGCGAACGGGTTGTGAGTCGCCGGCGCCGGACCGCTGCCCGCCGCGGATCCCAGGTTGGCGTCCGCCTCGAGGTAGCGCTGGTGTTCGTTGTCGTGGCAATAGATGCACAACAGTTCCCAGTTGCTGCCGTCGGGCGGATTATTGTCGTGGTTGTGGTCTTTGTGGTGGACCGTCAGCTCGCGCACCCGCGCGCCGCTGAACTCGCGCCCGCAGCGGCCGCAGATCCACGGATAGAGTTTGAGCGCCTGTTCGCGGTAGGTCTGCTCCCGTTCCTCGCGATGGCGCCGGGCGTCGGCCAGGACCTGGTTGAGCCGGGACGGACCGGATGGGGATTTACCGGATGGCATGGCAGCATGATTTCCTTCTTCGACTGAAAAATCAAGAGCGGCGCCGGCCTCATGCCGCAGAGGGCGCGCCGGTGAATTGTCGGGGCGTGACGATGCGGAACGGCAAGTGCTGATATTTCCGCCGCGCGAACACCAGCAGATCGCGATCCTTGGTGACCAGAAAATCCGCGAGGCAGTCGCGCGCGAGTTCGAGGAACTTCTGGTCGTCGGGATCCTTGCAAACGGGAAGCGCAACATCAAAGGATTCTTTTTCCCGTTCGCGGGAGATGGGCAGGGCAGGGGCATGGACCCGCGCGACGCGACGGCATTGCGCGAGGCAGGCCGCCTGCGCAGCGGCAGCCAGAGGCGTTTTGCGCATCGGATACCCCAGCACCCGTGCAAGTTCCTGCTCGCAGGCTGCGGTGATGAAAATCTCCGCGCCGCCGGCCTCGACCGCTGCGCGGATCGGCGCGATGCCGGGGTCGTCGAACACCAGCCAGTCGAGCCAGATGTTGGTATCCAGGACGAGGCGCAGGGGCAGGCCGCGCGTCATTTGATGGGCAGGAACACCGCCGTGGCCAGGCTCTGGACGACTTTCGTCACGGTGCGGTCGTTCTTGCCGGCCACGATCTTCGACAGTACGTCGAGGCTGTTGATGAGCTTGCCGAACTCCCGTTCGAAGCTCAGGTTCTGCACCGGCCCGGCGGCTTCGTTGGACAGCAGGAACAGCTCGCCCAGGGAGTTACGGTCGTTGGAAAGCTTCCACACCGCGATTTCCACGTTGCGCGCGGCGTTGTAAAGATTCTGCGGATCGAGGTCATCCAGCACGAAGAACTCGGTCTTGTCGTTGAACGCGGTCTGAATCATGCCGCCGAGTCCCGCGATGAGAGCGAGCACCCGGTCGCCCTGGTAATCCTCCTGGAAAGCCAGATGGATCGCCTGCGCGCCCTGCGCGTTTCCCAGCTCGGGAAATTTCCATTCGCGCCGGTTCAGGAAGATGCGTGCCACGCCGGCTGAGACAGTCGCCTGGCCGCCTTTCTTCAGTTCCCGCGGGTTGCGCCGGTAGAGTTTTTCGGTGAGCAGCCTGAGGTCGTGGAAAATCTCGCGCTGATGCACTTCGGCGACGCGGTCGACGTCCGTTTTGGCGAGCTGGTAGGGATCGAAGCCATTGACCTGCTTGGCTGGCACCGTGCCCTGTCCCGCGCAAGCCGTCAGCAAGGGCACGAGAAACGGGAGCAGGAGCAGTTTGCGCATGGCCAATGATAGCCGAAGCTGCAGCAACCGGACACGCCCTATCGGGAAGCCTTGTCGGACCGCAGGGACTTCCACGTCGACGTGGCGAAGGCGACCAGGTCGTTGTGCTCGTCCACCAGTTCCGCCCGCAGATGGGAAACGCTTTTCCCGTGCCGCAGAAAGCGGCCGGTGCAGGTCAGCCGTCCCGACCTCGCGACCTTCAGATACTGGACTTTCAGTTCCAGCGTGGCGCCCGGCCCGTTGCGCCGGTAGAGCAGGTGGCCCATGGAAATGTCCATGACGAAGGCGATCACGCCGCCGTGGAGGCCGCCCTGCGGATTGAACATGAAGTCCTTCAGCTCGAAAGTGATCCGGCACTCGTCGTCGGTGTATTCCAGTTCGAGCCCGTAGAGGCGCGCGAGAAAGAATTTTCCAAAGTCCTGTTCGTAGGTCTCGATCGCATTGTCGAAAGCGCGGCGCGCTGCTATTTCGTCCATCTTGAAACGGGTCTCCAGTGGTTTTGGCAAAGGCGCAATGCTATCACCATGGGGCTATCAGCGAACACCGGAAATGCGCTAACCTTCAGGCACGATGAATCCTTCGACCCCGGACAATTTGCAAAACGGCAGCGTGCGCTCGATTTCGCGCGAGGACATGGCGAACCTGCCGATCCGCCGCTATGAGGGCAGGGTGTGCCTGGTGGCGACGCCGCATGACCTGGCGCACGCGCTGGCGGACATCCGGCAGGAAACCGTCGTCGGGTTCGATACCGAGACGCGGCCTGCGTTCACGAAGGGCGAGAGCTATTTGCCGTGTCTCGCCCAGGTGGCCACCGCCCGCGCGGTTTACCTGTTCCAGTTTCGCGGCCTGGACGTATTCCCGGTGCTCGCCGAATTGCTGGGCTCGCCGCGCATCGTCAAGGCTGGGGTGGCGCTTGCGCACGACCTGCGCCAGCTCAAGCTGCTGTTTCCGTTCGCGGAGAAAAACGTGCTCGATCTGGGTGTCGTCGCGCGCCGCGGTGGCCACGGCCAGTCCGGCGTGCGCAATCTCGCCGGAATTTTTCTCGGGTGGCGGATTCCCAAAGGCGCCCGTACCTCGAACTGGGCCGCGCCGAGGCTGTCCTCGGCGCAGATGACCTACGCCGCGACGGATGCGTGGGTCTGCCGGGAATTGTTCCTGCGGTTCGAGAGCCTGGGGTTGTTCAGGGCGCATTGCGGCTCCGAGCGCATGAAAGCGGGTCGCCGCGGAATATTTGCCAGATCAAGATCAAAAGCTTAACGCAAAGGTCGTAAGGATCGCAATGAAGGAAAAACAACGGGATACGAAGATTGCTCTCGGCCAACAGTAGTCAACCCGCGAAGGCGGAGATCCAGTAGACTATATCCGATTCCGCTTCGCGGAATGCAAAACAATCGAGGGCTTCTCTAAGTCGCGATCGACCGGGGGTCGCGCGGGCGCCAGCGGCCGCTGTCGACCAGCGCGAGAAACTCGCCCAGCATCTGGTTGAACAGCGCCGGTTCCTCGGTATTGACCGTGTGCCCGGTTGAGGGGCAGATCCAGAGTCGAGCTGCCGGACAGATCTGCTTCATGAACACCGCGGGCACGACGCAGTTGTCGTCCTCGTCGCCGCTCACCACGAACAGCGGCACTTTCATCCGGTGCAGGGATTTCCCGAGCTGATAAACCGTCGGGCGCTTGATCTGCACGCCGCGCTGCGTGTTGGCGAGGCCGGGCGCGGAATGCTCCGCTTCGAAACGGCGGAATTCGGCAAAGCCGCGCGGGTCCTTGTTCAGCAGCGATACGCGCCCGGGCATCAGGCTGCCGGCGAGCGCCGCGCGCATGCCCAGCGTCTCGTAGCGTTGGGCATTCGCCTCCGTGTTGCGCAGATACGCTGCACGGCGCGCAGGATCCGAACCTGCACCGGCGCCGACCGATGTCACCGAGAGAGTACGGCTGGCGTAATGGATCCCGAAATTGAGCGCGGTGGAGGCACCCATCGAGCAGCCGACGATGTGCGCCTTGCGCAATTTCAGATGCTTCATGATGGCAGCGATGTCGTCGGTGACGATCGCCTGCGAATAGCGGTTGCGTGCCCGCGGCACGTCCGACGGCGGGTAACCGCGCGCGTTGAAAGCGATGCAGCGGTAGCGGCGCCCGAAGTAGCGCATCTGTGCCTCCCAGCTGCGGAGGTCGCCGGAAAATTCATGCACGAATACGATGGGCGTGCCTTTGCCGGTTTCCTCGTAGTAAAGCTTCGTTCCGTCGCGCGCGGTCGCGTAAGGCATCGGGGGCTCCTCTCTTCAGCTGGTTAGATCGCGGTGGCCCGTCGCGCGGATCACTCGACGTGGATGCCTGCTGCCTTCACCACCTGGGCATACTTTGCGGTCTCCGCCTTGATCAACGCTGTAAATTCCGCCGGCGTTCCGCCTGCGGATTCGAGCCCCTGCGCGGTGAGCGCCTCGGACATGCCCGGCAGCTTGAGCGTGGCCAGCACATCGTGATTCAGCTTGCGCACGATCGCGGCGGGCGTTTTTATCGGCACCAGGATGCCCTGCCAGTTGGACACGCTGAAACCCTTCACCCCCGACTCGGCGATGGTCGGCACGTCCGGCGCAATGGCAGCGCGTTTTGCCGTGGTGACGCCGAGCGCGCGCAGGCGGCCTGCCTTGATATGCGCCAGCGCCGGCGGCATGGTGCTGAAAATGATCGGAACGCGGCCGGCGATGACGTCGATCAGCGCGGGCCCGGTACCCTTGTACGGGACATGCAGGATGTCCGTGCCGGTCGCGTACTTGAACACCTCGCCCACCATGTGCAGGGACGAGCCGGTTCCCGCGGAAGCGAAGCTGAGCTTGCCGGGATTCGCTTTCGCCAGCGCGATGAGCTCCTGCACCGATTTCGCCTCCAGCTTGGGGTTGACCACCAAAATGAACGCGGAGGTCGCGAGCAGGCTGATCGGCGCAAAGTCCCTGATCGGGCTGTAGGAGAGATTTTTCTTCAGCACCGGATTCTGCACAAGGTTGCCGAGGCTGCCGAGGAACAGCGTATAGCCGTCCGGCGTCGCGTTGGCCGCGATGGTCGCGCCGAGCGCACCGCCCGCGCCGCCGCGATTGTCGACGACGATCTGTTGTCCGAGCACCTGGCTCAGGCGCTGTCCAACCGCGCGCCCCAGGATGTCGTTGCCCCCGCCCGGCGGGAACGGCACGATGAGCCGCAGCGGTTTGTCGGGATAGGCACCTGCCGGAGTGCCCTGGGCCATCGCCGTGTTCGCCACGGGCGCCGCGAGGATGGCCAGTATTGCGGTTTGAATAAGCGGATTGCGCATGATTTTCCTTTCCTCTCATTTTTATTAACGCCCGAAGAGGGCGCAGGTGAAGATGATTCTATGGGGAGACTGGCGGGGAGGGCAAGCGCCGGAATCGCTGACGAGCAATCGCCAGATTACATGCGGGCAGTAAAACGAGCTGCCCAGAAACATCGTTTTACGCCGCGCGTATCCCCGCGCCCGCGCTGTCAAGCCCGGGATGCGCCGACCTTGAACGACGCCTTGTCCTGCTCGTCGAGCTGGGCCATGAGGCCGGTTTCCCAGGCGAGGTACTGTTTCATCGCTTCGCGGTTGCCGGCGTGGCGATCGTGAACGAAAAACAGGTAGTCGATGCATTCGCGGTCGGGCGGAACCCCGGGCGAGGCTTCCGTTGCATAACCTGCTTTGGTCCACGCAGCGAGGCCGCCGTCGAGCAGCTTCACGTCTTTTATTCCTGCTGCGATGAGCTCGGTCGCCGCAAGGCGCGCCGCGTCGGTGTCGTCGGCGACGAGCACGATGCCGCCCTTGGCAGTCTTGCCATCGGCGGCGAGGCGCGAGCGTATGCTCCAGCGGCTGCCGGGAATGTGCGCCTTGCGGAAGTTCATGCTCGGGCCGAGATCGAACACCGTGCAGCGACCTGCATCGAGCGCTTGCTTCAGCGCCGCAGCGGAGATCCTCGCGAGATCCGGCAGCGCGGGCTTCGCCGCGGGTGTGCCCTTGAGCCCGGATTTCACGCCGCCTTCGAGCACATGGACATCGCAGCCGAGCTGCTTCAGCCAGCTCGCGACCACCGGCGCGCGCACGTTCTCGCCGCCGTCGATCAGCACGATGCGCGCGTTCCTCACGCCGACCCACTGATCGGTGGCCTGGATCAGTTGCCCGCCGGGCGCGTGCACCGCGCCGGGGATCGAGCCCGCCTCGAATTCTTCCGGCGTGCGCACGTCGCACAGATAGGTGGTGCGATTCGTTTCCCCGAGCCACGCCGTGACGTCTTGCGCCGATACGGTCCTGATGCCGAAGCGCGCCATGAGTTTGCGTGCGGCCTCCTGCTGCGCGGGCAGCGCGGCGGCGTCGATCTTCTCCGGATAGGTGCGAGTCGAGCCGTATTCAAGCTTCAGATCGGAGAGGTACCAGCCCTGGGTGCCGTTCTCCAGCGCGTAGACCGGGTTCGGCACGCCGAAGTTGATCAGCGTCTGCGCGCCGATGATGGAGCGCGTGCGCCCGGCGCAGTTGACGATGATTTTGGTTTTGGGGTTCTTCACCATCGCCGGCACGCGCAGCGGCAGCTCGGCGTTGGGGCAGCAGGTCGAGCCGGGGATGGTCATCTTGTGGTGTTCGTTGACCGGCCGGCCGTCGAACAGCACGAAGTCTTCGCCGGCTTCCTTCATGCGCACGAGTTCCTGCGCCGTGATGCGCGGCGTGTGATACGCGTGCTCGACGAGTTCGCCGAAAGTCTTGCTCGGCACGTTGACGCCGGCGAACAGCGCATGGCCCGCCGCGGCCCACGCCTTGTTGCCGCCGTCGACCACGGCGACATCGGTGTAACCGATCGCCGCGAGGCGCTGCGCCGCGCGTTCGGCGACGCCCAGCACGCCGTCGTCGGTGAGCACGATCGCCGCAGCCTTGCGCGGCACCAGCGTGACGATGTCGAGCTCGAGCCGGCTGTAGGGGCAGGGCGTGGCGAACAGCATGTGCGATTCGCCGAACTGGCCGGCTTCGCGCACGTCGAGCAGCGCGAACTCGCTGCCGTCGTGGAGCATGGTCTTGAGCTGTTTGGCGGAAACGCGTTTGGGTGTGGTCATGGCCGAGTCTGGGTTATTGAATATAGGATATGGGGATTATAACCACTGATAAAAATGGAACCGCCAAGGCCGCCAAGAACGCCAAGGAAAGACAAATAGAATTGACTGACGGGACATCAGATCGATAACGAATAGGGGCATTGCTATCAATATATGAATCGCATGCTCCAGGTTATGCGAATGCAGTATCGTCAGTTGCGGCATCTCATTTCGTATTTTCCTTGGCGTTCTTGGCGGCCTTGGCGGTTAATGCTTTTGGTCGTTCAGCGCAGCAGCAGCGGCACGCCGCTCGCGATGAAAATCAGGGCGACGAACCGCTTGAACGCGACCTGGTTCAGATTGGCATGGATGCGGTTGCCGAGAAACACGCCGACCAGCATCAGCGGCACCGCGGTCGCGCAAACGATCAGCACATCTCGGTCGAAAGCGCCCACCGAGAGATAGCCGATGCCCCGGAACAGGCCGAGCGCGAGCAGGATCGCCGCCATCGTCGCGCGGAATTCGTTCTTGCCCAGCTTCAGATAGTCGAGATAAATCGCGAAGAATATGCCGGCCATGGCGCCGAACATGGTACCGATGAAACCCGCGACAGTGCCGGTCAGCGGCACGACCACTTTGATGGGCAGGCGGAAGGCGAATCCGGGGCGCACGGTGATCCAGAACGAATAGCTGCCGTACGCCAGCACCAGGATGCCCAGCGCGCGCTCGAGCGCGTGCGCGTCGAGCGTTTTAAAAAAATACAGACCGATCAGCACGCCGAGCAGGCAGAACGGGATGACTTTCCAGGTATCGCGCCAGGACACATGGCGGTGGTCCTTCAGCAGGATCGCGCACGAGGACAGCACGCCGAGAAACGTGACGAGGGGCACGACGGTCTTGAGCGACAGGACGAGCGCAATCAGCGGCACCGTCGCCCCGCCGAACCCGGCGCTGCCGCGAACGGAATAAGACAGGACCACGATCAGGCAAAAGTAAACCAGCTGGGGCAGGGTCAGCGCGTCCATGCTATCCGGTGCGCGATGGCGCCCGGCCTGCTACTTTTCGGATTTCTGGCGGGCTGGCAAGCCGCCTAACAGCGCCGCGGTAGGCCGCGCGGGCTGCCGGCGGTGGGCGAGCGGCGCATGCTGCGACTCCGGCGCGGCGCCGTCTTTCACGGCCGGCTCGTAGGGCTTGCTGAAGTCGAATGTTGATCCGCCCGCCGGGGCCTTGGCCGGTGCGCGCGGCGCGGATGGTTTCTCGTGACGCTGGCGCGGGCTTGGACTCGAACCCGGACCGGGGCGCCGTGCGCCTCTGTCCCGGTCTCTGTCAGCGCCTTCGTGCTCGTAACCGGATGCGGTCTGCCGCGGCAGCTTCTGCTTGAGCAGTTTCTCGATGTTGGCGAGGAATTCCATTTCATCCGGACTGACCAGCGAGATCGCTTCGCCGGGGGTGCCGGCGCGGCCGGTGCGGCCGATGCGGTGCACGTAGTCTTCCGGCGTATGCGGCAGTTCATAGTTGATCACGAATGGCAGCTGATCGATGTCGAGTCCGCGGGCCGCGATGTCGGTGGCGACCAGGATTTTCATCTTGCCCTGCTTGAATTCCTCGAGCGCCTGCGTGCGCTCGCCCTGGGTGCGGTCGCTGTGGATCGCGGTCGCGGCCAGGCCGTCCTGCTCGAGCTTGCGGGCGAGGTGGTTGGCGTCGCGCTTCATGCGCACGAATACCAGCACCTGCTGCATGTCGCGCGAGCGCACGAGATGGGCGAGCAGCGCGTGCTTGCGCGAGGCCGCGACTTCATAGACCAGGTGCGAAACGAGTTCGGCAGGCGCGTTGCGGCGCGCGACTTCGATCATGGTGGGGCTGTGCATGAACTGGTCGGCGAGCCGCTTGATCTCTTCCGAGAACGTCGCGGAAAACAGCAGGTTTTGGCGCGTCGGCGGCAGCACGGCGAGAATGCGTTTGATATCGGGCATGAAGCCCATGTCGAGCATGCGGTCGGCCTCGTCGAGCACGAGGATCTCGACTTTCGACAGGTTGATGCTTTTCTGCTGCAAATGATCGAGCAGGCGGCCGGGCGTGGCGACCACGATTTCGACGCCGGCGTGCAGCGCCTTGATCTGCGGCTTGATGTCGATGCCGCCGTAGACCACGGCGGTGCGCAGCGGCAGGTATTTGCCATAGGCGCGCACCGCCTCCTCGACCTGGGCCGCGAGCTCGCGCGTCGGCGTCAGCACCAGCGCCCGCACCGGATGCCGGGCCGGAGAGGGGCTGCTGCTGGCTTGCGGCGCAAGCAATTGCAGCAGCGGCAGCGTGAAGCCGGCGGTCTTGCCGGTGCCGGTCTGGGCGCAGCCCATGATGTCGCGGCGCTCGAGGATAGGCGGGATGGCCTTGGCCTGGATCGGGCTGGGTTCGGTATAGCCCTGGTCTTCTACCGCACGTAATAATTCTGGAATGAGGTTCAGCGAAGCAAAAGACATCTCAACGGCCTTGAATGTACGCTCTGGGGGAAACGGCAGAGCCGCGGCGGTCCGGACTCACGGCTGGCGGCGGCAGATGCGGGGAAGGTTGGCGGAAAAGTGTGCAGTATTCACGGCCACATATTATACCGCGTGCGGCCGCCGCGGGCGAGCCGCCGTCTCGCTCACGCCCGAAAAAGAGTCTAAAATTCAAAAATCTGGTAAATTTTGTTAGAGTAACGGCTTGGAGTTCGTTCGAAACGGTCCCCGATGACGGATGTCAGGACAAGGACGGGATAAAGTGCTGGAAACCCCGCACATCGCTGTTGAGGAAACGACGCCGCACAGCGTGTTTCCGCTGATCCTCACGCTCGACACGCATGGCGTGCCGCACCGCTGGATCACGTGGCAGCATGCCTGTTACTA
The DNA here is from genome assembly GCA_963734595.1 of uncultured beta proteobacterium. GTDB lineage: Bacteria > Pseudomonadota > Gammaproteobacteria > Burkholderiales > SG8-41 > CAKKQX01. Next base: position 245,603 of record CAVTHV010000026.1, read on the forward strand.
CTATGCCAAGGACCAGGTCGCCTGGCACCTCGGAGGCAGCGCATTCACGGTGTACGGCGGACTCAATCGCATGACCGGCGAACGTTCGAGCATCACCGCGAGCAGCATCATCGCGATCAAGGGCCGGGCGATGGCGATGAAGGCGTTCAGCCAGGTGCCGCCGCTCAACAACCGCGAATTGTTCCATCGCGACCGCCAGATCTGCGCCTACTGCAGCACCATGCTGCCCATCTCCAAGTTGACGCGCGACCATATCGTGCCGTTTTCGCGCGGCGGCAAGGATACCTGGATGAATGTCGTCACCGCGTGCCGCGCATGCAACGAGAAAAAAAGCGACCGCACGCTGGAAATGGCCGGCATGGAGCTGGTTTATCTGCCGTACGTGCCGAACCGTGCCGAATACCTGATTCTCACCAACCGCCGCATTCTCGCCGACCAGATGGAATTTCTGGCGCAGCATGTTCCGGCGCAAAGCCGCCTGCATCAGAAAGCGGCGTAGCCAGCGCGCGTTTCCGCGGGGGCTGTTTTCCGGTAGGTTGTCGATCACGGCGCCCGGCCGCGGCGTCACTTGTCGCTGCGCGCTTGCAATTTTACCGCCAGCGCGTAGGCCTCTTCGGGCGTGAGTTCGGGCGATTTGTCCCTCAGGATCAGCCACAGCAGCGCGCCGTTGACCAGGATGAACGCGACTTCCAGATACAGGAGCGTGGTGACAATGGTGTGGTTGGGCGGGCGGGAAAAAATGAAGTAGAAGCCTTCGAACGACGGCAGCGCCGCGTTGGTCAGCGAAAACACCGATTCCAGCGGCGGGAACAGCAGCACGACCACGAGGTTCACGCCCACTGCGATCAAGGTTGCGTTCTGGAAGCCCAGGCGGCGTCTCGACAGTCTGGGCGGTTTGTCTTGCAGGACCAGCCAGCCGATCGCCGCATTGATCAGCACCACGAACACTTCCAGCAGCAGCATGCCGCTGTTGACCACGCCGTATTGTGGTTTGTCGAAATAGAAATGGAATCCGGCGAACTCCGGCGCCCGGGATACGGCGATCGAGTACTGGTCGAAAGGCGGGAACAGCAGGATCAGCACCAAATTGACTGCGGCGACCGCAAGCGCGATCTGCTGGCGGCGGTTAGCTCCGGGGATTCGCTCGGTGGCTGACATGTCGCTGATTATACTCAAATTTATGCGAATGACCTGAGAATGTTAAATGTATCGCGCTGTTTTTAAATTAATTATTGTTATCCTGTGACGCGTGGTGCGGCAGCTAAAGCGGCGGAAGAACCAGCCTGGGTGCGCGGGCAATGCAATCGATTTGCTATATGATGCTGCAGTTTCCAGTCCTAGAGCCCGTAACATAATGAAACGCGCGATGCGCTGTCACGATTTTGGCTCAGGGCGCGAAGCTCGCCGCAGCCAATATCGCGAATATTGGCAAGGGGAGCGACAATGCCATGGGCCAAAACTCGTGCCAGCCCGAAGGGTTGCAGCCAAAACCGGCGGCACGCCGCAGCGGGTAGCAGGGGCCCCGCTTGCGGGGATGCGACCGCGGCGGCGTGCACCCGTCCTGCGCATTAGGGCGTGCCACTGTCCTGCTCCGGGGTCGCATCCAAGCATAGAACGCTTGGAACCTGCTCCGCCCTGCGCAGGACACTTTGTCGGCCGGCTTGACCATATTCGCGATATGCTCTGCGCCACCCTTCGCGTCAGCACCAATTTTGGCAGCAACGCACACGTGTTTCATTATGTTACGGGCTCTTAGCATTCTGAACTTCGCCTTTTTCCAAAGTCATGCCGCGGTTCGACCTCCATAGCCATTCAACCCGCTCCGACGGACTGCTCACGCCCGCCGAACTGGTCGCGCGTGCGGCCCAGAATGGCGTCACCGTTCTGGCGCTGACCGATCATGACGAGGTGGGGGGCGTGAGCGAAGCGCGGACCGCAGCCGGTCTTGAGGGCATCGCGCTGGTCAACGGCGTGGAAATATCGGTAACCTGGAACGGCCATACGCTGCACGTCGTCGGCCTGCATGTCGATCCCGGATGCAGCGAGCTCGTCGCCGGTCTCGAGCACGTTCGCAGCGGGCGCCGCAGCCGCGCCGAGGGCATGGCAAGCAGCCTCGCGCAGGCGGGCATCGCCGGCAGCCTGGAAGGCGCGCGCTCGTACGCGGCCAACCCCGAACTCGTCAGCCGCACTCATTTCGCCCGTTTTCTGGTCGAGCGCGGCCACTCGCGCGACGTGCAGTCCGTGTTCAAAAAATATCTCGTCAGCGGCAGGCCCGGTTACGTTTCGCATCAATGGGCGAGCCTGGAGCAGGCGGTGGGCTGGATCAGGGCGAGCGGCGGCATGCCGGTGCTCGCGCATCCCGGACGCTACAAGCTCGACAACCCGCAGCGCGAAATGCTGCTCACCCAATTCAGAGACCTTGGCGGGATTGGGGTCGAAGTGGTCACCGGCAGCCATACGGCCGAACAATTTGCGACCTGGGGCCGCTATGCGCGGCGCTTCGGCTTGCTCGCCTCGGCGGGATCCGATTACCACGGCCCGCGCGAGAGCTATCGCGATCTCGGCGAACTGCCTGCGCTGCCCGATGGCTGCACGCCGATATGGAGCCAGTTTTGAGCAGGGAGTAATGGGTAGTCGGGAGCGGGAAGTGGGAAAACGGCATCTGCATCCCTCATCCCTCCGCCCTCATCCTTCATCCCTCAGGAATCATGGCGCAGCTTTTCACCATCCATCCCGTCAATCCGCAGCCGCGGCTGATCCGGCAGGCCGTGGAGATCATCCGCGGCGGCGGGGTCATCGTCTATCCCACCGATTCCTGTTACGCGCTCGGTTGTCGTCTCGGCGACAAGGCGGGGGTGGAGCGCATGCGCTTCATTCGCCAGGTCGATGCGCATCATTATTTCACGCTGGTGTGCCGCGATCTTTCAGAGATCGCGACCTATGCAAAAGTGGACAACCGCCAGTTCCGGCTGCTCAAGGCCGCGACGCCGGGCAGCTACACTTTTATCCTGCAGGCGACGCGCGAAGTGCCGAAGCGCCTGCAGCATCCGAGCCGCAGGACCGTCGGGCTGCGCGTGCCTGATCACCGGGTCGTGCACGCGCTGCTCGATGAACTCGGCGAGCCGCTGCTGTCCTCGACGCTGCTGCTGCCCGGCGATGCGCTGCCGCTCAACGAGCCCTACGAAATCCGCGAGCGCCTCGGAAATCTGGTCGATTTGATTCTCGACGGCGGACCGTGCGGCATCGAGCCGACGACAGTGGTGAACCTGTGCGGCGAAACGCCGGTCATCATGCGCGCGGGCAGGGGCAGCACCGCGCCGTTCGGAGTCGTAAGGCCATTGAACGCCAAGACGCAAGGTCGCCAAGAAGAACAACGGCATTTGCTGATACTGTCATCGATTTTCGGAAGTGGCCTTTCCCGTTTCAGCTCCCGACGTACAATATCTTTCTTGCGAATTAAGCTCTTGGCGCTCCTGGCGCCTTGGCGGTTAAAAGGCTTTTGTGGAACTTAATCTGCTTCAGACCGTCGCGATTTATGCGCTGCCCGTCATTTTCGCGATCACGATGCACGAGGCGGCGCATGGCTACGTCGCAAAGCATTTCGGCGATCTCACGGCCTATTCCGCGGGGCGCGTCAGCCTCAATCCGTTGCGCCACATCGACCCGGTCGGCACGATCGCGCTGCCGCTGGTGCTGCTGGTGGTGAGCAAGCTTTTCGGCGGCGGCGGCATTCTGTTCGGCTGGGCGAAGCCGGTGCCGGTCAATTTCGCCAATCTGCGCCGCCCCAAACGCGACATGCTGTGGGTCGCGGCCGCGGGGCCGGCGAGCAACCTGCTGATGGCCATGTTCTGGACGCTGATGCTGAAAACCGGGCTCGCCATACCCGGCAATTACTTCGCCCTGCCGCTGATGCTGATGGGGGCGGCCGGCGTGTTCATCAATGTCATTTTCATGGTGCTCAACCTGCTGCCGCTGCCGCCGCTCGATGGCGGCCGCATCCTGGTGAGCCTGCTGCCGCACCGGCTTGCGTATAAGTTTGCGCGCATCGAGCCGTATGGTTTCATGATCCTGATTGCATTGCTGTTCACCGGCGCTCTGGGCGTCGTCATGTGGCCGCTGATCGGCATCACCCTGTCGCTGATCGCGGCGCTGTTTGGCGTGCCGGTGTCCGATCTGGTCAGGCTTGCCCGCGTGATCTAGGAGGTCCAAGAACAAATGTATGCGAATCGCGTTTTGTCCGGCATGCGCCCCACCGGGCACCTGCATCTCGGGCATTACCACGGCGTGCTCAAGAACTGGGTCAGGCTGCAGCACGAGTACGAATGTTTCTTTTTTATTGCCGACTGGCACGCGCTGACCACGCATTACGACGAGCCGCAAACGATCGAGCGGCATGTGTGGGACATGGTGGTCGACTGGCTCGCCGCCGGCGTCGATCCGGCGCAGGCGACACTGTTCATCCAGTCGCGCGTGCCCGAGCATGCCGAACTGCATCTGCTGCTGTCGATGATCACGCCGACCGGATGGCTGGAGCGCGTGCCGACCTACAAGGACCAGCAGGAAAAGCTCACCGACAAGGACCTCTCGACCTACGGTTTTCTCGGCTACCCGCTGCTGCAGAGCGCCGACATCCTGATCTACCGCGCCAACCAGGTGCCGGTGGGCGAAGACCAGGTGCCGCACATCGAGTTCACGCGCGAGATCGCGCGGCGCTTCAACCATATTTTCGGACGCGAGCCGGGTTTCGAGGAAAGGGCGGAGCAGGCGGTAAAGAAACTCGGCGCGCGCCGCGCCAAGCTCTATCGCCAGTTGCGCACCAAATACCTGGAACAGGGGGACACCCAGGCGCTGGATTCAGCGCGCGCGCTGCTCGAGGAGACCCAGAACCTGACGCTGGGCGACCGCGAGCGGCTGTTACGGATATATCGAAGGCGGCGGCAAAGTGATCCTGACCGAGCCGCAGGCGCTGCTCACCGCAGCCTCGAAGATGCCGGGGCTCGACGGCCAGAAAATGTCGAAGTCGTATCACAACACGATCACGCTGCGCGAGGACGCCGACAGCGTGGCCAAAAAAATCAAGACCATGCCCACCGATCCGGCGCGCGTGAAGCGCACCGATCCCGGCGATCCGGAGAAATGCCCGGTGTGGCAGTTGCACCTCGTGTATTCGAACGACCAGACGCCGGGACTGGGTGCAGCAGGGCTGCAGGAGCGCCGGCATCGGCTGCCTCGAATGCAAGCAGCCGGTGATCGACGCCGTGCTGGCAGAGCAGAAGCCGATGCGCGAGCGGGCGCAGAAGTATCTGGATGACACGACGCTGGTCCGCAGCATCATCGCCGATGGCTGCGAAAAAGCGCGCAAGCTCGCCCAGGAAACGCTGCGTGACGTGCGGGAAGCGATGGGGCTCGATTACAGCTAGAAGTATATTAAAATACTTGTTTATAAACAATGTATTATGATATTAATATCATGTAAAACATGATGTCTCAGCCGGGCGGCCACGATAGGTTTGGAACCCGATTCACGGTAAAATATTCCGATGCAAAAACGACGTTCACTGCGTAATAGTATTTCTCCCGCCGCCATCCCCGCATTCCCGGACTTGGCTGTTGCCGGCGCCCGGGCGGCAGCCCACGAGCCGGTTTTCGCGGCCGGCCACCTATGAGCGAAGCGGTCACCGCGCCCTTCGCCAAGGTCTACGGCGAGCCGATGCTCGAGGTGCCGCGGGACCTCTACATTCCGCCCGATGCGCTGGAAGTTTTCCTCGATCAGTTCGAAGGCCCGCTCGATCTGCTGCTGTACCTGATCCGCAAGGAAAACATCAGCGTGCTCGATATCCCGATGGCCAAGCTCACGGTGCAGTATCTCGAATATGTCGAGATGATGCGCTCGAACCAGCTCGAGCTCGCCGCCGAGTATCTGCTGATGGCGGCGATGCTGATCGAGATCAAGTCGCGCATGCTGCTGCCGCGGCCCGCCGGCGTCGATGCCGGAGAGGAGGATCCGCGCGCCGAACTGGTGCGGCGCCTGCTTGAATACGAACAGATGAAGCTCGCCGCCCTGCGCCTCAACGAGCTGCCCCAGGCCGGACGCGATTTCGCGCTGGTGCAGGTGCTGTTCGAGCGCACCGCGGCCGCGCAGCCTGCCGGATGTCGCTCCCGAAGACCTGCGGCAGGCGTGGCTGGGACTGCTGGCCCGCGCCAACGTCAACCGCCACCACAGAGTGACGCGCGACCAGTTGTCGATGCGCGAGCACATGAGCCGGGTGCTGCGCCGGCTGCAGGATGCGAAGTTCGTCGAGTTCGCGGAACTGTTCACCCCGGAAGAAGGGGTCCCCGTGCTGGTCGTGACTTTCCTCGCCATTCTGGAGCTCGCGCGGGAGAGCCTGGTCGACGTCAGCCAGCAGCAGGCCTATGCGCCGATTTATGTGAAACTGCGCGGCAGCCCGCTCGCCGCGGTTGAATAACACGGAACAGGACATGGAAGAAGAAACATCCAATCTCGACCTCGCGCAGGTCAAAACGGTGCTGGAGACAGCATTGCTGAGCAGCGCGGAGCCCCTGACGCTGGTCGAACTCAGGAAGCTGTTTGACGAGGAGCTCGGCAACGAGACGCTGCGCAAGGTGCTCGAAGAGCTGCGCGACGACTGGCAGGGCAAGGGCGTCGAACTCGCCAATGTCGCTTCCGGCTGGCGGTTCCGCACCCGTCCCGAGTATCAGAAATCGCTCGACCGCCTGAATCCGCAGAAACCGCCGCGCTATTCGCGCGCGGTGCTGGAAACGCTCGCCATCATCGCCTACAAGCAGCCGGTGACGCGCGGCGACATCGAAGACATCCGCGGCGTCACGGTGTCGCCCAATATTCTCAAATCCCTGGAGGCGCGGGGCTGGATCGACGTCGTCGGCCACCGCGAAGTGCCGGGGCGGCCGGAACTGTTTGCCACCACCAAGGTATTTCTCGACGATCTCAACCTGCGTTCGCTGGCTGAGCTGCCGCCGCTCGAAGACCTGGGCGCGCTGGTGGACAGCTCCGGCGCGGCGGTGCAGTTGCCGGAAACGGACGAGGGCGCAGAGCTGGAACAGGACGCGCAGGCCGATCCGCTGCTGTCGGAGAGCGGGCCGGCGCTGGAGTCCTCGCCGCTGCATTAGGACCGTCGTATGCGCGCAGTCCTGGTGGCGAATCCCAAAGGCGGCTGCGGCAAAACCACGCTGGCCACCAATCTTGCCGCCGGCCTTGCATATCGCGACGAGCGGGTGGTGCTGTGGGATCTCGACCGGCAGAAATCATCCCTGGAGTGGCTGACGCTGCGGCCGTCCGACATTGCCCCCGATTTCGCCGCTCGGCAGAAAAGACGATCTTGACGACGGGCTGCCCAGGAAAAGCACGTGGCTGGTCATCGATTCTCCTGCCGGTTTGCACGGCAAGAACCTGGCTCTCGCCATCAAGCCGGTCAGGCACGTGCTGGTGCCGATTCAGCCTTCGCTGTTCGACATGGCGGCCACCCGCGATTTCCTGGCCGTGCTGAAAGAGGAAAAGAAGGCGCGCAAGCACGACAACTTCATCGGCATCGTCGGCATGCGCGTCGATCCGCGCACGCGCGCCGCCGCGACACTGGAGACTTTTCTCGGGCAGTTCGATCTGCCGATCGTCGCGCACATCCGCGATACCCAGCACTACGCCAACGCGGCATTCGCGGGCCAGAGCATTTTCGACCTGCCGCCGTATCTCGGCGAGCGTGACGCCGAGCAGTGGGAACCGCTGCTGAAGTGGCTCGTCGAGTAAACGGGGCAGTGCCGGCGCCCTAGAACAGATGCACCGCGGTCGGCGCGAAAAACCCGATCAGGCAGAATATCACCCCCAGCACCCCCAGCGCACCCGCTACCCAGGTGAGCCACATCATGGTGGTGATGATCGCGGCGGAGGCGAGCACGATCGCGATCTGCACCGCGGCCGACGCCAGTTCGTAATGATGGTAGGCGGCCAGCGTGCGTTCGCGTTTCTGCTCGGCGGCCTTGGCGCGCGCTGCGAGCTGCTTGCGGCCTTCCCCGGTTTCGGGCTCGGAGTCATAGCGTTCGACGCTCTTGCGCCACGACGCGATGCGGCTCTCCAGCGCTTCCCTGGTCTTGGGGTCGGCGGCCCGTTTCAATTCCAGTTCCGCCTGCTCGGTGGCCGTGCGCAGCGTCGTCATGCGGATGGTCTTGGCCTGGAAGAACGACCACAGGTTGGAGGCTTCGATGTTGTGGCTGATGGCGGCGGTCTGCGCGCTTTTGCCCAGCGTTTCCGAGAACGCCAGCACCAGCGCCAGCACCGAGATCAGCAGCGCAACTTTTTTGTTTTCCGGGCTGCCGTGCCCGGCATCGTGGCCGTGTCCTGCACCTGACATGATGCTTTGCTCCGGTTATAAGTAAGTCGAGGAGCGTGATTCTAAGGGAAAAACAGAAGCGGCGGGGAACCTGTCCGGATGGACAGATTCCCCGCCGCTTTTTCGTCAGTGCCAGACCGGAGATGGCGTGGAACGGATTGCAGTTACCGGACCCTAGTAATGCGGGTCGTACATCTGCGCCTGCACATCCTGCAGCACGTTGGATGGCTGCGGCTTGCCGGCGAGACCCTGCTTGTAGGCGGTATCGGCGACAGCGGTCGCGATGTGGGCGGAGACTTCACGGATCCGCCCCAGCGCCGGGTAGAGGCTGCCCTGCTCGAGATCGGATTCGGTGACCAGATGCGCGAGCGAATGCGCCGCGGCCATGAACATGTCGTCGGTGATGCGCCGTGCGCGGCTGGCGATGGCGCCCAGTCCCACGCCCGGGAAGATATAGGAGTTGTTGCCCTGGCGCGGCACGAAGGTCTTGCCATTCAGCTTCACCGGATCGAACGGGCTGCCGCACGCGAACAGCCCCCGTCCGCCGGTCCAGCGGTAAGCCTGTTCGGCATCGCATTCGGCCTTGGACGTCGGGTTGGAGAGCGCGAATACGATCGGCCGCTCGTTGATGCGGGCCATTTCTTCCAGCACCTCCTTGGTAAAGGAGCCGCTGACTGCGGCCACGCCGATAATGGCCGTGGGTTTGAACGTCTTGATGGCGCTTAGAAAATCGCCGACGGGCGGGTGGTCCTGCGCGAACGGAAGCTTGTGCTCTGCCAGATCGGTGCGGCTTTTCACGACCAGCCCGCGTGAATCGACCAGCCAACAGCGGGCGCGCGCGTCCTTCTCCTTGAGGCCTTGAGCGATCATGGCCGACACCACCAGATCGGCGATGCCGGCGGCGGCTTCGCCGGCGCCGAGGAACAGGATTTTCTGGTCGACAAGGCGGCTGCCGGTGATGCGCAGCGCCGAGAAAATACCCGCCAGCGCCACCGCCGCGGTTCCCTGCATGTCGTCGTTGAAGGTGCAGATGCGGTCGCGGTACTTCTTGAGCAGGCGGAATGCGTTATGGTTGGCGAAGTCCTCGAACTGGATCACCACGCCGGGAAATACCTCGTGGGCCGCCGTGATGAATTCTTCGATCAGTTCGTCGTAGGCGGCGCCGGTAATGCGGCGCTGCCGGAGGCCGATATAAAACGGGTCGTTGAGCAATTCCTCGTTGTTGGTGCCGACATCGATGATCACGGGCAGACACAGGTCCGGATGGATGCCGGCGCAGGCCGTATACAGGGACAATTTGCCGACCGGAATACCCATGCCGTTGGCGCCGAGGTCGCCCAGGCCGAGGATGCGCTCGCCGTCGGTGACGACGATGATGCCGGCCCGGTTCGGCCAGTTGCGCAACACCTGCGCGATGCGCCCGCGGTCGTTGGCGCCGATGAACATGCCGCGCGGGCGCTGGAAGATCTGGCCGAACTGCTGGCATGCCAGGCCGACCGTCGGCGTGTAGACGAGCGGCTGCATCTCATCGATGTTGTCGCACAGGACACGGAAGAACAGAGCCTCGTTGCGGTCGTGCAGCGAATTGAGCGCCACGAATTTTTGGAGCGGATCGGACAGCTTCCGCAAGTTGATGAGGATACGTTCTACCTGCTCGTTCTGGCTCAGCACGTGTGCCGGCAGCAACCCCCGCAGCCCCAGTGCGTCGCGCTGCTTTTCGGTGAAGCCGGTGCCGCGGTTGAGGCTGGGATCGCGCAGCACATCGAAACCGCGTGGCGACCGCGGCGAAACGCCGGTCGCGGCGCCCTTGGTGCCGGTGGTAGACATTTGTTTCTCCTTTGAATTTGGTGACAGGAGCCACGGCAGCGAAGTGCGGCAATTGGGCCGCGCGTTCCGTGGCTGCTGTACGCTTTTTTGGCTATGCTAACTTGGCTGTACTTCGAGGTACTGATCTAGATCAAACATAAAAGTAGGGCGGCGGTGCGACGAGAATGGCGCGCGCTGCGGAATGCGATCACGCCTTTTTTTTCGGTTCAATCGCTTTGTCCTGGCTGAGCAGTTCCACAAAGGCCCTGAAAATGTCGGTTTCGGTGATGATGCCCACCACGCGCTGGTTGCCGTCGACCACCGGCAGCCCGCCGATCTTGTTGTTCACCATCAGCATTGCGGCTTCGCTGATCGGCATGTCCGGCGTCGCGGTGACCACCTGGCGGTGCATGATTTCGGAAACTTCGATGGCCGACTGCAGGTAATGCATCGCGGCGAGCAACAGGTCGCGTTCGGCCAGGACGCCCGCAAGCTTGTTTTCCGCATCGAGCACCGGCACGTGGTGCATGGCGTGATCCTGCATCAGTTTCAATGCCTGCTTGTAATCTGCATCTGTGCGGATGGTCACAGGATGCCGGCTCATGCGATCGCTGACCAGCATGGTGGAGCTCCTTTTCTTTGATGGTGGAAAGAGGGCATCATCGGTGCGCGCGGCGCGGATTGAACTCGCTGTCGGTTATCGTTTCACGAGCGTGCTGCCGTAAAGACCGGTCGGCTTGATCAGAAGAATCAGCAGCATGATGGCAAACGGCGCCATCTGTGCCATAGGGGCGTAGATCAGGGATCCGATCGAGACGACCTGCCCGACGATAAAGGCGGATATCAGGGTCCCCTTGATGCTGCCAAGGCCGCCGATGATGACGACCATGAAAACGAATGCAAGCACCTCGAGTCCCATCTGGGGATCGACCATGATCAGCGGCGCTTGCAGTCCACCGGCCAGACCGGACAACGCACCGGCGATGATGAAAGTGATGGTGAAGAGCCGGGACACGTTGATGCCGAGGCCTTCGACATGCTCCACATTTTCGATGCCGGCGCGGATCGCCTTGCCGATGATGGTCCGGTTCAAAAAGAGCCAGATTCCGGCATACACGAGAACGGCAATACCGACGATGATCAGGCGGTAGACTGGAACTTCAGTGCCGACGATATTCAGCTGAGTCAGCATCGGAACGGCGACCGGACGGGGCACCACGCCCCAGAAGTATTTGATGACGCCGATGCCGCCGATCAGGATCCCGAAGGACGTGATCATGCTGAACGTGAGTTCCCGTTCGTAGATGCGTCTGAAAATAAGCCGTTCCACGGCGAAGGCGACGATGCCCGCAACTACCAATCCACCCAGCACGCCGAGCCACACGCTGCCCGTCCTGAGGCTGAGGGAATAAGTGATGTAGGCACCGACCGAATAGTAGAGCAGCTGGTCGAGGCTGATGATGCGCATCAGGCCGAAGCACAGCGACAGGCCGATCGCCATCAGAAAAAAGATGCTTCCGATGCTCAAGCCGAAGATGACGCCGGAGATCAGCAGTTGTGCGCTCATCAGCGACGCGCCTCCCTGTTGTCGGCTGTTCCCGCCGTGGCCTTTTTCCGGGAAAGCAATTTTTCCAGCAGGGACTGCAACGTGCCCCAGATGCCCTTTTCTCCGGCAAGCATGATGAATACCAGCAGGAAACCGATAAAAAGCTCCCAGTTGCCGATCAATTTGCTGATCACGTCTTTCATGCCGGTATAAGCAAACGCGCCGACGATGGGCCCGTAGAGCGTGCCGACCCCTCCGAGTATCGTGACCACGACGGGATCGGCGGCACGCGCCGGGCTGGTGATTTCCGGGCTCACGAATCCCAGGTAGACCGCGTACATCGCGCCGGCCAAAGCGGTCGTCGTATTGGCGATGATGAAGGCGAGCAGCCGGACGCGATAATTGCTGTAGCCGAGAAACTTCAGCTTGTCCTCGTTGATTTTGGTGGCCAGGCAGCAGGCGCCGTAGATCGAATCATCAAGATACTTGTAGAACGCCCAGACAGCCAGCGCGACCAGAAGCGCGAAGATGAAGAAGTGGTTCGGCTTTCCCAGGTCCAGCAGCGGGGTGGAGGCGATGTTGGTCAGGAACCAGAGCCCGTTGTCGCCGTGGGTGATGTCCGCCAGCACTTTTTGCATGAGATAGTAGATGATCACCGCCAGCGCCAGGTTCACCAGCGCAAAGTAGTCGCTGCGCAGTCTCACAAACAGGGGGCCGACGATGCCGGACACCACCAGCCCCGACAGGACGCCCATCAGGATGCCGATATAAGGATTGGTGCCGAAATAAAAGAGATAAAACGCCGTTCCGTAGGCGCCGGCCGCGAGGTACGCCGGCTGCCCGAACGATATGAAACCGACACGACCCAGCAGGAAGCTGCAACCCATGGTGTAGATCGAGAAGATGACGACTTCATTGACGAAGGCCAGGGGCAGGAATGCCCGCGACAGTGCCAGCAGTGAAAACGCCAGCAGCAGGCCCCACCACCATCGGAATGCTTTCACCATGCTTCCGCCCTTGAATCGCTAAAGGTAACGTTCACAAACATCCGGCTTGATCGAGTCCCGGTCTGCGAGCTCGGCCACGATACGCCCCTCTTTCAGGGCGTAGACCTTGCTGGATATGGCGCAAACCAGAGGCAGGTTCTGCTCCACGATCACCAGCGCGGTGTTTTTGCTCAATTCCCCGAACACCTCCCTCAGGTGCGCAACGATGCTCGGGGCCAGTCCCTCGGTGGGCTCGTCGATCAGCAGTACTTTCGGGCTTCCCAATATTGCTCTGCCGATCATCAGCATCTGGCGTTCACCCCCGCTCAGATGTCCGGCCTTGCGGTCCATCAGCTCTTTCAACTTCGGGAAATAGTCCGTGACCCGGTCCCAGCCGTAGTCTTTGGTGGCGTAGCTGCCGAGTTCCAGGTTTTCCCGGACCGTGAGATCGGAAAACACTTTCTTGTCCTGGGGAACGTACTTGATCCCCATTTTCGCAATTTCGTAGGACTTGCGGCCGACCAGATCGACGCGCTCGGAAGTGACCGACCCGGAGAGCGGTTTCAAAAATCCGGCGATAGTTTTGAGAAGCGTGGTCTTGCCGGCGCCGTTGCGCCCCACGCAGGCCACGACCTGGCGCGGGCTTACGCTGAAGTCGATATCGAAGAGAACCTTCGATTCTCCGTAAGAGGCGTTCAGGCCCCTGACGGTCAGTATTTCGTCGTTATTCGTCATGAACCGGCATGCGCGTTTGCGTCTGCAGAGGCGTCGATCTGCCAGTAGCTTTTTCGCACTTCGGGATCCCGCAGCGTTTCCTCATATCCGCCATCTGCGATGATTCTGCCCTCGTGCATGACGGTGAGCCGCTGCAGGAAATCCTGCTACGTGTGAAATTTTGTGTTCCACGATCAGGATCGTCTGCTTGCCGATGTGTCTGCGCAGCACATCCAGAATCGCCTTGATCTCGGATTCGGCCAGCCCCGCCAGCGGTTCGTCCAACAGCAGCACTTCGGGCTCGACCAGGACCGCCATCGCGATCTCCAGGCGTCTTTTTTCACCCAGGCTGAGATGCTTGACCAACCGGTCGCGCACGTCCTGCAGATCGAAGGTTTCCAGGATCTCGAGGATCTTGTCTTCGTTGCGGTATCTCTTGCAGGTGTTGATCAGCAGATGAAACAACGACGATTTCCGGTGCGCCCTGAAAAAGCAGAGCACCAGGTTGTCGATCACGCTGAGGTTGTCGAAGGTGGAAGTGAGCTGGAAGGTGCGCGTCAATCCCCTGGCCACCCTTGCCTGCGGCGTCATGCGGGTGATATCCACGCCTTTGTGCAGGATGGTTCCTTCGTCGGGGGGGAAATATCCCGTCAGGAGGTTGAAGAAAGTGGTTTTCCCCGCCCCGTTGGAGCCGATGATTCCGGCAACTTCATGCTCGTGCAGCGAGTAATTGACCCGGTCAACGGCGGTCAATGCGCCGAAGCGTTTCGTGACACCCTCGGCTTTGATAATTTCTACGCGCAAGCCCGGCCCTTCTGTAATGTTCCGTCCCGGTGGACACGAGAGAGGTTCACCGGGACGGACACAGGTCGATATTTTACGGCGGCTTAGTAGCCGAGAGACTTCAGCGTCGGCATCACCGACTCGCCGCCCACGGCGCCCATGACCGTGAAAAGGTCCCATTCATTCTTCCGTTCCTTGGCTCCCTTTCCCTTCACCAGGAATGCCGCGTACTTGAATTCGGCTGCGTGGTCGTCGCGCCATCTGGCAGGCCCTTTGACCGAATTGAATTGACCTTTGTTCGCCATCAGGGCCACGGACACCTTGTGCGGATCAAAGGATTTGGCGGCTTCGAAGCCCCTGAACATCTCCATGTATGCAATATAGGAGATCGCCGCATAGGCATCTGGCGGGCGCTTATATTTGGCGCTGTACAGGTCGGTGAACTCCTTGGCGTCCTTGGCCACTTCCTTGTCGGGGAAGCCGGAGAGGTCATAGTAAAAATAATGCATCGCGTAGACGCCATCGAGAGCTTCGGGAGGGAGGCCTTTCGCGACCACGTTTGTGATGAAGGCGTTGAAAATCGTCGTTTCCTTGTTGAGCCCCATCTGCTGGGCCTGCTTCAGGAGCGCAACGGCATCGGCTGCAAATTGTGCGAAGATGAAAACATCCGGCTTTGCCGCGTGGACTTTCTGCAAGACGGTCGTGTAGTCGCTGGTTCCCAACGAAACCTCGTCGTAGCCGACGATTTCGGCGCCGTATTGCTTGGCGGCGGCATAGACACCGTCACGGATGTCCCAGCCGAAGCTGTCGGAGCGGGCCAAAAAGAAAATACGCTTCTTGCCCAGCGTTTTGACGGCCGCCTGGCCCGCCATGTAACCCACTGTCCAGGGGCTGTATGCGGCGGCGAAGGTGGAATCGGCCAGCTTGCCCTTCTGGAACGCTTCCTTGGCCATTACGCAGACGGGGAAGTAGGGCATCGGCTCTTTGGTGACCATGGCATTGATCGCGTACGCGAGTGGCGCCCAGGTCTGACCGCCTACGCCTTTGACGCCTTCGGAAACCATGTAACGGTAGCGCCGGACGCCCACATCCTGCTTGGCTTCGTCATCGGCGACAACGCCTTCCACCATGACTTTGCCGCCGGGCATATTGAGTCCGCCCCTTTTGTTGATGACATCCACCGCCAGCAGTGCGCCGTCCCGCTGGGTTTCAGCCACTGCTGCAAACGTTCCGGTGAGCGGCAGCAGGATGCCCACCTTGATCTTGCCGGGCTCGGCTGCGGTAGCGGCGCCCTGAGCAAAAACGCCGCATAAAACGAAAATCGAAATCAAGCTCAAGAACCTTTTCATTATTACCTCCGTCTGGTTGAATAAGCCCGGCTTCAATCGCTCATCGAATGGTTCGAATAAGATCGCCGGGGCAGACTGCTTCTGGCGTTGACCGCCTCTTTTTGCCTGTTGCTCGAAACGCTGATAATGCCCTTTTTGTTTTTTCCGAGTCAACAACTACCGAAAATATCCGGGGAGTTTTTGTTGATGCACGTCAAAAGAACCCCAAAAATGCTTTTTTGCCCTGATGGAGCGGAATATTCGGGATTCGGGAAAAAACGTCGCCGGGAGGCATGCGAAATTCAGGTTGCGAGCCGGCGGTAAATGTCGGAAACCTTGAGCGGCAGCCGCGCAACATCGTCCACCAGCGTCCAGTTGACCGGGCCGTACATGTGAGGCAGGTAGTCGCGCGCTTCGCGGTCGATGGTGATGCAGAACGGCTTGATGCCCGCGCGGTGCGCCTCGATCAGGGCCTGGCGCGTGTCCTCGATGCCGTATTCGCCGCGGTAGTTGTCGCTGTAGTCGTCGGGCTTGCCGTCCGAGAGCGTGATCAGCAGCTTGGTGCGCGCCTCGACGCGCGTGAGCAGCAAGGTGAGGTGGCGGATCGCCACGCCCATGCGCGTGTAGTCCTGCGGCGAGATGCCGGCGATGCGGCTTCGCACCGCAGTCGTCGTAGCGCTCGTCGAAGCGCTTGATGCGGATAGATTTCGCAGCGCTTGCGCGTAATGCCCGAGAAACCGTAGATCGCGTAGCGGTCGCCCAGCACTTCCAGCGCTTCGCACAGCATCACCAGCGCCTCGCGCTCGGCATCGTTGATCCAGCCCTTGGTCGAGCCGCTCATGTCGACCATGAACATCACGGCGATGTCGCGCTCGGCCTTGTGGCGCCTGACGAACAGGCGGTCGGAGAGTTCCATGCCGCTTTGCATGTCGGCATAGGCGGCGATCACCGCGTCGAGATCGATGTCGTCGCCGTAGGGCTGCTTCTTGAGCAGCCGGTCTTCGCCGCGCAGCAGCTCGAAAGTGCCGCTTCAGCTGCGCGACCTGAGGTGCGTACTTGGCGAGCGTGGAGCCGACGAAACCGGCGCTGCCCGGATGGACGTCGAGTTCGCGCAGCACGCACCAGTTTTTGCGGTAGTGGCGGCGCTTGCAGTCCCATTCGTTGTAGAAGAAGCGCGCCTTCTTCGTGGTAGGTGCCTTTCCACACGTCTGCCGGGTCCTGTTCGCTGCGCTGGTTCTGGCGGTAACCGCCGTCGCCTGCGGCGACCAGGTATTCCTCCGGAATTTCTCCCAGGTCCTGCAGGATGGAGTCCATGAGCTGGGTCACGTTGTCGGGCGGGGCGACCGGCTTGCCGTCGAGCTGCAGGTCGTAGCTCGCGCTGCCGTTTTCCGCTGCAGGATCGGTGGTCTCGATCGAGAAGCGCTCCCCGGGCGGGGTCTGTGACGCGGCGCCCCCGTCCTTCTCCTCGAGCAGTTGCGCCAGCGCGGACTGAAATTCGCTTTTTTCCTTCGCGAGGCGCGCCTTGCGTACCGCCGCGGCCTGCGCCGGTTGCAGCACGGGGGCGTAGCTATAGTGGATGGGCATCATGTCTGCATAGACCTGTGAGAGCAGGGCGATGCTGTCGTTGACGGTCGCAGCAGGCGCGGCAAGGCGCGGCGCAGCGCGGGTCGGGGACGTTGTTCTCGTGCAGCTTCTGCATGTCACGCGCGAGCCCCGGCAGCGTGCGTGAGATGCAGGCTTCGAGCCGGACCGTTTCGAGCGTGTTGAGCAGTTGCAGCGCATGTCGCGGATCGTCGTATGCCGCAGCACGCGGCATCGAGGTCGGCGTTGAAGGTGCCAAAACGGCCTTGGGCCCACAGAAGTGATGCTAATGCCTTGTATATAAAGAAGTTTTCTTCTCGTGTCGCACCGAGGGCGATACGGGGCGGCAGGAACAGGGTCTCGGTGTCGGTATAGGGATGGGCGGCGGTATCGAGCATGAGGCGCCGGCCCGAGAGCCCGCAGATAAAGAGCTGCAGCACGTGGGTGACGTCAGCAAACGAAACGGCTGCGGCAGATTCGCCCGAACGCGCTGCAAATTCATCGATATTCTTGAAAACGGCGCTGCCGCGATAGAGACCTTCGCGGTCGTAGGTGTCCATCGCCTCGATGATCCAGTCTTCGGCGGCACGCAAGATCCAGGCGCGCCAGCCCCTGCGGCGCGGCGGCGGCGAATTGGTAGGCCATCTCGGGATTGGTGCGCGCGATGACCGCTGTCCAATGCAGGGTGAAGTCCTGCAGGTCCCGCGCCAGCGGCGCGATGGTCTCGGCCAATCGCGTCGCGGTGCGGCGCGACGACAATACCGGGTCGAGAATTTCGTCGAGGCGGTCCTCGAGTGCGTTTGCGGAGTAGGGCTCGGCGGCCATCACCGCCAGGCGCGGATCAGAATAACGAGGAGGCAAGCTCATTGATCGCGCGCAGCATTTCCGGGTCGTCGGAGAGCGCTTCGGCGATGGCGCCGCTGCACGCGGCGCGCGGGGCGATGCCGCGCGCCATGAGCTTGGCGGCGTGCACCAGCAGGCGTGTCGAAGCGCCCTCGTCGAGTCCGTTGCCCTTGAGGTTGCGCGTCATGTGCGGCGAGCCTGATCAGCTTGTCCGCGCTGGCCTCATCAAGAGCCGGTTTCGGTCATGATGATCTTCTTCTCGAGGGCGGCCCGCGGGATAGTTGAATTCGATGGCGACGAAGCGCTGGCGCGTGCTCTGCTTCAGTTCCTTCAGCACGCTCTGGTAGCCGGGGTTGTACGACATGATCAGCACGAACTCCTCGGGCGCGCTGCAGCAGTTCGCCGTGCTTTTCCATCGGCAGGATGCGGCGGTCGTCGGCGAGCGGGTGGATGACGACGGTGGTGTCCTTGCGCGCTTCCACGATTTCGTCGAGATAGCAGATGCCGCCGCAGCGCACGGCGCGCGCGAGCGGTCCGTCGACCCACACCGTTTCGTTGTTGGTGATCAGATAGCGGCCGACCAGGTCGGAGGCGGTAAGATCGTCGTGGCAGGAAACGGTGATCAGCGGGCGCTTCAGGCGCCACGCCATGTATTCCATGAAACGCGTCTTGCCGCAGCCGGTCGGGCCTTTGAGCAGCACCGGCATCTGGCTCGCATAGGCGGCATCGAACAGCGCGATCTCGTCGCCGAGCGGCTCGTAGTAGGGCTCTTTTTCGATCAGGTGCGACTCGGGCTTGAGCACGCCGGGCATGCGAGCGGGCTGGTCTTACGTCACCGAGCCTCTCGTAGAGCTTGTCCTGCGCATTGGCCAGTTCTTCGGCGCTTGGTCGGCCGACATTTGCGGCCTGGCGCTGTTGGTAGCGCTCGCTGCGCTTTTGCGCCGCATCGGCCTTCAAGGCGATGGTGCTCTCGCCGAACAGCACCTGCTTGAGCAGGCGGAAAGCCGAACCTGAGCAGCTTGACTTCGTCCTGCACCAGCTCCTGCCTGAACGCCGGCTCGAGTTCGAACACTTCGTCGAATCCGGTGCTCGCGACGAAATCGCGAAAGCCGTCGAGGTCGTAGCTGGCAAGGAAAAACAGCTCCAGGCTGCGCTCGCGAGGGCTTGCCGACGGTCGGGCCGCTGGAGCGCTTCTTGAGGATGATCTGGCGCCATTCGCGGTTGATCTCGTCGTAGTCGTCGACGCCCTGCTCCTGGCGGTAGTCGCGCACCGTCTGCACCACCGGTTCGTGGTGGCCGAGGCAATGGTCTTCCTTGACCACGAAATACGAGTCCTCGTCGGTCGGCGAATCCTTCCTGCGCATCGACACCAGCCCCAGCGCGTAATAGCGGCAGGCGGCGGGGCGGTCGGCATAGACGCCGCAGCCTTCAGGCGTGAGATTGATGCATGCCGCCGAATCCGTCCTTGGTGCGCGAGCTTGAGCCCCGGCATGCCGTGGCCGTCCATCGCGAAATCGACGGTGTAGTGTGTCGATGAATTCGCGCGACGGTGATGCCGAGGCGGTTCTTCAGCCGCAGTATGTCGTACGGCGTCAGCATGATGTCGATGTTCTCGCAGCACTTGTTGAAGCAGGCGATGCCCTTGTGGCAGCGGAACTGGAACTTGTCGTCGAGCGCCAGTTGCACCGGCATGACCGGGCTGGTTGGCGCTGTGTTATCCGGAGCGTTGCTCATAAGCGGCTGTCAAGAAAACGTTGAGCGGGCGCCGCCGGCGTCCATGTCGGATGCTGGCCGGCGGTCAAGAAAAAGGCCCGGGGTAATTATACACCCCGGGCCCGCCTAACCTCTTGTTACTTCTGGCTTAGTCTTTGATCAGCTGCACGTACGGCACTTTCTTCAGCGTCCACTTCTTGGTGTCGCGGTCGTAGCTGCGAGTTGACGAAGCATTTCCAGTTCTCGTCGTCGATGTAGTTGTGGTCCATCCGGTAGTAGAAGCCCGGATAGCGCGTTTCCTCGCGGAACTGGATGTGCTTCATGTGGCACTCGGCGGCGATGATGCGGTGGTAGTTCTCCCACGCGCGCAGCAGCTCGTGCAGGTCCTTGGCGCGCATCTTGAGCGAGTCTTCCTTGATCATCTCGAGCTTCTTCTCGCAGATCTCGAGCATCTTCGCGTTGGTCTGGTACCAGGTCGACACGCCCGCGCAGTACTCGTCCATGATTTTCTGCAGGCGGAACTGCAGCATCTTGGGCGTGATGTAGTGCGGATTGATGTCGATCGCGGTGGTGTAGTCCTTGTGCTGCAGGAAGGTCTTCACCGGGCGGTAGATTTCCTCGACCAGTTCCTGCGACGCTGCGGCCGAGTTCGGGCTTCCAGTCCTTGTTGTCGAGCGCGAACTTGACCATCGCCTTGCGCGGCGATGCGTCCTTCGGCGTGCGAGCCGGAGGAGAACTTGTGGCCCGAGGCGCCGACGCCGTCGCCGGCGGTGAACAGCCCCTTGACCGTGGTCATGCGGTTATAGCCCCACGACCATTCCTTGGGCGCGCCCGGGATGTCGGTCGGGCCCGACACCCAGATGCCGGCGCAGCCGGAGTGCGAGCCGAGCAGGTAGGGCTCGGTCGGCATGATTTCGGACAGGCTGCTTGTCCGGCTCGATGTTCTCGCCGGCCCAGATGCCGCACTGGGCGATGGTCATGTCGAGGAAGTCTTCCCACGCCTCGGCTTCGAGGTGCTTGACTTCCTTCGGCGTCATTTTCTCGGCGAGCTTCGCCATCGCGGCCGGGCGTGTCCATGATGATCGGGCCGCGGCCGTTCGTTCATCTCCTCCAGCATGATGTGGTTGCGCAGGCAGGTGCCGGGCACGCCCTGGCCGTACTTGCCGAAGCGCTTCTCGTCCTTGATGATGTCGCCGTCGATCTTGTTGTAGTCCTCGCCCGGCGCCGTTCATCACCTGCGCCTTGAACAGCAGGAACCAGGCGCCGACCGGACCGTAGCCGTCCTTGAAGCGCGCCGGCACGAAGCGGTTTTCCATCATCGTCATTTCGGCGCCGCATTCGGCCGCCATCGCGTAGGTCGAGCCGGCGTTCCACACCGGGTACCAGGCGCGGCCCGCGCCTTCGCCGACCGAGCGCGGACGGAACACGTTGACCGCGCCGCCGCAGGCCAGCAGGCAGCACTTGAACTTGTAGATGTAGAGCTTGTGCTCGCGCACCGAGAAACCCGCCGCGCCGGCGACGCGGCGTCGGGTCGTTCTTGTCGGTGACCATGCGCACGATGAACACGCGCTCCTGGATGTTGTCCATGCCGAGCGCTTTTTTCGCGGCCTCGGCGACGATCCACTTGTAGGATTCGCCGTTGATCATGATCTGCCACTTGCCCGAGCGCACCGGCTTGCCGCCCTGCGCGCAGCGTCTTGTCCTCGTCGCCGGGCTGTTTCCAGATCGGCAGGCCCCATTCCTCGAAATTGTGCACCGAGTCGTCGACGTGGCGGCCGACGTCGTAGATCAGGTCTTCGCGGATGATGCCCATCAGGTCGTTGCGCACGTAGCGCACGTAGTCGGCGGGATCGTTCTCGCCCATGTAGGTGTTGATCGCCGACAGGCCCTGCGCCACCGCGCCCGAGCGGTCCATCGCCGCCTTGTCGACCAGCTTGATCTTGAGGCCGGTGCCCTCGGTCCAGCGCGTGATCTCGAACGCGGCGCCGCAGGCGGCCATGCCGCCGCCGATGATCAGGATATCGACTTCTTCCTCGATGATTTCCGGATTGCCAAATTCGAATTATTCAGCCATTGCTGTGTTCCTTTCTCGATGGGCCTGTATCCGCCAGATCTCTGCGGCGGCCTCGTGCCGGTGATGACAATCTGACATTGCAGGTTACGCCTTGACGAACTGGCTCATGTCGCACTTGTGCGTGCCGTGCGTGAACAGCGTCGAGTGGTCCTCGATTTCGGCCATGTTCGGCTTGGGCTTGCCGCCGTAGGGATTGGCCGAGCCTTCGGGCGTGGTGCGGATCGGGAACTTGAAGCGCTTCATGGTGCCGTTGCGGAACTTGATGGTCCACATGATCGAGTCGGTGCCGCGCAGCGGCTGCACCGAGGCGCCCAGCGGCACGACGTCGGCGTAGTGGCGCACTTCGATCGCGTTCTGCGGACAGATCTTGACGCAGGAATAGCACTCCCAGCACTGCTCGGGTTCCTGGTTGAAGGCCTTCATCGCGTGGCCGGTCAGCGAACCGTCCTTGTCCAGCAGCATCAGGTCGTGCGGGCAGATGTACATGCAGGCGGTCTTGTCCTGGCCTTTGCAGCCGTCGCATTTTTCGGTGCGCACAAATGTCGGCATCGTTCTTTCTCCTTGATCGAAACAAATAATCAGTGTAAAGAGTTGAGGGTCGAAGAAATCGTTATCAAACAAAGCTTTGCGCCGTATCTGCATTGACACTCATCAACGCGCCGAATGCCCGGCCAGCTTCACCTCGACCTTGTCCTGCGTCCTTGATCGTGCCGTAGTACTCGCGCAGGATTTCGAGCACTTCGGGGCGGCTGAATTCCGCCGGCACCGGCTTCGCCTTCGGACAGCCATTTTCTGCAGCTTGGTGCCGGAGACGCAGCAACCGGTCCTTTCGCGTCGTGCGGGCAGGTGCGGGCCGAGGCCATGCCGCCGCACTGGTAGCACCAGAACGTCCAGTCGATCTTGAGCGGCCGGGTTTCCAGCGCGTCTTTCGGGATCTCGTCGAAAATGTGGTGCGCATCGAACGGGCCGTAATAGTTGCCGACACCGGCGTGATCGCGGCCGACGATCTGATGCGAGCAGCCGTAGTTCTGGCGGAACAGCGCGTGCAGCAGCGCCTCGCGCGGCCCGGCATAGCGCATGTCGAGCGGGTAGCCGGACTGCACCACGGTCTTCTTCACGAAATACTTGTCGATCAGCACGCCAATTGCCTTGGTGCGCACTTCTGCCGGAATGTCGCCGGGCTTGAGATTGCCGAGCAGCGAGTGCACCAGCACGCCGTCGCAAACCTCGATCGCCACCTTGGCCAGGTATTCGTGCGACCGGTGCATGGGGTTGCGCGTCTGGAATGCGGCAACGGTGGACCAGCCGTTGGCTTCGAATGCGGCGCGGGTTTGTGCCGGGCGTCATGTAAAGCGCGCCGTATTTTTCAGGGAAGCCGCCCTGGGACAGCACCTTGACCGGGCCGGCGAGATTGACCTCGCCTTGTTCCATCACCATCTTCACGCCCGGGTGCTCGGGGTCGGTGGTCTTGAACACCGCCGCGCATTCATGCGCCTTGTTGATCGCGTATTTCTCGGTGACCTTCATGGTGGCGAGCAATTCGTCGTTTTCCGGATCCATGAGCGCAATATCGGTGCCGGTCTTGAACGTCGCCGCGGTATCCTTGCCGGTGGAGAGCGTAATCGGAATCGGCCAGAACAGGCCGTTGGTCATTTTCATGCCGGCGCACACGCCTTCCCAGTCGGCGTGAGTCATGAACCCGTCGAGCGGCGTGAAACCGCCGATGCCAAGCATGATCAGGTCGCCCTTTTCGCGCGAACTGACCCAGATCTTCGGCATGGAGAGGGCGCGCTTTTTCTCTTCACGCAAAGCAGCGCCCTCGAGCAACAGCGGCCTGAGGGTTCCGCCGCCGTGAGGATTTACCAGTTTTGCCACAACAAAAGTGCTCCGGAACAACGAATTATGATGATTTTTTGTAGCCGACAAGGTTAGCATGGATGCCCCTGCCGAACCCATCCATTTATTTTATTGCCGAATAAGTGAACTCGATTTGCCGCCGGTGGGCCAAGTTGGCTTTCAACCCCGTCGCAGGGACGCGCAACCGGCCGCTAAGCCGGCGCCGGCAACCGGATGGTAACGATCAATCCGCCTTCCGGCTGATTGCGGGCCGAAATTTCCCCGCCGTGCAAGCGCACCGCGCGCTCGGCAATGGCAAGCCCGAGACCGTAGCCGCCGCTGGAACGATCCCGGGCAGAGCCGACGCGGACGAAGGGCTCGAACAACCGCGTCAGCATTTCTTCGGGTACACCCGAACCGCAATCACGTACGCTGATTTCAAGCCAACCCGGTTGCGCCGGATCGCGGTTCATGGTCAGGGTGACCACCGTACCTTCAGCTGTATATTTGACTGCGTTGCGCACGACATTTTCGAGGGCGCTATGCAGCAGTTGTCCGTTCCCCTGGATGGTGGCCGGCACGCGCTTTTCCAAATGCAAGGTACAGTGGCGCGCCTGGCCCTCGAGCGCTACATCCGAGACGATGGTCTGCAGCAACTCGCTCAGGTCCACCGGTTCGGGTACCGGCGGCTGGGTATCCGATTCCAGCCGCGCCAGCGACAGCAATTGTCCGATCAGTTCGTTGAGACGCTCGATTTCGCGTTCAATGCGGTCCAGTTCCGGGAGGGGAGTTGGTGCCTGCCCGCTGGCGTGCCAGTCCAAGCGCGACCTCAACCCTGGAGAGCGGCGAGCGCAGTTCGTGCGATACGTCTATCAGCAATTGTTTTTGTGACAGCATCAATGTGCTGAGGCGTTCCGCCATATGGTCGAAGGCCGTGGCGAGATCGACGATTTCGTCACGCCGGTACCCCATCAGGGGAGCGACGCGCTGGCTGAGATCGCCTGCGGCATAGGCTTCCGTGGCGCGGCGCAGTTGCTTGAGCGGCGCCGTGAGATAGCGCGCGAGCAGCAGACATACCAGCGCGCCGATGAACACGCCGACCAGGAGCGGTATTGCAACCACACGCGGGCGCTGCAAAAAACGTCCGAGGGTTACGCTTTGAAAATCATGAGTAAGCCAGTACTCGGTCCCGTCCGGACGGTGTATCACGGGGCGGATTTTCAAAATGAGCTGGTCGTCTGCGTATTTCGGATTCAACGATCGGCGCAGGCGCTCCAGGGCCGGAGGGGAGACTTCGCGCCCCAGCAAATCCTTGCCGTCGGCACCGAGCACCAGAACCGGAACCATTTCTTCGCTGTCCACATCGCGTGCCCAGGCCTTGAGCCCTTCGATCCCGTCACTTTGCAGGACCGCTTGCGCTTCGGCCACCTGGCGGTTCAGGGTCTCGTAGCGTACGGTCGCATCTCTGTGTTCCTTGATTTGATCGAGATATTGCGACGCGGCAACGATGATCGCCAGCGTAAAAAGGATAAGCACGACCCAGAACGACAGAAAAATCTTCCAGAACAGTCTGTGCATGTCGCGCCGTTTCTAGGTCAGCACGTATTGATAGCCGATGCCGCGCACGGTCACGATCCGGTCCTGGCCATCGGGAAGGGGGCCGAGCTTCCGGCGCAGATTGCTCACGTGCATGTCCAGGCTGCGGTCATAGGGGGCGAGTTTGCGGTCCAGCGCGCGCTCGGAGAGGTTCGCCTTCGACACCACGCGACCGGCGTCACGCAGCAGCGCTTCGAGAACGCAATACTCGGTACTGGTCATTTCGACCGTGTTGCCCCGGCAGGTCACGGTGCGCGCCCCGCTGTGGATCTGAAGGTCGCCGAAATGCAGGGTCTCCGGCGCAATGGAGCCCGCGTGCCCGCTATGCCTCGCCTCGGCGCGGCGCAGGATCGCGCGAATGCGGGCCACGAGCACCCGCGGGTTGCAGGGTTTCGCAAGATAATCGTCCGCGCCCAGTTCCAGCCCTGTGATGCTGTCCACGTCTTCACCACGCGCGGTCAGCATCAGCACCGGTGTTTTCGTGCGGGTACGCAAATCGCGCAACACTTCGAACCCGTTTTTGCGCGGCATCATGACATCGAGGATGATCAGGTCGAACGCGCTGCCGCGGGCCATTTCCAATGCGGTCTGGCCATCGTGGGCCGAGACCAGCGCAAAGCCCTCGGCGGCGAGGTATTCTTTCAGCATATCGCAGAGTTCGACGTCGTCATCTGCGAGCAGGATACGGTGCATCTTTCAAGGCGTCCTGAAATAGGTAAGGCATCGTGCCACAGTCGCACCGGGCAGGCACATCACCCAATGCCGGTTTTTACAATTATTTACAAGATGAGTTCTGCGGGACAGGCGGGATAATAGTAGTATGTAGCGCCCATGGATGCAGGACAGGGACCCAGGGGCTAGCGCCGCCAAGGCGTGCAGCAGCGGTGTTGCTGCAAACCTGCGTGTCGAACAAGTGATCATGAGTGGAGGCGCCGGTGCGGCGCCGATGTTGGCATTTGTTCCAACCGCATGTTTTTTATAATAAAATAATAAAAAATGTCACGGTGAACATGAACTATCGATTAGGCCTGATCGGGACGCTTTATGGGTGCTTGATCGCTGCGGCGGTTTCCACCCAGGCATTCGGCGAATCGATTTTTATCGACCCCCGCGGGATCGAAGCAAAGACGGCTCCTGACCCCAGTCAGTATTGGCATCCGGACCGCGCGTTGCCTGAAGTGACGGCTCCGCCGCGCGTCGAACAGCCATCCGACAAAGCGCCGCTTACACTTCCGGAACTCACCGAATTTGCCCTGCGGAACAATCCAAAAACGCGCCAGGCCTGGTTTGCGGCGCGTGCCGCTGCGGCGGGCGTAGCGATTGAACAGGCCGATTTGTTGCCGCAGATCACCGCCAATATCGGCGTGACGCGGTCGCTGCCGGTTTCGGCAACGACCGGATCGTCTGCGCCATGGATTACGCGCTATGGACCCTCGGTGAACCTGGGTTACGTGCTGTTCGACTTTGGCGTGCAGGCCAACCAGGTCGATGCTGCGGAATACCGTTTGCTCGCCGCGAATCTTACCCAGAACCGCACTTTGCAGGATGTGGTATTCCAGGTGGAGCAGGCCTACTATCGCCTCCTCGGCGTGGATGCGCTGGTGCGGGTGAATGTGCTGTCGCTCAATAACATCAAGACCGCATACGAAGCAGCGCAAAAGCGCAGGGAGTCCGGACTGGCCACGGTAGCCGATGTCTACCGCGTCGAGACGCAGGTTGCGCAAGCCCAGCTCAATCTGACACGCAGCCGTGGCGAGTTCGAGAAAGCTCGCGGTCAGCTTGCGGCGGCGGTCGGGTTACCGGTCAACAGGACTCTCAACGTGCAAACACTGTCTTCTCCCCCTCAGATTCACCAGATCGAGAAGTCGATTGCCGATTTGCTGGAACGCGCGAAAGCTTCGCGCCCCGATCTTGTGGCGGCGGAAGCGCAGGCCCGTGCCGCCCGGGCATCGGCCGATGCGGCGGCGAAAGCCGGACTGCCCTCCCTCGAGATTGCCGGCACTGCGGGACGCACGGCGTTTCAGGATTCCCGTCCGATCGTAAATAACTACGCGCTGGGATTGAATCTGCGCATACCGTTGTTCACCGGGTTCAGGGATACCTATTCGGCACGCCAGGCCGAGGCCCAGGCCGCCCAGGCCCAGGCAGCCCGCGATGCATTGTTCCAGCAGACCGAACTCGACGTGTGGCAGTCTTATTACGACTTGCAGACCGCGGCGGGCGGCATCGGCAGCACCGAAGCGCAGGTGAAATCGGCCGAGCAGACGGCGCAGGCGACGCTCGCGCGCTACAAGTCGGGTTTCGGAAGCATTCTGGACCTGACTACGGCGCAGCAGGACGAGTCCAATGCGCGAGTGCAGCGCGTTCAGTCGTACCTGGACTGGTTTATTGCGCTGGCGCGGCTTAATTTCTCGATCGGGGCGGACAATATTTTAGCGGCGGCGGGCGACAAAAAATGAAACGTCTGACAATGTTGTTTGTATTTCTGGCGATCGGCGCCGTGGTTGGAGGCGGATATTGGTATTGGCAGCATGCGGCGAACGGGGCTGCGCCGGCAAGCCAAAAAGGCCAGGGCAGGGCCAAAGGCAAGGGCAAAGGCAAAGGTGGAGGCGGCGCTCTCGTCGTCAAGGCCAGCCGGGCGGTCGTCAAACCGATGCCGGTCCTGATCGAAGCCGTGGGAACGGTGGAGCCTGAACACAGCGTGCAGATCCGCGCTCAGGTTTCCGGCGTGCTGCAATCCGTAATGTTCAAGGAAGGCGACAAGGTCAAGGCCGGGCAGTTGCTGTTCCAGATCGATCCACGCACGTTCGAAGCCTCGCATAAGCAGGCACAGGCGCAACTCGCGCGGGATCAGGCGCAGCTCGAAAATTCGCGTGTGCAGCAGGAGCGGCTCCAGCCCCTGCTGAAACGTGAATTCATCACGCGCCAGGAATACGACGTGGCGGTCACGTCCGTCAAATCGCTGGAAGCGACGGTTGCGGCGGACCGGGCGCTGGTCGAGCAGGCGCAGCATACAGCTCGAATTTTCCCGTATCCACGCGCCGATCAGCGGCCGCACCGGCTCGCTGGCGATCAAGTCCGGCAACCTGGTGGCCGCAGGCGCGGGCGGAGGCGGGGCGCCGCTCGTGACCATCAACAGCACGGATCCGATCCTCGTCACGTTCAGCGTTCCGGAGCGGCAGCTGGACGAAATCCGCCGCTACCAGAACGACAAGGACATGCGGATCGAAATTCTGACCGACAGCAGCGGCCCGCCGGTCGCGGAGGGCAAGCTGGTTTTCATCGACAACACGATTACCGCCCAGACCGGCACAGTGTTGCTCAAGACCCGCGTGTCGACAACCGCAATGAAGCGCTCTGGCCGGGGCAGTTCGTGAATGTGCGTATCGTGCTCAAAATCGAGCCTGAAGCCGTGGTGGTGCCGGAAGCGGCGGTGCAACCCGGACAGGACGGCAGCTTTGTTTACCTGATCGACCAGGACAGCAAGGTGCGGGTGCAACCGGTCAAGATATCCCGTCAGATCCGCGACGAGGTGGTTATCGCTTCCGGCATCAAGGCCGGCGATCGGGTAATCACGGAGATTCCGCAGGCATTGCAGCCGGGCGCAGTCGTGCGGCTGGCCGGCGCCGAGGGCAAGGGCGGCGGCGAAAAAGGAAAAGGGCAGGGCAAGAAGGGCAAGGGCGGCAAGAAAGATGGAGTCCGCAGGCAAACCGCAGGAATAGCTGCCATGAATCTATCGAAAATTTTCATCGAACGGCCGGTCGCGACAAGCGTAATCGTCGCGGCTATCGTTATTTTCGGCATATTTTCTTTCCGGACCCTGCCGGTCAACGAGCTGCCCAACGTCGATTTTCCGACCGATCCAGGTCACCGCCGAGCTGCGGGGGGCGAACCCGGAAGTGATGGCTTCGACTGTCGCCACGCCGCTCGAACGCCAGTTCAGCCAGATTTCCGGCGTCGCGACGATGAACTCGTCGAACACCAACGGAAGGACGCGGATTACGCTGCAATTCAGTCTGGAGCGCGATATCGATTCGGCGGCACAGGACGTGCAGACGGCAATCTCGCAGGCGATGCGCCGCCTGCCGGACGATATCGATCCGCCGACATTGCGCAAGGTCAATCCGGCCGATGCGCCGATCCTTTTTCTCACGCTGAGCGCCAAGACGCTGCCGATGCAGCAGCTCGATGAGTTTGCCGAATACCAACATTGCGCAGGCGTTTTCGATGGTGAACGGCGTTGCCCAGGTCGTGGTTTTCGGCTCGCAGAAGTATGCCGTGCGCGTTTACCTCGACCCCGAGGCGCTGTCCAAGCGCGGACTGGGTCTGGACAAGGTGGTGAGCGCGATCCAGAACGCCAACAGCAATCTGCCTTCCGGAGTGCTGCAGGGCACGACGCGCAATTTCACGGTCAAATCATCGGGCAAGCTGCAGCGCGCGCAGAACTTCAACGAACTTGTCGTCGCTTATCAGGATGGCATGCCGGTGCGGCTGTCGGATGTCGGTCGCGCTGAAGACAGCATCGAGAACGTGAAGATCAAGAGCTGGCTCAACGACGACCGGGCGATCATTCTTGCGATCTACCGCCAGCCGGGGGCCAACACGGTCGAGGTGGTCAGGAGCCTCCGCGCATTGTTTCCAAGAATCGAGAGCGAAGCGCCGCCCGGCGTCCGCTTCAATGTGGTCAATGATCGCTCCGAGTTCATTCAGTCCTCGATTCACGAGGTGGAATTTCACCTGATCCTGTCGATGGTTCTGGTGGTGCTGGCCATACTCGCATTCCTGCGCAACGCGCGGTCGACAATCATCACGGCGCTGATCCTGCCGACATCGGTCATCGGCACTTTTGCGGCGATGTATCTGCTCGGCTTCAGCCTCAACAACCTGTCGTTGATGGCGATCATTCTGGCAGTGGGTTTCGTGGTGGACGATGCCATCGTGGTGCTCGAGAACATCACCCGCCACATGGAAATGGGCAAGGACCGGATGCGCGCGGCCCTCGAGGGTTCCAAGGAAATCGCCTTTACCGTGCTGTCGATGACAATCTCGCTCGCGGCGGTGTTTCATTCCGATACTTTTCATGGAGGGATTGCTCGGGCGCCTGTTCCGGGAATTTGCTGTCACGGTCGGCGTGGCCGTGCTGATTTCAGGTGCCGTATCGTTGTCGATGACGCCGATGATGTGCAGCCTCATGCTGAAGCCGGCGCACAGCCATGGCCGCGTTTACCTGCTATTCGAGCGGATGTTCGATGCGATGCGGGATTTTTACGGCACGACATTGCGCTGGACCATGCGGCATCGCGGTCTGATGCTCATTGGTTCGGTCGTGGTGCTGGTGCTCACGGTTTTTATTTACAAGATCGTTCCGCAGGGGTTCATTCCGCGCCAGGACACGGGCGTGATTTTCGGCAATACGCGGGCACCGGAAGGAATCACGTTCACCGAACTCGAACGACGTCAGCGCATGGTGTCGGACATCGTCCAGAAGACATCCCGACGGTCGAGGCCGTGATGTCCACGGCGGGACAGGGCACCGGCGGCGTTGTTGGCGACAACGTCGGGCGCATTATCGTTCGCCTGAAATCGCGCGACGAGCGCAAACTGGGCGCCGATCAGGTGATCCAGGAATTGCGGCGCTCGTTTGCGGGCGGCGCGCAGGGTCTGCGGGTTTTCATGAACAATCCACCATCGATCAATATCGGCGGTCTTGTCGGCAATGCCGATTACCAGATGGTGGTGCAGGGAACGGATCTTAAAACGCTCTATGCTTCGGCGCAGGAACTGGAAGCAAGATTGCGCGAATCGAGCCTGATCCAGGACGTCAGCACCAGTCTGGAACTTCGCAATCCGGAGATTCAGATCAGCATTCTCCGCGATCGTGCCGCGGCGCTTGGCGTGTCACCGCAGCAGATCGAAGCCACGCTCTACAACGCTTACGGCGGACGGCAGATCAGCACGCTGTACGGCGCGACCGACCAGTACTACGTCCTGCTCGAGTTCGAACCGCGATTCCAGCGTGATATCAATGCATTACGGTCTCTTTTCGTGCAATCCAGCAGCGGCAGGATGGTGCCGATCAATGCCGTGGCGGACATCAACATCGGCGTCGGGCCAGTATCGGTCAGCCATTATGGCCAGTTGCCTTCTGTCGTTTTGTCTTTCAATCTCGCTCCCGGCGTTTCGATCGGCGATGCCGTCGCGCAGGCCCAGGACATCGCGCGTGAAATGCTGCCGAGCGGCATTTCGGCGACCATGGCAGGAAGCGCCAAGGCATTCCAGGATGCATTCCGCACCCTGCCGGTTCTGTTGTTGATCACGATCCTGGTGATCTACATGGTGCTGGCGATTCTCTACGAGCATTACGCGCATCCGGTCACCATCCTGACCGCGCTGCCGTTTGCGGGATTCGGAGCATTGCTGATGCTGCTGCTGTTCAATCAGCAACTGAACATTTTCAGTTTTGTGGGCATCATTTTGCTCGTCGGTCTGGTCAAGAAGAACGGCATCATGATGGTGGATTTCGCGCTGCAACTGCAGCGGGAAAAGGGCTTGCCTGCGGCAGAAGCCATTATCGAGGCGTGCGATTATCCGGTTCCGGCCGATCATGATGACCACGGCGGCGGCGATTTGCGCTACTCTGCCCCTCGCGTTCGGCACGGGAACCGGATCTGAAATGCGCCAACCGCTGGGCATCGCAGTGGTAGGCGGGTTGGTATTTTCTCAACTGCTTACGCTGTACGTCACGCCGACCTTCTACGTCAGCATGGAACACCTGATCAGTTTTTTCCGTCAGCGCAAGGCGCTACCGGCAACGGGCTGAACCGGCAGAGTTCTCCTGCTGATTGCGCGCAGGCGCCGGGCGCGGGATATTCGATTCAATAACCGGGTAGCAACCGAAATCTCGAGTCCGGGGTGTTTCCGGTAAATTGATCTTTTTGCCAATGAGCGTGCCGGGACGGGGTCAATAGAGCCGCGAAGGTAAAACTTTTCTCAAAAGATGTTTGACTTCGGAAAAAGTAGACTGCTATAATCGCTGTCTTGGTTGATCTGGCGCGGGGTGGAGCAGTCTGGCAGCTCGTCGGGCTCATAACCCGAAGGTCATAGGTTCAAATCCTATCCCCGCTACCAACGTTCTTTAACAATATACAGCCGATAAGTGTGGGCACTTGGTTTTGAAGCACCGCGTTGCTTCGGCAACGTGGAGTCTTTAAATATCAGAAGTGCTCGCATGAAGTTTTAAACGTCAAGCGAGAGTAATACTTTGCAGAGATTAAACTGAAGAGTTTGATCCTGGCTCAGATTGAACGCTGGCGGCATGCCTTACACATGCAAGTCGAACGGCAGCACGGGGGGTAACCCCTGGTGGCGAGTGGCGAACGGGTGAGTAATATATCGGAACGTACCCTGTAGCGGGGGATAACCTATCGAAAGATGGACTAATACCGCATACGACCTACGGGTGAAAGCGGAGGACCGCAAGGCTTCGCACTATAGGAGCGGCCGATATCGGATTAGCTAGTTGGTGGGGTAAAAGCCTACCAAGGCGACGATCCGTAGCTGGTCTGAGAGGACGATCAGCCACACTGGAACTGAGACACGGTCCAGACTCCTACGGGAGGCAGCAGTGGGGAATTTTGGACAATGGGCGCAAGCCTGATCCAGCCATGCCGCGTGAGTGAAGAAGGCCTTCGGGTTGTAAAGCTCTTTCGGCGGGGACGAAACGGTTCGTGCTAATACCACGGACTAATGACGGTACCCGCATAAGAAGCACCGGCTAACTACGTGCCAGCAGCCGCGGTAATACGTAGGGTGCAGGCGTTAATCGGAATTACTGGGCGTAAAGCGTGCGCAGGCGGTTTGTTAAGACAGGTGTGAAATCCCCGGGCTTAACCTGGGAATTGCGCTTGTTACTGGCAGACTTGAGTGTGGCAGAGGGGGGTGGAATTCCAAGTGTAGCAGTGAAATGCGTAGATATTTGGAGGAACACCGATGGCGAAGGCAGCCCCCTGGGCTAACACTGACGCTCATGCACGAAAGCGTGGGGAGCAAACAGGATTAGATACCCTGGTAGTCCACGCCCTAAACTATGTCAACTGGTTGTCGGGGAAGCAATTCCTTGGTAACGAAGCTAACGCGTGAAGTTGACCGCCTGGGGAGTACGGCCGCAAGGTTAAAACTCAAAGGAATTGACGGGGACCCGCACAAGCGGTGGATTATGTGGATTAATTCGATGCAACGCGAAAAACCTTACCTACCCTTGACATGTACGGAAGCTCCCAGAGATGGGAGTGTGCCCGAAAGGGAACCGTAACACAGGTGCTGCATGGCTGTCGTCAGCTCGTGTCGTGAGATGTTGGGTTAAGTCCCGCAACGAGCGCAACCCTTGCCATTAGTTGCTACATTTAGTTGGGCACTCTAATGGGACTGCCGGTGACAAACCGGAGGAAGGTGGGGATGACGTCAAGTCCTCATGGCCCTTATGGGTAGGGCTTCACACGTAATACAATGGCCGGTACAGAGGGTTGCCAACCCGCGAGGGGGAGCCAATCCCAGAAAGCCGGTCGTAGTCCGGATTGTTCTCTGCAACTCGAGAGCATGAAGTTGGAATCGCTAGTAATCGCGGATCAGCACGCCGCGGTGAATACGTTCCCGGGTCTTGTACACACCGCCCGTCACACCATGGGAGTGGGTTCCACCAGAAGTAGCTAGCCTAACCGCAAGGGGGGCGGTTACCACGGTGAGATTCATGACTGGGGTGAAGTCGTAACAAGGTAGCCGTAGGGGAACCTGCGGCTGGATCACCTCCTTTCTAGAGATACGCTCTCAGGGCCAGGTGTCCACGCTTATCGGTTGTTTGCGAGGCAGGGTTCAGTATTCGAGATTCAGGATTGAGGGTTGCGGTCTCAGCCCTGAATCCGGAATCCTTGAACCTGGACCCTGATAAAACAGGGTCTGTAGCTCAGTTGGTCAGAGCACACGCTTGATAAGCGTGGGGTCGTTGGTTCAAATCCAACCAGACCCACCATTTCTTATCGGGGGTGTAGCTCAGTTGGGAGAGCGCCTGCTTTGCAAGCAGGAGGTCATCGGTTCGATCCCGTTCACCTCCACCAATCCCGGTTCCAGAGTTTAGTGTTGAGGGTTGAGGATGCAGTTTCCATTCAACTTTGAACACTCAACTCTCAATGAGTTGATCGGCTGTATTGCTCTTTAACAAAACGGAAGAAGTAAAGGTTCTGGTTCGATGCGAACCCGCGTGGATGTTTGCGCGTGTTTGTTTTGAATCGGAACAATGGGTTTGATTGTATCTCGCATTCAACACACAAAAGGGTTGAATGCGGCAAACACGAGTTCACCTATGACCGGGATGGCTTCGGGCGCAAGCCCGAGGGCTCAAGGTTATAGGATCAAGCGAATAAGTGCATGTGGTGGATGCCTTGGCGATTACAGGCGACGAAGGACGTGATAGCCTGCGAAAAGTCTCGGGGAGCCGGCAAATAGGCTTTGATCCGAGAATATCCGAATGGGGAAACCCGGCCCGCAAGGGTCACTCCCACCTGAATTCATAGGGTGGGTAGAGCGAACCTGCTGAACTGAAACATCTAAGTAGGCAGAGGAACAGAAATCAACCGAGATTCCGAAAGTAGTGGCGAGCGAAATCGGAACAGCCTGCAACTTTTAGCTGCTGTGTTAACAAAACGGTCTGGAAAGTCCGGCGATATTGGGTGATAGCCCCGTATGTGAAAACACGGCAGTGGAACTAGGGTTGCGACAAGTAGGGCGGGGCACGTGAAACCCTGTCTGAACATGGGGGGACCATCCTCCAAGGCTAAATACTCGTAATCGACCGATAGTGAACAAGTACCGTGAGGGAAAGGCGAAAAGAACCCCGGGAGGGGAGTGAAATAGATCCTGAAACCGCATGCATACAAGCGGTCGGAGCTCCGCAAGGAGTGACGGCATACCTTTTGTATAATGGGTCAGCGACTTACATTCAGTGGCGAGCTTAACCTTAATTGGGAAGGCGTAGCGAAAGCGAGTCTTAATAGGGCGACCAGTCGCTGGGTGTAGACCCGAAACCAAGTGATCTACCCATGGCCAGGATGAAGGTGGGGTAACTCTCACTGGAGGTCCGAACCCACTACTGTTGAAAAAGTAGGGGATGAGCTGTGGGTAGGGGTGAAAGGCTAAACAAACTTGGAGATAGCTGGTTCTCTCCGAAAGCTATTTAGGTAGCGCCTCGTGGTACACCTTCGGGGGTAGAGCACTGTTATGGCTAGGGGGCCGCTTAGGCCTACCAAACCATTGCAAACTCCGAATACCGAAGAGTGAGTCCACGGGAGACAGACACCGGGTGCTAACGTCCGATGTCAAGAGGGAAACAACCCAGACCGCCAGCTAAGGTCCCGAAGTACAGTTAAGTGGTGAACGAGGTGGGAAGGCTAAAACAGTCAGGAGGTTGGCTTAGAAGCAGCCATCCTTTAAAGAAAGCGTAATAGCTCACTGATCGAGTCGTCCTGCGCGGAAGATGTAACGGGGCTCAAACTGTACACCGAAGCTGCGGATGCGTAGCAATACGCATGGTAGGAGAGCGTTCTGTAAGCCTGCGAAGGTGACCTGTAAGGGTTGCTGGAGGTATCAGAAGTGCGAATGCTGACATGAGTAGCGATAAACAGAGTGAAAAGCTCTGTCACCGAAAGCCCAAGGTTTCCTGCGCAACGTTCATCGGCGCAGGGTGAGTCGGCCCCTAAGGCGAGGCGGAAACGCGTAGTCGATGGGAAACTGGTTAATATTCCAGTACCTCTGTGTGATGCGATGGGGGGACGGAGAAGGTTACGCGAGCCGGGTGTTGGACGTCCTGGCTTAAGCGTGTAGGCGTGCTGTCTAGGCAAATCCGGACGGCTTAGCTGAGACGTGATGACGAGTGCCCTTGTGGCGCGAAGTCGCGGATACCATGCTTCCAGGAAAATCCTCTAAGCTTCAGTCATATGGAGACCGTACCGTAAACGGACACACGTGGGCGAGATGAATATTCTCAGGTGCTTGAGAGAACTCGGGTGAAGGAACTCGGCAAATTTGTACCGTAACTTCGGGATAAGGTACGCCCCTAGTACGTGTAGAGCCTCGCGCTCGAAGCGGAATGGGGTTGCAGTGAAATGGTGGCTGCGACTGTTTAATAAAAACACAGCACTCTGCTAACACGTCAAGTGGACGTATAGGGTGTGACGCCTGCCCGGTGCCGGAAGGTTAAGTGATGGGGTGCAAGCTCTTGATCGAAGCCCCGGTAAACGGCGGCCGTAACTATAACGGTCCTAAGGTAGCGAAATTCCTTGTCGGGTAAGTTCCGACCTGCACGAATGGCGTAACGATGGCCACACTGTCTCCACCCGAGACTCAGCGAAGTTGAAATGTTTGTGATGATGCAATCTCCCCGCTGCTAGACGGAAAGACCCCGTGCACCTTTACTGTAGCTTTACATTGGACTTTGATGAGGTCTGTGTAGGATAGGTGGGAGACTTTGAAGTGGGGGCGCTAGCTCTCATGGAGTCACCGTTGAAATACCACCCTGACGTTATTGAGGTTCTAACCCAGGCCCGTGAATCCGGGCCGGGGACCGTGTATGGCAGGCAGTTTGACTGGGGCGGTCTCCTCCCAAAGAGTAACGGAGGAGTGCGAAGGTACGCTTAGCGCGGTCGGCTATCGCGCTGAAAGTGCAATGGCATAAGCGTGCTTAACTGCGAGACTGACAAGTCGAGCAGGTGCGAAAGCAGGTCATAGTGATCCGGTGGTTCTGTATGGAAGGGCCATCGCTCAACGGATAAAAGGTACGCCGGGGATAACAGGCTGATTCCTCCCAAGAGTTCATATCGACGGGGGAGTTTGGCACCTCGATGTCGGCTCATCACATCCTGGGGCTGTAGCCGGTCCCAAGGGTATGGCTGTTCGCCATTTAAAGTGGTACGTGAGCTGGGTTTAAAACGTCGTGAGACAGTTTGGTCCCTATCTGCAGTGGGCGTTGGAAGTTTGAGGGGGGCTGCTCCTAGTACGAGAGGACCGGAGTGGACGCACCTCTGGTGTACCGGTTGTCACGCCAGTGGCATCGCCGGGTAGCTATGTGCGGAAGAGATAACCGCTGAAAGCATCTAAGCGGGAAACTCGCCTCAAGATGAGACTTCCCGGAGGCTTGACCTCCCTAAAGGTTCGTCGAAGACTACGACGTTGATAGGTCGGGTGTGTAAGGGCAGTAATGCCTTAAGCTAACCGATACTAATTGACCGTGCGGCTTGATCCTATAACTTTGAGCATCAAGGTTAAGGTGAATCAGGTTTGCCAAGAGACAATCAAATTTACTTCTTCCGGTTTGGGTTTTCAGCTGATTTATGGCTGGAAGCCGACAAGTTACGTCTGACGACCATAGCGAGTTGGAACCACGCCTTCCCATTCCGAACAGGACCGTGAAACGACTCAGCGCCGATGATAGTGCGGATTACCCGTGCGAAAGTAGGACATCGTCAGGCACCCATAAAAACAAACCCCCTAGGGCAATGCTCTAGGGGGTTTTGTTTTTTCAGGTTTCTCCGACCATGTCCTGCTTTCGGAACGACAACACGCCGACCCAATCCGCAGACTCGCGAAGCGAGTTAATTATTTTCGGCTTGTCGCAGCGGAGACTAACATGCGGTTTTTGCATGTTACGTCGGAGCTAAAGTAGGACATCGTCAGGCACCCATTAAATCAAAAGCCCTGCCTCAGTTCGAGGTGGGGCTTTTGCTTTTGCACGGGATAAGGCGGTTCTTTGGACGGGATATCGATCTATCCGCCGCTTTCCAATGTCTTGAATTTTGCGCCGACGAGGGTGGCGAGAACCACAAGGGCCGTGGAGATGAAGATCATCATGATGCCCAGGGCGGAAAGCCTGCCCCACAGCCCGTCCTCTGCGAAGCGCAGAATCTGAACAGCCAGCACCTCGGTCCCGGGCCGGGAAAGGACCACCGACAACGTCAGTTCCCGCACGAACATGGTGGACATGAGGATCCACGCGGAGACGATGCCAGGTATGAGCAGGGGAACGATGATCCGGCGCATGGTGGTCAATGAACTTGCTCCGCAGACCGTGGACGATTCCTCCAGATGCGCGTGGACCTGAACGAAGGCGCTCGCCAGGGGGCGAATGCCGTAGGGCAGATAGGTGGCGATGTAGCCGATGAGCAGAGCCCAAAGAGTGGCGTAGAGCGGGGTCTGGACAAAAAACCACATGAATCCCACCCCGATGACGATGCCGGGGAAGGAAAACGACAGATAGCTCAGGGACTCGAGGATGCCGGACGCCTTGGTCCTCACTTTGACGATGACGTAGGCAACGAAGATGGAGAGCACCACCCCGAGAGTGGCCCCCACCACGCCCAGGAAAAGACTGTTTTTCAGCGACAGCAGCGAAATGGGATCCTCGAGGACCTCGATCCAGTGCTTCCAGCTCATGAGCGAAAAGGCCCGGGCGCTGGGCACCATGGAGTAGGGCACCAGCGAGGTGTAGAAGAGCACCGCCACCGGGAGCACGATCAGGATGAACGAGAGCAGACCCACGATACAGAACAGCGGAATCCTGGCCTTCTTGAGCTCGACGACGGTCGGGCGATAGCCGCGGCTCGTGATGGTCACGTATTTTTCGCTCTCCGCGGTCAGCGCCCGGTAGACGAAGATCAGCGTGATGGAGGTTGCCAGCACGCTCATGCCCACCGCCGCGGCCTTGCCGTAATCCGTGGCGAAGCCGGTGGCGATCATCTGGTACAGATGCGTTGCCAGGACATAAACGCGTCCCGGCATGCCAAGGACCGAAGGAACGGCAAAGGACGCCAGGCTGCGGACGATACTCAGAATGAACGCCGCAAGAATGGCCGGCCGCAGCACCGGGAGCGTCACCCGGACCAGGGTCCGCCACGTGCCCGCCCCGAAGACCCTGGAAGATTCCTCGAGGGCCACGTCGAAGGAGGCCATGGCCGGTGCGATGATGAGATAGGCGATGGGCAGATCCAGAAGTCCTTCCACCAGGATCATGCCCGGCAGGGAATAGATGTTGAATGGCGCGCTGTCCAGCGAGAACACATTCTTGAGAACGATGTTCATCATGCCGTTGGAGGGATTGAGCAGCAGCGCCCAGCTCACCGAAAACAGCAGATGCGGGATCATCATCGGGATGATGGAGATGATCTTGAACAGGAATTTGAACGGGATGTCGGTGCGGGTGTTGAGATAGGCGAGGAACAAGGCCAGCACCGTGGCGAGAATCGACGAGCCCAGGACAAATATGACCGTGTTGACGATGACTTCGAAGAAGGCGGGGTCGGTATAGGCCTCGACGTATTTGTCCAGCGTGAAGGTCCCGAACGCGGTCAGTCCCTCGGAAAAACTTCCCAGGAGAAGCATGACCACTGGACATACGGTCAGAAACCCGACGATGAGAATCAGCGAGAAGGTCAGTTTCGATCGGGTCTGGTCCAAGGCCGGCCGCCTTTCAGATGGCAACGAGCAGGCAGTGGGCCGGGTCCAGGCTGAAATTGACCAGGTCGCCGACCTTGAGA
Organism: uncultured beta proteobacterium; assembly: GCA_963734595.1. Classification (GTDB taxonomy): domain Bacteria; phylum Pseudomonadota; class Gammaproteobacteria; order Burkholderiales; family SG8-41; genus CAKKQX01. Next base: position 285,348 of record CAVTHV010000026.1, read on the forward strand.
TTCGCGTCCGGATCAATCTTGGCGAGCAGCAGTTCGTTCCCGATCCGGATCTCCACCTCGTAGGCCTCGCCCACGAAAACGAGCGATTCGACGCGGCCGTTGACCACGTTTTTGCCGCCGCTCACTTCGCCGCTGGCAATGCGGATGAACTCCGGCCGGATGCACAGGGTGGCTTCGCTCCCGACGGACAAGTCGCGATGCTGGCACGCAATGTTTCCCAGCCCGCAATCCACGACGGTGTGGTTTCCTTCCTGGGCCTGGACCGTGGCCTTGACCAGGTTGGCCCGGCCAATGAAATCCGCCACGAAACGGTGATCCGCGTCGAAATAGATTTTCTGGGGGGACCCCATCTCGATGATTTTCCCCGCGCGCATGACCGCGATGGTATCCGAAAGCGCCAGCGCCTCGATCCGGTCGTGGGTCACATAGACGGCCGTGATTTTCAGCTTGTCCAGAAAGGCCCTCAATTCCTTGCGGGTTTCCTCGCGAAGTTTGGCGTCGAGGTTGCTCAGCGGTTCGTCAAAGAGAATGACCTTGGGCTCGGCCACCAGGGCCCGGGCCAGGGCGACCCGCTGCTGCTGGCCTCCGGAGAGCTTGGTCGCCGGCCGTTTTTCAAATCCTTCCAGTTGCACGAAACGCAGCGTTTTCTCCACCATCTGCCGGATGGCATCTTTGGGTACGTTCCTGACCTGAAGGGGATAGGCCACATTGTCGAAGACGTTCATATGCGGCCATATGGCGTAAGTCTGGAATACCATGCCCAGCCCCCGCTTCTCCGGGGGAATGGAGATGTTTTTCTCCTTCGACCAGACGATCTCGTCGCCGATCCAGATCTCCCCGGTATCGGGGGTTTCCAGGCCGACGATGCAGCGAAGCAGCGTCGTCTTGCCGCAGCCGCTTGGTCCCAAAAGGGTGAATATCTGGTTCGACGGAATGAGTCAGATCCACGTTGTCCAGGGCCTTGATGATCTTGCCCTCGGAAGAATAGTGTTTGCTGACACCTTGGATCCGGATTTCCATGTTATTTGTCCGTCGTTGTTTCTGAGGTCTGGAAGCAGGTCAGCACGTGGGTTCGGTGAAGATTACCCGCGCGGGCAATGGCAGCTTACCGTTTCCGGCAGCAGACAACCAGCCGCCCGGCTGGTTGGGCCGGGCGGCTGGTGATGCCATTGGGAGCGGCGTTATTTGACGTCGAAAATCTTCTTGAATTGCGCGCCCCACTTCTGGATTTCGTCATCCGGCAGCTCGCGGATCGCGATCACCTTTGCCTTGTCGATCCCGTCGATCGGCGGGAACACGCCGGGCGCGAGCACGTATTCGCCCACATCCTTGGCCAGCATATCCATGGCCTTCTTCGAGAGCCAATAATCCACGAAAGCCCGCGCCGCATTGGGATGCGGAGCTTTGGATGCCACGCCGATGGCCCGCGGAGTGCCCAACATCGGCTGTTCCACCCTGGCCCAATCGAGCGGTGCCGGGGCTTTGGTAACGATATATTTGGGCATGGAAATGCCGATCAGTTTTTCGCCGCTTTCGATCGGCGCCGGCGTGGGTCCGAGGGATGCGACGAACATCGGCTTGTTGGCGGCCAGCCCTTTCAGGAATTTCATCCATTCGGCCTCGGACTTGAAGACGTGCTCCTTGAGCCCGACCAGCCAGCAGATCGTCGTCGCATGATTGGCCGGATTCGGCATGACGATCTTGTCCTTCCACTTGGGATTGGTCAGATCCTCGTAGCGCCGCGGCACATCCGCCTTTTTGACCAGCTCCTTGTTGTAGATCAGGGCGATATACTCGACGCCGAAAAGCTGAATGCGGTCGTCCTTCCGGGTCCACTCCGGATAGCCCGCTGCCGCCGGCGAACGGTACGGGCGCCAGGATACCCTTGTCCTTGAGTATCTCCAGCACCGGCAGGGGACCCTGGACGACATCGGCCATGAACTTGCCGGCCTCGAATTCGGTGATGGCCGTGGCCACAAATTTTGCGGTCGAGATCCTGGTGTATTCGGCTTTTATGCCAGTGTCGGCGATGAAGGCCTTCATGATCGGCTCGACCGCGGTAATGTTGGCGTAGTACGCAACCTTACCCTCGGTCTTTGCCTTGTCGAGCAGAGACATGTCGGCAGCCTGCGCATACGCGGACGCAAACAGCGCTATCAATACAACGAGTTAGCTTTTTCATGGTTACTCCTTCCGGTGGAGCCGCAGGGCGGCGTGTACCCGCAAAAAAATGCGGTAGGCAGTTTATTCAATCTGTTCCAATAACCGATCATGCTGAATTCCCGTAGACAAATCGCTGTACATCCGGCAAAGACTACCGCACGGGATGCCGCGTGCCTTGACCTACATCAATTCGATTACGCTGAGTCGAAGGCCGATCGAAGCTGTATTTTTGCTGACCTGTTGATCCCTGTGGTCGAACACCGATCGCCAGTGCTAACTCTATCCGCCAGTCCCGCCGAGCGCTTGACGAAGATCAAGGCCCGCCGTTGCCGAGATGCAGAGCAACGTGGGTCCTGCGCGTCTCCGTCCGAAGCAAAGACAGGACGTTGTCATAGTAAAATAATCGTTATAAAACAACGGCATAATGTAATTCACGCGTCCGCCTCGGATCCTTCCATCGACCGCCAGATTGAGACGCGGCGGAATGCGATCAGCGTCGGGGCGGGCACCGGCCGGCGGGATGCATCTGGTCGCTCAACATCGCTTGCGCCATGCGCGCGGAGATCTCCGCCAACTCGTCCAGCCGGAGCTGTAAAACGACGTAAAAGGCACGCGGCGACAGGGGCAAGCGGTCCCAGGGAAGGTATGGAAACCGACAATTGAAGCCGGGAAATTCGGATGTTTTTAAGGAATTTGCCGCTAAGGATGGCGCCCGAAATTATCCGCCCGGAACCGGGTGCCGGGTGCGCCGCGGACATCCAGATCATGGCGCTAACTGCCTTAAGCGGAACGGTTTTTTAAAGCTGTCTTTTGGCAGAAAAGCGGCCTTGGCTATTGGATTCGAGCGCGATTTTTGTTAAACTCCGCCCTCTGTTAAAAAAAAGGTGGGCGGTTCGCCCATTTTTTGTTTGTGGCGCTGATTTGCAATGGATTTACAGGCATTGTTGGAAACGACTCTGGCGGGGCTCGGCTACGAGCTGGTGGATCTGGAAAGATCCGGTAAGGGGTTGTTTTTACGTGTTTTTATAGACAAGCCTGGCGGGATAGACGTCGATGATTGTGCGGCGGTCAGCCATCACCTGACACGGTTGCTGGCGGTCGAGAACATCAACTACGACCGCCTCGAAGTTTCGTCGCCGGGTTTGGACAGGTTGTTGAAGAACGAACGGGATTTTGTGCGTTTTGCCGGGCAGAAGGCGCGTATCAAGCTGCGCATTCCGGTGGACGGGCAAAGAAATTTTGTGGGTGTGTTGCGGGAAACTGGCGCCGGCAAGGTGCGGCTCGAAGTCGATGGCAAAGTGCTGTCGCTCGATCTGGCGAACCTGGAGAAGGCGCGCCTGGTCCCCGCAATTTAGCAGGAGGTCGAGATGAGCCGCGAAATTTTGTTACTCGTGGATGCGTTGGCGCGGGAAAAGAACGTCGAGAAGACGATCGTGTTCGGCGCGCTCGAGCAGGCGCTCGCGTCGGCGACCAAGAAGCGCTTTCACGACGACGTCGAAGTGCGCGTTTCGATCGACCCGGCCACCGGTGAGTACCAGTCGTTCCGCCGCTGGCATGTTGTGCCCGAAGATGCCGTCGAGTTTGAACCGCGCCAGATCGCCCTGGGCGAGGCGCAGAAACAGAATCCCGAGATCAAGCTCGATGACTACATCGAAGAGCCGCTTGAGGCGGTGGAGTTTGGCCGCATCGGTGCGCAGGCTGCGAAGCAGGTGATTCTGCAGAAAATACGCGACGCGGAGCGCGAACAGATTCTCAACGAGTTCCTGGCCAGAGAAGAGTATCTGGTGACCGGAGTGATCAAGCGCATGGAGCGCGGCAACGCGATCATCGAATCGGGCCGCCTCGAAGCGTTGTTGCCGCGTGATCAGTTGATCCCGAAGGAAAATCTGCGGATTGGCGACCGTGTGCGTGCGTACGTCTGGAAAACCGACCGTGCAAGCCGCGGCCCGCAGCTGATCCTTTCGCGCACCGCGCCCGAGTTCCTGATCAAGCTCTTCGAACTCGAGGTACCTGAACTCGACGACGGCATGCTTGAAATCAAGGCTGCGGCGCGCGATCCGGGCTCGCGTGCCAAGATCGCCGTGAAATCGAATGACCCGCGCATCGATCCGATCGGCACCTGCGTCGGCATGCGCGGCTCGCGTGTGCAAGCCGTGACTTCCGAGCTTGCCGGCGAACGCGTCGATATCATCTTGTGGAACCCCGACCCTGCCCAGTTCGTGATCAATGCGCTGGCGCCGGCGGAAGTAAGCAGTATCGTCGTCGACGAGGAAAAGCACAGCATGGACATCGTCGTCGATGAGGAAAACCTTGCCCAGGCGATCGGCCGCAGCGGCCAGAACGTGAGGCTCGCCAGCGAACTGACCGGCTGGGAGCTCAACCTCATGACCGTCGAAGAGTCGCAGAAGAAGGGCGAGGAAGAGTCGACGCGCCTGCGCACGATGTTCATGGAGAAACTCGATGTCGACGAGGAGGTCGCCGATATCCTGGTGCAGGAAGGCTTCTCCACGCTGGAAGAAGTCGCCTACGTTCCGCTCAACGAAATGCTCGAAATCGAGTCATTCGACGAGAGCACGGTCAATGAATTGCGCAGCCGTTCGCGCAATGCGCTGCTCACACAGGCGATCGTGAGCGAAGAGAAAGTGGAGCATGACGTCGAGGATCTGATGAAGGTCGAGGGCATGGACGGCGAAACCGCGCGCCTGCTCGCTTCCAAGGGCGTCGGCACCCAGGAGGAACTCGCTGATTTTGCCACCGATGATCTGGTGGAGCTCACTGCCCTCGATGCGGAGCGCGTCAAGCAGTTGATCATGGCTGCCCGCGCGCCGTGGTTTGCTGAAACTAACGCTTAAGAAAAGATAAATGGCGCAAATCAACGTCACACAATTTGCCAAGGAACTGGGGCTGCCCCCGGCGCTGCTCATGGAGCAGTTGCAGGCGGCTGGCGTCAGGAAGGCGCTGACTGCGGAAACGGCGCTGACCGAGAAAGACAAGACCCAGCTGCTCGATTATCTGCGCGAAGTGCACGGCGGCAAGGAAGCCAAGCAGAAGATCACGCTCACGCGCAAGCAGACCACCGAGATCAAGAAATCGGACAGCACAGGCAAGTCGCGCACCATTCAGGTCGAGGTGCGCAAGAAACGCGTGCTGGTGAAGCGCGATGCGCCCGAGGCAGAGGTCGTGGCGCCCGCCGAGGTCAAGCCGGTTATCGACGCCGAGCAGATTGCATTGCGCGAGGCGGAGGCGAAGAAGCAGGCTGCGCTCACCGCACGCCAGACTGAAGATGTTCAGAAGAAGCAGGACCGCCGCAAGAAGGCCCCGGTTGAGGTAGAAGCGCCGCCCGCCGAAGCCAAGCTTGCCGAACCCGAAAAACCGGTTGTCGCAGCGGCCGCCGAACCTCAAGTCGCGGGGACGCTGCACAAACCGGAAGTCAAACCCGAGGAAAAGGGCGAGAAGAAGGGCGTCAAGAAACCGGTCAAGCAGGTCATCTGGAAGGACGAATCGGTCAAGAAGCGCAGCATCAAGACGCGCGGCGACGTGACCGGCGGCCTGGGATGGCGCGAGCGCAAGGCGCGCCACGCCGCCCATCGCGAAGAAACCGAACAGCAGCATGCCTTTACGGCGCCCAGCGAACCGGTGGTGCGCGATGTCCTGGTGCCCGAGACCATCACGGTTGGTGATCTCGCGCACAAGATGTCGGTGAAAGCCGCCGAGGTGATCAAGGTGCTGATGAAGCTGGGCACCATGGCGACCATCAACCAGGTGATCGACCAGGAATCGGCGATGATCGTGGTCGAGGAGATGGGGCATGTCGCGAAGCGCGCCAAGCTCGATGAACCCGACGCTTTCCTCACGGAGCAACCGCAGGAGCACGCCGAGATCAAGCTCGAGCCGCGCGCACCGGTGGTGACGGTCATGGGCCACGTCGATCATGGCAAGACCTCGCTTCTGGATCACATCCGCCGCACCCGCGTCGCGAGCGGCGAAGCCGGCGGCATTACCCAGCATATCGGCGCTTATCACGTCGAGACTGCAAAAGGCATGATTACGTTTCTCGATACGCCCGGTCATGAGGCTTTTACCGCGATGCGCGCACGCGGCGCCAAGGTCACGGATATCGTGGTCCTGGTCGTCGCCGCGGACGACGGCGTGATGCCGCAGACGATAGAGGCCATTCACCACGCCAAGGCGGCGAAGGTGCCGATCGTCGTCGCGCTGAACAAGGTCGACAAACCTGAGGCCAACCCGGAACGGGTCAAGCAGGACCTGTCCGCCCGGGAGGTGGTGCCGGAAGAATGGGGCGGCGACACCATGTTCGTCGAGGTGTCGGCCAAGACCGGCAAGGGTATCGATGCGCTGCTCGACAGTATTCTGCTGCAGGCAGAAGTGCTGGAATTGAAAGCGGCAAAGGATGCGCCAGCCAAGGGCCTCGTGATCGAATCACGGATCGACAAGGGTCGCGGGCCGGTGGCGACGATCCTGGTCCAGTCCGGAACGCTCAAGCGCGGCGATGTGCTGCTGGCCGGAGCCGTGTTCGGGCGCGTGCGCGCGTTGGTGGACGAGGCCGGACGCACCATCGATCAGGCCGGTCCTTCGATCCCGGTGGAAATTCTCGGTCTTTCGGACGTTCCCGCCGCGGGCGCCGAAGTGCTGGTCCTGGGCGACGAACGCAAGGCGCGCGAAATCGCGCTGTTCCGTCAGGGCAAATACCGCGACGTCAAACTCGCGAAACAGCACGCGGCCAAGCTCGAGACCATGTTCGAGCAGATGGGCGAGGGCGGGACCAAATCGCTGTCGTTGATCATCAAGGCCGATGTGCAAGGTTCTTATGAAGGCCTGTCGCATGCGCTGACCCAGCTGTCCACCAGCGAGGTCAAGGTCAATATCGTTCATGCCGCGGTCGGCGGCATCACGGAGTCCGATATCAACCTGGCGCTGGCGTCGAAAGCGGTGGTCATCGGTTTCAACGTCCGCGCCGATGCGGCCGCGCGCAAGCTCGCCGAGAGCAATGGCGTGGATATCCGCTACTACAACATCATTTACGATGCCGTGGACGAGATCAAGGCGGCGCTTTCCGGCATGCTGTCGCCGGAAAGAAAAGAAAGCGTGCTGGGACTGGTCGAAGTGCGCGAAATCTACCGCATCTCGAAGATCGGCACGGTCGCGGGCTGCATGGTGCTCAGCGGCGTGATCAAGCGCAGCGCCAAGGTGCGCGTGTTGCGCGACAATGTCGTCATCCACGACGGCGAGTTCGATTCGCTGAAGCGCTTCAAGGACGATGTGCGCGAGGTCAAGGCCGGATTCGAGTGCGGCCTGTCTCTGAAGAATTTCAACGATCTCAAGGCCGGCGATCAGATCGAGGCTTACGAGGTCGTCGAAGTGGCGAGAACACTGTAAGGAGCAGGGCGCAAGGCGGCGAGGACCGGGCTGTGCCCGGTTTTTCCCCGCCATCCTGGCGCCCCACGCATTTTCATGCCGAAAGATTATCCGCGCAGCCGGCGTGTTGCCGAACAGATCCAGCGCGAGCTGTCCGGGATCATTCGCCTCGAGCTCAAGGATCCGCGCGTCGGCATGATCACGCTTACCGACGTCGAAGTCACCCAGGATTATTCTCACGCCAAAGTGTTCTTCACGTGCATGGGCGACGCTGAGGGCGCCGAAGAGACCGAAGCCGCGTTGCAGCATGCAGCAGGATTCCTGCGCAGCCAGCTGGCGCAGCGCCTGAAGCTGCGCATCGTGCCCGAACTGCACTTCAAATATGATGTTTCGGTCGAACGCGGCATGCGCCTGTCGCGCCTGATAGACGCCGCGGTCGCGAGCGATCCCGACCGGTCCGCGGACAAGTGACGAACGGCGCGCTTCGATCCACGACCGCGCAGGACCGGCCCCGGCGCCAACGGATCGACGGCGTGCTGTTGCTCGACAAGCCGCTTGGAATCAGTTCCCAGACGGCAGTAACCCGGGCGAAAACCCTGTTGCTCGCGGCAAAAGCCGGCCATACCGGCACGCTCGATCCCATGGCGAGCGGGCTGCTTCCCGTCTGTTTCGGCGAGGCGACCAAGTTCTCACAACTGCTGCTCGACGGCGACAAGACCTACGCCGCAACCATCAAGCTCGGCGTGACCACCACGACGGGGGATATGGAAGGTGCGGTGACCGCGCATGCCGGCGTCAGCGCCACGCATGAGCAGGTCGAGGCGGCGTTGCAGCGTTTTCGCGGCGATATCATGCAAACACCGCCGATGTACAGCGCGCTGAAACACGAAGGCCAGCCGCTCTACAAGTATGCGCGCGCCGGCAAAGAGCTGGCGCGCGCGCCGCGGCCGGTAAGCATTGTCGCGCTCGACCTCGTCAGCTTCGGAGGCGACGAACTCAGGATAACGGTACGGTGCAGCAAGGGCACGTATATCAGGGTGCTGGCTGAAGACATCGGCCGTGACCTGGGGTGCGGTGCCTGCCTTGCCGCCCTCAGGCGTACCGCAGTCGGCGCATTCCACCTCGACCAAGGGTCGGTCACGCTTGAAGAACTGGAGCGCTTGCCACAGGACGGGCGGCGGGCACGGCTGTTGCCTGTCGACTCGCTGGTCGCTGCCCTGCCGCGTATAGACTTGGACCCGGGCCAGGCGCGCCAGATCGTTACCGGGCGGGGGATCGAATGGCCGGAAGCGCTGGCGACAGGCCTGGCGCGGATCTACGCCCCGGGGCGGGGATTCCTGGGGATTGTGGAGATCCAGGCGCCGTCCAAAATGGTAGTACGGCGGCTGCTGGCGCAGGGCAACGACCTTCCGGCCATGGGTTTGGCGCCATGACGCGGGCAGGCAAGTATTACTTGAGAAAACTTGGGGTTAGAGGGTAAAATAGCCGGATTTTCCAGTTGGAGAAGCAAAATGGCGGTAACAACCACTCAAAAAGGCCAGTTGGTCAAGGATTACCAGCGGGCTCAGGGCGATACCGGGTCGCCGGAAGTGCAGATTGCTTTGTTGACGGCGCGGATCACCGACCTCACCGAGCATTTCAAGACCCACGTCAAGGATCATCATTCGCGTCGGGGCTTGTTGCGGATGGTAAGCAGTCGTCGCAAGCTGCTGGATTATCTGAAGAGACAAAATACCGAGCAGTACAAAGCGTTGATCGAGCGGCTCGGATTGCGCAAGTAACAGGCCCCCGTCATGGTGGGTGCGGAGTACGAACGAAAAAACGGTTTCCCAGCGCGCCTGTGGCATGAGCGTCTTGTCACGCGCATGCGATGAGAAATTAGCCGAAGACCGCGATTGCGCGGTCTTTTTGTTTTGAGGAAAAGGAAAATATCTTGAATCATATAAAGAAAACACTGATGTACGGGCGTCATCAACTGACGCTGGAGACGGGCGAAATCGCGCGCCAGGCGAGCGGCGCAGTCATGGTCAGCATGGAAGATACGGTGGTGCTGGTGACGGTCGTGGGCAGCAAAAGCGCGGCGGCAGGGAAGGATTTTCTTCCCCTTACCGTGGACTACCAGGAACGCACTTATGCCGCGGGCAAAATTCCCGGCGGCTTTTTCAAGCGCGAAGGCCGCCCTTCGGAAAAAGAGATTCTCACGTCGCGTCTGATCGATCGCCCGATCCGGCCGCTGTTTCCCGACGGCTTCTACAACGAGGTGCAGGTCGTTGCCACGGTGATGTCGTCGAACAACGAAATCGATTCGGATATCCTGGCGATGGTCGGCACGTCCGCAGCGCTCGCGATCTCCGGTATCCCGTTCAACGGCCCCATCGGCGCGGCGCGCGTCGGCTACCTCGACGGCCAGTATGTGCTGAATCCGACCGCGACCGAGCTCAAGTCATCGCAGCTCAATCTGGTCGTGGCGGGCACCCAGCAGGCGGTGCTGATGGTCGAATCCGAAGCCCAGGAATTGTCCGAAGACGTGATGCTCGGCGCCGTGGTCTACGGTCACGAGCAGATGCAGGCGGTGATCAATGCCATCAATGAGATGGCCGATGAGGTGGGTGCGCCGATGTGGGACTGGGCGCCCCCGCAGAAAGACGAGGCGCTGGTTGCGCGCATTTCGCAGCTCGCCGAGGGCGATCTGAACGCGGCGTTCCAGATCAAGCAGAAGCAGGCCCGCTCCGAGGCGATCGACAACCTCTGGAAACGCGTGTTTACGGAGGTCGGCGTCGGCACGGAAGGCGGCCCGGACGCCAACGCAGTCAAGGAAACCTGCTTCGCGCTGGAATCGAAAATCGTGCGCGGACAGATTCTGAACGGCGAGCCGCGCATCGACGGCCGCGATACGCGCACGGTGCGCCCGATCACGATACGCACCGGCGTGCTGCCGCGGGCGCACGGTTCGGCGCTGTTCACCCGTGGCGAAACCCAGGCGATGGTGGTGGCCACCCTCGGCACCTCGCGCGACGAGCAGATCATCGATGCGCTGCAGGGCGAGTACCGCGAACGCTTCATGCTCCACTACAACTTCCCTCCCTATGCGACAGGCGAGACGGGGCGCGTCGGTTCGCCCAAGCGCCGCGAGATCGGCCATGGCCGGCTCGCCAAGCGCGCGCTGCTGGCGGTGCTGCCCACCCCGGAGGAATTCGGTTACTCGCTGCGCGTGGTGTCGGAGATCACCGAATCGAATGGTTCGAGCTCGATGGCGTCGGTGTGCGGCGGCTGTCTCGCCCTGATGGATGCCGGGGTGCCGATGAAGGCCCACGTCGCGGGTATCGCGATGGGCCTGATCAAGGAAGGCAACCGCTTCGCCGTTTTGTCCGATATTCTCGGTGACGAGGACCATCTGGGCGACATGGACTTCAAGGTTGCCGGTACCGAGCGCGGCGTTACGGCGCTGCAGATGGACATCAAGATCACCGGCATCACCAAGGAGATCATGCACGCCGCGCTGGTGCAGGCGCGCGAAGGGCGCATGCACATTCTGGGCAAGATGAAGCAGGTGGTCGACAGCCCGCGCACCGAGCTGTCGGCGTACGCGCCGCGCATGATCACGATCAAGATCAAGCCGGAGAAAATCCGCGACGTGATCGGCAAGGGCGGCGCCGTAATCCGCGCGATCACCGAAGAGACCGGCACCACCATCGATATCGAGGACGACGGCACGGTCACGATCGCATGTGTCTCGTCCGAAGGCGGCGAGGCTGCGAAGAAGCGCATCGAAGAGCTGACCGCGGACGTCGAAGTCGGCCGCATCTACGACGGCACCGTCCTGAAACTCCTCGACTTCGGGGCGATTGTCAGCGTGCTGCCCGGCCGCGACGGCCTTCTGCACATTTCGCAGATCGCCAACGAGCGCGTCAACAGCGTGGCGGACCACCTCAAGGAAGGTCAGGCGGTGCGCGTGAAGGTGCTCGAGGCCGACGACAAGGGACGCCTGCGGCTGTCGATGAAAGCCGTGGCCGCGGAGGCCCAGACGGTGCAGTAATCCGGCTTTACAGGCTGTAAAAAAGAGAGGGGCGGCCCAGGGGCCGCCCCTCTTGCTTTTTGTGCCGCGGGTGCCGCAGGTTATTTGGCGACCTGGCGCTCGCGCATTTCGTCGAGCGTTTTGCAGTCGATGCACAGCGTGGCGGTCGGCCGCGCTTCAAGACGTTTCAATCCGATTTCCACGCCGCACGACTCGCAGTAACCGTAATCGCCGCTGTCGATGCGCTGGATCGTCTCGTCGATCTTCTTGATGAGTTTGCGTTCCCGGTCGCGGTTCCGCAGCTCGAGCGACATGTCGGATTCCTGGCTCGCCCGGTCGTTGGGGTCGGCGAAAATCGTGGCCTCGTCCTGCATGGTATGGACCGTGCGGTCGATATCCTGCGAGAGCCCGTTCTTCATTTCTTCCAGCATGCTGCGGAAGTGCGCGAGCTGTCGCGGATTCATGTATTCCTCTTTACCCTTGGGTTTATAGGCCGGGAAAGCCTTGTGCAATTCAGTGGCCATGAGCCCTATTATCCATTAAAAAAACCGCTTTAATATCAGAAATCCGAACCCTTCGCAAGTTGACAAACGAACGGCTGCCAAGGGGCGACGCCCCGCCTAGTTTAATTGACCTTTGGCAGGGTGGGGAGTATATTACGCGCCTTTGGTTTCGGGATAACACCGGGTTGATTTCCGGTGTCGGGAACCAGCATTTTCCGGGGTGTAGCGTAGCCTGGTAGCGCGCCTGGTTTGGGACCAGGATGTCGGGAGTTCAAATCTCTCCACCCCGACCAACTTACCCGGCGTTGCCCAGGCCGGTTGCTAGACAGTGCCCGTAGCTCAACCGGATAGAGCACCGGCCTTCTAAGCCGGGGGTTGTGGGTTCGAGTCCCGCCGGGCGCGCCAGATTCGCGCCCTCACGTTTTTTCGACGGTGGCTGTAGCTCAGCTGGTAGAGTCCCGGATTGTGGACCACCGTTCTGGCCATGGCGTTTGTTTTGCACTACGCGCCTCGATCAATCTTTACTATAGCAGCAGCCAGATACCATCGAATGAACTTTGTCGCGCAAGGCGGCATTCTCGTGGGTATAGTATTCGGTCTGCTGGCATTGTCTCAGGGCAGTGTCCAATTCGTGTATTTTCAGGTACTGATTGAGGTGTATGAAGCATGCACCGAACCTCTCAGCGAAATCCATCGGCAACACTGCTACCACCGAATCGGAGCCGGGCCGCTTCGGCCTTGAGTTTCACTGACCAAGGGCGTCCGGGGCACGTCCTGCGAACGCACATTCGCCGGGTAGGTCCTTATACACGCTATAAACGGTTTCCCACAATGTGGAGGGTCATCTGACGCAGATCGCCCCGTTGTAGTTATTTCCTCTGGGAAAATCCCTTTACGCCCGCCTAAGTTGCCACTAATGTCTTAGTGTTTCCTAGATAAGAGTTTTTCCCCCTTCCGCCGTCGGTAATTAAAAATGACGATAATTTGGGAAAATTTGACACAACGCAAAGTTTTTTAATTAGATTTAATCTAAAAATGACGTGTGCTTTCGTTAATCATCTTAGATTTACTCGCGAGTAGCAGCGAAAAATGTTTTTAAACCAATCCATTGCCGAATTGGAGGCCAAGCCCTTCACTCACCCAACTTCAGTTAATACTGCTCTTGGGGATTTTCTATACGGACTCACAAGAACCCTAAGACCAAATCTAATTGTCGAGATCGGCTGCTTTATCGGTTATTCCACGCTTCATTTTGCGCAGGCACTAAGAGAAAACGGGCAGGGCAGGATAATTGCAATAGATTTTTTTGAGCCGCATCCTGAGCTAAACGTCGATAATCCACTTGAAATTGCCACTTACTATCGGCAAAGGTCGGGCCTTCAGAATCTAATTACCTACAAAAAGGGACATTCTTCGGCAATTGCAAAAGAAATGAATTTAGAGCTGAAAAACGCGATAGATTTACTTTTCATAGATGGATGGTGGCTGTAGCTCAGCTGGTAGAGTCCCGGATTGTGATTCCGGTTGTCGTGGGTTCGAGTCCCATCAGCCACCCCACCTTTTAACTTCCCTGTGTTTTTTCTGCGGGGCCATCACGGCCTTTGCCGGCGGCGCGTCCGAGCATGCTCAGCGCCACGGCTTCCGCCACCTCGATCCCGTCCACTGCGGCCGACATGATACCGCCCGCGTAGCCCGCACCTTCTCCTGCGGGAAACAGCCCGCGCGTGTTCAGGCTTTGGTACTCGTCATTGCGCCGGATGCGAATCGGAGACGATGTGCGGGTCTCGACGCCTGTCAGCACGGCATCGTCCATGGCGAATCCCCTGATCTGTTTATCGAAGACGGGGAGGGCTTCGCGTATCGCTGCGATGACGTAATCCGGCAGGCAGGCGGAGAGATCAGTCAGATGGATGCCGGGTGTATAGGACGGCACGACCGACCCGAGCGCAGTCGACGGACGGTTTGCCAGAAAATCGCCGACGCGCTGCGCGGGCGCGCAGTAATTGCCGCCGCCGGCTTCGAATGCTCGCGCTTCCCAGTGGCGCTGGAAGGCGATGCCGGCCAGCGGATGCCCGGGATAATCGGCGGGCGTGATGCCGACGACGATGCCGCTGTTGGCGTTGCGCTCGTTGCGCGAATACTGGCTCATGCCGTTGGTGACGACCCGCCCCGGCTCCGACGTGGCGGCGACCACGGTGCCGCCCGGGCACATGCAGAAGCTGTAGACGGAACGGCCGTTGCCGCAGTGATGAACCAGTTTGTAATCGGCGGCGCCGAGCAGCGGATGGCCGGCGTTCTTGCCGAAGCGCGCGCGGTCGATGAGCGACTGCGGGTGCTCGATGCGCAGTCCGATCGAAAAGGGTTTGGCTTCGATATGCACGCCCCGGTCGTAGAGCATCTGGAACGTATCGCGCGCGCTGTGGCCGACGGCCAGCACGACGTGATCGGCGGCGATATGTTCGCCGCCGGCGAGCGTCACGCCGCGCACCTGACCGTTGTCGATATCGAAATCTTCGACTCTGCTCTGGAAACGGATCTCGCCGCCGAGCTCCTGGATGGTCGCACGCAGGTTTTCAACCATCGCCACCAGCCTGAAGGTGCCGATGTGAGGTTTGCTGACGTAGAGAATTTCATCGGGGGCGCCGGCCTTGACGAATTCCGTGAGCACCTTGCGCCCGTAGTGATGCGGATCCTTGATCTGGCTGTAGAGCTTGCCGTCGGAGAACGTGCCCGCGCCGCCTTCGCCGAACTGGACATTGGATTCGGGATTGAGCTGTCCTTTGCGCCAAAGTCCGAAGGTGTCCTTGGTCCGTTCGCGCACGATCTTGCCGCGCTCCAGGATAATGGGCCGAAAGCCCATCTGCGCCAGGATCAGGCCCGCAAACAACCCGCAGGGGCCGGTGCCGATCACCACCGGCCTGGAAGGCAGCACGTGAGGCGCCTTGGCGACGAACTGGTAGCGGGTGTCCGGCGTGGGCTTGACATGCCGCTCGCCATCTTCCAGGCGTTGGAGCAGCGCTGCCTCGTTCGTCACCTCGACGTCCAGCGTGTAAGTGAGCGTGATGGCCGACGGCTTGCGCGCGTCATAACTGCGACGGAAGATCGAATACCCGGCGAGTTCGTTCGCGCCTATCCCGAGCCGCTTGAGTATGGCAGCCTTCAACTCGTGTTCGGAGTGATCGAGACGAAGCTTGAGTTCGGTCAGTCGCAACATGCGCAGCGATCCAGGATTTGCTGATCAGCCATGTGGTGACTATAAGCCGTTGTTTTTATTAATAAATAATATCATGCTTGAGCGACTGCCGATGCTCATGGCGTCGGATGGCTGCCGCGACGCCTAGTTCTTCATTTTCATCAGCCGCTGCTTGTCGCGCTCCCACTCGCGCTGCTTTTCCGCTTCGCGCTTGTCGTGCTGTTTCTTGCCTTTGGCGAGCCCGATCTCGAGCTTGACCCTGCCGCGCGTGTAATGCAGGTCGAGCGGCACCAGCGTGTAGCCGGCACGCTCGACGCTGCCGATCAGCTTGTTGATTTCCTCGGCGTGCAGCAGCAGCTTGCGCGTGCGCGTGGGGTCCGGATTAATATGCGTGGAAGCGGTGGGCAGCGGGCTGATGTGGCAGCCGATCAGGAAAATCTCGGTGTTGCGCACCATCACGTACGCTTCTTTCAGCTGCGCGCGGCCGGCGCGGATCGCCTTGACTTCCCAGCCTTCGAGCGCGATTCCGGCTTCGAAACGCTGCTCGATAAAATAGTCGTGGAAGGCCTTCTTGTTTTGAATGATACTCATGGCTGGAACTTTGAGACAGTAGTGCTATTCTACCAGCGCGCCGCAGGGCGCATCCGTCTATAAAGAAAATGTCCGAAGTCAATAAATCGATGCTGGTCGGCTACTCGGCGGAGCAGATGTTCGCGCTGGTCGATGCGGTGGAAAGCTATCCCGAGTTCCTGCCCTGGTGCGGCGGTGCGGGCTATCGGGACGAGCGCAGAACGCGGGCGACGATCGAGATCAACTTTCACGGCGTCAGGCAAAGCTTCACCACGGAAAACACCAAGGAACCCCCGCACGCCTTGTCCATGAAGCTGGTCGAGGGGCCGTTCCGTACGCTCGACGGCGGCTGGCGCTTTACCGATCTCTCTGGCCAGGGCTGCAAAATCGATTTCCGCCTGCATTACGCCTTTTCGAGCCGACTGCTGGAAAAACTGGTGGGCCCGGTATTCGGCCATATCGCCAACACCATCGTCGATGGCTTTGTCCACCGCGCGGAGAAAGTATATGGCCGCGGGTGACGGGCCGATTGCGGTCGAAGTGGTTTACGCGCTTCCCGACACCCAGTCGTTGATCGCGCTCACAGTTACGCCGGGGACGACGGCACGGCAGGCGATCGAGCAGTCGGGTATTCTGCAGCGTCATCCGCAAATCGACCCGGCCTGCCGGAAGATCGGCATTTTCGGCAAAGCGGCCATGCCGGATGCCGTGCTGAAGGACGGGGACCGCATCGAGATCTACCGCTCGCTGATCGCGGACCCCAAGGACGCGCGCCGGCGGCGGGCCAACCGGAAAACCTGAGCGCCGCGAGATGGCCTTTGCGGCGCCGGCAGCTTACTTGCAGTTAGTATCCACCGCGCGCTGGGCGTCGGCAATTTCCTTCTCGCGGTCCTTGTCTTCGAGAAACACGCGTTCGCCGGTCTTCGGATCGGTATGCGCAATGCGGGCGCCGGACTTCAGGCTCGCGAGGTAGGAACGCGTGCTTTCGCACGCGCGCTGGCGTTCTGCCTCCTCTTCCGATTTCTTTTCCGTCTTGGAGGCGGCTTGCTGCTGTTCGATCTGGCGCTTGCGAAATTCGGCGTCCTGTTCCGCGAACGACTTCTGCGGCGCCGCGCTGCTGGCCGGGGCGCCGGGCGTATTCCGGATGCCGGTGGCCTCCTGCTTGGTGCCGGGCGGACACACGCTGGCATATTCGACCTTGCCGGATTTATCCACGCATTTGAAAAGCTGGCCATAGGCCGCGCCTGACAGCAGCACCAGAATCACGCCGATAATTCGTTTCACGTTAATCTCTCTCCGTTTCGTGCAGGGGCGGGGACGCATCCCGTATTTGGGGGCCACCATAGCGAGTTTGTCCCATCGAGTCAATGGACTAACGCACGGGCATCTTGGCCGTTTACAACGGCCCGCGTATAATGCGGCCTTTGCGAAGGATCGAAAACATGCGCGTGGTGCAAAAAGCCCTAACCTTCGACGATGTCCTGCTTGTCCCGGCCCGCTCGAACGTCCTCCCGCGTGAAGTCAGTCTCAAAACCAGGTTTACCCGCAGTATCTCGCTGAATATCCCCGTGGTGTCCGCCGCCATGGACACCGTGACCGAGGCGCGGCTCGCGATCGCCCTCGCCCAGGAAGGCGGCATCGGCATCATCCACAAGAACATGTCGCCCAAGGCGCAGGCTGCCGAAGTGGCCAAGGTCAAACGCTTCGAGAGCGGCGTGGTCAAGGACCCGATCACGATCACCCAGGACATGACGGTGCGCGACGTGCTCGACCTGACCAGCCAGCACAAGATCTCCGGCCTGCCGGTCATCGACGCGGCGGGAAAAGTGGTCGGCATCGTCACCAACCGCGATCTGCGGTTCGAAACCCGGTTCGACCAGCCGGTCAAGAACATCATGACGCCGCGCGAGCGCCTGGTGACGGTGCGCGAAGGCGCCAAGCGCGAAGAAGCGATGGCGCTGATGCACAAGTACCGCCTGGAACGGGTGCTGGTCATAGGCAAGAACTTTGAACTGCGCGGACTGATCACCGTGAAAGACATCCTCAAATCCACCGAACATCCGCTCGCCTGCAAGGACAGGCTCGGCCAGTTGCGCGTCGGCGCGGCGGTCGGCGTGGGCGAGGGCACCGAAGAGCGCATCGAGGCGCTGATCGAGGCCGGCGCCGATGTGATCGTGGTCGATACCGCGCACGGCCATTCCCAGGGGGTGCTCAACCGCGTGAAATGGGTGAAGAAAAACTATCCGAAAGCGCAGGTCATCGGCGGCAACATCGCGACTGCGGCAGCCGCCAAGGCGCTGGTCGATCATGGCGCGGACGGCGTCAAGGTCGGCATCGGCCCCGGCTCGATCTGCACGACGCGGGTCGTGGCCGGCGTTGGGGTGCCGCAGATCTCGGCGGTGGCCAACGTCGCCAAGGCGCTGGCCAAGACCGACGTGCCGCTGATCGCAGACGGCGGCATACGCTACTCGGGCGACATCGCCAAGGCGATCGCCGCCGGCGCTCATGCGGTGATGATCGGCGGGCTGTTTGCGGGCACCGAGGAATCGCCGGGCGAGATCGAACTCTACCAGGGCCGCTCCTACAAGACGTATCGCGGCATGGGGTCGCTGGGCGCGATGCAGCAGGGCTCGGCCGACCGTTACTTTCAGGAAGAAGACGAGCTCGATACCGAGAAACTGGTGCCGGAAGGCGTCGAAGGGCGCGTGCCGTACAAGGGCGGCATGGTGCCGCTGGTCATGCAGCTGATGGGGGGGCTGCGCTCCAGCATGGGATATCTCGGCTGCGGGACGATCGACGAGGTCCAGCGCAAAGCCGAGTTCGTCGAGATCACCCACGCCGGCATCCGCGAGTCGCACGTGCACGACGTGCAGATCACCAAGGAAGCGCCCAATTATCGGACTGAATAAAGGCGGGGACTAGGGACTGGGGGCTGGGGATTAGGGACTGGAACCGTGAGCGTTATTGCGAGCTACCGTGATCTCAAGGTTTGGCAGTCCGCCATGGATTTGGCGCAAGCTGTTTACCTGATTACCGAACAGTTCCCAAATTCTGAAATCTACGCATTGAGCAGTCAGATGAGGCGTGCTGCCATTTCCGTTCCTTCCAATATCGCGGAAGGTCATGCGCGCGATTCGACCAAGGAATATTTGCGTTTTATTTCGGTGGCGATGGGTTCGTTGGCCGAACTTGAGACGCAATTTTTGCTTTCTGAGAGATTGAGTTATCTTGAAGCGGAAGTATTGAACAAATTGTTAGAACAGGCGAGCGAAATCGGCCGCATGTTGCGTAGCTTGCAGCGAGCCCTTAAAGCGAAGCTTAAACCCCAGCCCCCATTCCCTAGCCCCTAGCCCCTGATCTGTCTATGCTTCACGAAAAAATCCTCATCCTCGATTTCGGCGCGCAATACTCGCAGCTCATCGCGCGCCGGGTGCGCGAGGCCCACGTTTATTGCGAACTGCATCCGTTCGACGTAGACGACCGGTTCATCCGCGATTTCAACCCGCGCGGCATCATTCTTTCCGGCGGTCCGGCGTCGGTGTGGGAAGGCGGCACGCCGCGCGCGCCGCAGATCGTCTTCGAGCTCGGCGTGCCGGTGCTCGGCATCTGCTACGGCATGCAGACCATGGCGGCGCAGTTGGGCGGCAAGGTGGAAAGCGGCAAGGTGCGCGAGTTCGGTTATGCCGAGGTGCGCGCCCGCGGACACTCGGCGCTGCTGCGCGACATCCAGGACCGGGCCAATCAGGAAGGCCATGGCCTGCTCGATGTGTGGATGAGCCACGGCGACAAGGTCAACGAACTGCCGGCAGGATTCAAGGTGATCGCGAGCAACGCGGCATGTCCGATTGCCGGCATGGCCGATGAAAAACGCGGATTTTACGCTGTGCAGTTCCACCCCGAGGTCACGCACACCCTGCAGGGCAAGGCGATCATCGAGCGCTTCGTGCTGGAAATCTGCAACCTCGCCGGCGACTGGAGCATGCCGGACTATGTCGAGGAAGCGGTGGGCCGGATCCGCTCCGAAGTCGGGGCCGAAGAAGTCGTGCTCGGGCTTTCCGGCGGCGTCGATTCCT
Organism: uncultured beta proteobacterium; assembly: GCA_963734595.1. Taxonomy (GTDB): domain Bacteria; phylum Pseudomonadota; class Gammaproteobacteria; order Burkholderiales; family SG8-41; genus CAKKQX01. Next base: position 305,241 of record CAVTHV010000026.1, read on the forward strand.
CGGTTGCCGCCGCGCTGATCCACCGTGCGATCGGCAAGCAGCTCACCTGCGTGTTTGTCGACAACGGCCTGCTGCGGCTGAACGAGGCCGAACAGGTGATGCAGACCTTCGCGGACAATCTCGGCGTCAAGGTGATCCACGTCGATGCGCGCGAACAGTTCCTCGGGCATCTTGCGGGTGTTACCGATCCCGAGCAGAAGCGCAGGATCATCGGCCGCGAGTTCATCGAGGTGTTCCAGCGCGAGGCGGCGAACCTGCCCAAGGTCAAATGGCTGGCGCAGGGCACGATCTATCCCGACGTGATCGAATCGGCGGGAGCGAAAACCAAGAAGGCCCACACCATCAAGTCGCACCACAATGTCGGCGGCCTGCCCGAGACGCTGCATCTGAAGCTGCTGGAGCCGCTGCGCGAACTGTTCAAGGACGAAGTGCGCGAGCTGGGCCTGGCGGTGGGGCTGCCGCACGACATGGTGTTTCGCCATCCTTTCCCGGGCCCGGGCCTGGGCGTGCGCATCCTGGGCGAGGTCAGGGCGGAATACGCCGAGCTGCTGCGCCGCGCGGACGCGATATTCATCGACGAATTGCGCGCCTCCGGCTGGTACGAAAAGACGGCGCAGGCGTTCGCCGTGTTCCTGCCGGTCAAGTCCGTCGGCGTGATGGGAGACGGCCGCACCTACGAATACGTGGTGGCGCTGCGCGCGGTGCAGACCCAGGATTTCATGACCGCGCACTGGGCCGAACTGCCGTACAGCCTGCTGTCCAAGGTGTCCAACCGCATCATCAACGAAGTGCGCGGCATCAACCGCGTCGTCTACGACATCTCCGGCAAACCTCCTGCCACCATCGAGTGGGAGTGATCCGCTGGCCTGTGACGGCCACGCGGATTTTCAGTATGTTTATATAATGCGTTGTTTTTAAATGTATATTTGATAACTATGCGCCTTGCCCTGGCATCGGTGGTTAGCCACCGGAACAGGCGAAAGAAGTTGCTCTGATACCCCGCAACACGGCATTGTCTGGTTCACGCGACGTCACGGATGAGACCCGCGAAGGGGTAGTAACAACAGAACGAAAAAAGGCCGGCGGAGTAATCTCCGCCGGCCTTTGACTCAGCTGCTCAGATTTTACGGGGCAGGCTGCGTAACCGTGGTCTGGTCGAGATTGACCGCGGTCTGCGACAGCAGCCGGCTGTTCATCGTCGCCAGGCTGCCGACATTGATTGCGCAGATCGGGCCACACAGCACAACGCCCTCGAAGTGTGCAGGTGACGCGCCCACGTTCACCGATGCGCCGGCTACCTGCCAGAAGACGTTCTTGGGCAGTGCGCCACCGGACAGGTTCACGCTTGCAGTGGCGGCTGTCGTGAGAGTACCTGCGATCTGGAAGATCCAGACGTCGGTCGGGCCACCCGCGAGAGTGAGAACGGTTCCGGGCGGCAATGTCACCGCGGTCCCCCAGGTGTAGACGCCAGGTGCGAGGGTTTGGGTGGTGACGGTTCCGCCGCCGAGATTCAGGTTAGGACCAACGCCTGCTGCCCGCCCGGCGGCATCGGTGTAGGCGAGTGCCCATGTCGCTTGATGCCGTGGTCACGACAGTCGGAGTAGGAACCGCATAATCGAATGCGTAGATTTTCCCAGTGACTTGAGCGGAGGTTGAAAACGGACTTGCTGCCGGCAGGACCAGCCCGAATCCGGTGATGGCGGTCGAGGTGACTGTCGGGCCGACACCCATATCCCCCGTGATACACGGCACAACACATGTCGTGGCATTGGTGATCCCCGTGTCTGCGAAAATCACATAGTTGCCGGCTGTTCCAAGATTTACGGGCGCCTGGCCGGTAGTCGCAACGGCCGCGGTCGTAAAGCTCCATGCAACCGGACTGGGCATTGCAGTGCCACTGGCGTTCTTGGCCGCGGTGGTAACCGTGGCGGTGTAGCTGGTATTCGGCGTGAGTGCGGCCGCTGTCGGCGTGAAAGTCGCGATCGTGTTCGTGGCATTCATGGTGACGGTACCCGGTACGTTGGTTCCGCTTACCGTTTCCTTGAGCGTGAAGGTGAGCGCCGGCGAGATGATCGTCGCCGGATTCATCGCCTGGGTAAAGGTTGCGGTCACGAGCGTGCCGGTCACGACGTTACCCGTGCTATTGGTGCTGGTCGGTACGTTGGTGGCGGAACTGGTCGGGCTCGCGGACCCCACCGTGGGATCAGTGGCTGCGGCACCGGGCGTGCCGGCAGCGCCCGGAAGAACGGCCGTGCCCGAGTCGGGGATTGAGCTTGCGGTTCCGCCGCCCCCGCCCCCGCATCCGGCCAGAAAGGCGGACAACAGCAATGCCATAAACCAGCCGCAACCCGTTGCGGCATCACGTTTGTAGTTCCTCATATTCTTCTCCAAATAAATACTCACGGTAAATCATCAGGGCAATGGTGCATTTTCAGTCCTTTCGCTCGCCATCCGCTGTGCGCTGCCGTACACAAGGCACATAAAAGAAAAAGGACCCTCGCGGGTCCTTTTCCATACTACGAGACTGCAAGCTTAGTTGTTTCCGCCTTTGCGGCCCGGGTCGCCCGGCTTGCCGCCGCGCTCATCATTCGAACCGAATGGGTTGCCCTGGTTCGAGTTGCCCGGATCGCAGCCCTCGGAGCCGTTGCCGACACCCTGGTTGCATTTTTTGTGGTCTTTATCGTGCCCGTGGTGTTTCTTGGGCTTGCAGGACGGGGAGGGCGACACTGTGTCGCAGTCAATGATGCTGCCACGGGTCATCGTTACGGCGACGTTTGCCATGGCGCTACCGGCCAGGGTTACGTCGGTGAAGGTGATGGACCCGCCGATGGCGTCACCTGCGAGGATGTTTCCGCTCAACTCCGGCGCGCGGGTCATCACCAACATGGTGATGAGAGAGGCCATAGAACGCGCGATCGGGCGTGTGCGCGAAGGCGCGAGTCTGGCAAGGGCGCTTGGCGAAACGCGCGCGTTTCCACCGCTGCTGGTCCACCTGGTGGCGAGCGGGGAGGCAAGCGGCAAACTCGAGCAGATGCTCGAGCGCGCCGCGCACCTGGAGACCCAGGCCCTCGAGCGGCGCCTGACGGTTTTCCTGACGCTGCTCGAGCCGGTGATGATCCTGCTCATGGGCGGAGTGGTGTTGATGATCGTGCTCGCCATCCTGCTTCCAATCATCGAGATCAACCAGTTGGTGCGCTGAACCACGCGGGATCGGTGCATTCTGGCGCGACGCGTCCGCAATCTGTTTGTACGTTGGCGTACAGACTATGCGCACTGCGCGGATCAGGATATCGATGGGCGCACGAGCGCCGGTTATCGTGACGCATTAAATGCAGCCGGATCGCGGAGGATGTATCCACGCGCCAGCCGAGATTTCCAAGAGGAGCCTGAAATGCACAACAAGATTGTTATTGGACTGTTTGCGTTGGCCGTTTTCTTTCAGCTGCCCATTCCGGCGAGCCAGGCCCAGCAGCAGGCATACTCGGCAGCAGCGCCGAGAATCGACGGTTTTGACGTGGAACCGGTGGCCAAGCCCGCTCCGGGCAATGAGCTGGCGTTTACGCTGTACGGCAGTCCCGGCGGAACCGCTGCAGTACAGATCGGCGGCGCAACGGGCGGCGTGGTGTTGGCAGAAACCGAAGCCGGTGTTTACGAAGGCACATACACCATCAGGACACGGGACAAAATCACCGCCAAAAGCACGGCCACCGTCAACTTGCGCGTGGGCAACAGGGTGGCCAGCGCCATTCTCGATGAGCCACTGGTCGGTAAACCTTCCGCCCAACGGGCGGCCCCGATCGGCGTACTCGGCCGCGGCGCCGACAATCGACCGTTTCGATGTGGATCCTCCCGCGCGGCTTGTGACGGGAGAAGAGTTGTTCCTGACACTCTCCGGCACTCCGGGCGGAAAGGCGAGCGCCAAGATCGCGGGCGTCAAGGGCAAGATCGTGCTGAACGAAATCAGGACCGGCGTGTATGAAGGCACCTACACGATCAAGAACCGCGACAGAATTTCGGCCGATGCGGCCGTGACGGGAAAACTCCGTGTCGGCAATCAGGAGACCAGCGCGGTGCTCGGCCGGTCGCTGCAGGCCAGTTCGGGTTACCAGTCGAGCGCCCGGCAGGCGGCCCGGATATGCGTCAATTGCGGGGTGGTCGAAGCGATCAACCTGGTCGAAGTCAAGGGCGAAGGAAGCTATCTCGGCATGATCGCCGGCGGCGTGGCCGGCGCGTTGCTCGGCAGCCAGGTCGGCCAGGGACGAGGCACCACGGCAGCCCAGGTGGCAGGGGCCGCCGGAGGGGCCTTCGCCGGCAATGAAATTGAAAAGCGCATGAAAACGACCAAGCACTACGAAGTGGTCGTGCGTCTCGAAAACGGCGGCTCCCAGACGGTTTCCTATGAGACACAACCGGGTTTTGCAGTCGGCGCCAGGGTCAAGGTGGAAAACGGCACCCTGACGGTCATTCAGTAGCGGCAGCAGATCGCAGCGCCGCGAAAATCGCGGCGCGAGGGGGCGGCAGGATATCGTCGTCGATTGCGTATCGGCCCGCTCGTGCGGTGCCGCGATCCGGATTGATCCGGCATATCTATGCGACTAGTCAGTAAGTTGCGATTCTGATCCGCCAGCCTGCGGCAATTCGATCGGTATCTTGACGGGTGTGTTGCGCAAATCAATTTTGCAGTCTGATTGCGCCAACCCGCTATGTGCGATATCGTACGCAGTAAGCTGAGCCTTGTCCGGTGCGAAATCGAAGCGCCATTCGATACTCGTTAAAGAATGCACGCGAATGATTAAGAACCCAACACCGTCCGTTTCGCACACTCCAAAGCAGAACCATCTTCTCGCCGCGCTGCCCGCCGCCGACTACGAGCGTCTGTTACCCCATTTGGAGCAAGTCCCGATGGAACTCGGCCAGGCAATCTACGAATCCGGCAGTCATCAGGGCTATGTGTATTTCCCCGCCACCAGTATCGTGTCTCTGCTTTACGTCATGCATGACGGTTCCTCCGCCGAGATCGCGATCGTAGGCAACGAGGGCGTGGTGGGCATCGCCTTGTTCATGGGTGGCGAAAGTACCCCAAGCCGCGCCGTAGTGCAGAGCGCGGGTTACGGCTACCGGCTGAGAGCAAGCGTGCTGAAAAGCGAATTCGGCAAGGGCGGAGAACTGCAGCATCTCCTGTTGCGCTACACCCAGGTGCTGATCACGCAGATGGCGCAGACCGCGGTGTGCAACCGGCACCATTCGGTCGAACAGCAGCTGTGCCGCTGGCTGTTGCTGAGCCTGGACCGGCTGCCCTCGAACGAACTGACGATGACCCAGGAGCTGATTGCCAACATGCTGGGCGTGCGCCGCGAGGGCGTGACCGAGGCCGCCGGACACCTGCAAACGGCCGGGTTGATCCATTACAGCCGCGGCAAGATCACCGTGCTGGACCGTCCGAAGCTGGAGGCGCGGGTTTGTGAATGTTATGCGGTGGTGAAACGTGAATACGATCGCCTGTTTCCGCAAATTGCCACGACTTAGGGCCGCGGTCAGGCGTTGCGACCAGGACGGGCGGCGGCCTCGTTTCTACCCGGGCTCAGGCAGCCGGTAAACTATTTTTTCCCGCCGAAGCGATAGACGAGGCCGAGCGAGAACAGATCGATGTCGCCGCGATTGCCGACGGCATCGTTGATGCGATAGCGTTCCGCCTCGGCACGCATGCCCAGAGATTCAGTGAAATTGTACTGAATCCCCACGCCGAACTTGTAGTTCGTTTCGCGCTTGCTCGGGTCGGGATTGGACACACCGACGGCTCCGGTTCCGCTGAAGGAGTCTTCGGCTTCGGCGTAGTTCAGTCCGGCCCGGCCAAATGCAGAAAACTTTTCATTGATAGGGCAGAATGCCGACTGCGTCGAGATTCACGCCTTTGAGCCGGATGCTGCCGTTCAAGGTGCCTGCCGGTACCGTGGTCGCCGTAAAGCCGAAGCGCCCGAGATCGAAATAACCGCCTTCGATGGCAAAATTCCTGTTGAGCTGGTAACCGCCATAGAGCTTGTAGCCGGTGTCGCGGTCGTCATCGCTGATCGAGGTCGTGGCAAAACCTGCCCCCAGCAGCCCGCTGGTGATCCTCGCGTCGTCGATGTTCGCTCTCGACTGGCCAATATTGACCCCGCCGTACCAGCCTGCGTCGGCTGCATCCACCAATGGGCTGGCGATTAATGCGAATGCTGCCAAACCCAGCATCCCTGCGCCTCTTGCTAATTTCATGATGTCCTCCAGCAGGACTTACCGTCTCTAATAAAGTCATTAAGTTACGACGAATTGTTAGTGTAAATCCTAAATTGGAAGTCCATGATTGTCAAAGCGTTTCAAGTTTTCTCGAAAAAACTCAGGTTGTTGTTGCGCAAATGCAACAAAATCTTCCAAAATCCTTCCGATATGCGCCATACCTTCGTCCTGGCTAAATAGGATAGGCCGGCAGAAATGACTCTGCCGGCCTATGTTTTGGTGCCTCAACCTTTAACGGGTCAAGCTGAGGCGAGGGGATTGATAGATTGCAAGTGCGGCAAGATCAGGCGGACCTCGTGGCGTCGCTCATTGCGTTATTCCCGCGAAGGCGCGGATCGCAGGAAGGATCCGAATAATCTTGCTTTCCGCATTCGCGGAAATGACAAGACTTTACTTGCCCGCAGTTGTTCCAGAGGATGCCAGCAGACGCAGGGTTCAGGATGGCCCGCAGCCACCCTGAACCTTGCCATGACTCCAGCAGCAAGCGTTTATTATTTCGTGCCGGAGACTTCGACTTCCACCCGCCGATCAGGCTGCAGGCAGGCGATCAGCGCCTTGGTCGCCTTCGTGCCTTTGCATTCACCGGGTTTCGTCACGGGATCTGATCCGTCTGTTCCCTTGGCGGCGATCTTGCCGGCGGGGATCCCTCCGGACTCCACCAGATAGGTCTTGACCGCATTGGCGCGGCGCTCGGAAAGATCCATATTGTATTTGTGCGAACCGATCCGGTCGGTGTGTCCCGTTACCGTAATGACATCAAAGTCGACGCCCCTCAGGTCTGCAGCAAGCTTGTCCAAGGCCTGTTTGCCCGCAGGCGACACGTCCGCTTTGCCGAAAACGAAAAGAGAATCCGCGGAGAACGTCACCTTTCTCGGCGCTGGCGCTTTCGGTGCTGGCGGCGGCGGAGGCGGCGGCGTCACGGGCACCGGCTCGGGCGCGGCGGCGGCAACGGGTTCGGGGGCCGCCGCACGCTGAACAGGGGCGGGCGTTTTCCCGCCGAAGCGATAGACCAGGCCGATCGAGACCAGGTCGACGTCGCCTTTGTTGCCGACAGCGTCGTTGATGCGATAGCGTTCCGCCTCGGCGCGCATGCCGAGAGATTCTGTGAAATTGTACTGCAGCCCCACGCCGAACTTGTAGTTCGCTTCGCGCTTGCTGGGGTTGGGATTGAGGCACACTGACAGCCCCGGTTCCGCTGAAGGAGTCTTTGGCTTCAGCGTAGTTCACCCCGGCCCGGCCGAATGCAGAAAACTTTTCATTGAAGGGCAGAATGCCGACTGCGTCGAGATTCACGCCTTTGAGCCGGATGCTGCCGTTCAAGGTGCCTGCCGGTACCGTGGTCGCCGTAAAGCCGAAGCGCCCGAGATCGAAATAACCGCCTTCGACGGCAAAATTCCTGTTGAGCTGGTAACCGCCATAGAGCTTGTAGCCGGTGTCGCGATCGTCATCGTTGATCGAGGTCGTGGCAAAACCGCCTCCGAGCAGCCCGCTGGTGATCCGTGCGTCGTCGATGTTCGCCTCGACTGGCCAATGTTGATCCCGCCGTACCAACCCGAATCTTGCGCCACTGCCAATGGGCTCGCGATCATCGCGAGCGCCATGATGCTCAGCGTCCCTGACACTCTTGCCAAATTCATGTTGTTCTCCAGGAGGATCTACCGTTCATAATAAAGTGCTCACGTGACCGGAAATCTTCTAACTGAACCGTCACTTTGTCTCGATCCAGCAATAAAGGCCGGCAGAAATGAGTCTGCCGGCCTTTGTTTTAATGCCTCAAGCGTTGTTACTGGCAGGTTGTTGAATATGTGGCAGGTGGTGCGAACGGCTGCCCTGGCACGGAAACGACGTTGGAGTCGAATATAAACGTGCCGGTGTTAGCTGCCACACCCACCCACGCTCCAGCCATCAGCCGGCCACAAGAGGTGGCGCCGGTCAGCATCGTAATATCTCTCGCCGCCAGTATGTTGCCCTGAAATTCAGAGTACAAACCGAGTGTCGCGTCCGAGGCTGCCTGCCACCAGACGTTGGAAGCCTTGGCCCCGCCGGTCAGGATGATACGAGAGTGTACGCCGGGAGGGGCGGCACCGGCTGCCATGCCGACTGAGCTCGATGACTGGAAGACGAAGACAGCATTGGCATCGCCTTGGGCGTCGAGCGTGAGATCACCCGTTATCAAAATCGACGTGAGGGATTGATAGAGGCCGGGAGTGAAATAGTTGTCTCCCAACACCAGCGCGCTCCCGGTCGGGGCTCCTAAAGTAGTGCCAGCCGGCAAATTGGTGGCCCCACCCAGGGAACCTGCCGCAGGAGGCCCGGCCGGAGGAGTGATGCTGAGAAACGCTGCATTCAAGTCGGCAACGACATTGGCTCTAGTGTTTGCCGGATCAAAAAGTGCACTGATGACCGTCCCGTTGATTGTGGGAGGAGAGCCGGCACAAAGTCCAAAACCTCCGGCAGCATCAATTGCCACTGAATTACAAATAGCCGACGTAACCGGATCCAGTATCACATCTCCTTCAATATGGGTAATAGGCACGGTAGGAGTGTTGGTAACCCCGAAGTGGGCCGCAATTCCGAATGTCGCCGCAGCGCCCATGTTTATCGGCGCCAGACACGTTGTTGTCCCCGTGTCAAAGGTCCATACCTTGTCGACTGCAAGTGCATTGCCGGCCACGTCCTTGACACCGCTGGCGCCGCCTTTGATCGTGGCGGTATAGTTGGTCGATGCCGTGAGATTCGCCGTCGGGTTAAGGCTCGCGATATTGGTCAGCGGATCATAGGCGACGACCGCTGGTACGAGTGCGGCAAGGCTTGAGGTTGGCGCCAGCGTAAAGGTCGCCGTGGTGATTGTTCCGGCGTTCATCGCTTCGCTGAAAGTGGCATTGATCGTCTTGTTGATACAGACGCCGGCGGCAACATTGAGCGGATTCACGACAGTCACCGTGGGCGGCGTAGTGTCCGGGGCTGCGGCGGTAAAGGTCCATACATAGTCTGCCGCGACGGTGGTGCTTGTACCGCCTGCCAGCGCATTGCCTGCGAGATCCGTGGCCGGGCTGGTTCCAGTCCCCTTGATCGTGGCGGTATAGGTCGAGCCGACCACAAGCGCTGCCGTTGGCGTAAAGGTTGCGGTTCTGCCGGCGACCGCGTAGGTCGCGCCTCCTCCTGCGGGAGACGGGAGATACGCAAGGTGCTGCGCAGGTCACCGTAAAGGTTCCCGGTGTGGTGATCGTTGTCGGGTCCATATCCTCATTGAAGACGGCGGTGATGGCCGTGTTGGCCGGCACGCCAGTCGTTGGACCGGAGCTCGTCGTGGCAGGGACGGTGAGGGTTACTCTGGGCTTGGCCGTGTCTGCCGTTGCACCTGTTCTAAAGGTCCACACAAAGTTACTGGCCAGCGCAGTCCCTGCAGTGTCCTTGGCCGCGGTCGTAACCGTGGCAGTGCATACGGTATTGACCGGAAGATTGGTTGCTGCGGGAAGCGGGAGCGTTGCTATATTGCCTGCTGCCAGATAGGTAACTGCCCCGCCTCCTGTTACGGGCGTTCCGGCAGGGCAGGCCAGCGTAAAGCTGGCTGTCGTGAGCGTGGCGGGGTCCATCGCCGTACTGAACGCGGCAGTGATTTTCTTGATGTTGATTGCCACACCGGTGGCATTGGCAAGAGGGACTACCGCGGTCACCGTGGGCGCGGCTCGTAGCGGTCACGCCGCCTGATCCCAGGATCGCATCTCCGCCGCCGCCGCCTCCGCAGCCTGCCGCCAAGGCACTCAGCAGCGCGGCCATGAACCACATCACTGGTTTGGTAACGCGTTCGAGTCTGTTCATTTTGTTCACCTCTTCATCTAGTCCGGAAAACCAACAATGTAATCAGCCGACCTTTTGTCGGTGCGTACGCAGGCGTTATGCACACACAATCGCTTTCACGCGGAGCTTGATGGTTTGGAGTATTCCCTTCTGCCGCAAGAGCTTCTGTGCGGTGGCGTACATACCCAAGACGATTTGTGTGTCCGCAGTTACGCCACGGACCATGGCGAACTCCGCTGGGGGTAGCGCCAGGGCAGCCGGGTGGTGCTGTGGCGCGGACGGGTATTCAAAACAGAGGGTTATCATTTCCGTGTCCTCGAGAAACGGCATACCCGGGAATGGAACCGTCGAGTTTGCCTTCGCCTTCGCTCACGAACAGACCACCGTACTCAGTGCCGGGCGGCTCCTGAAGCGACCTGCGCGAGCACTGGCTGGCTCGCGGTCTGCAGTCGCGCGCGTTCGTCGACGTCATAGGACGCGAAGACTTCGCGGGCCGACCTGGTTTCCGGCAGCACATAGACGATGCCGTTGGTCCCGGTAAAAGCCGGGCGCACCACGTTCTCGAAGAACTTCGGCGGAACATTGATGCAGCCATAGGAAATACGGTTGTCGAGCGGCGTCGGCGTGGCCAGGCGCTGCGCGCGGCGCTCCTCGGGTTTGGTCGTAATCACCGGATGCATGGAGATGGCATCGTCGTAGTCCACCCAGAGAATTTCCTTGCCGTGCAAATTGCGGTCCAGTGCGGCCACGAAGCGGCCCGCCGGCGTCGTGCGCTCCTCGGGACGGATGCTCGACAGCGGCCGGTTGCCGATGCCGGGAACGGCGTCGTCACCCCGCGCCAGGCCGAGCAGCGCGGGCGGCCGCGCCGCGCAGCCGCCCGTCCGCATCGAACACAAAGACCTTGGCGTCCGTCTTGTCGACGATCGCGAACGGCATGCCGCGATTGTCGCCCGAATCGACGACCCAGTCCGCCACGTGCCGGGCCTCGTGCGACGCGTGCTCCTGTTCGAAGTTCGCCCGTTTGGGACCGTGTCGCCGCCACGGGTTGCGTCTCGATACCGAATGGGGCTCGTGGCGACTTCCTGCGCAGGCAATGGGCGGATCGGGTTGAGCAATTGCGCAGCGTCGTCCGCCGCGGCTGCCTGGTAAGGGAAGCAGCTCGCGGCCAGCAGGCCGAAGCAAAGTCCTTTGCCTATGGTCGCCACGACCGCGCGCATGCGCACTGTGGCAAAGCCGCAAGCGGCCTGGTGCGCATCTTTTTCATCGATCGTGCGGGCCGGGGCCAGTGGCTCTTAACCGCGGTCCGGTTTGCGCGGACGCACGGGCGGCACGTAGACCGGCGGCGGCGCCTCTGGCGGAACGACAACCGGCGGCGCGACACGATGACGGCGGCGGCGGAGGCGGCGGCGTGTAGGCCAACAGCGACCGGCGGCATTCTGACGCCCGTGCCTACGACGGTGAGATTCAGATCGCTGCTGATCACCGCGCATCGAGTCGGGCGCCAGTTCAAGTCTGCGGGCGTACCTCGGCGTCACTCCGGTCGTGCTCACACCGGCGGCACAACCGGCGGCACCACGACGACCGGCGGCACTACGACCGGCGGCACAACCGGCGGCACCACGACGACCGGCGGCACCACCACGACCGGCGGCACGACGACCACCGGCGGCGCCACCGGCGGCACACGACGACCGGCGGCACTACGATGGGCGCCGGGGTGATATTCGCGGTTGTTTTCCCGACAATAGGCGCGCAGCAGGTAACCGGGAGGGCAAAGTTACCGGCGTCTGCACCGCCAAGGGTATAGCCGGTAAAGGTGATGGTCTTGTCCGTTCCTATCGTCCGCGGTATCGAAATTGGCAGTACTGCCGGGGCCGGCAACCAGGGTGACGCCGGCAGGGCGTGCCCTTCAACGATGTAAAGGTTGCCGCGGTCGTGCCGTCGAAGATCTTGTCCGCGCCCCCGGGATACACCAGCATGTGTTGCGTCAGCGTAGCTGCCGTGGCCAAGGTGAAATTCGGCAAATAATTTGTCGGCGTCGTGTACGAGACCGGATTGTAATTAATGGTGACCGGTGCATTCGGCCCGGTGACGGCGGCGGGCGGGGTGCCAGCGGCGCAAAGACCACGGTGCCGCCGGCAACCCCCGGTCCGGTACCGTCAGTGCCGGCACTCAGCACCAGGCCGAGTGCGCCGAGGCCGAGGCTCTGGGCGGGAATACTGCTGCCTCTGGTCAGCGTAATGGCCGCATTCACGTTGATATCGTGTCCGGCGCACATGGCGATGTTTCCATCGGTCGTCGTCATGGCCGCGCGCATTCAGGATTCACATTGCGTCCGGCGCTCAATAAAACGCTGCCATTGGTCGTCGTGATGGCCGCATTCACGTTGACATCGCGTCCGCAACACACCACGACATTTCCATTGGTGGCGGTAATCGCCGGTTCACGTTCACGTCCCGAACGGCGTTCAATGTCAGCGTCGTCGTGCTCGGGGTCGCGGTCCAGCTGACCGCCTCGTTTACGTTGATATCGCCGTTGCCGGCTGTTGCCGTATTCAGACTACTCACCGGCGGGGTTCCGGCCACGGTGGCATCGGTCCGGTCGCCGTATTGATGACGACGCTGTTGGTGACCAGCAGGGCGGAGAGCGTTGCGCCGCTGATGTTGTCTGTGGCGCCGCTGCCGATGGTGAAGTCCTGCGGGTCGATCAGCCAGGTGCCGGTCAGCCCCATGGCTGCGGCGGTGGTGATGTTGGCGTTGTTCGCGACATTGACGTGTCGCAGCGGAGGTTTCGATGAAGCCGCCGTTGCCGCCGTTGGGGGCGCTGGCGTCCAGCGTGCCGCTCACGTTGACGGTGCCGCTTTGCATGTCGCCCATCAGCCTGATCGTGCCGTTGTGGTTCTCGATGGTCTGCGCCTGGATCACGCCGGTGTTGTTGACCGCGCTCTGCAGCAGGTTCCCCGCCGACCTGCGCGGTCAGCAGCACTTGTCCGCCGTCGGCCTGGATCAGGCCGCCGTTTTGCGCCAGCGCGTTCACCGCGCCCTGGTTCACCGTGACATTGAGCAGACCGTCCCCGGCCACGTCGAGCGTGATGGCGTTGCCCGCGGCGAGCGCCACCGTGCCGAGCCTGGCCGAGATCACGCCTTCGTTGCTGACGTTCGCGCCCAGCAGGGCCACATAGCCGCCGTCGGCGTTGATCGATCCCTGGTTGAGGATCGTGCCATTGCCCGCGCCGGCAAACTTGTATTTGCCCGCCATGAAGTCGCTGTCGGTGATGTTCAGGGTGGACGCTACCAGCCCGCCCACGTTCACTTGCGCGCCCTTGCCGAACAGGATGCCGTTCGGATTCACCAGGAACACCTTGCCGTTGGCCGACAGGCTGCCGAGGATGCTCGAAGGATCCGAACCCAGCACCCGGTTGAGCGCCACCGAACTGCTGTTGGGCTGCACGAACTGGACCGCTTCTCCCTGCCCGATGCTGAAGCTCTGCCAGTTGATCGCCGCATTCTGGCTCGACTGGTTGATCGTCGTCTTGCCGGCGCCGCCTGCGATGCTCGCGCTGCCCGCCGACACCACGCCGCCCGTAGGCGCGGCGTAGCTCATTCGAACCGAACGCCAGCATCAGGGAGACCGCCAGCCCTTTCAGGGCGAAGCGCGCAGCCGCTCGCCGCTGCGCTTGTGCCAGGCGAGGATTTCCTGCCGCCGCTTCTGGCGTTTTCGGAGGCGGCAACAAAAGTGCCCGTCTTGTCGTTCCAGATCGATCGGTAAATGCGGTTCATGATGTGCTTCCGTTATGCTTAAAGTTTGTGTTCAGTCGAATGGTTCGTTGCGCATGCCGTCGATCAAAAGTATTTGACGACCTGGATCCAGAAACGGCCGTTCTTGTCCGGGGCCGCAGGTCGCCACTTCGTTGCCCAGCTTGTGGGCCCAATACGTATTCACCACAAAATTGTTGTAGTCCGCCCAGGTGAGCCCAACGCCCGCTCCGCTCAGCGTTCTGCGGTTCTCTCCGGCCGTCCAGGGATTCTTGTTGAGGGTCACCGTGCCGGTATCGACGAAGCCGACCAGATGCATCTGCCCCGGCATGCTCTCGGAGAACTTCGGCAGCAGCAGTCTCGCTTCCAGCGTCGCTACATAGCCTTCGTCCGCATAGGCTTCGCCTACCGGATAGGCCCGCACCGCGTACGTGCCGCCCAGTCCCATCTTCTCCGAGATGTCCAGGTTCTTCGAGGCGAACTGCCCGTTGATCGCGCCGTAAAGCGAGACCCTGTCGGTGACGCGCTGCAGCCGCGCGGCATGGAATCCCAGCTTCTGGTAATGCCCGTTGCTTTGCGCCGTCGCCGCATCCACGGCCCGCGCCGCAGGGGTCTCGATGTCGAGGTCGCCGAAACTCTGGGTGAGCGAATAGCTGCTCGCCCCGCCGCCGCCGAAACCGTCGAGGTGGTTGCCGTGCAGGCCCAGCCACCAGACGTGGGCCTTCTTGTCGGTGACCGAAGAGGTCAGGTCCACCTTGTCCTGGAAGGTCTTGGCATCAAAACCGGCCAGCGCGTAAAGGTTGGTGTTGCGCGAGCGGATCAGCGGATAGCTGCCGTAGACGCTCGCGATCTCGACCGTGCCGTGGGCATGCAGGTGCTCAAACTCCTTGCCCAGCTGGTAATCCAGGGCGGTGTAGGCGACTCCCGCCGTCGCCTTGCCGAACTGCGTCTGGTAGGACGCACGCCCATACTGTCATCCCGTCGCCCGAAGTCAGCACCCGGAGGCTCGCCACATCGCCGTGCCCGGTCGGATTGTTGATGTTCACCGTCGCCCCTACACGGTACTCGCCGGTGTAGTAGTAGCCTGCGTTGTCGGCCTCGACGCTCCCCGTCACGCGCCGCCCCGGCGTCACGTCGACGATCAGGTCGGACGTGCCCACTTCGACGCCGGGCGCCAGGGTGGATCTCACATTCACGCCGGGAGTGTCCGAGAGCAGCAGCAGGCGGTTCTCAAGCGGAGCGATCGCGATCGGGTCGCCGCTGTTCAGTCCGCCGAGCAATCCGTTTGCCATGTGCATCCGAGAGTTTTGTCTGGTTGCGCAGGGTGACGTTGCCGTAGCGCCCTCGAGCACGGCGATGGTCACGGCCCCGTCCTTGATGTCCTGCGCGGGCAGATAGGCTTGCGCCACGAAATATCCATTCCTGTGGTAATAATCCGCGATCTTTGCGGCCATGCCGCGCAGCTCGGCGAGCGTCAGTTCGGCTGCCCGGACTGAACCCGGTGATCGCGATCAGTTCGGCTTCGGAGTACAGCGGTCTGCCCGGTCACATGCAGCGAATTGACCAGGATTTTGACCTGCTCCGAAGCCGGGACGGCGGGCGGCTTGGCCTGCTCGATCCGGATTTCCGGAACCGGCTTTTTCCGGGACCGGCGGGGGCGGAATCTGCTGCATCTGACCACCCGCGCTGGGGGGGAGTTGAACTTGGCCAAAAGCGCTTGGGCTCAACGCCAATAAGGCGACGGTGAATATCTTTATTTTCGACATGACTCGTTCGTTCGCTTTCATTGGGGAGTAGGGGCTTTGATCCTCGACAGTTTGCTTGCGGTCTCGCAACGGTTCTGTGCGGTACCGAACATAGGCGCGGCAATTTGCGCGCTTTTTTACACCCGCCGCATCGCGACGGGCGCCGCGGGGTGCAGCGCCACCGCAGTCAAATGGTCAAGAAGTGATAAAAAATGTGTAAAAACAACGGCATACGATGGCTATTACCGGGTGCGACAGGCCTTCCCTGGAAGGGCTTTCCAGCGGTTGCATGGACCGCTGAGGCACTCAGTGGGCGCTGTCCCGTGAAACGGCCGGAATCACCGCATATAGGAAAACAGAAGACCGCGCCCCGCTCGCGTCGGACCGGAGCCCGGAGTCGGGCTCCCGGTTCTTGGCCGCGAGGGACTGGATGAGTCCGTCCACGCCGCCGCTGCGTATCGTTTCGGCAAAAGTCGACCGATAAGTCGTGATCAGGCTGATGCCGCCGATCTTGATGTCGTAGACCTTCCACCCGGCCGCCGTTTTCTCCATGTCGTAGTCGAGGGTCATCTGTTCGGCTCCCGGCTGCTTCACGGTGGACTTGACGGTGGCCTCGGTTTCTCCAGGCGTCATGTGCAGCGGCCTGTACTCGATCGCCTGATCGCGGTAGCTCGCCAGCGCCGTCGAGTAGGTGCGCACCAGCAGCGTCCTGAACTCGGCGATGATCGCGTTCTGTTGTTCGGGCGAGGCGAGGCGCCAGTTGCGCGCCACGGCGAGCTGGGTCATGTGGCGAAAATTGAACAGCGGCAGAATCGTCGATTCAACCAGTTCAGCGATCTTCGCCGGACTGCTGGTCTGCAGGTTCCGGTCCTGCTTGAGCCTGGCAGCCACCACCAAAGTGGCGGCGCTCAGCAGCACGTCCGGCGCGATCTCCAGTGCCGGCGCGATCGGGCCCGCCACCGGGCCCGGTTGCCTGATGTCCACGAGCGCCAGATCTGTTCCGACCAGCCTGAGTGCTTTGCCCGCAGGCAGGTTCAGGTAGGGCGCGGATTCGCTGGCGTTGAGCCCGTAGGTAAAACTCATCGAGCCGTGGCTGGAGCTGCCGGTCCCGTGCCCGCGCACGAGGCTCAAACGCTGAAACTGAAACGTCGAAGTTACACCGTCAGTGCATCGCAGGTTTCCCGCGCCGCCAAGTTCAGCGCTGGAGGTGAACTGCCCCTGGCACGTAACGTCGGGTCGGGTGCGCGAATGGATCTTGAGCGTTCCGGCACCGTCGAGATTGCCTTCGGCTTCGCCCAGGAACAGTTCGCCGGCGAGTATCGCAATGACCGGACCTGTAGCGGAAAAGATCCCCGCGCCCGCCGGGCTTGCCCATCCGGCAAAACCGGCAAACGCCATGAGACTTGCAACCAGTATTCTGCGCATCGTAGACGACCTCGTTCAGCATTGCTGTGCGACGGGAAAGCGGCGGCCCCGCCGGCTTTTGTTTTTTAATCGTTGCGTTGATTATCGCCATCCATGCGCAATGTGCTGTGCGTTGGCACACATACGTGCAACGAAAGAACCAGAAAAGGACGCGGCGCATTATTCTGTGCGTTGACGCACAGAGTATTCCGCGGCAAAGGGGATATCTTTGGAGAAATCTAACTTCATCAAAGGAATGACCATGCTGCCCAGCGCCAAGAGCCTCGAAGGCAAACGTGTACCCAATGTCACTTTCAAAACGCGCACCAACGACCAGTGGAAGGACGTGACGACTGATGATGTGTTCAAAGGCAAGACCGTGGTTGCGTTTTGCCTGCCCGGCGCCTTTACCCCGACCTGCTCGAGCGCCCACGTGCCGCGTTATAACGAGCTTGTGGATGTGTTCAAAGCGAATGGCGTGGACGAGATCGTCTGCCTGTCGGTCAACGACGCCTTTGTCATGAACGAATGGAAGCGGGACCAGGATGCCGGGAACATCACTTTTCTTCCCGACGGCAATGGTGAATTCGCCGCCGGCATGGGCATGCTGGTCGACAAATCGAGCATCGGTTTTGGCAAGCGGTCCTGGCGCTATTCCATGCTGGTCAGGAACGGCGTGATCGAGAAGATGTTCATCGAGCCCGAAAAGGAAGGCGATCCGTTTGAAGTGTCCGATGCCGACACCTTGCTCAAGTACGTGAACCCGAAAGCGGTTGTGCCGGAGCCGGTGGTGATTTTCACCAAACCCGGCTGTCCGCATTGCGCGCGCGCCAAGGCGCTGCTTGGATCCAGGGGTTATCGCTACGACGAATTCAGCCTCGGCGAGACACGTTACCGCGAGTACGTTGCGCGCGGTATCCGGCGGCGGCACCTGGCCGCAAGTGTTCATCGGCGGCAAGCTGATCGGCGGTGCGGACGATCTGGAAGCGTATTTCAACGCGCGCAAAGCGGCCTGAGGCACTTTCTGCGCACAAAGGAGAACGGCATGAACATCACTTTGACTCTGGGACCACTGGTATCGCTGCTCGCCGGCGTGCTTATTCTGATCGTGCCGCGGCTGCTGAACTATATCGTCGCAGCGTACCTGATCGTCGTCGGATTGCTGGGCCTGTTCGGCGACATACACCTGAGATAATCAGAAACGGCCGCTGCGCCTGCCCGAGCGGGCTTGCCTAAGCAACCCCGCGACCCGGATCGGAGGGCAGGTCGACGATGACCAGCACCTCGTCGCCGAAACGCGATGCGCCGAGGGTCATGATCAGCTGCTGCTCCTGTGCTGTGGACTCCATGCGGAGAAAGCACAACGCGCGCCGTTTCTCGGCCTCGGCCATCGTCAGCACGTCGATGCGCGTCACCTTGCCGAACTCGGTGCACAGCTCCTGGACCGCGGACTCTCAGGCTGGTGAGGTCGCGGCAGGTGGCCAGAGACTTCAATCGATCGAGGGATGTCCCCATGACGTTTGCGCAATAATGAAATATTAATAAATAAAAACAGCCGGTTATATGATTTATTTGGTTACAGGCTCATAACCGGCAGTTCATCAGGCCGCAACTGGTCCTACTTCTTGATGCTCATTTCGTTGCTGACACTCGTCACACCATCCACTTTGCGGGCGATGTCGAGCGCCTGGTCGATCTGGTCCTGGCTGTTCACGAAGCCGCTGAGCTGGACTTCGCCTTTGCGCGTCACGACGGCGATATCGAGGCTCTTGACGTTCGGATCCGCAAGCAGCGCTGACTTCACCTTGGTGGTGATGATGCCGTCGTCGACCGCGTTGCCCACCGTCGTGCTTCCGCCCTTCAGGGCGATGTTGTTCTCGACGCTTTTTACCCCTTCCACCGCGCGGGTGGCCGCGAGGGCGCGATCGACCTGGGCCTGATTGTCGACAAAACCGCTGAGCTGGACTGCGCCTTTGCGGGTTTCGACCTTGAGATCGAAACTCTTGATATCCGGGTCGGCAAGCAGCGCGGATTTCACTTTCGTGGTGACGACGGTGTCGTCGATCTCGGTGCCCACGGTGGTGCTCGCGGGCGGCGGGGACGGCTGTTCCTGACGATCGCCGCAGCCGGCGACAAGCACGGACATTGCGCCCGCAAGGGTTACGCCCAGGACGAAAAGTGTACGATCGACGCGCATGATGGTGTTCTCCGAAGGGTAAGAAAAAAGTTAGTAACGATCATCGGCCCGTTTCGCGGCGCGGTCTGTACGCCAGCGAGCATAGCGCGCACGTGAACGCTGTCCCGCCATTCCACCCGCCTGCCGCAAGTACCGAAGCAGCGGCGCTTCGCCGCCGGGACTGTTTCAGTCGCATGTCATTCTTGAGTAGGGTGTTCCTCCTGCAACCGGCGCTCTGTGCGGTGCCGTACATACAGCGCACGACTTTTAAATTAGCCTTGTCTCCGCTGCGAAACTGCAGATGGCCGCGGCCATACGATTAACTTCGGGACTCGAAACGATCCGTTAACACGATGTTCGCGTCGCGCACTCCAAAAGAGAACCATCTTCTCGCCGCGCTGCCGGCGGCGGACTACGAGCGCCTGCTGCCCAATCTGGAACGCGTTCCGGTGGAACTTGGCTGGGCACTCTACGAATCCGGGAGTCACCAGGGCTATGTGTATTTCCCCACCACCAGCATCGTGTCTTTGCTTTACGTCATGCACGACGGTTCCTCTGCCGAGATCGCGATCGTAGGCAACGAGGGGGTGGTGGGCATCTCCCTGTTCATGGGCGGCGAGACCACCCCGAGCCGCGCGGTGGTGCAAAGCGCGGGCTACGCCTTCCGGCTCAAAGGGAGCATCCTGAAATCGGAATTCGAGCGCGGCGGCCCGTTGCAGTACTTGCTGCTGCGCTACACCCAGGCGCTGATCACGCAGATGGCGCAGACCGCGGTGTGCAACCGGCACCATTCGGTCGAGCAGCAACTGTGCCGCTGGCTGCTGCTGAGCCTGGACCGGCTGCCCTCGAACGAGCTGGCCATGACCCAGGAACTGATCGCCAATATGCTGGGCGTGCGCCGCGAGGGCGTGACCGAGGCCGCCGGCAAGCTGCAGTCGGCGGGATTGATCCAATACAGCCGCGGCAAAATCATCGTATTGGACCGTCCGAAGCTGGAAGCGCGGGTTTGCGAGTGTTATGCGGTGGTCAAGCGGGAAACCGATCGCTTGCTCTCCGGCAAGACCGAGATCGTTGAACCGATATCGTGACCGAGACCATGCTCAATTCTCACCTCGCGCCAGCTGCGAGCCGTCCGGCGAGACAATCGAAGGGCGGAGATGCGCGCCGGGCATCGATTGAAAACAGCTTGCTCGCGGCCCTCCCTTGCAAGGATTATCAGCGTTTGCTCGCCGGGCTCGAACCGGTCACGTTGACCTTCGGCGAAGTGCTCTACGAGTCGGGGGAGAAGATCCGCCATGTTTATTTTCCCGGCAACGCCCTGGTGTCGTTGCTGACGCTGGCGGACGGCCACCTGGCCCTGGAGGTCGGCCTGATCGGCCGCGAGGGCATGGTGGGCATTCCACTGGTGCTGGGGGACAAGGTGTCTACGGTTCGCGCCCTGGTGCAGGGTACGGGGACGGCCATGCGAATGGACGCGGCGCACTTCCGCAAGGAGTTCCGGCTCAGCCTGCCATTGCAGAGGGAACTGTACCGCTACACCCACTCATTGATGTCGCAAGTCTCGCAAACCGCAGCGTGCAATCGCTTTCACGTGGTGGAGATGCGCCTCGCGCGCTGGCTGCTGATGACCCACGATCGCGTAAAGTCGGATGAATTCCACATGACGCATGAATTCCTCGGGCACATGCTCGGGGTGCGGCGGGTCGGCGTCACCAAGGCCGCCCAGGCGCTGCAAAAGCTCAAACTGATCAGTTACAGCCGCGGCGACATCACGATCCTCGATCGCACGGGTCTCGAGGCAGCGGCTTGCCGATGCTACGCGGTCGTCAGGAACATGCACGACGGCGCGCACGCCGCCGCCGAGCATGCAATGCGCACGATGGCGGTTCCCGCGCCGGCGTGACCGCCGCCAGGCACCAGAGAAAAAGGCCCGAAACGGGGTCGCCGTTCCGGGCCAGGTGCTGCAGGTGTCCGTCGAGGAGGAGGAGAGCGGACACCTGTATCAATTCTGTCCCGCTGCTCACCTTCGTTCCGTACGCTGGCGCACATTAACTGCAATATTTTTTCACGTGAGCACCGGCGCTACCTGCCTCGGCCATGCAGTCCGGGCCGGTATTGGTTTTCCCGCCCCCGGGTGAGTTCTTTCCGGTGTGTTTTTGCGGCGCATCCGGTCGCATCGATTTGCCCGCTTATGTACGCCAGCGCACAGCACAATTCTGGAGCGACGTTGATAATCGGTGCAACGATAAGTGCCATTCACCAGACAGGAGCAGCAAACATGATCACAACAAGAACGCTAGTCTTTGCCGGCGTCTTCGCCGCATTATCTCCGGGCATATCGCTCGCACAGGATGCGAAAAATCAGGGTTACCTGGTCGATACGTACGGGAACAATATCGTGACCAGTTCCACCACGGGTTTGTGCTGGCGTGACAGCGACTGGACACCGGCGCGCTCGGTCGAGCCCTGCGATCCCGTTGCCAGGAAAGCGGAAGCGCCTGCACCCAAGGTGGCAGCCGTAACGCCGCCGCAACCCGCGCCGGCGCCTGAAAAGATGGTGCCGCAGAAAATCGAATTCTCGGCGGATGCGCTGTTCGACTTCGACAAGTCCGTGCTGAAGCCCGAAGGCAAGGAGATGCTCGACGATCTGGCGCGCGAACTCAACGGCGCGAACTATGAGGTCATCGTCGCCACCGGCCATGCGGATCGCATCGGCAGCAACGCGTACAACCAGAAACTCTCGGAACGCCGTGCCAACGCCGTGAAGGATTATCTGGCGGGCAGGGGCATCCCGGCTGATCGCATCAACGCGAGCGGCAAGGGCGAGACCCAGCCCAAGACCAAACCCGGCGACTGCAAGGGGCCGGTCGGCAAAAAGCTGATTGCCTGCCTGCAGCCGGACCGTCGCGTCGATGTCGAAGTGACGGGCACCAAAGCTCCGGCGACAGGTTCACGGTAAGCAACGTCGCTCCGCCGAATGATCTCACCGGTCTGAATCGGGGCGGCGCTGGTTTTTGTAAGTTCATATTCACATGGAGAGTTTAGCTATGAAACCACTTAAGTACGTTTCCGTTTTTATCGTTGCCCTCATGCTGACGGCTGTCGTAGGGTGCGCATCCACGTCGACCAAGGAGGGTACCGGGGAATACGTCGATGACACCGTGATCACAACCAAGGTGAAAGCGGCGATATTCAATGAGCCCACGTTGAAATCCGCGGAAATCAACGTCGAAACCTTCAAGGGCGTGGTTCAGTTGAGCGGCTTCGTCAAGGACGCCGGCGATATAAACAAGGCTGCCTCGGTTGCGCGCAGCGTCAAAGGCGTGACGTCGGTCAGGAACGACATTCGGCTCAAATAGGTTCAGGCGGGCGCGGTGCGCCCGCGCAAACCCCGCGCGTTGCAGCGGACGGGTCATCGCCGTTCAACGCGCGTTTGCCCGTGAATGTGGTTAATCGAGAGACGCCGCTAATGAAGCCGGCGTCAAAAGGCAGGGCCGATTCGAGGCATGCCGATAATTCAAGGAGACGGCGATGAAGATGCAAACAGTAGATGAATTCAATCTTGCCAAAAGCAGGATGACCGGCGATATCAAAACGGTCATCGCCGACAGCGAAGATTTGCTCAAGGCTGCGGCGAACGTGTCCGGGGAAGGCTTCGCCGTGGCGCGCGAGAAATTCGAGGAGAAGATCAGAAACGCCAAAGTCCGGCTGGCGGAGGCGTCGCAACCGGCCATCGACAAAGCCAGGGAAACCGCCGCCGCGACCGACCATTACGTGCATGACAATCCGTGGACCACGATCGGGGTCGCTGCCGCGGTGGGCCTGTTGATCGGATTTCTGGCTGCGAGGCGTTGAATTTCAATAAATTGGATCTTGGAAACCGGCGCCTGTCCGCGCATGGCCCATTACCAAAAAGAGGACATATCATGACTGTGATGAATAAATACGGTGCAGCGCTGGCTTTGGCAGGTCTGCTGGCGCTTGGCGGCTGCGAAACGACGAACAGTCCCCCGAATACTTCGAGCTCGGGAACGACCGATACGGGAAACGTTTACTCCGGGTACGGCGTGGTGCAAAACATCGAACTGGTGAAGCAGGACAGTGGTGGCATTGGCGGGAGCGGCATAGGCATCGGCACCATCGCCGGTGCGGTGGTCGGGGGTGTCGTCGGCCACCAGGTGGGCGGCGGAACAGGCCAGACCGCTGCGACGGTCGCCGGTGCGGCGGGCGGCGCTTATGTCGGGCACCAACTCGAAAAGCAGCAACAACAGCAAACAGCAGATGTATATAAAGTCACCGTCCGCATGGACAATGGCGGGTATCAAACACTGACGCAGAGCACGGGCGCCAATTTCAGAGTCGGCGACCGGGTGAGAATAGAAAACGGCGTCATGCAGCGCTACTGATTTTCCTGGTGAGGAAACGCCCGCGGACTCGATTGCCGCGGGCGGAGGGCAGTTGCGACGTTGGAACAAGATTGCCGCTGATTTTTGCGCATCCCCGGCCACGGCAGCAATTGCCGTTTTTTTTTCGTTATGCGCGTCAGCGCACAGAGAAAACGCCGGGAATGGCGGATGATGGCTTCAATCCGAGGCAATATCCTACGCCATTGTTTCTACGTATAAAAATGAAATACCATCCATTCCGGAATCTGCCGTTGCTGATCACAGGCATCGCGGTAATCCTGTTCAGCAGCGCGGGAATTGCGCGCATCGCCGGATGGAACCCGGTATCCAGTGGCGGCGCCGGGAGCGTTCCCGTAATTGACGCGCTTCCCGCAGTCAAAGGCAGGTGCGCCGAATGTGGCGTGATCGTGTCGGTGCGGGACATCGAACTGCGCAATGAAAACGGCATGTCCGGTGCAACCGGCGAAACGGTCGCCGGCAACCAAAATGAGACACAGGTGCAATCAACCAAAAGCCATGAACTGACCATCCGTCTCGCCGATGGGTCGAGCCGCGTGATCAACGAGGCAAGTCCTGCGCACTGGCGATTGGGTGAACGCGTGATAGTCATCGACGGCGCGCACCCGTCGGATCAATGAATTCTTCACAGGTTGGCGCAGCGGAGGGAACTTCGCTCCATGGCGAAGCCGACACTCCGGTCGTGGCCGAGGCATCGGCTCCAGCCGCGGGTTCCGCGACAGTCGCGGTGCGCGCGACCCGCTACTTTCACATGAATCTCGGCATCGGCGTGCTCGCGGTCATCGCGATCGTCGCCGCGCTGTATCTGGCGCGCGGGTTTTTCGTGCCGTTGCTGATCGGAATCCTCGCGAGTTATACGCTGCACCCGGTGGTGGATTGGCTGAGAGCATGGCACGTTCCGCGTCCCGCGGGAGCGGCGTTGGTGCTGGCCGTGCTGGTCGGCAGCCTGTCCTGGATCGCGTTTTCGCTGAGCGACGATGCCACGGCAATGTTCGAAAAGCTGCCCGATGCGGCGCGCAAGCTGCGGCAGAACCTGAGCGCCGCCCGCAGCGGCAGTCCGACTGCACTGCAGAACGTGCAGGAAGCCGCCACCGAAATAGAGGGCGCTGCCGCCGACGCCGGCGCGAAGCCGGGCGCGAAGCCGGGCCCGCGCGCGGTCGCTGCGCGGCCGGCCGAGCAGACCTGGTTGCGCGACTACACGCTCGCGCAGTCCCGGTTGTTGATCACGATTGCCGCGCAAGCGCCGATCATTCTTCTGCTCACCTATTTCCTGCTGGCCTCGGGAGCGCATTTCCGGCGCAAACTGGTGCAGTTCGTCGGGGGTTCGCTGTCGCGCAAGAAAGACGCGGTGCGGATCCTCGACGAGGTCGACGTGCAGGTCCAGCGCTACCTGCTTGCCATGCTCGTGTCGAATGCCCTGGTTGGCGCCGGCACCTGGCTTGCGTTCGAGGCGCTGGGAATGGAGCAGGCGGGCGTATGGGGCGTCGCCGCGGGCGTGCATGCATTTCGTGCCTTACCTGGGACCGGCGCTGATCGCGTTCGCCAGCGGCATGGCCGGCTTCCTGCAGTCCGGGTCGTTGCTCTTCGCACTCGCGGCGGCAGGCGCGTCGCTCCTGGTGGCGGGCGCCATCGGACTCGTATTCATGACCTGGCTGCAGAGCCGCTTCGCGCGCGTGAACGCCGCAGTGCTGTTCATCGCCTTGCTGTTCTTCGGCTGGTTGTGGGGTGTCTGGGGCCTGCTGCTCGGTGCGCCGCTGGTGGCGATCGTCAAAGTGGTCTGCGACCGGGTGGAAACGCTCAAACCGGTCGGCGAGCTGCTTGGGCACTAGAGTGTCGCTGACCACGTCAAATCAAATCCAAGTCCGCGGCTGTAGAACGGCTCGATGACCGCGCAACTGGTCTGCCCCTAAGCGCGACAGCGCACAGAGAAGTCCGTGAGAACAAAAGATAATTCTTCCAAGTGACAGGCCGGGAAGCACACGCTCCCGGCCATGTATCACTGCTTACTTCATCACCTCAAGGAATGACCATGACGACTATGAACAAGTTCAATATCGGCGCGATCGCGGTTGCGGTCGGCTTCGCCTTCAGCGCCGGCGCGATGGCGCAAAGCATGTCGAAGGACGAATACAAGGCGGGCAGGGACGGAATTGCCGCCCAGTACAAGTCCGCCAAAGCGAACTGCAATTCGTTCGCAGGCAATGTGAAAGACATCTGCAGGGTCGAGGCCTTGGGCAACGAGAAAATCGCAAAAGCCGATCTCGATTTCAACTACAAACCCAGCGATAACACCCGCTATGAAGCGCGTGTCGTCAAGGCGCAAGCCGATTACGCGGTGGCCAAGGAGCGGTGCGATGACAAGGCCGGCAACGCCAAGGACGTCTGCCTGAAGGAAGCAAAGGCGGCGATGATTGCCGCCAAGGCCGACGCCAAGACGCAGATGAAAGTCTCCGGCGCGAACAAGACCGCCAATGAGACGTCCGCTGCTGCGCATGAGAAGGCGGATGAAAAATCAGACGACGCACGCAAAGACGCGGCGGAACAGAAGCGTGACGCAGATTTCTCGGTGGCGAAAGAAAAATGCGACGTTTATTCAGGTGACGCCAAGGACCTGTGTGTGAGCGAGGCGAAGGCGCAGTACGGCAAGTCGTAAGTTGCGGTCCGGGACGCGTCAGCACCTGTCTGACGCCGACCCGTTCGGTAATGAGCGAATTTGTAATTTAACCAGAGTTTGAGAAAGAGGTATTCCAATGAAAACAATGCAAAAGTTTGCAATTAGCGCGGTTACCGCGGCGATGTTGCTCGGCCTGGTTGGCTGCGAAGGCATGTCGACACGTGACAAGGACACTGCAATCGGTGCCGGTGTTGGCGCGGTCGGCGGCGCCGTCCTGACGGGCGGCAGCGCTGTCGGAACGATTGGCGGCGCAGCGGTCGGTGGTGTCATAGGCAACCAGGTCGGCAAAGTAAATAGTAGTGCCGGTCGTAACATGAGCGAACGCCGCGCCCGCACCCCCGCGGCCGGCGTGTCGCTGCTCTCCGTTGCAAATCACCATTTCGCAATCCCTGGCTGATCCCGTTCCGGGTAAGCGTTCCAGAGCTGCCGTTCGGTCTTGTGTACGCTATCGCACAGAATGCCTTGCCGGCAGCCGGATAATTGCCACAGTGGATGCTCGAGACGGAAGGGCATGCCGGCGACGGGTTATCGGGCAGTCCGATGAGCCGTTTGTTTCAGGAAAGCAGGTTTTCAGGAGAGACAAATGATGAAGATTGGAAGGATTGTCGCTGTCGTGTTCGCCGCAGGTGTCCTGGTTGCGGGACTTTCCGGCTGCCAGAAAGAGGAAGGTCCGGCGGAACGCGCGGGAAAGGCAATGGACAATGCGGTAGACAACGCCGGGAAGCAGATCGAAAAAGCGGGTGAGAAGATTCAGGATGCGGCCAAAGACGCCAAGAAATGATAGCAGCCGGGGAGAATCCGCAGCGGGGACGATTCACGAAATGGTTTTGAACGGGTGCGCCGCGCCAGAAAAATGCCGCTCCTGACGACGCATGACATCTCGGGCAGCCGCGCTGACGTTCTCCGCGGCGGCGTTCGTTTTCTGCTGTTTTCCCCGTCTGCGGTTCAGTTTACAAAGATGCCCTGATTCCCCGCCGCGAAGCGCTATGTGCGCCAACGCACGGCGCGCCATCGCAAAGTGGAGGACGATCCATGCAAATGGATCGCAGGTCCGGTCATATTGAAACCGGCCAATCCAGGTTTCACCGCGGCATGAAAATTTCAAGCCGCGAATTTTAAGTTCATGCCACAGACACCAGCATGAACGTCACCCGGGCACAACCGCCTGAAAGGCAGTGAACATGGAAACGCAAGTGATC
The DNA here is from genome assembly GCA_963734595.1 of uncultured beta proteobacterium. Taxonomy (GTDB): domain Bacteria; phylum Pseudomonadota; class Gammaproteobacteria; order Burkholderiales; family SG8-41; genus CAKKQX01. The sequence goes on from CAVTHV010000026.1 coordinate 332,692, forward strand.
AAAGCCAGCAAATCGCCCCACCTCCTGATATGGATCGCAGGCATCGCGGTAACTTTATTCTGTGCCGCCGGCATCGCGGCCATCATGGGCTGGATTCCGACCTCGATCGGCGGCGCCAGTGACAATGCGCCGCTCGCCACGCTCGAGAAACCGCAAACCAACACGGCGAAATCTGCCGCGGTGAAATCTCCCGCCGCAAAGGCGCATACGGCCCCGGTACAAATGGCCAATAGCGCTCCTGCCCCGGCGAAGTGCGCGGAATGCGGGGTCATCGAATCGACGCGGGAGATCAGTCACGCCGGCGAAGGCAGCGGTCTTGGCGCAGCCGGCGGCGCGGTCGTGGGCGGACTTCTCGGCAATCAGGTCGGCGGCGGGCGCGGCAACCAGGTTGCGACCGTGGTCGGGGCGGTGGGTGGCGCGGTAGCCGGCAACCAGATCGAGAAATCGGTGAAATCGAGCAAGAGCTACGAAACCACGGTCCGTTTTGAAGACGGGTCGAGCCGGGTGATCGCCGCGGCGAACCCGCCGGCGTGGCGGACGGGGGATCACGTGAAAGTCGTCGACGGCGTGATCCGTTCGAACTGATCCAGGTGAGCGCCGGAACGTCGCCGACGTCTAAACAATACGCGGCAACGCTTCTGGCCGCATTGAACTTGACCTCAGACACGAAGGAATAATCATCATGCTTTATACGATTGCCGTCGTTCTGATCGTTTTATGGCTGCTGGGACTGGTCACTTCCACCACCATGGGCGGTTTCATCCATGTGCTGCTGGTGATCGCCATCGTCGTCATCTTGCTGAGAGTCATCAGCGGCCGCAATCCGGTCTGACGCCCGGGGCCGGGCGGGCCGCTTATCCGCGGGCGGATTGCTGGACGACAGCGGCACTGCCCTGACGGTACTGCACATCGGACAGCAGGCGGTTTAGTTCCTTCTTGACCACGGCGTAGCACTCGCACGCGCGGGACTCCAGTCCGGACCGCTCAAGCACCGTAATGTGGCCGCGGCGATAGAGGATCAGGCCCGCTTGCTGCAATTTTCCGGCAGCCTCGGTAATGCCTTCCCGGCGCACGCCGAGCATGCTGGCGACCAATTCCTGCGTCATGACCAAAGTATTCGTAGGCAATCGATCGAGGGTCAACAAAAGCCACCGGCACAACTGCTGATCGACCGAATGGTGCCGGTTGCAGGCCGCGGTCTGGAACATCTGCGTGACCAGCGCCTGGGTATAGCGCAAGAACAAATGCTGCATCAGCCCGCCGCGATTGAATTCCTGCTTCAGCAGCCTTTCCGGCAGCCGGTAGCCATGGCCCGCGGTCTGCACGACAGCTGAACTGGGCGTGGTATCGCCTCCCATGAACAGCGAAATACCGACCACGCCTTCATTGCCCACTCCCGCGGTCTCGGCCGACGCGCCAGACTCCATCACGTAGTGCAGCGACACGATGGAAGTGGTGGGGAAATAGGCGTACTGCAACTGTCCGCCGGGTTCATAGAGAATTTCACCGAGCGGCATCGTGACCAGTTCCAGGCGGGGAGCCAGGCGCTCGAATTCCGCCGTCGGCAGCGCGCCGAGAAGATGGTTTTGATTCGGACTATGGGGCGACAACATGGCGAACTGTCGGAATCCTATGCGCTATTTTTTGAAGTGAGTTCGACGCCGATGCCGCGGTAACCGATGAAGCGGCAGGACTGATTGAACATCGGCTCCCCGCTTACCTGGAACTTTTGACGCGAGCCATCGGCATTGACGCGGTTGAAGACGAAATCCAGGAATGGCTGGCGGGCGGCAATTTTTTCCTGCAGCGCTTCCCGCTCCGCCTCGTTCCACCCGGTCGTTTTATTGTCGCTGGCTTCACCCACCAAACCGTCGACCCGGATTCCGAGCATTTCCAGGACCGGGCCGGAAACCCTGGTGAATTTCCCGGTCTCGTCCTGCTCCCAATACCAGTCGGAGGCCAGTTCGGTCAGGCTGCGAAAGCGGGCTTCGCTTTCGCGCAGTTCGGCGGTCCGTTCCTGCACCCTCTGTTCCAGCACATCGTTATAACTCTCGAGTTTTTTGTACAGCAGCCGGACTTCCAGCATGTTGTGGATGCGCGTCCTGGCTTCGACGAGATCGAACGGCTTGCTGATGAAATCCTTGGCGCCGGCCTGCAACGCGCGCAGCTTGTGACCCGGTTGCGCGGTGAGGACGATGACCGGAAGATAGCCGTCCGCATCGTTGGTCTTGAGCGCTTCCATCACCTGGAATCCATCCATGCCGGGCATCTGCAGGTCGAGCAGGATCAGGTCATAGCGGTTTTTGCGATGCAGCGCGCAGACCTCCTGTGGATTCATCGTCGAGGCGACGCGGGCGTAGCCGGCCTCGCCCAGCAATTGCTCGAGCAGGCTGACATTGGACTCCTGATCGTCAACGATCAAAATGCTGGCGTTGAGAATGTCGGGTTCGGTGACGATCATGCATGTTCCTTTTGAACTGCGCGGGCAGGCTGGGTTTTCGCAAATTTCAGCGCCACGTCCAACGCATCCATGAACTGGTTGACCTTGATCGGCTTGGTGAGATAGTTGAAGAATCCGGCCTCGAGGGCCTTCTCGATATCGTGGGGCATCGCATTGGCGCTCAGCGCGATGATCGGGATGTGCGCCGTCGACGGATCGGCGCGCAGGATTTTCATGGCGGCAAGCCCGCTGATGCCGGGCAGGTTGATGTCCATCAGGATCACCTCCGGCTGATAGGCGCGTGCAAACTCGATGCCGAGGTTGCCGTCCGCTGCGGAGAGCAGGCGCAGATCCGGGCGGCGCGCAACGAGTTGCTCGACCAGTTCCAGGTTGGCGGGATTGTCTTCGACGTAGAGCAGGGTGCGCAGCGGCGTGCCGTCCGCCACCTGCGATTGCACCAGCGCAGCATGCGCGGTTTCCGGAACGGTAAGCTGCGGTGCGGTCGTCAGCGGCAATTCAATCCAGAACACGCTTCCCACCCCGACAGCGCTATCCGCGCCGATGACGCCCCCCATCAGTTCGACCAGCCGCTTGGTCACCACCAGGCCGATGCCGGTGCCTTCCTCCGCGCCGGCCTCCTTGCCGAGACGATTGAACGGCTGAAATAGCTGCGCAAGCTGTTCCGGAGCCAGTCCCGCACCGGTGTCCCTGACACTGATACGAATCGAATCCGGGGAACCAGGGCGCACTCCACGGCAACCGCGCCCTGCGGCTTGTTGTACTTGATTGCATTGAAAAGAAGGTTGATCAGAACCTGTTTGACCCGGGTCCGGTCGGCTTTGACAAAGTAGGGGATCTCGAATCGCGGAAAGGTCATGCCGATGCCGCGCTTCTGCGCCTGCGGCTCGATCATGGCCCGGCATTCGAGCATGACCTCGATCAGGGAGATCGGCTCCCGCGACAGCGACACCTTGCCCGACTCGATCAGCGCGAGATCGAGGATTTCGTTGATCAGTTCCAGCAGATACCATCCGGCCTTGAGAATCTGGTCGAGGTTCCGCTTCTGGGCGGGCGTCGGCGATGGCACGCCGGATTCCATCAGCTGGGCGAAACCGAGGATCGCATTGAGCGGCGTGCGCAGCTCGTGGCTCATGCTGGAGAGGAAATCCGATTTCGCGAGGTTGGCCTTTTCCGCCGCGGCCATGGCCTCGTTCAGGTCCGATTCGACCTGCTTGCGCACGGAATTGTCGGCGCCGATCAGCAGGTAGCCGATGATGTCGTCATAATCGTCGCGCAGCGCCGTGATCGACACGATGGCCGGAAAGCGGCTGCCGTCCTTGCAGATATAGGTCAATTCATAGATGTCCTCGATCCCGCGCGAGGCTTTGAAAGCCAATGCCTCGAAGCCCGGCGTGATGGTGGTTCCGAGCTCGAGGCTCAACGCCTGGGCGCGCGCCATCACTTCCTGCGGATCATGGATGTCGCTGGGGTTGATCTTGTTCACGACTTCGGCGGCCGGATAGCCCAGCATGCGCTCGGCGCCGACATTGAATAATTGAATGATGCCTTTCTCGTCGGTGGCGATGATCGAGAAATTGGCGCTGTTGAGAATCGCGTTCTGCAAGGCCCCCGTTTTAAGCAACGCTTCCTGGCGCCGCACTTCGGTGATGCCGTCCGCCTTGCCGGCATCGTCGGCAAGGGTGGCGCCGTTTCCTGCTTTGGACATGGCCGTTTTCCGTGAAAAGCGTACAACGATCCGGAGAGGGGACTACGCTTGTCGGGTCGGCAACAGAAGATTGCGACCTCCACAGTCGGAAATAAACCGCGCCTCTCCTGAGGCGAGTGTGATCATCACAGTTTTTCCGACGGACGTCTGTGTGCTGACGCACACAAGCCCGGCCGATGTTACACGGATTTGCCCCCCTTGGGTCATAAACATGCCCTGATCAAGCCAAACCCGTTTATTTCGCCGGTCTCGCTTCGAAATGCCCGGGACGCATCTTCGAACCGGTTCGCCACGATTTGAGGCCGGCAGGCTAGTGCGAGAGCTGCGCCAAGTCGGGCTGGCCATTCCTGCCATTCAGGAACCAGGTGTGCATCTCGCCCTTGCCCTTGACATCGATGGCACCGCGCTCTTCAAGCAGGAACGGTTCACTCAACCGCTGCCGCGTGGCGTCCGTTACCTGGATTCGCCCGGCCACGCCGTGGGATTCCATCCGGCTGGCGGTGTTCACGACGTCTCCCCACAAGTCGTAGAGGAATTTGCGCTTGCCGATGACGCCGGCCACCACCGCGCCGGTGTTGATGCCGATGCGCATCTTCAGCTTGTAGCCGCTGTGCTCATTGAAGCGGTCCATCGCCTCGATCATGTCCAGCGCCATGTGCGCCGCACGCGCTCGCGTGATCCGCCACAGGGACGGGCAGTCCTGCGGCAGCCATGTAGGCATCACCGATGGTCTTGATCTTCTCGAGGCCGCGGTTGTCGGCGATGCTGTCAAAGCGGGTGAAGATATCATTGAGCACGTCCACCAGAACTTCGGCGCTCACGCCTTCGGAAAACTTCGTGAACTCCACGATGTCCGCGAACAACACCGTCACCTCCGCGAAGCTGTCGGCGATGACTTCCGTGAAGCTGTCGGCCGTGACTTCGGGACGCCCTTTCAAGCGTTCGGCAATGGAATGAGGCAGCACGTTGAGCAGCAGCCGCTCCGACACCTTCTGCTCCGCCACGACTCGATCGTAGAGTTTCTTCGTTTCCAGATGCAGCAGGCGGACTTCGAGCATGTTGTGAACCCGCGATCAGCACCTCGGCCAGATCGAACGGTTTGCTGACGAAATCCTTCGCCCCGGCTTTCAGCGCGCGCAGCTTGTGATCCGGTTGGGCGGTGATCACGAGGACCGGAAGATAGCCGTCCGTTTCGATTTCCTTCAGGCCTTCCATCACCTGGAATCCGTCCATGCCGGGCATCTGGAGATCGAGCAGGATCAGGTCGTAGCGGTTCTTGCGGTGAAGCTCGCAGACCTCGCGCGGATCCATCGTGGACGCGATGGAAGCATAGCCGGCACCGCGCAGCATCCGCTCGAGCAGCAGGACATTGGCTTCCTGATCGTCGACGATCAGGATTTTGGCGTGGAGAATGTCAGATGAGCTGATCATGGGAATCGCGTGCCTCCTTTATTTGCTCTGACCGGTCTTTTGTCCTGCAAATTCCAGCGCCACATCCAGCGCCTCCATGAACTCATTGACCTTGATCGGCTTGGTGAGATAGCGGAAGAATCCCGCCTCCAGGCCCTTCTCGATGTCGCGCGGCATGGCATTGGCGCTGACGGCAATGACGGGGATGTGCGCCGTGGCCGGGTCTGCGCGCAGGATTTTCAGGGCTTCGAAGCCGCTGATGCCGGGCAGATTGATGTCCATCAGGATCACCTCCGGCTGGTTGTCGCGCGCAAGCTCGATGCCGAGATTCCCGTTCACCGCGGTCAGCAGGCGCATATCGGGGCGGCGCGCGATGAGTTGCTCGACCAGCTTCAGGTTCGCCGGGTTGTCCTCGACATAGAGCAGGGTGCGCAGCCGCGCTCCGCGCGGCACCTGCGGCTGGACCAATGCCGCTGCGTTCGCCTGCCTTCCATGGCAAGGTGCGGCTCAGCAACCGCAGATGAGTTCGAACCAGAACACGCTTCCCACCCCGACGGTGCTTTCCACGCCGATTACGCCCCCCATCAGTTCGACCAGTCGCTTGGCCACCACCAGGCCGATGCCCGTGCCTTCCTCGCCGCCGGCCTCCTGTCCGAGACGATTGAACGGCTGGAACAGCTGCGCCAGCTTTTCCGGAGACAGTCCCGCGCCGGTGTCCCTGATGCTGACGCGAATGCGTCCCGGCGCGCTCTCGGTGCACGTCACCTCGACCGTTCCCTGCTCGCTGTTGTATTTGATCGCGTTGGAAAGCAGGTTGATGAGAACCTGCTTCAACCGGGTCCGATCGGCACGGACAAAATACGGGATGTCGAACCGGGGAAAGGTCATGCGGATGCCGCGCTGTTGCGCCTGCGGTTCGATCATGCCCTGGCATTCGAGCATGACTTCGGCCAGCGACACCGGCTCCGCGCGACAGCGACACCTGCCCGGACTCGACCTTCGCGAGATCGAGGATTTCGTTGATCAGCTTCAGCAGATGCCATCCCGCCTGGAGAATCTGGGCGATGCTTTCCTTCTGGGCGGGCGTCGGCGGCGGGGAATCGGACTCCATCAGCTGGGCGAAACCGAGGATGGCATTGAGCGGGCTGCGCAGCTCATGGCTCATGCTGGAAAGGAAATCCGATTTGGCGAGGTTGGCTTTTTCCGCCACGGACTTGGCGCTCTCCAGCTCGACGTTCTTTTCCTGCAGCACCTGATCCAGGCGCTTGCGCTCGGTGACGTCGCGCGCCGCGGCGAACACGCCCTGCAGCTTCCGGTCCCGATCGTAGAAGGTGGTCGCGTTGTAGGACACCACCGTTTCCTTGCCGTCCCTGGCGCGCGCGGTGAGCTCGTAGTTGGTGACCTTCTTTTCGCTCAGCACCAGCTTGATGCTCGCCTCGGCCCGCTCCGGATCGGTGAAGTAGTTCTTGAACGGCGCGCCGATCAGCTCGTCGCGCGTGCAACCGGTGAGCGCCTCCATCTGCTTGTTGACGTCGGTGATGATGCCGGACGGATCGGTGGTCATGATCGCGTCGATGTTGGATTCGAAGAGCGAGCGCGTGTAGAACTGCTGGTCGCGCAGGCGCTGATCGAGCTGCTTCTGCTCTGCCTCGACCTGCTTGCGCGCGGTGTTGTCGGTGCCGATCAGCAGATAGCCGATGATGGCGTCCTGCGCGTCGCGCAGCGCCGTGACCGACACGACCGCCGGAAAGCGGCTGCCGTCCTTGCGGATGTAGGTCAGCTCGTAGATGTCCTCGATGCCGCGCGAGGCCTTGAACACCAGGGCCTCGAAGCCCGGCGTAATCGGGGTGCCGAGCTCGACGCTCAACGCCTTGGCGCGCGCGATCACTTCCTGCGGATCGGAAATGTCGGCCGGGCGTGATCTTGTTCATCACGTCGGCGGCCGCGTAGCCCAGCATGCGCTCGGCGCCGACGTTGAAGATCTGAATGACGCCCTTCGCGTCGGTGGCGATGCTCGAGAAGTTGGCGCTGTTGAAAATCGCGCTCTGCAGGGCCCCCGCCTTGAGCAGCGCCTCTTCCGCCTGCTTGCGCGCGGTGTTGTCGGTGCCGATCAGCAGATAGCCGATGATGGCGTCCTGCGCGTCGCGCAGCGCCGTGACCGACACGACCGCCGGGAAGCGGCTGCCGTCCTTGCGGATGTAGGTCAGCTCGTAGATGTCCTCGATGCCGCGCGAGGCCTTGAACACCAACGCCTCGAAGCCCGGCGTAATCGGGGTGCCGAGTTCGAGCGCTCAACGCCTTGGCGCGCGCGATCACTTCCTGCGGATCGGAAATGTCGGCCGGCGTGATCTTGTTCATCACTTCGGCGGCCGCGTAGCCCAGCATGCGCTCGGCGCCGACGTTGAAGATCTGAATGACGCCCTTCGCGTCGGTGGCGATACTCGAGAAGTTGGCGCTGTTGAAAATCGCGCTCTGCAGGGCCCCCGCCTTGAGCAGCGCCTCTTCCGCCTGCTTGCGCGCGGTGTTGTCGGTGCCGATCAGCAGATAGCCGATGATGGCGTCCTGCGCGTCGCGCAGCGCCGTGACCGACACGACCGCCGGAAAGCGGCTGCCGTCCTTGCGGATGTAGGTCAGCTCGTAGATGTCCTCGATGCCGCGCGAGGCCTTGAACACCAGGGCCTCGAAGCCCGGCGTAATCGGGGTTCCGAGCTCGACGCTCAACGCCTTGGCGCGCGCGATCACTTCCTGCGGATCGGAAATGTCGGCCGGGGTGATCTTGTTCATCACGTCGGCGGCCGCGTAGCCCAGCATGCGCTCGGCGCCGACGTTGAAGATCTGGATGACGCCCTTCGCGTCGGTGGCGATGCTCGAGAAGTTGGCGCTGTTGAAAATCGCGTTCTGCAAGGCCCCCGCCTTGAGCAGCGCCTCCTGGCGCCGGACTTCGGTGATGCCATCCGCTTTGCCGACATCGTCGGTAAGTGTGGAAGCGGTTCCTGATTTGGACATGGCCGATCCGTGAAAAGCGTGCAACGATTAAGAGAGGGAACTGCACTTGCCGTGCCGGCGGGCGGTAACAAACAGAAGGTTGCGACCCCTACAGCCGGATAAAACCTACACGTTCCCTACGGTAAGTGTGAATAATGAGTCTCTTCCCGATGAACATCTGTGCGCTGACGCACATAAGCCGGCCCGTAATTACACGAATTGGCCTGGGTAACCTGTCTCGACGAACTCCAAACGTGCCGTTCCACTCGCGTTGTCTCCGGATACCCGGGACGCGCTATTCGCATCCGAATGCGAACGGATCAGCCGGAATATCGGGGTCATTCTGGTGTGCCATGGCGCCGTTCCGAATTACCGCATTAGAAGATTGCCAGCCACGAGTTGCTGCCATGCAAGTCGTTCGGTGAGGTAATAAGGTCAAAAACGGGACATCGGGCGGGGTAAAATTGAGATTGATGCCGAATTTCAATTCCGCAAATTCGTGCATCCACAGGAAGTTACAGGGCATGGATACAATTGAGTGAGAATAGGGTGACTAACGCGCCCGCTGACGTTGGTGTTTTCCAAAAGAGTGATTCCACGCTTGAGAAGCGCATCGAGGGCTCGCCGGCCACGCGTTTCTTCACCGCGACCGCGAGAACGACGGTGGCGGCACGCGCGACGCGCGCCGGCAGCGCGCCGCTCGCCACGGGCCGGAGGCGCTTCACGGGGTGCTGCCGGTCCTGCTCCGCGTCGAGGACGTCGTTGACGAGATAGGCGGCGCCGGCGAGCGCGCAGAAGATCGCGAACGCGGCCACCGCGCGCAGCGCGGCGTCCGGCTCGAAGAGGTGCTTGGAGAAGGCGAGCGCGGCGAACACCACCAGGTTCTTGATCCACTGGTGGGGCCGGAGCGAGACGAGAAGGGCCCGCGGGAGGGTCATCGGACCAGGGCCCGGAGAGGCCCGGGCTCGCGGGCGGGCCGGAACGGGCCCGCCCGCCGGAGGATCGCCGTCAGGCGAAGCTGCGGACGGCCTCGTCCTCGGAGTCGTACGTCTCGAAGACGGTCAGGAGCTTCGTGATCGACAGCAGGTCCTGGATCTTCTTCGTGAGGTTCAGCAGCTTCAGCTTGCCGCCCTTGCGGCTCACCGTCGTGTAGGTCCTCACGATCTCGCCGAGGCCGGCGGAGTCCACGTACGGCACGTCGGCCAGGTTCAGCAGGATCTTGGTCTTTCCCGGAGTCGGCGAGCTTGGTCACGGCCTCGCGCAGGGCGTCGTCGCCCTCGCCGATCAGGATCTTCCCGTGAAGGTCCAGGATCACGACGTCACCAACCTGACGCTCGACGATCTTCATGGCGGATATCTCCCTGCGGTAAGCTGTTACGTTAGAGGCACGTACGCTACCACGCGCGATTCGCGCAAGTCAATGAGACGACACGCGGGAAAGGCAAGCGGCCGCCCCGGGGGAGCCGGCGCCGGCCCTCCGGAGCGAAGCGACTGAAGGCGAAGGACCTTCCCGCGCGAACCGGTGGGGCCGGCTCTCTCTAGTCGCCCTCGCGGCGCAGCTTCTTGCGGCTGCGCTTGCGGGCCAGGGCCTGCTTGGCCCGGCGCTTGTCGCCGGGCTTCAGGTAGAAGCTGTGCTTCTTGATGTCCTTGATGATGTCTTCCTGCTGCACCTTGCGCTTGAAGCGGCGGAGGGCGTTTTCGATCGACTCGCCTTCCTGAATCTTGATTTCAGCCATACCTGATCGACACCCCCTGACCGCCTCGGATTTCCCCGGCGAGCGGGGAGCAGGCTCGTGTGAACGTTCGATGCTAGGATAGGCCTTCCCGGCTGTCAAGCCGATCTGCCGAATCCTCAAGGGTTTGCATGCCCGACCGACCTGACGCGACCGCCCCCGGCACCCTCTACGTCGTCGCCACCCCGCTCGGGAACCTCGAGGACCTGACGCTGCGAGCCCTGCGCGTGCTGCGCGAGGCGTCCCTCGTCGCGTGCGAGGACACCCGGCGCACGGGAACGCTCCTCCGCGCCCACGGCATCGCGACCGCGACGACGTCGTACTTCGAGCACAACGAGAGGTGGAAGGGCGACCGCATTCTCGGCGCGCTGCGTGAGGGCCGCAGCGTCGCGCTCGTCTCCGACGCGGGAACGCCGGGCATCTCGGACCCGGGCTACCGCCTCGTGCGCGACGCGCGACGAGCTCTCCCTGCCCGTCGTGCCGGTGCCCGGCGCGAGCGCGGCGGTGGCGGCGCTGTCCGTGTCCGGGCTGCCGACCGACCGCTTCCTCTTCGTGGGCTTCCTGCCGGCGCGCGCGGCGGCGCGGAAGCGCGCCCTCGCGGAGATCGCCCCGGAGCGCGCGACGCTCGTCTTCTACGAGTCGCCGCTGCGCGTCGTCGACGCGCTCGCCGACCTCGCGGAGGTGCTCGGCGACCGCGAGGCGTTCCTCTGCCGCGAGGCGACGAAGGTGCACGAGGAGTACGTGCGCGGCCCGTTGTCGGACCTGCGCGCGCAGCTCGCCTCACGCGACGCCGTCCGCGGCGAGATCGTGCTCGTCGTCGCGGGCGCCCCGGAGCGGGCCGTCGACTCGGACGCCGACCCGGTCGCCCTCTATCACGCGCTCGCGGCCGAGGGCCGGACGCGTCGGGAGGCCGTGAAGGAGGCCGCCCGGCGCGTGGGCCTTCCTGCCCGCGAGGTCTACCGGCTGGTGCAGGAGGCCGAGGCGGCCGTTCCCGGCGAGTAGGGCATCGCCGGCGCGAGGCCCCAGGCGGTCAGGCCCACGAGCCGCGCGGTGCCGCCCTTCGCCTGGAGCGCGACGCCGACGCTGTCCGGGTCCGGGAACACGCGGTCGGTGAGCACCACGCTCCCGTCCTGCACGAAGACCTCGACCGACGAGCGATCGACGAGCACGCGGAGACGCAGCGTCTCCCGGTCGCCGAGCGGCAGCGGCGCGGCGTGAACGCCGCCGTCGCCTGCGCCCGCCTTCTCTCGGTCGATCGCGAGCGTGCCGGAAGCGCGGTCGAGCACCACGCGCGTGCGCTGCGTTCCGTCAGCGGACCGGCGCAGCACGAGGGCAACCTCGCCGGCGTCGCCCGGGTCGATCTCGGCCTCGAGGTCGAGCGAGTCGCCGCGCACCTCGTCCAGTACCGCCTCGCCGGGGCCGAACGGCCGCGAGGCGACACGGGTCGGCTCACAACGGAGCGACTCGACCTCCGGTACCGGCGACCACAGGGGCGTGCCGTCGGCGCGCAGCCGGAGGACGCGCGGGACCGTCATCGCGCCGGCCCAGCCGTGGGCTTTTGTCGGCCACGTCTTCGACTCCCAGTTCTCCATCCAGCCGATGACGATGCGGCGACCGCTTCTCGTCCTCGAACGACTGCGGGGCGTAGAAGTCGAAGCCGTGGTCGGCGACGTGGCGCGAGGCTCCCTCGAAGCGGCCGGTGCCGTAGTCGAGGCGGCCGACGAGCACGAGCGGCGCACGCGAGGGCAGGCCCATCGGCGAGTAGGCGAGCACGTGGCGGCCGTCGAGGGCGAAGAGGTCGGGGCACTCCCACATCGAGCCCTGCGTGCCGTCGCTCTCGGCCACGACCGCCTTGAAGCGCCAGTCGCGGAGGTTCTCGGACTCGAAGAGGAGCGCCGCGCCGCGGTCGCCGCGGTGAGAGCCGGCCACGAGCCACCACTTCCCCTCCGCGCGCCAGACCTTGGGGTCTCGGAAGTCGGCGGCCGAGAACTCCTCGGGCGGCGCGGCGATGACGGGGTTGCGGGTGTCCTTCTCGAAGCGCCGGCCGTCGGCGCTCGTCGCGAGGCACTGGACCTGCCGCTCGCCGTGGCCCGTGTAGACGAGGCTCAGGACGCCGCCGTCGTCGACGGCGCTGCCGGAGAAGCAGCCGGCCGCGTCCGGCCCCCCCGGCGTCGGCGCAAGCGCGATCGGCAGGTGCTGCCAGCGCACGAGATCGCGGCTCACCGCGTGTCCCCAGTGCATCGGACCCCAGTCGGTGCCGAACGGGTGGTGCTGGTAGAAGAGGTGATACTCGCCGCGGAGCTGGATGACACCATTCGGGTCGTTCATCCAGCCGTAGGCCGGCGTGAAGTGCCACAGCGGCCGCCAGGGATCGACCCTGTCGGGCGCGCGGTCGGAGGCGAACGCGGGGGCGGCGAGGAAGGCCGCGGCGAGCGCGGGGACGGCCAGGGATCCGGGACGCATGCCGAAAAGCATAGCGTGCGCGCGGTTGCCGAGCGCGACGAACCGCGCGCCCGGCAGCTCGCGCCATGCCCCGAGCGGGTGGCGGGTCCAGAACCCGGTGCCGAGGAGCGCGAAGCGCTACGGCGTCACGCCGCTAGGCCTCCGTCGCCGTCACGTCGAGGCGCACGATCGCGTGCGCGGGCAGCCCGATCGCGAAGCTGCACTCCTCGCCCGCGGATGCGTCGCCGAGGGCGGCCCGGCGCGCCTCGCCGGCGAGGCCCTCGACGCTCACCGGGTGGTCCTCGGCCGTGACGTTTGCGAGGAACAGGCGCGTGAGCCGGCCCGCGCGCAGGGCGAGGACCTGCACGCGCTCGGGCCGGCGCGAGCGCGCAGCCAGCACGGCCGCCCCGCGGAGCGCCGTCACCTCGGCCAGCGCGTGGAACACCGGGAACGGCCGGCCATCCTGCATCACGCCGCGCGGACCGGTCGGCTCGAAGAGGGTCAGGCTCGCGACGCCGGCCGCGGAAGCGGCGCCGATCAGGCCGAGGGTCCACGCCGCGGCGAAGGGCGTCGGCTGGCGTGGGTCGTCGGTGAATGGCGGCTCGCCAGGAGCGCGCGAGGACGCGGGGCGCGGGTCGTGGCGGGGCCGCAGGGTCGCGGGCGAGACCCCGACCTCGGCGCCGGGCGCGAACGAGCGCGCGGTCTCGGCCAGCCACGCCAGCGAGGCCAGGTTCTCGACGAGCGTCGCGTCGTCGAACGCGTGCACCTGCGGGTTCATCGAGAACGACACGCGGTCGAGGCCGGGCGCCGGCCGCTGCCGGTTCATCTCGGTGAAGTAGCGGTCGCTGCCACCACCGAAGCGGGCGCCCGGCGACACGGCCCCGAGCGCGACACGGGCGGCGGCGACGAGCCCGTCGGGCGTCGAGACGCCGTCGGGGCCGAACAGCAGCCAGGTGGCGACGCGTGCGTGGGCGCCCATGGCCCGCTCCGCGAGCGCGCGCAGCGCGGGCCCGGCCGGGTCGGGTGCGTGCACGGCCAGCTCGAGCGGGACGTCGAGGAGGCGGGCGTTCGCCACGGCCCGCTCGAGCGCGGCCTCCCAGCCCGGCCCCGCGCAGGCGACCTCGCCGCGCAGGTGATCGAGGCCAAGCCGGCCGAGCGCGGCGGCCGTCGGCTCGTCGAGAGGGACGCTCGAGCCGCCGCCGAGGCCGAGGGCCGCCCGGGCCACCGCACCGTCGGCCGGGATCGTCACGATCACCGGCTCGGCACTGTTGCGCCGCTTCGGCAGCGCCCCCGGCACCGTGGCCGCGGCCTCCTGCACCGGCTCGCTCGTCAGACCGAAGAGGCGCAGGGAGACCCACTGCCGCACCGCGGAGCCCTTCGCGATCTCGGCCGGGTACGGGCGCGCGAGCGGCGTGCAGTACGTCTTGAACGAGGCGTCGCCCCAGTTGCGCTGGTCCTCGGTCTCGAACGTGTCGCCGTCCATCCGGACCTCGACCTCGACCCCGGGCGCGACCTCGTGGGAGATCGCGCGGACCTCGAAGAAGGGCTGGTGGGGCGAGACGAGCCGCGGGAACGCGGTCTCCACGCGGCCTCCGTCGACCGTCTCGACGACGCACGGCTCGCCCGCGCACTCGGCCACGGGGTGGAGCACGCAGAAGCCGATCCGGTTGCGGAGGAAGGTGGCTCCCGCCGTGCCGTCCATCTCGTAGACGATGCGGCCGTCCCGGAAGCCTTCGATACGCGCCTCCCAGTCGAAGCGCACGTCGCCGCGGCGGTGGCGGGAGACGAACTGGAGGCGGAAGGAGTCCGGCTCGGCGTGGATGACGAGGTCCTCGATCGCGCCGGGCACCGTGGCCCAGCCGGGCTCGCGCACCGCCACGTAGATGCCGCGCAGCACCTCGCGCTCGCCTAGACGGATCCAGCGCAGCTCGCCGCGGTCGAAGACGAGCCGCAGCGGCCCCGCGCGGAGCGGGACGGCGAGCGGAGGCGCCGCGTGGACCTCTGCAGGCCCGGCCGGGGGCTCCGTCGTTCCGGGTGCCATGTCGGTCACCAGCTCCGCGTCACCGCCGCGAGCGCGCGGCCCCCGCCCGCGTCGAGACGCGAGGGGCACGCCTCCAGCGTGACGCGCGAACGCTACCGCAAGCGACGGCCGGTGTCCATGAACCGGCGTGCGCGTCGCCGCGCGCGAGGCCGCCGGCGCGGCGTAAGATCGGGGCGGAGGCTCCGCGACATGCCGCTCTCGCCGCAGGGGATGCTGGACGCGATCGCGCGCAACCTGCCCGCGCGCACGGGGAAGACGCTCGCCCAGTGGGCGTCGCTCGTCAGGAAGTCCGGGCCGAAGGAGCGCAAGGAGCGCATCGCCTGGCTCCGCCGCGAGCACGCGCTCGGCGGCGCGACGGCCATGGTGATCGCGTACGCGGCCGAGGGCCGCAAGCCCATGGACGACTACTCCGACCAGGAAGGGCTCGTGAACGCCCTCTACTCGGGGAAGAAGGAGGGGCTCCGCCCGGTCCACGAGGCCGCGCTCGCCGCCGCGCGCAAGCTGGGCCGGGACGTGGTGCCGAGCGCTCGCAAGACGTACATGAGCCTGTCCCGGTCGAAGCAGTTCGCGGTGATCCAGCCGACGACGATCGACCACGTCGACCTCGGACTCGTACTGCCCGGGGTCCGAGGCGAGGGCCGTCTCGAGGCGTGCACCACGGTCGGCAGCGGCCGCGTCACCCACCGCATCCGGCTGTCCACACCCAGGGACGTGGACCCGTTCGTGAAACGGTGGCTGAAGGCGGCATACGAACGAGCCTCGAGGCCGCGCCACTCGGGGAGGAGCAGCGCTCGGAGCGGTCTGCCCGGCGCGCCCCGTCGCTGGAACCGTCGTCACGCCCCAGTAACTCGTATCTGCGTAGCCGGAGTGATCCAACCTCGAGACGCCGCGCGGCCACGTCCCCCGCGACCGGCGCAATCCCTTGATTCCGCAGGAGGCAATCGACCCATGAACCGATGGCTCCGCACCGGCGTGCCGGCGCTCCTGGCACTCGCCGTTCCGCTCGCAACCGCGGCCCAGACTTCCGCCCCGGCGCCGACGAAACCCGCGGCGCAGGCCGCGAAGCCGGCCGCCCCCGCGACGAAGCCCGCGGCCGGGCCGGCCGCCGCCCGGCCGCCGGTGCTCGACCGCGAGCTGTTCTTCGGAAACCCCGAGATCATGGCCGCGCAGCTCTCGCCGGACGGGCAGTACGTCGCGTTCCTCAAGCCGTGGAAGGACACGCGCAACATCTACGTCAAGAAGACGGGCGAGCCGTTCGACAAGGCCCGCCTCCTCACGACGGAGGCGAAGCGGCCGATCCCCGGGTTCTTCTGGAGCCGCGACAGCCGGCTCATCCTGTACGTGAAGGACACCGACGGGGACGAGAACTACAACGTCTGGGCCGTCGATCCCGCGGCGGCGAACGCCACCGGCCAGGAGGCCCCGGCGTCGCGCAATCTCACCGACGCGAAGGGCGCGCGTGCGTTCATCTACGCGGTGCCGAAGAAGTCGCCCGACACGATCTACGTCGGCCTCAACGACCGCGACGCCGCGTGGCACGACGTCTACCGCGTCTCGATCACGACCGGCAAGCGCGAGCTGTTGCGCAAGAACACCGACCGCATCGCGGGCTGGGTGTTCGACCTCGACGGTGAGCTGCGCCTCGCCGTGCGCACCACCGACAAGGGCGACACCGAGGTCCTGAAGGTCGCTCCCGACGGCTTCCAGGCCGTCTACACCTGCAACGTGTTCGAGACCTGCGGCCCCGAGCAGTTCCACAAAGATGGCCAGCGCGTCTACATGCAGACGAACAAGGGCGACGTCGACCTCATCCGCCTGGTGCTCTTCGACCCCGCGACGGGCAAGGAGGAGCTCGTCGAGTCGGACCCGCTGAAGCGGGTCGACTTCGGCGGCGCGATCTTCTCCGAGGCGACGGACGAGCTCGTCGGGACGACGTACGAGGACGAGCGCGCGCGGTTCTACTTCCGCGACAAGGCGTGGGAGGCGGACTACCGGCTGCTCCAGTCGAAGTTCCCCGGCAAGGAGATCGGGTTCGGCTCCTCGACGGCCGACGACTCGAAGTGGCTGATCACCGCGGCGAGCGACACCGACCCCGGCGAGCGCTACATCTTCGACCGCAAGACGAAGGCGCTCGTGCTGCAGTACAAGGTGCGCGAGCGCATCCCCCGCCAGCACATGGCGGCGATGAAGGCGATCCGCTACCCGTCCTCGGACGGCCTCGAGATCCCCGCCTTCCTCACGCTGCCGAAGGGCGTCGCCGCGAAGGGCCTGCCGACGATCGTCGTGCCGCACGGCGGCCCGTGGGCACGCGACGGCTGGGGCTTCAACAACCTCGCCCAGTTCCTCGCCAACCGCGGCTACGCCGTCCTCCAGCCCAACTTCCGCGGCTCGACCGGCTACGGCAAGAAGTTCCTGAACGCCGGCAACAAGCAGTGGGGCGACAAGATGCAGGACGACGTCACGTGGGGCGTGAGGCACCTCGTGGCGCAGGGCATCGCCGACCCGAAGCGCGTCGGCATCATGGGCGGCTCGTACGGCGGCTACACGACGCTCGCCGGCGTCGCGTTCACGCCCGACCTCTATGCGGCGGCCGTCGACATCGTGGGCCCGTCGAACCTGATCACGCTCCTCGACTCGATCCCGCCGTACTGGGAGGCCGGGCGCATCATCTTCTACGAGCGGATGGGCAACCCGAAGACGCCCGAGGGCAAGGTGCAGCTCGAGCGACAGTCGCCGCTCAACTCGGCGGCGAAGATCAGGACGCCGCTCCTCGTCGCGCAGGGCGCCAACGACCCGCGCGTCAAGAAGGCCGAGGCCGAGCAGATCGTGATCGCGCTGCGCGACCGCGGCTTCCCCGTCGAGTACATCCTCGCCCCCGACGAGGGGCACGGCTTCGCGCGCCCGGTCAACAGCATGGCCCTCTGGGCGGCGTCCGAGAAGTTCTTCGCGAAGCACCTCGGCGGCCAGTTCCAGGACGGCGGGACGCCGGAGGTCGTGAAGCGCCTCGCCGAGATCACGGTCGACCCGAAGACCGTCGTGCTCAGCCGAAAGGCCGACGCGTCGGCCGCGAGCGTGCCCAAGGTCACCGGCACGCTGACCCCGGGAAGCTCGACCTACCAGGGAAAGATCGAGATGGGCGGACAGACCATCCCGTTGTCCATCGCGCAGACCATCGAGGAGAGCGCAGGCCAATGGATCGTCTCGGCGACCTTCAAGATGCCGATGGGCGACCGGGTCGACGTCACGGTTCTCGACAAGGCGACCCTCGTCCCGCGCAAGCGTTCGGTCAAGCAGGGGCCCGCGGTGGTCGAGCTCGCCTTCGAGGGTGGCAAGGCCACGGGCACGATGGCCATGGGAGGCGACCCCAAACCGGTGTCCGTGGACCTCGGCGGCGAGCTCTTCGCGGACGGCGTCGGGGGGCCCGAGGCCATTGGCGCGCTGCCGCTCGCCGAGGGCTTCTCCACGACGTTCCGCAACTTCGACGTGCTCCAGCAGAAGGTCCTGATGAAGCAGGCAAAGGTGGCGGGCGCCGAGGACGTGACCGTGCCCGCCGGGACCTTCAAGGCGTGGAAGGTGATGATCAGCTCCGTCGACGGCGAGCCCGGTGACTCCATCGTCTGGATCGCGCAGGACAGCCGCAACGTCGTGAAGACGGTCACCACGGTGCCCCAGATGGGCGGTGCCATCGTCACGACCGAGCGGCAGTAAGCCGACCGCCGCGCCACCGCGAGCGGCGCCACACGACGGGCCCGTGCCGGTACACGCCGACACGGGCCCGCTTTCACGTCTAGTCCTCCTCGATGACGTGCTTCTCCTCGTCCGTTTGTCAATGCCTATCGCAGGGGAAACTCGCGGCCCGGGAACAGCTCCTCGGGGTCGACCTTGCGGGAGAGGCGTGTCAGCACCGGCTTCATCAGCTCGAGCCGGTCGTAGCGGACACCGAGCTCGCTCAGGCGCTCGCCGAGGCGGCCCGCCGAGGTGCGGTTCACGGCGATGAAGGCGGCCTCGGGCGCCTTCTCGACCCGCTCGCGGTAGGAGAAGAAGTACTCGGTGGTGATCGGCCCCAGCTTGGCCGTGCAGACGATCCTCTCGCTCGAGAGGAAGTTCACGCGCGTGGCGAGGAAGAAGTCGGTGTAGCAGTAGCGCACACCCTCTCTCTCCATGTCGGAGACGAACTGCCGCCACCGCGCGTCGGCCCGGAGCGTGCCCGGCACCTGCGCGAGCGACGCGAGGGCACCGGTGGCGACGAGGAGGAAGAGGACCGCCCCCGCCCACCGTCCGTGCGAGCCGAGCGCATCGGCCAGCATCACCGGCACCACGCACATCAGGAACAGGATGTACCGCGGGTTGCCGGGCACGTGGGCGAGCGCGACGAGAGCGACGGCGACGTTCGCCGCCGCGAACAGGAGCATCAGGAAGAGCGGCCACGACCGCTCGCCCCACGCGCGGCGTGCCGTCCGCCCCGCCGCGCCGAGCGCGGCCACGACGCCGACCCACGCGATCGCGCGCAGCACCGTGTCGACGAGCGTGCCGTAGCCGGTGTCGTAGCCCATCAGCACCGGCCAGTGGTCTGTGACCATGAGCCACAGCTTCTCGCCGAGGCCGGACGTGACCGCCGCGAGGCCGGCCTCCGCCGTGTCGGTTCGCGCCTGGCCCGGAATCAGGTAGTGGAACGACTCCCAGTCGTTCACCGCGTTCCACAGCCAGCCGGGCACGTAGCCGATGGCCCAGCCGGCGGCGAGAGCGGCGAGCGACCGCACGGTGCCGAGCCGGCCGACCAGCACGAAGAAGACCGCAATCGCCGCGAGCGGGATGATCGCCAGGATGTGGCACCAGAAGCCGAGGCCGAGCAACAGGCCCGCCGCGAAAGCGAGGCGCGGGCGCGCCGCGGGCTCCCCCACCCAGCGGCCCGCGAGCCACAGGGCCCACGCCGAGAGCGCCAGCACCTCGACGTAGTTGCCGTCGTTGCTCAGGCTGTAGCGCGTCACGAACGCGGGGCTGAAGGCGGCGTACAGGCCCGCGAGGACGGCCGTACGGGGCGGCGCGACGAGCCGGGCAAGGCGGTAGAGGCCGGCGACGTAGGCGAGGTAGAAGAGGACCGACACGAGCGCGAACGAGACGGCCGGGTCGAGGACGAGGGCGAGCGGCGCCGCCAGGTGCGACTTCAGGCTGCCGCTGTAGGGCACCTGGGGGACGAACACGAGGCGCTCGATGCCGTCGCGCGCGTGCAGCGCGACGATCCCGGAGAGAGCGCCGTCGGCGGTGACGGCGACGCCCGCGCCCCCGAGGACGATCGGGAGCCGGAAGAAGAAGGCGAGCGCGACGAGGAAGAGGAGCGCGCGCCCCTCGCCGGCGCCGAGCGGCTCCCCCCGCAGCGTCGGCCAGCGGCCGAGCACCCAGACGGCCGCGGCGGCGGCGACGGGCAGCAGCCACGCCAGGCGCGGCGTCGCGGCGAGCGCGGCCGGCCGCCACGCGGCCCCCGCGTCGAACCAGGCCACGCAGAAGACGACCCACGCCGCCGCGGCCGCGGCGCCCGCGGCGGTGAAACGGTCGGGGGCGAGGGGCGCGCGGGCCATCGCGCGAGTCTACCCGGACGGCCGTACCTGGTGGGCGCGCCGTTGTTGACAGGTGCGGGGCTGCGTGCAAACCTTCCCCGCTCATGAAGATCCTGATCGTCGGGAACGGGGGACGCGAGCACGCGCTGGCGTGGAAGGTCCGCCAGAGCCCCCTCGTGACCGATGTCTACTGCGCGCCCGGCAACGCGGGGATCGCCGACATCGCCGACTGCGTGCCGATCGACGCGTCCAACATCGTGGAGGTCGCCGACTTCGCCCAGACGATAAGGGCCGACCTCACGGTGGTCGGCCCCGAGCTGCCCATGGTGCTCGGCATCGGCGACGAGTTCGTGCGGCGCGGGCTGCGTATCTTCTGCCCGACCCGGGGCGCCGCCGAGATCGAGGGCTCGAAGGCGTTCGCCCGCGAGTTCATGACCCGCCACGGCATCCCGTCGCCCCGCTACGAGATCCTCGGATCGCTCGAGGAGGCGACGGCCTTCGTCAAGAAGGCGCCGTTCGGCTACCCGTTCGTCGTGAAGGCCGACGGCCTCGCCGCCGGCAAGGGCACGGGCGTGGTCGCCGACGCGGCCGAAGCCCAGGCGTTCGTCGACGGGATCATGGCCGACCGCAAGTTCGGCTCCGCCGGCGCGAAGATCGTGATGGAGGAGTTCCTCGAGGGCGAGGAGGTGTCGTTCCTCGTCTTCGCCGACGGCTCGCGGGCGCTGCCGATGGCGTCGGTGCAGGACCACAAGCGCGCGGGCGACGGCGACCGCGGGCCGAACACCGGCGGCATGGGCACCGTCTCGCCGACCACGAACATCAGCGTCGACGGGCACAAGCGGATCATGCAGGAGATCGTCCTGCCCACGATCGCCGGGCTCGCCGCGGAGGGCCGCCGCTTCCAGGGCGTGCTGTTCGCCGGCCTCATGATGACCGAGGCCGGCCCGAAGGTCCTCGAGTTCAACGCGCGGTTCGGCGACCCCGAGACGCAGGTCATCATGGCCCGCATGCGCTCGGACATCGTGCCGATCCTCGACCAGTGCGCGACCGGCCAGCTCGCGGTGACGCGCATCGACTGGGCGAAGGAGCCGGCGGCGTGCGTGGTGGTGGCGAGCAAGGGCTACCCGGACACGCCGGACACCGGCAAGACGATCACCGGCCTCGACGCGCTCAAGGAGTGGACCGACGTCGTCGTGTACCACGCGGCCACGAAGCGCGAGAACGGCGACGTGAAGACGGTGGGCGGGCGCGTCCTCGGCGTGACGGCGCTCGGCGCGAACCTCGAGGCGGCGATCGCGCGGGCCTACGAGGCGGTCGGCCGGATCCAGTTCGACGGCATGTGGTGCCGCCGCGACATCGGGCAGCGCGCCGTCGCCCGCCTGCACTCGCCGCGGCAGGCCTGACGGGCCGGCCCGTCCGCGAGCGGACCCGGAGCCCCAGGCGAGACGGCCGCGGCGCGCCGGCTAGCGCCCGACCGTGAGACCCGGCGGGGCGGTCTGCCAGCGCAGGACGTCCGTGGCCGCGCCGGGATTGAAGCCCGGCCGCGTCTCGAGCGGCAGGCCGTCGATGTCGACGATCCCGGGCAGCAGCACCACCTCGACGACACGGCCGGGGCGCAGGAGGTCGCCGGGGTCGATCTGCAGCGTGCGCAGTCCCGCGTCGTAGTTGACGCGCACCGCGTCGAGCTCGCGGTCGCCCGGCTGCGGCCGGCCCGCGTAGCGCAGCAGCACGCGGTCCCTGAAGCTCGCCTCGTCCATGTCCTTGCTGAACTGGACCTGGAACACGGTGGACGGCGGCACCTCGCGCTCGCCGTCGACCGGCAGCGAGAAGACGACGACGGGCGGCCTCTTCGGCCGGGGCGGTGGCGGCGGCGGCGCGGCCGGTGCCGGCCCGGCCGCTGCTTCCGCCGCGGGAGCCTTCGTGATCGTGACGTCCGTCGCCTCGATCGTCACGACGCCCCTCTCGGTCGACACCCGGCCGGTGACCTGCAGCCACTTGCCGGTGTCGCGCTTCAGCTCGCGGTCGAACTCGAAGCCCGGGCCCTTCGACTTCTTGCCGGTGACCCACGCCGCGAACAGCTCGTCCTTGATCACCCAGTCGGCCGAGCGTCTCCGGCTGGCCGAGGGCAGGTCGCCGAACAGGTTGCCGCCGCGGAACTGCCCCTTGACCGTGACGATCTTGCCATCGAGCTTCCCCGGCCGCGTGACGAGCTCCTCGAGCGTGACCTGCGCCGACGAGCGGCGCGGCGCTTTGTCGTCGGGCGGGCCGAGGTACCCCCAGATCTGGATGTAGACGATCTGCTGGCCGTTGCCGGTCCCCATGCCCACCGCGCCGGTGACCTCGACGTCCTTGCCGACCCACGTCCGGGCGAGCTGTTCCCAGTCGACCCCCGCCTCCGCCATCGGAGTGATGATGAGGCGGCTGCCGAAGGTGCCGCGCAGGCAGTAGGCGATCTGCAGCGAGCCGGGCACCATGTCGAGCTGCCCGCGCGTGCGCACCGCCTTGTCGACGTACGACTCGGGCATCGACAGGATCGTGTCGAGCGCGACCTCGACCGTCCGGCCGTACCGCATCTCGTAGTCGTTCATCTGCGCGGCGGCGGGACGGGCCGCGGCGAACGCGGCGAGCGCGGCGGCGACGGGGAGCGCGAGGGGCGAGAAACGGACGATGCGCACCATGCTCCAGTATAGCCACGGCGCGCCGCCGGCGGACCCCGGGGTGACGGCCGCCACTTGACCCGCGTCCGGGGGGCGTGCTACGTTCTCCTGATTCCCGCAAGCGTCTTCGAGAGAGCAACTTGCGGGTGGAGCGGGAGATGAGGCTCAGGGTTCTGGGCTGTTACGGCGGCAACGTGCCCGAGCACGGGATGACGTCGTTCCTGCTCAACGGGAGCGTCTGCCTCGACGCGGGCTGGGTCTCCGGCGCGCTCAGCCTGCGCGAGCAGGTCAAGGTGAAGGACGTCATCATCTCGCACTCGCACCTCGACCACACCTGCTCGCTGCCGTTCCTCATCGACAACAACTTCTCGGCCCCCGGCTTCACGCTGCGCATCTACGCGATCCCCGAGGTCATCGCGTCGATGAAGAACCACCTGTTCAACAACCACACGTGGCCGGACTTCACGTGCCTCCCGAACGACCTCACGCCGGTGCTGAAGCTCGTCGAGGTCCCCGAGGAGGTGCCGTTCCGCGTGAACGGGCTCTCGATACGGCCGGTGCGCGTCTCCCACATCGTGCCGACCACCGGCTTCATCGTCGAGGACAAGCATGGCGCCGTCGCCTACTCGAGCGACACCGCGCCGACCGACCGCTTCTGGGAGCTCGTCAACCGCACCCCGAAGCTCAAGGCGGTGATCACGGAGACGTCGTTCCCCAACGAGCTGCAGGACCTCGCGAACGTCTCCGGCCACCTCACGCCGCAGACGCTCGACATGGAGCTCGACAAGCTGAAGCAGGACGTGCCCGTCTACCTCTACGGGTGCAAGCCGCGCCACCTCGCCCTCATCCACAGGCAGGTCCGCGGGCTCAAGCGGCGGAAGCTGAGCTTCCTCGCGCAGGCGAAGACGTACCGCTTCTAGACCGGATCATCTGCGAGGTTGTCGGGCCGTCAGGGGCAGATGATCCGGTCTCTGCCGCTCCGTTCCTTGGTCCCGTTGCTCGATATCGTTTCCGTGTTCCCTCGTGCTCCGTTTCAAAGCCGGTAGTCCGTTCCAGAACCGTTGTCCGTCCAGAGCCGGCAGTCCGTCCGGAGCCATCGAGGCCATCCTCGTCCACGCTGCGGGCCGGCCGGCTCCTGGGCCGACGGCCGGGACAACGGATCGAAGGCTCTGAAACGGACAGGAAGGGAACGGACAAAACGGAGAGAGAGGAACGACGGCGTTCCGAGCGATTCACGAGGACGGTGAGGGCGGCCTCGTGAATCGCTCGGTGTCAGACCTTCAGCCGACTCAGGCTCAGGACGCTCCCGGCGACGCCCACCAGCATGCCGCCCAGGACGAGCAGCAGGCCGAGGCCGGACGGCAGCGCAAACGCTGCGTGGCCGAGCAGGTCCGACGAGGCGAGGCCCCGCGACAGCCACTGCAGCGCCACCCAGAGAAGGGCGGTGGCGACGAGACCCCCGAGGCCGCCCTGGATCATCCCCTCGGCCACGAACGGACCCTTGACGTAGGCGCGCGTCGCGCCGACGAGCCGCATGATGTCGAGCTCGTCCTCGCGGGCGTAGATCGTCAGGCGGATCACGTTCGAGATCGTGAAGATGCCGGCGACCACGAGGATCCCGCCGAGGAACGCCCCCACGCCGCGCACGATCTTGACACCGGTGGCGAGCCGGTCGATCCACAGCAGGTCGTACTGGATCTCCTTCACCCCGGGCACCGACGTGAACGCGGCGGCGAGGCGCTGGACCTCGGCCGAGGACTGTCGCTGGCCCTTGAGGCTCACCTCGAGCGAGGCCGGGAACGGGTTCTCGCCGAGGTCCTCGGGCAGCGCGCTGAGGTCGCGGAACATCGCGCGGAAGCGGGCGAGGGCCTGCTCCCGCGAGACGTACTCGACCGCGTCCACGGCCGGGTCGTCCTTCAGCCGGTTCTCGAGGCTCGCGCGCACCCGGTCCTCGACGCCGTCCTCGAGGTAGACGATCACCTGCACCTTCTGGGTCCAGCGCGAGACGACGTCGCCGAGCCGGCTCGCCACCGTGAGAAACGCGCCGAGGACGAACAGGCTCACCGCGATCGTGCCGATCGAGACGGCGTTCATCACACGGCTGCGCCAGAGGCTCGTGAGGGCCTCGGAGAGGAAGTAGTGAACGGCGCGCAGCAACGCCATCGGGGCGGGGATTATAATCCGCGGCCATGACCGTGCTGGTCGGGATCGCCGGAGGGACGAGCTCGGGCAAGACCTCCCTCGCCACCAAGATCCGCGAGCGCGTGGGCGAGGACCGCTGCCTGCTGATCGCTCAGGACTCGTACTACAAGGACGGCAGCACGCTGTCCCCCGCCGCCCAGGCCTCGATCAACTACGATCACCCCGACGCTTTCGACACGTCGCTGCTCGTCGAGGACCTGCGGGACCTCAAGGCCGGCCGGCCGGTCCCGTGCCTGACGTACGACCACGCGACGTACTCGCGGCGCGTGCTGCCCGACGCGCTCACGCCGAAGCCGGTGGTGCTCCTCGAGGGGATCCTGATCCTCGCCGAGGAGCCGCTGCGCCGGCTGATGGACATCAAGCTGTTCATCGACACCGACGCCGACGTGCGGATCCTGCGCCGGCTCGAGCGCGACATCATGGACCGCGGGCGCACGTTCCAGTCGGTGACGCGGCAGTACCTCGGGTCGGTGCGGCCGATGCACCTCGAGTTCGTCGAGCCGTCGAAGCGCTACGCCGACCTGATCATCCCCGAGGGCGCGGAGAACGAGGTCGCCCTCGAGGCGGTGGTGGCGCGGATCCGGGCGATCCTCGCCCGCTGAAGCCGGCCCGCCGAGGGCACTCGTCCCCGCCTCAGGCCGAGGCGACCCGGCCCCTCTCGAGCGCGAGCACGCGCTTGCCCATGCGTTGGATCATCTCGCGGTCGTGCGTCGCGACGAGGACGGTCGTGCCGCGCGCGTTCACCTCGAGGAAGAGCTTCATGATCTCCAGCGCCATGTCGGGATCGAGGTTGCCCGTGGGCTCGTCGGCGAGGAGCAGCATCGGCTCGTTGATGAGGGCCCGCGCGATCGCCACGCGCTGCTGCTCGCCGCCGGAGAGCTGGAGCGGGTAGGCGTGCATCTTGTGGTGCAGGCCCACCGCCTTCAGCGCCGCGAACGCGCGGCGCTTCTGCTCGCGCGGCGGCACGCCGAGGATCCTCAGCACGAAGGCGACGTTCTCGAGGATCGTGCGGCGCTTGAGGAGCTTGAAGTCCTGGAACACGACGCCGATCGCCCGGCGCAGCTCCGGGATCTGGCCGTCGGGGATCGCGGTGACGTTGCGGCCGCCGACGAGGATCTGGCCCTGCGAGGGCAGCTCCTCGCGGAACACGAGCTTGAGGAACGTCGTCTTCCCGGCGCCCGACGGGCCGGTCAGGAAGCAGAACTCGCCCTTGTCCACGCTCAGCGTCACGTCGCAGAGCGCCATCGACTCGCGGTCGTACTGCTTGTAGACGTGGAACGCCTGTATCATCGGTCCGAGGGCCGCCCCAGGCCGCGATTATAGCGGCGCGTCAGGACCGCCGGCCCGTCTTCCCCTCTCAGGAGGAGAGCGCTGGACCCGACGGCCGTCGCGCCGTTCCGGCCGCCCCTGTGGCTGGCGGGCGGCCATCGCCAGACGTTCACCGGTCACTGGCTGCGCCACTTCATGCGATGGCCGCTGCCGGTCGTCGACGTGCTCGTCGACGCCGGCGAGGGCGTGCGCCTGCTCCTGCGCGCGAGCTGGCAGCCGGGACCGCACGCGGAGCGGCCGGCCCTCCTGATCGTGCACGGCCTCGGCGGGTCGGACGCGTCGTCGTACGCGGTCTCCCTCGGCCGGCACGCGTACGCCGCCGGCTGGCACGTCGTGCGGATGAACATGCGCGGCTGCGGCGAGGGCGAGGCGCTGTGCCCGCTGCTCTACAACGCCGGCCTCGACACCGACCTCCTGGCCGTCGTCGACGAGCTCCTCCGGCGCGTGCCGCGGCTCGCCATCGTCGGCTTCTCGCTCGGCGCGAACCTCGCCCTGCTGATGCTCGGCCGCCGCCGCACCGCGCTGCCCCGTGGCCTCGCCGCGGTCGCGGCCGTGTCCCCGCCCATCGACCTCGCGGCCTGCGCCGACGCGATCGACGTGCCGGCGAACCACCTCTACCAGCTGCGCTTCATGCGGATGCTCGGGGCCGCCTACCGCCGCCGCAGCGTCGCGCGGCCCGACCTCTTCCCCGCCGGCCTCGAGAGGGGCCTGCACACCGTCCGCGCCTTCGACGACCGCATCACGGCTCCGTTCGGGGGGTACGAGGGCGCGGCGGAGTACTACGCGAAGTCGAGCGCGGGGCCGTGGCTCGCGGCGATCGATCGGCCCGCTCTCGTCCTCGCCGCGGCGGACGACCCCATGATCCCGGTGGCGTCGGTCGAGCGCTGGCCGTTGTCGCCGGCCCTCACGCGCGAGATCACCTTCACCGGCGGCCACGTCGGCTTCGTCGGCCCGTCCCGTGCGCCCGGCTGGTTCTGGGCGGCGGACCGGGCGTTGGGGTTCGTGGAGAAGTACCGGTAGCTACAGAATCGGGCGCAATGCCTTCCAGACCGTATCGGCCACCTTCTTGTGGCCTTCGGCGGTCGGGTGGATGCCGTCAGGCTGGTTGAGCGTCGGGTCGCCGGCGACGCCGGCGAGCAGGAACGGGACGAGGGTCGCGCCGTCATTCCTCGCGAGCTCGGGATAGACCGCGCTGAACCGGCGGCCGTACTCGGGGCCGTAGTTCGGGAGCGCCTCCATCGCCACGAGCGCGAGCTTCGGCGGCGGCTTCTGCGCGCGCGCGGCGTCGAGGATCGCCTGGATGTTCGCCCGCGTGGCGTCGGGGTCCTGGCCGCGCAGGCCGTCGTTGGCTCCCGTCTCGAGGACCAGCACCGCGACCGGCTGGCGCAGGAGCCACCCGATCCGCGCGCGGGCGCCGGCCGAGGTCTCGCCGCTCACGCCCGCGTTCACGACCCGGTAGCGCAGGCCGGCGGCGTCGATCTTCTTCTGGACGAGCGCCGGGTACGCCTCGTCGGGGTCGACGCCGAGGCCCGCCGTGAGGCTCGTGCCGACGAAGAGGACGACGGGCCGGTCGTCGCCGTTCGGGCCCGAAGCGACCGCAGAGCCGGCCACCGCGGATCCCGACTCTCCCGTCGAGTCCGCCCGCATCGGAGACGCGGCGGGCGCGCTCGACGCGGCCACCGGCGTGGGGCTCGCCGTCGCGACCGCGACCGCGCCCGCCCCGCCACGACAAGCAGGAGTGCCGGCCAGCGCGAGGAGCACCGCCGCGAGGGCCACGGCTTTTGCCGATATGATGCCGGCAGGGGGCCCCGGCCGCTGCATGTCCATCCTTCGCTCGGAGTCGCTGACGCGGACGTACGTGTCGGGCGGGCGCGAGATCACCGTTCTTAGAGATATCACGTTCGATCTCGAGCCCGGCGGCTTCCTGGCGATCACCGGCCCGTCCGGCAGCGGCAAGAGCACGCTCCTCGGTCTGCTCGCCGGCCTCGACCGGCCCACCCGCGGCCGCATCGTCCTCGACGGCCACGACCTCTCGGCGATGACCGAGGACGAGCGCGCACGCGTCCGCGCGGCGAAGGTCGGGTTCGTCTTCCAGTCCTTTCACCTCATCCCGACCCTCACCGCGCGCGAGAACGTCCAGGTCCCCCTCGAGCTGCGCGGGGAGGACGGCCGCGCGCGGGCGGAGGAGCTGCTCCTGCGGGTCGGCCTCGGCGACCGCGGCCACCACTACCCGGCCCAGCTCTCGGGCGGCGAGCAGCAGCGGGTCGCCGTCGCGCGCGCGTTCGCCCACCGGCCGAAGATCCTGTTCGCCGACGAGCCGACCGGGAACCTCGACGCCGCGAACGGCGCGAACGTCGTCGGGCTCCTCGGCGAGCTGAACCGCGAGCTCGGCACGACCCTCGTCCTCGTCACGCACGACCCCGAGCTCGCCGCGAGGGCCCGCCGGGTCATCCGCCTGCGCGACGGCGCCGTCGTCGAGGACGCGGCGCTCGTCGAAGCGGGTCGATGAGCCGCTTCGTCCTCTCCCTCGCGTGGCGGGAGGCCCGCGGCTCGCGCCGTCGCGGCCTCCTGATCGTGCTCGCGATCGCGATCGGCGTGTCCGCCCTCGTCGCCATCAACTCGTTCACCGAGAACCTGCGCGAGTCCGTGCGGCGCGAGGCGCGCGCGCTCCTCGGGGCCGACCTCGTGATCGGCTCGGCCGGGCCGCTCTCCGACCGTGCGGAGGCGCTCGTCGAGGAGGCGCGCCGCTCCACGAGCCCGCCGGCCGACGTCGCGCGCGTCGTCACGTTCGGCGCGATGGCGCTCGTGCCGGGCGGCACGTCGACGCGGCTCGTGCAGGTGCGCGGGATCGACCCCGGCTACCCGTTCTACGGCAAGGTCGAGACCTCGCCGGCCGGGGAGTGGCCGGAGCTCGCCGGCAAGGGCGGCGCGATCGTCGACGGCGCCCTTCTCACCATGCTCGGCGCACGCGTCGGCGACGAGCTGCAGCTCGGGGAGGCGCGGTTCGTCATCCGCGCGGCGATCCGCGACATGCCGGGCGACGTCGGCGTCGCGAGCGCGCTCGGCCCGCGCGTCTTCGTCCCCCGCGCCTCGCTCGACGCGACGAGGCTCCTCACCTTCGGGTCCCGCGCGCGCTACGAGGCCGCGCTCCGGCTGCCGAAGGGCGCGGACGCCGACCGCATCGCCGGCCGGCTCCGCTCGGCTCTTTCCGCCGAGCGCGCCTCCGTTCGGACCGTCTCGGAGGACCAGAAGCGGCTGTCCGAGTCGCTCACCCGCTTCGGCAACTTCCTCGCGCTCGTGGCGCTCGTCGCGCTCCTCCTCGGCGGCCTCGGCGTCGCGAGCGCGGTGCACGTGTTCATCAAGCGCCGCATGACGACGATCGCCGTCCTGCGCTGCCTCGGCGCCTCGGCCGGCGTCCTCCTCGCCGCGTACCTCGTCCAGGCCGTCGTGGTCGGCCTGCTCGGAAGCCTGCTCGGCGCGGCCCTCGGCGCCGCGGTCCAGCTGCTGCTGCCGCGCCTGCTCGCGGACGTCCTGCCCGTGGACGTAGCGTGGTCGCTCTCGTGGCGGTCGGTCGCGGGCGGCATCGCGGTCGGCGTCTGGGTCGCGGTCGTATTCGCCCTCCTGCCGATCCTCGGCGTGCGCGACGTCTCGCCGCTCGCCGTGCTGCGCCGCGACTACGAGGAGACGCGTCCTCGCCGGCGCGACCCGCTGCGCCTCCTCGCCGCGCTCGCCCTCGCGGCGAGCCTCGCCGGGCTCTCCGTCGTGCAGGCCGGCCGCGTGGCCGCCGGCCTCGCGTTCGCGCTCGGCGTCGCGGTCGCGCTCGCTCTCCTCGCGCTCTCGGCACTCCTGCTCGTCCGGGGGCTGCGCCGCTTCTTCCCCTCCGGCCTGCCCTACCTGTACCGGCAGGGCCTCGCGAACCTCTACCGGCCGGCGAACCAGACGCTCATGGTCGTCCTCGCGCTCGGCTTCGGTGTCTTCCTGCTGAGCACGCTGCTGCTCGTGCAGCACAACCTGCTGCGCGACCTGCGCGTCGACCGCGGCGAGAGCCGGCCGAACCTCGCGTTCTTCGACGTGCAGCCCGACCAGCGCGAGGACGTCGAGGCCCGCGTGCGGGCGGCGGGGCCGCTCACGTCGCCCGTCGTTCCCATCGTGCCGATGCGCATCCAGTCGCTGAAGGGTCGGCTCGCCTCGGAGCTCCTCGCGATCGAGGACGACAAGCTGCGGCCGGAGCGCTGGGCGCTCCGGCGCGAGTACCGCAGCAGCTACCGCGACGCACCCGCCGAGGCGGAGAAGGTCGTGTCCGGCGCGTGGTGGCGGCCCGGGGAGTGGAAGGGACGCGCCGCGGGAGACGAGCCCGTGCCGATCGCGCTCGATGCGAACCTCGCCCGGGAGCTGCGCCTCGCCGTCGGCGACGAGGTCGACTGGGACGTGCAGGGGGTCACCGTGCGCTCGCGCGTGGCCGCGCTGCGCGACGTGCAGTGGGTGCGCTTCTCGCCGAACTTCTTCGTCGTCTTCCCCGAGGGTCCGCTCGACGCCGCGCCGAAGACGTTCGTCGTCCTCTCGCGGGTCGAGGACGAGGCGCGCCGCGGCGCGCTGCAGCGCCAGGTCGTGGAAGCGCACCCCAACGTGTCGACGCTCGACCTGACGCAGGTGCAGCGGGCGATCGAGTCGGTGCTCGACAAGGTCGTGCTCGGCGTGCGCTTCATGGCGCTCTTCAGCGTCGCCGCCGGTGCGCTCGTCCTCGCCGGCGCCGTCGCCTCGAGCCGTCAGCAGCGCGTCCGCGAGGGGGCGCTCCTCCGGACGCTCGGCGCCACGCGCCCCCAGCTCGTGCGCATCCTGCTCGCCGAGTACGTGGTGCTCGGCGCGCTGGCCGCGGCGACGGCGATCCTGCTCTCGGCTGTCGCCGCGTGGGCGCTCGTCCGCTTCGTGTTCGAGGGCTCGTTCGCGCTGCCCGGGCCGTCGCTGCTCGCGCTCGTCCTCGGGATCGTCGGGATCACGATCCTCGTGGGCCTCTCGGGCAGCACCGAGGTCTGGCGCCGCCCGCCGCTCGAGGTGCTGCGCGCGGAGTGAGGCCTCAGCGGCCGCCCACGGCGGGGCCGACCGTCGCCGCGGGGATACCGCGCCGGAAGACGGTCGTCGAGGGGTTGTAGGTTCTCCAGTCGAACCAGTACTCCTTCAGCGCCTTCACCTTCGCCAGCTGGGTGCCGGCCAGCGGCCCCGACAGGGCCCGGCCAGAGAAGCCCCACGCACTGCCGGTCTCGGCGTCGACCATCCGCAGCGGCGCGGCTCCGCTCACCGCGAGCAGCTCGAGCGTTCGGCCGCCGGCCCGCCGGTCGAACACGCGGATCGACTTGCGGTCGTCCGCGACGACGAGCGCGATCGGCACGCTACCGAGCGTGTCGAGTGCGGGGCTCATCTCCCTGAGCGCCGGAAAGAGATAGGCGCGGGCGTGCCCGTTCACGACGACGCCCACGACCACCGCGCGCGGCGCCAGGGGCTCACCCGGGACGATCGCGGTCACCGTCTTCTCCGTCTTCATCCGGCGCTCCCAGTTCGCGGGCGCGTAGTCCTCCTCGCGCCCGGCGACCGGAAGCAGCACGCGGCCGCCGGGGTTCTCGGACTTCCAGATCCCGTACGACACCTCGTCGTGCACGATCCCGACCAGTCGGCGGCCGCGGAGGGGACCCTGGATGGCCTCGCCCGTCACCTGCTGCCACCACGAGCCGGTCTGCTCGTCGCGCATCACGAAGTTCTGGTTGTTGATACCGAACAGGCGGAAGGTCAGCGGCCGACCGTCCAGCGTCCGGTCCCACACGAGACCGGTGTGGCACAGCGTTCAGTAGGTGCTGACGACCGGCCTGCCCCCGACCACGTCGTTGAGGAGGTGGTGATAGGCCATCTCGCGGACCGGGTACGCGACCGCGTCGCCGCCGACTGAGACGGCGATCACCATGTCGTTGTCCTCGACGGTGCTGACGGCGGCGACCCGCGCGTAGGACGGGTCCGGGATCGGCCGGAACATCCACTCGAAGTGGTTCTGGCGGGCGAACCAGGCGGCCGCGGCCGCGAGCACCACGAGCGCGGCGAGGGCCGACCGCGGCCACCCGCCGCGCGCCCGGCGAGCGAGCGGCACGGCGATGGCGGCGGCGAGGACGAAGAGCACGAGCGTCGCCGCCGGCGCGGCCCCCCGCAGCTCGAATGCGATCGCGACGCCGAACGGCGTCTGCGGCCGGAACGGTTGGAGCAGGATGACGGGCGCCGCGACGAGCGCGAGCGCGCCGAGCACGGCGGCCGCACACGCCAGCCACAGCCCGGCGGCGCCGGCCGAGCCGGCGCGCGTCACGGCTGCGCCGGCGCCGGGGCCGCCGACGGCTCCTGGATCGTGACCTTCATCTCGACCCGCTCGGCGGCGGCCTGGCCGTTCACCGGGGTCAGGCCGATCTGGTCCACGACCTCCATGCCGGAGACGACCTCGCCGAAGATCGTGTACTGCCCCTGCAGCGACGGCTGGTCGCGGATGCAGACGAAGAACTGCTTGCCGCCGCTGTCGTTGCTCGAGGGCCGGCGCGCCGCGGCCACGGTGCCGCGGGTGAACGGCCGGTCGGAGAACTCCGCCGGGAGGAGGCCGAGGCCGCCCGTGCCGTACTGCGCGGTCTTCGCCGGGTCCTTCGAGAGCGGGTCGCCGCCCTGGATGATCCCGCCCGCGATGACGCGGTGGAACGTGGTGCCGTCGTAGCCGCCGGCCTTCGCCGTCCTGACGAAGAGCGCGGCGTGCTTCGGCGCCACGTCCGGCAGCAGCCGGATCGTGAAGCGCCCCTTGGCCGTCTCCACGACGGCCTCGGTCCCGGGCGCCACGGCCACGGCCGGCGCCGCGGTGGCCGGCTTGGGCTTCGGCGCCGCCTTGGTCTGGGCAAGGGCGATCGACGAAGTAGCGGCGGCGATCAGCAGCAAGGCGGTCGTTCGCACAATGGCCTCCGGTCGAATCGTAGCAACAGCCCAACGCGACGGACACAGGCACGTCCACGGGACGGACGACGAACTGACCGCCCTGGAACGAGCAGAGGAACGTTCCGGGGCACATCTCGACCACGCATCGACAAGGCCACCGGTGTCGATGCCCCATCGAGATCTGCCCCGGTGACTTACTCCTCCCACTCGCCGTCCTCGACGAGGCGCTCGCGCTCCGTCATGCGGCGCAGCACCTCGGCGCGGCCGCCGAGCGACGAGACGCCTACGCCCTCGACCGCGCACGACGCCGCGCAGGCGGCGAACGCCGCCGCGTCGAGCGAGTCGCCGGTCTCCTGGTAGCGGACGAGGAACGCGGCGGCGAAGACGTCGCCGGCGCCGGTGGGGTCCACCTCCGCCCGCGGCAGCGACGGCACCTCGTGGACGCTGCTTCGCGTGAGCAGCGTCAGCCCGCGCCAGCCGCGGGTGAGCGCGACGATGGGCACGCACGCGAGCAGCTCGCGGGCGCGCGCGTCGGCGTCGGGCAGGTCGTGCTCGGAGAGGAAGAGGACGTGGACGCCGAGGAGGTCGCGGGCCGGCCGCTCCCACGCCCGGGCCGACACGACACCGTCCGCGTCGATCGACCGGACGTAGCCCTGCGCGATCGCGCCCGTGCAGCCGGCGTCGAGGGCGGTCGCGGGCACGCCGAAGAGCTCGTTGGCGACGGAGCCGAGGAGGAGCGCGTCGGGGTCGCGCCACGTGTCCGGCAGCGGCTCGAGGTCCACGTCGTCGGCGCGCGCGGTGACGACCTGCCGCCGCGTCCCGTCCTCGTCGTACTCGTTCACGAAGCGCGTGGTCGCCGACGAGCGGCGGACGAAGACGGAGACGCCCGGCAGCTCGCGCGCGGGCTCGAAGTCGGGACCGGCCGACGTGAGGATCGCGACGTCCCAGCCGAGCTTGTGCGCGGCGAGGGCGCCGTAGGTCACCGAGCCGCCGAGGACGTCTCCGCCGGGCCGGCGGTCGCGCGTGACGTGGCCGATCGCGAGGAGGCGCGGCAAGGGCGGCCGCGCCCCGTCAGGCCCGCGCCTTCTCGAAGAGGCGCAGCTGCGACTCGTCGAGGACGGAGACCGCCACCGGGTAGCGACCCGAGAAGCACGCCGTGCAGTGGCGGCGCGCCGGCGAGTCGGCCACCGCCTCGAGCAGGCCCTCCTGCGAGAGGTACCCGAGGGAGTCGGCCTCGATGAACCTTCGGATCTCCTCGACGGTGTGCGACGAGGCGATCAGCTCGCTCTTCAGCGGCGTGTCGATGCCGTAGTAGCAGGGCCCGGTCGTCGGCGGGCTCGAGATGCGCATGTGCACCTCGCGCGCGCCCGCCTCGCGCACCATGCGCACGATCTTGCGCGAGGTGGTTCCGCGCACGATCGAGTCGTCGATCAGCACCACCCGCCGGCCCTCGATCACCTGGCGCACCGGGTTGAGCTTGATCTTCACCCCGGCGGCGCGCTGACCCTGCCGCGGCTGGATGAACGTGCGGCCCACGTAGTGGTTGCGGATGAGCCCCCACTCGAACGGGATCCCGCTCTCCTGCGAGAAGCCGAGGGCCGCCCCCACGCCGCTGTCCGGAATCGCGACCACCGCATCGGCCGGGGCCGGAGCCTCGCGCGCGAGCTGGCGGCCGAGGGCGATGCGCGACTCGAGCACGGTGCGGTTGAACACGAGGCTGTCGGGCCGCGCGAAGTAGACGTGCTCGAAGACGCAGTGCGCCGTCGGCTCCGGCGGGAACGGCTTGTAGCAGCGCATCCCCTCCGCGTCGACGACGATCAGCTCGCCCGGCTCCACGTCGCGGACGTACTCCGCGTCGATCAGGTCGAGCGCGCACGTCTCGGAGGTGACGATCGTGGCGCCGTTCAGCCGTCCGAGCACGAGGGGCCGGAAGCCCCACGGGTCGCGCGCCGCCACCATCGCCTCCGGCGTGAGGAAGAGGAGCGAGAAGGCGCCCATCACCTTGTACAGGCTGGAGGCGAGCGCGTCCTCGAGCCGCTCGCGGTGGCTGCGGGCGTAGAGGTGCAGGATGACCTCGGTGTCCGAGGTCGACTGGAAGATCGAGCCGGCCGCCTCGAGCTCCTGCCTCAGGATGCCGGCGTTCACGATGTTGCCGTTGTGGCCGATCGCGATCGGCCCGCGGTGGCACTCGATCAGGTACGGCTGGGCGTTCGTCCCGACCGTGTCGCCGGCCGTCGAGTAGCGGACGTGGCCGATCGCGCGGTCACCGGGCAGCTGCTCGAGGACGCGGTCCGAGAACACCTCGTTGACGAGGCCCATCCCCTTCTCGAGGCGCAGCTGGCGCCCGTCGCCGCACGCTATCCCGGCGGACTCCTGGCCACGGTGCTGGAGCGCGTAGAGCCCCATGTACGTCAGGTGGGCCGCCTCGGGGTGCCCGAACACCCCGAACAGGCCGCACTGATCGTGGAAGTGGTCGTCCTCCAGCCCCGCGGCGACGAAGGACGACCCGGCGCGATCCTGGGGGCGGGTCATCAGGGCAATGGTAGCCGATCCGGTACCTCGCTTCCGGCCCGCTGAACCGTGAGGCTCGCCACCGCGCGCACCGGCACGCCGGCCGTGATCTACGGCGAGACGTCGGCCGTCTCGACGGCGGCCGGCGGACCGGCGGTGATGCTCGGGCCGCGCGGCACGGTCGTACTCCTCCGGGACTGACGCCCGCGCGCGATCGCGCCGGCGAGCGCGGCGGCCGTCACGACGCACAGAAGCGCGCCGATCGCGAGCCGGCGTGAGCGGTACGTCAGCTGCACCTCGTGCGCGCCGGCCTCGAGCGGCACCGCGCGCATCCATCCGTTCGCGGGCACGCAGCGGGCCGGGCGGCCGTCCACGGCGGCGCTCCAGCCCGGGTACCACGCCTCCTTCACGACGAGGAGCGCCGGACGGTCCGAGTCGGTGCGGACGAGCAGGCGCTCGGGCGCGAAGGCGACGATCGTGGCGGACCCGCCCGGCGCGGTCTGCCCTCCGGCGGGCGCGGCCCCCGCCCCCAACGGCGCGCGCGCGGTGTCGGCCGCCGGCGGCAGCAGGCCGTCCTCTTCGACGAGCGCCGCATCGTGGACGTCGTGCCCCGCGGCGATGAGCGGCGCCGCGTCGGCCCAGTGGCGCACGCGCCGCACGCGCGGCGTGAGGTACGCGCGCGGGTCGGCGTCGCGACGGAACGCAACGGCGTTCGCGGCGGGATCCCAACCGACGGCGAGCGCCGCCTCGGCGTAGGCGAACGGTCCGCGGTCGTAGACCGCCGCGGAGACGTAGGTGTTCTCGTCCACGGGGACGGGAACCCCGAGCCGGTCGTGAAGGTACCGCCAGGTGCGGTCGAGCGTCAGCGCGTTGTAGCCCGTGGCGCTCGCCCACCCGTAGACCATGGCGGCGTTCTCGCGGGCCACGTCGGGCGGCACGAGGACACGCGGGGGCGCGGCCGCGTTCAGCAGGGACGCCCGGCCGAGCGTGCGCGCGAGGTCCCGCTCGGAGTCGAGGAACGACGGAGCCGGCACGGCCCACGCGACGCGGGCCGCGTGCTGCGCGGTCAGGAGGTCGGCCGCGGCGCCGACGAGCAGCACGGCCCCGGCCACGCGGGCCACGGCCGCCGGAGCCGAGACGACGGCCACGGCGAGCCCGGCGGCGGCCGCAACGAGGACCGCCTGGACGAGCAGCGGCCGGGCCGGCGCGGGCGGAAGCGCGACCGCGGCCCACGCGATCGCGCCCGAGGCCGCGACGACGCCCGGCAGGAGGGCGAGCACCGCGTTCCGCGGCCGCCACGGCCGCGACAGGAAGCGCGCTCCGGCAAACGCCAGGGCGAGGCAGGGCAGGACCGCCGCGCGCGAGTGGATGTGGAAGCCCGCGAGCCCGGGCACGAGGCGGAAGAGGAGACCAAAGAGCGGCGTCGCCGGACCCATGGCCACGAGCGCGCCCGCGAGCCCGGCGCACGCGAGGCCGCGGATGCCGCGCTCCCGGACGAGCGACAGCCCGGCGATGCCGGCCACGAACGCGAGGGCTCCCACGTAGAGGTCGAACTCCCAGTAGAAGGCGCGGCGCCCGCCATCGGGGACCGCGAGTGACGCCCACTGCCAAGGCGCCAGGGCCGCGCCACCCGCGAAGCGGAGCGTGGGGGCGGCGCGGTTGCTCTCGCCCGCGAGCTCGAGGAACGGGAGAAGGGCCGGCGCCGCGAGGGCGAGGGCCAGCGTGAGCGAGACGGCCAGCGCGGCGATGCCGACCGCCGCCGGCCGAGGGCGTCGCGACAGGCCGCGGCCGAGCACGAACGCGCCAAGGCCCAGCCAGGTGATCCACGCGATCTGCGGGTGGCCGCAGAGAAGCTGCAGGGCGAGCCCGGCGGCGAGAGCGGAGGCACGCGGCACCGAAGGGCCGTCCTGCAGCCGCGACGCGAGCAGGAACAGCAGGGGCACGTAGCACAGGCCCTCGGCGTAGCCGATCTGCCCGGCCGACAGTCGCGCCGCGAGTGGCGCACCGAGCGTGAACGCGAGCGCCGCCGCGGCACTCGCCGCCGTCGACGCCCCGAGCGCGCGCGCGAAGCGCGTCGAGCCGAGGAGCGCCAGCGCCACGTGCGCGGCGAGCACCAGCGCGAGCGCCGAGGGGGCGTCGAGAAGCAGGAAGAGGAGGTTCGGCGGGTAGAAGACCGCGGTCTCGAGGTCGGCGAGGAACGGCCGCCCGAGGCCGACGTGCGGGTTCCACAGCGGCAGGCGGCCTTCGGCCAGCGCCCGCGCGGCGTACACGCGGTACGGCTGGTGCATCTGCAGCCAGTCCTGGCCGTCGAAGACGCTCGGCGGCGTCAGGAACGCGACCGCCGTGATCACTCCCGCGGCCAGCAGCAGCGCCCCCGCCTCGCGCAGCGGCGCCCGGTGCCGGAGCGAGCGCAGGCGCTCGAGCATGGCCCTCAGCTCGCGGTGAGCACCGTCAGGCTCATCGGGTTGAGGACGACGGGGACGCTGGCCGGGCTCGTCGGCTCGATCGCCGGAAGCGCCTGCTGGATCCGCACGCGGTCGGTCGTCACGCGCTCCCAGCGCCTCGCCTGCAGCGCCGGCGGCAGCTGGAGAAGGACCCGCGCACGCCTCGTCGTGTCGTCGTGGACGAGCAGCACGGTCTTCTCACCCGTCGGTGCGACGAGCGCCGTGCCGTGCACGGGCGAGAGGTTCCGGCCGGGGACGAGCTGCAGCGGGTGCACGGCCGAGCCCGGCCGCGCGTGCCGTGACAGGAGGCCGTACACACCCCACGGGTGCGGCGTGCGCGTCAGCCTCCTCTGAGCGTCGAGGCCGACGATCCCGAACCAGCCGTCGACGTCGTTCGGGTTCATGAAGCTCCAGAACCCGAAGGCCGCGAGCCCGACGTTCATGCCGCGCACGACGCCCTCGGCGACGGTGAGAGTGGCCTCCGGGGTCGCGACGCCGGCCGGGTCGTTCAGGCGCCAGCCGTAGTAGAACGTGCCCATCTCGGCGGCGAGGAGCCGCTTCCCGCGCTCGCGGCAGTAGGCGACCTGCCTCGCGGTGAGCGACATGAGGTCGCCGATCGGGGACGTCCACGAGCCCTCGGACGGCGGCAGCGCGTCCAAGCGCAGCGAGTAGAAGTGGACGGAGTAGGCGTCGACGAACGGGTCGAGGTCGATGCCGCGCGCCGTGAACTCGGGCAGGAAGAGCGTACGGTGCGTGTAGGTGTCGCCGCCGACGAGGCCGACCCGCTCGCGCGGGACGCCGGCGCGGTCGAGGGCCGTGCGCATCGCGCGGTACATGTCCACGTAGTGGCGGTACACGTCGGGGCCGCCCGCGGGGGTCTGGTAGACGCCGTACTCCATCGGCTCGTTCACCGGGTTGAAGAGCCGCACACTCGCGAGGCCGAGGTCCCTCGTAACGTGCTGCAGCAGCGGGGCGACGAACCGCTCGGCGTAGGCCGTGTTGTCGGCGGCCGCCATGTTGCAGTTCGCCGAGCCGTCGCAGCTCGACGGGACCGGGAACTCGTAGTGGCGCGGGATCAGGAACGGGTCGAGCAGGATCGTGCAGCCGTTCTTCCCCGCCCAGTCGTCGAGCCACTGCAGCCGCTTCAGGTGCACGGTGCCGGCGACGAACGCGCCGTCCAGCGCCACGTGCGCGTCCGGAGGAAGCCCGAACCGGATGAAGCCGGGGCGCATCTCGTCGAGCGCGCGGCGGATCTCGGCCCACGCGGCCGTGTCCGCGAGGTCGGGGTAGATCGGCGAGTCGAGGGGGTAGCGGTCGTAGCGCGCGTAGGTGCCCCCGGCCCCGAGGTGATCGAACCAGTTGACACCGACGCCGTACGCGAGCGGCTGCGGCAGCGGCCCGCCGGCCTCCAGGCGGTACGAGGGGTGGTCCTGGGCGACGTCGTCGATCGGGTCGCGGCCGGGCACCGGCCGAACCCCGCCCGTCTGAGCGCCGCTCGCCCGCGGAGCGAGCGCGGCGAGAGAGGCGGGGGCGATCGACTGCAGAACACGGCGGCGGGTCGTCATGGGGCCTCCTCGAGCGGCGCCGTATCCTCGCACGGCGAGGGCCGCGGCACCTCGCGAGCAGCCCTATACTCGACCATTCCCGCGACCGCGGCATGAGCTACATCCACCTGGCGATCCCCGTCTTCTTCGCGCTGATCGCGGTCGAGCTTCTCGCCGCGCGGCTCCTCGAGCGCGAGACGTACCGTCTCGCCGACTCCGTCGCGGACCTCTCGTGCGGGATCCTGCAGCAGGTTCTCGAGGTCTTCCTGAAGACGGCACTCTTCGCCGGCTACGCGTGGCTCTTCGGGAGCCACCGCCTGTTCGACGTGCCCGTCGCGGCGGCCTGGGCGTGGGGCGCGTGCTTCGTGGGTGTCGACTTCCTCTACTACTGGTTCCACCGCTGGAGCCACGAGGTCAACGCCGGGTGGGCCGCGCACGCGGTGCACCACCAGAGCGAGGAGTACAACCTCTCCGTCGCCCTGCGGCAGGGCGCGCTGCAGCCGGCCTTCTCGTGGGTGTTCTACCTGCCGCTCGCGCTCCTCGGCTTCCCCCCGGAGATGTTTCTCGCCGTCTCGTCCTTCAACACCCTCTACCAGTTCTGGATCCACACCCGGCTCATCGGCCGGCTCGGCCTGCTCGAGCGGGTGCTCAACACACCGTCCCACCACCGCGTGCACCACGCGCGCAACCCGCGCTACATCGACCGCAACCACGGCGGGACGCTCATCGTCTGGGACCGCCTGTTCGGAACGTTCGGCGAAGAGAAGGACGAGCCGGTGTACGGCGTCACGAAGCCGCTCGCGTCGTGGAACCCGGTATGGGCGAACGTGCGCGAGTGGGCGGACATGTGGAGCGTGGCGCGGCGGGCGCAGCGCCCGCTCGACCGGCTGCGCGTGCTGTGGAAGCGGCCCGGATGGCGGCCCCACGATCTCGGCGGGTACGCTCCCCCGCCGGAGGTCGACCGCGCGACGTACGCCCGCTACGACGGGCCGGCCCCGGGCGTGCTGAAAGCCTACGTCCTCGCGCAGTTCGGGCTCGCGACGCTCGGCTCCGTGGCGTTCCTCGACGCCGCCCCGCGCCTCGGGCCCGGCGCGCGGGCCGCGGCCGCCATCGCGATCGCGATCAGCCTGGCCAGCTTCGGCGGCCTGCTCGACCGCCGCGCCTGGGCGATCCCGCTCGAGGCTGCTCGAGTGATCTCGCTCGCCGTCGCCGCTGCCGTGCTTTCCGCCTCGGGCACGGTCGCGGCCGCGGCCGCGGCCACCGCGGTCGCGTCCCTCGCCGCCCTGTGGCGAGGGCTTCTCGCGCAAGGCCCGTGAGCCAGCATCGGGCTGAGGCGCCCGCACGGTCCTGAGCGTGCTCGCTCGAAGCGAAGAGGGCGTGGGGTCCTGGTGCGCGGGGCGGGTCTAGGCTGACGCCTTGCCGAACACGCGCTCGAACACCGCGTCCGTGTGCGCGAGGTAGCGCGGCAGGTCGAACACGGCCGCGATCTCCGGCTCGCCGAGCGCGGCGCGCACCTCCGGGTCGGCGAGGACACGCCCGCGGAAGTCGGCCTCCGTCTTCCACGCCTCCATCGCGTGCCCCTGGACGATGCGGTACGCGTCCTCCCGCCGCATGCCCTTCGCGGTCAGCTCGAGGAGAAGCTGTCCCGAGAACACGAGCCCCTTGCCGAGCTCGAGGTTGCGCAGCATGCGCGCCTCGTCCACCGTCATGCCCTTCACGATGCGCGTGAAGCGGGCGAGCATGTGGTCGAGGGCGAGGAAGCTGTCGGGGACGGTCACCCGCTCGACGGACGAGTGCGAGATGTCCCGCTCGTGCCACAGCGCGACGTTCTCGAGCGAGGCGAGCGCGTTCGCGCGCACCACGCGCGCGAGCCCGACGACCTGCTCGCACCCGACCGGGTTGCGCTTGTGGGGCATGGCCGACGAGCCCTTCTGGCCCGACCCGAACGGCTCCTCGACCTCGCGCACCTCGGTCTTCTGCAGGGCCCGGATCTCGGTCGCGAACTTCTCGAGGCTGGCGGCCACGAGGGCGAGCGTCGTCATGACCTCGGCGTGGCGATCGCGCTGGAGCACCTGCGAGGAGACCGGCGCCGGCAGGAGGCCGAGCTTCGCGCACACCGCCTCCTCGACCTCCGGCGGCAGGTGGGAGAACGAGCCGACGGCGCCCGAGAGCTTGCCGTGGGCGATCGTGGCGCGGGCGCGGTCGAGCCGCACGAGGTGGCGCTGCAGCTCCGCATACCACAGCGCCATCTTCAGGCCGAACGTCATCGGCTCGGCGTGGACGCCGTGGGTGCGT
This sequence comes from uncultured beta proteobacterium, assembly GCA_963734595.1. Classification (GTDB taxonomy): domain Bacteria; phylum Pseudomonadota; class Gammaproteobacteria; order Burkholderiales; family SG8-41; genus CAKKQX01. The sequence continues at coordinate 374,954 of CAVTHV010000026.1, forward strand.
CCGATCATCGGCGCGTGCTTGTGCCGGAGCGCCCGCTCCTTCACCGCGTCGGCGAGCGAGACGACGCCGGCGTGCACGATGTCGCACGCGTCGCGCATCAGGATCGCGAGGGCGGTGTCGACGACGTCCGAAGACGTGAGGCCGTAGTGGAGCCAGCGCCCCTCCGGTCCCACGTTCTCGGCCACGCAGGAGACGAACGCGATGACGTCGTGCTGCACCTCGCGCTCGATCTCCTCGATGCGCGCGACGTCGAACCGGGCTCTCGCCTTGATCGCGGCGAGCGCTTCGGCCGGCACGACGCCGCGCTCGACCAGCACTTCGGTCGCGGCGATCTCGACCTCGAGCCACGTGGCGAAGCGGTTCTCGTCGGACCACAGGCGGGCCATCTCGGGGCGCGAGTAGCGGGGAATCATCGGGAGACCTCGTCGGGCGGAGAGGCGCTCAGCGTACCACGGCGAGAGACGGCGCCGCCGCACGCGAGGACGAGCGCGGCGAGCGCCACCGGCGCCCCGAGCAGCGGGACGAGGCAGAGGAGCGCGAGGGCGGCGGCGCCGAGCGCGCAGGAGCGCCCGCCCGGCGAGAGACGGCGGCCGGCGAGGCGGGCGGCGGCGCGGCCGAGGAGGGAGGCGACGCCCGTCGAGCCGAGGACGAGCGCGACGAGCAGGCCGATGCCGAGAGCCGACTGGACCAGGTCCTCGAACCGACCGAGCCGCCGCCCGTTCGCGACCACGCAGACGTAGGCGATCAGCAGGGCCGCCCCGAGGAGCCCGCGCGCCACCGGCGCCCTCGCGAGCGCCGCGTCGCGCGAGGCGATGCCCCTGGCGCGGACGAGCGCCGCGCCGGCGAGCACGACGACGAGCACGAACGCGACGAGGCTCGCCACGCCTTCGAGGAACAGCTGCCGCTGGCCGGGGACGTGCAGCCACGGCAGGCTGTCGACGTCGTACGAGGCCGTCGCGCCCGGGTCGATGCGCACGGGCCCGCCCACGCTCACGATCGAGGCGGGCACGGTCGCCGCCGCGCCCGCGTGCACGCCGCCGCCCACCGCGATGACGTCGTCCACCGGCCCGCGGCCCGCCTGGCCCGTCACGTCGACGCCGCCGAGGATGGCGATCGCGTCGCCGAGGACGCGCCCGCGGACCACGATGCTGCAGCCGAAGCAGAGCGCGTCGCCGACGGTCTCGCCCTCTGCGACGACCATCGTGCGCAGCACGGACATCCGGTCCTCGGGCTCGGCGGCCGCGGGGGCGGTCGTTGCGGCCGCCTGCGCGACGACGAGCAGGAGGACGGTCGCGCTCATGTACGCGCCGGCAGGAGCGCGGCCAGCCGCTCCTCCTCGACGGCGCAGCTCTCGATCGGAACGGCCGCCTGCGCCCCCGCGGCGAAGCCGGCGCGCTCGAGGAACTCGCGTCTTGTGCTCATCGTGCCCTCACTCGCGACGGATCATACAGACCGCCCGCCTCCGCGGCCTGAGGCAGCCGGATCACGAGGACGCCGGCGCGGGTCATCGCGCCCGAAGCCAACGCCGCCGGCGCAGGTTGGGGTGCAGGACGTAGTAAGATCGTCAGGTTTTGCCCCCGGCCGCGAGGGTCCGTGTGTCCCTTGCGGCCGCGGTGACAGGGTGCGCCGCCACGGGTTGCGGCGGGCGCAGGAGGGCTCATCACATGGAGGCGTACCGCAGGAAGCGCGGCTCGGACGGCCGCGAGCGGGTCGAGATCCGGCTGCGCGGGCCGCAGCTGCTCAACCACCCGATGTACAACCGGGCCACCGCGTTCACGCGCGACGAGCGGCGCGAGCTGGGGCTCGAGGGCCTCCTCCCCGACGTCACGAGCACGATGGAGCAGCAGGCCCGCCGCGCCTACGGCAACATCGTCCGGAAGACCGATCCCCTCGAGCGCTACATCGGCCTCGCCGCGATCCAGGACCGAAACGAGCACCTCTTCTACCGCGTCCTCGGCGAGCACCTCGAGGAGTTCCTGCCGATCGTCTACACGCCGACGGTGGGCCTCGCCTGCCAGCAGTACAGCCGGATCTTCCGCCGCGCCCGCGGCCTGTGGATCACCCCCGAGCACAAGGGCCGGATGACCGAGGTGCTCGCCAACGCGCCCTACGAGGACGTGCGCCTGATCGTCGTCACCGACAACGAGCGGATCCTCGGCCTCGGCGACCAGGGCGCGGGCGGCATGGGCATCCCCGTCGGCAAGCTGGCCCTCTACGTCGCCGCCGCCGGGATCCACCCCGCGCAGACGCTGCCGGTCAGCCTCGACGTGGGCACGGACAACAAGGAGCTGCTCGGCGACGACCTCTACATCGGCTGGCGGCAGCCGCGCCTGCGCGGCGAGGCGTACGACGCGGTCGTCGAGGAGTTCGTGCGCGCCGTGAAGCAGCGCTTCCCGAAGGCCCTCCTCCAGTGGGAGGACTTCAAGCAGTGGAACGCGTTCCGCCTGCTCGAGCGGTACCGCAAGGACCTGCCCTCGTTCAACGACGACATCCAGGGCACCGCGGCGGTCGCGGTCGCCGGGATCGTCGCCGCCTCGCGCGCGGCCGACCGCCGGCTCACCGAGGAGCGCGTGGTGATCGCGGGAGCGGGCGCGGCCGGCGTCGGCATCGCGCGGCTCTTCCGCCGCTCGCTCGAGCGCGAGGGGCTCACCGGCGAGGCGCTGCGGCCCTCGGTCGCGATGCTCGACTCGAAGGGGCTCCTCGTCGACGCGCAGGACGAGTACCGGCGGGACATCGCGTGGACGGGCGAGCTGGCCGCCTCGTTCGGCCTGCGCGCCGGATCGTCGCTCCTCGACGTGGTGAAGGCGGCGAAGCCCACGGTGCTCGTCGGCGTGTCGGGCGTGCCCGGCCTCTTCGACGAGACGGTGGTGAGGACGATGGCCGCGTCCGTACCGCGGCCCGTCGTCTTCCCGCTGTCGAACCCGACGAGCTCGTCGGAGGCGCGGCCGGCCGAGGTGATGGCGTGGACGAACGGCCGCGCGCTCGTGGCCACGGGCAGCCCGTTCGAGCCGGTCGATGTCGGCGGGCGGCAGGTGCGCATCGGCCAGGGCAACAACGCGTTCGTGTTCCCGGGCGTGGGCCTCGGTGTCCTCCTCTCCGAGGCCCGCGAGGTGACCGACAGCATGTTCGCCGCCGCCGCCGACGCGCTCGCCGCGCAGCTCGCCCCCGAGGACCGCGACGCGGGAAGCCTCTTCCCGCGCATCGCCGAGCTGCGGCGGATCACCGCGAGGGTGGCCGAGGCCGTGATCCGGCAGGCGATCGCCGACGGCGTCGCCCGCAACACGCCGGAGGACCCGGCCGACGCCGTCGCCGCCGCGATGTGGGAGCCCGGCTACCCGGCGATCGACGCCGTCTAGCGTCCGGCCGCCGCGGCCACGTACCGGCTCGGGTCCGGACCTGGCTCAGGCCGGGTTCCTGGGTGAGGCCCGCGCGGCCTCGCTCCGCGCGGTCGGCTCACGCCGGCGCCGCCGGGAGGTGGATCTTCACGCACGTGCCCCGGCCGCGGACGCTCTCGGCCGCGATCGTGCCCCCGTGCTCCTCGACGATCTGGCGCGCTATCGCCAGGCCGAGGCCGGTGCCCTTCACCTTGGTCGTGTAGTGCGGCTCGAAGATCCGCTCGACGTCGTCGACACCCGGGCCGTCGTCCTCCACGCGGATCTCGACGCCGCCGTCGCGCACGAGCGTGCGCAGCCGCAGCTCGCCGCCCTTCGCGGCCATGGCCTCGAGCGCGTTGTTGATCACGTTGAGGAGCACGCGCTTCACCTGGTCGGCGTCGGCCTCGACCTCGGGCACGCCGGGGGCCAGCTCGACCCGCACCGAGAGGCCCTCGGGCGGCGCGTCCTTGTACGGGGCGAGCGCTTCGAGCACGAGCGCGTTCGAGGTCGATGCGGTCGGTCCGCATCTCCGGCAGCCGCGAGAAGCGCGAGAACTCGCCGATGAGGTCCTTCAGGTCGCGCACCGACCCGAGGATCATGTCGATCGCTCCCGGGAAGATCTCGGCGAAGCGGCTCTTGTCGCGCGACCACGCCGAGCGGCAGCGTCTCGGCGGCGAGCCCCACGGGCGTGAGCGGGTTCTTGATCTCGTGGATCACCCGCTCGACGGCCTCCTTCCACGCCTCGAGCCGCTGGGTGGCGAGGATCTGCGTGAGGTCCTCGACCACCACGACGGTGCCGATGGGCCGGCGACCCTCGCCGAGGAGCGCGGAGGCGACCACCGCGAGCGTGCGGCGGCCGTTCGGCAGCTCGCAGACGAGCTGCGCCTCGCGTCGGGAGCTCGCACCCGTCGCGCACCGGCGCGACCACCTCGAGGAGCCGCGGCGCCCCGGCGAGCGCCTCCGCGACCGGGCGGCCGCAGCGCGCTCTCGGGGGCGAGGCCGAGGATCTCGCCGGCACGCTCGTTCCACGTCTCGATGCGGCCCTCCTCGTCGAGCGACACGACGCCGGTGCCCACGTTCGCGATGACCGTCGAGAGGTGGTTCTTGAGCGCGAGCAGCGTCGCCTGCGACGCGCGCAGCTCCGACGTGCGCGCCTCCACCATCGCCTCGAGGTTGCGGCTGTAGGCCTCGTTCTGCTGCCGGCTCGCCTCGAGCTCCGCGACCATGCGGTTGAACGAGAGGGCGATGCTGCCGACCTCGTCCCGCGAGTGGACGGGCAGCCGCGCGCTGAGGTCGCCGGTCGCGGCCCGCGCCATCGCCTCGTTCACGCAGGCGCACCGGCCGGAGCACCATGCGCGAGAGGAGCAGGTTGAGGAGCAGGCCGACGACCACGAAGGAGAGCGTGACGCCGCCGTAGAACAGGTTCCGGGTGATCCGCTCGCTGCGCTCGATCGGCGCCAGGCTCTGCAGCAGGTGCAGCCGGCCGTAGGCGTCGCCGGCCGCCGAGAGCGTCGAGCTGAGGGCCAGCACGCGCTGGCCGCCGAAGACGGCCTCCCGGAAGACGTCCTGCCCGGGCGGGGCCGCGGGCTCGGGGCCGGACTCCTCGCGCCGGACCTGGCGGCCGGCGAGGAGCGGCCGGCCGCCCTCGCCCACGAGGTCGGCCTCGCCGTCGCCCGCCACGAGCAGGACGACGCCCGGGCTGCCCGAGGTGCGGCCGCGCCTCCTCGCCGACGAGCCGCAGGATCGTGGGCGCGTCGGCCGTCGCTCCGAGGTCGAGCGGGCCGGCCTCGAACCTCGCCCAGAGGATGCCCTCCTGCCCCGCGAGGTCGGCGAGGTGCACGGCGAGCGACTGCGGGTTGTTGAAGAGCTGGTCGTAGATGAGCTCGCGCTCGTAGTTGCGGCGCAGCGTCGAGAGCAGCCGCTTGTCCTGGTCGACGAGGCGCTGGCGCTGGCCGGCGAGCACCGGCACGAGGAGGGCGACGAGGGCGGCCACGCTGGCGAGGAACACGAGGGCGAGCGCGATCGTCACCTTGCCGCGCAGGCTCAGGTCGCGAAGCCGCCGGAAGGCGCCGCTCACGGCTCGCCCAGCCAGCCGCGCACGAGCGCGCGCGGCCGGCCGCCCTCCCCCGACTCGACCGCGTAGAGCGCGACGCCCTGCCGGCGGTTGCCGAGAGCGTCGAACCGGATCCGGCCCGTGACCCCGTCCACCTCGCTCGTCGCGACGATGTCGCGCAGCCGCCGGCGCGTGGCGGCGAGCCCCTCGCCGAGGAGCGCGGCGTCCTCGAGCCGGCCCATCGTCGCGAGCGCGTGGACGATGACGTGGACCGCGTCGTAGGCGAGCACGGCGCGGCAGCCAGGCGGCTCCGCCCCCACCGACGCCTCGTAGCGCCGGTCGAACTCCGGGGCCGGCGAGCACAGCTCGACGTAGTACGCGTCGCCGAGCGGCGCGCCACGCTGGAAGAGCAGAGGGCTCGACCACGCGTCGGCGCCGAGGAACCGCGTCCGCATCCCGAGGTCGCGCGACTGTGCCGCGACGAGCGTGGCGTCGGGGAACGAGCCGGGCAGGAAGAGCACGTCGGGGCGGTACTCCTGGATCCGGCGCAGCTGGGGACGGAAGTCGGTCTCGAGCGCGAGGTAGTGGAACTCCGCGACCTCCCGGCCGGCCGCCCGGTCGCGGAACCGGGTGGCGAAGGTGTGCGCGAGCCGCGCGCTGTAGTTGCGCCCGATCTCGAAGAGCACGGCGGCGCGGCGGGCTCCGAGCCGCCCGACCGCGAACTCGGCGAGCAGGGCACCCATCACCTCGTCCGAGGCGCACATCCGGAACACGAACGGCCGCGTGCGGCCGGTCCGCGCGTCGAACGTGAGGTCGGCGGCGGTCGAGACGTTCGTCACCTGCAGGACTCCCCGTGCTTGTGCCTCCTCGGCCACCGCCGCCGACAGCTCGCTGGAGTTCGAGCCGACGATGGCGAGGGCACCGTCGCGTGCCGCGAGCGTCGCGGCGTGGCGCGCGTCGAGGAAGTAGCTGCCGGTGCGGTACTCGGCGAGGCGGAGGAGACGGCCGTTCACCCCGCCCCCGCGGTTGATGTCCTCGACGGCGAGCTGCGCGCCCTTCAGCGACTGCAGGCCGGACACGGAGTAGCGGCCGAGCGTCGGGAAGATCGCGGCGATCGGCAGGGTTCCGCCCGCCCCGATCTCCCCGGGGGTGAGGACGAGCGGGCCGGTGCGCTCGGGCGCCTTCGCCCCGTTGCGGTCGCTGCCGTTCGGGCGGGCGCACGCGAGCAGCAGGAGGGAGAGCGCGAGGCCCCACAGTGCGCGCCGGCGCATCGCCCGCAGCGTAGCACGCGCCCGACGCCACGGCGGCGCCGGGCGGGGCGGGGACGGCGCGCGCCCGCCGCGGGACGGCTCAAAAGAGGCGCAGCTGACGGTCGGCGCCGGGGGGCGGCCCGGGCCGCCGGACCTCGATCCAATCGGTGCCGAGGACGCCGGCGAGCGTGAGCTGCACGGCCTTCCGGCCGGCGCGGGCGAGCGCTTCCTCGGCGTTCATGCGCACGAGCTCGGCGTGGTTGTTCTTGCGCGAGAGGTGAGCGAGCACCACGTGCCGGCAGGATTCGCCGAGGCCCTTCTCGAGCAGTCGCGCCACGTCGTCGTTCGACAGGTGCCCGAAGGGGCCGAGGATGCGCTCCTTGAGCGACCACGGGTAGGGTCCGTCCCGCAGCATCGCCGGGTCGTAGTTCGACTCGAGGAGGATCGCGTCGCAGGCGCGCAGGGCCTCCACGAGCCCGCGCGAGAGGTGGCCGAGATCCGTCGCGTGGCCGAAGGTGACGTCGCCGTCGGTGACCACGAACGCGACCGGCCGCGCGGCGTCGTGCGGCACCGGCACGGCCCGCACCGTGAGCCTCGCGAACGTGCGCACCTGCCCCGGCTCGATTGCCACGAGCGCCGGCAGCTTCTGCCGCGGGAACGCCGCCGCGGCGAAGGTGCCCTCGCTGCCTCCGATCGGCACGCCCCACTTCGCCGAGAACGCGGCGGCGCCGCGCGCGTGGTCGCCGTGCTCGTGCGAGACGAGCACCGCGTCGAGCGCCGTGGGGTCGACCCCGGCCGACTGCAGCCGCTCGGTGAGCTGCCGCGGACCGAGCCCGGCGTCGAGCAGCACGCGCGCGCCGCCGCCCTCGACGAGCGTGGCGTTGCCTTCGCTGCCGGACCCGAGGACGCGGACGCGCAGGCTCACACGACGAACTCGCGCCGGCGCGGCCGCCAGCCGCGGAGGTTGCCGAGGACGCTCGCCCCGACCGCGCCAGCGAACATACGCGCGGCGAGCGCCTGCACGTCGTCGGCGGTGACCTTCTCGATGCCGTCGAGGATCTCCTCGACGGGGTGCTGCCGCCCGAAGTGGATCTCCTGCCGCGCCACGTGGCTCATCCGCGAGACGGAGCCCTCGAGCGAGAGCACGAGCCCGCCCTTCATGTGGTCCTTCGCCCGGCGCAGCTCGTCCTCGGGGACCCTCTCGCCGCGCAGCCGCCGCAGCTCCTCGAGGGTCAGCCGGATGACCTCGGGCAGGGAATCGAGGCCCGTGCCGGCGTAGACGGACAGGAGGCCGGCGTCCGAGTAGGCCGCGATGCCGGACGAGATCGAGTAGACGAGCCCGCGCTGCTCGCGCACGTGCTGGAAGAGGCGCGAGGACATGGAGCCGCCGAGGACGGTGTTGAGCACGTAGCCGGTGTAGCGGTCGGCGTGGCCGTGGGGCGGCGCGGGCACGCCGAGGCAGAGGTGCACCTGCTCGAGCTCGCTCTTCGAGCGCGTCACGGTCGCCGCCACGGACGCGGGGGCCCGGCCGTTCGCGCGGGACGGGCTCGACCGAAGGCCGGCGAAGTGCCGCGCGACGACCGTCCGCACGTCGCCGTGCTCGAGGTGGCCGGCGGCGGCGATCACCAGGTTCGCGGGTTGGTAGACGCGCGCGAAGTACGAGGCGAGGTCCTCGCGCCGGAAGCGCCCCACGGTCCGCTTCGTGCCGAGGATCGGACGGCCGAGCGCGTGGTCGGGCCAGAACGCCCCGGTGAGCATCTCCATGACGAGGTCGTCCGGCGTGTCCTCGACCATGTTGATCTCCTCGAAGATGACCTTCTTCTCCTTGGTCATCTCCGCGGCATCGAAGGCCGGGTTCGTCACGATGTCGCCGAGGATCTCGACGGCGAGCGGCAGGTGCTGGTCGAGCACCTTGAGGTGGAACGACGCGTATTCCTTCGCGGTGAACGCGTCCATGAAGCCGCCGATGGAGTCGACCTCGCAGGCGATCCGCTCGGCCGAGCGGGTCATCGTCCCCTTGAAGACCATGTGCTCGATGAAGTGGCTGATCCCGCCGACCTCCGGCCGCTCGTGGCGGCTGCCGCGCTTCACCCACACGCCGACGGCGACGCTGCGGACGGACGCCATGGACTCGGTGATCAGGGTGAGGCCGTTGTCGAGCGTTTCCTTGACTATCATCTCGGGGGATGGGCCACGACGAAGGCGGCAGCGAGCCAAGACTAGCACAGCCACAACACGCACCCGGCCGCGGCACAGGTGCGCCCGGCGCGTCGGTGCGTTGGAGCACGACGACGGTCGCGGCCCTCTCGGCCGTGTCGCTCGTCGTGCTCGCCGCGCTCGCGACGGACGCGCTGCCCTGGCTTCGCGGGCCCGCTCCCTACCCGCCCGAGTGGCAGTGGGGATGGCGCGCGCAGCCCGCACGGCCGCCCGTGCTCGCCGCGCTCGTCGCCGCCGCGCTCGTCGCCCTCGTCGCGACCGCGGGCGGGCGATGGTGGCGCGCCCGGCCGCGCGCGGGAGCGGCGGCGCTCCTCGCCGCCGCCACGGTCGGCGGCCTGAGCTTCGCGGTGGCTCTGCTCGAGCGCGAGCCCGAGGGGGCCTTGCGCGCGATGATGGCGCGCGCGCAGTCGTTCTCGGTCACGTCCTACCACACGGTGGCGGCCTCGGAGGACGCGCGCGATCCACTCGCGTTCCTGAGGGCCCACGCGTCCCTGCTGCCGCAGCTCGCGCAGTCCGCGAAGCACGCGGCCACGCACCCGCCCGGCCCCGTGCTCTGGTACCGCGCGGCGGTCTCCCTCTGCGCGTCGTCGCCGGCGCTGACCCGCGCCCTGCTCGCGGCGGCCGGCGCCGTGGGCCCGGAGTCGCAGGCGGACGAGCGTCGCGCCGCGCGCGCGGGCGCCCTCCTCGGATCGCTGGGGTTCGCGCTCATGGCCGCGCTCACCGTCTGGCCTCTCGCGCGGCTCGGCGAGGGCCTCGGCCTCGAGCCCCTCGACGCGGCGAGGGCGGCCGCGGTTCTCGTCATCCTCCCCGGCCCCGCCCTCTTCGCGGGAACCCTCGACGCCGCCCTCGCGCTGCCAGTCACGGCGTGCGCGGCGCTCCTTCTCTCGGCGGCGCGGGCCGGCCGGCCGGGTCGAGCCGCGGCCGCGGCAGCCGCCTCCGGCGCGTGCGCGGCCGTCGCGCTCTTCGGCTCGTACGGAGCGGCGGCGTTCCTGGTGCTCGTCGGCGCCGCGGTGTCGGCCGCGGTCGTCCGCGACCGCACGTCTCTCGCGGCCGTTGCCCGCGCGGCCGCGATCGCGGCCGTCGTCGCGCTCCTCCTCGCGTTCGCCCTGCCCGCGCTCCTCGGCCACGAGCCGCTCCGGGCCCTCACGACCTCGCTCGCCATCCACCGCGCGGAGTACACGGCGCCGCGCCGGTACGACCTGTGGCTCGCCTTCGACCCGCTCGACTTCGCCCTCTTCGCGGGCTTGCCCTACGTGCTGATCGCGGCGTGGCGGACGGCGGCTTCGGTCGCGCGGGCCGGCCGGCCGACGAGCTTGGAGCGGTTCCGCGGCGCCGCCCTCGTGGGCCTCGCGGCGCTGGTCATCGCAGGCGTGACGCGGGGCGAGGTCGGCCGGCTCTGGATCCCGTTGGTACCGCTCGTCCTCCTCGCGAGCGCGCGCGACGACGAGCCGTCCCCGGTTCTGCCCGCCCTGCTGCCCGCGGCCGTCGCGGCCGCGTTCACGCTCGCGATCGCGGTCTGCTGGTCGCTCTGAAGGGGGTCCGGGTCTCCGCTCTCGCTAGGGGCCGAGGAGCTTCTCGACCTCGGGCGCGAGCGCCTCGGCGGCGAGCCGCTGCGCGATCTCGTTAGGGTGCCGGTCCACGGGGTGGACCCACAGGTCGGCGCTTCGCCGGCCGCGCAGCGCCGGGAGCAGGTCGCGGTGCGCGATGCCCTTCGCGAGACAGAAGCGGCGGATCTTCTCGTGGACGCTCTCGAACGGGTAGCGGCCCTCGAGCCCGACGAGGAGCGGCCACGGGGCCACGAGGAGGCGCGCCCGGCGCTGCCGGAGCTGGCGGTCCATCTCCTGCAGGTACTCCTGCGTGCGCTTCCAGCCGGGGTTGGCGTCGCTCCACATGTCGACGTACCAGCGGCTCGTCTCGCGGCCGAGACGGTACGCCGCGATGCGGCCGCGGAAGAAGTCGAAGGCGAGCGACCACGGTCGCGGCGGCGGGCCGGACGGCTCGGGCACGTTCTCGCGGTCGAGGATCCAGTCGTCGACGTACTCCTGCCGCGCCTTGAACGCGGGCGACTGGACCGCGTCGTTCAGGACGAGCGCGTAGACGACGAGGTCGGGCTCGTAGGGCAGGATCTCCTCGAAGATCCCGAACAGCTCCGGGAAGTCGGTGCCGCGCCGAGCCGCGCTGCGCACCTCCACGCGGCCGGGCTCCCGCGCCTCGAGGAGGCGGCCGAGGACGCGCACGGCCGTGTCCTCCTGCTTCACGCCCTGCCCCTCGGTGAACGAGTCGCCGAGGACCATCACACGGTGGACGCCCGCCGCCTTCGCGCCGAGCGGCCCGTCGCGGAAGCGCAGCGCGTTGTAGCGCGACTCGACTGCCCATGGGTGGTAACGCTGGATCGCGTCGAAGCGGTACGGCGCGAGGTGGCGGTACCTCGCGTCGTTCTCCTTCGTGCGCAGATCGATGTCGAAGTAGCCACGCGGGTTCGAGGGGTAGCAGTCGAGGAGAGTCGTCCAGCGCCCGTCGAACATGCGTCGGCTCGCCATCTCGGGACGGAGGCGGTCGCCAATGAGGCGGAACACGGCCTCGAGCAGCACCAGGAACACGAGCACGCTGCCGGCGGCGAGCGCGAGGCCCTGCAGCACCGCGCGCGTACGGCCCCTCAACGTGCGCCTCCGACGGCGGGCGCGCCGGGGGCGGGCGGCCCGGCGCCGCTCCCGGCTTCGCCTTCGGTGGCCGGCTCGGGCCAGGTGAAGTCCGCGCGGTACACGAAGATCGAGAAGCCCACCCGCGCCACGGGCTCGAGCCGCCGGACGCGCTCCATGAGCGGCCGGTCCGCCGCGTCGAGGTAGACGCCCTGCAGGTTCGTGGCGCTGACGGCGACGAGGTCGCCGGGTGCGATCTCGCGCGTCACGCGCGGCGCGTGTGGTGCGGTGTACCCGGGGAGCGCCTCGGAGACGAGGCCGTAGTAGGCCGGGTCGGCGCTCCCGAAGTACGAGAGCTTGAGCGGCGGACTTCCCGCTCGCGTCGCCCACGCGGCGAGGCGCTTCAGATCCTGCCCCCAGTCGAGATTCGAGTCCACGAGGTGCCGGTATCCGTTGGCCGGGCCGCCCGCGATCTCGTTGAAGTACGCGAGGTGGTGCGGGTGGTTCCGCAGCGTGCCGGCAGCGTACCAGAGGGCGAGCACGGCCGCGGCGACGCGCGGCATCTGGCGACGCGACGCGAGAAGCGCCGCCGACGCCTCCCCGGCGGCCACTATCACGAAGGGCAGGAGCGGCAGCAGGTGGCGATGGCCGATCTGCAGCCCGCGCATGAACGTGAAAGCGAGGTACACGGCCACCGGCAGCCAGAGGAACGCGGCGTCGTTCCGGCGCAGCCTGGGCACGCGCGCCACGGCAAGGGCCGCGAGCAACAGCAGGGGGATCGGCGTCTTGTAGAGCGTCGTGAAGAGGAAGTAGGCCGGGAACCCGCGCTCGGACAGAGCACCGTCGAGGAACGTCGCACGCGCCACCGAGTGCGTCATCACGAACACGGCGCCGCGCGCGTAGTCCTCCGGCACGAAGAACGCCCGCGACGCGGCGACCGCGGCGCGGGCGACCGGCCCCGCGGCCGACGCGTCGAGCCCGCTCGTGCGCAGCTCGGCGCGCAGGTCGGGATCGGGCGTGAGCGCGGGCGAAAAGCCGTAGGCGGCCCACACCAGGAGGACGGTCACCGCCCCGACTGCCAGCAGCCCGAGGCCGACGCGACGCCACGCGGGCGCGCGGCGTCCCGCCACGGCGGCCAGGAGCAGAGCGACGAACACCGGAGCGAGGATCGGCGCCGAGAACTTCGTGGCGAACGCGGCGCCCGTCGCGAGGCCGGCCGCGAGCCAGCGGGCGGCCGACGCTCGCGCGAGCGCGCGGTCGAACGCCGCGACGGAGAGGAAGAAGAAGAGAGCGAAAGCGAGATCGGTGGTGACGATCGAGCCGTGGGCGAGGACCTCGGGCGAGAGCGCGGCCAGGAACGCGGCGACGGCAGCGGCGGACGGGGAGAATCGCCGCCGCGTCTCGAAGAAGACCGCGGCCACCAGGCAGGAGGCGAGCGCCACGATCGGCAGGCGGCCCAGGAAGAGCAGGCGGTCGCCGTCGTTCCAACGGTACAGGAAGCGCCGGCCGAACTCCCACTGCCGCGCCTCGGCCCACGCGCGGTCGTCGGTCCGCATCGCGGGGCGGACCGCGAGGAGCGGCGCCGCCGCGAGCAGCTTCACGAGCGGCGGCTGCTCGGGGTTGAGGCGGTGGTCGCCGAGCGCGAGGTACGTGTAGCCGGCCGGCAGGTGCGCGCCCTCGTCGAACGTGGCCGACTGGCCACGCACGGCGTGGACCGACAGCCCGGCCTGGAGGGCGACCGCGGCGGCGAGAGCGACGAGCGCGGCGCGCGTGCTCACGGCCGCCCCGCGGCGCCTGCGACCTCGGCGTGCGGGAGCACCTCCTCGACCTCGTGTGCGATCGCCTGGGCGGCGATGCGGTGGGCGATCTCGTTCGGGTGCTCGTCGTCGGCGCCGTCGACCACGAGCAGCCGCCAGTCGAGGCCCCGGTACCGCGGCAGCAGGTCGAGGACGCGCGCGCCCGCCTCGGCCGCGGCCTGCGCGACCTTCGCGTGCTCGGCCGCGAACGGGTAGCTCTCGTCGAGGAGGTTCCCGAACAGCGGGAAGATCGCGACGACGAGAGGCACACCCCGCGCGCGGCACAGGCCCCCGATCGCTCGCAGCGCCCCCTGGCCGGCCGCCCAGCCCTGGTAGCTCTCGGCGTACATCGCGTGGAAGTCGGCGATCCGGCGGCGGTTCTCCACCGTCGCCCGGATGCGGCCGCGCAAGAGGGAAACGAGGGCCGAGTCGTCGAGCAGCGACCGGCGCCCGGACGCCGCCTCGTGCTTCTCCTCCAGCCAGTCGGCGGCACGGCGCGCCTCGGCCGCATTCGCGTCCTCGCTGTCGTTGAGAACGTACGCGAGAACGACGACGTCTGGCTCGTAGGCGACCCCCTCGCCGGCGAGCTTCGCGGCCTCCTGTGCCGTGTTGAGCCCGGGCTCGCCGAGGTTGACCGCTTCCCAGCGGCCGCCCTGGCGCGCGAGCAGGCGCTCGACGCGCTGCGGCCACGCGTCGTCGAAGAGGACGCCGACCCCCCAGGTGAACGAGTCGCCGAGGCAGACCACCCGCCTCACGCCGGGCGGCTTCGGGATCGCGCGCTCGAGGTCGCGGTAGCCCCGGGCATTGATCGGTCGCCGCTCGCGCGTGTCGGTCCGCACCGGGGCATAGCCGCCGCCGTCCCGGCGCGCCGAACGGAAGAGGCGGGCCGCGGCTTCGCCGACCACGAGCGCGGCGAGGACGCCGGCGGCCAGCAGCCCGAGCTCCGCGCCGCGCTTCCACCCGTTCACGGCGCCCATCATAGCGCCCGCCGCGGGCCGCTCCGGGCGCGCGTGATATGCTCGCGACCGCCCATGACGTCCCGACACCGACTCCCCGAGGTGCCGGCGCAAGCGAGAAGAGCCGGTGCGCGGGCCGTCGTGGTCCTCGTAGCGGTCGTCGGCTTCGGCGCCGGCGCAGCACGGGCGCAGGTCGCACCCGGCCGGGACACCGACAGCATCGACATCACGGGACGCCAGAACCTCACGCTCGGCTCGGGCGCGCGCGCGTACGGCATGGGCGGAGCGTTCCTCGCCCGCGCCGACGACGCGACCGCCGCCTCCTGGAACCCCGCGGGACTCAGCTACCTCCGCCAGCCGGAGCTCACGTTCGTGGGCGTCCACAACTCGTTCGACACCCAGCGGCCGAGCGCGGAGGACCTCGCCGTCCAGGAGAACGACAGCTTCGTCGGGAGCGCGATCGACTTCGCCGCGTTCACGTGGCCGATCGCGATCGGCGAGGTCGGCGGGTCGGTTCAGGTGAGCTACCAGCGCGCGATCTCGTTCGACGGGCGGCGCCGGATCGACCAATACGGCACGCCGAGGCCGCCGGACGACGGCGGAGAAGAGGAGGCGGGGCTCGCTGCCGCCGCCGCGGCGCCGACAAAGCCCGTGCTGAAGCAGCACACCGACGGCAGCAGCGACGGTGGGTTCGACGTGGTGGCATTCGGCACCGGCCTGCGCCTCAGCCGGCGCCTGCGCGTGGGCCTGACGGTCAACCGCTGGACGAACGGCTACGACGCGATCCTCCGGCGGCAGTACGTGGCGGACCCGACCCGGAGGCCGGTCCGCGAGTTCGGCCTCGACTTCCGCCCGAGCGGCTGGAGCTTCAACCTCGGCGTCATCTACTCGCCGGTCGAGCAGCTGAACATCGCGGCCGTCTACAAGACGGCCCCCGGCACGGACGTCCGCCTCGACAAGTCGCGGCGGGACACGTGGGGGTCGCCGGGTGTCGTGGAGGAGGTGACGACGAACGCCTTCTCGAACCCGGACGCGCGCCTCGACCTGCCCTCGTCGTACGGGTTCGGGCTCTCGTGGCGGCCGCGCGACACGCTGACGCTGTCGGCCGACTTCACGCGCGCCCGCTGGTCCCAGTCGGTGCTTGCCGGGTACTTCGACCTGCCGGTGACGGGCGAGGCCGACGAGGACGGCAATCCGGCGCCGAAGCCGCCCCCGTTCATCCGGCCACCGCTCCAGTACCCGACCCTGCGCGACCCGTCGACGGCGATCGCGCTGCAGGCGGACGCGGAGCAGTTCCGGCTCGGGCTCGAGTACGTGTTCCTCGCGAGCCGGCTCAAGGTGCCGCTGCGACTCGGCTACTTCTCGGACCGGCAGATCACGCCGAACCCGACGGGCGACATCCCTCGCTTCAACGGCCTCACCGCGGGGATCGGCGTCGCCCTCGGCTCCATGCTCCTCGACGTCGCCTACGTCTACGAGTTCGGTGAGTACTCGGTGAGCGCCGAGTCGATCGGCGAGAGCGTGACGGCGGCACCCATCCGCTACTCGCTCACCACGAACCGCGTCTACGCGTCGATGATCTACCGCTTCAGCGGCCGGCCCTGAAGCCGCCGGCCCTCGCGCTGCCTTAACATGACCCCGATGGATGAGCCTCGCCCCCCGCTCGCCTCCGTGGACGTCGTCCGCGACGAGCTGCGCCGGCTCGGCTATCTGGACAGCGGCCTCGACCGCTTCGTCCTCGGCGGCGGCGCTGCCGGCTCGCCGCTGCGGGCCTCCCTGCGCGCGGCGGCCCGCGTCGGCCTCGTCGGCGGCGTTGTGTTCGGGCTCTCGGCGGCGATCGCCGCGGCCGGCCTCGACCCGCGCCTCCTGCGGGAGCCGCAGGACCTCCTCGTGCTTGCGGCGTACCTCGTGCTCGCCTTCGCCGCGTTCACCGGCGGTCTGGCGCTCGCCGCAGGCCTCCTCGCCGGCTGGGCAGGACGCGCCGGCCACCACCCGGGGCCGAGCGTCGCGCGCAACGCCGGCCTCGCGGTCGCGCTCCTCGCGATCGCCTTCGTGGCGCTGTGGTGGCGCTCGCATCTCGCCGGCGCGGGCGTCGTCGCGCAGGCCGCCGGTCTCGCCGTGGGCCTGCTGCTGAGCCTCGCCCTCGGCCGCTTCGCGTCGCTCGCCGCCGTGGCCGTGCTCTCGGCGGGCGGCGCCTCGGGCCGCCTGCCCCCCGCCAGCCTCTCCCGGCGCCGCGCACTCCCGCTGCTCGCCGGTGCCCTCGCGGTGTTCGCCGCCGTCTTTGGCGCCGCCGCCCTCCTCCCGGGGGAGAAGAGGCCGGAGACTCCCGACTTCGCCGTCGTGCCCACCGGCCTGCGCGTCCGCATCGTGGCCGTCGACGGGCTCGAGCGTGGCATGGCGGAGCAGATGATGGCGCGCGGCGAGATGCCCGCGCTGGCCTCGCTCGTCGCCGGGGGCGCCCACGCGGCGCTGCGGGCAGAGCCGGAGCGGGTGCCGGCCATCGTGTGGACCACGATCGCGACCGGGCGCGGCCCGGAGGCCCACGGCATCCGGTCGCCCGAGTCGCGCCGCGTCGCCGGCCTGCGCACGCCGGTGGGCCTCGACGGCGAGCGCAGCCCGTTCGCCTCCGCCCTCGGCGCGGCGACCGACCTCCTGCGGCTCACGCGCAAGCAGCCGCCGAGCGCCGCGCTGCGCAGCGTGAAGGCGTTCTGGAACGTAGCTTCCGAGAAGGGCCTGCGCGTGGGTGTCGTGAACTGGTGGGCCACCTGGCCGGCCGACCCGGTGAACGGCTGGCTCGTGACCGACCGCGCGCTCTTCAAGCTCGAGAAGGGCGGCGCGCCCGAGCGCGAAGTCCACCCGCCGGAGGCCTTCGAGATGCTCCGGGCGCTCGCGGCAGCCGGGGAGAGCGAGCGAGCGCGGCGCATCGACCGCTTCCACCTCGCGGCCGCGGAGGCCCTGCGCGCCTCGGCTCCTCCCGACCTCGAGGCCGTCTACCTCCCAGGCCTCGACATCTTCACGATGCAGCAGCTCGGGGAGGCGCCGGCGAGCGATCTCGCCGCGCTCGACGCGAAGCTCGCCGCCGTGCGCGAGCAGTACCGTTTCGTCGACGGGCTCCTCGGCGAGGCCGCCGCCTCGCGGGGGAAGGACGACGTGCTCGTGCTCGTGGCCGACCCCGGCCGCCTCGCCCGCTCCGGCTCCGCCGTCGGCTCGGGGCTGCTGGTGCTCTCGGGAGGGCCGGTGGTCGTGGGCGACCTCGGCGCCGTCAGCGAGCGCGATGTCGCACCGACCGTGCTGCACCTCCTCGGCGTGCCGAAGAGCCGCGAGCTCGACGGGCACGTGCTCGAGGCGGCTCTCTCGAGCGACTTCCGGCGGGACCACCCCGTGCGGACCGTCGACTCCTACGGCCGTCGCCCGCCGTCGCGCGCCGCCGACAGCGCCTTCGACCGCGACGTGCTCGAGGAGCTGAAGAGCCTCGGTTACATCCAGTAGCGGCGCCCGACACGGGCGGCGCCCCAGGCCGCGAGGACCAGCCCGATCGCGGCGAAGGTGGGGACGAAGGCGTCCTTCGGCAGTGCGAAGCGCGGCTCGAAGTGCATCGGTGCCTGCACGATCACCATGTACGCGGGAACGAGCGCCAGGAGGAGAGCGCGGCGCGGGGCGATCCACCCGAGCGTTGCGACGCCGGCGAGCGCGAGCGGCGGCGCACTCCAGCGCGCGGCCGCCTGCAGTGCGCGCCAGAGCGGGCGGGTGACGGCGAGCGCCGCGTCGGCCCGGATCGCCGGGTGGCCCACGACGGTCGAGTCCCCCGCCAGCGCCGGCGCGCGGGCCTCGACGAGCGGGGCCTCGCCTCCGGAGACGACCACGTCGACTGCGCGCTGCAGGACGGATCGCGCATACCAGGCCGGGTGCGCAACGATCACCTCGAGGCTGCGCCGCGTCCGGTCGCGATCGCGGAGGATGCCGTCGGGCGTTATCCACGTCTCCGCGTAGTCGGGCCGGCCGAACCGCTCGGCCTCCTCGGCGGCGACGACCAGGTCGCGACTGCGCGCCCCGAACCGCTCTCCTCCCGCGTCTGCGATGCCCTCCCACAGCACGATGCCGCCGTTCGCGCTGACGGGAACGAACGCACCGAAGAGCTGCGCGTTGCGGACGGTGATCGGCGCGACGACGGCGAGGCCCGCGACCGCGAGGGCTGTCGCCGGCGGCCACGCGCGCCGTGTGCGGCCGAGGACGAACGGTACCGCCAGCGCCACGAACGGAGCCAGCAGGAGGAAGTTGGGACGCAGCCACGTGCCGACCCCGGCCAGCACGCCGGCGGCCACGAGCCACGCGGTGCGCGACGCCGCTCCCCCGCGGCGGGCACACCAGACGAGAAGCACGATGCCGACGGCCAGCAGCGTGGACAGCGCGTCCGGAGTGACCAGGGCGACGCCGGAGGCGAGCGGCGGGGACAATGCCGTGAGCAGCCCTGCGGCGACGCCGGCGCGGTGTCCGGCGACGCGCGCCACGAGGACGAGCGCGAGACCCGCGCCGAGGGCGCACGGGACCGCCTGCGCGGCCATGACGTCGACGTAGTTCGACCCGAGCGTGCGGTGGACCGCGGCCACGAACGCCGGGTAGCCAGGCGGTCGCGCGAGAAGCGCGGTGTCCTTCGGGTCGGGACGAACGCGCGGGTAGAGCAGCCCGTCCCCGGCGAGCATCGCCTCGGCCGCCTCCGTGTAGCGCAGGGCCATGCGCACTCCGGGCTGCTGCGAGCGGTAGAGCGTCGGCGCGACGTCGGCGATGCACGCGAGGCGAACGGCGAGCGCGAGGGCCGACACGAGGAGAGCCGGAAGCCAGAGCCGCGAGAGGGGAGCTCGCGTTCGGCCGAGGCACTCGACGATCCCGCGCGCGAGGCGGCGGCGTGCGATGGTCGGGCGCACCGCGCCCGACTATAGCGGATCGCCGCGGCCCGGGGCAGATGCCGCCCGGGCCGCCGCCCCGGCCGGCCGGCTACTTCACGACGTTGATGGTCACGTCGATCTTCACGACCTCGCCGGTGACGGGGTCGGTCGAAGCCACCGTCTGCAGGCTCTGGCCGTCGCGCAGCCAGGGATCGAGGTTCGCGTCGAAGCGGCGGAAGAGGGGAATGCCGATCGGGCTTGCATCCACAAGGGGACCGCCCGGGTTGACGCCGCCCGAAGGGCCCTTTTCGAGCGCCAACGCCGAGGAGTTCTCGACGCCGATGCTGAGCTGGTAGCGGCCGTCCCCCTTGTCCCAGGCAGCGCAGTCGATGTTCGTGCCGACGTTGCGGTACTGGATGGAAGTCGTCTGCTTGCCGACGTCGGACGCGGAGGTTACGGGAACCGGCGTGTCCACTCCCATCCGCATGCGGGCGCGGGCGCCGCCCGTCGTCACCAGGAGCGTGTAGGGAAGGCTCGCCAGCTTCTTTTCACCCTGGAACCGGGTGATCACGAGCTGGACGCGCAGGTTCACCGTCGGGCCCCGGCGCTCGGCACTCTCCGCCTTCGGGGTCTCCGGCTTCGGCGTTTCCTGGGCTTGGCCTCGCCCCGGGACGGCCAGGAGGGCGGCGGCGACGGCGAGCGGGAAGAGCGTGCGACGGGTCATGGCGTTCTCCTTCTCCTACGTCCCTGGGCTCTCGGCCGGGTCGAGCGGGACGATCTCGAGCGGCCGGATGTCGATGGCTGCGGGCTCGACGAGGTCGGCCGAGGGCTGGCCGGTTGCGGCGAGAGTGGGCGCGTGCAGGCGGTCACGATGGACGAGCGCCACGAAGCGCAGCAGTGCCTCCTGCCCGCCCGACGGCACCAGAACCTCCGCCTCCGGGTTCGCAACGCGAGCCTCACGCGACGGAGCGGCAGAGGTCCGCACCGGACCCGCCGACGAGCGGCGCGCGACGTCGGGAGTCGACCGCACCGGTACCCTTCCGGGAGGCGGAACCGCGTCCGCCGTCCGCGGCGCAGACGTCGCGGTCGGTTCCGATTCGCGAGCGGCCGACGGTGCGGCGGCTGAAGGCGAGGGCTGAGCGCTCTCGGCCATCGCCGGCGCGACAGGCGCACGGGTCGCCGTCGCGCGCCAGACGCCCACCGCCGCCAGCGCCAGCACCGCGACAGCGGCCGACGGCCAGGCCCAGCTCCATCGCCACGGCAGCCGCGCCGCCGAGCCCGGATCGGCCAGGGCCACCGCCTCGCGAATCCGCACTCGCAGCGCCGGCGACGGCTCCGCGACGGCGAGCGGCGACAGCTGGTCGTCGGCGGCGGCCATGAGCTGCCGCAGCTCGGCGAGCTCCGACCGGCAGCCCGCGCACCCCGCGAGGTGCGCCTCGAGCGCCGGCGCCACGGGCTCGCCCGCAGCCGCGTCCGTCAGCGCGTCCCGATATCGCTCACAAGACATCGCAGTTTCTCCGCCAGCGCCCTTCTCGCGAGGTGCAGACGCGACTTCACCGTCCCTTCCGGCAGCTCGAGCAGCCGCGCCACCCCCGCCACGTCGCGGCCCTCGATCGCGGCGAGCACGGTCACGATCCGCAGCTTCTCGGGAAGCGCGTCCACCGCGGCCGACACCGCCGACGAGACCTCCTGCCGCGCCACCTCGTCCTCGATGGTGGCCGGTGTGACGGGCTCCGCCATCGCCGCGTCCTCCCGCGCCTGCCTCCGCTTCTGGCCGCGCCGGTGGTCGAGGGCGAGCCGGAAGGAAGTGCGCACGAGCCAGGCGCGGAAGCGGGCGCGGTCGCGCAGCGAGGCGAACGAGCGGTGCGCGCGCAGGAACGCCTCCTGCGCGACGTCCTCCGCGTCCTGCCGGTGCCGCAGGACCCCGAGCGCGACCCGGAAGGCGAGCGTCGACGAGTCGCAGACCCGCTCCTCGAACTCCCGCTCGAGGACCGGGTCCAGGCTCACCGCGCGTTCCGGGCTGTGCAGGACGGCGTCATCCAGCGTCACCTCGAAGGGACCTCGACGACAAGACGCCACCGCGGCCGGTCGGGTTCACCGCCGGGAACGGCCCTCCGGGCGGGCCGGCGGGGTGGCGGCCTCCCCCGCCGCGGGCTCGTCGAAGCCCCGCGGGTAGACCTTCACCGCCTCCCATCGCTTGAGCAGCACCTGCCCGGGGGCAAAGCCCTTCGGCTTCCGGATGTCCGCGATCCGGCAGAGGTGGACCTCCACCTTGCCGCGAGCGCCGCGCGCCTTCGAGTGCCACGCGGCCAGCTCGGCGGCGCGCTCCACGACGCCGCGCGGCACCGCCGACGGCTCCAGCCCGTCCGGGTTTCGGATCACGACGTGGCTGCCCGCCGGCCCGGAGACGTGGAGCCAGAGGTCGCGCGGCTCGGCGACGCCGAACGTCAGCCGGTCGTTCTCCTCGTCGCCCTTGCCGACGAGGATCGTGAACCCCTCGCAGTCGACCTCGCGAAAGCCGCGGCCCTTGCTGCCCATCGCCTAGCGGCCCTCGAGCCGCGCCTTCCGCTCGGCGAGGTGGCGCTCCCACTCCTCGTGCTCATCTTCCCCCAGTGGCCCACGAGATGACGTAGCCGTCCGGGTCCTCGACGCGGATCTCGCCGCTGCTCATGTACTCGGGGTGGCTGACCGCCGACGGCATCACGCCGTTCGCGACGAGGTGCTCGCGCAGGCCGTGCAGGTCGGGCGCGTACATGTAGATGGGAACCGACCTGCGCCGGCCGGATCGAGGGGTCCCTCGGCGAGGAGGAGCATGATCGCGCCGCCGTCGCAGTGGAGGCGCGCCCAGCCGGGCGGCTCGCCCTGCGTGTCGATCGTCTCGTAGCCGAGGAGGGCGTAGAACCGAAGCGACCGCTCGACGTTCGCGACATGGAGCATCGTCGTGGGATAGCCGGCCTTGGGCGCCATGCCGCGAGGATAACGCGGCCGGGGCGGCGCGCGGCCGGGACGAAGGCGCGTGCTAGGCTCGCCGCGCAGAACAGGCGGTGCTCCATGAGCGAGTTCGACCTCGACCCCGAAGACGTGCGGAGGCTCGGCCATCGAGTGGCCGACCTCGTCGCCGAGCAGCGGGCCTCGCTCCTCGACCGGCCGGTGTTCGGCAAGCTCGGCGCGAACGCCGCGCTCCTCGACGAGCCGCTGCCCGAGGAGGGCCAGCCGCTCGAGGCGGTGCTCGAGGCCGTGCGCGAACGCATCCTTCCCCACGCGTTCGGCAACTCGCACCCGCGCTTCTTCGCGTTCATCAACGCGACCGCCGACCCGGTCGGCAGCGCGGCCGACTATCTGGCTTCCGCGATGAACAGCAACTGCTGGGGTGGCGACCACGCGGCGATCCACGTCGAGGCGGTCGTCGTGCGGTGGATCGCCGCGATCCTCGGCTTCCCGCCGACGGCCGAGGGGATCCTGACGAGCGGCGGCTCGATGGCGAACTTCACGGCGCTCGCCACCGCACGCCGTGCGGTGGCGCCAGCCGTGCGCGAGGACGGCTTCGCCGGCACGCCGCCCCTCGTCGTCTACGTCTCCGACGAGGTCCACAACTGCGTCGACAAGGCCGTCGACCTCCTCGGCATCGGCTGGAAGCAGATGCGGAAGATCCCGACGGACGAGCGCTTCCGCGTGCGTCTCGACCTGCTCGAGCAGGCGATCCTCGCCGACCGCCGCGCGGGCCTCGTCCCGGCGATCGTCGTCGCCAATGCGGGGACCGTGAACACCGGCGCCGTCGATCCGCTCGCGAAGATCGCCGACCTTTGCGCGCGCGAGGGCCTCTGGTTCCACGCCGACGGCGCGTACGGCGCCATGGCCCGGATCTCGCCGAGGCTCGCTCCGCTCTTCGAAGGCCTCGAGCGCGCCGACTCGATCGCCGCGGACCCGCACAAGTGGCTCTACGTGCCCTACGAGGCCGGCGCGGCGCTCGTGCGCGAGCCGGAGCGCATGGCCGACGCGTTCCGCCGTCCCGCGCCGTACCTCGTGCACGACCCCGACAGCCCCGTCGCCGGCCCCGTGTCGTTCAACGAGCGCGGCCCGGAGCTCTCGCGCTCGTTCAAGGCGCTCAAGGTGTGGATGGGGCTGAAGCGCCACGGCCGGCGGGCCTACGCCGCGGCCGTCGAGCACGACGTGGCGATGGCACGCTTCCTCGCCGACGAGGTGAAGAGCCGTCCCGACTTCGAGCTGATGGCCGAGCCGGTGCTGTCGATCGTCGGCTTCCGCTACCGGCCGAAGGACGGCCCCGCCGACGAGCCCGGCCTCGCGCGCCTGAACCGCGGAATCGTCAATCGCCTCGTCGGCAGCGGCGCGTTCTTCCTCGCCCCTACGCTGCTCAAGGGCCGCACCGCGATGCGTGCCGCGATCGTCAACTTCCGCACGACGGAGGACGACCTGACGGCCCTCCTCGACGAGGCGGCGAAGGCCGGGCGGGCGATCCTGGCCGGTTAAGGGTTGCGCACGCAGTCGTAGGTCAGCGGGATGCGGGCGCCGGCGTCGACCATCTCGAAGTCCGACGGGCGCAGTGCCACGAGGTCGCGAGTGCCGAGGAGCCCGTTCCACTTCGCCGTGGTCGAGCGGTCGCTGCGCGCGGTGAGGGCGATGTTGCCGCCGTCGGCCAGCAGCATCCCGTAGCGCTGCATCGCGCGCGCGACCACCTGCGCGCCCGGCGGCAAGCTCGCCACCGGGTATCCGGCGCGCAGGCGGAGCCACGCGCCGTAGGGCACCGCCTCGGCCGGCCCACGCGGCCCGCCGGCGTGCGACGCCGGGCGGACGTAGACGCCGGCCCGGATCCGGGCGTTCGGCAGGATGAACCGGATCGCGTGGTCGATCGTGCCCGTCGCGATCTCGTCGGCTGTGAACAGCAGCGGCGCGATCGGGAAGCCCGCCGCGTCCGCGCTCGTGCACTGCTCGCCGCGCCCGCTCGGCGGGTAGAGCCGGGTCATGTCCCACACCGCGAGGCAGCCGCCGTTGAAGACGTCGTCGCGGATGTCGGCCCGCCACATCTCGAACAGCTTCATGCGCTGGCGATCGACCACGATCAGGTGGCAGTCTCCGTCGCCGAGGCACGCGTACCCGCTCTCGCCTTCGAGCGCCCCGCCGTCCGGCACCGGCACCCTCTCGCGGTCACAGTCGGGAACGAAGAAGTCGGCCGTCGGCCGGAACTCGCGGAGCGGCGTCTGGGGGTTCGCCTCGAGCACCTCGAGGCTGTAGTCGACCCGCATGACCCCCGTGCCCCAGCCGGCGGCGTCGAGGAAGGCGATCACGCGCGGCGACTCGGGGTCGAGCGGCGCGGCGGAGACGTCCTGGTACCACGGCGCCCCGGCCGGGAAGAACCGGCTGGACCCGGCCGATGGCGACGGGCCAGGGCCGGGCGTCGCGCCGCCCGACGACCCTCCGCAAGCGGGAGAGAGCAGGCCGAGGACGGCGAGGACGACTGGCGCGAGCCGGTGCCGGCAGGTTGGCAGGCGCATCGGAGGCTCGCCCGACTGTAGCACCGCCCCCTGCCGTGGGCGGGGTCGGGGTCGGTCAGAGCGAGCGACTTGTGCTCCGTCGGACCGGCACGGTCCGAGCGAGACCGCTACCCCGAGCCCGCCCGAAACCGCCGACGCGGGTCGTTTTCCGAAACCGCGGAATCGAATAAGGTTGCACCGACAGCCCGCCTTCAAACCCCTGTGCCCCGGCCGGCATCTCAAGGTGCGGAAGGACGGACATGGAGGGGCTCGCCGGGGCGGTGCTCGGAGAAACGATCATCCCGATCCGGGACGACGAGGACCGCCGGGCCGTCGAGAGGCGGCTCGTGAGAGATGCCCAGAACGGGGATCTCCTCGCCTTCGAGCGCCTCTACCGCGAGAACGTCCGCAAGGTGTTCGGCTTGTGCCTGAGAATGTCGCAGGACGCGTCGCTCGCCGAGGAGCTCACGCAGGAGGTCTTCGTGAAGGCCTGGCGGAAGCTCTCGACCTTCCGCGGCGAGAGCGCCTTCTCCTCCTGGCTCTACCCGATGGCCGTGAACGTGGCCCTCTCGGAGCGACGGTCGCGCCGGCGCCGCGACGCCCGGATCGTCCCGGTGGAGGAGCCGGAGCGGATGGAGAAGACGCCGGGCGCGCCGCGGCCCGAGGCGGGCTTCGACCTCGAGCGGGCGCTCGCGACGCTGCCGCCGGGGGCGAGGTCTGTGTTCGTGCTCCACGACGTGGAGGGCCGGACTCACGAGGAGATCGCGGCGCTTCTGAACCTCGCCGCCGGGACGTCGAAGGCGCAGCTGCACCGCGCCCGGCGGCTGCTCAGGGAGGCACTCGCATCATGACGTGCCAGGAGATGGACGAGCGGCTCGACGACTACGTGGACGGCGTCCTCGCCGCCGTGGATGCCCGCGCGGTCGAGGCGCACCTCGCCTCGTGCGCGGCGTGCCGCGAGGCGGAGCGCAAGACGCGCCAGCTGCTCGCGTACGCCGCCGCCCTGCCGCGCGCGGCGGCGCCGCCGCGCGACCTGTGGCCCGACATCGAGCGAACGATCGGGCGCGAGCGGCGCTTCGCCGGCCTCTTCGTCTGGGGCCAGCCGATGATGCTGGCCGCGGCGGCGACGATCGTCCTCGCGGTGCTGGCCGCGCTGCTGTGGCGCGGGGCGCCGGCGAGCGGCGTGCAGACGGTCGCGATCCCGTCCGCGGCCGCCACGCTCGAGCCGGTCTCGATGCTGGCGGTCGCCGATCCCGCGCTCGCCGAGGCCGAGCGCGAGTACGAGTCGGCGGCGAAGACGCTGCTCGCGGTCCTGCAGCAGCGCCGCTCTCGCCTCGCCCCCGAGGACCTCGCGCGGGTCGAGGACAACGTCGCGGTGATCGACCGCGCGCTGGCCGAGGTGCGCGAGGCGCTCGCGAAGGACCCCGTCAACCCCGAGCTCAACCGGATGCTCGTGGCGACGCACCGCAAGAAGGTGGACGTTCTCCGTCGGGTCGTCCGGCTCTCGACGGCGCTTTGAACAGGCAGATGGAGAGGAGCAAGACCATGAAGCGCGCAGCGCTCGCCCTCGTCGCCGCACTCGCCCTTCCGTCGGGGGTCGCGGCCCAGACGACGGTCGACCAGAGGCGGCCGGCCGCCCCCGACGGCGCCGTCAGCATCGAGAACATGGCGGGCTCGATCAAGGTGACGGGCTGGGACCGTGCCGAGGTCCAGGTCCGGGGCACGATCGCCGACAACGCCGAGCTCGAGCTCACGGGCCCCGAGCGGAAGGTCCACGTCGAGGTCTCGCCGCAGGGCAACCCGATGGCCAAGAGCGACCTGGACGTCATGGTGCCGGCCGGCAGCTCGGTCAGCATCGAGGGCTTCCAGGCCACGATCGTCGTGGCCGGCGTGTCCGGCTCGGTGAAGGCCGAGACCGTGAACGGCTCGATCACCCACGCCGGCCCGTCGAAGGAGGTCTCGCTCCAGAGCGTGAACGGCGCCGTCGAGACGAACAAGTCGTCCGGCCGCGTGAACGTGGAGGCGGTGAACGGGGCGATCACCGTCCGCGACTCCTCCGGCGAGCTCGAGGCGTCGACGGTGAACGGGAAGCTCACGGTGACCGGCGGCTCGTACACGCACGCGCAGATCGAGACGGTTTCCGGCGGCGCGCGCTTCGACGCCGCCCTCGGGCCAAAGGCGTCGCTCAGCGTCGAGTCGGTGAGCGGACCGGTGGAGCTGGTGTTCCCGGCCGCGTTCGGTGGCGACTTCAGCGTCACGACGTTCAGCGGCGAGATCACGAACGAGCTCGGGCCGGCGGCCGAGAAGGCGAGCGCCTTCACGCCCCAGAAGGAGCTCTCGTTCACGAGTGGCTCCGGCGGCGTGCGCGTGAGCGTCGAGACGCTCTCGGGCGCCGTTCACATCCGCAAGCGCCAGTAAGGAGGAGATGAACGTGGCACGGACACGGACGACAAGGAACGTGACGGCTCTGGCGACGGCCTTCGCCCTTTCCGCCCTCGTCCTCCCGGGGCTCGCGGCCCAGGAGGACTTCCACTGGTCGGGCAACGTGGCGCAGGGCGCCGCGGTCGAGATCAAGGGCGTCAACGGCGGGATCACCGCGACCGGCGCGACGGGCGGCCAGGTCGAGGTCACCGCCGTGAAGAAGGGCCGGAAGAGCGACCCGGCGCAGGTGAAGATCGAGGTCGTCGAGCACGCGGGCGGCGTCACCGTGTGCGCCGTATACCCGAGCACGGGCACCCCCAACACGTGCGCGCCGGGCGACGGCGGTCGCCTGAACGTGAAGGACAACGACGTCAACGTCGAGTTCCGCGTCAAGGTGCCGGCCGGCGTGCGCTTCGTCGGGAAGACGGTGAACGGCGGCATCTCGGCATCGGGCATCGCGGCGGACGCCGAGGCGACGACCGTGAACGGCGGCGTCGACATCGACGCCTCCGGCACGGCGCGCGCCACGACGGTCAACGGGGGCATCACGGCGCGGCTCGGCCGAGCCGACTGGGACGGCACGCTCAAGCTCACGACCGTGAACGGCGGCATCGACGTGGCCGTGCCGGACGCCTTCAACGCCGAGATCAAGGCCTCGACCGTGAATGGCGAGATCCAGACGGACTTCCCGATCACGATGAGCGGCCGGATCTCGAAGCGCCACATCCAGGGCACGATCGGCTCCGGCGGACGCCTCCTCGAGATGGAGACGGTCAACGGCGGCATCGAGCTGAAGAAGGCCAGCGGGAAGAGCTAGGCCCCGGACGGATCTCGACTCGTCGGACCCGGTCGAGATCCGCCCGGAACGTTGTTCGTTTGCCGCCGTACTCGTTTCGTTTGCTGCCGTACTGAGCCGGCGCGTCCTCCTGATCCTTCGCGTTCCGTTTCCTTTCCGTCCGTCCCGAGCCGGCGATCCGTTGGTCGCCGGCTCGTTGGTCTTTCACGTGTACCGGTACGCGGTCAGCGGGCGCGCAGCCACGGTCGTAGCCGCTTGCCCGCGCGTGGCCGAATCGTCCGCATAGAATCGACCCGTGTCGCCCATCCGGCCCCCCGCGTCCGACATCCCCGAGGCGACGGCCCTCGTCCCCGCGCTGACGCCTCACGGGCGGCTGCACCTCGCGCCGGCGGAGGACGCGCCGACGCTCGGCCGAGACGTCGGCGCACGGCTGCGCGCGGCGTTCGACCGCGGGGCCGGCCACGGTCTGCTGCAGCTCGGCGCCGGCGAGGTCGCGACGGCGCTGCCCGCCGTCTACTCCTACTGGCGCGAGCTCGGCTCGCTGTTCGTGACCGCGCTGTGCACGACGCCCGCCGCCGAGGGCGAGGCGGCCTCTCCCGCCCCGCCGCGCACGGAGCTCGGGGCGCTCGCCGCGGCGGCGCCCCCGATGACCGGTGCCGAGTACCTCACCCCGGCCGTCTTCGAGTCGCTTTGGGACGAGATGGCGGCCGCGCTCCGCGAGGAGCGGGCCCGCACGCGCCTCGGGACGCAGGAGTTGCTGCGGAGGTGGAGCCCGGCCTGGAACCTCGTCGGCCGCGTCTGGTTTCATCTCGCGGAGAAGAAGGGGGACGATCGGAACCCGTTCGCGTTCCTCGCCACTTACACCGCCGCGCCTCTCGGGGACGGCCAGCGTGCAGCACCTGCCGCTCGGGCGAGGCGCTGCAGGAGTACGCCGGCGCGCGGCGAGAAGGAGCGGCTCTCTCGCTCCTCCTGCCCGTCCAGCGGGCGGCCGGGCGCAGCCCCTGGTGCGGGCTCTCGTCGACTCGGGCGAGATCTTCCACCCCTCCGCTTCTCACCGCAGAGAGGCGCTCCGTCCTGCTGCGCGACATCCCGGTCCTCGAGGAGTGCGGCGTCGTGGTTCGCGTTCCGGACTGGTGGAACCGGCGCCGCGCCCGCCGCGGCCGCGGTCTCGGTCACGGTGGGCGGCAAGGCCCCCGCCGGCTCTCGGGCCGAGGCCCTCCTCGACTTCTCGCGTCGAGCTGACCCTCGACGGGGAGACGCTCGCTGAGGGCGAGATCGGACCGGCTCCTCGCAGGAGCCGACGGCCTCGCCCTCGTCCGGGGCCAGTGGGTCGAGGTCGACCGGGCGCGCTCGCAGACGTCCTGGACCGCTGGCGGAAGCTCGAGCGACAGGCGACGGAGGACGGCGTGCAGCTTCGCGGAGGCGCATGCGACTCCTGTCCGGGGCCCGCCTCGGCGAGGACGAGCGGGCGACGCGGACGGCCGCCGAGTGGTCGCCGTCGTGGCGCGGGCCGCTGGCTGGCCGAGACGCTCGAAGGGCCTCGCCGACCCGGAGGCGCCTCGCGCGCGCGTCGGACCCGGGCGAGGCGCTTCACGCCACGCTCCGGCCCGTACCAGGCAGGCCGGTGTGAGGTGGCTCTACGTCCTGTCCCGGCTCGGCCTCGGCGCCTGCCTCGCCGACGACATGGGCCTCGGAAAGACGATCCAGGTCCTCGCCCTCCTCCTCGCTGCTGAAACGCGAGGCGAGAGCGAAGGGGCCGAGCCTCCTCGTCGTCCCGGCCTCCCTCCTCGCGAACTGGGAAGCCGAGATCGAACGTTTCGCTCCGGGCCTGCGAGTGCTCGTCGCCCACCCGTCGGCGCATGCCCCGCGACGAGCTGGGCGCTGCCGGCGCGAGGCGCTGGCCAGGCGTCGACGTCGTCGTCACGACCTACGGCTCGCTCCTGCGGCTCCCCTGGCTGACGGAGGCGACGCTGGCGACCTCGTCGTCCTCGACGAGGCGCAGGCGATCAAGAACCCCGGGGCCCGGCAGACCCGCGCGGCCAAGGCGCTCCGCGGCCGGCGCCGCGCTCGCCCTCACCGGCACGCCCGTCGAGAACCGCCTCTCGCGACCTCTGGTCGATCTTCGACTTCCTGAGCCCCGGCCTCCTCGGGTCGGCCAAGCGAGTTCACGCGGCCTTCGCGAAGCGGCTCGCCGCGCGGCCGCCACGGCCGACTACGGGCCGCTCCGGGCGCTCGTGCGGCCCTACATCCTGCGGCGGCTGAAGACCGACCGGACGCGTCATCGCCGACCTCCCGGACAAGACCGGAGGTGAAGGCCTTCTGCCCGCTCAGCGAAGACCCAGGCGGCCCTCTACGCAGGAGGTCCGTGAAGGAGCTGGCGCAGCGCCTCGCGAGGCACGCGACGGGATCGCAGCGGCGCGGGGCTCGATCCTCGCGTTCCTCACGCGCTTCAAGCAGATCTGCAACCACCCCTCGCAGTGGCTCGGCGACGGCGCCTGGGCGCCGGCCGAGAGCGGGAAGTTCGCGCGGCTGCGCGAGCTCGTGCGAGGAGATCGCCGCGCGCCAGGAGAAGGCGCTCGTCTTCACGCAGTTCCGCGAGATGACCGCCGCCGCTCGCGCGCGCTACCTCGGCGGCGTCTTCGGGCGGCGCCGGGCTCGTCCTCCACGGCGAGACCCCGGTGCAGAAGCGCAAGGCAGCTCGTCGACGCGCTTCCAGGACGACGAGGACGGTCCGCCCTTCTTCGTCCTCTCGCTCAAGGCGGGCGGCACCGGCCTCAACCTCACCGCCGCCTCCCACGTCGTCCACTTCGACCGCTGGTGGAACCCGGCCGTCGAGAACCAGGCGACCGACCGCGCCTTCCGGATCGGCCAGAAGCGAGAACGTCCTCGTCCACAAGTTCGTCTGCCGGGGGACGGTCGAGGAGAAGATCGACGCCCTCATCGAGGCGAAGCAGCGGCTCTCGCGCGAGCGTCCTCGAGGGCGGCGCGGAGCGGCTCCTCACCGAGATGAGGGACGACGAGATCCTGCGACCTCGTCGCCGCTCGACCTGCGACGCGGCTGCGGCGGAGGAGTGAGCGATGGCCTGGGACGGCGTGGCGCGCCGTACGTGTCCGGCCGCGAGCGGCGCGCGCGAGGCCGCGCGCGAAGGTCGAGCAGCTTCGCGAAGAAGGGGCACGGCGTCGCGCCGGTCGTGATCGAGGGGCGGACGATCGCCCGCACCTTCTGGGGCAAGGCCTGGTGCGACAACCTCGAGCGCTACAGCGACTTCGCGAACCGCCTGCCGCGCGGGCGGACCTACGTCCGGAACGGCTCGGTCGTCGACCTCCAGGTCGCGCGCGGGCGAGGTGAAGGCCCGGGTCTCGCGGGTCGCGACCTCTACACCGTTCGCGGTCGAGATCGCGGCCGTGCCGCGGCCGCGCTGGACGGCGATCGTGCGGCAGCTGCGCGGGCGGCATCGACTCGCTCGTCGAGCTGCTCCAGGGCAAGCTCTCGAAGGCGCGTCATGGAGCGGATCTGCGCGGAGAGGACCGGCCTCTTCCCGTCGCCCGCAGGAGATCCAGCTTCACGTGCTCCTGCCCCGACTGGGCGACCATGTGCAAGCACGTCGCCGCCGTGCTCTACGGCGTCGGCGCGCGGCTCGACGCGCAGCCGGAGCTGCTCTTCGTGCTGCGCGGCGTCGACGGAGCCGACCTCATCGCCCGGGCGGGCCAGGACCTCTCGCTCGCCAAGGCCAGTCCGAAGGCGGGCCGCGTGCTCGCGGAAGAGGGCCTGTCGGAGTTGTTCGGGATCGACCTTGGCGAGGCGAAGGCCCCCCCGGCCGGGAAGCCGCGCCGAGCGCGGCCGGACGCACCGAAGCCGCGCGCCGCCGCGGCGAAGGGCCGGGCGGTGAAGAAGCGAGCGCCGGGCCGCCGGCGAGGCTGAACCACGCTCACGAGTGCGTCGAGCCGGAGCCCGGGCCGGAAACCCGAACGGTAGCCGGCGTATGGACGGACCTACCCGGTATCGTCTTCTCTCGGTGTCGGCGACGGCACCGAACCTGTCCCGTCGCCGGTCGGCGCCGACTCGGCCCTATCCCTGAACCACGTTCACGGACTCGTCGAGCCGGATGGTTCTCACGCCAAACCGCCCGCGCCACGTCAGGATCTCCTCTTCGAGAAACGCACACGTGCCAGCGAAGTGCCGGACCCGCCACGACGTTGCGATAGCATCGGCCCCGTTTGCGAGGTCCTGCATGTTCAATCGATTGAACGCGGCCGTCGCGCTGCTCGCGGCCGCTCTCCTCCCCGCTTCCGCCCCTGCCCAGACGAAGCTGCTGCGCTATCCCGACGTCGCCGGCGACCGCATCGCGTTCTGCTACGCCGGCGACATCTGGACCGTCGCCGCGAAGGGCGGGCCGGCCTCGCGCCTGACCGCACACCCCGGGGTCGAGCAGTTCCCGAAGTTCTCGCCCGACGGGAGGTGGATCGCGTTCACGGGCCAGTACGAGGGCGACGAGCAGGTGCACGTGATCCCGGCCGAGGGCGGCGCGCCGCGGCCGCTCACGTTCTACCCGGCACGCGGGCCGATGCAGCCGCGCCACGGCTGGGACGACCAGGTGGTCGGCTGGACGCCCGACGGGACGCAGGTTCTCTTCCGGTCCATGCGCGACGCGGACGGCGTGCGCTCGGAGACGCAGCTCTTCACCGTGCCGCTCGACGGAGGGCTCGGCACCGCGCTCCCCATGCCGACCTCCGGCGCGGGCGACTTCGCGCCCGACGGCAAGCGCATCGTGTACTCGCCGCTCTTTCGCGACTTCCGCACGTGGAAGCGCTACGAGGGCGGCTGGGCGCAGGACCTCTTCGTGTACGACCTCGCGACGGCCGAGCTCACGCCGGTGTCGCCGACGAAGCGCACCGAGCGCGACCCGATGTGGATCGGCGGATCGATCTGCTTCGCCTCCGACCGCGACGGCACGCTCAACCTCTACGCGTACGACCTCACGAACCAGGCGACCGCCCAGCTGACGCGCTCGACGACGTGGGACGTGCGGTGGCCGTCGTCCGACAACGTCTCGCGCATCGTCTACGAGATCGACGGCGAGCTGCACGTCCTCGACGTTAGGGCGAAGACCGACCAGGCGATCTCCGTGTTCGTCCCGAACGACGGCGTCGCGATGCGGCCGTCGCACTACTCCGCCGAGAAGAACGTCGAGAACTTCTCGCTGAGCCCGAAGGGCGAGCGCGCCGTCTTCGTGGCCCGCGGCGACGTGTTCACGGTGCCGATCGAGAAGGGCCCGACGCGCAACTTCACGAACAGCTCGAACGCCCACGACCGCTGGGCCCGGTGGTCGCCCGACGGAAAGCGCATCGCGTACGTCTCCGACCGCACCGGTGAGGACAAGATCTGGGTGATCGACCAGGCGGGGGGCACGCCTCAGGCGCTCACGAGCGGCGGCAGCGGGATGCGCTACGCGCCGGAGTGGTCGGCCGACGGCTCGCGGATCGCGTTCTCGGACAAGGACGGAAAGCTGTACGTGCTGACGGTGGCCGACAAGAAGCTCGTGGAAGTCGCCGACGACGAGCGCGGGCGGATCCGCGATTACGCGTGGTCGCCGAAGGGGGCCTTCCTCGCCTTCTCGATGACCGACCCGAACGACAGCCGCTCGATCCACGTCTGGAGCGGGGAGGACGGCAAGGTCCACCGCGTCACGGACGAGCTGTGGAACGAGGAGTCCCCGGCCTGGGACGTCGACGGCGAGTCCCTCTACTACCTCTCCGACCGCGAGTTCACGCCCCAGATCAGCACGCTGGAGTGGAACTACGCGGGCAACCGGATGACGTCCGTCTACGGGGTCACGTTGAAGAAGGACGGCAAGAACCCGTTCCCGCCGCTGTCGGACGAGGTGACGACCGACGAGAAGAAGAAGGACGCGGAGACGGCCGACAAGCCTGACGCGGAGAAGGCCGAGGCGCCGAGGGCGGACGAGAAGAAGCCGGAGGCCGACAAGAAGGCCGGCCCGTTCCGCGTGGACTTCGCCGGGCTCGCCGACCGGGTCACGCGCGTGCCGGTCGAGGCCGAGAACTACCAGGGGCTCGCCGCCGCGAAGGGCGGCCTGCTGTACGTGAAGGCCGGCGTCCCGTTCTACGGGCGCGACTCCTACGAGAAGGCCTCGCTCGTCTTCCTCTCCCTTCAAGGACCGGAAGGAGTCGACGATCGGCGCCGACGTGTCGGGCGTCGCCGTCTCGGAGGACGGGGCGAAGGTGCTCGTCCGCCAGGGCAACGCCTACAACCTCCTCGACGTGAAGCCCGACTCGAAGGACAAGAAGACGTTGTCCACCAAGGGCCTGATGGTCGACCGGGTGCCCGCTGAGGAGGGGGCCGCGATCTTCGACGAGGTCTGGCGCCGCTACCGCGACTTCTTCTACGCGAAGAACATGCACGGCTACGACTGGAAGGCGATCGGCGATCGGTACCGGGCCCTCCTGCCGTACGTCGCTCACCGGTCCGACCTCAACTACGTGCTCGGCGAGATGGTCGCGGAGCTGAACGTCGGCCACGCGTACATCGAGGGCGGCGATTTCGAGATCCCCTCGCGGCCGCCGGTCGCCCTCCCCGGCGCCCGCTTCGCGGTCGATCCGCCGTCCGGTCGCTACCGCATCGCGAAGATCTTCCGGGGCCAGAACGAGGAGGAGCGCTACCGCGCGCCGCTGACCGAGGTCGGCGTCGATGCCCGCGTGGGCGACTACGTCCTCGAGATCGACGGCGTCGAGCTGAAGGGCACGGACAACCCCTATCGGCTGCTGCGCAACAAGACAGACCCCGTCACGCTGACCCTGAACGCCAACCCGACGCTCACCGGCGCGCGCAAGACGACCTACCGGCCGATCACGACCGAGGAGCCACTCCTGTACCTCGAGTTCGTGGCCGCCGCGCGCGAGCGCGTGGCGAAGCTGTCCAACGGCTGCGCCGGGTACCTCCACGTGCCCGACATGGGCGCGCCGGGCATCTACGAGTTCATCAAGTGGTTCGACCCGCAGATCCGCAAGGAGGGCCTCGTCGTCGACGTGCGCTTGAACGGCGGCGGCAACGTGTCGCAGTGGATCATCGAGCGGCTCGACACGAAGCTGCTCGGCACGCGCTTCGGCCGATTCAGCGAGTGGCCGGGAACCTACCCCGAGACCGTCTTCCACGGCCACAAGGTCGCGATCCTCAACGAGACGTCGGCCTCGGACGGCGACATCTTCCCGCACATGTTCAGGAAGGCGGGCCTGGGGCCGCTCGTCGGCAAGCGCAGCTGGGGCGGCGTCGTCGGGATCAGCGGCATCGGTCCCCTCCTCGACGGCGCGAACGCCACGGTGCCGCTCTCGGGCACGAACGACGTCGACGGCAGCTGGGTGATCGAGGGCCACGGCGTCGACCCGGACATCGTCGTAGAGAACGACCCGAAGTCGGTGATCGCCGGCCACGACCCCCAGCCCGAGCGGGCGGTGCAGGAGCTCGTGAAGGACATGGACGCCGAGCCGATGCACCTGCCGAAGAAGCCGGCCGATCCCGTGAAGACGAATTAGCGAGGGGAGCGCGGGCGATGCGCACGACGACCGCGATCGTCCGGGGCGTGTCGCCCTCGCTCGTCCGATGCGAGCTGACCTACCTGGAGCGGGACCCGATCGACCTCGCGAAGGCCGTCGCGCAGCACCGCGAGTACGTCGACCTGCTGCAAAGAGGCCTCGGCCTCGCGGTCGTCGACATCCCCGCCGACGACGCGCTGCCGGACGGCTGCTTCGTCGAGGACGCCGCCGTCGTCCTCGACGAGGCGGCGCTCCTCACGATGCCGGGCGCCACGTCGCGACGGGGCGAGCTGCCGGCCGTCGCGGAGGCGCTGGCTCGCTTCCGGACGGTCGAGCGCACGGATCTGCCGGCCACGATCGAGGGCGGCGACGTGCTTCGGGTCGGCCGGACGATCTTCGTCGGCCGCTCGCCGCGAACCAACGAGCCGGGCATCGCTCGGCTGCGCGCCTTCGCCGAGCCGCTCGGCTACACCGTCGTGCCCGTCGACGTGACCAGGTGCCTCCACCTCAAGAGCGCGGTCACGGCGCTCGACGACGGCCGTGTCCTCGCGAACCCCGGCTGGATCGACATGCGGCCCTTCGCCGCATTCGAGGTGGTCGAGGTCGCGGAGGAGGAGCCAAACGCGGCGAACGTGCTGCGGATCGACGACGCGCTCGTCGCTCACTCCGGCTTCCCGCGCACGCTCGAGCGGATCGCCGCGAAGGGCCACGCGCCGCGACTCGTCGACGTCTCCGAGTTCCTGAAGGCGGAGGCCGCCCTCACCTGCAAGAGCCTGCTGCTTCGCGGGTGAGGCCGCGCCCGCGGGCGCGAGGTCCGACCCGCGCCGCGGCGCGGACGAGCGGCAGGCGGCCCGGTCCGCGCCGGGAGCGCCCCCCGCTCAGCCGACGTCGGCCGAGCGCCACGAGAGAGCCCGGTTGAACAGGTAGTTCCAGGCCGTGACGACGCCGATCGCGACACCGTTGGCGACGTAGCGGTTCATGTCGAGCAGGTTGAACATCACGTTCAGCAGCAGCACGTTGAGCGCGAGCCCGCCGAGGCAGATGGCGTTGAACTTGAGGAATCGCCGCATCGCGGCATGCCACGTGTGCTCGTCGGGGACGAGGTCCCGGAACGTCCAGCGGTCGTTCCAGAGGAAGTTGTTCACGATCGCCGCCTCGGCGGCGATCACCTTGCTGCGGGTGAGGCCCCAGCCGAGCGCGAGGGGGTCGCTCAGCAGGAAGAGAAGGCCCATGTCGACCGCGACCCCGCTCAGGCCCACGAGCGCGAAGCGCACGAACCGGCTCCGCAGCAGCGTGTCGCGGCGCAGGCGCGCGAGGTGGCGCACGTAGTCGACGTAGACACGCGCCGTGGCCTTGCTCGCGCCCTCGGCGCGCTCGCGGAAGACGTAGGGAGTCTCGGCGATCCACCGGACCCGGCCGCGGCCGAGGACCTCGACGAGGATCTTGTATCCCTCCGGGCGAAGCACGACGCCCTCGATCGCGCGGCGCCTCACGAAGAAGAAGCCGCTCATCGGGTCGCTCACGCGCCCGAGGACACCCGGCAGGAGCACGAGCCCGAGCACCTGCGCGGCCCGGGAGAGCACGCGGCGGTGCAGGGCCCAGTCGCTGACGCCGCCGCCCGGCACGTGGCGGCTCGCCACGGCGAGCTCGGCGCCCGCGGCGATCTCCTCCCACAGGCGCGCGCAGACCTCGGGAGGGTGCTGCAGGTCGGCGTCGATGGCGCCGAGCACGTCGCCACGGCCGATCTGCCAGCCGCGCGCGACCGCGCTCGCGAGCCCGCGCTCCTGCGTGCGCCGCAGGACGCGCAGGGCCGGGAACCGCTCGGCGAGCGCGAGCGCCGTGCGCCACGTTCCGTCGGGGCTGTCGTCGTCGACCACGATGAGCTCGTACGCCCCGGGCAGCGCGCGGTCGAGGACGGCGCTGACCGCCTCCACGAACGCGGGGAGAGTCGCCGCCTCGTTGCGGGTCGGGACGGCGAGGGACAGCCGGAGAGAGCGCCCGCTCGGGGCGGGAGAGACGACGAGCGGCCCCGAAGGTGCCGTCTCGAGAGCCGGTGGCGCGGTCACAACGCGGATTCTAGGCCGGGATGCGACGTTCGCTCGCGCCCACCGGTTGGATTATCGTTGACTATCGGCAGGCGCCGCCCAAACACACTCGATCCAGAAAGAATCCAAGGAGACCGAATGGCCACCGTCACGTTCAAGGGCAACCCGATCGACGTCGCCGGCTCGTTCCCGAAGCCGGGGCAGAAGGCCCCCGGCTTCCACCTGGTCGCGAAGGACCTCAAGGACGTCTCGCTCGCCGACTACGCCGGGAAGCGCAAGGTGCTGAACATCGTGCCGAGCCTCGACACCGCCGTGTGCGCGACGTCCACGCGCAAGTTCAACGAGAAGGCGGGCGGCCTCGCCAACACCGTCGTGCTCGTGATCTCGGCCGACCTGCCATTCGCGAGCAGTCGGTTCTGCGCGGCCGAGGGCCTCACGAACGTCGTGACGCTCTCGACCCTGCGCGGGCGCGAGTTCATGAAGAACTACGGCGTCGAGATCGCGAGCGGCCCGCTCGTCGGCCTGTGCGCCCGAGCGGTGGTCGTGCTCGACGCAAACGACCAGGTGCTGCACTCCGAGCTCGTGCCGGAGATCGCCCAGGAGCCGGGCTACGACGCCGCGCTCGCCGCGCTGAAATAAGGTCCCGCCTTGAAGGCGCGGGCCGACTGGCCTAGTCTCACGCCATCCCGATGAGCGAGGAGACCCGGCTGGCCGAGCCCGCGCCTGCCGCCATCCCCAGTCCGGCGCCTCCGTCCGGAGCCGGAGCCGGGGCCGCGCCCTCTGGAGCTGTTCCTGCTGCTGGCCGTCTCGGCGGTCGCGTGCGCGGACCGCTCGCGCTGGGGCTCGCCCAGGACCACTGGGGCTGCTCGATGGGCCACCGGCCGTGGGTCGAGCTGATGCGCCCCGACCCTCAGGGGTTCGGCCCGGTCTCGAGCGCGTGCCCGCTCCCGGTGAAGCCGGCGATGCCGCCCGCGAGCACGCGCGCGTCGATCCCCTTCTCGTGGAGCAGCTGCGCCGCCCGGGCGCTCGAGTGCTCGTTCGGTCAGCCGCAGTAGAGGATCGGCAGCTGTATCCGCCGGATCTCCGCGGCGCGGCCGACGACCTGGTCGGCGGGCACGTTCACGGCGCGCGGTATGTGACCGGCGGCGTACGCCTCGGGAGTGCGCACGTCCACGAGGACCGCCTCGTTCCGGGCGACGAGCGCGAGGGCCTCGTCGAGGGTCAGCGGCTTCGCTCCGGGCCCGGTGCCGCCCGGCCACACCACACAGGAGGCCGCGAGGAGCACGGCGAGGAACGGGACGGCGGGAGCGAGGCGGCACCCCACGCGGGGATGATAGCAGCCGGCTCAGCCGCTGCGATATGCTCGCCGCGGAGGACGACCCCCGATGCTCGACATCCGCCGCATCCGGGAGCAGTTTCCGATCACGCGCCAGCGCTTCCAGGTGATCGGCAGCCCCGAGCCGCGGCTCCTCGTCTACATGGACCACGGTGCGAGCACCCACCCCCCGACACCGGTGCTCGAGACCTACAAGGACTTCCTCGAGCGCTCGTACGCGAACGTGCACCGGGGTCGCCACTACCTCTCCGAGATCGCGACCGACCGCTTCGAGCACGTCTCGGACGACATCTTCCGATTCCTGAAGGGCGACCGCTCGCGCAACACGATCATCCTCTGCAGCAACACGACGCAGGCGCTCGACCTCGCCGCCCACGTCATGGCGCACCGGACGGGGAAGACGCTCGTCTCGATGATGGAGCACCACTCGAACGACCTGCCGCACCGCGCGCGGGG
Source organism: uncultured beta proteobacterium (assembly GCA_963734595.1). Taxonomy (GTDB): domain Bacteria; phylum Pseudomonadota; class Gammaproteobacteria; order Burkholderiales; family SG8-41; genus CAKKQX01. Next base: position 414,213 of record CAVTHV010000026.1, read on the forward strand.
CACGGTCGTCCACTTCGACGTGAACGACGACGGCACGCTCGACTACGACGACCTCGCGGCGAAGCTCGCGGCCGGCGGCGTCAAGCTGGTGGCGGTCACGGGCGCCTCGAACGTGACGGGCTACCTGACCGACGTCCACCGGATGGCCCGGATGGCCCACGCCCACGGCGCGCGGATCCTGCTCGACGCGGCACAGCTCCTCGCCCACGCCCCGATCGACGTACTTCCCGACGACGACCCCGGCCACGTGGACTTCCTCGCCGGCGCCGGCCACAAGGCCTACGCCCCGTTCGGCTCGTCGTTCCTGTTCGGCCCGACGGACCTCCTCGACGCGGCGCCGCCCTACATCCCCTCCGGCGGGACGGTCGTGTACGTGACACCCGACGAGGCCTACTACAAGAAGTCGCCCGACCGGCACGAGGGCGGCACCCCGAACATCGCCGGCGCCGTCGCGCTCGCCGCCGCGCTGCGCTTCCTCGAGGAGGCCGGGATGGCGGAGGTGCGGGCGCACGAGCTCGAGCTCGTCGAGCGGGCGATGGACGGCCTCGCGCGGATTGACGGCGTGCGCCTCCTCGGCCACCTCGACCCCGCGAAGAGGATCGGCGCGCTCGCCCTCGTGATCGACGGGGTGCCCCACGAGCTCGCGGCGAGCATCCTCAACCGCGAGGCGGCGATCGCAGTGCGCAACGGCTGCTTCTGTGCGCACCCGTACCTCCACCGCCTCCTCGGCCTCACCGACACGACCGAGCTGCGCCGCCGCCTCGTGGCCGGCGAGGAGGTGGACCTGCCGGGCGCCGTGCGGCCGAGCTTCGGGATCTTCAACGACGAGCCCGAGGTCGACGAGCTTCTCCGCATGATCGGGGTCATCCGCGACCGGGCGTGGAAGGGCGAGTACCGGGACATCCCCGGCGCCGCTGCGTGCAAGGAGCTGTAGCCTCTCCCGGCGCCCGCGCCGGCGGCAGATACGGAGCGACGACCATGACACCGCCCCCCTCCCGCACGACCGGCTTCGCTCTGCTCGCCCTCTCTCTCGCCAGCGCCCTCGCGCTGTCGGCGGCGACCGCCGCGGGCCAGGCGACCACCACAGCACAGCCGGACGGCGTGACCCGGGCCGCAGGCGGTCGAGGCAAGGCATCCGCGTCCGTCTCCGCGCCGGCCGCGACCCAGGACCTCGCCTCGCCCGACGGCCGCCTCCGCGCCACGATCACGGTCGGCGACGACGTGCGCTACGCCCTCGCGGTGGACGGCCGGCCGGTGCTCCTGCCCGCACGCGTGTCGATGACCCTCGGCGACGGCCGCGTCCTCGGCCGCGGCGCGAGGCTCGTGCGCGCGGACCGTTGCGACCTCGACGAGACGATCCCGACTCCGCACGGCAAGCGCTCGTCGGTCCGCAACCGCGCCGCAGAGCTGGCACTCGTCCTCTCGGACGGCGCCACCCTGCGCGCCCGCGCGTACGACGACGGCCTCGCCCTGCGCTGGGAGACGGCCCTGCCCGGCCGCATCCACGTGCTCGACGAGGGCTTCACGGTCGCGTTCCCGGCGGAGCCCACGGCCACGTTCCTATCCGGCAGCGGAGCTCACCACTCCTACGAGGGGCTGTGGCGGCACGAGCCGATCGGCGCGATCGGCAGCTGGGGCGACGGGGCGCCCTCGACGGCCTCGCTGCCGCTCGTCTTCGACCTCGACGGCGGCGCCAAGCTGGCGCTCCTGCAGGCGGACCTCGACGACTACCCGGCGATGTACCTCGGCTACCACGTGAGCGTCCCCCGGCACATGCGGGCCGTCTTCCCTCGCCGGGCGCTCACCGAAGCCGCCGGCGGGTTCCAGAACTTCGACCTGCAGGTCACCTCGAGGGCGGCCGACATCGCGGAGACGACGGGGACGCGCACGTTCCCGTGGCGCGCGTTCGTCTACGCGCGGAAGGACGCTGACCTCCTCGCGAGCGACATGGTGACGCGGCTCGGCAAGCCGCCCGCGCCGGGGGCCGACTTCTCCTGGGTGAAGCCGGGCAAGGTCGTCTGGGACTACTGGGCGAACTGGAACCTGGAGGGCGTCGACTTCCCCGCCGGCCGGAACGACCAGACCTTCCGGTACCACGTCGACTTCGCCGCGCGGAACGACTTCCCGTACGTGAACGTCGACTGGATGTGGTCGGACCCGAACGACCTCTTCGCCGCGAACCCGGACGTCGACGTGCCGGCCCTCGTCCAGTACGCACGGGGCAAGGGCGTCGGCATCTTCGTCTGGTGCCTGACCCAGACGCTCGAGCGCCAGCTGCGGCCGGCGATGGACCGGTTCCAGAAGTGGGGCGTCGCCGGGCTCAAGATCGACTTCTTCGACCGCGACGACCAGCGGATGATCGGCCTCTACCGCCGGTTCGCCGAGGAGGCCGCGAGGCGCAAGCTCCTCGTCCTCTTCCACGGGGCGACTCCGCCGTGGGGCCTCTCGCGCGAGCTGCCGAACGTGATGGGCTACGAGGCCGTGCGCGGCCTCGAGTACGACAAGTTCAACGAGCAGGGCTCGACGCCGCCGCACGAGGTCACGATCCCGTACACGCGCATGCTGGCCGGGCCGATGGACTTCACGCCGGGCTCGATGCGCGCGCTCAGCCGGGCGAACTGGAAGGCGGTCGGCGACCTGCCGTCCAGCCAGGGGACGCTCGCGCGCCAGCTCGCGATGTACGTGATGTACGACACGTCCATCCCGATGCTCTCCGACATGCCGACCGCGTACGAGCGCGAGGCGAGCGCGCTCGAGTTCCTGAAGGCCGTCCCGACGACCTGGGACGAGACGGTCGGCCTCGACGGAAAGATCGGAGAGTGGGCGCTCCTCGCCCGACGGAAGGACGGCGAGTGGTGGGTGGCGGCGATGACGGACTGGAGCCGGCGCACGATCGAGGTGCCGACCGCCTCGTTCCTCGCGCCGGGCGCCTGGGAGGCCACGACCTGGTCCGACGGCCCGAACGCCGACAAGGTGGGCACCGACTACCGGCGCACGACCGCCGGCGTCACCTCCGGCGAGCGGCTGCGGCTCGACCTCGCGCCCGGCGGCGGCGCGGTGCTGCGGCTGCGGCCGAAGGAGTAGAGACGACGCCAGCGAGTGAGGAGCGGTCGCGCCGGGCGGCCGCGCGTCGAGGTGCGCCGCGTCCACGGTGCGCTCGAGCTGCGCGTCGACGGCACCCTCGCCTCGCTGCATCGTCCGGGCGGCGCGCTCACCGGGCCGGTGTGGTGGGCGCTCGCTGCCCCGTGCTGATCGTGCCGGCGAAGCGCCGCCGGCGCGTGCTGCTTCTCGGCCTCGCCGCCGGCAGCGTCGCCCGCGCGCTGCGAGCGCTCGACGCCGGGGCGGAGATCGTCGGCGTCGACTTCGACGCGGAGGTCGTGCGCCTCGCTCGACGTCACTTCGGCCTCGACGCGCTGCGCCTCGAGCTCGTCGTCGACGACGCGGCGCGCTACCTCCGGCGCGAGCGCCGGCGGTTCGACCTCGTGGTCGAGGACCTCTTCGTGGGCCCGTCGCGCTCGGTGCGCAAGCCGGACTGGGTGCTCGACGAGGGCTACCGGCTGATCGCCCGGAGGCTCGCCCCGGGCGGCGCCTTCGTCTCCAACACGATCCACGAGATGCCGGCGGTCGTGCGCGCCGCGCGCGTCTTCGGCGGCCGGGTCGTGTCGCTCGACGTGGCCGGCCACCACAACCGGATCGTGGTGGCCGGAACGCGCGTCCCCGAACCCCGCGAGCTTCGGCGCACGCTCGCCGCCGACGGCCGGCTCGACGCGATGCTCGACCGGGTCGCGATCCGGGCGCGCCTCGCGCCGCCTCGTCAGCGCCTCACGTAGGCGTTCCAGATCCGGAGGAGCTCGACGCCCGA
>CAVTHV010000027.1:0-38781 GCA_963734595.1 uncultured beta proteobacterium
GTGTTGAAGAAGACCATCGTCACCGCTCCCAAAACAGGCACAGCAAAACAGAAACCGGTAAATCGCGACAAATCCTCAATACCGCACTGCATCAATGAACCGTTGCTAGGCATTCACCCTCCGGGATTGCCGAAATGCGGGACATGCCGTCGCGGCGGCGTGGTTATCACTTGATCATTTATGACTTCCATCGGATAAATCACTCAATCAACGAAAAGCACGAAGAATTAACATTCGGCTGTAATTCCCCGGGAGGATTTGATGACGGTATCGCGACGACAATTTGTCTCTGGTGTAGCCGGCGCGGGTATCGCCAGCATGGCGGCCCCCAATCTCGTTTTTGCGCAGAACTCGGGACCGATCCGCATCGGGCTGTTGGCGGCCAAGACCGGGCCGCTCGCCTCCGGCGGCATCGACATGGAACTTGCCCTGACGATGTTCCTGAAGGAGCGCGATAACACGCTCGCCGGGCGCAAGGTCGAGCTGATTGTGGCCGACACCGCCGGTGTCCCCGCCACCGCGCGCACCAAGGCGCAGGAATTGATCGAGAAGAACGACGTCCATTGCATGATCGGCCCGCTCGCGGCCTTCGAGGCGCTGGCGATCGCCGACTACCTCACCGAAAAGGAAATACCGACGCTCGGCGTCGCCGCCGCGGAGGACATGACCCAGCGGCATCCGAGCCCCTGGTTTGTCCGCCTGACCTCGACCTCGGCGCAATGCGCTTACCCGCTGGCCGACTACTCAGCCAAGGAACTGAAATACAAAAAGATCGTGACCATCGCCGATGACTTTGCCTATGGACATGAAATGTGCGCCGGCTTCCAGCGCGCCTTCGAGGACAACGGCGGCAAGATCATCCAGAAAATCTTCACCCCCCTGGCAACGCCCGACTACGGCAGCTACGTCGCCCAGGTGAAGAGCGCGGATGCGATCTTTCTCGGCACCGCCGGCTCAAACGGATTTCGCTTCCTGCGCCAGTTCATCGAATATGGCCTGAAGGACAAAATGGCCGTGATCGGCGGCATGACCGCGCTCGACGAATTCGTGCTTCGCAACATGGGCGATGAGGCGCTGGGGATCCTGACCACGAGCTGGTATTCGGCGGAGCTCGACAATCCCCTCAACAAGGCCTTCGCGCCGACGTTCCGCAAGCAGTTCAAATACGATCCCGGCTATTATGCCGGCTCAACCTACGTCTCGGGCGAGGTTCTGGAAGCCGCGCTCAAGACCATCAAGGCCAACGCGGAAGACAAGAAGGCGCTGATGGCGGCGATCCGCGGCAACAACGTGCAGACGGTGCGCGAACTTCGTCAAATTCGACGAATTCGGCAATGTGATCGGCGACGTCTATATCCGCAAGGTTACGAGAAGCGATAACCGGCTGGTGAATTCCGTTATCAAGACCTATCCGGATGTCAGCCAGTTCTGGACCTATGACAAGACCGCCTTCCTGAAGAATCCGCTCGATTCGCGCGACTACCCACCGGCAAAAAACCTGGAACCATAACCTTGCTTGAGTTGCGGGCCGACGATTTCGCAACGCCTCGAACAAGATCGGTAGCCGATGCAATTTTGGATCATCCAGGGTCTTAACAGCCTGTCGCTTGGTGGCTTGCTGTTTCGTCGTCGGGCTTCTCGCTGATCTTCGGCTTGATGCGGCTTGCCAATCTGACGCACGGCGCGTTCTTCATGCTCGGGACCTATTTCGGGGCGATCGCGCTACGCGACTTTACGGGCCTGAATATCTGGGCGACCGCGCTTGGTGCCGGAATTGCGGTGGCCGCGCTCGGCGGCCTGTTCGAACGGCTGGTGCTGACGCGACTGAAGACCAATCCGCTCGGGCAGGTGCTGGTGACGCTTGGCACGTCCTTTATCATTTCGGACGCGTGCCTGGTGCTGTGGGGCGGCGATTCGATTTCGGTGCCGACGCCGCGCAATCTGCAGGCGCCGACGCGGCTGTTCGGATTTGTGTTTCCGACCTATCGCCTGGTGCTGGTGGGAGTCGCCATCGTCGCGGCGGTCGCGCTTTACTTCCTGATGGATCGGACGCGGCTCGGCGCCATGATCCGCGCCGGCGTCGACGATCGCCAGATGGCGCGCGCGGTCGGCATTCCCGTCTCGCGCCTGTTTACCATCGTGTTTTGTCTCGGCGCGGGCATCGCCGGCGCCGGAGGCGTGCTGGGCGGGCCGATACTCTCCGCCTATCCCGGGCTTGACGCCGACATGCTGCCGCTGGCGCTGATCGTGGTTATTCTTGGAGGCATCGGAAGCCTGCTGGGCGCGTTTGTCGGCAGCTTCATCATCGGTTTCATCTATACCTTCGGCACGGCGCTGTTTCCGGAACTCGCCTACATCATCCTGTTCCTGCCCATGATCGTTGTCATCGCATTCCGCCCGCAGGGCCTGTTCGGACGCGTCGGCGCATGAAGTGGATTGCCGCCGCCCTGCTCGCCGCGTTGTTTCTCCTGCTGCCGTTCTTCGCAGGCGATTTCTACATCAACCTCGCCAGCCAGATCCTGATCGCGGCGATCTTCGCGCTCAGCCTCAACCTGCTGGTGGGTTTTGGCGGCATGACCTCGCTTGGACACGCGTCCTATCTCGGAGTCGCCGCCTATTTCTCCGCGCTGCTGACAAGCCGGTACGGATTTGGCCATGGCCCGGCCGCGGTCATCTCGATCGCCGGCACGATCGCGACGGCTGCCTTTTTCGGCATCATCGCGCTGCGCGCGACGGGCCTTGGCTTTCTCATGATCACGCTGGCCCTGTCGCAGGTGCTGTGGGGGCTTGCCTATCGCATGTCGAATGTGACCAACGGCGATAATGGCATTGCCGGACTCACCCGGCCGACCCCGTTTGGGATTTCGCTCGACAGCGCCGCAGCGTTCTACTGGTTCGCCCTGATCGTGACGTCGGTTGCATTCCTGATGATGGCGATTTTCGTGTCGTCCTCGTTCGGATCGTCGCTGAAAGGCGTGCGCGACCAGCCGCGCCGGATGGCCGCGCTGGGCTTCAATCCCTGGATGATCCGCTGGATCACCTTTATCTATGCGGGGTTCTGGGGCGGCGTTTCCGGGCTGCTGTACGTCTATTACAACAAATACATTCACCCGACCTCGCTTTCGACCACAAGCTCGGCGGAAGCGTTGCTCGGCGTGATCGCGGGCGGATCGGGCACGCTCGGCGGCCCGGTCGTCGGCGCCACGCTGGTGCTGCTGTTGAAGAACTACGCCTCGGCCTATATCGAACGCTGGAACATGCTGCTCGGCCTGGTGTTCCTGTTCATCGTCCTTGTGATGCCGACCGGGATCGTTCCGGGCCTGAGCAAATTGGGCGCGCGCTGGCGGAGGGGATCGAAATGATTCCGCTGACGCCAAATTACGCACTTGAGATCGTCGACCTGAACAAGGCGTTCGGTGGCCTCAGGGTGACGCAAGGCGTGTCGCTCGCGATCCGGCAGGGCGAACGCCGCCTGATCATCGGCCCGAACGGCGCCGGCAAGACCACGTTGTTCAACCAGATCAGCGGCGACATGCGGCCGAATTCCGGACAGATCAAGCTGTTCGGGGCCGACGTCACGACGTTGGCCCCTTACAGGCGCGCGCATCTCGGGCTGTCGCGAACCTACCAGATCATCACGCTGTTTACCGGCGATACGCTCGAGCACAATGTGACGCTCGGCCTGCTCGGCCTGCTGCCGTCGCGCTGGCAGATGTGGCGGCCATTGTCGTTCTACGGCGACCTTGCGCGTGAGGCCCGCCGGACCCTCGATACGGTCGGACTTCTGCATCTGGCGGATCATCCGATATCCGAGATCGCCTACGGCGAGAAGCGCCGGGTCGAGCTCGCGATGGCGCTGGCGCAAAAGCCTCGCGTGCTGCTGCTGGACGAACCGCTGGCGGGTCTGTCAAATTCCGAGCGATCGACCGTGAAGTCCCTGATCGCCTCGATCCCGCGGGAGACCGCCGTGATCATGATCGAGCATGACATGGATACCGCCTTGGATCTCGCCGAGACCGTGACGCTGCTCAACTACGGCCGCGTCATTGTCGATGGCGAACGCGATGTGGTGATCGCGGACGAGCGAACGCGTGAGGTCTATCTTGGCGCCTGAGGCACTCAGTCTGACGAACGTGCACGCCTTTTATGGTGACAGCCATATCCTGCACGGCGTGGGCTTTACGTTGCGGGCGGGTGGCGTGCTGGCGTTGCTCGGGCGCAACGGCGCGGGAAAGACGACCTGCATTTCGACCATCGTCGGTTTCCTGAAACCGAAGGAGGGAGAAATCCGCCTGTTTGGCGAGCCGATCGAAGGACTGAGCCCGGAACGCATTTCGCGCCTCGGGATTGGCCTGGTGCCACAGGGGCGCCGGATCTTTCCCTCGCTCACGGTTCGGGAAAACCTCGTCGTGGCGCAGCAGCGCGAAGGCAGCACCGAAAAACCATGGAATGTCGAGAGAATCTACGAGCTGTTTCCCCGGTTGCGCGAGCGCCATGCGCAATTCGCAGGCACCCTCTCCGGCGGCGAGCAGCAGATGCTGGCGATCGGCCGCGCGCTGATGGGCAACCCCCGCGTGCTGCTGCTCGACGAACCGTCGGAGGGTTTGGCCCCTCTGATCGTCGCCGAGGTCGGCCGCACCATCAAGCGGTTGAAGGAGGAAGGACAGTCCATCGTCCTGGTCGAGCAAAACCGCCAGCTGGCGCTCGAGGTTGCGGATCAGGCCGTCATCCTCAACACCGGGCGCTGCGTGTTCGCGGGAAACGCCAGCGAAATCTTGAACGATGAGGCGCTGATTACGCAAAATCTTGGCGTTTTTCACGCCCATTAGGTTAAACGATCCACCCTTGAGGTCAGAAAAATGAAAATCGGCGTTTGCGGAACTGGACGAATGGGAGCATCGATCGCGGAGCGATTGATGTCGGTCGGGCACGAGGTCGGCGTCTGGAATCGCAATTCAGCGAAGACCAGGCCTCTGGTCGACGCCGGCGCAAAGGCGTTCGCTTCGCCGGCAGCACTCGCGGAAGGCTGCGAGACCGTCATCGCCATGCTGCTGAATGACGCGGCCACCGAGGCGGTTTACCGCGGCCCCAACGGCCTTCTGAACGCGAAGCTCGCCGGCAAGCTCGTCATCGACATGAGCACGGTTCGCCCGGACACGATGATTTCGGTGGGCACAGCGGTGGCGCAGCTGGGCGCAGCCTTTATCGAATGCCCCGTCGGCGGCAGCAAGGTTCCGGCGAAGGAAGGCAAGCTATTCGGCCTTGTCGGCGGCGCGAACGCCGACGTGGCACGGGCCATGCCGCTCCTCGAGCAGATGTGCCGCCGTATCGAGCATGTCGGACCGCTCGGCGCCGGCGCGACCATGAAGCTGGCCGTGAATCTGCCGCTGCTGGTTTACTGGCAGGCACTTGGCGAGGCCTTGACGATCTGCAAGCCGCTCAATCTTCCGCCCGACCGGCTGATCGATATCCTTTCCGACACCGCCGGCGCGCCGGCAGCGATGAAAGGGCGCGGCGCCATTATTGCAAAGGTTTTGGGCGGCGCGCCGCTCGGCGAAACCGCATTCGGCATTACGGCCGCGAAAAAAGACCTGGCCACGGCCGTGCAATTCGCGGCCTCAATTCACGCCGAGCTTCCGGTCGCGGCAAGCGCGCTGGCCTGTTTTGAGGAAGCCGAAGCCGCGGGCCTTGGCGAGGCCGACGCCACCACGGTTTCCGTTCGCTGGACCCAGCGTCAGGCCACGACATCCAGATCCTGAATTGCACGCCATTCACCATGCCCCGAACAACCAACGCAACAGCAGAGAAAATTCAATGATCGATCGCAAGAACCGCTATGGCCGCACTGCCGCTCGCATCCACGACGCAGACGGCCTTGCCCGGCGCCCGTCATCCACCACGATCGACATTCACGCCCACATCGTCGTGCCGCAGGCCGCCAAGCTGGCGCAACCCCATGTCGATCTCAGCCGGATTCCGCTGGCGCATTTTGCCGATGCCGCCACCAGGGAGATCAATGCGCAGCAGGAAAAGGATATCGGCGAGGTCATGACCACGATCGATCGTCGCCTGTTCGATCTCGACAAGATGGGCATCGACATCCAGGTCGTGGCCCCGGCGCCGCCGCAGTGTTACTACTCGGTCGATCCCAAGATCGCGGAGCAGGCCCACCGTCTCGCCAATGACGGCGTAGCCGAATATTGCGCGCGCAAGCCAGACCGGTTTGTCGGGCTCGGGGTCGTCACCTTGCAGGAGCCGGAACTGGCGGTGCGCGAACTCGACTATGTGATGAAGGACCTGAAGTTGAAGGGCGTCGAAATCCTGACCAATGTCGACGGCCAGGAATTATCCGACCCGAAATTCCGCCCCTTCTTCGCCAGAGCCGAGCAACTCGGGGCATTCATCATGATGCACCCGAACGGATTTACCCACGGCGATCGCCTGACCCACTTCTATTTCAACAATGTTCTCGGCAATCCGCTCGATACGACGCTCGCGCTTCACAACCTGATCTTTTCGGGAACGCTGGCGCGCTTCCCCGATCTGAAGTTGATGGCCGTGCACGGCGGCGGCTATCTGCCGGGCTATTCCGGCCGGATCGATCATGCCTGGGGCGCGCGGCAGGACTCGCACGGCGAACTGCCGCTACCGCCGACGACCTATCTGCGTCAGGTCTATCTCGACACGGTGGTCTTCAGCTATCACCAGCTCGCCTATCTGATCGACGTGTTCGGCCCCGATCGCATCGTGATGGGCACCGACTACCCCTTCGACATGGCCGAATATAATCCGATCGGGCACGTCGCAGGCGTTCACGGGATGGACGAGGTAACGCTCGCGCAGATCGCAGGCGGAAATGCCGCGCGAGCGCTTGGGCTCGATGTCTGAAGCGCGCTGTATCGGAAATCCTGGCGCGCTCAGTGATGCGCGCCAGCGGTCTTGTATCCCGGCTGCTCGAACGGATGCGCGGTTGCGAATTCCGGCAATTTGAAGCAACGGTCGGCAAGGTCGGCCACCAGGGGATACGCGCCCAGTTCAAGCTTGAGAAAATGCGCTCCCACGACCTGGCCCGCGATGCAGATATCGGCGAGGCCCGGCTCGGCGCCGAGTGCAAACGGCGCCGGCGCGCGGCGGGCGAGCAACCGTTCATAGGTCGCCAGCCCCTCATTGGTCCAATGCTTGCCCCAATTCTCGATCGCCCTGGCGTCGGCGCCAAACGCCTTGGCCAGATGACTGCGGACGCGGGGCACGACCAGCGGATGGGAATCGGCAATCGTCATCAGCGCGAGCGAGCGGGCGTAGGCCCGCTCCCGGGCATCTTCAGGCAACAGCCGCGGCCTGGGCTTTATATCGTCGAGATATTCCATGATCGCCATCGACTGGAACAGCGAGTGGCCGTCGTGGATGAAAGTCGGCACGACGCGCTCGGGATTGATCTGGTCATAACCCGGCCTGAATTGTTCGCCGGAAAGGATGTCGATGGAGGTTTCCTCGAATGGCAGGTCCTTGAGCCTCAAGGCGACCCGAACGCGAAAGGAGGCAATCGACCGCCAGAACCCGTAGACTTGTATGCTCATCGGAAGACCCCTCACCTGCCGGCAACCGCTTCAAACTATTCTACCATATTGTGGTGCTGCCAGCGTAACAGATAGGCCTGCAATCGCCGGATCACGGCCGTCAGCGCCACCCCAACCAGCATCAGCACGATCACCGCGACCATCATCCCCGACGCCTCGCCGCGGGCCTCCGACTCGATAATCAGACGGCCGATTCCACGTTCCGCGCCGATGAATTCACCGACGATCACGCCGATCAGCGCGAAGGAGATCGCCGGGGAAAGCGAGGCAAATACCCAGGCCATCGTCGAAGGGATCACGACCGTGCGGGTGATCTGCCACTCGCTCGCGCCGAGCAGCCGCGCGGCATTGACGAAGCCCTCATCGATCGAGCGCGCCCCCTCGAACGTGTTGAAGAACACCAGAAACACCACGACGATCCAGGAGGTCACGACTTTCGAGGTGTCGCCGATGCCGAACGCCAGCACGATGATCGGCGCCAGCGCTATCCTGGGAATCGAATTTACGGCGGTGATGAAGGGTTGGAAAATCGCGCTCAACCGATCCGACCTTCCCAGAATCAACCCGGCCGCAAAGCCGCTGGACACGCCGGTTATGAAACCAAAGAAGGTGTTCTTGAGCGTGATGCCGGTCGCGACCCAGAGATTGTTCTCGGTGCGAGCCATGCACCTGGCAAAGTCGCCGTTGAACCATCCATTGACGGCACCCAATTTGGATTTGAAGCAGCCCAGGACCAGAAAGTGTTCGAGGATCTCGGAAGGCCTGGAGACGAAATAGGGATCGAGCAGATCGGGCACCAGCCAGGGGACACTGGCATGCAGATCATATCCCCATTGCCAGATCGACAAGACGACAATGCAGATCAGCGCCTGCCACGCCAATATGCCGAGGGACCATCGGCGCACTCTCATCGCTGGCGCCCCCTGACGAACTCCTCGCCGAGCGAGTGCCAGATATGCTGGAACAGTTCGGCGTAGCGCGGGGTCTCCCTCACCTTCACGGCATCGCGCGGCCGCGCAAAATCCACCTCGAACATGTCCTTGATCTGGCCTGGGCGCGCCGAAAACAGGATGATGCGATCGGCCAGCGTCAGGGCCTCGCCAAGATCATGGGTCACGAACAGAACCGTCTGCTGCTCTCGTTCCCAGATTCGAAGCAGAACTTCGTGCATATCGATCTTGGTGTGGGTATCGAGCGCGCCGAACGGCTCGTCCATCAACAGGATTTGAGGCTCGACCACCAGCGTTCGCATCAGGGCCGCGCGCTGGCGCATGCCGCCCGACAGCGCCGATGGATAGGCCTGCTCGAATCCCAGAAGGCCCGCTTGCGCGACGCAGGCCCCAACGCGTTCCTTGCGCTCGGATTCGCCAACGCCGGCGAGCTGCAGGCCATAGCCGATATTGTCGGCCACGGTACGCCAGGGAAACAACGTATCGCGCTGGAAAACATAGCCGACATCGGGTGTCGCCTTGCCGGCAACGACCGGCGCGCCATCGATCAGGATTTGACCGCCGCTCGGCTTTATCAATGTCGCGATCATGTTGAGGACCGTGCTCTTGCCGGAGCCGGACGGTCCCAGCAAGGCAACGAACTCGCCGCGCCGGACTTTAAAGGAGACATCGCGCACCGCCTCAATAGCGGTGCCCGCGAGCTGAAATGATTTGCTCAATCCCCTGACGTCGATCCGGTGAACATCCGGCGGCCGATCGAGCGGCGACTGCAAACCTGTCCGGATCCTTCAACTCTCGGGCTCTCAAATCGCGAGCTTTCAACCGGGATACGCTTTTCGCGCCGCTTCGGCGAAGTCAGGGCTGACGACCTCGGCAATCGTAAGCGGCTTGATGCCGGTCATTTCCCGGAACCAGACCTTTTCGCCGCGTGCGAAGCTCGCCGCATCGACGATTCCTTCATAATCCGCGACCTTTTTCAGTGCCGTGATCTCCAGAATATTGGCGGCCCGCGACGTGCTGCCGACGTAGGGCTCGATCATTTCGTAGATCTCGTCGGGCGAATGCGCCTTGATCCACTGCGCGGCGCGCCACAAAGCTGTGACGAAAGCCTGCATCTTCGGTGGGTCCTTGTCGATCGTCGACTGCACCGTGAAGTGCCCCGTCACCGGCACCTTGCCGCCGATGTACTTGTTCCAGATCGTTTCATCCGTTCCATCGAACAACAGCGTGCCCCAGCCCTGTTCCATCGAGTTGTTCAGCAGGGACAGCGAGCTCACGAGAACATCGACCTGTTTGGTCTTCAGCGAGCCCAGCATGGTATCGACGTTGCCGGTTCCAATCCAGGTTACCTTCTCGGCGAGTCCCATCGTCTCCATGTAGTAGGACGACCAGACGTGGTTGGTGCCTCCCAGTGAGGATACCGAGACGATCGGCTTGCGCCCGTCCGGCCTTTTCCATTCCGTCAGCTTCTCCAGCGTCGTGATGCCCTGATCCCAAAGATCCTTGCGGATGATGAACATCACCGAACTGCTCCGCGTGTCGGTCGGCATCAGAATGCGGCCGGCGCGTCCATGATTGCTGAGCTGCATCGGATGGGTCACGTCGCCGATACCGATATCGCCCTGCGACGAGGCGATGATCTCGCGGGTCTTGACGCCGCTGCCGCCTTGAATCAGCTTGCAGTCGAGACCCGCATCCTTGAAGAATCCCGCCCGGTCGGCCACGAATTGCGACTGGTAGATCGGCACCGCGACCGGGTAAATCACGCGACCCGACCTGGCTTCGGCGGACGCTCGTCCGGCCGACAGCAACGCTCCACTCCCGGCAATAATGGTGAGAGCCGAACGTCTTGTGAAGTGCGTTGCCATCACGCGTGCTCCCTCTCCCTGCCGGCGACTTTTTCGAGCGCATTCAGCACCGCATCACCCATTTCCCGCGTCGAAAGTCGTGCGGCCCCCGGCTCGGCAATATCGGCGGTTCTGGCGCCTGACGCCAGCGCAGTATCGACGGCCTTTTCCAGCAGGTCCGCATCATCGGGCCGATCGAGCGTCATGCGCAGCATCATGGCGACGCTGAGAATGGAACCGAGCGGATTGGCGATGCCCTTCCCCGCAATGTCAGGCGCGCTGCCATGAACCGGCTCGTAAAGCGCCTTCCGGCGGCCCAACCGGTCGACCGGCCCCAGCGACGCCGACGGCAGCATCCCCAGCGAGCCCGACGCCATCGCGGCACAATCGGAAAGGATGTCGCCGAAGATATTGCCGGTCACCATCACATCGAACTGCGAGGGATCCCGGACGATCTGCATGGCGGCGTTGTCGACATAAAGATGGGTAAGCTCGACATCGGGAAATTCCGCGGCATGGAGCGCGATGACTTCCTCGCGCCACAGCACGCTGGTTTCGAGGACGTTGGCTTTGTCCACCGAACAAACCTTTCCCCTTCGGGTGCGTGCCAGCTCGAAAGCGGAACGCGCCACTCGGCGGACCTGATTGGTGGTGTACTGCTCGGTGTTGAAACCACGGCGCTGCCCATCGGCAAGGGTCTCGATACCGCGCGGCTCTCCGAAATAGATACCGCTGGTAAGCTCGCGGATGATGACGAAGTCGACCCCCTTCAGGACATGCGCCTTGAGCGGCGCCGAATCGGCCAGCGCCGGGTTGGCGCGAATGGGCCGCAGATTGGCGTAAAGATCATATTTGCTGCGCAGTGACAGCAGGCCGCCTTCCTTGCGCGCCGCCGCCGGCACCTCCTTTGTTTCCGGCCCGCCCGTCGCTCCCCAAAGAATGGCGTCGGCTTCTTCCATTGCCTCGGCGGTATCCGCGGGCAACACCTTCCCGGTCGCCAGATATGGAATGAGACCGTATTGCGCTTCGCGCAAAATCATGGGAACGCCGCGCCTGGTGGCGAACCAGTTGAGAATCCGCTGCGACTGGGCCGTCACTTCCGGGCCGATACCCTCGCCGCCGACCACGGCGACCTTGATCATGTTGGAGGGACTGCTCATGCCTGTTTCCTTGCGAAATGTATCCAGGGTCGCTCATTGCGGTCAGCCGCCTGAAAGGCGCGAATTTCGTCGTCGCGCTGCAATGTCAGGGCGACTTCATCAAGACCCTTGAGGAGACCAGCACGACGGCGCGGATCGATCTCGAACCGATGCTGCTGGCCGGACGGTGAGGTGATGGTCTGCTGTTCGAGGTCGACGCTGACGCGTCCGGCTCCCTGGCTGTGCTCGACCTCCGCGGCAAGTCCGTCAACGATCTCCTTGTCGATCACGATCGGGAGAATTCCGTTCTGAAAGCAGTTGGCGAAGAAAATATCGCCGAAGCCAGAACCGATGATGGCGCGGATGCCCATTTCCTGCAGCGACCAGACCGCGCCTTCACGCGACGAGCCGCAACCGAAATTCGGACCGGTGATGAGAATTTCGGCCTGCCGATAAGGCTCCCGGTTCAAAATGAACTCGGGATTTTCCGATCCATCCGGCAGGTAACGCAGCGAGCCGAACGCCCATTTGCCGAGCGTTCCACGAATCGAGTTGCCGACGAGGCGCTCGATGCGAATGACGACATCGGTATCGATGTTGCTGCGCATGATCGGCGCCGCAATCGCGCTCAATTGGGTAAAGGGTTTCGGCATCTATCGCTCCATGGTCCGCACGTCGGCGATGGCGCCCGAAATCGCTGCCGCTGCCGCCGTCGCCGGGCTCGCCAGATGGGTGCGGGCGCGCGGCCCCTGACGGCCGATGAAATTGCGATTTGAGGTCGACACCGAGCGCTGGCCGGGCGCCACGATTTCGCCATTGGCGGCGAGACACATCGAGCATCCCGGCTCGCGCCACTCAAACCCCGCATCGGTGAACAGCTTGTCGAGCCCTTCAGCAACGGCATCCCGCTTGACCGTCTCCGAACCCGGCACCACCCAGGCGCGCACGCCCGGCGCAACCTTGCGGCCGCGCGCGATTTCGGCGGCAGCGCGCAGATCGCTCAACCGGCTGTTGGTGCATGAACCGATAAAGACCCAATCGACCGGCGTGCCGATGATCGGCGCGCCGGGCGTTAGACCCATATAGTCGATCGCGGTTTCAAGCGCGGCGCGGCGCACCGGATCGGCAATTTCCGCAGGGTTGGGAACACGACCATCGACCCCGATGACGTGTTCCGGGCTGATGCCCCAGGTCACCTGCGGGATGATGGTCCCGACATCGATAACGACTTCGCGATCGAACACCGCGTCAGGGTCACTCGGAAGCCGACGCCATGCCTCGACCGCCCGCTCCCACAACTCGCCCTGCGGCGCATAACGCCTGCCGCGGATATATTCGTAAGTTTTTTCATCCGGCGCGACCATGCCCATCTTCGCGCCAAGCTCGATCGAAAGATTGCAGATGGTGAGCCGCCCTTCGATTCCCATGTCGCGGATGGCGCTGCCGGCATATTCGACGGCATAGCCGGTGCCGCCGGCGGCTCCGATGTGGCCGATCAGCGCGAGGATCAGATCCTTGGGCGTCACGCCCAGGGACGGCCGGCCCTCGAACTTCACGCGCATGGTTTTGGGACGTCGCTGGATCAGCGCCTGCGTCGCCAGCACGTGCGTCAACTCGCTCGACCCGATCCCGAAAGCGAGGGCGCCCAGCCCGCCATGGGTGCAGGTATGGCTGTCGCCGCAGACGATCAGGCTACCGGGAAGGCTGAGACCAAGTTCAGGTCCGATGACGTGGACGATGCCCTGACCCGGCTCGTCGATATCGAACATGGCGATGCCGGCGGCCGATGTTTCGACGCGCAGGCCCTCCAGCAACTCCTGCCCGGTCTTGCTGGTGCCGGCCCGTCCCCGCGCCGTCGTGATCGCGTGGTCCGGCGTCGCGAACGTCAACTCCGGATTGTGGACCGGGAGATTGCGGCTTTTGAGATCGAGCAGGCCACGCGAGCCGCCGAGATCGTGCAGCAAATGGCGATCGACATGAAGGAGATCGGTATCGTCACTGACGCGAGCAATGACGTGCTGTTCCCAGATTTTAGCCAGCAGGGTCCGGCCGCGCTTTTCCACCAGCATATCCTCCCTTTGACTTCTGTGGCCGCGGCGTTCGCCGTCGTCCGCCGCTTGGCGCGGCTTGATATTCAAGGGCGTCCCTAAGCCCCGGCCTTGACGGCATCAAAGCATAACGGCCCGCTCTTCGGCTAGAGCCTCGGAAGATGACAGCCCCGCAGGAAACGGCATCCGTTTGGGTCTCGGCGGCGCGCAAGAGGGCAGATCAACCAGGCGCTGTCGGGCTATTTCAGTAGTCACGCATGCCAGGCACGCAATGCCCGCGCGTTTGCCCGCATCAGCATTCCCATCAGCAGCCAATTCCGCAATAACGGTATGGCGCCCCAGGGATCCAGGCCTTGTCCTGTCAGCATCAAGTCGTCGGCGATGGCGGGCCGTCCGGCGTCGCAAACCCGATCGTGTCGCCCGCGTTCACCAGCACCTGCCAGCTCACGGCGGCTTCACCTGGATCGAAGTCCCGGGCTGGCAGGAGGACAAGGACGCGTGCCACGGCGGGCCGGTTTCAGATCAAAAACACGGTAGACCCCGTGGTCTTGCGCGCGGCGAGATCGGCATGGGCCCTGGCGGCGTCCTTCAGCGGATAGGTCTGATGGACCTCGATCTTGACGGCGCCCGAGAGCACAACGTCAAACAGCTCCTTCGCCATCGCGACAAGGCTTTCGCGCTTGGCGGCGTAGGTGTTGAGCGTCGGGCGGGTGACGAACAGCGAGCCCTTTTGCGCGAGCAGGCCGAGGTTGAGCGGCTCGACGCTGCCGGAAGACTGACCGAACAGCGCGGCGACGCCAAGCGGAGCCAGGCAATCCAGCGATTTCAAAAACGTGTCCTTGCCGACGGAGTCATAGACCACGGGCACCTTGTTGCCGCCCGTGATCTCCTCGACGCGCTTCACGAAATCCTCGCGCGTATAGACAATGGTGTGGGCACAACCATGGGCCTTGGCGAGCGCGGCCTTCTCGTCGCTGCCGACGGTGCCTATCACGGTGGCGCCGAGATGCTTTGCCCATTGGCCGAGGATCAGGCCGACGCCGCCGGCCGCGGCATGCAGCAGGATCGTATCGCCGGATTTGACGCGATAGGTCTGGCGGATGAGATATTGAACCGTAAGGCCCTTCAGCATCATCGCAGCCGCGGTCTTGTCATCGATCCCGTCGGGCAGCTTGAGCAGACGATCGGCAGGAATCAGCCGCTCCTCGGCATAGGCGCCGAGCGGCGCGGCGCCATAGGCGACGCGGTCGCCCGGTTTCAGGTCGGTGACGCCGGGGCCGACTTCCTCGACCACGCCGGCGGCCTCGCCGCCCAGACCGCTCGGCAACTGGAGGGGATAGAGTCCCGAGCGGTTGTAGATGTCGACGAAGTTGAGCCCGACGGCGGTATGGCGGATGCGCGCCTCTCCGGCACCCGGCTTGCCAAGCTTGACTTCCTCCCAGGCAAGGACCTCGGGCCCACCGGTTTTATGAAAGCGGATGGCGTGCGTCATGAAACAACTCCTCGGGTAAGATGACAGAAGGCGAAAGCCTCGCAGCCGGGCGATCGGCGCGGTTCTTCCTTACAATATGCGCCGGGCCAGCGGCGAGGCATACCCCAAACGCGCGCCTCCAAAAACGAAAAAAAGCCCGGCAGCCATCAGGCCACCGGGCGGGTATTGCGATGCAAGAAGATATTTTACGCGCCTGGCTTGCCCGGCGAGGGGCGCCGTTCAACCGTCAGCTGACTCCAACCGTTGCGACCATTCCAAAAGCTCCCGCGTCGGCGAGGGCCGCGATGCGCGCATCGTCGTAGCCGAGCCTCTCTCGCAAGACTTCCCTGGTATGCTGGCCAAGCAATGGCGCGGCGACGGGGTCGACGACCGGCGTCAGGCCAAGATTGATCGGCGTTTCGATATTCGGGACGACACCCGCGACCGGATGTGGAATCTGGCTGAGCCGATGGCGCTCGCGCACTTCCGGCGAATTGAACGCTTCCTCGACGGTGCGAAGATAACCGACGGGGATGTTGGCCGCCTTCATCTTCGTCACCCAGTTTTCGCGACGATCCTGCACAAAAATCCCGGTGAGAATCGCGCGCAGCTTGTCCTTGTTGGCGGTGCGTGAGCGGCGGTCGCCGAACTCGCCGCTGGCGAGATCCGGCCGGCCGAGTAATTCGATGACAAGGCGGCGATACAGCCGGTCGTTGGCACAGGCGATATAAAACGGCGCGTCGGAAGCGTTGTACAAGCCGACCGAGGGAGACCCGTTCGGTGAATTACCCTGACGGCTCGGATTCACGCCGGTCATCAAATAAGCCATGCCGTAAAATTGCGTCATCGCCAGCGCAATGTCGAACAGTGCCACCTCGACATGCTGGCCGCGGCCGAGCCGATCGCGGGCGAGAAGCGCCAGCAGGATGGCGTTGCTCGCCGACATGCCCGTCAGCATGTCGACCGCGGGCGGCCCGGTACGCACCGGCGGCCCGTCGGGGAAGCCGTTGAGCGACATGAATCCGCTCTCGGCCTGCGTGATCGGATCGAAGCCGGGACGGGACGCGAACGGCCCCTTGCGGCCATAGGCCGAGATCGAGCAATAGACCAGCCGCGGATTGCCGGGCGCGACGGACGCGTAGTCGAGACCATATTTTTTCATCACGCTGGAGGAGAAATTCTCCACCACCACGTCGGCCCGCGCGATCAGTTCGCGCGCCACGTCACAGGCTTCACGCTTGGTCAAATCGAGCGCGATACCCCGCTTGTTGCGATTCAAACTGATAAACGCGGCGCTTTCGCCGGCGAGTTCGGCATGTTCATAGTGCCGTGTGTCGTCACCGCCGTCCGGGTTCTCGATCTTGATGACGTCGGCGCCGAAATCGGCCAGCGTCTGGGTGCAGGCGGGACCGGCGACGACCCGGGTAAAATCGACGACCAGCAGACCATCGAGGGCGGTCGGAGCACCCTTCTCCCTTGGCACCCGGTCCGGCAATTGCGGTCTGGCAGTCATGATCGGCTTGTCCCTTCCCTCTGCGAATTATCGGCCGTCGATGGTCGACCCTGGGCCGCGGGAGATTATTCCCGCCTGCGGTAAACCATATACAGCCAATTTGCGGTTCTGCCCAAAAGAGTAGAGCCACAGGGATCGAGGGGTTACAGCCTTTTGAGATAGGTGCCATGAAGGGATGAGGCAGCCCCGATGGATTTGCGCCAATACAACGTCTCCGGATACGCCCACGGATACTGCGGCTGGTAGAGCCGATAGCCGGCCCGGATGAAGTTGTTGGCCGAGGGAATATTGCGGGTGGTATCCGAAACCATGCAGCCCCAGCCATTACGCCGCGCGCGCGATTCCATCGCACGCATCAGACGCAACTGAAGCCCGCGTCCGCAATGCGGCTTCAACACCCCGACACGGCAGATGTACCCCGCGCCGCGGACGTGCGTCGATGGCACAAGGCCGGCGAAGGCGATCGGTGTCGCTTCGACATGCACCAACCACCAACATCCCCAATCAAAATCCGGAATCGTCGCGCCATCAAAGAACGTCAAACGATGGAGCTCTGCCAAAGTATCCGCGGCTTCATCGTCCTGTCCGTCGATCTCGCGAATCCGATAGGGCGGATTCGATTGCCTCCCTATCTGAGACATCGCCGCGCCCTCTCGATTTCCTTGTCGGAAATGCCCTTCGCCCGCGCCCAGGATTCCACGGCCGCCTCGCCATATTGCGCGACGGCCCGCTTCACGGCCCAGCAGGGAACCGTCTGCGCGGGGGATAAAGCCAGCAGCGCCGCGGCCAACAGAGATAAATGGATCATTTGCCAAGCATCACCTTGATACCGAGCCACACCGCCCCGACGAATCCCGTGACGATCACGGTGATCACCGCCTTGAACGTATAGCTCTGAGCCTGCTCGACGCTCCTGCGCCAGCGTCTGAGGTGCTGAAAATCCGCGCGCAACTCACGGCGATCCTCCTCCTCGATCCCGAACGAGGTCAGGATGGTGGCAATGGCGCGAACAACCACCGCGTCGATATCGCCGTGATGAATTCTCTGCTGCTCGGCGAGCGTCTCCATCACGATAGCCCGGATATCATCGCCGTTGATTTCATTCATCGCCGCACGTCCCCGCGGATGTCCCTGGTGAAACCAGAGTCGACGCTTGATGATCCGGATGTCATCGTTTGATGATCCTCGCCACGTTTTCGAATCCGCGCTTGGCGAAATAGAACGACACGACCAGATTGGAGGTCACCGATGCAAATCCCGCGAGCGGATCGGTCGTCCCAAGCCCGAGAACCTTGTCCCAGACCAGAAGCTTTCCCGAGCCCCGTCCGCCGTATGCGCCCTTGTAGCGAGCGGGCGCCAGCAGCGGCTCGAAGATCTTAGCGGTCGCGATTTTCAGGATGGACAATGACGCGCTCGATACGGTGGATGAGTTCAAGCGCGCCGTCATCGCCGTTCCCGATGGCCTGCGTCGCCTTTCCCCAGCCGCGGTCCAGGATGGCGTTGGCGGCGGCGACCCGCGCCGGAGGCGACGCCTTGGTGTTACGCATGACGGCGACCAGCACGTTGAGCGCGCTCCTGGTGTGGCTGCGCGCCAGCGAACGGATTTCAGTGATGGATTTTGGCATCTGTCACGTCATGGCCGGACACGGCAACTTCGCAAGGCCAAATGCTTTCGCCAGACGCGGCGATCGGCATGATCCATGGTGAGATCATCCGGCTGAATGGCCGATCGAGAGGCACTGGAAAAATTCACCGGCGGTTTCTTGCGCTTCGGACGCGGGATGAATGGAATGACCTCTGCGCTCACGAAAATCCCTCCCATATTGCGATCGCGACCAGGCCAGCCAGTGCGAGCGAGATCAGATACGCGGTCATGCGGATCTACTCCTCCCAACATCGGCCAAAGCCTGATGCAAATCAGATGCGCGGCATGACCGCTTTCGCGCGGTCATTTCAGGCGCGAACCCTGTCTCTCGCAATGAGAGGCCGCGTGCCGGTGCGTTCGCGCGCGCCGGCAAAACTTCGAATGAGGCTCGGACGGCGGCGCGCGTCAAAGGCGCCTGGCGGCAAGCGCTTCGTCAAGAGATTGGTGCGCGCCCCGCGGCCACCGTCCGATTTCGTCAAAGCTGGAATGAAGAAGCCCGCGACCGGTTTCCCGGCGCGGGCTCAATTCTTGCGATGATGTCAATGTGCCGGTGATTTGCCCGACGTGTCAACTTTCCCGGGGCGGCCGGATCATTCGGTCACTCCGCCTATTCAAGACTTCTGAACCGGCGGCATCTTGGTGCTCGCCATCGGAGTGCTGACCGGCGGTCGGGCTGGCCGGCGGAGCGGAATATCTGATAACGGGCGGCGGTGACGCTGGAATGCTGCCCGTGGTCTGCGGCTCCGTTGCAGCATTCATTTGCGAGGTTCGCTGGGCCCGCGGACGCGACGCGGACCGATGCATCCCCCATGAGCGCGCGATCGACGGCCCGGCGGTATAGCCGACGAACGCGCCGGCCACGGCGCCAATGGGTCCCAACACGACCGCGCCCGATACCGCGCCCAGCGCCGCATCCCCCGCGCGCTCCTGAGCCTGTGCTTCAAACGAAATGAGCGAGCCCGCGATCAGCGTCCCGATCAAAAAGATTTCTCATGGCAAGTTCCCTACCGAATAACCGGGCCTAAATGACTCGGAAAATACGGCGGCACCAAGGTCGCAAAAAGACATCTGCGCTTGTGAAAAAGCCCGCGGCCGGGTTCCCGGCGCGGGCTTTTGGATTCTTGCGATGATGGCAAGGTGCCGGTGATTTGCCCGACGTGTCAACTTTCCGGCGCGGGCGCGCGCGCGCGACATCGATACCCGGGCAATGCAATCGCCTCTTGTTTCACGCGCCGGCCTGGTTGGTGGTCACCTTGCGCTCGATCAAGCCCGGGTCGTCAGGAGGCAGTCTATCTGACGAAGCTCAGATACGAGGTCAGCGCCTCGATCTCCTCCGGCCCGAGGTGGGTCGCCACCATCGGCATCGGCGATCCCGGGGTCGAGTGATATCCCTGGCCCCACTGTTCCAGACGGCCCTTGAGATAGGAATAGGACAGGCCTCCGAGGCGGGGGATGTCTCGCACGCCCTCGGCATTCGGGCCGTGGCAGGCATAGCAGGAGACGATGTTGGCTTCCGGAATTCCTTCCAGATAGATCGTCCTTCCGCGCGAGGCGAGAGCGCTGTCGCCGTCATTGGCGGGCTTCGGCGGGAGCGAGGCAAAATAGCTGGCCAGGTCGCGCGCCGTATATGGATCGAGCGCCGCAACCGCGTTCCACATGTATTGTTTCGAAAACGGGTTGTTTCGCGCGTGCTCGCGAAAACTCCTGATCTGGCTCATGATGTATTCCGGCCGCTGTCCGGCCAGCCGCGGCGCAACCGTGTAACCCTGCGCGCCCGCTCCGTGACACCAGGTGCAATTGCGGACGGCGGCGCTCTCACCGGCCCAGGAAGAGATGGCGGAGACGGTGGAGGCGAGGATCGCCAGGATCGCTGTTTTTAGCCCGATGCGCTTCATGACCCCAAGCTTTTCATGCACTCGCCGGCGTGCCGGCGCAGGAGATGGCAATGCTCACTTCAGATAACTGACATAGGCCGCGACGGCTTCGACCTGCGACCGACTAAGATTATGCGCTGTCGGCGCCATGACGGCGGATGTGTCGACCGCCGTGCCGTGGCCCCGCTGTTGCTTCCAGCCGGTCAATTGGCCGACCATGTACGGATAGACCTGGCCCGCCAGCCGCGGAATTTCGTTCTGGCCTTTGCCCTCGGCGCCATGACAGGCGGAGCAGGCGGGAACGTTGGCTTCGGGGAGACCCTCCTCGTAGATTTTCTTGCCCGCCGCGATCGCTCCCCTCGGCGCGCCGCCGAACGGTGGCGGATTGAGATTCTTGAAATGGTTCGCCAGCGCCGTGACCATCGATGGGCTCAGCACATGCGCGACGTTGAACATGACCGGGTTCGTCCGTCTGCGCTCGATGAAGGCCCGCAACTGGGCCTCGATATATTCGGGTTGCTGTCCCGCAAGACGCGGCATCGGAAAATACCCGAGATAGCCTTGCCCCGACAATCCGTGGCAGGTCTTGCAGTATTCGAGCTTGGCCTCCAGGCCGCCCTTGGCCGGCGCCATCGCTTCCTGCGCCTGGCCGCTTACGGAAAAGGCCAGCATTAGAACGGCCGTCTGCAACGCCAGCCGCAAGCCGGTTGCCTTCACGATCGGCCCCCCTCGCCTGTCGCCTCGCGCGTCCGCTTCAACTGAACCGGCTGCGGCCATCACAAACCGGCTCCCCAGATGCTGAGGGGAAATACTCAACTTTCCACGAGGCAGGTAGTCTGCTGCAGCCGCGCCACTGTGGGGCACAGCTGCTGCAACAGGACGGGACACTGTCGAGGGTAGTGATGCGACTGCTGCTGCATTCAACCCAGTCCCCGCAAGTCCGTCCGTGACAGGAGCGGGTGCCGCGGCAGCCGCTCCTGTTACCTTGACGGCGCCTTCCCGAGGTTGCACAAGCTGCCACACCTGCACTCCGGACTTGGGTGCAGGCGGTTTCGGCGGTTCGGAAAGTCCCAGCTGCCACAGCGCGCCCAAATGTCCTGCCAAGACAAGAAAAAAGATGACGAATGACTTCCAGGTGAGCGGCACATCAGTCCACCAACTCACGCCACGAGGTGCGACGCAGGCCGGTGGCGAGCGAGGGGGGCGCACCCAAGTTAATACCCAAGGTAGCGTCACTTCGCGTCAAAATAGTCACGATGCTGCCAACCGAGGCTCCACCTTGCAGTTGCACCGTAGTGAGTCCCTGGATAAGCACGTTACCAACGTAGGTGCCGATGTACGGCTCGTTAGCGACAGTAGACCCGGTAGCAATATCGAACTTATAGAGAAACGACGACCCGCCTACCGTGCACGCGTCGCTGCTCGGCAAGTTGGTCCCCACATACAGCGTGCTCAGGACCAACTGCGGATTAACGCTTACGCGTTCGCCAGTGCCGGGAAAATTCGCCTTCCATCCGGCTTGAGTGGCCCAGTTCACGGGCAATGCAGTGACAGCACGTGTTGCGTTCCCGGCGGCATCCGTTCCGGCTGTCAGGGTGTTGGAAACCAGGGCGCTCGACAAATTGATGTCGCCGTACGAACTATCAATGAGCGGGTCCTTAATGGCATACACCGACTGTACGGAGGTGTTGGACAGGTCACTCGTGCCGAGGTAGCGACCAGTAGCGACGTACACGACAGGATAGTTCACACCGTTGTAGACCACCTCGCCAAGCGCAGGCTTTACCATGATGCTTTGCGGCGTGCTGCCAATCTTTAGTTCGGCAAGCAGCAGCGCCCGCTGATGTGGCTGCACCAGATTGTCGATGTCGAAGCGCCACAGATTGCCCATCAAATCCCCGCCATAAAACCGACGGGCCAGGTTGTTTGTGTCGGAGTCGGTCCAGGCGTTGACCTTGGTCAGCCCACTGGGCGCGCCGGTGGTACCGGCCGGGGTGCTTCCCGCCGTATAGGTCGGGACATCCATCAAGAGAGCGCCGGTAGAGGCGTTCAGCACAAAGAGGTGCCCGTTCCCGTCTCCGGGACTCACATTGTTGTATCCAGAAGCGAACACCACCACCCAAGTGCCATCGGCTCGCTTGGTGATGACTGGGTTGCCGAACGACAGGCCAAGGTTGGTGTTGGAGAACTCCCAGAGGAGCGTTGGGCTTGCCGGGTTCGTGACGTCGAGTGCATAGTACCCGCGGCCGCCTCCGCCCAGCCCACCGACCACGATGGTCCGCCATTGTCCGCCCACGTAGATGTCTCCCATTTGAGGTGAGCCGTCGACGTAGTAGCCATGGCTGGTGGCGAAGCTCGTGTCCGCAAGCTTGTACAGCTTGGGTATAACCAAGGACGGCACGTACGCCCAGCGTTCACTGCCAGTCGCACGGTCAAAGGCATGGAGCATGCCGTCGTTGGCCGCGACCAGGATCACCGCGGTGCGCCCGGCGTTGGTACTGGCGAATGATGGATACCCGTTCTCCAGGTACCTGAAACTAGGTTTGCCGACAAAGAGCGGTGACGCATTGATGACATCACCCAACGCGCTCTCGCGGGTGCGGTAGTAATCCATGGAGCGGTCGCCTCGCAGGAAGGCGACCAGGTTGGCGCCAGAGTTGGCTGCCGACTTGTCACTGGCCCCGAGGGTCGTGCACTGGGCGGGCGAGGCACCGCCATTTGCCCCGACCTTGGCACAGAAGCCATCAAAGTGCCCGGCGTACGAGTCTGCGGTCAAGTTGGCGTAGTTGAAGGCTTTCAGCGCTGTCCCCGAGGGATCGCGATAGTAGATGGTGCGCGATGCCGGCGCGATCAGATCAAGTTGCGTCTTGGCGGACCACGACGCCTTGGTGGAGATCGCGCCCGTCGTGGGATTGATCTTGTACGAGAGGAGATCGCCAATCCACTTCACCGACGTGAACTGAGCAACGTAGATATCGTTGTCGCCTTCGACCGGCTGCAGCGAACTTGTAGAGGCCGCAGCCGCCGCTCCGGTGGTGGCCTTGATCGAGTCGAGAGCAGAGCTCAGGCTTGCTGACAACGACGCAGGATCTCCAGCACTGAAATACTGCCCGTGCCCGTTCACCGCTGCGTGCCAAAGATCGTCAACATTCTCCGCGCTCTTTGTCGGACCCGACACGGGCCAGTTCTTCGTGCCGTTTGTGATTTCGTAGAAGTCGCCAGAGAGCTGCGTCAGATAATTCGGATCATAGGTCAGCAAACCGCTAATGCCCAATCCAAGCGTGAACGTGGTCATGTGCTGCCACGACACATTGTCCCCGAAGGAGTGGGCTGCGTCGGAGGGGGAGCCCGGAACGTTGTTCTCGCACACATCACTGCCTGCCGCGCCCGTGCAGTTTCCAAGGGCGGATGAACGAAGATCGGTGTTGTAGTAGTACGCCGCCACATCTGCCAGGGAGTTGCTTGAACCACCCGAAGTGGACGAAGTTGAACCGTCCAGCATCGGTCGCCGCGTAGGAGGCGCGTCCTGTTGACCAACCGCCGTGGTCCTATCCAGGCCATAGGGGCCGTACTTGGGGTCTGTTGTGCTCTCGTCGGGTGTGTTCCAGTAGCCGTCGGTGGACAGGATGGTGAAGTTGCGCTGGCAAGAGTATTGAACGGGATCAACCGTTTGACTGCGTGCCTTGTTGGCGTAGTACTGACCGGCCTTCGACAGGGCTCCACGCAGCGGCGTCCATACGATCGGCTGCGCGGCATTGAAGGCGGTATAAAAAGACGCCTTCTGTGTCCCGTCGAAATCCCGCATGTTGAGGAAGTCATCTCCTTCAACGGCGGTCTCCTCAGATATCGTACTGTAGCCGATGCGGTAGCGACTGTCGATTCCCTTGAAAGCAAGACTGATCGATGACTTCATCATCGTCATTCGGGTACGGTAGTACTGGTACCAATTGGCGTAGTTCTGCGCCTCGGCGGAAAACGATGTCACCGCGACGGGCGTAAACACCTCATTGCCTGGAAAGGAACCAATCACACTGTCGCATTGCTTATAGAAGTCCGTCGACTTGATCACCCCGAGGGATGTGTAGGTGTACCCGAGTCTGCGTTGCGACCCTGTGTATCTGTAGTAGGTGGCGGAGTCCGGCTGCCCGTCAGCCACCCTAGGGTCAGCCATGGCACCAGTGCCTGCCACTATCCCGTCAGCCAAGTTGATTTTTAGGTCTCCGGAACTCTTGTCCCAACTGACCACGGTACCTACGAAAAAGCGGCTTGAGTCGCCGGAGTTGTAAACAGTGACCGTCTCGCCCTTGTCGTACCAGGCAGTATTTCTCTTGCCGTTTTTGTCGGCCGCAACCTTGACCGTAATCGTCCCGCTGGCTGCTGCGGGCATTGCAGCAATTGCAGAGAGTTTGCGGGGGTTGTCGGTTTGTGTAATCGGATTCGGCGTAATGAACGTGAGACTGGCAGGAGCAAGAGGCACCCCCGCAGCGTTCACCGGCAGGCTATAAACCACCTCTGGGTTATAAGCAACGCCATTGCACTGCGATGCCTTCATGCCGTACTTCGTTGTGGCGAAGTTCGCGTCGTCTGGCAGATAGGCGCTCTTCATGCTCCCGGAGTCATCCATGATGAACATGATGTTCGGCTTGACGGAATTGTTTGACGACGTGAACAGGGGCGCGTTGCTGATGTCAGTGGTCGCGGCATAGGAAACGCCGAACGCCAGCAGGGGCAACAGACATGCTGCCCGGATGGATGCGTTTTCGTAGAAGCTTGAACAGGTCATTGGACGCCTTTCGCGGCTACGTTGAGATCAGAAGTGGATCAAGGTTTCGGTATAGCTGGCCGTGCTGCGGGGACCCTCAACCCGGACCACAACGCGGTAGTAAGGGCTGTTGGCGCCGCCACTGATCCGGCCACCGGCTGTGAGCTCGCCCCGTTCCATCCCCGACGAACCGCCGCCTGATGAAGGCCGCAGGCAAAGATTCGCACCGCTGGCAGGGCCAACGGAGTCGCATAGGCGAGTAATAACCCACCTGATCCTGTTGCCGTTCACCGCGGTACCCTGAAACGGCGTGATGTCACAGTGCTCGTAGGCCAAGGAGCTCAACCCCAGGCAGTTCCCGTCCCAGTTCACGACAGGTCGCTTGTTGGCTGCCGTTGTCTTGGTGCCGGTTGGGTCGAGCTTGTCAAGGCTGCTGGCGTAGTAGCCGCTGGCAGGCTGATCAGCATTCAAAATTGGATTGTTGATATTGTTCTGCAACCAGGCAATGGCCTGCTCGGTGCCGGCAGATGCCGTGACAATGGTGTCCTGCTTAAAGCTTAGGTTGCCCATGATGAGGGATCCGGAATCGACTGAACGAGTCAATGCCATAGCTCCCAAGGACATGATCACCAGAGCCATGAGAGCGAACAGCAACGAGGCCCCCTGTTGCGCTTTGCGAACGCTCCGGCGCAGGTGATGCAGGCTTGATGTGTTCATGACGTCCAGAGCATGTTGCGCAGTGGGATGACCGTGTCGAAGATCTTGTAGCGATATCGCTTCCAGTCACTGGCGTAGCTGAAGTCGATCTTTATGGTGACGCACTTGCTGCTGCCGCATGTGCTACTCCCGGTGGTGGGGACGGCGGTCCCGACGTCCCAGAGAGGATTCGCACTTGTCACGTCCTCCTTCTCGAATTGGGCACTGCGCGCAACCACCGCTGCTCTCAGCGCCAGTACCTGGAGCCAGCCGGCATTTGTCGTGGGGGTCGTGGTGTCCCAGGTGTCCACGACCCCATCAGCGTTGGTGTCCTTTCCGTAGAAGGCCTTCATATTCACGATTCCTGGGAACAGCTCGTCCGGGCCGACATAGGAAGGCGTGGAATCGGGTGCCATCCTGAGGGACCGCACCTGCAGCGAGGAGGTGCTTGTGCCGACGCTGTAAGTGCGGTCTATGAACGCTCCCATGTTGATCAATGAACTTCCCTGGGCGTACGTGCCAGCAGGAAAGCCCGGTGCGTTCCACTTGAGGTCATCAGTGCGATCTACCAACGGGTTGCTGCCGGGATTGGCGCTGACCCTAAAGACTTCGCACGGCGTCGTTGAGTCGATCACCGCCACCATGAGATCACCAGGCGAGACGAAGTTGCCGGCCCCGTCAATTTTCGGACCTTCTACCGTGCGGACGGTCGAGACGGGAAAAGCGAAGCTGGTAGGAGCCGCTGCAGGGTTGTAGCCTGGAGTGACGATCCTGAGGGGAACCGAGTACGAAGACTTTCCGCTGCCGAGCATGCGAATCGTGTCAGGCGCGCCGGATGCACCCTGGGTGATCGCCACCGGCACGAGACTCGTCGGAAAACCGGCGATCGCTGCGCCGTTGAAGTTGGCCGACAACGTGCATCCCAGCGACGCGGGCATCGAACTAAACCCGTACCCGGCCGGCATGAGTTCCCGCTGAAGGGTGGAAAGTGCAAGGGCGCCATTCACCTGGGAATCTGTGCCGGCTGCCGTGGACCGGTTCTGTCCTTCCGAATTGAGCAGAACCTGTGTGACCGCGAGAGTGGCAAACATGCCAATCAGCAATCCGATCATGAGTTCAACCAAGGTGAACCCGGCGGCCGTCCTGCGGCCTACAATGCTCCTCGCCATGAGGCGCCTACCGCACGGTAGTTGAGATCGCATAGGTATGCGTTCCTTCATTGACCATTGACCAGGTCGTCGTGAGCGATACCGCGCCGGTGCTTGGGGTCACAGAGAGCTCGACCTCGCCGTGGGGCAGCCCACTGGCCACTTTGCGGACCCAGTCCGAACATCGTTGATAACTGCACGCCGTGCCGGGGGTGGTCGCGTAGCTGGCGAGATTCGATCGGTCGATCCACATCGCGCCAACGATTTCTGAGGTCAAGTAGGCGGCGTCAGCGCGATGTTTGGCGGCGCTCTGGGCACGGGTCATCCCTGCCTGCAGACCCACCATGCCAAGGACGCCGATGCTGACAATCAGCATGGCGACGAGCGCCTCGATTAGGGCTGCCCCTTTGTTAAGAAACCTGGCCGGGTAGTGGCTGGCGCGTCTCATAGTTGATACCTTTCGAGCCCTAAATGCAGGCCCGTGGATCGCCCGCAGCAACGTCTTGATCGCACATACGAACGCTGCCACCGCCGGAGATACTCACTCGCAGCCGCCGAATTCCCAACACGGCACTCGAAACATCGACACGGGCCAATTGGCTGCCGGTACGAACCGTCTGGCCAAACCCATTGAAACTCACCGCGGTCGCCGTGGCGCCGTCGCCGGCCGTGCCGTTGACGGAGATGCCTGCCGCACTCAGTCCTGCGCCATAGGCCTCGACGATGCGGGGGTTCACGACCGCTGATGGTGCGATCCCACATTTGGATGTGGGATCGTCAAGACTGATGACCCAGGAGCCAGAGTCCGACGCCAATGCGCATGTGTTGTCCAGGTTTGCAGCTGTCGCAGGTGACACCAACCAGAAAGTGACAACCTGGTTGCGTCGGAGCGCCTCCATTCGCGCCTTTTGCATTCCGTTCTGTATTGCAGAAGCGAGCGATCTCACGCGCGTGCCCGTCACCCAGTCACGCACACTCGGCGCGACCACGACAACCAGCAGAACAAGGACAGCGAGCGCCGTCATTGCTTCTATGAGGGTGAAGCCGCGCTGACGGGGGAACGCTAACATTCGCTCCCCTTGATGAGCCAGCACCCCTTGGTGACTGTGGCGCCTTTGTATTGAGTCGTGGACTGCGCATTTGCCTCGTCGACCGTGTACACGTTCCCGGTCGACTGCCCCGCCGACCCGGTCGCGGTCAACCTGTAACCGGACGCAGTCACGACGCAGCTGTAGGTGAAGTATTTGGCACCTGAGGGGACAAACGTGTTCCAACCCGGCGCGTTGGCGCCGTTTGCACAGGCGCTTCCTACGGTTGTTCCGTAGTTCTTGAAGTCCTGAAAGTACTGCTCAAGCTTGACTCGAAAATCGGAGAGGGCCGTGATCGCCTCTGCGGCTTGGCCTCGCCGCACGTAGTCCCTGTAGGAAGGCAGAGCGATACCAGCCAGTATTGCTATCACGGCCACCGCGATCATCAGTTCAATAAGCGTGAACCCAGCCATTGCCGCGCTGCGGATTGCGCCTGTCCGACTTGCCGCAGAGTAGTTCACTTTGTTGTAGCTCGTAACCATATGTGACACTATTACTCCTTCCTGTCGCGTTGGCAATGACGAGTTGATGAGCGGTTCTTAAGAGCCGATGAACGGTATCGCGTCATGCTAAAAGCATCCTAAAGTCGTACTTGGCACCCCGGGGAGAAGGCTCTCCCTTTTACTCACCTAAGCAGCACCCGGTCTGAGCGTTGCCCAATGCTTGGGAGACTCACAGACCAGCTCGGTCTCGAGCCGGTGGGACTATTTGCCTTGTATCCGTAGCGTCTCTTGCGAAACGACAGGCAAAATTTGGCTAACAACCGCAGGTCGGTCAAGCTAGTGCCAAGGATTTACTTTCACTTGCCCCTCGGAAGATTGGGCCCGCTTTCTGTTGATACACAATTGCAGTACCTAGTCGAGAATATCCGTAGCGGCGGCTACGGCAGAGTTTGACCGAGCTTAGTAACGGTCCTCCGAGGGGCACCAGGCAGCAGCTGCATGGTCGGCTTTGTGATCGTCGGTTTTTGTGACTCGCATCAGCGGCGGTGGAGAACCGGCCGTACCCGGTGCAGTAGCTGTTGCGCTAGAGCCCGAGCGGTGTGACTAGGCAAGTTCGAACACTCCGATGCGTGCTCCTTGTGTCCTCGGACCTTTAGCACTGTGAGTAACCCATGTGACGTTCTGACACTGGGCGGGCAACCAGTGGCGGAGTTGATAACATGTGCCATGCTCATCAGCAAGACCGCAAATCCGGGGCGCGTCGCGCGTCACATATACCAGCTTCACGTAAGTCTCGAAAAAAGGACACCCGCTATATGGCGCCGTGTCTGGGTGCCAGAGACAGCCACGCTTGCAAGGCTTCACCGCGTTATCCAGGCTGCTATGGGCTGGGCCAACACTCACCTCCATGAATTCGCGATCGCGGGCGGTCGCTATGGAATCGTCGATCCCCAATTGCTTGAAGACAAGCGCTTCCGGCTCAAGGATGTACTGGGCGGCGAGATCCAGGGTTTCACCTACACCTATGACTTCGGAGACAACTGGGTGCACCGCATCAGCGTGGAACAACTTGTACCGGCCGACGAGAACACCAACACTTGGCCCATCTGCCTGGCTGGCGCGAATGCCTGTCCGCCAGAGGACGTGGGAGGAACGCTTGGCTACGGGGACTTCTTGCACGCAATGAGGGATCCAGCCCATGAGAAGCACCAAGCGATGTGGCGTTGGTGGGGTGGTCCGTTCGATCCCAGCGGATTCGACGTCAATGCCGCCAACATCGCTCTCCGCCGGTTGCGGTGATGCGCGTCATCGGCATGGATTCATCGGCGCTTACGAATCGCCATAGAATCAGATGAAGTGGATTCTAGAGCGTTGGACTCCGCATGAAGGAAATAAGGCTGAAATGAACAAGGACTCCATCATCGAGGTCTTAGAGAGCGCGCTTGCGCAAATGCCAGACAAGATTGACGAATGTGCGCCCGCGATGGCACTTCGGATTGTCGTGGGGACTCAGCAGTGCTTGGCGCGAAATGCTCACCTGCCGGAGATTTCCTATTGCTCGTTGCTCATGAATCTAGGGGCGGGAGACGTCGTCCGCGAACTCACGGCTGAACTTCGCATCGCTGCGGCGCAAGTGCGCGCCTCGGACAGCAATGCTGACATGATTGGCGCCGCTGGCCTGTGGCTGGAGCCCGTTGGTGAAGATGATCGGTCGCTGCAAGCGTTGCAGAAGTCAAGCGAACTGTTTGCACGGATCGCCGCAGGCTATAGAGCGCGCGGGCTGAATGGAGTTGAAGCATATGCCAAGGGTTTCTTTCTCGGCCCGCTGCGCCAAGCCCTGACTCGGTCGCGAATCGACGACGCAACTTCTTCACGAATCATGCCCTACGCGTGTGCCGCCCTCGATGCGGAATTGTTGCGGCTGTATGATGGTTTCGCCGCACAGATGAGATAGCCTCGCCGGCTAGCCATCCAGCCACCGTTCCGCCGGCCTGCGGCCTTACGCAGCATCGGGTGTCGGATCACGGACGAATACGGGTACCTCGGTGTGTCCGCTGGCTACCGTCCCATATGGAGCCATTCTTCCTCCGGCAGTCGCTTGACAAAATCGAGCACCGCGGCGAGATCGCCACTGGCCTCGGCCCATTCGAAATGTTCGCGCAGACATATCCGCTTTGAAATGGCTGGGGTCCCTTTCCACACGGCGCCGATGAGCGGCGGTGTGGGTCGGTTCGGCTGGCGTCCACGCAGCATTTCATACAGCTCTATCCAACGATGGGGCAGCGGACACACTCGGTTGTTCCGGCGAGCCTCAGTCATTGCCTCATCTACAGTTGGCGTCTTTACGCTGTTGACGAGCGGCAAACTGGTTTGCAGGCTCTTAACCGTCTGCAGGCCAACCGGCTCGGTCGGCACAAAGCCCGGATCATCGGGGTTCCTCGCAGAGAGCGCAGCCGGGGCTGTCTCGGCAAAACTCGCCTCCTGCGCGCGAAGGGCCTTATGCCAGAGATCCCAGACCGAATCGCTGTTCGTTTCGAGCGCGTCGGGCGCCGGGATGTGATCACCGGGGAGGTACGCCTCGCCCGGCGAGAGCACGGGCAGCGGCGGTCGATGCTTCTTGTCCGTGGTCATCGGCTTATCCCGCTGAGTACCCTTGCTGAAAAGTATGCCGCAGTGCCTCTGTGCATCTTCCTCGGCGGCGTTGCGTCGTTCTGCCCGCCCAGTCCTTGTACCCCCAAGAAACCGGAGCGCACAGACGCTGCGGTCGTTCGGTGGCCCGGGCTATATCCTTAACGGTACAGCATATCGCATCACTTGAGGCATGCCAAGCAGGTCGTTCGGACGAGTCAAATGCGGGCTTTCGCGCTGATCGATGGCGGATCTGGTGCGATACTGAACCTTTTTGGTTCAAATGCCCATCCATCATGAGAGCTTGAGTCCGGGCGCGCTCGCGTTGCTCGAGTTTCTTCAGCCTGCCGATGGACCAGGGGCTCTGGCGCGCAAGCGGCATGTGCCGCCGCAGGCATGGGAGCAACTACTGGAGATTGCACTTCGGCACGGCGTGGCGCCGCTGCTGCACCGCGCGCTGCAATCGGGCGGTGCACTCGATGAGATCCCTGAACCCGTGCGCACGCGCCTCAAGGAAGAACGCCACGCAATCGCACTGCTCAACCTGCGCAAGTACGGGCAATTCAGACGTGTTGTGCAGGCGCTGCGTGAGCGGGAAGTTCCGGTCATGGCCCTGAAGGGGCTGCACCTGGCCGACATCGTTTACCGCGACATCAGCCTGCGTCCGATGAGCGATCTGGATATTCTGGTGCCCCGCCCCGACGTGGAACGAGCGATCGCGGCGCTTCAATCCATCGAATACGGTTTTAAACCGGATGTTTCCGGTGCCGCGCCCGGAATGCTTGACGTGAAATGCAATATCGGACTCGCCCATCGGCAACTGGGGCTGTGGCTGGAGATCCACTGGACGCTGGCCGAATCGGGTGACTGCTACACGCCTCCAATGGACGAAGTCTGGCGCAGCGCCGCTCCAGGCCGACTCGGGGATGCCGACGTGCTCGTCATGTCGCCCGAGTTTGTGCTGCTGCATGTTTGCGCGCATCTGGCCTGCAACCACGTGTTCGGCTTTGACCTGCGCGCTCTGTGCGATATCGCCGAAATCGCACGGAAGGGTCCCGACTGGGAAGTTGTTGCCGATCTCGGGCAGCGCCACGGCTGGACACGAGGGGTGGCTGCCGCGCTCAGGCTTGCCCGCGATCACGTCGGCGCCGAAATCCCGGCCCAGACGCTGGCCGCCGTGGGAGCGGACGCGCTGGACCCCGATCTTCTTGCCGATGCGATGGCGCACCTGCTCAGCTTTTCCCGGATGCCCGGCGAGTTGGTCACCGCACCCAATCTGCTCGCACTCGCCAGCGGCGACACGCTGTGGGCGAGATCGCGGCTCCTTTGGAAAAGGGTTTTCGTGCCCCGGGCAGAGTTGTCGCTGCTTTAAGGCGTGCCGGAACACTCTTCGCGGCTCGCCCTTTACTATGCCATTCGGCTGCGAGATCTGATTCGGAAATACGCGGCCAGCGCCTGGGCGCTCAATATCTCCGACCCGCGGCTCGCGGCGGTCGCCTCACGCCACGCACGGCTCACCAAATGGATTGCCGGTGGCTGAAAGCGGGCGGGGCGAAGAGTTAGCGCTGCGGCGACATCCAGATGACCGGATGATTACCCGATAAAGGCGCCGGAGAAAGGGCACTGGTGGCTGGTTCCGGCCCGATCTCGGCAGCCTGCTTGCGCAGCAGGTGCGCCGATGGCACACCGGTGCGGGCAAAGGACTTCTCGCAATCCTGGATCGAGGGTCCGCGCATATTGGCCTCCATATGCGCAAGCCCCGGGCAGCGCGAGCAACTGCTGCCGTGCGCACAGGAGGAGCAGCCTTGCAGATCGGCCATGGTGATGGCCCGCACTTCCTTCAACTGCGGCGAGCCCTGCCAGATATCCAGAAAACTGGTTTTGCGCACGTTGCCGCTCAGCAGTGGAAATTGGACGCAGGGCAACACGTCGCCATAGGGCGAGATGTAGCACGCCGTATGCCCGGCGCTGCAGGGCAGGGTGTCCAGGGCGTCGGCTTGCGCGAGCGGGCCCGCCGGGGGGGCGCAGAACTCCTCGACATTGCCGACCAGCGTCGATTCGTGGAATACCTGCTCCAGCTCTCCGGGCGTGATGTTCAAATCGAGTATCGAGCGGTCGCCATCCATCATCGGGGTGATCGTGGGGTCGACGTGATATCCGACTCCCAGCCCGGCGGCGAGCGCCTGCACCTGCGGGTAATCGCCGGCGTTGTGCTTCATCAGCACGTTGGCGAAACTGACTCTCACGCCGTTCGATTTGAGCAGGGTAGCGCCCTCGATGGTGCGCCTGAAGGACCCGCGCACCTTGGTGATCGCGTCGTGGACATTTGCCCGGTGCGAGTAGACGCTGATCTGCACCGACTCGACGCCCAGTGCCGCAATGCGCTTTGCCTTGGCGTCACGGATCATGACGGCGTTGGTCTTGAGCTTCACAGCAAACAGGAGCTTGCGCGCATATTCGACGATTTCGAACAGGTCCTTGCGCAGGAAAATCTCCCCGCCGCTCAGTATCAGGAAGAACACCCCGGCCGCGGCGAGTTGATCCAGCAAGTCCTTGATTTCGGTCGTGGTCATCTCGCCATGGTCGTCATGATCGAGATAACAATGCACGCAGCGTTCGTTACAGCGATAAGTCAAGTCGAGCTGCACGCTCAGCGGAATGCCCAGCTTGAGCGCCTTGGCGCCCATCTCGCGCATCAGGCTGCTCACGGCGATGCCTTCGGCGGGCTCGGGTCAGCAAAGGGGGCATCGGAGATCTGGAATATGCCTCGGCGGGCCAGTTCCTCCGACACTTCTTCAGCGTCGCGCAGGGCCGTTGCGGGGTCCACCGCATATTCGGCGCAGATATGCCGTTCGACAATTTGCGCCAGCGGCGTCACGCCATCGGCCGCCTGCCACAAGATCGAGGCGGTCTCGTTCAGGCTGTACAAGGACGAGTCGGCGCCGGACATGATCATCATCTCGCCGTCGATCATGCGCGCCGCGACGTTGGTGGCGCGGGCGAACAGTCAGCGCTGCGCGCTCATTGAATAAGATCCCAGATGCCCGCCTCGGGCAGGAACGTCAGCCGGCGAACCGGCACGCGCTCGACCAGATCGAGGGCGGACAGAAAAACCGCCTGCACCAGTTCGGCGTCTTCGGCGAAGAAAAGCATGTTGCTCAAGATACCACGCGCCGCCTCGGCCTTACCCATGCCCGAGACGCGGTTTTCCGCGCCCTGGGCGAGCAGGTAGACGGTGTCCAGCGGCGCGCGCAGGTTCTCCCGGCCCGGGCCAGTTCGCCCGCGAACGGCGTGCCGTAGGCGTAGTAGCCGCCGGCCTCCCTGCGCACATAGGATATTTCGTCGCTGAGCACGTCGGCGTCCCCAGGCGCCAGGCGGGAAAGGGTGGTTTTCCCCGCTCCGGAAGCGCCGGCGAAAACAAATGCCTTGCCATTGCGCACGGCGCTCGCCGCATGCAAAAGGAATCCGCCTTGCCGCGCCAGCACCAGGGTGTGGACGATGCGAAGCACGGTATCGATGGAGTAGGGATTGGCGGATTGGCGTATGCGCCCCTGCCGCGCGGCCGGATCCCACTCGGCGCGAAAATCGCCGCGTTCCAGCCGCCATTGCCCGTTGCTGCGATACACCCGGACATCGTCGTCGGGGGAACCCTGGCCCCGCGGCGTAAGTTCAATGTCGAACTCGTAGTCGGGCGAGACGCCGTGCACCATGAAGCCGGCGTAGCGTTCGTCGAGCAATTGCAGGAAAGCCTCGTTGGAACTGCGCACACCGACGGTGATGCCGCCGATGCAGATATCGGCGCGGCTGCGCCATGCAGCGGCGGTCACAGGACCGTTTGGCCCTGCAGGCCGTGCAGGCGGGTGAAGAGGAGCCCCGCCATTGCCGAGCGGCGAAACAGTGCCGCTGCCATGCGTGCCGGCCAACCCGGCTTCGATCCGTGGCCGATGGTTTCCCCCCGGCGGATGACCCGGACGACTTTCCCCAGCAGTTCGTTCGCCGTCACCGGAAAATCGGGTTCGGCCAGGCCGTCGCCCTGGGTAATCGAGGTGCGCAGCGGAGCGCGCAACCACCCGGTGCGCGAACAGCCGGCGCTGGCGGATAAAGAGCACGATATCGTCCTGCCCGGCTTCCTCGATGCGGCAATGGCGGATCAAAAGCTGGTCGTCCGGCCGCACCGCCGGCAGCATGCTGGAGCCGGTAACGCAAAGGCGCAGCTCGCCGAAGGAGCGAAGCGCCTGGGCGGCCAATTCGTTCTTCGACAAATCGCGCGGATCGGACATCGGTTGCATCAACTGCGGTGCCTAGGAAGTCTTGCGGTTACTCCCGCATTGGCGCTGCGTGGCGGCAATTTTTCCGCACGCCAGCGCCATGGTCTCGAACACCTTCTCGTGGCGGAAGGCGGGTTTGAGATACGGCTTTTTCACCGCAGTGCCAGGCACCGGCAGTTTCTGGTCTTCAGATTTCAAGTGCTCAATCCTTATGGCCGTGTTCAAGCACATTGGCGCATTCGCAGCGTTGAATAATTCAATCCCGCCTGGCTCGCTTGGACAGCGTTTCCGACAGTCCTGGTACCGATCGTCGAGTAATAGATTTGCGAACCACCATTTCCGGCCGTGTTGTCGACAACGATGCCGCCGGTGCCACCCGGTGCGTCGAGTCCGGCAGTCGCAGCGGGCACTCCCCGCCACCGCCTCAATTGGACCCGGAATGTTATAGCGGTGAGGCGTTGTTGCCCCGGGTTCTCTCGACTTGCACATCGACCATGTCGTTGGTCGCCAAGGTGACGTGTTCGCCGTGTCGCTGCAGGTGGTAGCGCCGGCCGCGATCGCACAGGTGAGGGTCGTGTTCGCTGGATTGTTCGCCGTATTGTCTGCGCAGGAAATAAGTAAAGTAGTACGGTTGGGACTTGCCGCGCTCTGCGTGATGGTCATACGGTTGTATGTTCCCGCTTCAGCGGTACTTAGCGCCGTGTCCACACTCGTCTCGGTCGCGTTGAGCGCCGTCGTGGTCGAGATATTGATGTAGTGGGGGGCATTGCTGTTGATCGTCGAGGACGTACTCGTCGTGTCGAACGGACGGGCGATGGGGATCTGGAAACTGTAGACACACGCGCCAGTACACCCTGCGGCATTACCCGAGGCGGTCACACTGGCAAAATAGATAGTCATTTGCTCCGTTCATGACTTCGGTGATGGGGGGAGCAATCGGCAGTGTTGCTGACGAGGGTGGTGCTGGTCACAGGGGCGCCCATGACGTTGTTGGCGATCGGCACCGTCCACAATGCGGGCCGCCGTGAAGTTGCGTTGGCGCTTCCGCAGACGTACAGATTTCCGGTCGGACTGTCGGGCGTAGTACTCGCCAATAGGAGTTGTCGAACGCCCCCGAATACAAGACAGAGGCGCCGACAGCTACTACTTGAACGACGGGCGTCGTGAGGTTGCTGATGGATGAAGCGGTTGAAAACTGGTAGACGGCCGACATATTGCCAAGGTTGGCGCCGACAAACGTGTAGACCTTCTTTGCCGTTGAATCCACGATAGGCGCATCCCTTACGCCAACGCTATTGAAACGGGCAAGCTGCCCGCTGCTCGAAATGGCGCCGGTAGCGGCATTGATGGAGTGAAGTTGCCCGCCGGTAGCGGCGCCCGCCTTGCTTCCCACGAATACCAAGCCGCTGACAGAGTCATAGACGGGCGACGTCAGTATGTTGCCAGGGCTTACGGCAACCGGCCAGGGGGCAGTGGCCTCAGCCGGTGCGAGGCCGGTGGAACGCCGAAGATGTCCCCAAAGACGTTGGTGAATTTGTGCAGGGTTCCGTTGTCGGCGCCGACGTAGAGCGTATCGCTCGCGTAATCGTAGTACGGCGATGAGTTCGTGTTGGCGGGGGCGGGGGCGCCGCTTAGGGTAATCTTCAGCATGCAAGGCGCACTACACGCGCGGTAGTCGGCATTCGTTGCTGCGGTGGTTGGGGACAGTGGGCACGCCGACCGTTCCCGGTGCGGCGCTGCTCCACTTGAGCAGGACCAGCGTTGCGCCAGTACCAGCCGTACCTGTACCCTGAACGAACGCAACTTGTGGTGCCGTCGAGCGAGAGCACCGGCGAAGTCTGAACAAGGGCCCCGTTTCCGGTGTTGTAAGACCAGAAAGTGGCTGGCACCGGTTGCGTCGGACTCGTTCCACATGCGCCTTTGTAAATTTGATTGAACGCGACGATCGTCGGTTGTCCGGGAGCGTTGGTACCTGCGGTAATGACTATCCCGGTAATGTTGGCCAAAGTGGTCGCGACCGTGATACCGGGGTTCGGTCCAGCGGTGATCGAACTGATCGTCACGACGTTGTTGCTTGGATTGGTCGCAGTGACG
The DNA here is from genome assembly GCA_963734595.1 of uncultured beta proteobacterium. GTDB lineage: Bacteria > Pseudomonadota > Gammaproteobacteria > Burkholderiales > SG8-41 > CAKKQX01. Next base: position 37,192 of record CAVTHV010000027.1, read on the forward strand.
CCAACGGAACCCCCGTTGCGCGCGATTGCATTCGCGAACATTGGTTGCCGTGACGGTGTACGTCGTCCCGATCTGGAAGTTGAATCCGGAATTCAGACCGGCGCTGGCAGTGAGGACGAGATCCGGCGATCCGGTTCGGGTGATGGTCAAGGTCTGGCTGTGCACTCGGTTGGCCGCTCAAGGCTCCGCTCAAATGGAGAGTTGACCGGTGCTCGTGGCGCCCGCCGAAGCCGTGGGGTAGACGATAAAGTCATTGGCACAGTCCGCACTCGCAAAACTGGCACCATATTTCTCCGCTGGGAAAACGCCGGCTCTGCCTATGTCACTGACCCCGCCCAAGACGTTGCTCCAGTCGCGGTGAACCTCCTGGCCAGTGGCCGGCAAGTTCCGGTCGTTCCGTTTCGTACCATTGCAACTGCTGGGGCGAATGCCTTTTTCGCTGGGTTCCACGAAACGCTGCTTCTTCGCGAACCAGCTGCTGGGCGAAGCGCGGATCCTTGTGCTTCTGCTTCCATTTCTCGAAAGCAAGGGTGCCCTTCCTGGCCGCTTCGTCCCGTGTATCGGGGTTCGCAAAGATCAGATGCCTGTGGCTCCAATCCCGGCGGCGCACCGCCACGGGTTTCCGGCACCGCGGATTGCGCGAATGCTGCAGGGATCCACGCACATGGCAGAAGCGCGCTGGAGAACGTCATTAAGACCAAGCTCCGCAGATTTGACTCATTCTGGCTCTCCAATACCACTTATTGTCTGCACGATTGATCAACGTGCCCCTTGGGTTGAGCACAACAATCGCATAACCCCACCTAGGACACCCTCAGCTTTCCTCACTGCTGAGTCACCGATGAGTCACGAATAGTAACATTATCGATCGCCGTGACCGAAGGTCAAACGGGCGGGCCGGCAATTTTGCACACTATGACGCTACAGTTTGCTCTTTGTTGGGCGGGATGGCGGTAGAGCAAAATTATCGGTGCCAGCCATGTGGCTAGAGGAGATTGGGGCTGTGGATGCACAGAATGAAGTCGCAACGGGGCCGCACGTATCGTCCTGGTGTGTCGCCTACCCTAAGCCAGCCAATGACGGCCGGTGGCGCGTCAGCGAGTTCCGGCAGCTTGCGCCAGCCAGCGACCCCACCACTCCATGAGTTCGCGGCGCTGCGGCAGGTATTCCGCCCGGTTGTACGCGGCCCGTACGGCATCGGTTTCCTTGTGCGCAAGCTGCCTCTCGATCACGTCATGAGAGAAGCCGGATTGCTCATTCAACACCGTGGACGCCAGCGCGCGGAAGCCGTGCGCCGTCATCGCGCCCCTCAGCCCAGTCGATACAGGGCGAACAGCATTGTGTTCTCGCTGATCGGTTGGCCGCGCTTCGCTTCCGAATCAAAAACGAGTTCTCGGTAGCCGTTCACCTCGCGCAGCTTTTCGAGAATGACGCGTGCCGGCGCGGAAAGCGGCACGACATGGGGCAAGCGATTGCCTCCTCTGCCCTTCATTCGCTCGGCTGGCACGACCCATATCTCGCCATCCTCCCTCAGTTCAGACCACGCCATGCCGCGCGTCGCCGACGCGTACGAAGGTGTGCGCGATGAAT
>CAVTHV010000028.1:0-15004 GCA_963734595.1 uncultured beta proteobacterium
CAAGATCGAGCAGGGCGCGCTGCAGCGCCTTGGTCAGCGTCAGCACGTGGTCGATCGAGGCGCGCAGATAGAGCCGCACGTCGGTCGCGACCTGGTCGTTGCGGGAGCGCGCGGTATGCAGGCGCTTGCCCGCGTCGCCGGCGAGATCGGTGAGCCGCCGCTCGATGTTGAGGTGCACGTCTTCGAGATCGAGCGACCACACAAAGCTGCCGCTGCGGATCTCCTCCAGGATTTGCGCCAGGCCTGTTTCGATGGCGTCGAGATCGGCTTGGGAAAGCACGCCGACTGCATGGAGCATGCGCGCGTGCGCGATCGAGCCCTCGATGTCGAACTCGGCCAGGCGCTGGTCGAAGGTAACCGATGCGGTAAATTGCTTGACGAGGTCGGTCACCGGCTCGCTGAACCGTCCTGACGACGGCTTGTTCTTGCCGCCGGCTTTGTCTTTATTGCTCACGGTATTGGGCCTGTTAGAATGGTTGCCGCATGGCCAGCATTGTAAATCAAAATGCCTACGGCAGCGCCCTGCCGAATTTCCGCAACCTCGGAATTTTGCTGCGCATTCTGCTGATCGTGAACGTGGCCGCGCTCGCCGCGGCGCTGGTGAAGAGCGCAACGCTGGCCGGGATGTGGAACGAGCTGCTCGAAATTTCCGCCGTGGTGCAGCCGCTGCTGATCCTGAGCCTGCTCGCATTGATTGCGTTGAACGGCGCGCTCAAGCGGTTGCCGTATCGTCTCGGCATGCTGGCGGTGATCGTGCTCGAGCTGGCGCTCACGGCGCTGTTGTATGCCGCCGCGCGCCCGCTGCTGGCGGAAGCCGCGCCGCTGCAGCGCTATTGGCTGCTCGTGTTCATCGTCACCGTCATGTTGCTCGTCTATTTCGACCTGCGCGGCCGCGCGCTGTCGCCGGCGCTGCCGGAAGCGCGGCTGCAGGCGCTGCAGGCGCGGATCCGCCCGCATTTTCTGTTCAACAGCATCAACGCCGTGCTGTCGCTGATACGCCAGGACCCGAAGCGCGCCGAAGTCGCGCTCGAAGACATGGCGGACCTGTTCCGGGTGCTGATGGCGGACAACCGCGAACTGACGCCGCTCGCGCGCGAAATCGAGCTGTGCCGCCAGTATCTCGATCTGGAGCAGTTGCGCCTGGGCGAGCGGCTCAAAGTCGAGTGGCATATCGACAAAATGCCGGGGGACGCGCTGGTTCCCCCGCTGGTGCTGCAGCCGCTGCTCGAAAACGCGGTCTATCACGGTATCGAGCCGCGCAGCCAGCCCGGCGTCATCAGCATCAATATCTATGCCGCCCGGGAGCAGGTGCACGCCGTGCTGCGCAACCCCTATCAGCACCAGGGCAACCACCACGCCGGCAACAAGATGGCGCTCGGCAACATCCGCGAGCGGCTGCAGCTGCATTTCGACGCCGAGGCCACGCTGTCCGCCAAGATGGGTGATGATACCTATCAGGTGCACATCGTCATTCCGTACGTGAAAGCGGGGAAAACATGAGCGCGGCGCCGCTGAGGGTCGTCATCGTCGACGACGAGGCGCCGGCCCGGCGCCGCATGCGCGATCTGCTCGCCGATTGTGCGCAGGCGGAGCCGCTGGTGGTCGCCGGCGAGGCGGACAGCGGCCGGGCGGCGGTGGACCTGTTGTCATCGCGGCCCGCGGACGTCGTGCTGCTCGATATCCGCATGCCGGAGATGGACGGCATCGAGGCCGCGCAGCACCTGCAAAAGCTGGCGCTGCCGCCGGCCGTGATTTTCACCACGGCATACGATGCCTATGCCATCCGCGCATTTGAGGTGCACGCGGTCGACTACCTGCTGAAACCGATCCGCGCGACGCGGCTGCGGGAGGCGCTGTCGCGGGCGCGCTCGGCAAAGCTGCCCGGGCGTGGCGTGCTGCGCGAGCTGCAGCCCGCCGCGCGCGCGTTCCTCTCTGCGCAGGAACGCGGCAAGATCCACCTGATCGCCATCGGCGACGTGGTGTATCTGAAGGCCGAGCTCAAGGACGTGACGGTGCGCACCGCGAAGCGCGAATACCTGATCGAGGAATCGCTTACCGCGCTCGAGCACGAATATGGCGAGCGCTTCGTGCGCGTGCACCGCAACGGCCTGGTGGCGCGCGATGCGATCCGCGGCTTCGAGCGTGCCGAAGGCGACGGCGCCGAGGGGCAATGGGTGGTATTGCTCGAAGGGTGCGATGAGAAAATCGCGGTGAGCCGGCGCCAGCAGCACGTGGTGCGGGAGTTCGGCCGGTGAGAACGAATCACCGCGGACCGGTCGTGAGCTGAGGCCCGGTTCCGGGGATGGAATGTCCGACGCATGAAGGCTGAAGCGGCGATCGTTGCGCTGATCATGGTTTTTGTCCTGCCGGCGGCCGCAGCCGAGCCGTTCGCGTTCCGGGACATCCGGCTTGGCGAAGGCTACAACACGCTTGCGCAGCGACTCGATTTCAGGGACATCGAAGGCGCGCTGCGCGAGGCAAAGCAACACGGAGCGGCGAAACCCGACCTCGGCCGGCGCGGCTACGGCTGCATGCGCCGCGACGATCCGTACGCCGACATCACCTGCGTGTCTCACGAAGAAAAAATCGCCGGCAGCGCAACGCGTGAAATCCGCCTGCAATTTCTGGACGGCATACTGCAGCAGTTTTCGATCACCGCCGGGATCGGGCATTTCGACGCCGTGATGCAGGCGGTGGGCGCTCCGTACGGCGCGCCGCTGGTCGAGCCGGCTTCGGAGAGCAGCGGCGCGACCTATTCCTGGCGCAACGGCGAATCGAAGATCACCGGCTACGCCGGCAAAGACCTCGTGTTCGTGTCGTTCGAGCTCGCCTCCTACGCCGCGGCCACCGTCCACAAGAAAAACCACGGCGGTGCGCGGGAATGCCGGTAGACGGCTAGCCCGGGGGGCGCGTGCTGCGCATCCTGATCAGGCCCTCATCGATCGCCTGCTGCAGGTAAAGGCGATAAAAATCCTCCGCGATCAGGCCAACGATGGGGGAGGCGACCGGCTTGCCGCCATCGTCCACCACGATCACTGTCGGCACCTTCTTTACGTGGTAGCGCTGCGAGAATTCCCGGTGCGTGATGGTCTGCCCCCCGAAGTCACGCAGATTTGATTCGCTGTCGATATCGACTTCAAGGATGATCACTTTGTCGCGCAGCTCGGCGCTCCGGTTCATCGGCACCAGGTAGTCGCGCTTGGCGGCATCACAGTACTCGCAGCCCGCCTGGGTGAAGGCGATCATGATGGGGACGCGGTGCGCGCGCGCCTGCCTCGCGACCGCCGCGAGATCACCGGCAGGACGCAACGCGTCCGTGGTTTGCGCCGCGGCGGCTACAGCGACACATGCTAAAATCGCAACGATCCAGACGCGTGCGACAAATTCTTTGAAATATCATGGTTATAGCCAGTAATGCAGAAGTCGAGCTGCCCGGACGCGTGGTGATTGCCTCGCGCGAGAGCGCGCTTGCCATGTGGCAGGCCCATCATATCCAGTCGCGGCTTGCGGCATTATATCCGCGAATCGAAATCTCGATTCTCGGCATGACCACCGAAGGCGATCGCCGGCTCGGCACCTCGCTGTCCAGGATCGGCGGCAAGGGGTTGTTCGTCAAAGAGCTCGAGGACGCGCTCGCGCAGGGCCGCGCCGATATCGCAGTGCACTCGGTGAAAGACGTGCCGATGACCCTGCCGCCGGGATTCGCCCTTGCCGCGATCACCGAGCGCGCCGATCCGCGCGACGCGCTGGTTTCCAACCGCTATCGAAGCCTTGGCGCGCTGCCGGCGGGCGGCCGCGTCGGCACGTCCAGCCTGCGCCGCGAAAGCCAGTTGCGCGCCCGGTACCCGCAACTCGTGATCGAGCCGCTGCGCGGCAACGTGCAGACCCGGCTGAGGAAGCTGGACGAAGGGCAATACGACGCGATCATCCTCGCCGCGGCGGGGTTGAAACGCCTCGGTCTCGAACAACGCATTACCGCCCTGCTCACGCCCGAGGAAAGCCTGCCGGCGGTAGGCCAGGGTGCGCTTGGCATCGAATGCCGCGCCGGGCGCGAGGATCTCATCCGGCTGCTGGCGCCGCTCAACCATCGCGCCACCGCCTTGTGCGTGAGCGCGGAGCGCGCGCTGTCGCGCGCGCTCGCCGGCAGTTGCAACGTGCCGCTCGGCGGTTTCGCGGAAATCAGCGGCGAGAACCTGCGGCTGCGCGGCTTTGTCGGCTCGCCCGACGGCAAACGGCTGGCGAGCGCGGAGCTGGAAGGCGCCGCAGCCGAAGCCGAGGCGCTCGGCACGGCGCTGGCGGAAAAACTCAAGGCACAAGGCGCCGCCGCAATCCTCGCCGCACTCGAGGCGAGCGCCACGCATGAGCGCGGCTAAGCACGGCGTTCTGGCCGGGCGCGGCATCGTCATCACCCGCCCTGCGCATCAGGCGCAACCGCTGGCCGCTTTGATCCGCGCCGCGGGCGGCAACCCGATCCTGTTTCCGGTGCTGGAAATTCTCGATGCCGACGACCTGAAACCGCTCAACGCGCTGATCGACCGGCTCGACGGCTTCGACCTGGCGATTTTCATCAGCCCCAACGCGGTGAACAAGGCGATGAATCTGATTACCGCGCGGCGCGCGCTGCCGCCCGGGCTCAGGGTCGCGGCCATCGGGCGCGGCAGCATCAGGGAGCTCAGGCATTTCGGCGTCACCGACGCCATCGTGCCGTCAGCGAGGTTCGACAGCGAAGCGCTGCTCGAGCTGCCGGAGCTCAAGGACGTTGCCGGCAAGCAAGTGGTCATTTTCCGCGGCGACGGCGGGCGGGAACTGCTCGGCGACACGCTGACCGCGCGCGGCGCCAGGGTCGAATACGCCGAGTGCTATCGCCGCGGCAAGCCCGATCTCGACACCGCGCCGCTGATGAAGGCCTGGGCGCGCAACGAGTTGCATGCCATCACCGTGACCAGCAGCGAAGGGCTGCGCAACCTGTTCGACATGATCGGCAAACTCGGCCAGACCTGGCTCAGAAAAACCCCGCTGTTTGCGCCGCATCCCCGGATCGCCGCGACCGCGCGCGAGCTGGGTCTCACCGTCGTGATCGAAACCGGGCCGGGCGACGAAGGCCTGGTCGCGCAACTGGAACAGTACTTCCGCGGCACATAGCGCGCGGTGTTGCGGCCCACGGGGCTTGCTCGCATACTATCGACTGCATCGATAACAACTCGCCGATGAACGAAACACCTCAAGACCAGGGCACAGCGCGACGCGCAAGCGCCGCAGCCTGCCGCCCCGACCGAGCCCGCGCCGCGCGCAAGCGATGGTTCGCGAACCTATTTCTTTCTGGCGGTGCTGATCGCGGTGGCGGCGCTGGCGCTGTCCGCCTGGCAGTGGGGCGACAGCCGCAGGCAGATGGAAACGCTCAGGCAGGAGCTTGCAAAGAAGCTGGCCGAAGCCGATACCCTGGCCAAGGAAAGCCGGCTGCTCGCCCTGCAGGTGCGTGAAGCCGCCAACGAGGCCCAGGTCAAGATCGGCGTGCTGGAGAACAAGCTCGCCGAGTCGCAGAGTCAGCAGATCGCGCTGGAATCGCTCTACCAGGAGCTTTCGCGCAACCGCGACGAGTGGGCTTTTGCCGATGTCGAGCAGTTGCTGCAGATGGCGGGCCAGCAGCTGCAGCTCGCGGGCAACGTCAGGGGCGCGCTGATCGCGCTGCAGAATGCCGACATGCGGCTGCAGCGCATGGAGCGCCCGCAGCTCGCGCCGCTGCGCAAGGCCATCAACCGCGATATCGAACGCCTGAAGGCGCTGCCGTATGTCGATACCGTGGGCCTCAGCGTGCGTCTCGACAACATCATCGCCGCGGTCGACACGCTGCCCCTGGCGATGGAAGCGCGGCCGCCCGGCCCGGCCGCCGCCGCTGCCGCGCCAAGCCCGGAAGGCAGTGTCTGGGGGCGCTTCTGGCGCGAGGTATGGGATCAGCTGAAACAGCTGGTGCGCATCCAGAACATGGACAAGCCCGATGTGCCGCTGCTTGCGCCGTCGCAAAGCTTTTTCCTGCGCGAAAACGTCAAGCTGCGCCTGATCAGCGCGCGGCTCGCGCTGCTCGCCCGCGACCAGACGAGTTACAAAGCCGATCTCAAGGCGGCGCGCGACTGGCTCGGCAAGTACTACGATGTGAACGACAAGTCGGTCGCAACCGCCCGCGCCGCGCTGCAGACCCTGAACGACAACGAGATCAGCATCGAGATGCCGGATATTTCCGGCGCGCTCGAGGTGCTGCGCAGCTACCGCGCGGCGATGCGCGAGCATGGCCGCTGAGCGCGCGTGTCAAAAAGACCGAAACTGATGCAACCGGCAGCTGATTTCCCTGATTTTGTTGCGGGTTCCCATTGAGAACGCTGTTCTGGATCATTGCGCTGTTCGCGCTGGCGGCGGGGCTGGTCGTCGCCGCGCACTACAACACGGGCTACGTGCTGCTGGTGCTGCCGCCGTATCGCGTCGAACTCTCGCTCAATCTGCTGCTGATCCTGCTGTTCACCGGTTTCATCGCCGGCCACCTGCTGTTGCGGCTCGTCTCGGGCACGCTGCGGCTGCCGGCGCGGGTGCGCGAATACCGCATCGCGCGCCATCACCGCAAAGCGCAGGCCGCGCTGGCCGAGGCGCTGCAGGAGTTTTTCGCCGGACGCTATGCCAGGGCCGAGAGGGCCGCCGCGAATTCGATCCGGCTGGTCGAGCATGCGGGCATCGGCGCGATCGTTGCGGCGCGCGCGGCGCACGCGTTGCGTGCCTATGACCGGCGCGACGCCTACCTTGCCCAGATCCCGGGGCTGACGCCGGAAGACGCGACGGTCAAAGCCGTCACCGAAGCCGAACTGCTGCTCGACCACCGCCGGTTCCACGAGGCGCTCAACCTGCTCAAGGCGCTGCCGAGAAAGCACACCGCCGTGCTGCGGCTGGAGCTCAAGGCGCAGCAGCTGGCGAAAAACTGGGACCAGGTGCTCGCGCTCGTCGAGCAGCTCGAAAAGCGCAAAGTGTTCGACGTCGGGCAGGCGGAACAGATCCGGCGCCACGCGCTGTCGGAGAACCTGAAGCGCAAGGTGATCGACAGCCATGCGCTCGAAGAGGCGTGGAAAAAAATCCCGGCCGCGGAACAACGCGACGGCAGAATTGCGGCAGTGGCGGCGCAGTGCTTTATCTCGCTCGGGAACTGCGCGCAGGCGCGCCAGGTCATAGAGAGCGCCCTGAAGGAAAACTGGGACAGCGAACTCGTCGCCCTCTACGCCGAATGCCCCGGCGATGAGTCGGTCGAGCAGATCGAACGCGCGGAAGGCTGGCTTCCCGCGCATCCCGACGACGCTGCGCTGCTGCTCACGCTGGGCAAGCTCTGCGCGGCGCGGGAGCTGTGGGGCAAGGCGCAGAGTTATCTCGAGGCGAGCATTGCCATCGAGCCCGGCTATGCGGCCCACCTCGCGCTGGCGCAGTTGCAGGAAAAACTCGGCAACGGCGATGCCGCGCGCAGGCATTACCGCGAGAGCCTGGAGCAGGCGGTCGCGCAGTTGAAGCAGATGGGCGGCGGCCGGCGCAAGACGCCCCTGTAAGGCCGGCCCGCGGCCGCCGACCAATGGCATGAGAGCGGCGTTTGTCCGCCGCTCGGCGCGGTTTGCCGCAACAGTCATGGAGGAGCCTGTATGTCCCTGGCCGAAACCTCGTACGTCAGAGTTCACCCGCTGCCGGTGCGGGTGACGCACTGGGTCAATGCCTTGGCCATCCTGATGATGGTGCTGTCCGGGTGGCGGATTTACAACGCGTCGCCGCTGTTCGGCTTCCGGTTTCCCAATGACTGGACGCTGGGCGGCTGGCTGGGCGGCGCGCTCCAGTGGCATTTCGCGGCTATGTGGCTGCTCGCGGGCAACGGCCTGATCTACGTCTGTTACGGCGTGCTGTCCGGCCACTTTCGGCGCAAGATGCTGCCGGTATCGCCGTCCGCCGTGCTGCACGAAGTGGGGCGGGCGCTGCGCGGCCGGCTCGCGCACGACGATCTCACCCTCTACAACGCCGCGCAGCGCGCGGCTTATCTCGCGGCGATCGCGCTGGGCGTGTTGCTTATCCTGTCCGGACTCGTGATCTGGAAACCGGTGCAGTTCCAGGGGCTCGGCATGCTGATGGGCAACTTCGAGGGCGCGCGCTACGTGCACTTCTTCGCCATGGCGGCGCTGGTGTTTTTTGTCGTCGTCCACGTCGTGATGGTGGCGCTGGTGCCGCGCACTTTTCCGTCCATGTTTACCGGCCGCATTCGCGCGCCGTCCAAAGGAGAGTGACATGAAACGTCTGTCCGGCATGCGGGACAGCCTCGGGCGGCAACCCCGGCCGCAGATCGAGCGCATCGAGCGGCGCCTGTTTCTCAAGCAGGGACTGAGCCTCGGCGCGCTCGCGCTGCTTTCCGGCTGCGACGTGACCGACGACGATTCGGTGCAGAGGGTGTTGTCCGGCATGTCGCGCTGGAACGACCGCGTCCAGTCGTGGCTTTTCGATCCCGACAAGCTCGCGCCCGAATTTCCCGAGAGCGCCATCACCAAGCCGTTTCCGTTCAATGCCTACTACGACCGCGACGAGATCCGCACGGTCGACGCCGCGAGCTACAAACTCGAGATTTCGGGCCTGGTGCGCGAGAAGAAGCCGTGGACGCTGCCCGAGCTCTATGCGCTGCCGCAGGTGTCGCAAATCACGCGCCATATCTGCGTCGAAGGCTGGAGCGCGATCGGCAAGTGGAGCGGGGTGCGGTTCAGCGAATTTCTCCAGCGCATCGGCGCCGACCTGACCGCGCGCTACGTCGGCTTCAAGTGCGCCGACGACTATTCGACCAGCATCGACATGCGGACCGCGCTGCATCCGCAGACGCAGCTGACGCTGCGCTTCGCCGACCAGATCCTGCCGCCGGACTACGGTTTTCCGATGAAACTGCGGATGCCGACCAAGCTCGGCTTCAAGAACCCCAAATACATCGTCGCGATGTTCGTGACCAACGACTACCCGGGCGGTTACTGGGAAGACCAGGGCTACAACTGGTTCAGTGGGTCGTAGCACGGCCGCATAAAAAATAGTAATAAAAACAACGCACTATATCGATTTTCGCCGTTGCCGGCGCGAATCGTGGGATTAGTTCGAAATCACCGCGACATCGTCCGGCATGCGCGGCAACAGTTCGGTGTGTTGTTCATAACGCCCGCTGAATCCGACCACGCGCAGTGACTGGCCCGCGTGGAAACCACTGATTGCGATTTTTGTTTTGGCCGAAACGAAAACCAGCAACGGTCCCGATCCGTCGTCGAGATAAAGCTTCCAGCCCCACGGCGGATCGTTTTCGACTTCGCGCACGAGTTTGCCGCGCACGGCGATCAGCCTGCCCTCGGTCGCGGGACCGACGCTGCCGGTTCTGACTTCCTGCGGCGCCGGCGCTGAACCGGGTCCCGGCAGAGCGATGAAGCCGGGTTCGATCGCAAGCTGGTTGTCCGGTGCGGCGAGTTTGCCGCTCACGCGCACGCGGTCGCCGGCGTGCACCGTCTTGCCGAGCGCGCGCGTCACGTAGATGCCGCCGCTCGAATCCTGCAGTGCGAAACCGCCGTCGAACGTGCCTGAAGCGACGGTGGCGACGCCTTCGACCGTGACGGCCGTGCCGGGTGCCTGTTCACGGGCGGCCGCGATCGGCATCTCGATGATCTCGTGAGTGTTGACGACCACGCAGCCGCTTGCGGCCAGCAGCATGACGAGGAGAGCTGACCGCATGAAAAAGCGGTGACGCGAACCCCGGGTCATATCGGGATCCATGGAATTTTTCGCCGTCAGTTCGAAGCCGGCGCCGCCGGCGTGAAAGAATCCGAGTAGAACTCGTCTTCCGGCAGCTTGCACTGCGTGGTGAAATCCTGGTGCGCGGCTTCGACCATCACCGGCGCGCCGCAGGCATAGACCTGGTGGCCGGAGAGATCGGGGAAATCCTCGACCACCGCGCGGTGCACGAAGCCGCTGCGTCCGCTCCAGTGGTCCTCGGGTCTGGCCTCCGACAGCACCGGCACATAGCGGATGCCGTGATCGCGCTGCCATGTTTCGGCGAGATCGTTCAGGTAGAGGTCGGCGCGCGCCCGCCCGCCCCAATAGAGCGTCATCGGGCGCCGGATGCCCTTGTGCAGCGCATGCTCGACGATGGCCTTGATCGGGGCGAAGCCGGTGCCGCTCGCGAGCAGGATGATGGGCTTGTCGCTGTTCTCGCGCAGGAAAAAAGTGCCGAGCGGGCCCTCGAAACGCAGGATGTCTTTTTCCTTCATGCGGTTGAACACGTAGTCGCTGAACGGCCCGCCGTAATTGCGCAGATGCAATTGCAGGAGCACGTCGTCGTGCGGGGCATTGGCCAGCGACAGGCTGCGGCGCTTGCCGTCTTTCATCAGGATGTCGATGTACTGGCCGGCGAGAAACTGCAGGCGTTCGTTCGCCGGCAGCTTGAGGTGGAGCATCATGACGTCGGGCGCGGGCCGTTCCATTTTCTGCACCCGGCACGGCAGGGTCTTGATCGGCATGTCCTTGGCCGCGCCGATCTCGCGGCATTCGATCGCAAGGTCGGTGAGAGGCCTGGCCTGGCAGAACAGCGCCAGGCCGAGTTTTTTATCGGCATCGGGCAGCGCGTGTTCCTGGTACGTGCCGTAGTCGACCGTGCCTTCCAGGACTTTGCCCTTGCAGGTGCCGCAGGCGCCATTGCGGCAGCCGTAAGCGATGACGAAGCCCTCGCGCAGCGCGGCTTCGAGGATGGTTTCGCCTTCATTGACGGCGAAAACGTGGTTGCTCGGTTTGATGGTGATCTGGTGGGACATGCGGCTGGACCGGAAACGACAATTCCGTTGTAAGGGGCTGAATGGGTTAAAATTATTGCATGAGACGTTTGCTGATCATCGGTTGCGGCGACGTGGCGCTGCGCATGGTGCCGCTGCTGCGCGAGCGCTACCGGATTTACGCGCTTTCCCGCGAGCCGCAGCGTTTCGCAACTTTGCGCGCGCTCGGCATCACGCCGATCCGCGGCGATCTCGACGAGCCGCAAACGCTTCATCCGCTTGCCGGGCTTGCCCACGACGTCGTGCATCTCGCGCCGCCGCCCGGCCGCGGCGCGCACGATACGCGTACCGCGCATCTGATTGCGGCGCTGGCAAAGGGCAAAAGTCTACCACAGCAACTGGTCTACATCAGCACCAGCGGCGTCTATGGCGACTGCAACGGCGGGCTCGTGCCCGAGACGCATCCGGCGCGGCCGCAGACCGAGCGCGCGCGGCGCCGCGCGGATGCCGAAAAGCGCCTGCGCGAATGGGGCCGGCGCAGCGGCGTGAGCGTTTCCATCCTGCGCGTGCCGGGCATTTATGCGGCGGACCGCCTGCCGCTCGCGCGCCTGGAGCAGGGCACGCCGGCGCTCAGGCCGGAAGACGACTCTTACGTGAATCATGTCCATGCGGACGACCTCGCGCGCATCGTGATCGCGGCCCTGCATCATGCGCATCCCGGACGCATGTATAACGCCGTCGACGACGCGCCGCAGAAAATGGGCGATTACTTCGACCTCGTGGCCGACCGCTTCGGCCTGCCGCGCCCGCGGCGCGTGGCCCGCGCCGACGCCGCGCGCAGCATTCCGGAGGGCCTGCTGTCGTTCATGAATGAATCGCGACGGCTCACCAACCGCCGCATCAAGCAGGAGTTGCGCCTGCGGCTGCGCTACCCGACGGTAGAAGACGGTATTGCCGCCGCCCTGCTCGCCAATCCCGCCGGCCGCGCTTCCTGACCGCCATGCCCGCCGCCGAAGCCACCGATGCCGTCATCGTGCTGACCAGCCTGCCCGACCGCGAGACGGCGCTGAAGCTGGCGCGCGCCCTGGTGGAAAAGCGGCTCGCCGCATGTGTCAGCGTGCTGGCGGAATGCACGTCGGTGTATCGCTGGAAGGGGGACCTCGAAACCGCGCAGGAAGTGCCGGTGCAGATCAAGATCCGCAGCGCGCTCTATCCCGAAGTCGAGGCGGCGATCCGCGCGCATCATCCTTACGAACTTCCGGAAATCCTCGCTGTCCCAGTCGTGCGCGGTCTGCCCGAGTACCTGGAATGGGTGACGGCGGAAACCACCCCGGCCATCGGCTAGCCCATCCACTCCGAATATCCCGCAATGCGTTTTCTGTTAACCCTGCTGCTGATCGTGCCCTGCCTGGGCCACGCCGCGACGCCCGAACTGCTCGAGCCGGAGCAGGCGTTCCGTTTCGCGGCGCAGCTGACCGACGCCCATACCATCGAGGTGCGTTACCAGATCGCGCCGGGCTATTACATGTACCGCGACAAGTTCCACTTTGCGGTCGAGCCCGCGGCGGTCGGGATCGGCGCGCCGCAGCTGCCGCAGGGCAAAATCAAAAAGGACGAATTTTTCGGCGACGTCGTGACCTATCGCGACGAAGTGAAAATTCTGTTGCCGCTCCAGAATGGCGGCAAGACGGACGCAGTGACGCTGACCGCGGTTTCGCAGGGCTGTGCCGATGCCGGCGTGTGTTACGTGCCCCAGGAGCAGAAAGCGCGGCTCAGTCTGGCATCGTTTCCCGCTGGTGCGGCGCCCGGCGCGTCGGGCGGCGGCGGGCTGTACTCTGCGCCGAGCGCGCCGCTGCAATCCGAGGAGACGCGGATCGCGGGGCTGTTCCGCGGCGGCTTCTGGCTGCTCATCGCGAGTTTTTTCGGCTTCGGCCTGCTGCTCGCTTTCACGCCCTGCATGCTGCCGATGGTGCCGATTCTGTCCGGCGTCATTGCCGGGCGCGGCCATCACCTCACCAGGATGCACGGTTTTCTGCTTTCGGCCGCCTACGTGCTGGGCATGGCGATCACCTATGCGCTCGCCGGCGTCGCCGCGGGGCTCTCCGGCGCGATGCTCTCGGCGGCGCTGCAGAGTCCGTGGGTGCTCGGCAGTTTCGCGGCGGTCTTCGTCGCGCTGGCGCTGGCGATGTTCGGCCTCTACGAGCTGCAGCTGCCGGTTGCGCTGCAGTCGCGGCTCGCCGAAACGAGCAGCCGCGTTCCCGGCGGGCATTTCCTCGGCGTATTCACGATGGGCATCCTGTCGGCCCTGATCGTCGGGCCGTGCATCGCGGCGCCGCTGGCCGGCGCGCTGCTTTACATCAGCCAGAGCCGCGATGTCGTGCTCGGCGGCAGCGCCCTGTTTGCGATGGCGCTCGGCATGGGCGTGCCGCTGCTCGTGCTCGGCGCCTCGGCCGGCGGGCTGCTGCCGAAAGCCGGGCCGTGGATGGATACGGTGAAACGCTTTTTCGGGGTGCTGCTGCTGGCGGTGGCGATTTACCTGGTTTCACCGCTGATCCCGCTGACGGTGCAGATGCTGGCGTGGGCGGCGCTGTTGATCGTGGCCGCGATGTACATGCACGCGATCGACCCGCTGCCGCCGGGCGCGCACGGTTTCCAGAAGTTCAGCAAGGGCATCGGCATCATCGCGCTGGTGGCGGGCATCGCTTTCCTGCTCGGCGCGCTGTCGGGCGGCCGCGATATTCTGCAGCCGCTTTCCGGTCTGCGCCTGGGTGGCGCCGCACCGGAAGCCGCGCCCAGCGCATTCCAGCGCGTGAACAGCCTGGCCGAACTCGACGGCGCCATCAAATCCGCTGGCGGCAAACCGGTGATGCTGGATTTCTATGCCGACTGGTGTGTTTCGTGCAAGGAACTCGAGCGCTACACCTTTCCCGACCCGCAGGTTAAGGCGCGCTTTGCCGGCATGGTCACGCTGCAGGCCGACGTGACGGCGAACACCGCGGAGCACGGCGCGCTCCTGAAACGCTTCGGCCTGTTCGGTCCGCCCGGCATCGTGTTCTTCGATGGAAATGGTAACGAAATCAACGGATTGAGAGTGATAGGTTTCCAGTCCGCGGACCAGTTTGCGGCCGTGCTCGACCGGGCGATCAACTTCAAGTGACGCGCAGCAATAAACGACGGATCCTGTTGTTCGCGGCAGTGGCGGTTTTCGCCGGTGCGGCGGGGATTCTATTCAATGTCTGGCGCATGGGCGGCGGGAGCGATGCGGGGGTCGCCGACGTCGTGATGGCCACCCGCCTTGCCGATCTCGATGGCCAGTCGCAGCCGCTCAGCCAGTGGCGCGGCAAGGTGCTGGTCGTCAACCTGTGGGCGACATGGTGCGCGCCGTGCCGCGAGGAAATCCCCGCTTTTGTCAGGCTGCAGGACAAATATCGGGCGCGGGGCCTGCAGTTCGTCGGGATCGCCATCGACCGGCGTGACCCGGTGCAGGCGTTTGCCCGCGAGTTCGGGATGAATTATCCGGTGCTGCTGGGCGGCATCGAGACGGTCGAAATGTCCCGCCGGGCCGGCAATCGCGTCGGCGCCCTGCCTTTCACGATCATCATCGACCGCAACGGGAAAATTGCCGGCACGGAGCTCGGGGGCATCAACGAAGCCAAGCTTCAAGGCATCATAGAATCGCTCTTATAGCTGGCATCTTCCGGCAATTTCTACTAACTTCTTCTAACTCTCAAAATCTGCCGAGCTGGGTCTGGGCGCTCCGCGGCGGCATGCTGGCTGGAACCCAGGTGGCTCCCTGATTGGGACACGAAATGGGGTGCGGCGCTGGAACCTGGTCGATTATCGGTTGATTTGATTGAGATTTTTCTGTGATCCGCGAGCCTAATACCCCGATTTTCGGCAAAATTCTGGACAACATGCCGTTATTTGCGGCAAACTTGCGCCCATCTAACATCAGTACCAGAACACCGCCCGGCCGCAATACCCGATTCAGCAGACCGGCGTGAGTGCAGCGGTGGCAACATGACAACCTCCAAAAACATCCTGCTCATCAACGGCCCGAATCTGAATCTGCTGGGCAGCCGTGAGCCGGAGCAGCTACGGCACCGCAACCCTGCAGGGCGTCAATTCCGGCTCGCTGAACTGGCCGGGAAAGCCGGCGTCCGGTTGAGCGCCTGCCAGAGCAACTCCGAGGCCGAACTGGTCGAGCACAT